>DATAWI010000035.1:0-73947 GCA_036267295.1 Acidobacteriaceae bacterium | reverse complement strand
CAAATTCACCGATCACGGCGGCGTGCGCCTGCACGTCGGCGTCGCCACGGGCGGGTGGAACCCGGAACATCCGGTCCTCAGCCAGACGGGGCGTGCGATCGAGTTCTCGGTCAGCGATACCGGTATCGGCATCCCGCCGGAAAAGCAACGCATCATCTTCGAGGCGTTCCAACAGGCCGACGCCGGCACCGCACGCAAGTACGGCGGCACCGGACTGGGACTGGCAATTTCGCGCGAGCTGGCGCACCTGCTCGGCGGGGAGATCCGCCTGTCCAGCACCGCCGGCAGCGGCAGTACCTTCACGCTGTACCTGCCGCCGACCTACAGCGGTCCGGCCTATACCCGCGGCGGTCCTCAGTCCCTGTCTGCGGCGGCGGCGGGCGCGCCTGTCTATCAGCCCAAGGCCCTGACGTCGACGCGCGCGGTGGAGGAGATCGTCGATGATCGTGCCGGCCTGCAACCGGATGAGTCGGCGCTGCTGATCGTCGAGGACGACCCGCACTACGCGCGGGTGCTGTTGAGCCTGGCGCGTGATCGCGGCTTTCGCGTGCTGGTCGCCAAGAACGGCGTGGAGGCCCTGGAGCTGGCACATCGCTACAAGCCCGTGGCCATCACGCTCGACGTATTCCTGCCGGACATGCTCGGCTGGACCGTGTTGAATCAGCTCAAGCGCGATCCGGCGACGCGGCACGTACCGGTGCAGATTCTCACGGTGGAGGAGGAGCGTCAGTACGGGCTGGAGCGCGGGGCGTTTTCGTATATCCGGAAGCCGCTGACCACCGACGGGCTGGAGGCCGCTTTCGATCGCATCAAGGACTTTACCGAACCGCGAGTGCGGCAGCTGCTGGTGGTCGAGGACGATCCGGGCGAGCAGCTGAGCATCCGCGAGCTGATAATGCATGACGACATCGAGATCTCCACGGCGTCCTCGGGGGCCGAGGCGCTGTCGCTGCTGGCCGCGCGCCGCTTCGACTGTGTCGTGCTCGATCTGCGGCTGCCGGATATGAGCGGATTCGAGCTGCTCGACCGCGTGCAGGAGGATGAGCGGCTGACCGACCTGCCGATCGTGGTGTTCACCGGGCGGGAGCTGTCCGACGCGGAGCAGACCGAGCTCAAGCGCAAGGCCAAGAGCATCGTGCTCAAGGGTGTGCAATCGCCGGAACGGCTGTTGGATGAGACGGCGCTGTTCCTGCACCGCGTAGTGGCCAATCTGCCGGCCTCCAAGCGCAAGATGATCGAGACGCTGCATCAGAGCGACGAGCTGCTGCGCGATCGCAAAGTGCTGGTCGTCGACGATGACATCCGCAATATCTTTGCACTCAACAGCCTGCTGGAACGTCACAACATGCAGGTCATCAGCGCCAACAACGGGCGCGATGCGATCCGCTTGATCGAGAGTACCCCGGAGCTGGCGCTGGTGCTGATGGATATCATGATGCCGGAGATGGACGGCTACGAAACGATGCAGGTCATCCGCCAGAACTCATCGCTGCGGCGGCTGCCCATCATCGCTCTCACGGCCAAGGCGATGAAGGGCGATCGCGAAAAATGCCTCGAAGCCGGAGCCTCGGAATACCTCGCCAAACCGGTGAACACTGAGCAGTTGCTTTCTGCATTGCGGATGTGGCTCCATCGATAGGGGAGGTCGTTCCTGGGGTCGGAGAAATCGATGACGGCAGACGAGAAAGTCAACATACTGATGGTGGACGACCAGCCCGCCAAGCTCCTCAGCTACGAGGTCATCCTCGGGGATTTGGGGGAGAACCTCATCAAGGCGGCGTCCGCGCGCGAAGCCCTCAACATCCTCCTCAAAACCGACATCGCCGTGGTCCTCATGGACGTCAGCATGCCCGAACTCGATGGCTTCGAGCTCGCCGACATGATCCGGGAGCATCCACGGTTTGGCAAGACGGCCATCATCTTTATTTCCGGAGTGCACCTCACCGACGTCGATAGGATCAACGGCTACCGCCGCGGCGCGGTCGATTACATCTCGGTGCCTGTCATTCCCGAGGTCTTGCGCGCCAAAATCGGCGTCTTTGTCGAGCTTCACCGCAAGACACGCCTCCTCGAACGCCTCAACACCGATCTGGAACGCCGCGTCGAGGATCGCACGGAAGAGCTACGCCAGAGCGAAGCCCACCACCGCGAGCGCGCCGAACTGCTGGAGTTGGCCACCGAAGCCATCATTGTTCGTGACCTTAACGGCGCAATCCGCTTCTGGAATTCCGGCGCCGAGAGTCTGTATGGATGGCATCGCGACGAGGTCCTCGGCCGTAACCTGCATGAGCTTCTGCGCACCGTGTTTCCCGTCTCCCCCGAGGAGACGGAACATTTGCTGCAAAACAACCGCTCCTGGCACGGCAATCTGACGATGCACACCAAGGACGGCCGGGAACTGGTGGTCGCCACGCGCAAGGTCTTCAATCGCGAAGGCGATGCCGTCCTCGAAATCCAGCGCGACATCACCTCGCAGATGCAGGCAGAGGAAGCCCTGCGCCAGGCCGAAAAGCTGGCCGCCATGGGTCGCGTAGCCGGCATTATTGCCCACGAAATCAACAATCCCCTCGAAGCCATCACCAACGCCTTTTATCTGCTGCGCAATCACCCCTCGCTCGACCAGGAAGCGCGCTACTACGCCTCCCTCGCCGAGCAGGAATTGCAGCGCGCCGCCCACATCACCCGCCAGACACTGAGCTTCTACCGCGATTCCAAACAGCCCATCACTGTAGCGCTGCCCGATCTGCTCGATAACGTCGTCGAACTGCAGCAGCGGTCCATCACAGTCAACCGCATCGTTCTCGAGAAAAAGTACACCTGCGCCGGCGTCGTACGCGGCTTTCCCGGCGAGCTTCGCCAGGTCTTTCTCAACCTGATCGGTAATGCCATCCAGGCCATGCCCACCGGAGGAACGCTGCGCCTGCGCGTCGCCGAAGTCACCGACCAGGATTCGCAGAGGCGCGGCGTCGCCATCTCCGTCATCGACACCGGCAACGGCATCCGCCCAGAAGATGCGCGCCGCCTCTTTCAGCCCTTCTTTACCACCAAATCCGCCAAGGGCACCGGCCTCGGTCTCTGGATCAGCCGCGGCATCGTCCAAAAATACGAAGGCCGCATCGACTTCCGCAGCCTGCACACCGCCTCCGGCGCCTGCACCTGCTTCCGCGTCTTTCTGCCCTCCAGCGGGGATGTTTCCGCCGGCGAGCCGGGCAAAGATCAGGAGTCCGCCTCTCTTCCGCAGATCCGCGCCATCGCCTGACGGCGGCGGTCCGTTGACAATTCGCCTGCGTATCCGGCGTCGCCGTTGTACAGTGATCCTCGTCGGGATTTCCCCTGTCGCCCATGGCTTCTGTCACCGTTGAACGTCCGTCTGCCGCCGCTTCCCCACGGATGCTCTCGCTCGACGTCCTCCGCGGCATCACCATCGCCTTCATGATCATGGTGAACAACAACGGCGGGCACGCTTACTGGCCATTCGAGCACTCGGCCTGGAATGGCTGGACGCCCACCGACCTCGTCTTCCCCACCTTTCTGTTCCTCGTGGGCGTCACCACCGTGATGTCGATTGAGTCCCGAATTCGGCGAGGAAACTCCCCAGCATCGCAGGTGCCGCACATTCTGCGCCGTTTTGTCCTGCTGTTTCTGCTGGGGATTTTCGTCAACGGCTTCCCGAAATTCCCCTGGGAGCATTTGCGCATTTATGGGGTGCTTCAGCGGATCGCCCTCTGCTATCTGCTGGCCGGATTGCTCTGGCTCGCGGTCAGAAGTTCGCAGCGGAAGGTCGCAACGCTGACTGCGATCCTCGCGGCCTGCCTTCTCGGTTACTGGATCCTGATGCGCTTCGTCCCCGTGCCCGGCTACGGTGTGCCCGGGCGCGATATTCCCCTCCTCGATAAGGATGCCAACCTCGTGGCCTGGCTCGACCGGCATATCTTTCCCGGCCGCCTCTATGAGGGCACGCGCGATCCGGAAGGACTGCTCAGCGATATTCCGTCACTGGCAACAGCAATTCTGGGCATGCTGACGGCCGTCTGGTTGCGCACCACGCGTTCTCTTCAATCCAAATGCGCGGGTCTGCTGGCAGCCGGCATTCTCTGCATCCTGCTCGGTGAGCTCTGGAATCCCTGGTTTCCCATCAATAAGAAGCTCTGGACAAGCTCCTACGTTCTTTTCGCCGCCGGATGCTCGCTCGTCCTCTGGGCGCTGTGCATGTTCCTCTCCGACATTAAAGGATGGAAGCAGGGCTGGACCGGCTTCTGGCTGGTCTTCGGCATGAACGCAATCTTCGCTTATGTTCTCTCCGAAGTCCTCAGTTCTCTTCTGTGGACGATCACCGTTCGTTCCAGCGCAGGGCCGCCCATCAATCTCGGCGGCTGGATTTACGCCCATGTGTTCCAGTCCATCCAGCCCTCCGGCGTCGCCTCGCTGATCTACTCCATCTGCTTCATGCTGGTTTGCTGGCTGCCGACAGCAGTCCTTTATCGCCGGAAGATCTTTCTCAAGCTCTAGGACGCAGCATCCGCTGTCGCACTCCGTAGCATTTCCCCCTCATTCCTGGTATCCTCGTCTCCATCCCCGGAGAAACCCATGAACCTCGCAACCTTTCAGCTGCAACTCGACCAGCGCATAGCACCATACGATCTTCTCTGCCATCCCTTCTATAAAGCCTGGAGCGCCGGCGAACTTACCCGCGCAGATCTCCGTGATTACGCTGCCGAATATTTCCACCAGATTGACGGCTTTCCCGCCTGCCTGGAGGCCTTCGCAGCGCGCCTCGAAGACGGGCCGGCCCGTCGCGCGGTGCTTTCGAATCTAGCCGACGAGCAGGGACGCGACTCAGAGCATGGCGGCGGCGTTCCGCATCCCGAACTGTGGCTCGACTTCGCCGAAGGCATGGGCGCCGATCGCGAAGCTGTCCGCCGCTCCACACCCTCGGCAGCGATTACCGATTTGACCGCGCACTTCGAGGCTGCCTCCGCTGCCGGCGCCCCGGAAGCTGCCCTCGCCGCGTTCTATGCCTTCGAGTCTCAGGTTCCTCGTGTAGCCCGGGAAAAGGCTCGCGGCCTGCGCGCGTGGTATGGCGCGACCGACACCACCTGCCGCTATTTCACGCTCCACGGTACGGCCGACGTCCATCATGCCAATGTATGGAAGCAGCTGGTGTCCCGCCGCGTAGCGGCGAATCCGCAACTTGCCGAACCCGCGCTCGCTGCTGCCGAAGATACGGCTCGGGCGCTCTGGACTGCTCTCGACGGCATTCAGGCGCGACGACTCGCCCGCGCAGCGTAGTTCCGTGGCGCGCCCCGCTCGCGGCGCCGTACTAAGTCGGCGGCGTACCCGTCCAGTCGCCTGCTGATTGAGTCCGGATCGCGCGACAGCAACCGAAACCGGATAAACTCTCCCTGAGATGGGACAATTCCGAAACTTTGAAGTTGCGGTGTTCCGTCGTATCCGCCGGGAACCGCCCACGGGCTTCGCGCATCGCACGGCCTTCTGGCTGTTCATCGTTTACTTCGTCTTCGCCCTGCTGGGATGGCTCCCCGGCGACACCGGCGTCGGCTTTCACGACTTCGCCACGCTCGATTTTTACATTCTCGTCATATTTTGCGTCCCGCTCCTCTGGCGTTATGTTTTTGGCCGCCTGCTCTGGAAGGTTCGCAACCGCCTGATCGTCACCTATGTCCTGATGGGTCTCACGCCGGTAGTGCTCTTCGTGACGCTGGCAGCCCTGCTGCTCTACGTTTTCTCCGGTCAGTTCGCCATCTTCGCGGCCACCAGCGTGATCAACGACGAACTGGCCCACATTGCCGCGCAGAACAACAGCTTCGCGATGCATATTGCCCACACGCTCGACCACGATCCGGGCATCCGCGGGCTGTCGCTCCCCGAAGCCGGCGACGATCCCAACGAACACGAGTACGCCGGTTTGACCATCGCTGCGTTCCACGACGGTCGTTTCATCGGCCTGCTGCCCGCTTCCGTCGAGGCCCACGACATTTCTGCAGTCCCCAAATGGCTGCCGCCCACGTTCCGCGGGATCATCCTCGATCGCGGCCAGCTTTGGCTGCGCGCGGTCGACACCCAGACGCTCGGCGGCCACACCACCGTGGCCATCACCAGCGTCCCCATCGAGAAGGAGAATGTCGAAGCGATCGCCCGCGACCTCGGCCGCGTCAGCATTTATCCCGGCGTCAAATTTGAGAATACGCAGGGCCCTCCGCCGCCGAAATCGAACTTTCAGTTCCACCCCATGCCGAACAAGGATGATGCGGACGTGAAGATTGGCGGCGAGAGCCTCGCGGAGGCCAGAAAGCACGCGGTGGTGGGAGGCTCCTTGCCGCCCGGCCTCCATTTTTACGACGTGCCCGTCGGATTCCTCGCGCCGCTTCCCACGCATGACTGGTCCACCGGCGAAACTCAGGATATTTATGCCGACGTCACCTCGCGGCCGACGCTCCTCTACAAGGTTCTCTTCAGTTCGTCGCTCGAGGTCGGCACCCTGGTGCGCGACGGCCTCATCGGCATCGCCATCACCTTTGGCATTCTTGAGCTCCTGGCTTTTCTCGCCGCTGTCCGTCTCAACCAGACCATCACGCGTTCCGTCCACGACCTCTATGAAGCCACGCTCGCCATCGACGGAGGCAACCTCGGCCACCGGATCACTGTCCGCCGCCGCGATCAGCTGGGCGCGCTGGGGCGATCCTTCAACGCCATGGCCGCCTCCCTGCAAAGGCTGCTCGCCGAGCAGCGCGAGAAAGAACGCCTGCAGAACGAACTGGCCATCGCGCAGGAGGTCCAGGCGAACCTGTTTCCTCACGGTCGCGTCTCCCTGCCCATGCTGGAGTTGCACGGCGTCTGCATCCCGGCGCGTACGGTCAGTGGCGATTACTACGACTTCCTGCTCTTTGGCGAAACCGGCCTCGGCATTGCTCTAGGCGACATCAGCGGCAAGGGTATCTCGGCGGCTCTGCTGATGGCGACGCTGCACTCCGCGGTTCGCGCCTATCGTTTTGCCGGCGAAGAGCTTCTCACCCAGGGCGAGGCCGCGCTTGCCGATCCCCGCACCCGTCGCGTGGGCGAGGAAGAAGTCGAGTGCAGCGAGCTGTTTGAACAGCCCGCGCGGATTCTGGCGCTCCTGAACCGGCACCTCTATCGCAGTACGCAGCCGGAAAAATACGCGACCCTCTTCCTCTCCCATTACGACGGCCTCACCCGGCGCCTCGTCTATTCCAACGGCGGCCATCTGCCGCCACTGCTGCTCCGCGCCGACGACACCGTCACCCGGCTCGATCGCGGCGGATGCGTGGTTGGCCTTCTGGACGACCTTCATTGGGAACAGGGCATCGAGCATTTCGCTCCCGGCGATATCCTGATCGCCTATAGCGACGGCATCACCGAGCCGGAAAACGACTTTGGCGAATTTGGCGAGGAACGTCTCGTCGAGATCGTTCGCCGCCACCGTCACCTCAGCCTCGAAGCCATCTCGGAACAGGTGGTGCAGACCCTCCGCACATGGATCGGCGGCCAGGAACAGCCCGACGACATCACGCTCGTCCTGGCGCGCCAGCGCTGACTCACGCCCCGGCTCCAGACCAACGAGTACTTTGACACGCAGGCCGCGATGGTGGAAACTACGCCTCGTGCTCCGTAAAGGCTCTCTTCTTGCGAATCTTCTCTGTGCAACCGTCGTGACGGCTGCTGTCTTCACTCCGGCGCGCGCTCTGCCGGCACAAAGCGCCGCACCCGACGCCGCTCCCGAAAAAGTGATTCTCGACACCGACATCGGCGACGACATCGACGACGCCTTTGCCCTGGCGCTGCTGCTCTCGAGCCCCAAAGTGCAGCTGCTGGGCGTCACGACCGCATGGGGTGACACCGATTTGCGTGCCCGCCTCGTGGCTCGCTTTCTGGCCGAAACCGGCCACAGCGATATTCCCGTTGCCGCCGGCCCTGCCACCAAAGCCAGCTCGACCTTTTCGCAGCGCCGTTATGCAGAAGCCATTGCGGACAAGCCCTGGCCCAACGGCGCCGGCTTCCTCCTCGACCAGATCCGCCGCTACCCCGGCCAGATCACCCTCATCGGCATAGCTCCGTTCAGCACCGTCGGAGCGGCCATCCGCCAGGACCCGGCCACCTTCCGTCAGTTGAAGCGCATCGTCATCATGGGCGGCTCCATCCATCGTCGATACGGCGATCTCGGCTACCTGCCCGACCGGGGCCCGGAGCCCGAATACAACATCGATCAGGACATTCCGTCGTCACGCAAGCTGTTCGCTTCCGGCGTGCCGCTTTATGTCATGCCGCTCGACTCAACCCAACTCAAGCTCGACGAGGTGCTGCGCTCCACGCTCTTCAGCCAGGGAACCCGCACAACCGACGCGCTGACGCTCCTGTACCAGCAATGGGCTGACTCCACCGGCAGCCCCACGCCGACGCTTTTCGATGCAATGGCCGTCGCCTATGCGCTCGATCCCTCACTCTGCCCCACAACGCCCATGCGCATCCGCATCGACGATGCCGGAAGCACCGTCGTCGTGCCCGGCGAACCCAACGCGAACGTCTGTCTGCAGTCCGACTCCGACCGCTTCTTCCACTTCTACATTCCCATGGTGCTGGGCGAACGCGCCGCTGGCCACTGAGCGGCAGGAAACCGGTCTACGGCCTCGCCAGTGCTGCCAGGGCGTCGTGAATCTCGCGGACGTCCTGCTCCCGCACCAGGAATCGATCGTGGTCGACCGCGGATGAGCCAATATTGGCGAGAGGATTCCCGTTGCTGGCCGCGCTCCCACTGTTGTTGAGCGAGGTATGCACGTCGCGGACGCGCGCCCCCTGCACCAACTCCCGAACATTGTTCTCGCGCACTCCCCCGCCCGCCATGATGCGGATTCGGTCGCCAGCCATCTCTCGCAGCCGCGCGATACGCTCCAGGCCCTGCATGGCGTCTGCTTCGCCGCCCGAGGTCAGGACGCGATCTGCGCCACTGGCGATCACCGCTTCCAGAGCGCGATCCAGATCGGCGGCAAAGTCGAAGGCCCGATGAAACGTCACCTGCAGCGGGCGCGCCATCTCCACAAGTCGCCGCGTCCGCTCCACATCCACATGGCCGTCTGTCATCAGGATACCGAGTGCCACACCGTTCGCCCCGAGTGCGTGGGCATCCCGCAGGTCGTCGCACATCACGGCAAACTCGTGGTCGCTGTACACAAAATCTCCACCGCGCGGACGAATCATCAGAAAAAGATCGATCGGGATGGCATGACGCACCGCACGGATCAGTCCTGCGCTGGGCGTGATGCCGCCTTCACCAAGGGCGCTGCACAGTTCCACCCGCTGCGCACCGCCGCGCGCAGCAGCAATCGCCGATTCGACTGAATCGACACAAATCTCAAGATCCATTGGAATCTCATTTCCCCGAATTCTGTTCAACCACTGTACAACCAGCCGCTTGCCGGGCCGGGGTGCCTGACCTACGGCTCTCACGTCAGATGAGGGCAATGCAGGCTGCCGCGCTCGCACGCGGCAGCCTTCCTGTTAGAAGTTGTAATGGGCCGAGAATTGCAGCCGGCGCTCCTGCGACCGAATCGCACCGAGCGGCGAAATCTCGCCAAACGTTGAATCGGTCACGCCGGTATCGGGATTCCCGAAGCTGACCATGTTGAAGGCATTGAAGGCGTCGAAGCGGAACCCGATCACCTGCTCGCGGAAGGTGTGAAAGTCCTTGAATGCCGACATGTCGACATTCTTGAAGTCAGGACCGCGCAAAGAACCGTTGCGCGCCGTGCCGAATAAATTCCCACCCTTGCCATTGGAAGCGGTCAGCCCAAATGCGCAGGTCCCGTCATCGGCGCCCGGAGCGCAAACATCTTTCACCGAGGGGGCCGTTCCGAACCAATCCACGTAGCTCCGGCCAACAACCTTGATCTTGCGGTACTGGTTTGGACGCGAGTTGCCGTAGCTGTTGGAGTTGTTGCCCGGACCCGTTACCGTTTCGGGGAACCCCGACCACCAAACGCCCGCCGCCGAAACCTTCCATCCGCCGAACACCTCATCCACGAAGCGATTGGCATTGGCGAGGAGTTCCTGGCCGCGCCCAACCGGCAGCGCATAGACAGGCGTGAACGAAAGGTTGTTGGTCGCATCATATCCAGCCGGACCGTAATCGGCAGCGCTGTCATAGTAGTTCTGGAAGGCGCCGCTGTATCCATTGACGTTCAGCCCGTAATTCCCCAGACTGTTCGTCATCGATTTGCTGTACGTGTAATTCACGGTGTACTCCAGGCCGTGACTCAGGCGTTGGCGCAGGATCGACTCCATCGCGTTGAAGTTCATCATCGCCCGCGACTCGGTGATCAGCAGCGAGTTCGATCCGATGGCGACACTCGGATCGACTGCATTCACGCCCAGATATTTGTTGTTATAGAAAGGCGCAGACGTCGGCACGCCATTCACGGTGTACTGGTTCACGTTACCGTAGTCTTCGATGTGCTGTCCCTGCTCGCCGATGTAGCCCACCTGGAGCGAGGCGGTGTGCGTCAGCGCATATTCCGTCGTCAGATTCCATTCCTGAATGTAGGCGGGCTGGATGTTCTGCGGATACACGTTAAATGTCCCGCCGTACTGAATGCTGCCGCCGGCGAACCCTTCTTCCGCTGTGCGCGGCGCTCCGGCGCTGCCCACCGATGGCGTAACCACCGTCACGTTCACCGCCTGAATAAACGGCGTGATGGAAGTTAGACGCTGGTTCGAAGAATTGCCTTCAAAGAAGCTCGTCGCTCCGTAGCCGCCGCGCACCACAAAACGGTCGGTGGCCTGATAAGCAAACCCCAGCCGCGGCATGATCTGGTGGTAGTCGGGCTGGTAGCAGCCCCGATTGCTGCAGATGCCCGACCCAACCGGCGCGCCGGTCGGAACGTGGCCCGCGTACTGGACCTGCCCTGTGGCCAGGTCGACATTGCCGGTCTTGTTGTTCTCTTCCACCCACGGCTCGTCGTATTCATAACGCACGCCGAAATTGAGCGTAAGCTTTGGCGTCGCCTTCCAGTCGTCTTCCACGTAACCGGCAATGCGCCACTGCCGCTGGCCGACGTTGACGCTGCTCAGCGTTGCTGCGGCGGAACTGACATAATCCGCGACAAAGTCCGCCCCGCCAAAACCCGTAGACGAAGAAAGTGCCGGGTTGCTGGTGAAGGCGCCGCTGTACCCCAGAATCCCGAGGTACCCGTTGTTGTTGGCCGTCGGATAGTTGTTCTGGTACCGCATCGCCTGGATGCCTGCCGTGATGGTGTGCAGGCCACGCTGCCAGGTTACGTCGTCAATGTAGCTATAGGTGTTATCAATCAGCCCGCCGCCATAGACCGGATTGCCGAAGCCGCTGAGATAACCGCCGCCGAGGCTCTGATAGGTGAAACCGGCGAAGCTCTGGTTGGGGAAAGGAATGCCCACTTTGGCATCACCGCTGTCGCCGAAGTCCCCCGTAGTATCGATGGGGAAATTCGTTGCCCATACCGTGCGCGTGAATCCCACGTGCGCGGAATTAATTAGCTGCGGTGTAAAGGTGTGCACCCAGTTCGCGCCAAACAACTTGGTCGGATAGTTGTTGACGCCGGGAAATTCAATCGCCAGCACCGGCACAGAGCCGTCATAGGCCGTCCCCATGGAATAGAAGCCGGTGATTTTGTCATTGGCCCGCAGGTCGTACTCGATCTTAATGTCGCCCTGATTATTCGCTTTGTAACTGCGCTGCGACGCCTCGTAGTTGTTGTGCAGCAAGGCATCGGTGGCCCCGTGGTTGGGCAACGGGTACAGCTTCGGATTGGCAAACAGGAACTTCGCCACGGAGTTGTTGATCGGAATGTTCGCGTTGCCCGCATACGGCGCGAAGTTATTCTGCGTGTCGTACAACTGAATCCCATAGGCCCCGAGAATGTCGGAGAAGTTTCCCGTCCGCTCCTGCGCCGTAAACACACTCGCAAAGCCAACGCCGCCGGTGTGATACCGCGACCCGAGGTAATCCACAAAGAAAAAGAGCTTGTCCCGCAGGATCGGCCCGCCCAGCATCCCGCCGAACTGTGCTTCGGAGAACGGATTGATCGGCGCACCGCTTTGATTGTTCTGGTAGGAGTTCGCGTTCATCCGATAGTCCTGCACGTAGCCGAATGCCGATCCGTGGAAATTGTTCGTTCCGCTCTTCAGCACGCTCACCACGTCGCCACCGTTCACGTTGCCATAGTTCGCCGGGGCGTTGGCGGTCATCACCTGTATCTGCTCCAGCGCCTGCGGCGACGGACTGTAGGAAATCAGGTTGTTGAACGTTTCGTTCATATCAATCCCGTCCAGCGTGTAGTTATTCGACTGGGCGCGGTTGCCGTTCATATTCGGCGTATCGGTGAAATAGGTGCTGCGTTCGATGCTGGTCGGCCCCGAAGTGCCTGCCGTGTCGATCGCTCCCGGCATGTACAGCGTGACGGCGGAGAAGTCCTGGCCGTTCAGGGGAAAGTTCGAAATCGTATTTCCGGTAAAGGTGCTGCTGATCGTTGGATCGCTCGTATCCAGAATCGGCGCGCCAGCGCTCACGTTCACCGTGGTCGATGCAGAGCCCACGCGCAGTTTCACGTTGAAGTTCGCGGTCGCATTAATCTCCAGCGAGAATTCCGGCAGCACTTCCTTTTCGAACCCGGCCGCCGTCACGGTGACGGTATAACGCCCAATCGGCAGGTAGAGGATGCGGTAGGAACCGTCCTGGTTCGTTGTGGTTGGCGAGTCAACGCCGGTTTCGATGTTGTGCGCAACCACCTGGGCGCCGGAAATCACAGCACCGCTTGTATCGCTCACTTGTCCGGTGATGGAACTGTTGATGGTCTGGGCCATCGCCGCCGGAACACACAGGCACATGCTCACCACACATCCCCATATCAACCGGGACATTTTCCTCGTCATAAAAACGCTCTCCTCTTTGGGGTTGCGGAAACTTTGTCGCGCTCCCCGCCCGGCGAATTGCTCGTGCGGCGGCGCTGCGTCAATCGATCGAAACTCTCTCTGGCCTCTCGAAAACGCACCCATCAGGCGGCAGGGCTTCCCCGCCCTTTGCATGAGTGCAATGCATAGGTTGCGACTCACAATACCGCTAAAGTGATCGCTTTGTCCACAATAATGATCAAAAAGACCGGTTACTGATCGGTTTTTGCCCTAACCGGCGTGCAAATTGCCCAGCCGGTCCGAGCCCCGGAGACGACTTCCTCGGGTAGATTTCGAAGGATTGAGGTTTAGGGCTTCGCTGGGGTCCCAGGGACGTCGTAAAGCTGAAACTCCCGGACAGCTGCCCCATGCGTGCTGGAAAGTATGTCGAGCCGGACGCGGCTCGCCGTCACCGGCGGAAAGATGTCGATCTTCTCGTGCCCGATCGCATGCGCTGAGGCGACCGTCTTCCAGCCCGTCCCGCTCCACACGTCGATCGAATACGCCTCGATGCGTTGCCCGTCGTTCAGCCACTCCATGGTGAGCGTGCGATCGAATGTGACCGGATGCGCAAACCGCACTTCCAGCGCAGAGTGGTTGGAGTCCGCCGGCGCCGACCAGAACGTAGCGGGGTTGCCATCGAGCGCGGCAGCTTCATCCGCCGGGACAGACTCATGCGCGAGCGCCAGATTGTGCGCGTACCGGGCGCGCAGGGCCCGGCCAAATTCCTTCAGCCGCGCTACATCGCTGTCCGGCAACAATCCGCGCCGGTCGGGAGCCAGCCCCAGCATCAGTTGCGCTCCACGGCCTACCGTTTCATCCCACGTAGTCAGCAGCTCATCCAGGCTCTTCAACGACGCCTCGTCGTCCGGATGCCAGAACCAGTGCTCCGCGCGCAGCGGCGTATCCGCTTCGACGGGACGCCAGCGCAGCATCCCGTGCCGGTCGATCACATCCCAGTCTTCGTAGGTCACGCGTCCCGCTTCGTTGCCAACCCAGCGCGCGTCACCGTAACTAAACAGCGCTGTGTCCGCGAAGACGATGGTGTTCGGCTGGAGCATGCGCAGCGTCTCGACGATCTTGTCGAAGTTGTAGATGTGGCCGCCGCTGCCCGCGCCATCGAGCCACAACTCCACCAGGTCGCCGTAGTTCTGCGCCAGTTCCGACAGCTCCGCGAGATAGTACTGGTCGTAGGCTGCCGCGTCTTTATACCGCGGATCGTGCCGATCCCAGGGCGATAAATAGACGCCAAACTTCAGGCCATACTTCCTGGCGGCTCGCGCCACATCGCCCACCACGTCGCCTTTGCCGTTCTCCCACGGGCTGGCCTTCACGCTGTAGTCCGTCTGATCCGTCGGCCACAGACAGAACCCGTCGTGATGCTTCGCGACCAGGATCACGTACTTCGCCCCAGCCGCCTGGATCGCCTGCATCCACTGGTCTGGATCGAACTGCGTGGGATTAAAGACCGACGGGCTCGCCGTCCCGTCGCCCCACTCGCGATTCAGGAATGTGTTCGTGGAGAAGTGGATAATGACGCCGAACTGCAGGTCCTGCCACTCCACCTGCTGCGGCGAGGGCTTCACGTCGACAAAGTTAACCGTCTGCGCGGAGGCGATGCCGGCGGCAACAGCCAGAACAGCGCACAGGATCGTGCTGCACAATCTCATCGTCACAACCCACTCCCTGACTGCCGTGCCGCCCACAGCGCACCGGCCGGCGGATCCGCGGGATTCTCGAGCACCACGATCCCCGGAAAGCACGCGCATAACTCAGCCGCAAGCGCAGCCCGCACCTGGGGCACCTTCTCCAGAATGCTGCCCGCGACCGCAACCGCTGGAACGCGGAAGCCCGCATCGCCTTCGATCCGGCGAAGGTGTTCGATCACCAGCCCCGCCAGCATGGCCAGATCGCGGCCGCCCTGGTCCAGCACCTCGCCGGCAACCGGATCGCCCGCATCTGCCGCGGCTACCACCAGGGGAGCCAGTCGTGAATATTCCGGCGCCGGATTCGCATTGGCAAACTCGATCAGTTCCCCGCGCGACCCCAGCTCCCAGTGCCGCATCGCCTCATCCAGCACGCGGCTCGACCGCAGCTGATCGATGGCCAGAAATCCCCGCCGCAGCGCTTCCAGCCCGATGAAGTGTCCCGATCCCTGATCGGCCATCGCCGGACCCCATCCGCCCGCCGTGACAATTTCACCTGTTGCTGCGCGCCCCGCCACATTTGACCCTGTCCCCGCCAACACCAGAACGCCTCGATCGCCAAAGAACGCCGAATCCAGCGCAATCTCCACGTCGCCGACGATTTTCAGCTCGCCGCCGACGTGCCGCGCAAACGCCTTGCGCAGCCAGTCCACCACCAGCGGAACCGTCTCGCCCGCCGTCCCAACGCAGCAGCGCGTGATCGACTCCGCCGCCACTCCCGTCGCTGCAGCCAGTTGCTGCAAGCCCTCCTGCAGATTCCGTTCCGCCGTCTCCGCATCGGCTTTCATGCGTTTGATCGTGCCCGTGCGCACGCGCGCCAGTTCGCGCGTCGCGTCGCCCAGCACAAATGTCGCTTTCGTCCCGCCGGCATCGACGCCGAGGAAATACTCGGTCCCGCTCATCCTTTGCGCTCCGCTCTATTTGTGCCGCGGCAGGTAGGTCCAGATCGCCGGATCCTCTTCGCCCAGCACCCACGAGCAGAATCCCTGCAACCCATTCTGCTCCGCCAGTTCGTAGCGATCCTGGAACGTATGCAGATCGGTGTAGAAAACCCACTCCCGCTCCTGATCGCGGTAGAACCAGAAATACGCTGAGTGATCCTCTGCATCCCACTGAATCTTTCCATTCCAGTCGTGCGCCAGCTGCATCGCATCCCCATCGCTGATGTAGTCCGCCGTCGGGTTTGGCTTTTCGACAGGATTGTCACCCGGCAGCGCACCCGGCGTCACCAGCGGCGCGCCCGTGTACCAGTGATACCCGTACAGCGGAATCCCCAGCGACAGCTTCTCCTTCGGCACAAACCGCAGCGCGTAGTTCATGTTGTCCAGCGTCCATTGCCAGCCCGCAACCGGCCCCGGAGTCGTCCACCGTGTGTTCTGGTCGTACGTCATCAGGCAAATCAAATCCACCGACTTCGCCAGCGCGGCCAGATCGTAGGCGCCTCGCCAATCCGTGTAAATCCACCTCCCAAATTCGCTGCTTCCCGGATATCCCGGCGCATTGGGCACCGTCGCAATGCTGAGCTGAAGACCCGCCGTATGCAGCGCATCTGCGGTTGTCTTCACCAGTGCGGAGAGCGCGTCGCGATCCAGGTAATCCACATTTTCGAGGTCAAACTGAAATCCCGTATACCCGTGCAGCTTGCATTCACGAACCAGCGCCTCATTCATCGCCGCCTGCGCCGTCGGGCTCGACGCCAGTTTGTGAAACCCTTTCTTGTTGAACATCGCGACGATCGGCATGACCGGAACTTTTTCGCTTTGCGCCGCACGCAGCACCGCGGGTTCCGGCTCGCCCGACACCAGGCCGTTCTCGTCTACCTGATACCACGTAGGCACCAGCAGATCGACCTGCGAAGAATGCGCGAAGAAATCGCGAATCGAATTCGGACTGCTCGTCAGGTAGAACAACGCCACCGGCTTGCCGGCTGCACGAGCCGCGGGCGCCGCGGCCATCGCCATCATGGCGAGCACAGAGACCATTCGTTTCATACCGCGTACACCTCAATTCCATTGGCTTTGAAACCTGCCAGCGCATCCATTGCAATCCCGCCGTCGGTCACCAGAATGTCGATATCGCTGGCCGGACAGATCAGCGCCGGGCTCACCATCCCGATCTTGCTCGAGTCCGCAACCACAATCACCTGCTTTGCCTGGCGAACCATCGCACGAAACACCGCGGCCTCATCCGGTTCGATCGTCGTAGCGCCGCACAGCACGTCCACACCGCACGCCCCGATAAACGCCTTATCCATGAAGACGCCGCTCAACATCTCGATAGCTGTCGGGCCGGTCAGCGAAAAGGCGCCCGCCCAGCGCATTGTCCCCCCAGTCAGCGTCACATTCAGCGCCGGCTGGTTGCTCAGCTCCATGCCGATATTCACGGCGTTCGTGATCACGTGAATCGAATTGCGATGCCGGATGCAGCGCGCCACCTGGGTCGGCGTCGTCCCCGCCGTAAAACCCACCGTGTCATGTTCGCGGATCAGCTCCGCCGCCGCTACCCCGATCCGCCGCTTCTCATCGGTAAAACGCGCCTCGCGCACATGAAACGACGAGTCGAAGCGAAACGCCTCGTACTGCATCTGCCCCGCCAGCCGCGCGCCGCCGTGGGTGCGATGCACCAGATGCTGCTCCTCCAGCCGCGCCAGATCGCGGCGCACGCTGGGAGCCGACGTGTTCAGAAGGCTCACCAGCTCGTCTACCGACGCGTTTCCGCGCTGCAGCAGCACCTGCAGGATTTTCTTCGCCCTTTGCTCAGTCTTGACCGACATGCGAACCGGAACCATTATCACGGTTCACACGCATTCTGCAAAACCGCAAGGCGCGGAGCCGCACAGCACGCCGCTCCAGAGCTGGACCTCGGCTAATACCCCAGTCGCTTGTTCACAACGTTGTCCAGCGGCTCACCCTGCGCAAAACGCGCATACTGCCGCAGAAAATAGCGCATCGCGTCGTCGATCCAGGTCCGGGTGTGATCGGCCGTGTGCGGCGACACCAGCACGTTCTCCATCGACCACAGCGGATCACCCGCCGCCAGCGGCTCCTCCTCGAAAACATCCAGCCCCGCTCCGCGAATCTTCCCTGCCCGCAGCGCTTGCCCCATCGCCGCCTGGTCGATCACCGGCCCGCGCCCCACATTGATGATCACCGCACTTGCTTTCATGGCAGCAAATTCCTCCTCGCTCACCATGTGCCGGGTCTCCTTCGTCAGCGGGGCGGTGACGACGACGTAATCGCAGCGTGCCAGCATTTCATTCATCGCATCCGGCGGGTAGAACTCCTCGACCAGCGGATCGGGCGCTTCGGGAACGTGCCGCTTCAGCGCCAGCACCTGCATCCCCATCGCGCGCACTCGCCGCGCCACCGCGCGTCCAATGTCGCCATACCCGATAATCCCCACCGTCTGCCGGTCGATCTCGTCCACGTCGAACGGCTCCCACCGCGCCGCTCGCTGATTGCGCAGCACGCGCGGAAAATCTTTCGCGAAATACAGAATTGCCGCCAGCGCAAATTCTCCCAGCGACTGCGAAAATACGCCGCTCCCGTTCGTGAAGATCACGTCGCTCTCCACCAGTTCAGGAAACAGCAGGCTATCCACCCCCGCCCAGCGCGAATGCACCCACTGGACCTGCCCACAGGCCAGGAACGCCGCGCGCAGCCGATCCCGCGTGCCCGACCAGTGCAGAATCACCGTCGCGTCCCGGGCTCCGTCCGCCACCTCGCGGTCATCGAGCGCAAGCGCGTGGGGCACCGCGCGGAGCATCTCCAGCTGCGGATCGACCCTATCCGTCACCACCAGGACCTTTGGCTGCTTGCTCTCGCTCATCCGTTTGCCACTCCACTACCGTGTGACCACCTCTCCACCATATCGCTCTCACGCGCCTCGATTAAACTGCAACCGTATGGACGCTCAGGAATTTCGCACCCTCGGCCATCAGGTCGTCGACATGCTGGCCGAATACTTCGAGCACATCGAAGAGCAGCCCGTCTTTCCCAACATCGAGCCGCGCGTGTTGACTGAGCTTTTCGATGAACCGCTTCCCGCGGCTGGCGCGTCCGCAGACGCAGTGCTCGACGAACTCCGGCAGAAGCTGCTTCCTGGCTGCACCCACGTCGGTCATCCCGGCTATATGGGCCTCATCACGCCCTCGCCGAACCCCATCGGCGTCATCGGCGACTTTCTCTGCTCCGCTCTCAACCAAAACATCGGCGCATATTCCATCGGACCCTCCGGCGTAGCCATGGAGCGCCGCACCGTCCGCTGGCTCACGGATCTCATCGGCTACGATTCCGCCGCCGGCGGCAATCTCACCAGCGGCGGCATGATGGCCAACTTCATCGGACTCAAGCTCGCCCGCGACGCCGTCTCCGGTGACCGTGCCCAGCATGATGGCCTGACCGGCCAGTGGGCCGTTTACGCCTCGGAGGAGCGCCACGTCTCGGTCGACAAAGCGGTTGACTGTGTCGGCCTTGGCCGCGACGCCCTCCGCGCCCTTCCCACCAACAGTCAATTCCAGGTGCGCCTCGACGCCCTCGAAGACGCCATCGCGGAGGACAAAGCGCAGGGCATTCGTCCGCTCTGCATAGTGGGCCTCTTCGGCACGACCAACACCGGCGCCGTCGACGACCTCCGCGCTCTCCGCCAGATCGCCGACCGCGAAGGCATCTGGCTCCATGCCGACGCCGCCTACGGAGGCGGCATGCTGCTCTCGAACGAATCTCCGATGCGCGACCGCGGCCTCGAACTCGCTGACTCCGTCACCATCGATCCGCACAAGTGGTTCTACGCCCCGCTCGATGCCGGCGCCATTCTCGTCAAAGACGACCGCCGCCTCACCGCGTCCTTCGGCATGAAGCCGTCGTATCTCACCGACGAGATGGAAGGCGCCAACGAGCGCTACCAGTACTATGTCCACGGCTTCGAGCAGTCCCGCCGCTTCCGCAGTCTCAAGGTGTGGATGAGTTTCAAGCGCTACGGCACCCGCCAGATCGGAGAATGGATCGACAACAACATCCGTCAGGCGCGGCACCTTTACGCAGCCGTCGTCAGCCACCCCGACTTTGAGGCGGCCTGCGCACCACCCATGTCCGCGATCTGCATCCGCTACAGCGCCGGCAATCTCGACGAAACCGCGTCGAAGCGCCTTCACGCCCACGTCGTGGAGCGCGTCGAAAAGAGCGGTAAATTCTGGATTTCAACTACCGAACTCAAGGGCAAGACCTGGTTCCGCATCAATCCGGTCAATTTCCGCACGCGCACCGAGCACATGGATCAGCTATTGGCGCTGCTCGAAACAGAGTGTCGCGCGGCAGCCGCCTGAGCCTCCAGAAGGCCGCCGCGCTTGATCGTTACTGCGGCAGCGGAGGATTGGTCGCCGGGCTGCTCGCCGGCGGATTCACATTCGTCACCTGCCAGCCGTTGTTGCTCTTCACCAGCGTTGCCGTGGCCGTCTGCTGCCCCGCCGTCGCCGACGCAATCTTCGGAAACGCTGTGCTCATCTCCGGCGACTTCGCCCAATCCGCTACGCTCGACACCCCGTAGTGATAGGACACGCTGTACTGCGTTGCGCCGTTATCGTTCGGCGGCGAGAAGCTGTCGATCGACGTCACTTCCGGATGCCCGAAACAGAAGTTGCCATACCCCGGCTCAGACGAATCCGCCGTCCAGGTCGATCGCCCTTTGTCCGACAGGTCGTAATCGTTCACCTGCTTCGAACCGATCAGAAACCGCTTCTTCTCCGCCGGCGTGCGCGTCAGCATGCCCGCATCGGTCAGCGCGTCGAAGCCCTTCGTTTGCTCCTCGTTGGACGTATCGGCCTGCGCTGGAAACTTCACCGGACTCGACCACACGCAAATCGGCGTAGCGCTGTAATAACTGTTCAGGGCCGACTTGAATGCTCCCGAATCAACCGCATTTGAATGACAACCCACTCCCAGACTCAAAACTCCAAGCGATGCCAGCAATCCAATTCTTTTCATGGTTAATCCCATTTCTCCTATGGAGTGGGATGCGAGGAATCACTGGAGCCTCCTGGAAAAATGTGAT
This sequence comes from Acidobacteriaceae bacterium, assembly GCA_036267295.1. Taxonomy (GTDB): domain Bacteria; phylum Acidobacteriota; class Terriglobia; order Terriglobales; family Acidobacteriaceae; genus Palsa-343. The sequence continues at coordinate 53,239 of DATAWI010000035.1, read as the reverse complement.
CCGCGCTCGAGCATCCCGGGCACCCTGGGTTCGCGACGCCTGCCTGCTCTCGCCGGTTGGATTTCGGTACCAACGTAACCCCGCTCTCCGCAGAAACCTGGCTTGTACGCTCCTCCGGCCATGTACACCAGGATTCAGGAGGCCGCCATGACCTTATCGCGCAGAGGATTCGTCCAGCTCGCCGGCGCCGGCGTTTTGCTGCAATCCCAGCTTCTCAAGGCATCCACGGCTGAAATCATCCCACCGAAAGCCGGAGCCATCCCGGCCGGAGCTCCCAAAGTTGCTCTGATCCACGGCAACGACCGGCGCAAGAACATTTATCAGGCCCTCCTCGCCATCGACGACCAGATCCGGCCCGCGCTGCGCCACAAGAAATTCGTCGTCATCAAGCCGAACAACGTCTCGACCACCAACCAGCTCGCCGCCACCAATGTCGACGCCATGCACGGCATCCTCGACTACCTGGAGCCCCGCTTCCACGGACCCGTCGTCATCGCCGAGTCGTCGGCCGGCGACACCCTCGAGGGCTTCGAACATTTTCGCTACCACCAGCTCGTCGATGAGCACCGCTCGCAGCGAGTCTCTCTGGTCGACCTCAACCGCGAAGGCAAATACGAGACCATTCCCCTGCTGGACGCCGACCTGCACATCACGCCGGTTCGCCTCGCCGCCCGCGTCCTCGACCCGCAGGCCTTCGTCATCTGCAGCGCCATGCTGAAAACGCACAACACGGTGGTCGCCACCCTGTCCGTCAAGAACATGGTGCTCGGCTCGCCGCTCCACTCCGCGCCCGGTGATCTGCCCTGGAACGACAAGCGCAAATACCACGTCGGCCTCCGCCAGACGCACTACAACATGCTGGTGACCGCGCAGAAGCTGCAACCCAACTGGGGACTCGCCGTCATCGACGGCTTCGAGGGCATGGAGGGCGATGGCCCCTCCGCGGGCACGCCCGTCCCGTCGCACATCGCCATTGCCTCAACCGACTTCGTCGCCGCGGACCGTGTCGGCCTCGAGGTGATGGGCATCAATCCCGACTGGGTCGGCTACCTCAGCTATTGCAGCCAGGCAGGCGTCGGCCAGTTCGATCTGGCCAGGATCGACGTCCTCGGCGCGCCCATTGCTTCAGTGCAGAAAAAATACGCCCTGCATCCGGACATCCAGCGCGAGTTGCAGTGGATGGGCCCGCTCAGCGAAGGCTCGCCCAAAGTCGGCAGCCTCCGTGAGCAGCTCGACTTCATTTACGGCTGATGCGCGTGCCCGGCGTGAATTCCAGGGTCAGCACCTGAAACGGCGCCAGTTGGAATGTGTGCGTCACGCCCGCGGTAACCGCGATTGCCGGCTTGCCTGCATCGTCTTTCCACGGGCTCGTCGCCATATACCGCTTTGCTGCGCCGGCTGGCAATTCAAACGCACTCGCGATATCGACTGAAAGACTTTGTGGCCGATCGCCCGGATTTCGCAGCGTCAATATTCCCTTGCGCGGTGACCAGGCGGCCCATCCGTAGGCCTCCAGCCATGCCGGATTCCCGCCCACCCAGTGCGTGTCCACCAGCACATCCGCATTCGCCCGCGACCACTTCGCCGCCTCGGCCAGATCGTCCCAGTTCGCCGCGCTCATCAGCGACGGTGTGATGTACATCTCCTGGCACTGGGTCCCCGTCCCGAAATACGACCGTACCTCATTGCGAAAATCGTGCCCTGGATCGTCATGCAGTTGCGGATTGTGCAGCGCGTAGATGATGCCGTGCAGCATCAGCGAATTGAGCGGATACAGCGGTCCCGCCTGCACCACATGCTGGTAGGTATCGGCATCGCGGTAAGTGATCCACCGCTCCCGCGTCGTGCCTACACCGATCTCGCTGTCGTCGTCGCCTCCCCGCCAAATTGAGTCTGCGGAGAAGAGCCAGAATGGCGAGGGATACGTCCCGGTCGTCAAATTGACGTAAAGATCGGGTTCGGCCTTGCGCAACGCTGCAATCAGGTGCAGCGCCGCATCGAAATCGCTGTCGAACGCGCTGCCTTTGAAGACCGTGTCCGCGTTCCCCGTCCCGTCGAATTTGAATTGATTCACACCGTATTGCCCGATCATCCGCAGGCAAACGTCCAGAAAATGCTGGTAATACTTCGGCCCCGACAGCGCAAACCCGCCATCGATCACCTCGTACCCTTCTTTCTGCCCAAACTCGACGCGCTCTTCCTTGGGCTTGTCGTATCCGCCCCATGGAGACAACCACAGCCCAGGCGCTGCACCATATTCCGCCGCTGCCTCCCGCACCTTCGCAAAGCCATGCGGAAAGCCGCGGTTAAAGCTCCACAGCGACGAATGATCGTCCCACCCGTCGTCAAAAAGAAATGAATTGAGGGTCACGCCCCGCTTGTCATGCAACTCCGACCCGAACGCATGAATGCGATCCAGCGCGCCCGCCTCGTCGTACGGCGTGAAATACCCCAGGTCGTACCACGAGTTGTAGTGCAGAAACGTCCTGTACGGATGCGCCCGCTCGCGCTCCACGTAGTTCAGGAAGTCGCGCCGCAATTGGCCTGGGCGCGTGATGCCCACCACCGCCGAATACGTCACCGACTGGCCGCTCCGCAGCGGCAGATCGCGATGGATCGTCGCCGTCGCCCGGTCCGCAACCACTTTGCTGTCGGACAGGGGATTCTCGAAGCCGAGGAAAAATGTTCCCGCGATCACAGGAGAGCCCTTCACGGACCCAACCACGCGCGCGCCCGGAACCTTCGCGTCGATGAGCTTCACCTCGGTAATCGGCAGATCGTGATTGCCCGCGGTCAGCGTGACCGACTCGCGCACGTAATTCGCGTCATCCCGCACCACCACGGTCCATGTCACACGAATCTTGCCGGCGGTATCCGCGAACGGCGCAGTGAACTCCCACCCAGCCATGCGCTCCGCGGCGCGCGACGCACGGGGATCAGGACTCAGTGCCCGCACCTGCGGCGTCCCCTCAACTTGCAGCGATCGAGCATCGTAGATCGTTCCGTCCTCCAGCAGCACAGCGAACGGATCGGCCAGCGTCAGGGTGGCGCGGTTCCACAGATCGTGCACGGTGAGAGCGCCAACGTGCCCTCCGGCGACAATCCAGTCGGCTTCGATCGCCTGATCCCGCAATGAGGTGTGCCCGGCATTGAACTGCGCAGAGGCGCGCCCCGGTTCCTGCGCGGCGACGTGTCTTTGCCCTGAAGCCTCATGGCACATAAACCCGAACACCGCCAACCCCGCCGCCAAGCCGCAAACCGTTCTTCGACCCTTCAATGCAGTCCCCCTTCGCTTCTCTGCCATTTCACTGCGCGTACTTCGCGCGAATCCGCACCGTGCGCTCCAGTTCATCCATCGATTGCAGAATCTTCAGCCGCAAATCAGGATCGGGCTGCGCCGTCGCCAGATAGTTGTGTACCACGTCGAGCGCAGCCTGAGACTGCTGGCCATCCATAAACGCGTCGAGCCACCCGACCAGAAAGAAGATCTTGCGCTCGCGCTTCACCTGGTCCAGCGCCTCAAGCGCCGGCTGCAGATACGGCGCCGTCAGCTCCGATTGATTCCAGAAATTGAACGCGCCCAGACTGCTCGCGATCCAGTCTTCCTGCTGCTGCGGATTGTGCAGATAATCCTCGAAATAGTGCGCCTTGGTCGCCGCAGCCGGGCGCGCAGCCTGGGCCACATAGGCAAACTTCCTGCCGTCGCCGGAGGGGTCGCGTTTCTGTTCTTCCGCCAGGTACGCGTCTGCCTCCCGGTCGCCGTAGGCGATCAGCGCGGTCACCAGCGACCACCGATCCTGCTGCCGCAGCTCGACTCCGGGGATCGTCAGTTGCCCTGCGAGCAGTTGCTTCATCGCCGCCTGGCCGACGCCCTGTGCGCCGAAACCCGTCAGGCTGCGAAACCACACGATGCGCCGATCATGATCCTCGTCGTGCACCATCCGATCGATCGCCGTTGTGGCCCCACGCTCCAGCAGCGCGGACTGCGCCGTCGAGTTTACGTAATGATGCACGGCGGTCTGCGTCCGCCCGAGTAGTGACGAGGCCAGCAGCTCGTCGCGCTCGCCGGGCAGCGCGTCCAGCGCCAGCTTGGCGTAAGTTGCCGGATCAAGCTGCGCCTCGCGCACCGCATCCCACAGCGAGCCCCACAACAGCGTGCGCCGGAACAGGTTCGGCGTCGCGGCCACCTGTTGCATCACGGCAGCCTGGCTCTTCGTATCGAGCAGAAACAGTCCATACGCGTGATCGTCGTTGTTCGCGAACACCCACGCCGGACATGCCTGCCCGCCTGCTCCCAGCGGCACGTCGCCCTGGCTCGTCTGCAGGTCAGCACGCAGCGTGTGAACTGAACCATCCGGATATCCCAGCGCAATTTCCGTCGCAATCGGCCACACGTCGTCTCCGGCCGGCACCGCCTGCTGTGACAGCCGCAAAACGCGCAGCCGTCCGCTATCGCAGCTCCATTCCGTTTCCACCCGCGGCATACCCCGATGGCGGATCCACATCTCCGCCCACGCCGTCAGATTGCGCCCCGACGCCTTCTGGAACGCGTCGATCAAGTCGCTCCAGGTCGCGTTGCCATAGGCATGCTGGGCCAGATAGATCTGCAACCCGCGTTGGAATGCCGCATCTCCCAGCACGTAGTTAAGCTGCTTCAGCACGCCCGGCGCCTTCGAGTAGACAATCGCCCCATACGCCGACTTCGCGTCTTTCAGGTTCGGAATGTCCTGATAAATCGGCGTTGTCCCCTCCGTCTCATCGATGCCGTACGCCGCCGGCTTAATCGACTGGTAGAACCTCTGCCAGATGTTGTCGCTGGGGTGCATCTCCGCCAGCGCCTTGTAGGCCATGTACTGCGCGAAACCTTCCTTGAGCCATAAATCGTCGAACCAGCGCATGGTGGTGAAGTCGCCAAACCACTGATGCGTCAGCTCATGCAGCACCACCACGTCCCGGTTCATTCGGTTGATGGCGGTCGGCGCCGTGCGAAAGATAACCGACTCCTCCCGCAGGAATGTCGCCCCGGCATGCTCCATTCCCCCGTACGCAAATCCAGGAATCAGCACCATCTCGTATTTCGGGAACGGAAACGGCTGAGCAAAATACTTAGCCAGGTACTGCATCCCCTGCGCCGCTGCCGCCTGGACGTCCGGAACCGCGTCGGCGGCCTTCTGCGCCTGCGACGCTCTCACCCACACATTCGGCATCCCTGGCTGCGGGTGCACATTCACGAACGGCCCCGCCGCAAAGGCAAACAAATAGGTGCTGATGGGCCTCGTTTCCGCAAACCTTGTGATCCGCGAGCCGTTGTTCGCTTCCCCCGTTGCTTGTGGGGCCGTATTGCTGATCACGTTCCAGCGATCCGGCGCGGTAATCGTGAGCGAGAACCGCCCTTTCAGATCCGGCTGATCGAAACACGGGAAAGCCATCTCCGCGTCCATTGGCACGAACAGCGTGTAGATGTACTCGGACCCATCATCGCGATCCTCAAAGCGCGTGATCGCTTTCCCGGCAACCCCGACGTTCGCCGCGTACCGTGCGTCCACCGTGTTCTCTCCGACGCGAAGCGCGGACGCCGGCAGTACCAGATGCCCATGATCGAGCTGCGCGGGAACCGCCATCCCGTTCACGTGCAACTCTGCGATCGTCCCGTCGCGAAAATCCAGGAGCAGCGCCGTCCTGGCATCCCGTAAGTTGAACTGAATCTGCTCAGTAGCCTCGGTCGAGTCCGCATGCGGAACCAGCGGATACGCCAGCCGGTAGCGCAAATTCGACACCCGCCCAGCCCGTTCCAGGGCCAGGGCGCGAGGAATGCCGTCGGGTGCAGCAACGGGGACGTTTTGCGCGTCGGGTCCGGACCCAGCTTCCCCTGCATTCCGGGCATGAGCACTGGCAGTCATCAAGCCCATCCAACAGAAAAGAACGACGCGGCAGGCTGCGGACAAGTTCACGGGGTTCGCCTCACGGAACGGCCGCAAGCGGCTCTGCCAGCCACTATACCAGGCTATTCCCATTTTGCACCGCCCTGGAGCTGTCGACGGCATCTAATTCAATTCAGGGAAGTTGCTGCTCATCCGCTCGCCGGCGGCGTAGCGATTGGTTGAAGACCGAGGTTCCCATTCTCATTCAGTTCTTGGAGGGATTGCCAACTCTCCAGTATTCTGAAGAGGATGGCCGTATGTTGGCCCGAAATCACTTTTGAGGAGATTGCAATGGCGGAAACAGAGAAGAAAGCAAAGGCCCCGGCAAAGCCGCGCAAGACTACAGCAAAGTCTGCGCCGAAGACGAACGAGGCGGTCGTCCAAGCGCATGCCCCGGCCCCGAGCCACGACCAGATTCGCCAGCTGGCCCACAAATATTGGGCCGAGCGCGGCCACCAGAACGGACACCCCGAACTGGATTGGCTCCGCGCCGAGCAGGAGCTTCGCGGCAAGGCCTCCTAGCCCGGACTTTAACCCACCTGCAAAGCAGGGTCGCGGATCGTCAGGTCCGGACTCATCGCAAAGCTCTGTTCGTGCGAACAGGGCTTTTTGCGTCCTGAGGCTGCTGCCAGGCAGCGTTCCCCGACCGGTGCGTCCTCCCGCGCGGCGTACAATACGGGCGGTTCGCTCCATGTTCGTTTCGCGAGCGAAAGAGGGACACAAAGCTTGCACCACACCCTGGAGGGCGGCGCCCGGAAGCCTCGCCTGAACCCCCTTTTCCTGTTCCTGATAGCGGTCGCTTTGGTTCTGATCATCGGCGCCAGCACCGGACTGTCCTGGTATGTCGATTCGCTGTGGTTCTCCTCGCTCGGCTTCGGCAAAGTCTTCTGGAAAAACTGGGGCCTCGGCTGGGAAGTCTTCCTTCTTTTCTTCGCTGCCACGTTCGTCCTGCTCTATGGCTGGTTCCTCGCTCTGTGGGGGATGCACCAGCGCGATCTCCCTCAAGACCGTGCCATCCTCATTGGCCGCCAGCAGTTAAGCCTTCCCTTGCGCACCGCCCTGCGCTGGGCAGGAGTCCTTTTGCCGCTCGGGATCGGGGTAATCGCCGGCATGGTCATGATGGCCGAGTGGCCCACCTTCGCCCTCGCCTGGAACGCCGTCCCCGATCCACGCTCCGCACTCGATCCCATATTCGGCAAATCCCTGAATTTCTACCTGTTTACGCTGCCCGCGTGGCAGCTCTTTTTCGACTGGCTCACCGTGATGGCGGTGATTGCGTGCGCCGCAGCGGGCTCCTTCCTGCTCATCGCTGCCAGCGGACGTGCGCTGGCGCGCGAACGCGGTATCCCTTTGCCCATGCCATGGCGCGGCGTCTCCATCGCCTTTTCCTTCTTCCTGTTGAATCTGGCCGCCCAGGTCTATCTCGGCCGCTTCGACACTCTCGTAGCTCCGCACACCATCTTCAGCGGCGTCAACTTCACCGATGCCCATATCAACCTTGGCGGATTGCTGCTGGTGGTCGCAGCGCTGATCGTCGGCGCGGCCCTGGCCGGGAGCAATGCTGTCACCACGCTGCCGCGCGGGCGGCGGCTCGTTACCGCACTGATCCCAGCCGTCGCGTGCTGGCTGTTGCTGCAGTTGGTCGGGTGGTACGTTGGCAACTTCATCGTCAAGCCGAACCAGTTGGACCGCGAGCGCCCCTACATCGCGTGGAACATTGAAGGAACCCGCCGCGCCTGGGGCCTCGACCGCGTCTCTCACCAGGAGTTTCCCGCGGAGGTGTCGGTTGCGGCCGCCGACGCTGCCGATAATCAGGCCACCCTCAAAAACATCCGCCTATGGGACTGGCGCGCGCTCCAGGATACCCTCCGCCAAATCCAGGAAATCCGTACCTACTATGACTTCCCCGACATCGACATCGACCGCTACACCATCAATGGTGAACTCCGCGAAGTCATGCTGGCCGCGCGCGAACTCAGCATTGACAAGCTCCCCGACAGCAGCCGCAACTGGATCAACGAGAAGCTGATCTACACACACGGGTACGGGATCACGATGAACCCGGTCAACGGCTTCACACCCGAAGGCCTGCCGAACCTGATTCTCAGCAACATGCCGGTGCAATCCACCGTGCCCAGCCTCGCTGTTCAGCAACCGGAGATTTATTTCGGCGAACTGACGAATGACGATGTCTACGTCAGGACGCGGCAGCAGGAATTCAACTACCCCGAGGGACAAACCAACAATCTCACCTCCTACCAGGGAACCGGCGGCATTGAACTGGGTGGCTTTCTGCGGAAGATCCTGATCGCCGCCGACCGCGGCGACCTTGGCAAGCTTCCCTTCAGCGACGACGTTACCGCACAAAGCCGCCTGCTGATGCGGCGCAACATTCTCACCCGCGTCCAGACTCTGGCGCCCTTCCTCACCTTTGATACCGATCCATACATCGTGGTCGGCGATGACGGCCGTCTCAGCTGGATCCTCGACGCGTTCACTACCGCGGACACCTATCCGTACTCCAGTTCCTACGCGCTCGGGGATGACTCCATCAACTACATGCGCAACAGCGTGAAGGTGGTCGTCGACGCCTACAACGGAACCACAACGTTCTATGTGTTCGACTCCCAGGACCCGGTGCTGGCCGCGTGGCGCCGCATCTTCCCCTCGCTTTTCCGCGACGCCTCAACCATGCCCTCCGACCTCCGTCGCCACGTTCGCTATCCACAGCTTCTCCTCGAAGAACAGGCCGCCGTCTACGCGCTCTACCACATGAGCGATCCTGAGGTGTTCTACAACCGCGAGGATCTGTGGACGGTCGCCTCCGAGCTGGGAATGGGCGACGCCGGCGAGCAGCAATCGCAGACCATGGTCCCCAATTACGTGCTCATGAAACTGCCCGGGGGCTCCGCCGAAGAGTTTGTCGGCATCCTGCCCTTCACGCCCGCCAACCGCAATAACCTGATTGGCTGGATTGCGGGCCGCAGCGACGGCGATCACTACGGCACGGCCATCGTCTACGACTTCCCCAAAACCAGGCTCGTCGACGGGCCGATGCAGATCGAAGCCCGTATCGACCAGAACGCGCAGCTCTCCGGCCAGCTGACTCTGTGGAATCAGCAGGGCTCCCATGTGCGCCGCGGCACCTTGCTGGTCATTCCCTGCGGACGCGCGCTGCTCTATGCCGAGCCGATCTATTTGCAGGCGGAACGCAGCCCCATGCCGGAATTGCGCCTCGTCGTCCTTGCGCTCCAGGATCAGCTGGCCTACGGACCTACCTTCGAATCGGCTATGAATTCTCTCTTCGGCGGCGAGACTTCCTCGCTCACCGCTTCGGCGAACGCCACCCCGCAGACCGCGAATGCACCACCCTCCAATGCGAACGGCCAACCACCCGCCCACTCCCCCGATCGCACTGCCCTGATTGCTGCGGCCGCGCAGGATCTGGCTGACTACCAGCGCCTCACTGCCGCGGGCAAGCTGGGTGAAGCAGGCCAAAAACTTGAAGACCTCAAGCGCAAGCTTGAGGTCCTCCAGGGTAGTCCGAAATAGCGCGTTTTCGATCCCGGGCTACTGGGTCGTCCCGGTATCCTGGGCGCGCGCGTGGATCAAGTGCAACCGTGCCAGCAGAGAGCCCGGTGAGGTGTACAGAAACTCCAGGCCAATGTTCGATCCCACATAGCCCAGCATGGTGTAGTTGCCCATCCGGAACGCGTCTTTCCCGCTGTACCGGCCAGGGTACCAGCCGTAAACCGCGGTCATCGTTCCGGCATAGGGCGCAACCAGACCTGGAACCGAGAAGACTTTGTGCCCATCGTCTCCGCGGCGCGCGATAAAGTTGCCTACCACTGCATAACCCAGCCGCGGGAAAAATCCTTTGCACCGGCAGCGGTAATAATGGGTATCTTCCCGGAACGCCTCCGCCAGCACATAGCGGGTGGTCGTGCTGACGCTTTCGATCCCGAAATCCGACCCGGTCCGCTCAGCGTAGCCCTTAAACCCCAGCTGCCATTCCGGAGGCGTGTGATCGTCCAGGTCGATTCCCCCCTCCACCAGGGCGACCCCGATAGCAAACGGGCCAAACATGTCGTAGGAATAATTGCCCAGGTTTTCCGCTTGCGTTGGGCGTCGATACGCCGGGAACGGCGCAGCCGGGGGCGTCGCTGACGCCGATGCCGCAACGCTGGCAGGCGGAGCAGTGGCCTGAGCGCAGGCCATGGCTGGAACGCTTGCCAGCCCGGCAAGCGTGAGAGGCACAAGAATCATGCAGGAGACGTTCATTCCGGAATCTTTCTGGCCTCCAGGTGCCCCGCTGATTCGGACCGGAAACCCCTTGCCGCAGTGGATTTTCGAGCGCCGTTGGGGGTGCACGCCATTCTCATGCCGAATGCAGATTCCCGGCATGACATGGCTGGCTGCGGCGCGGTTCGATTAAGTCGGACCATCATGTCACAACCACGAGGGGAAACAACACTGATTTTTTGCCAAATTTCACGGAGATCAGGAGTTCAGACCCGCCGAATGCCTTCGCGCCCGCACGCTGTGTCCCCGATGCCCGGAAGCCCCGTGCGCGCCTTCATTCCGCCGGATGGATCTCGACGATGGCCTTGATGAGACGCGGACGGTCTGGCAGCCATTGAAAATGAGCGGCAACTTCAGATAACTGCAGCCGGTCGCTGATCCACCGCGATGTGTCGATGGTCCCCGCCTCCAGCATCCGGATGATCTCGGGAAATACTCCGAAACTATTGCGGCTCGCCAGAAGAGTGATCTCTTTGCGGTGAAAAAGCGCATCGTCCAGGCTCACCGGGTCGCGCGTCAGTCCGACGTATACCAGCCTTCCCCCGGTGGCCACGGCGCGCAAGCTGTTCCCCATCACTGCGGCGTTTCCCGTAGCGTCGAAGACCACGTCCGCCTGCTGGTCTTCCACCGATTCTGATGACGAATAGCCCATCTGCTCCACGAAGTCTCTGCGCCACTCGCTCTTTTCCGCCACATGCACCCGTGCACCCCGGGCGGCGGCGAACTGCGCGACGGCCATGCCGATTGGTCCGGCGCCCACCACCATCGCCTCTTCGCCCGGACGCAGATCGCTCCGGTTCACTGCATGTGCCCCGATCCCCAGCGTTTCCACCAGCGCGAGTTGGTCGAGCGACAGCGTCGCTGACTTATGCAGCAAATCCAGCGATACGGACAAATACTCCTGCATGCCGCCGTCCACATGAATTCCCAGCAGCCGCAGATTCTCACAGCAGTTGTTGCGTCCCTGGTTGCACGCTCGGCACTGGCCGCATGCGATATACGGCTCGATCGCGCACCGGTCCCCGGCCTCGATCCCCATGCTGTTCCCCGGAGCCTCAACCACGACGCCGGCCAGCTCATGCCCCAGGATTCGCGGATACGTGTAGGCAGGATGCCTTCCCGCAAATGCATGGAAGTCGCTGCCGCAAACCCCGACCCGCTCCATGCGAACCAACGCGTGTCCCGCGGCCGTAACCGCCATGGGCGCCTCACGCTCCGTAAACTTCCCCGGCGATTCGAGGATGACCTGCTTCATGCCGACCGTCGCCCCCCGTCAAATTGGTCCGTCCAACTCGATTGGACCACAGCTTTTCGCTTTTGGCGAGGGATTGACCTTCGTACTTGACGCAAACGAAAAAACCTTCGTAGAATTCGCTGCGTGGTGTGGCTGGACCAATGACAGGTTGCCGAATTTGGCGAGCCTGCCCGGCAGCCTTCCACTCTTCGGGAAGGTCAGGCACCCAGCATGCACGCACCGGCTCTCGGTTTTGCCCTGGTATTCATCGCCGCCATCGCTGGCGGAGCGCTCGCGGTTCCCCTCAAAAAACGCCGCGTCTTCGAGCTGGAAAATATTTACATCCCGTCCACCCTCGTCATGATGCTGGTCCTGCCCCTGACCATGGCGGCCTTTGTCGTGCCGCAGTGGACGATGGCGCTCCACGCTGCCGGGTCCTCGACTTTGTGGGCCGGTGCGGCCTACGGTTTCGGCTGGGGCATCGGCGCCATCCTCTTCGGCTACGGCGTCACCCTTGCCGGCATGTCCGTCGGCTTTGCCATCATCATGGGCATCAACACCGCCGTCGGTTCCATCCTTCCGTTTGTGGTCAATTCGCGGTCGGCGATGTTCACGCCCGGCGGCAGGGTCATCCTGGGCGGCATCGCTGGCTGCGTCGTTGGGGTCGCCATCTGCGGCCGCGCCGGCGCCCTTCGCGAACGCGCCGCGGGCGCTGAGGGGCAACCGCGCCGTTTCGGACTCGCTCTGCTCGTCTGCGCGGCCTCCGGCATCCTCAGTTCCTGTGCCAATCTTGGCTTCACCTTCACCAGCCGCGTCGGCGACGAAGCGCTCCGTCTGGGAGCGAGTCCGGTTTTCGCCACCCTGGCCAGCTGGATGCCCGTCTTCTGGGGCGCCACCGTCGCTCTCCTGCTCTGGTTCGGCGGCCTGCAAATCCGCCGCGGCACCTGGCGCAAAAACTTTGGGCCTGACGCCGCCCATGACTGGATGATGGGCGTGCTCATGGGCGCCATCTGGTTCGTCGCTACCATCCCTTACGGGATGGGAGCCTACTATCTGGGCCGATTGGGAACCTCCGTCGGATGGGCCGTCAACATTGCCTTTTCGCTGATCGTCGCCAATGTCTTTGGCTTTCTCACGCGCGAGTGGACCGGTGCGCCTCCCCGATCTCTGCGCACGCTCTACTCCGGACTGGCGGTGCTCATTGCCGCGATCGTCCTGCTGGCGGTAGGAAGCTCAATGACCGCAACTTAACTGAAGCGCGGTATAGCTGCGGGGCGTTATCAAAGGATCATTAACATCGGGCTTCAGGAAAGGTCAGGCAGGAACCATGCAATACAGCTTGCTGGGCAAGTCAGGGCTAAGGGTATCCAGGCTGAGTTTTGGCGCTTCCTCGCTGGGCGGCGTCTTCCATCCGGTGGACGAGGCGGAAGCCATCTCTGCGGTTCACGCCGCGCTCGAATGCGGCATCAATTACTTCGACGTCGCGCCGGCATACGGCGGTACGCGCTCAGAAGCGGTTCTCGGCAAGGCTCTCCACGGCATTGCTCGCGATCGTTACTTCCTCTCGACAAAAGTCGGTAAATACACCGACCCAAATTCCTACGGAAATGACACGCTCGATTACTCTCGCACACGCATTCGCGCTTCGCTCGACGAGAGCGCGGCTCGTCTGGGAACCGACTACTTTGACATCATTCACATCCATGACATCGAATATCAAAACAGAAAGCACACTGACTGGGCCCTGACCGAGGGCTACGCCTCAGTCCAGGAATTGAAACAGGAAGGCCGCATTGGAGCAGTCAGCTTCGGTATCTATCCCATGGATTTGTGGAAGCGAATTTTCTCCACCCTCGATATCGACGCTGCGCTGGTCCACAACCACTATTGCCTCAACGACACGCAACTGCTCGACCTGTTGCCCATCGCACGCGAAAAGCGCATTGGCGTCATCAACGGTTCTCCCTTTGCCTCTGGACTGCTCACCGATCGCGGCCCCGCCGACTGGCATCCCGCCAGCCCGCAGGATCGCGCTCTCTTCCGCAAAGCGGCTGAGTTCTGTCAGTCCCAGGGCGTTTCCATCAGCCGCCTTGCTCTGCAATTCTCCAGCCAGAATCCGGATATCCCCACGACGCTCTTCAGCACAGCCAATCCGAAGACTGTGGCGCGCAACGTCGCCGATTTTGAGCAGCCCTGTGATTTTGCACTCGTCCGGGAGATCGGCAAAATCCTCCAGCCGGTTCTGAACAAGGAATGGGGTTACTAAGTCGATGATCGATGCGCACCATCATCTGTGGCGCTACAACGACCGCGACTACACCTGGATGAACGGCGCGATGTCCGCGCTGCGCCGCGACTTCCTCGTCCCTGACCTCGAGGCCGTTACGCGCGACACGGGCGTTGACGGCACGGTCGCCGTCCAGGCGCGCCAAACCGTGGACGAGACTGAATTCCTTCTTGATCTGGCCACGCACCATCCAATCATGCGCGGCGTGGTCGGCTGGGTACCCCTCTGCGAGCCGGACGTCGCAACGCATCTCGAGCGCTATGCGGCCAACCCCCGCTGCAAGGGCGTCCGCCATGTGCTCCACGACGAGCCCGACGACTTCTTTATGCTGCGCGACGATTTCAACCGCGGCATCCGCCTGCTGCGACCGCTCGACCTCGTTTACGACATTCTCATCTTCGAGCGCCATCTCCCTCAGACTATTGAGTTCGTCGACCGTCACCCCGGGCAGATCTTTGTCGTCGATCACATCGCCAAGCCTCGCATCAAAGACGGCACAATCACTCCGTGGAGAGAGAACCTGACGGAGCTGGCGAGACGCGACAACGTCTATTGCAAGATTTCCGGTATGGCCACCGAAGCGGACTGGCATGCCTGGACCACCGATCAATTGCATCCTTACTTCGACGTAGTTCTCGCTGCGTTCGGGCCCCAGCGTCTGATGTTTGGCTCAGACTGGCCGGTTCTGACGCTGGCTGGCAGTTACCGCCGCTGGGTGGACACTGTCCACTCCTTCATCGCGGACTTATCCCCCACCGAGCGGGACGACATAACTCAGACTACCGCCATGCGCGCGTATCGACTCGCATGAGCGCTCACTTATCCACCCCGGCTACGCGGCTTCAGGGAAGAGAGTCATGCAAAGACGCAGTTTTCTCAAGTTGACCGGAGGCGCTGCCGCAGCAGCCACTGTCTCGCTGCCGGCGCTTCCCGCCACTCGCGAAGATCTCGAAACTTCGCCCTCGTCCGATACCCGCGATTTCTATATATCGCCTCAGGGCGACGACAGGAATCCCGGCACGACGACGCGCCCCTTTGCCACACTTGCTCGCGCCCAGCGCACCGTGCGTTTGGCGACCCGCACGTCTCCCATCCATGTCTGGCTCGCCAGCGGCACCTACTATCTTGAGCCGTCTCTGACCTTCGACGCGCAGGATTCTGGCACCCCCGAAGCGCCCATCACATGGGGCGCCGCACCCGGAGCCCGCGTCACCCTCAGTGGCGGGCGCCGCCTGGCGTGCCGATGGACTCCGCATGAAAACGGGATCATGAAGACCACCGTCCCCGCCGGCCTGGCGTTCACCCAGTTGTTCGTTGACGGTAAGCGCCAAATTCGCGCCCGTTTCCCGAATTACGATCCGAGCGATCCTGGTAAGTCGGGCTATCTCACCGCCGCTGGCCGTCTCCCCCACGATGCAACCGATCCCTTCGCGGATCCGAACGCCGATATGACTTACTCCGGCGCCCCGCCACACGGGGTTCGGTACGATCCGGCCACCTTCACGTCCAGGTCCTGGCAGAATCCGGACGGCGCGGAGATTCATATCTTCCAGCATGCCTACTGGGGCAATCTCCAGTGGCAAATCAAAGGCGTTGACCGCGCGTCGGCAACCATCTGGTTCGGCCAGGGTGGCCAGCAAATCGGAGCCAGGTGGGACAAGGATCCCGCGCGCGTTGACAAAGGCTCCCGATTCTTCATCGAAAACGTCTTCGAGGAGCTCGACGCGCCCGGCGAGTGGTTCCTCGAAGGACGCTCCAGCACCCTCTATTACTACCCGCACCCCGGAACCGATCTCCCCAGCGCCCTCGTCGAAGTTCCACACCACGACTCGGTCGTACGCTTTGCCGGCTCGCAGGACGCCCCCGTCAGCAACGTCACCATCCAAGGCGTCCGCTTCGCCCACACACAGGCCACCTATCTGTCGCGCTACGATGTTCCGTCTCTCAGCGACTGGTCCATACACCGTGGAGGAGCCGTCTTCGCGGAGGGCACGCGCGAGTGCTCTATCGAGGACTCCTGGTTCGACGCGATCGGTGGCAACGGCGTCTTCATCAACAATCACAATCGCCGATTCTCCGTCACGGGATGCAAATTCACAGAAACCGGCGACAGCGCCATGTGCTTCGTCGGCGATCTGGAGAAGACCAACGGCTCCCAGCGCGCCTTCCCTTACGAATGCGCGGCCAGTAACAACCTGATCCACGATTGTGGATTCTTCGGAAAGCAAATCGCCGGCGTCTATATCTCGAGGGCGAAGCGCATCACCGTCAGCCACAACCTCATCTACAACATGCCGCGCGCCGCTATCTGCATCGGCGACAGCACCTGGGGCGGTCATGTTATCGAATTCAATCGCACGCACGACACAGTGCTCGAGACAAGCGACCACGGCCCCTTTAATGCCTGGGGCCGCGACCGCGCCTGGTGCCTGGCTCAATCGCATGGCCCCTATACCGTCGATCGCAGCATCGACGCGTGGGACGTCCTCATCGACGCCATGGAACCGGTCATCGTCCGCAACAACCTCTTCGATGAGAACTCCGGATGGGGTCTCGACCTGGACGACGGCGCTTCAAACTACAAGATCTATAACAACATTTCCATGGGAGGCGTGAGCTTCAAGTGGCGCGAGGGCGCATATCGCGAGGTCTATAACAATATCTGGTATAAGTCGCGTGCCGCTCCGTGTTTTCACGTCGGCAATAACTACAATCATGACAGCTACTACAACAACATTACCGTCATGGATCCTGGCAGCGCGGCATGGCCCGATGGCTGGCCGTGGTGGCCGCAGATGTTCCACTCCGTAATTGCGCCGCCCGCTGTCGGCCCATGGTTCGACCAGATCGACCGCAATCTCTTCTGGGCGGAGAGCGGAGAATTTCAGGCCGTTGTCGATCAGTTGCGCAGCGAGGATGGCCGTCGCAACGCCCAGCGCTATAACTTCGCCGAGTGGCAGGCGCTCGGCTGGGACAAGAACTCCGCCTTCACCGACCCGCTCTTCGTCGATCCGGATCACATGGATTTTCGCGTTCGCCCGGACTCTCCCGCGCTGGCTCTCGGTTTTGTTAACTTCGAAATGGGTGGCTGGGGTGTTACCAAAGACTTCCCAACGTTCTGGCTCAAATCCGGCATCGCCCGGGATGGAAGGAATGAGATATGAACCCCAACGGCAAAATACAACGAATCGGCATGGTGATCGGCATGAAGCCTGATCGAATCGCCGCCTACGAGGCCGTGCACGCACCGTCGAATCCCGGCGTCCGCGACCTGCTGAACAAATATCACATGCACAACTTCGCGATCTATCTCCACCAGCTGGACAACGGTAAGTACTACCTGTTTGCCACCTACGAGTACACCGGCGACGACTACGAATCCGACATGGCGAAACTTGCCGCCGAGCCACGCAATCGGGAATGGCTGAGCACAACGGACCCCATGCAAATCGCTCTGCCCGGGCAGACGTCCTGGTCCATCATGCGCGAGGTCTACTTCAACGCTTAGCCGCGCGGGCTCTAGTCCTGGCCGTTCACTTCCACAATGGCCTTGATCAGCGTCTTGCGAGCGGGCAGTTGCTGAAATTGCGACGTTACGTCTGACAATTTCAGGCGATCGGTAATCCAGTGCCTGGTATCGATCCGCCCCTCCGTAATCAGTTGCATGATGCGCGGAAACAAGCCATAACTGTTGCGGCTCGCCAACAACGTCACTTCTTTGCGGTGAAACGTCGCATCGTCGAGGCATACAGGATCACGCGTCAGGCCGACATACACCAGTCTTCCTCCCGCCGCGACATGCGTCAGGCTGTGGGCCATCGCGGCAGCGCTGCCCGTGGCGTCGAACACCACCGCCGCCTTCCGATTCTCCGCTGAGGCCGACGCCGCATAGCCCATCTGCTCCACAAACTCTCTGCGCCACACACTCGTCTCCACAACCTGCACGCGCGCTCCCAACTCGGCGGCGAACTGCGCCGTCGCGATTCCAATCGGGCCGGCCCCTATGATCAGCGCCTCTTCGCCTGCCTTCAGGTTACTGCGATCCACGGCGTGCGCTCCGATGCCCAGTGTCTCAATCAGGGCCATCTGGTCGAGCGATAACTCCTTCGACGGATGGAGCAATTCAAGTGGGACGGAAAGGTACTCCTGCATTCCGCCGTCGATATGGATTCCCAACAGCCGAATATGCTCGCAGCAGTTATTGCGCCCCTGCAGGCAAGTCCGGCATTCTCCGCAGGTAAGATAGGGCTCGATCGCGCAACGATCTCCAGCCCGGATGCCCCGATCGTTTGCCGGAGCCTCCACCACTACCCCCGACAGCTCATGCCCGATGACGCGCGGAAACGTGTAGATCGGTTGTCGCCCGGCGAACGCGTGAAAGTCGCTGCCACAAACACCTACCCTCGCGATTTCTACCAGAGCCTGCCCCGGCATCGCAACGGGCGCGGCTACGTCTCGCTCAATGAATCTACCCGGCATTTCCAGGACAATCTGCTTCATCGCATCCTTCCCTCGATCATTGGCCCAACCGCTCCGGTGCCATTGGACCGGTCAGGATTCTCCGCCGCCGCGCTGTTCGCCTACGCCGTCCGGTCTCCGCGGAGCTGTCGCCCTCCTCCGAAATGCTGCACCACTTCGCTCGCCGATGGACCGGCCCGCGTTTCCATGTAAGATAAGAAGTCGTTGTGAATGAAGTGACTTCACGGGGACCCTGGCTATGCCGCGCGCATCTTCTGCAAATCGTGAGCAACCCGACACGCGGATTACCGCGAAGCTGATCGCTCGTATCAAGAACCTGATCGCCTCCGGCGCCATATCTCCCGGCTCTAAATTCCCACCCGAGCGCGAGCTCGCCAAAGAGTTCGGCGTCAATCGCGCATCCGTTCGTCAGGTCCTGAAGGTCCTCGAGATTATGGGCGTACTGTCGCAGCGGGTTGGCGACGGCACTTATCTGAGCGAGAGCGCGGAGACTATCCTCAATGAGCCCATCGACTTTCTCGTCCTCCTCGACGACCTTTCCCAGCATGAGCTCTTTGAGACCCGTCTCATGATGGAGCCGGAACTGACGGCGCGGGCCGCCGAGCGTGCCACTGCCGAAGACATTTCCACATTGCGCAACGCGATCTTTGCCATGGAACGCAGCAAAAATAACCGCGAGCGCCTCAACGCCGACATGGCCTTTCATGAGGCTATCTTTCGCGCCAGCGGAAATCGCATTTGCCACCTTCTCTTCAAAGGCATTCATCGCACCCTGCTCATGAGCATGGGGCAGCTCTCCGACCGCGTCTCTCTCGAGCACCCGCTCATGTTTCATCGCAGAATCTATACCGCCATTCGCGAGCGCGATCCCGAAGCCGCCCGCCAGGCAATGCAGGAACACATCCTGGATGCGCGCGATCTTGTAACTCATCCGCAGGCCTCAAAATAGTCTCTGGCTCGTCGCACGCAGGCCACAGTTTTCCACTCTTTCTTTGCCTCATCACACCTGCGCCGGTGTCGCGCATCTCCGCAGCAAATCGACCTGCGGCGTCTTAGAAATAGAACTTCAGAGCGACCTGCAGTTGCCGCGCCGTATTGGCTGTGGAAGAAACAACCCCGAAATATCCCGGCCCATCCGGGAGATACGTGTCAGGAGCCGCGAACACCGGTGTGTTCGTCACGTTAAAAGCTTCGGCTCTGAATTCGAATTTCTTTGAATCTGTAACCCGGAACGAGCGGAAGAAGGATGCATCCAGGTCGCGGCCCCAGTCCGCGTGCAGGCTGTTGCGCCCCATGGTGCCAAACGTGCCCGGGGCCGGGTCCGCAAACGCATTGATGTTGATTGGATCCAGCTTGCTGAGGGGATAGGCAGACGTGTTCGCGTGTGGATTGCCCACTTCGTCCGCTCGCTCCGCGCCATAGAAATTATTGATGTTGGAAATGCCGTTGTCGTCCTGGACGTCATAGCGGGGTCCGCTGTTCACGGACACGATTCCATTCAACTGCCAGCCGCCAATGAGCTGATTGACGATGCCGCTGCGCGCCTTCATCGCCCCCGTTCCAAACGGCAGGGGAATGACGAAGCTGCCCGTGAAGATCTGGGGCAAGTCGTACGCTGCCGGACCCCGATCGATGCTCAGGTTATATGGATTCTGAATCTCGCACCCGGAGTTATACCCGTCGCATCCCGTAGTTAGCGCTTTGGACCACGTGTAGGCCAGGGTGGACGTGACGCCAGAGTGCAGGTGAATCTGCGAGGACACCTGCAGCGAGTTATAGACCGTGTGCGAGAGACTCTGCGTGTACGGCATTTGCGGGATGTAGGGATACGGTGCGTTCCCGCCGGGAGCGGTGAGTGCATTGGCCGTGACGGCCGATGCGATGCGTGCGTTCCGCGATCCCACATAATTGATGGTCGTTACAACGCCCGTCGACATCTCCCGCTGGAATCCGAAATTCCACTGATCCGAATATCCGTTCTTGAGGTGTGGATCGGTGTAAGCATTCGTATTGAGAGGCGAGAAGGGCGACGGTGCCGGCGGAACTCCCGCAGCCGAGACGTTCCCGAATGCGAACGGGTCCTGCGCCAGTCCCGTTGGCGGTCCGTACAGGTTAAAGCCGCCCGGTGCGCCGACGAAAGCAATGTTCGGCCACGTCTGCGTGTAGTTCGATTGATTCTCGGTGACCCCTGCCCAGTTGTCGAAGAATCGGCCATAACCGCCGTGCATCACCGTCTTCCCGGTAAGCCGATACGCAAATCCGAACCGCGGCTGCAGGTTATCGTAGTTATCGTGGATGATCTTGCCGTTCTTCGCGATCGTGACGTCGGCCGGCAAAGAACCTCCCGGAAGGCACGGCGCTCCCTGACTCGCGGAGCACGCCGGCGCCGACTTCTGCAGCACATACGTCCCGTTGCTGAAGTCAAAGTCGCCGGTAATGTCGCTCCCGTTCGACGATTTCCCTTCCCGCGGATTGACGGTGACGTCATAGCGAAGCCCCAGATTCACCGTTAGTTTGGCATTCACCCGCCACTGGTCCTGAATGTAGGTTCCAATGACCTTTCCACCGTGCAGCAGCGAATAGACGTTGTCCACTTCGGAGTACACCGGAACGCCCAGGATCATTGAGGCCATGGCGTCGCCGGTGTTCGAGTCCAGGTTTCCATCCTGCGTTTGCGGCTGATCGAAATCGTTCTCGGATCCGAAGAATGGCTGTTCCCATCCGTCCGTCGCCAGGCTCGCTCCCACGCGCAGGCTGTGGCGCCCAATTGTTTTCGCGTAATCGCCGCGGTATTCCCAGATATTCGAGTAGTGCAGCCGTCCTACGTAGTTCTCGGCGCCCAGATAGTTATTCACCACCGCTGAGGGAACCTGGATGCCGCCGAAGGGTGTGTGATCGTAAAGATACGAAGCGAATCCGGATTGCTGCTCGTAGCCGGAGGGCGTGTCCTTGAAATACGGCGTGCGGTTATTCTGCGCAGACACGCGGCCCAGAGTGAGTTGAAGCGCGGAATTACTCCCAAATGTATGCGTCCAGTTAGCCGCGACGTTATATTCGGAGTCATTCACCACAGCTTCTGCGCCCGGATATCCATTCGACCCGGTAATTGGCTCCCACGCCGAAGTCCACCGCACAAAAAAGCGATTCGACGGCGTTAGCTGTTCATCAATCCGCACTGACACCTGGTCCTGATCCGTAACATTCGGCGTCGTATCGAGGCCGTTGAACTGCGGTTCGTTGGCGATCGTCTCCGGTGCAGGGAAAAAGGTCTTGGCATAGTTCACCATCACTGGATCCAGCATGGAGGTGGGAATTTTGTTGCATGGCGTCCCCGTAGCCTGAATGCCGCTCCCATTAGCCGGTTCCGGATTGCCTGAGGTGTCGCACATGAACGGCTGCAGGTCGAACCCAGTCGCATTGGGCGCTTCACTGGCGGGTTGAGGAACGGAGCTGAACGGGTTGTACAATTGCACCCCCCCGGCATCGAGGAAGCTGAAGTCGCCGCCGAGCTGCGCTGCGGTTGGTGTGCGATAGAAGTTATTCGACGCAGTGTTGTTGCGATACCCTTCATAGGAGGCGTAGAAGAATGTCCGGTCGTGGCCGCTGTAGTGCGGCAGCAGGACAGGTCCTCCCACGCTCACTCCGAATTGGTTCTGCTTCAGCGGCGTCTTGATGGGATTAAAGTAGTTAGCGGCGTCCATTGCGTCGTTGCGCAGATATTCCCAGCCATCGCCGTGGAAAGCATTCGTTCCGGACTTGGTGACGACGTTGACGATGCCACCGAGGACCTGCCCGAACTGCGCCTCGTCGTTGTGCGACTGCACCTTGAACTCCTCAATGTCGTCGAGGGTCGGTTGCACCGCATACGTGTCGCGAATCGAGCCGTAGTTATTAATACCGTCCAGCAGATACATATTGCTGCGATTGTTCTGCCCGTTCACTGACGGCAACACCACTGTGCCGACCGGATTGCCAATCCCGCCAAAACCGGAGTTTTCCGTCGTATTGACCGGACTCACCCCCGGCGACAGCAGCAGCAGTTCGGTAAAGTTGCGCCCGTTCAGCGGCAGGGCGTTCACCTCGGTGCTCCCGATCACCGTTCCGAGCTCCGCCGTCGACGTCTCAATCTGAACGGCGTTCGCCGCCACTGTAACGGTGGTGCTGGCCGACCCTACCTGCAGCGTGAAATTGATCGTTGCCGTCTGGTTGACGGCAAGATTGAACGCAGGCGCTTTCGCCGTGGAGAAGCCCTGCATCGTGACGGTCGCTTCGTAACTTCCCGGGCTGATGTTCACCAGGGAGTAGTTGCCCGTACCATTGCTCCTGGTCACCTGCTCAAATCCGGTGCTCGTATCCCGCAGCTTGATGGCCGCGCCAGGCACAACCGCCCCCGAAGAGTCGCTGACGATTCCATTGAGAGCCGCGGACGAGGTCCCAACCTGAGCGATCGCCCGTGGTGCTGTCCCCACAAGGAGCGCCATTCCCAGAGCGGTTGCGGGGATCAGCTGCAAGACGTGAATCGGGCTTTTCATAGGAGGACTCCTTCTTCCCCTGAGGACGCGAAAGGCTGTGCCAATTGAACTGCCGAAGACTAGCAATCGCGGATGTGACTGTCAAGCATTGGTTTTTTCTTACGGCGTTCCGCGCGGCGGATGTTCATCCCGGCCAAACCCAACGCAGCCACTGGATTCCGCTTAGACTGCACACTCTGCAATTGTTAGCGCACTCCTCGAGAGAGCGGGTGCATCGACCACCGACCTTTGGTGGTTGACATCGGCCGACGGGAACCGTAATGTTTTACCGAGTTCCCAGGGTCGAGTGAATGGACGAACCTGATTGCCTCTGGCTCGCCCAGCGTGCCCCACCGCCAGAACCTTGCGCATCCGACCTGAGGCTGCAGGAGCATGATGTTGTCGGGCCGTTCGCCGCCACTCGGAAGGGGAAGCATTCATGAAGAAAGCCGTCGCGTCGCTTTGGTTTTGCGGTTGCATGATTTCGCTCCAGCTTGTCTCTGCGCATCGGGCGCAGGCGCAACAGTCGGCGCCCGACATTGTCTGGAACTTCGACAACGACACGGCATCTTCGGCTCACGATTCCGCCGGCAACCTCGATGATCAAATTCAGGGCTTCTCTCGCCGTGTGCCCGGAGTCGACGGCAACGCCCTCGAATTCGACGGTTACACCACACACATTGTTCGCGCGGCCAAATCTGTGCCGCGTTTGGCCAACGCCTTCAGCGTCTCAGCGTGGGTTGCGCTCGACAACTATCCCTGGAACTGGGTGCCCATCGTCGATCAAAGCGAAGAAGATCAAATTGGCTATTTCGTCGGGATCGACGCCTTTGGGCACGTCGGCTTCCAGCTTGCCGAAGATGGCGTTTGGCAGAAGCTGACAACCAGCAGCACGCTGCCCCTCAAGAAGTGGTCCCACGTCACCGCGGTCTTCGACGGCAGTTCCGGCCCGTCTATATACATCGACGGCGCAGCAGCGGGGACCCTCAACATCCCCGGCCATTTCTGGCAGGCCGAGCAGACCAGCCTTCTCGTCGGCCGCGTCCGCACGCCCCAGGTTCCATTTCCAGGGTGGATCAGCCACCCCCAGGACCCCGTCACCTATTCGCTCGACGGCGACCTCGACGACGTTGAAGTCCTCAACCATGCCGTCTCTCCTGTCCAGGACAAGGCCGCCGTCGCCGCGGCCAAAGCCCCGGCCGGCGACGTGATCCCGTATGCGGTGTTGCCTGCCGGACCGCCCCAGGCCGGACCCTTCGGAGCGATGTACGCGAGCCTCAGCTTCGATCCCCCCTGGGACCGCCTGCGCCGGCTTGGCCCGGATTCCGACGTCGTGGTCCGCTTCGATCAGTCGCCCATGCGCCTTGTGTTCTGGCAGGGCACCAACTACATCCCCGCCTGGGTGACCAACAACGGCAAGTGGTACACCGACGAGTTTCTGGAGACCTGGGGGAAGACCTGTCCCGGCGCCGGCGACTGCGAGCCAATGTCCGACAAGCAGAGCCGCTATTCCCACGTCAGCATCCTCGCGTCGTCCCCCGCGCGCGCCATCGTCCATTGGCGTTATGCGCTGGCCGAGGCCCGCAACTACGAGGGCGCTCGTGCCGACCCGCTCACGGGCTGGTTCGACTGGGCCGATGAATACTGGACCGTCTATCCCGACGGCGCGGCCATCCGCAAGCAGATTCTTTGGAGTTCGAAAGTCGACAGTCCGCATGAATGGCAGGAGACGATCGTCATCAACGGGCCAGGCCAGCGCCCCGAAGACGACATCCAGCCCGACGCTCTCACCCTCGAAAACATGCGAGGCGAATCCGAGACCTATCACTGGGCGCCTAAGTCGGATCCTTCATCGTTCACGTTCACCAACGGCCCGGCCAAACTCGACCGTCCCGCTGACGCCAACATCCAGATCGTTCATCTCAAGTCAAAAGAGAATCCCTTCCAGATTGTCTGGACGCGTGGCGTCTCCTTTGACGCCTACAACGGCGAGAAGAGCTATTCCATGTTCGAGTGGTGGAACCACTGGCCGGTTGCGCAGGTCGGCTCCAGCGGCCGTCCCGCGATCGCGCCGGACCGCCCCTCCCACTCGTCGCTCTCCCATATCTTTTGGGATCCGTACGCCAAAACCGCCGAATCCGAAACCAAACTCCTCCTTTGCGGGCTAACGACCCAGGACCCCTCCGCCCTCCTGCCGCTCGCCAAGTCCTGGCTCTCGCCTCCCACTGCTCACGTCTTGTCCGGTGCGTCCGGAACGGTCGAATATGACCCGGCCCAGCGCGCCTTTGTCGTTCATCGCAGCACATCGGCAACCAACGCACCGCTCGTTGTTGCTGTCGATGCGAATGCCGAGAGCCCGCTCGTCAATCCCGCATTTGTCGTTGAGCACTGGAGCAGCTCCGCAAAAGTCTCCGTCACGCTTGCCGGTAAACGATCGGACGTTGCCGCCCGCACCGGCATTGAGCATCACCTGGATGGCGACTCGCTGGTTGTCTACCTGCCGTTTGAAGCGACGCAGCCCGTGCAAATCCGGATCGACGCGGTTCCGGAACCAGCCGCACGTTAGCGCTTATGGAGTCAGCGCGGAGCGATCGCCGGTGAAGACGCCCCGCGTGCTCCCTCGCCGGATCCACGCTTCGTCGAAGGTCATCACCCGAATGGCCTCGCGCCGGAAGGTGAACGCCACCGCAATCGAGCCATTGGGCAGTTGCGCCACCGAAGGATAGGAGTACTCCGCATCCTCTCCAGGCCGCAGGGACGGAGCCAGACCGTCATTCTCCAAATCCCGCACCCGTGGCCAGGTCTTGCCGTCGTCGAGGGAAAGCGCAATCGACAGGACTCTCCGCGCGGCCGTACGTGGCTTCTCTCGCCTGGCTCCCGCTTGCGCGTTGTTAAAGACCATTGCGAGATGCCCATCCTGCAGCCGGACGGCCTGGATCGACGCATTGTTGTTCGGCAATTGCGTCGCCACCGGTGCGCTCCAGTGGCATCCATCGACCGAATCGCTTCTGTAAATCCAATCGGCGTACCGGCTGCGAAAGAATGCTCGCAGCCGGCCCCCCGCGATCGGGACGATATTCATTTGCACCAGCCCGCCCGACTCCGGCACCGGGCAAGTGCTCCACGTCTTGCCACGGTCTCTCGAGATCCTGACGATCGACACGTCGTTCTGTGCGTTGATCGTGATCCCTGCGCTCGCGGAACGATACGCCGGGAAGAGCCATGCGCCGTGGAACACGATCAGCGGCTGCCGGATGAACGTTCCCGGCTCCGTAAAAAGGAGACGCGGCGCGCTCCACGTGTGTCCCTCATCCTCCGACGTCAGTTCGTACACTACGGAGGTCGTTTGTCCCTTGCCCGCCTGCTGCGATGTGTGAAAGAGCCACAGCCGCCCATCCGGAGCGCGAAACGGCACTGGGTTCTGATCCGACCAGCCTGGGTGTTGCGCCAGCGTCAAGGGCTGGCTCCATTGGCTCGACCCACGGTCCAGGCGCGACAGCACGATGGACACCCCCGACTCGCCCTCATCGGCCCCTGCGAACCAAAAGGACAAGAGGTCGCCGTTCGGTAGCGCCAGAAGATTGGCCGCGTGGTTGCTCCGCGCGGCCGCGGGCAAATATGCCTCGCGGGTACCCGGCACTTGCCCCCGCCTGACCACCCCATCGGCCTGGATACTCTGCCCCGCGGATGGCGCAGCACACATCAGGTCGATCACCAGCCCAGCGATTATGGCGGCGACCCACCGCCGGCAACGCGAATTTCTCGTCATCGGCCTATTGTGCACCCGCCGACTCCGCAGTCTCTTCCTCTTCGCGAATCCTTCGCGACGCGGCGCACCCGCGATCCCCCTCCGCGCCTCGTTCCGCTCTGATATACAGATTCCAGCGGTGCAGGCAGCGGCATCGCGAAGGAGGTCTCCATTCCTCGGCGCAGGTGGCGAATCGGTTGGTTGCTGGCCCTCGGCGTTCTGGTCAACTATTTTGACCGCGTCAACCTCTCTGTCGCGCACAGCGCTCTCATCTCCACCTTCGCCATCTCCGACATCGCCTACGGCTATCTGCTGGGCGCCTATAACTGGACCTACGCGCTCTGCCAGCTCCCCATCGGCGTCGTCCTCGACAAACTCGGCGTTCGTCGCGTCGGCCGCGTCAGCACATTCATCTGGAGCATCGCTTCCTTCGGCGCGGCCGCCACGCCCTCCATCGGAGGCTTCTTCGCCGCCCGCTTTGTTCTCGGCGTCGGGGAAGCACCTACGTTTCCCGCGAACGCCAAGGCCATCGGCAACTGGTTTCCCCAGCAGGAGCGCAGTTTTGCCACCAGCCTCTTCGACGCCGCCGCCAAATTTGCTCCGGCTCTCGGCGTGCCCCTCATCGGAATTTTGCTGCTGCACATTGGCTGGCGTCTCAGCTTTACAGCAACCGGCGTCCTCAGCTTCCTGTACTTCTTGTTATTCGTCGTTGTCTACCGCGAGCCGGAAGAGGATCCCGGCTTAACCGCGCAGGAATTTGCGTTGATCCGCGAAAACTCCTCGGCGACGCAGGATGTCTCAGCCCATCAGGCTTCTCTGCTGTACTTGCTGCGGCAACGCAAGGTGCTGGGACTGGCGCTCGGCTTCGGCTCCTACAACTACGTCTTCTATTTGTTACTCACCTGGATGCCGAGTTACCTGTCGGAATCCCTGCACATCGATCTGCTCCATTCCTTCGTCTACACCGGCGTCCCCTGGCTGGTGGCAACCTGCACCGATCTCTTCCTCGGCGGACTGCTTGTCGACGCCCTCATCCAGCGCGGGTGGAACGCGAGCCGCGTGCGCATGACCGTTCTGATCGCCGGGACCACCCTGGGCCTGGGCATCCTGGGCTGTGGCTGGTCGCATACCCCCGCGCAGGCGCTTGCGTGGATCAGCCTCTCCATCGGCGGCCTCTCCGCCGCGGCGCCAGTGGGCTGGTCGCTCCCCTCGCTCATCGCCCCGCGCGGCAGCGTCGGCCGCGTCGGCGGGATTCTCAATTTCTCCAACCAGCTTTCCGGCATCGCCGCGCCCATCGTCACCGGCTACCTGGTGTATGCGCGGCACGCATTTACCGCGGCTTTCACCATCGCCGGAGCGTACCTCGTCATCGGCGTCGCCGCGTACCTCTTCCTCCTGGGCGGCGTCCAGCGTATCCCCGACGAAGCCGACGTCTAATCTGCCGACTGGGCGGCCACCGTCGCGCGCATGGAGCCCGTGGAGATCCCCCCATCCACCAGCAGCGTCTGCCCCGTCACATAGCCACTCGCCGCGGACGCGAGAAACACGATGGCTCCGTCCAGGTCCCCCGGCTGACCCGGACGCCGCAGCGGAATGCGGTCGGTCAGGTACTCGACCCACTCCTGGTTCTCGTACAGCACCTCGTTTTGCTTCGTCCGGAACCACCCCGGCGCAAGGCAATTCACCGTCACGCCATGCGGACCCCAGTCGTCGGCCAGGCTCATCGTCATTTGGCGAATGCCGCCGCGGCTCGCTCCATAGGGTGCAAGCCCCGCATACCCAAACACGCTCGTCACCGACCCGATATTGATGATCCGCCCATAGTGGCGCGCGATCATGCCCCGCGCCATCGCCTGCGCCACAAAAAAGCTCCCGCGCAGGTTGGTTTCGACGACCAGATTCCAGTCGTCCCACGTCACATCGAGTGCCGGCTTGCGCACATTGCACCCGGCATTGTTCACAAGGATCTGAATCGGCCCGAGCGCGGCTTCGGCCTCCGCCGCCATGCGCTCGATGCTTCCCGCATCGCGCACGTCCAGTTCCAGCGCCACTGCCCGCCGGCCCATTGCTCGAATCTCGTCGGCAAACGCTTCTAACGTCTCCCGCCGCCGGCTGGTCAGGATCAGATCGGCTCCGGCACGCGCCAGCGCGCGCGCAAAATATTGCCCCAGACCGCGACTCGTTCCCGTCACCAGTGCCACCTGGCCTGACAAATCGAACAGCGATTCGCTCATTGGACGTTCTCCCCCTGCGGCGTCAGGACAATCTTCATCAGGTTGGGCTCATGCGCATACAGCCGCTCAAACCACCGCGCTCCATCTTCCAGCGGGGCAACAGCGGTGATCAGCGGCTTCACCTGAATCGCACCGCGGCTCAGCATGGCAATTGCCTGCGGATATTCCCCCGCCGATGCTGCCGTCCCCTGCAGTCGCAGTTCCCGGCTCACCACCACCTGCAGCGGCAGCGTCACCGTTGGCGTCACGTTGCCGATCAGCGCCACCTTGCCGCCCTTGCGCACAGATTCGATCGCCGCCTGTACGGTTTCGTTCCGTCCGACCGCCTCAAAAGCGACGTCCACGCCCCCATCGGTCCGCCGCCGAACTTCCTCCACCAGGTTCGCCCCGGAAAGTTCCAGCACCTCGGTCGCTCCCAGCGATTCCGCCAACCGTAGCCGCGTCGCATCCACATCCGCCACCAGAATCCTGGCACAACCCGCCGCGCGCGCGGCCTGCATGGTCAGCAAGCCGATCATGCCGGCGCCCAGTACCAACGCCGTTTCTCCGCCACGCAGGTCGCTCACGCGCACCGCATGCAGCGCCACCGAGACGGCTTCCAGCATGGCCGCCTCGGCAAAGGGCAGCTCGTCCGGCAGCCGATAAACGATTCGCTGCGGCACGGTGACATATTCCGCGAACGCGCCGGGGCGCCGGAATTCCCCGCAGGCAACGCCGACCACCTCGCGTCGATCGCATAGGTTCACGGTTCCCTGCCGGCAGAAACGGCACTCCCCGCAATACACCGTCGAATCGAACGTCACCCGTTCTCCGGCATGAAACGCAGTCACGCCCTTGCCTGCCGCGGCGATCGTCCCCGCCGCTTCATGCCCCATCACCAGAGGAGGAATGCGTCGCCCGCTGGACCCGTCGTATCCATGCACATCGCTCCCGCAAATCCCGCAGGCCGCAATCCGAATCAACACTTCGTCCCGACCCGGAACGGGTTGCGCGACATCCTGCAATTCCAGATGACTGTACTCAGTCAGTACCAGCGCTTTCATGGAATAAGTTTGGCACGTTCTCTCGTTTCCGCACAGACTCTGGAGCAGAACCCGGCCCGCAACGCGGCGCACCCCCGCCAGTCCCGGAAAATATCTGTCTTTACGCCGCCGCGGCTCCATATAATGAGCCACGGTTTTCCCGCATGCCTGGCACGACGAAGAAGCAATTCAAACCCGGCGAGATTCTTGTCCACGAGGGCGAACGCGGCGACTGCGCCTACATTATCGAAGCCGGCAACGTTGAAATCCTCGTCCAGCGCGAGGGCCAAACCATCCAGATCGGCACCCGCGGTCCTGGCTCGCTTGTTGGGGAAATGGCGATGGTCGATGACAAGCCCCGCACAGCCACGGTGCGCGCTATCGACGATTGCAGCGTCATCGAAATCACGCGCGACGATTTTGCCCGGCGCATCGAGAGCGCCGACCCCGTCCTCAGCATGGTCATGCGCGTCATCACCGCTCGCTACCGCGACATGTTCGCTCGCGCCGAAGCCATCCGGCTCGAGCCCGCGAACCTCGCCGCCGAATCCGCCGAGCGCGGAGGAGCCACCCACGACGTCGCACTCTCCGCCCTGCGCCTGCACAGCGAGCTGCGTCTTGCGCTGGAGCGCGGCGAGCTGGTGCTCTTTTACCAGCCCATCATCGACATCCAGAAGATGAAGATCGCGGGCTTTGAAGCCCTTATGCGCTGGATGCACCCGGAACGCGGCATGATTTCTCCCGGCATCTTCATCCCGGTTGCTGAAGACAGCGGGCTCATCCTCGAAATATCGCGATTCACGCTCGACGCCTCCTGCGACGCTGCCGTTCGCTTGCAGGCCGCCGCATCGAAAGAACTGATCGGCGAAGACCCGCTGTTCATCGGCGTCAACTACTCCGGGCGCGACTTCTCTGAGGGAGAAGTCATTCAACACCTTGCAGCGACCCTCGCTGCGAAGCGCATCGATCCCCGGCAGATCCATCTCGAGATCACGGAAACCCTGCTCATGCAGGAGCCCGAAGTCGCGCGGGCTGAGTTGGAAAAGTGCCGCGCGCTCGGACTCAACATCTCCATTGACGATTTCGGATCGGGCTACTCCTCCCTCAGCTACCTGCACCACTTCCCCATCGACACGTTAAAAATCGATCAGAGCTTCATCCGCTCCATGTCGACTCATGCGGGGAGTTTGGTTCTGGTCAAATCCATCCTCGGCCTCGCCCGCAACCTCGGCATGAAGGTCATTGCCGAGGGCGTCGAAACCGCGCAGGACGCAGCCACACTCCGCACACTGGGCTGCGAGTACATTCAGGGATACTGGTTCTCAAAGCCTCTGCCGTTTGAAGCGGCCATCAGATTCGTCCAGACCTGGCAGCCGCCGCCCATGGAAAACGCGGCGCAGTAGCCGCTGTCGCTGCGTCTTGCAACCGCCGTTTAAGCGGTCAAAAGCGAATCTGAATCCCCGTCCGAAGAGCGGGTGCGCCGACGGTAGGATTGCCGGCCGTGATCTTCGTCCCGTTGCTGTTGTTCGTTTCCACAACCACGATCGTCGCAATCGCCCCGGCGATGATGATGCCCCCCACAATCGTCACCGGTTTCGAAATGATCCAGTGGAAGGGCGGCTTCACCGTGGCCGCGGTCGTCGGACCAACTGTATTTTGTGGTGCTGCAACAACGTTGTTCTCGTTGATCACTGCGCTTGCAGTCAGCGTACCGACGGAAGCAGCCACGGAAATCTGCCAGGCTCCCTGCGACTTATTGGCCAGCAGGCCGACCGCTTTCGCTGTGCCGTCTGCGCCGGTCGTCACGGTCAGGGTCGTCGCTCCGTCGGCGAATGTCCCGCCCGCACCCGCGCCGCCTCCGTGAATGGCAAATAGAACGAACGCGCCCGCCACCGGCTTATGATTTTCGTCCTGCACCTGCACAATCGGCTCGCGCGCCGTGCGTTCCTGGGTGTTGTTGAGAGCGCCTTCGCCCTCCAGAATTACGATCTGCAGGCCGCGTGGCGCCGCCGCCGGCGCTACATCCTGCGCGTGGAGAGAAGCAACCGGTTGCAGAACGAGCAGTGCAGCCGCCAGCAGCGCGACCGTTCGTCCAGCGCTTTTCAAATTCCTCGTGTTGGCCATGAGATTTGCCATCCTAGTTGGCGGTCGCCGCGTTCGACTTCCCGATCGAGTTGATCAGCGTCACTTTCACGCTCTTGATGTTGAGCGCGCTGTTGCTGAGCTGGAATGTCTGGATATACGTGAAGGCGCTTCCGTATTGCACGGACGTTCCATCCGCATACCAGGTGGAGAAGGCTTGCGTAAAGTTGCTCGCGTCGACCGCTACGTTCGGATCGTCGAGCGTTGCACCGGCCGCCGGGGTGAAGTCGAAATTCGCCGAAACCATATCCCGCGTGCTCGAATAGCCCTGCACATCCACGGTCAGCATGTCGCCATCGCGCGTCAGGGTGACGCTGGTGATGGTGGGAGCGGCCGCCGGCACATCGATCACCACCGGCTCCAGGCTGGCAGGCGTGACATCCACGCCGTTCGCCGTCAGCGTCAGCGTAATCGTGATCTTTGCTGCCACCGTGCCCGTCTGCAACTGGACCGTTGGTGTCTTCGTGGTGTTCGCGGCGATGGTGAAGTCGAGCGCGTCGCCGCCCGTCGAGAACTGTACCGCGGGATCAACCGGCCCTCCAGACTTTGTCGGCTGCACCGTCAGCGTAAACGTCCCCTGCAGATCCACGGGGTACGCCTGCGAAAGCACAAAGTCCAGGGTTGGCTGTTCTCCCGGATTCGCCGTCGCGGGTCCACTCAGCTTGACTTGCAGGTTCGGCGATACCACGTTAAAGTCAACGCCGGCCGTGGTCGTGCCGTTGCCAACGACTGTGATCACTCCCACGCCGGTCTGCTGGAAGAAGCTCGCGGGAATGACCGCCGTCAGCTTCGACGCACTCACATAGGCGCTGCTGATTCTGTTGCCGTTCAGTTGCACCGCCGCAGTCGATGTGAAACCAGTGCCGTTCAGCGTAATCGTTGTAGCCCCATCGCCGAGCATCCCGCTCGACGGCTGGATGGATCCAAGCGCAAGCCCGGAATTCACGACGATGGTCACGGAATCTGTCGCCGTCGTGTAGTCCGTCGTATCCACGGGCGTATAGCTCACCTTGAGCGTCTGCGTTCCCACCGCCAGCAGGGTTCCTGCCGCAGGCGTGTAGGCGAACGTCCCGCCCGCGGGGGTCGCGGTTGCATCCAGTTGCGTTCCGCTCAGCGCTGTCCCGGACGTAATCGCCGCCGGATCTGCCCAGGTGATCACCGGGGCTGCCTGTCCGACTGCAATGTCTACCGAACCCGTGGCTGTTGCGTAGTCGACTGCGTCTGTAGGAGTGAATGTGACTCCCAGTGCATGCGTGCCCGCGGTCAGCACCGTTCCGGCCGGCGGGTTATAGACGAATGTCCCCGGCACTGATCCCGTCGCATCGAGCTGCGTCGCGCCGAGCTTTGTGCCGTAGGTTATCGCCGCGGGGGTTGTCCACGTGACCGTCGGCGTCCCCTGGTTGACTGTAATCGCGACCGAGCCCGTAGCCGGTGCGTAATCGACCGTGTCCGTCGGAGTAAACGTGACCCCCAGCGTATGCGTCCCGACCGCGAGCACCGTGCCAGCCGCAGGGTTATAGGCGAAAGTACCCGGCACTGAAGCCGTGGCATCCAGTTGGATCGCGCTCAGCTTTGTGCCGTACATGATCGCCGCGGGAGCTGCCCATGTGATGGTCAGTGTCGCCTGGTTGACTGTAATCGCGACCGAGCCCGTGGCCGTCGCGTAATCGACGGTATCCGTCGGAGTGAACGTGACCCCCAGCGTATGCGTCCCGACCTTCAAAACCGTCCCGGCCGTTGGGTTGTAGACGAAAGTTCCCCCAACCGGTGCCGTCGCGTCCAGCTGCGTCGCGCTTAGTTTCGTCCCATAGGTGATCGCTGCCGGAGCATTCCACGTAATCGCCGGGGTCGCCTTGCTGACTGTAATCGACACCGTATCGGTAACGGTCTTGTAATCCACCGTATCCGTGGGTGTAAAGGTCACGTTCAGATTGTGTGTGCCTGCCGCCAGGACAGTCCCCGCTGCGGGCTTGTAAACAAAGGTTCCCAGAGTCGACGCGGTCGCATCTAATTGCGTCCCGCTCAGGGTCGTTCCGAAGGTGATCGCCGCCGGCGCGACCCACGTGATCGTCGGCGTCCCCTTGTTCACCGTAATCGACACTGAAGCGGTCGCCGTCTTGTAGTCCGCCGTATCCGTCGGCGTGAATGTCACACCCAGCGTGTGTGTCCCCACCGTCAGCACCGTCCCAGCCGCTGGGTTATAAACAAACGTCCCCGGCACCGATGATGTCGCGTCCAGTTGTGTTCCGCTCAGCGCCGTCCCGTAAGCCATCGCCGCCGGAGCCGTCCACGTAATGGTCGGCGTCCCCTGATTCACGGTGATGTTCACGGAGCCGGTCGCTGTCTTGTAGTCCACCGCGTCCGTCGGCGTGAATCTCACACCCAGCGTGTGTGTGCCCACCGTCAGCACCGTCCCAGCCGCCGGATTGTAGACAAACGTCCCCGGCACGGAAGCGGTCGCATCCAGCTGCGTCGCGCTCAGTGCTGCCCCGTAAGCAATCGCCGCTGGCGCACCCCACGTAATCGTCGGCGTCCCTTGATTCACGGTGATGTTCACGGAGCCGGTCGCTGTCTTGAAGTCCGCCGCGTCCGTCGGCGTAAACGTCACGCCCAGCGCGTGCGTTCCCGCCGTCAGCACCGCACCCGCCGCCGGGTTATAGACAAACGTCCCCGGCACGGAAGCCGTCGCGTCCAGCTGCGTCGCGCTCAGCGCTGCCCCGTAAGCAATCGCCGCTGGCGCACCCCACGTAATCGTCGGCGTCCCCTGGTTCACCGTGATGTTCACCGAGCCGGTCGCTGTCTTGTAGTCCGCCGCGTCCGTCGGAGTAAACGTCACACCCAGCGCATGCGTTCCCGCCGCCAGTACCGTCCCCGCCGCCGGATTGTAGACAAACGTCCCCGGCACGGAAGCGGTCGCATCCAGCTGCGTCGCGCTCAGCGCCGTCCCGTAAGCAATCGCCGCCGGAGCCGTCCACGTAATCGTCGGCGTCCCCTGGTT
The DNA here is from genome assembly GCA_036267295.1 of Acidobacteriaceae bacterium. Classification (GTDB taxonomy): domain Bacteria; phylum Acidobacteriota; class Terriglobia; order Terriglobales; family Acidobacteriaceae; genus Palsa-343. The sequence continues at coordinate 18,361 of DATAWI010000035.1, read as the reverse complement.
CACGGTGATGTTCACCGAGTCAGTCGCTGTCTTGTAGCCCACCGCATCTGTCGGCGTGAATGTCACACCCAGCGCATGCGTTCCCGCCGTCAGCACCGCACCCGCCGCCGGATTGTAGACAAACGTCCCCGGCACGGAAGCGGTCGCGTCGAGCTGTGTCGCGCTCAGCGCTGTCCCATAGGCAATCGCCGCCGGAGCCGCCCACGTAATCGTCGGCGTCCCCTGGTTCACCGTGATGTTCACCGAGTCAGTCGCTGTCTTGTAGTCCACCGCATCTGTCGGCGTGAATGTCACACCCAGCGAATGCGTTCCCGCCGTCAGCACCGTCCCTGCCGCCGGGTTGTAGACAAACGTTCCCGGCACGGAAGCCGTAGCGTCCAGCTGTGTCCCACTCAAAGCCGTTCCGTAAGCAATCGCCGCAGGCGCCGCCCACGTAATCGTCGGCGTCCCCTTGTTCACGGTGATCGACACCGAAGAGGTCGCTGTCTTGTAGTCCACCGCATCCGTCGGCGTGAATGTCACACCCAGCACATGCGTCCCTGCCGTCAGCACCGCACCGGCCGCCGGGTTATAGGCAAACGTCCCCGGCACGGAAGCGGTCGCATCCAGCTGCGTTCCACTCAGCGCTGTCCCGTAACCAATCGCCGCAGGAGCCGTCCACGTAATGGTCGGCGTAGCCTGGTTCACCGTGATCGACACGGAATCCGTCGCCGTCGAGTAGTCTGCCGTATCTGTTGGGGTAAAGGTCACACCCAAAGTGTGCGTCCCCGCCGTGAGCACCGCCCCCGCCGCCGGGTTATAGACAAATGTTCCCGGCACGGAAGCCGTCGCATCCAGTTGGATTCCGCTCAGAGCCGTCCCGTAGCCGATCGCCGCCGGCGACGCCCATGTAATCGTCGGCGTCGTCAAACTATTCACGGTGATCGAGACAGAATCTGTCGCCGTCGTATAGTCCACTGTATCCGTCGGCGTGAACGTCACGCCCAGCGAGTGCGGCCCTGCCGACAGCACCGTTCCCGCCGCCGGACTATAGACAAACGTCCCCGGTACGGATGCCGTAGCGTCGAGCTGCGTTCCACTCAAAGCCGTCCCAGTGGTAATCGATGCGGGCGGGATCCAGGTAATCGTAGGCGTCCCCTGGTTCACCGTAATCGATACGGAGTCCGTCGCCGTCGCGTAGTCGGCCGTATCCGTCGGCGTGAACGTCACACCCAGCGAGTGCGTCCCAGCCGTCAACACGGTCCCCGCCGCCGGGTTATAGACAAACGTCCCCGGCACCGACGCGGTTGCATCCAGCTGCGTCGCGCTCAGCGCCGTCCCATAAGCAATCGCCGCAGGAGCCGTCCACGTGATTGTCGGCGTAGCCTGGTTCACCGTAATCGATACGGAGTCCGTCGCCGTCGCATAGTCCACCGCGTCCGTCGGCGTAAACGTCACACCCAGCGAGTGCATCCCAGCCGTCAGCACGGTTCCTGCCGCCGGATTGTAAACAAACGTCCCCGGCACCGAAGCGGTTGCATCCAGCTGCGTCGCGCTCAGCGCCGTCCCATAAGCAATCGCCGCAGGAGCCGTCCACGTAATGGTCGGCGTAGCCTGGTTCACCGTGATCGACACGGAGTCCGTCGCCGTCGCGTAGTCGACCGTATCCGTCGGCGTAAACGTCACACCCAGCGAGTGCGTCCCAGCCGTCAGAACGGTCCCCGCCGCCGGATTGTAAACAAACGTCCCCGGCACCGACGCGGTTGCATCCAGCTGGGTCGCGCTCAGCGCCGTCCCATAAGCAATCGCCGCAGGAGCCGTCCACGTAATCGTCGGCGCTGCCTGGTTCACGACTTCATTGACGAGGTTCGACGTGGACCCGACATACTCGGTCGTGCCGGCGGTAAATTTTGCCCTCAGGGGAGCGGTGCCTACGGGCAGGGCGACATTTGCATCGATAAGCTCGGCCTGGCTGTCGATTAAAGCAGTAACTCCGACATTGCCTACCGCGAGATCCGGATTGCCGTCATTCGTAAAGTCCGCGGTGGCCAGCGACAGGCCCACGAATGATGGATAACCCGTCTCGCCGGTCATCGCGCCGGTCGAGGATCCGAGCAGGGTCGTCACGCCTCCGCCCAGCCCGGTCGCTGTACCCACGACCGCGATATCCGCAAATCCGTCCTGATTGAAGTCGGCCGTGGTGATGGCCGTCGGGGTGTTGGCCACGCCATACGACGTGCCCGTCGAAAAGGCGCCGGCTCCGCCGTTGACGAGAACATCGACCGTCGAATCGGAACTACTCAACACCGCGAGGTCGGGCAAGGTGTCGCCGTTAAAGTCACCGGCCGCCACACCGCTGGCTGACTGCCCCACCGCATAGGCAGTGGAGGTGAAGTTGCCGCCTCCCGCGTTATTCAGATACACGGTGACCTGCGGGCCCACCGAATTGGTGATCGCGAAGTCGGCGTAGCCGTCGTTATTGAAATCAGCCACCGTCAGGCCGGTGTAATTGCCGCCGTCGGAGACCTGGTTATAGAACGGCGTCGTTACGAAGGTGCCCGACGCCGCGCCGAGATAGACCTGGACAGACGACGGCCCGAGAACGGCAAGATCCGGGATGCCGTCTTTGTTGAAGTCCCCTGAGGCAAGAGCCGTGCCGCCGCTGACGGCCAGGCTCTGGTTCAGCAGCAGATCGCCTGCCGCGTCTGCCTTCGCCAGCAGGACCACTACGGCCCCGTCCTGCGTACCGATAGCCAAATCGGTGTACTTGTCGCCATTGAAATCGGCTGCTGCAAGAGACACGGAATTCTGCGGGACGCCAAGAGATGCGTTGTAGGTGACCGGAGTCTGGAAGGTTCCGTCGCCGTTGCCGAGCGAGATCAGCAGAGTCACGATGCCGCTGTTGGACTGCAAAACGGCAAGATCGGCATTGCCGTCGTGATTAAAGTCGCCGGTCGCGGTGGCAATATCCTGCTGCCCATCCCCATCGAAGCTCCCGGTGCTGACAAATCCGCTGGCGCCGTTCACGTTCACCAGGTTGCCCGTACCGAATTGCGTGCCATTGTTGCGGAAGCTGATGGTTCCGGAGGGCACGCCCAAACCACCGCTGCTGACATCGGCCTGCAGGTTGAACGTCGCAGGAAACGTGACAGGATTCGCGCTCGAATAGAGGACTGTGTTGCTCGGCGTGGCGGTCACCTGCACCGCAACCGTGTTGGACGTCGCCGCGCTGATGTTTCCGTCGCCGGCGTAGCTGGCCTGGAGGGTGTAACTGCCCACTGTGAAAAGACCAGTGCGGTAATACGCGTTGTCGGAGTCGTCGAAGACCGGGCTCACCGTTGCCGCCGTCGGCAGTCCAGTGATCGTCACCGCTTCCCCGGTCGGGATGCTGACTCCTGTCACCGCAACCTGGAACGTCACCACGGTCCCGGCCGTCGTCGACGCAGTTGAACTGGTCAGGGTAAGAGTGGGGCTGGCGCCCGAAACAGTAACCGTCAGCGATCCGAAATTAACCAGTCCCGTGTAGTTCCCGTCTCCGCTATAGGTCGCCGTGATCGCATTGGGTCCCGAAACCAGCCCGCTGGTCGTTAGCGTAACCGCGGAAGCTCCTGCACCCGGCACCAGAGTCTGCGGGGTTCCAATGGCGACTGCGTTGTCGTAGAACTGCACAGTTCCCGATGGAACCGCGCCCGTGGATACTCCGGTTACCGTCGCTGTCAATGGAACGCTGCTCCCGCTCGTTGCCGTGCTGGGACCGGTCACCGCCCCCGTCACTGCTGCCTGATTGATCACGATCGCCGTCGTCGGTGATGTGTTCGCGGCGTACACACTGTCGCCGGGGTAACTCAGCTTCAGCGTGTAATTCCCCGGACTCGGTTCCTGGCTGGTGTTGGTCAGACTGGCAACGGCATCGTTGCCGTAATACGCCGGATCCAGGAAATAGTTTCCGTTCCCGTTCGAACCGGCAAACGCAAAATCGAGGTAGGCATCTGCATTCAGATCGCCGGCCGCAATCGGAATCGGGTTGTAACCATAGTCGGTTTCGCTGGAGTATTCGTTGCTGCCGATCGTGTACAGCGCCGTCCAGCTGGTCGCCGAGTTCCGCTCAAGTGCCGTCGCGGCAATCGTTCCTGCTGTCGGATCGACGCTTGAGTAGACCAGCGTCCATTGCGGCGCCGATGGCGCGTTGGCGCCCGGCTTGCCGATCACCGGGAACGGAACGCCCGTTACCCATCCCGCACCCGTCGCTGCCACTGAAAAACCAGCCGCGAGCGTGCCGCTCGCATTGTTCTCGAAAACCAGAATCTGCCCGAGATCGTTCGAGTCCGATTGACCCGAATCGGCAATCGCTACATCCGGGAAACCATCCCCGTTTACATCGGAAATGTCGATCCCCTCGATTTGGTAAGCGGACGACGAGTAATCCTGCTCCTGGCTCGCGAATCCTCCTGCGCCGTTGCTGGTCAGCACCAGCACAGCGCCCGGACTGAGAACTGTCGGGTTAAAGGAGGTGGTGTACTCATTCAGCGCAATGTCGCTCTTGCCGTCCTGGTTAAAGTCAGCGGCCTGCGCGGCAACCACATCGCCCTGCGTCACGTCGAACGAGCTCTCTGCGCCCGCGGTAAATGTCCCGAACGGCGAGCTGCCGAACTCCACCTGGATATTGCCGTTGATTCCGTCAATCAGCGCGACGTCCAGAACCCCATCGCCGTTAAAGTCTCCCAGCGCGATCTGCGTCGGGTTTGAAATCAGTGAACTCGTGCCGAACGCCACCGGCGATTGGAATGTCCCGTCGCCGTTCCCCAGCAGGTACTCGTAGACCGCCGAGGCAACATCCCCGGTATAAGCGAGACAGCCCACCACGATATCCGGAGTTCCGTCGCCGTTAATGTCCCCGACGGCAAAATCCTGCGGCGTGCAACCCGCATACACTTCCTCTTCCGACGCAAAGGTGTTTCCGCCGGTGCTCATCAGTACCTGGATGTAAGGGCCAAAGGCCGCGTCGCCGAAGTAGAACCCCGGCATGCTCAGCACATCCGCAAGTCCATCTTTATTCAGGTCCGCCGTCACCATCTTGATGGACCCGTCATCCAGCGGGGAGAGTGTCGGAGCGGCAAAATACGTTCCCGCGGTCGCAACCTGCGCCAGCTTTGCTGTGCCCATGGACAGGTTCGTCACACCCGGCCCGTTCAGAAGAAACGATACGATCCCGGATGGAACTCCGGCATCGCTGGTCAGGCCTCGTGTGACGTTGCCGGTAAAGGTTGACGCCAGTGCGCTCCCGTAGACAAACGTGGCCGGGGCTGCCTTGACGGTGGTCGTGTCCGACAGCAGGCTGATCACCTGTAGCTCTACCGAATTTGTGATGTAGCTGCCCGTCTGCACCTGGACGCCCAGCGCGACCGCGGACGTCGTCAGGCTCGCCGGCAGCGTCACCTGCAGTTCCGTCGAGCTGATGAAGGTTGTGGTCTCCGGAACCAGCACCCCTGGCGGGTGAAAGCTGACGACGGATGCCGATGTAAATCCCAAACCCGTTACTGTGATCGTCGTCCCCGTTTGCCCCGCCAGCACAGATGCGGGACTGATCGCGCTCAGCCCGTTCTCCTGAAACACCAGACCGAAGACAGACTGGCTGGAATAATTGCCGTCGCCGCTGTAGGTGGCATAGTAATAGCCGTCGTTCAACGAGGGCGCCGCAATGTTGGGCACAACCCCATTTGTAACCGTTACGGTGCCAAGAACTGCGCCGTTCCCCTCGTCGGTCAGCGTCACCGTACCGGTAGGTGCAGCCGCCGCCCCGCCTGGAGTGGTCAGCCCAAACCCGAAGGTCACCGGCTGGCCCTGCTCTTCCGCCCCCGGAACATTGACCGTAAATGTCGTCGGCGGAACCACCGTCAGCACATAGGGGCCAGCCTGATCCGGAGCGTACAGGCCGCTCTGGCCAGGGATGTAATTTGCGCAGATCGACAGCGCCCCGGAAGTGCCGGCGTAATACTGCAGCGTCGCCGTGCCATTGTTGCTGTCGATCGTTGCCGAGCCAATGTCGTTCGTGTTCGCCGAACAGCTTCCCGCCGTGCTGGAAACGTAGAAATCAATCGTCCCGTCCGGGATGTTTGACAGCCCCGTGACCGTCCCTGACAGAGTGGTGTACAGACCGTTGCCTACCGGGTTCGGCGAAGCGCTCAGGGTAAACGAGCTCAGCGTCAACTGCGCGTGCGCGCCTGCCGGAACGGCCCCGATGGCCGCCAGCAGAATTCCCGCCGCCCATCCAGCCCGGCCCACTCCGCGCATCATTGCCCACCTCGCGCCGGGGGAATGAACAGCACCCGCGCGACCGCGTCGTCCGCTTCGATCATCCATCCCGGCGATCTGCCCGGAGCCGCCAGCTCAAATACCGCGTTGCCGCCGAGCGCCGTCATTTGTGCCGGCTGGCAGGCGCAATTGGATTGCGCCGCCGGTGTTGCGCCGGTCAGGTCCACGCGCAGCAGGGTTCCGTCCGCTCGATCCGCGCTCACCGCCCAGCGGCCGTCCTGTGAGGCTCCCACCAGAAACGGCTGATTCAGCCCGTTTGCGTGCGTCGCCAACAGCGTTGCCCCGCCGTTGTGGTACCGGGTCAGCGTGTTCGCCACCGCATCCGAAAGCAAAATGTCTTCCGATCCAGGAACAAAACTCATCCCGCCCAGCGCCGCCACTGTGGCCACGCTCGCCCGCGTACCGTTGGCCGTTGTCGTAGTAATCGCGATCCCGCCGTTGCCGCCGCCGGTCGCCAGCAGCAGCGTTCCCGCATCGCTCACGGTCGCGCCCAGCACCGCCGCGCCTGCCGCCGCCGTGCTCGTCACTGCGCTCTGCGGCAGGCCGCTCACCATCAGCACCGAGCTGCCCCCCGCAACAAAAATCACCGCATCGCCGCCGCGCGGCGCAAACGCAATCGCCGCGCCCGGCGGCACATTCTGCGCTACCAGCACCGGCTGCGCGCTCGGCAGCGTCATCGCCTGTAAGTTGCCCTTCCCATCGATCAGCAAAGCCGTCTTCGTCGCGCTCGCGTAAGCTCCAACTGCGTAGGTCCCTGCCGGGAACAGCGCCGCCCCCAGCATCGTTGAGCCAGGGACGCCGTTCAGCGGCCGCAGAGTCGCGTCGCTGCCATTCCAAACCAGACCGAGCTGCGCGCCGCCGCCAACCTTCGTGGCCGCTGCCGTACCCGTCCCGCCCGACCCCTTCGTTGCTGCGGTGTTCGCAACTGTGCCACAGCCGGATACCAGCAGAAGTCCTACCCACACGATTGCAGGGAGATAGGCAGCACACTGCCCACCGGAGCGAAATTTCACGACGAGGACCGTCCTTAGCTGTCACTCCGAAAGAGCGGGGTTTCGGGAGCGAAAGGATGGGGGAAATGCCCGAACTGTATCCCGTCCGTTACCGTCGGGTCAACAGATTTTTCGCCTAAATTCGGCAGGCCTTGAGGGGTGCCATGGAATTGCATGGGGCACAGCCAGCCGTTCACTGCAAGCCCGCATCCGGCGGTACGACTGCCGCCGGCAGGCGCACCGGCGCTTCTTTTCGGCCCTATTGCGTCCGCGCGAAGTCGGCCTCGGCGAGCGTCGCGGTCGCCGGCAACTGGTCGTACAGGGTACCCCGCATCCGGTAGAGATTGCCCTGGTCCGGGTACTTCGCAATCAACTCCGAGTAGGCCATCACCGAGTCGTACCACAGCCTCTGGTCGAAGAAATACTTCGCCCGCGCCGACTCCGCGTCGAGCCCCGACCCAGCAATCCGGTCTTGCCCAGCCTCCAGTTGCGACCGCTCGGCGCCACCAACCACCACCATGATCGCCGCCGGCGGAGGCGGCGACATCAGCGCGGAATCCGAGATCACCCGCCACATATACGTCTTCCCCGGCGCCAGTTCCGGTGCGTCCGCCGGATACGCCAGGCTTGTCCCCGTCACCCTCCGGTCCCACGCAAACTGTCCGGTCACATCCTGAATGTGAAACCGGTACGTTGCCGCCGGATCGCCCTGCCACCCGAACGATGGGCGCAGTGTATAGACCCTCGCCTTATGGGGCGCGGACAACACCAGCTTGTTCGCTGGTCCGCGCGAAGCTCCGCCAATCTGGTTGGCGGTTGCCTTGTCGGGAGCCAGATCGAAGCCCTCCAGCTTCGCCTGCACCCGCCGCGGGTGCGCCTGCTGTGTCTGGGTCGGCGCCGGACTCGGCGGCGGACTCGGTGGCTGGCTCTGCCCGCCGTTCTGACCGCTCGCCACCACGGCAGATCCCGCTATCAATATCGCAATCGCTGTCTTCTTCACGCCAGAACCTCCGGTTGGTCTGCCTCCGCGCCAGCAGACTGCCTTCGCTTGCGGGGTCCGATCCCGTAAATCGTAATCTCTTCGCCAAATCCACGCACCGGCGTCGCCCCTAACGGATAAATCCCGGGCATCTGATCCTTCACGCGCTGGTACGTTCCTTCTGACAGGATGATCTCTGTCCCAAACTCTTTGTTCAGGCTCTCCAGCCGCGACGCCAGGTTGACGGTCTCCCCAATCACCGAGTACTCCAGCCGTTCCACCGAGCCGACGCTCCCGCTCGTGAGCATACCAGTATGGATTCCGACTCCGATCCTCAATGTGGGCCAGTCATCGTCCTCGGGATGGCTCGCGTTCATGGCCTGCACCCGTTCCAGCATCGCCAGTGCGGTGCGAACTGCATTGCCCGCGTCCGTACTCTCGCTCTGCGAGAGCGGCACGCCGTAGACCACCAGCAGCCCGTCCCCGATGAACTTGTTCAGGAATCCACCGTTCGCGCGGATCACCTCGTCCATCGCCGTAAAGTACCGGTTCAGCCAGCGCAGCACCGTCTTCGACGGCTTGCCCGCTGTGATTCCCGTGAAATTGCGAATGTCGCTGAAGAGCACTGTCGCCATGCGCTCGTCGCCTTCGAGGCTCACTTCATCCCGCCGCAGCCAGATGGTGTGCGCCACCTGCGGATCGACATAGCGCGAGAACAACTCCATCAGTTGCACCCGCTGCTGCTCCGTTTCTGACCGCAGCAGATTCACCTTCACGTATTGCCACGCCACCCCACAGGGCAATGCCGCCGCAATGCCCAGCAGCGTCTCCAGCAGCGGATACCACAGATGAAATCCCGTGAACAAAATCTGCGCTGCCGCATAAATGCTCACCACAAACACCGCGACCAGGACAAACGCATTCCGGAGCCGCACCCGCATAAACGTCCACGTCGCCCCGGCCAGCACGATCAGGTTGATCGTCCACTGCAATCCCACAGGGACCTCGCCGATGGCGTGCCCATCGAGCAATGTGGCAATCGCCGCCGCGTGCAGTTCCGTCCCGCCCAGCCGTTCGCGCTTGCCGTCCTTCTGTCGTACTCGGAACAGCGGCGTAAAGTCCTGGTCCCGCGCCGCGTCGCTGCTTTGCCCAATCAGCACCAGCTTGTCCCGCAGCCGCGAAGGATCCACCGCCCCGCTTAGTACATCCCAGGCTGAAAGATGCTGTGCCGGCCGTGGCGACCAGTCCCCGATGCGAAACGTCCCCGCTGCGGCGTCGTCGAACGGCACCCGATGTCCGCGAAACTGCGCATTCCTCCGGTTCAGCTTCCGCAGCGTGCAGTTGCTGCACTGCGGATCCACCTGGCCCAGATACTCCTCCGCCAGAAAAACGGGAAAGCTCTCCGCCTTCTGCTTCCCCCACGCCACCAGTTCAGCGTCGCGCACATAGCCGTCGCTGTCATACGGCATGTTCACCGCCGCATAAGCGAACGCGCCCGGCTTCCCCTCCGCGCAGAACCCGGTCGCCAGCGCAACATTTTCCGGCTGGCAGAATTCCTGCAGCGGCAGCACGGCGGGCAACTGCCCCGTCGCCGCCTGCGCCCCAATCACCACGTTGCCGGCCGCGGTCAGCGCCCTTTGCATCGCTGCATCCTCATCCGGGCTGCGAGCCTCCGACAAAAACATATCGAGGCCGATCACCGCCGGCTTCGCTTGCCCCGCGCGGTCGATCACCGCCGCTACCGTCGAGCGCGGAATGGGATATTTCTGGATTTTCGCGAAGGTTGCGTCGTCAAAATCGATAAAGACGATGTCCGGCGACGTCGACGCATATCGCCCGTGATTCACCAGAAAGTCATAAGTCCAGTTGCGCAGATCGCCGTACGGGGTCCAGCGCGCCAGCAACGACAGGGCGAACGTCAGCCCCACCGCCACTACGACGGCCACGATCAAGCGGTCTGGAAGACGGCGAAACATCGCAGAAGGTCATACCGGGGAGGCGCGTCCGCTGAAATTCCGGCGACGCCGCGGTCATGGTAGCACAGCGATTTCGGGGTCTTCACGAGATTTCGACGTTGTTTCCGGACCGCGCAAACGGAGCCGCCCGGTTTCCGCAACGCCAGCGTGAGACGGCGTCCGTAACCGCCCCCGGGCGCCCATGAGATCGCATTTCCCGAGCCTCCCGCCCAGGGCTTCCTGCTAAACTTTCCTGGCATGGAACCCATCGACCGGCAGGAATCTTTGCCCGCTTTATTTGCCGAGCATCTCCGCATGGAGGAGCACGAGAGCCGTCTCGAATTCCTGTACTGCGTGGTGAAAGATACCCAGGAAACCATCCGCTTCCTCGACACCAAGGCCGGCTTCTGCGTCACCTTGCTCACCGCCATGATGGCGGCGGCATTCGGGCCGTTCTCGCACACCACCAATTACCGCTACGTGCACAACGCCGGCATCACCGCGTTCACCATCACGACGCTGTTTGCCCTCATGATGTGCCTGCGCGTCATCTTCCCCACCATCCACCTGCAGGGCAAGTACTCCACCACCCGCGTGGCCGCGCCCCAGTTCTACCTGCCGCCCAAAGAAGACCGCAACCGGTTCCAGGCTTTGTGGGGAGGCAGCGCCAGCCCGCTGGGCGTTACCCATGACGCATACATGGCCGACATCATGAACGCCACGGACGCCGATCTTGTGCGATCCATGTGCGACGAAGTCGTCATCATTTCGGCAATACGCCAGCTCAAATCCGACCGCCTGCACACCGCGATCCTCACCCTCGCCCTGGCGATTGGCTTCTTCTTCGTTCAGTTGCTGGTGTAGCGGGATCCCTCAGGGCTGCTGCGCCAGCACTGAGTCGATATTCTGCACATATTTCCGCGAACGGTCCGCCTCATTCGCATCGGGATTCACTTCGATCACCTTCTCGAAATGCTCCCGCGCCGTGGCCAGCAGCGCTACTTTGCCCGACTGGTTGTACTCCTCGGCAAACAGAATCCCCAGCCGGTAGTTCGCGAACAGATCAGCAGGCGTATATGCCAGCGCCGTCTGGCAGTAGTGAATCGCCGAGTCGAATTTCTTCTCCATCCACTCGCAGTCGCACAACCCGGTGTTCGCCTGCCCGCGCAGTTCTTTCCAGATATCGGTCTGCGCCGCGCGCTTCTTGCTGCCCGCGCCGAACAGGTACCCAACTACGTAATAATTCACCTTGCCCGCCGTGCCGCTGTCGAAATTCGACAGCGAAAGATAATCGCCGTACTGCGACTCCGCTTCGGAGCATCCGTTCTTCTGCCGCAGCGATTCCGCCAGCCAGAAGTGCGCCTCCGCATTGTTGGGCGTCAGTTGAATCGCCTGCCGCGCCGCCTGAATCCCGTCCTCATAATCGGCCTTGCGCGCATATGCCTGCGACAGCAAATACCACGCCATGCCGTCCTGCGCGTTGCGCTGCGTCACCACATTCAGCTGCCGGACCGCCTCGTCCATGTCGCCCGCGTCCAGCAGCGCCCCCGCATAACTCGACCGCGCCTCCATGTAGTCCGGATCGATCGAAATGGCCTCTTTGAAAAACTCCAGCGCCTTCTCGTCTTCGTACAGCGCGTTGTACACGCGCCCCGCGTACAGCGCCGCCTGGCTGTACTTCGGATCAATCGCCAGCGCCGCCTCAAACTCCGTCGCCGCCTTGCGATAGTTTTCTTCGTATCCCTTGTTGTAGTACTCGATGCCTTTATCGAAGCGCTCCACCGCCGCATGATTCCGGTTGCGCGCGATCAGAATGCGCACGCTCACTGTCGTCTCCTGCCCCGGATACACCTCTTCCTGCCGCGGTCCATCCGGTTCGTATCCCATGTGGACCGCCTTGATCGTGTGTGCTCCCGGCGCAATACCCGGCAGCCGCAGCGCTGCGGCTTTGTTCACGATGCCGGCGCTCTGCCCGTCGACGAACACTTCCACGCCGTCCATGTTGGTTTCAATCACCAGCGTCCCGTACTTCGGCGGAGGCAGATTCGCGGCCGTCACGTGCGCCGGGTTGTAGGCAAGCACCATGTTCGGATCGAAGCTGCCGCGTTCCGATGTCGGATTCTGCGCGGCATTCGTCGCATCGCGCACATTCGTGTGGACGTACTCCGCCAGTTCATCCGCGCTCACGATGCCGTCGCCGTTCGTATCGGCCTCGCCCTCCAGCCCCTTCACCACGTAGTAGGTGAAGATGCCATGGCCGCCGCCCCATTTGTCGCTCTCGAAGCTCTGTTCGCGGTCGCGGCTCGCCGTAATCGAGAACAGCGACTTGTCCAGATCCAGCAGCGTCCGGTTCACCGTGGAACGATCCGCCTCCGGCGTAATTGCTCCCGAGTGACACGAATCCGTGACCAGCACTTTCCACTTGCCGTTGATTTTCGACCCAATGTCCTTGCCCAGCGTCTCCATCGGATACGCGGTCCCGGGAATGTTGCTCAGATCAATGTCGTAGGGCGCGATATACGCGGTCCCGTTCGAGACGAATCCGTGTCCGGCAAAATAGATCAGCACACGATCATCAGGATGCGTCACCGACGGCAGCCATGTCTCCAGCTCGTACTTGATGTTCGACCCGGTCGCCTTATCGTCGATCAGCTTGTGAACGTTTTCCGCCGGAAACTGGCCGCCTTCCGTGCTGATCAGCACCGTGTACACCGACTCCGCATCCACATTGGGATATTGCAGCTGCGCATCCTGCGGCAGGTTCTTATACTTTGAGATCCCGATCACCAGCGCATAGCTCCGCGGAATCTGCACCGTCGTCTGTGCCGACGGCGCTTTCGTGTCCTTCTTGAAAGTCAGATCGCGATTTTGATCCGTCTGCGCCGCTGGCGCCGGCTGCTGAGCGGCGGGCGTGCTCTGCGCGGCAATGCCGTGCACCGCCAGCGCGCAGCCTGCCCAGCACGCCACCGCGGCCATACTCTTCGTCCACCTGCGATTCATAGCGGCTGCCCCAAACATGAATTAGCCCCAACGGGCTTAGTTGTGCGCGAGCAGGAACTCGTACACCACCGGTCCAGCCAGCGGCGCGCTGCTCGTCACCGTGCTCCCCTGCGCATCTTTCGTGAACTTCAAATCCCGCGACGCCCCGTTGTTCATCTTCATCAGATCGCGAGGCAGCGCCTCGCCCGGCGTCACCGTCTTCGGCCCTGCGTCGGAGTCCACGCACTCACCCCGCGCCTTGAAGATCCCATCGTTACAGCGCGGCCGCATCGTCGCCGGAGCTGTTCCCTGCGGTGGCAGATTCGTCGCCCGATTCTGCATTTGTCCAAGCGTCAGCGCCACCGGGCTCAGCACGAAGTACACCTTCTCGCGCCCCGCCGGTCCCGCAATCTGGAACCATCCGTCCGTCGCCGGCACCAGGTACTCGTGCCCCTGCTGGATCGCGTTATCGTTCCCTGTCTCCGCGCGCGGAAACAGCACATCGTACTTCCCCGATGTATTCAGATCGAGCACGTACAGGAATCCGTCCACCGACGGCTTCAGCCGGAACCGCACCGCATCGCCGCTGTCGAAGACGTGCCCCGGATCCACCGTCTGCGCTGCGTCGCCCGACTTCTTCTCGAGCGCGATCGAGATCAGATTCACGGGAGAGGAATCCACCGTGGCCGGAATCGCCGGCGGCGCAACCGCCAGCACAAGCATCATCCCCAGCAGTTGCCTGGACACAGAGCCTCTCTTTCACACTGTGGATCGCCCACAGCATCGCTCCGCGCTCTCTGCCGTAATTCCTGTCGGGGGTTCCCGGGCGGAAACGTTTCGCAGCATCATACCGCCCCACATCGCCAGCGGGAAGAAACATTTCAGAAAGTTCTGCGCCCTCACGGACGGGCGGAAGAACGACATTAGAAATCGGACACCTGGCGCTTTTCGCGGACCCTGCCGCCAAAAGGGTATGTCCAACGCTCACAAAATGTTCTATTCTCAGGTCCGTTTCCATCAGCGGGCGGATGGAGACGGAAAGAGAAGTCCATGAACCTTCGGTTCTGGGGTGTGCGGGGTTCGATACCCACGCCGCATGCTGACCGGCTTCGCTACGGCGGCAACACCACCTGCGTGGAGATCGGCTCGCGCGCCGATTCCGAAGCCGTCCTCATCGACTGCGGCTCCGGCCTGCGCGTTCTCGGCGAAGATCTCGCGCACCGCCCGCCGCTTTCCCGCATCCACATTCTGCTGACGCATTTCCACTGGGACCACATCCAGGGACTTCCTTATTTCCCGCCTCTGTTCCGCTCCGATGTGGAGTTTGTCTTCTACACCAACCGGCCGCCGGATAAAGTCCGCGGCCTGCTCCAGGTGCAGATGGCGGAGCCGTTTTTTCCCGTGCCCTTCGAAGCGATCCCCGCCCGCGCCGAGTTTCGGCACATCGAATGCGGACGTCCGTTCCGCGCCGGACCGCTGACGGTTGAGGCGGTCGCGCTGAACCATCCGCAGGGCGCGGTCGGCTATCGTCTCGAATCCAGCGGCACTGTTTCGGTATTCGCCTCCGACCACGAATACGGCAACCTGGCCATCGACGCGGGACTCATCCGCGCGTCCCGCGATGCCGATCTCCTCATCATGGACGCCCAATACACGCCGGAAGAGTACGCCGGCAAAGTGGGTTGGGGACACAGCAGCTACGCCCACGCCGCGCATGCCGCCAACGCCGCCAACGTCGACCGGTTGGTGCTCTTCCATCACGACCCAACCCACACCGACATCTTCCTCGACACAATGCTGGCCGCGACCCAGGAGCTTTTCCCTCGGACGCAAATGGCGAGCGAAGGCAAAGCGCTCCACGTCACGCACCCGGTCGCGCCATCGCCCGCCGAAGCCATCACCGCAGCGTATCCGCGCCCGCGTTGAAACTGGCCAGAGCAGCGTGACGTACCCCCTCCCCCCTGGGGTGACCGGGTTGACAGCAGCGGATTTTTCCCGCAAGCATCTCGAAAGACGGGGGTTAATGGCGGAAATGGGCCGCCGCGATCGTGCGCGTCTATGACTCAATCATGCTCGCGAGCACGCTGGGTGATTGTTTCCAGATCACTTGCAGACGATCGCGATTGATTCATTCGTGATCATGATTGAGTCATTCAGGATCACGAGTGATCCAGAGACAGTCGCGATGGATGCGTCCGCGGTTGCGCAGGACGCATTCGCGGTTGCGACGGCTGGCATGGACCGCCGTCGCATGGAAGGCCATAGCCGGCCCGCGCGCGCAGAAATCTCAAAGAGCCGGATGCAGACCGGCCTGGGCCGATCAACCCTGTCATCCACCCCTCCGGCGATCCGCACGACGAGGCGGGCGGGCCGGAGACGCGGGGGAAAGAGAAAAGCTCCATCCGCGTGGGTCGCCGGATAGAGCTTTCCGATTTCAGAGTAAGGCGCATGGAGATGGCGGGCAAGAAGAATCGGTGGGGCGAGGACACCGAGGTAATGGATACGGAGGTTATCAGACGGGTCGGCTGCGCTCGTGCCGAGCTGCGCCGAGGGCGTGCGGCAGCAAGGAAGGCGCCGCGCGCCTGGTTTTGCTGGCACGACTTAAGTCATGCCCTGACACAAAAACAAAGGCGGATTTACGGTCAAATTGAGCTACGCGGAGACACGCATCTGGCAACCTCATGCATGCAGATTTATGGGGTTCGGGGGTTATCTCCGAAGGTATTGCTGCAACCTCTCCCGAAGCGACTCTTCGTCGCGCGTCCAGCATTCCCAATTTACCAGGACCTCCCAGCCAAGAGCGCGAAGTGAGCGGATATTTTGTTTATCTCTCGCGGCGTTTCTCTCGCGTTTCTGTTGCCAGTAGGCCGAGTTCGTAGCCGGTGGCGCTCTGCCGCGCCGGCCACTGTGCTTGAAGCAACTTTCAGTCCCTGGTTGAGGTTGGATTCGTCTCGATTGTCGCTTCGTAATTCTCGGCAAGCATGAGCCATGAACTCCTACTGGACTCGTCCGTGCTTGCCTCCGCAACGGCGCGACACATGGCTCCGGTTCTTCTTGCCATTTCTGGCCACTCGCTGCCGAATGTCTCGTGGAAATCAACTTCGCACAGGAAAGCGTTCAGTTCATTGGTGGCTTCGCCGAAAACCCTGTCAATCAATTCTGGCGTGATCTTCTTTACATCGTACATAGATTCTCCCTGGTTAAATATCGGGACAACGTCAGACGAACGTGAGCCAGGACACCTGAACAATCGTTCTCTCGGTTCTCTTGAATTCGAGATCAATTCCGAGTGGATCCTGGAAGATGCTGTGGCAAGGCTTCTCGCGAAAGTTTCGAACAACGAAGAGAAAGAATCGATCTCGGAGGATCGACGCAGCCTCATATTCCTTTGGCGTTATTGAGAGGGTGCCGCGGTAATCGGTCAGACCCTTCACTTCGACTGCCAGAAAATCATTGCGGTTTTCTTCTCGCAGAAGGCGAAAATCGTATCCACAGCCATAACGCGTCGTATTTTCCAGTAGCAGTCCGCTGAACGTCGGAATTTCTCGATGTATCGCCGCAAAATACTGTTCAGCAGCCAGCCCGGTCGCTAGCCTTTGCGCGAACGCGGATGGCCTCACTTCAGGTGGTTCGACGTCCTCCGCTTCGGAAGCCACCGAGCCGTCGAAGCCAAAGAACGATCTGACCAAGGCAGTGAAATCGGAGAGGTCGAGGCGGCGATATTGCTCGAAGATTTCGCGACAGTATTCGCGCGTGGGACGTTTATGCCATCCCTTTCGCTTGTTCGGGAAAAGCGGATCGAACTCGTCGCGATAATTCTTTATTGATGCCGGCCGTGACCCGAGAGCATAACCAATTACATTAAACGCCTCAATGAAGTTATCGAATCCGAGGCTCATGAGTCCATCAGCATCGAATTTAGAGAGATAAAGCCCGGCCAGGATGAGCTTGTCTCTCTTGGTTAGATATGAGTCATTCACGGGTCTGTGTGCAGAGATCGTCCGGCGGCTCCAGTCTAATTGCACAACCCGCTGCGCCCGCTTGCTCCACCGGCAACTTCACCGTCCTCACGTCGTTCGTGAAGAGACGGGATGTGTTTCCCCGACTCTTCACGAGAGGCCTGGACGGCGAGTCCCGCCCGCCGCGTAGGCGCGTTCGTTAGCTGCATCCTGAAGTGCTGCCGCAGCTCATGCATCTATAGCAGCTTCCGTTGCGGACCATGATGGCTCCGCAGGTGTGGCAGCTGGGGGCGTCGCCCATTTCGTACATGCTGCGCATCGCGTCCGCTGCGTGGTAAATGCCACGGTCTTCGACTTTTGGCATTCCGGCTAAGTCATAGTTACTCGCCGTCAGCTCGGAAGCGATGCCACCCTGCGGTGCGCTGGCCGATCCCATGCCGCGCGTGGGCGTGTGCTGCTCCGGCGTGAGCGGTAGTTCGCCCGCTGCCGCTGCTGCGAGCGGAGGCGCTGCCGGCGCCAATCCCGCGAACAGCGACAACTGCTGCCCGCTGAGGAAGCGCAACTGGAGCCAGCGGAAGATGTAATCCATGATCGACTTGGCATAGCCGATCTGCTCGTTGCCGGTCCATCCCGAGGGCTCGAAGCGGCTGTGCGCGAACTTCTCGCACAGAACCTTGAGCGGCACGCCGTGCTGCAGCGCCAGCGAGATGGCGGTTGCGAAGCTGTCCATGAGGCCGGAGACGGTCGAGCCCTCCTTGGCCATCTTGATGAAGATTTCGCCGGGCTGCCCGTTGGGATAGAGGCCGACGGTGATGTAGCCCTCGTGTCCGGCGAGGCCGAACTTGTGGGTCAGCGACGCGCGCTCCTCGGGTAAACGGTGACGCACAGCCCGAGGCGGTGCGCTTGAATCCTGCTGGTCGGGCACAGGCTGCGAACTGATTCGCGTGATCGCGCCGAGAGTTGTCGTGAAAGCCGCGGTTGCATCGACGATGGACCTGGCCGTAACCTCGATCCTCTCCGAGATCTTGGCTTCGAGCGTCTTCACATCGGCTTCGGCGGCCGGCGTGCCGGTCGACAGCGCAGCCAGCACGCGGTCGGCTGCGGCGGCGACCACATCGTCGGCATTCTCCTTCGCGCTCTTGATGGCCTTGGCGCCCTTGCCGTCGGAGACGTTGAGCGGCTGCGCGCCCTTCGACCCGTCGCGGT
>DATAWI010000034.1:0-101959 GCA_036267295.1 Acidobacteriaceae bacterium | reverse complement strand
CATCCCATCTGAGCGACGGGAGCAAGCCGGACCGGCGAAGCGAAGGGAGTCGAAGGATCTGCGGTTGCTTTTCAGCGGATTCTTGGACTAGAGCAGAATCAAGATAGATATACCCAGCAGCGATTCTACGAGTAATCCTGTATTTCTCTGGCGAAGTGACCGCGATGACAAGGATGGGACGAGCCTATTCGGACGATCTGCGGGTGAGGATATTGGAAGCCGATGAGCGCGGCGAGGGCAGTTGCCGTGTGCTCGCCAAGCGCTTTGGCGTCAGTTGGGAGTATGTGCGCAAGCTGCGCCGGCAGCAGGCTGCGACCGGGCAAAAGGCGCGTGTTGCGCAGTCGCGGTATGGAATCCGGAGCAAGGTGACCGAACCGGTCAAGATGCACATGCTCGGCTTGGTTAAGTCGCAGCCCGACCTGACGCTGGCCGAGTTGCGGGAGCGTATCCGTTCGGACAAGGGCGTTTCGATGAGTTGGGGGCTGGTGCACCTGTGGGTGGCGAGGCTGGGTTTGCGGCTGAAAAAAAGTCGCTCCATGCCGTCGAACGAGACACTGAAGCCAACCAGATCCGTCGCGCCGAGTTTCACCAGCGCATCCTTGCGATCAATCCGAAAAAGCTCGTCTTCCTTGACGAAAGCGGCATCTCGACCACGATGACGCGGCGCTTTGCGCGCTGTGTTGGCGGGGCACGCATCCATGAAGGCACGCCGCAGGGAGACTGGCAGATCGTCACCATCCTGGGCGCGATGAGCATGGGCGGCATGATCGCGACGATGACCGTCGCCGCAGCTACCGATACCGACATCTTCCTCGCCTTCCTGGACCATTTCCTCTGTCCGGTCCTCAGTCCTGGAGATGTGGTGGTGATGGACAACCTCAGTTCACATAAGGTCGACGGAGTGCGCCAGCGGATCAAGGCGGCAGGGGCTGAGCTGCTCTACCTGCCGCCATACTCGCCTGACCTGAACCCCATCGAAAAGGCATGGTCCAAATTCAAACAACTGCTGCGCTCCGCCAAAGCTCGGACTGAACAAGCCCTCGACCAAGCCATCGCAGAAGCCCTTTAGCAAATCTCCCCGGACAACGCTCAAGCCTGGTTCAGGCTGACTCTCAACTGGGTACAGCTATGATGAAATCGCTCTAATGCCAGGCGGGGATTCCACTGAAGAAGTCCCGTCGGGGATTCTGCCTCATTGGAAGCTGACAACCTATGGCCGGAACTGCCGCCTGCGCAGGAAGACGACCTCACTGCACCGTGAAGCTCGCTGGCCCAAATGTCTTCGAGAGGCCCAGCGAATTGGTGGCCATCACCGTCACCGAATGCGTGCCCACGGATAACGATGCCGCAGGATAAACCATTCGAATCCTTGCATTCCCGTAGGCAGGGTTGTTCAGGGACGTTGCAAACGAAGGACTCGCCAGTCCGACCGTTGGATTGCCCGTAAGGGTTCCGTCGATGTAGACCTTGACGATGCTCACGGGTGAGCCGTCGTGTGGATCGGCTACCCAGCCAGTCACCACCACGGAATCCGCCTGGCTCACGGTGGTGCTGCCCGTGGCATTGTCGACCGCCGTTGGAGGCCAGCCGACCGGAGCACTGTTACCCGCGCTGGCCGCAACGGTGAACATGGCCGGTCCAAAGGATTTCGAGAGACCCAGCGAATTGATCGCCACCACCGTCACCGCATGCGTGCCAACAGACAACGACGCGGCGGGGTAGAGCAGCTGAATTTTCGCGTTGCCATAGGCAGAGTTGTTGAAGGATGTTGCAAACCCGGAACTTGCCAGCCCCAGGGTCGGTGTCCCAGCAAGATTTCCATCGATATAGATGTTGACGTTGTTCATGGGTGAGCCGTCCTGGGGATCGGCAACCCAACCCGTGATCAATACCGAGTCCGACTGCCCCACCGTGGTGCTGCCCGTCGTACTATCGACCGCCGTCGGGGTCCAGCCCACCGGATAGCCGGTGCCCGAAGTGGCGGCAACCGTGAAGTCTGTCGGCCCAAACGTCCTCGAGAGACCCAGCGAATTGATCGCCACCACCGTCACCGCATGCGTGCCAACAGACAACGACGCGGCGGGGTAGAGCAGCTGAATTTTCGCGTTGCTATAGGCAGAGTTGTTGAACGATGTTGCAAACCCGGAACTTGCCAGCCCCAGGGTCGGTGTCCCGGCAAGATTTCCATCGATATAGATGTTGACGTTGTTCATGGGTGAGCCGTCCTGGGGATCGGCAGCCCAACCCGTGATCAATACCGAGTCCGACTGCCCCACCGTGGCGTTGCCCGTCGTACTGTCCACCGCCGTCGGGGCCCAGCCTACGGGCGGTCCTGCAGTGACTCTGAAAGTTCCGCTCGAAGCAGAAATTGCAGGCGAAGCGGCGCTGATGGCCGGATTCAACGACACCTTAGCCTTCAGTTTGTCGCCCGTGCCTGGCGCAAGGATCGTCAGCGCCGAGTACGTGGCCACGCCGCCGCTGGTTGCCGCGGAGCCGCCTGTCAATGTCCCCGTTCCGCTCAGGGTCAACGGGATGGTGACGCTGGCGCCCGCGAACGGACTGCCGTTTTCGTCGAGCGTGACTGCCGGCGCGGGACTCGTGGCCACTCCCGGCTTCATGTTCGAGACTGGTGCGCTGAAGTACAGAGAATAGTTTGTCTGCACCGCGCCTGCGTCCACGCATGGTTTGCCCACCGAATAACCGGAGTAAGTGGTGCTGGTATTCGGGTAGCCGCGCTGGTCGGTGATGATGCCGCCACCGATGTTCGCAGCCAGCCCTGCGCAAATCGCGGCGCTGCCTGGCAATGGAATCATCGTCTGCATGGGGCCGCCGTAGCTGGCGAGAGGAGCCAAAGCGACACTTGTGCCGTTTTCCGTCAAGCCGTTCCAGATGCCGATCAGGTTGCCGTTAATAATATTGTTGCCGAGCGTGAGATTGTTGCCAATCCAGTAGTTGCTGGACCAGTAGCCATCGTCGAGGTCGTCGCCAACGGAGCTGGTGTTGATGTTTCCCGTAATGACATCATTGGCGAGGTACAGGAGATAGTAGCTGTAGATGGCGCCACCGGCGTCCGCGGAGTTACCCACCATGGTGCTGCTGTTCACGGTCAGCGTGCAGGGCCCGTTGCCATCGTTGTTGATGGCGCCACCGAGTCCGCTGCC
The DNA here is from genome assembly GCA_036267295.1 of Acidobacteriaceae bacterium. Taxonomy (GTDB): domain Bacteria; phylum Acidobacteriota; class Terriglobia; order Terriglobales; family Acidobacteriaceae; genus Palsa-343. Next base: position 98,798 of record DATAWI010000034.1, on the reverse strand, counting down.
GCCATTCACCGCCGTGTTCTGGAAGAACGTGCTGCTCGTTACTGTCGTCGTGCCACAGCCGTCAATGTTGGCGTTGTCGATGGCTCCGCCGTTACCGCCCAGAGCGGAGTTCCCGGCAAACGTACTGTTCGCGACCGTCACGGTTCCGCCGAAAGCATTGAAAATGCCTCCACCGGAAGCGGTAGCCTGATTCCCAGTGAACGCTGAGCCGGAGATGGTGATCGACCCGAAGTTGGTGATTGCTCCGCCGCTCCCTCCGTTCGAGGCATAGCCGTTGTTCAGGTTCAGGTTGTTCATCGCTACATTCGTTCCGTTCGCGGTGAAAATGGTTCCGTTGTTCGCGAGGCCTGAGCCGCCGCCGTCGACCGTGATCAGGTTCGCGAGCGTGGGGCCGCTGCCGGCCGTGAGGCCCTGGATGGTCGTGTTCGAGGGCAGATTGATCGAACCGTAATCAGGGACGTCGGCCGCGATCGTATTGGCGGCGGGATTGCCAACCAGGTTGGAGGCGGCAAAAACCGTCGTGTCGAAATAGACGCCGCCCGCGCCGACGCCCGACGCAGCATTCACCGCGTCACGCAGTGTGCACAGGCCAGGATTACCGCCATTGTTGCCGTCGGTGGTATTGCTCGTCGCGGAAGCGAGCGCAGTGCAGGCGAACGACCCGTTGTCGTCGGCTGTCGTATTCACCACAAAGTTCGGCGCCGTGACGTTATAGGCAAGCGTATTGCTAGTGCTCGGCCCGTCATTCGCGTCGCCCGAGTACTGCGCAGTGAAGCTATGCGAGCCAAACGCCAGCGGCGAGCCAGGAGTGGACGCGTTGAGTGCAAGCGTCGCGGTGTTGGGCGAGCCGCCGCCGACACTGATCGCGCCGGAACTGAGCGGATTGCCTCCATCGAAGAAAGTCACTGTGCCCGTGGCCGCAGGAGAAGAAACCGTCGCCGTGAGCGTTATGGGTTGGCCCGCTGGCGCGGAGGATGCCGGCGAAGCTGCAAGGGTGGTGCTGGTAGAGGGAGCCACCGAAAGCGTATACGTCTGCGAACCGGTGATGGCGCTGTTGGTCACATCGGTCGCCGTGAGCGTGAGGGTGAAAGTGCCGTCCTGCGAAGGCGTCCCACTCAGCGTCCAGCCTGTGCCCGTCGCCGTTCCCGGTGGCGTCAACGTGAGGCCGAGGGGCAAAGTTCCCGAACTGGTCAGTTGATAGTTGCCCGAGCCGCCCGAGACGGTGAAGGGTTGCGAGAACGGATTCCCAGCGCCTGCGAAGATGGTCCCGCTGCCCGGCGCGATCGCCAGCGTCGGGAGAACGCTAAGGCTTGTCGACCCGCTGATCCACGACGTGCCGGCAATGATCAGGGTCGTGCTCAGGGTGCCGCTGCCGGCGGTATCGACGGAGAGGCCGGGGAAGGTTGCGCCCGCGCCGTCAACAGTGGTGGCGGTGTTGCCGCTCAGGTTTCCGGGACCCGAATAGCTCAGCGTCAGCGGCACCGATCCCCGGTTCGCGCCATTCTCGATTATGCCGGCAACGACGGTCGGAGTAACCGCACCGCCTGCAGTGCCGTTGTAGCTCGATTGCTGGATCTGGACTGAGGTGTAGTTGGTCTGCACCGCACCTGCGTCGAAACAGACGGACGGCAGAGGAGTGCCGGAAAAACGCAACTGACCATAGTTGATGTTGTAGTTCGGATAACCGCGCTGGTCCGTATCAATTTGGACCGACTGCGGCTGCCACTGTGAAGGACTGTTGCCGATGGTGCCTGCACAGATGGCCGGGCTGCCGGGAAGAGGCAGCATGGTCTGCGTGGCCCCGCCGAAGTTGCCCAGCCCGCTCAGGTTCAAATTGTTCGGGTTATTGATCACGGACAGGTTATAAGTCCCGACGATGTTCCCGCCATTGTCGGTATAGCTGCCCTTGATATCGGTCAGGAAATCGATGTTCCCGCTCACAATGGAGTTACCCAGCGCCACCGCTCCGCCGCCCGCACCGGACACATTGTAGATGCCGCCGCCCCCGCCGCCCACCGTGTTCCCTGAGATGGTGACGTTGGTAATGGTCGCCGTGCCCGAACCGACCGCAATGCCGCCGCCGTAGCCATCCTGTGCGCTGTTGTTGGCAATGGTGCTGTTGATCACGTTCAGCGTGCCGTTGCCCTCGTTATCGATCCCGCCGCCCTGGCCTGGTCCGTTGTCTGCGGCCGAGTTCCCGGCTATCGTGCTGCCGACTACCGTCAGCGTGCCGGTGTTGTAGATGCCGCCGCCCGAGAAAACAGTGCCGTTGTTGGCGATCGTGCAGTTGGTCAGGGTCAGCGCGCCTGAGTTCGCGATGCCACCGCCGTTGACCGGAGTTTCGCTGTTGATCCAGGGCCAACCGCCGGTGACGATCAGGTTGCTCATCGCGCTACCCGTGCCGGTCACCGTGAAAACCGTCGACGATGTCTGATAGATGGAGGCGCCGTTGCCGTTCACTGTCACCAGGTTGGTGAGGGTTGGACCGCTATGCAACGTCGGGCCGGCGAGTGTCGTGTTTGCGGGAAGAGTAAGAGTGCCGTTGGTCAGCGTGATCGTGGACGCAGCGGCAAAGGCATTGGCGTCGAAGGTGATGTTTGCGCCTTCAGGGGCATTCGCGGCGGCCAGCATCGCATCACGCAGCGAGCAGGCGCCATCCCCTGTGTTGTGGGTCGTCGAATTTTGCGGAGTGCAATTTGACGCCGTGCCGGCATCGTCCGAGTTGACGTTCACGACAAAGTTTTCAATCGTAGCCACTGAAAACGCAAGCGGCGTCGCCGACGTGTTGGAAGCGGCCAGGTTCGCGTCGCCCTGGTAGACCGCGGTGAGCGAATAGCTCCCCTGCGGCAGCCCGTTCGGGGAACTCCATGTGGCCACGCCGTTCACCAGAGGCGCCGTCGCGAGATCGGTCGTCCCGTCGAAAAAGCTGATCAGCTCGCCATTCGTGCTGTTTCCCGCCAGACTGTACGGCGAGAGCGTGGCCGAAAGGCTGACGCCCTGATTCAGGGCGGCAAAGTTCGCAGGACTCGTAGCCAGCGTCAGCGTGGTCGACTGGAGCACCAACAAGCCGGCCGATGGCGACGCGGTCGAGCCGTTAAAGTTCGTGTCTCCCTGGTAACTCGCAGTGAACGTATAGCTCCCGGCTGTGAGCCCGTTGACTACAAACGTAGCAGCGCCGCTCATCAGCGTGCCGGTGCCGATAGGGTTTGCGCCGTTGTAGAAGGTTACCGAGTCGCCATCGGTGCTGGCGCCGCCTGGCTCGGCGTACGGCGCGAGTGTCGCTGTCAATATCACGGGCTGACCGGACGCGCTGACCCCATGCGCCGCGGAGGTTGTGATGCCCATGGTGGTTGACGCCTTCACCACCGTCACCGTGGCCGCTGAGGCGTTGCTCAGCCCAAAGCTGGCGTCGCCCGCGTAGCTGGCCGTGTAGGCATCGTTCCCCACGGGCGGCACGTTCACCGTAAACATGGCTTCGCCGTTAATGAGCGTTCCGGTTCCAACGCTGATTCCATTTTGATAGAAGGTAACCAGTTCCCCGTTTGTGGCGTTGCCGCTCGGCACATTCCAGGGCTCGAGAAAAGCCTGCAGCGTGATCGGGCTGCCATAGAGGCTGGCTCCCGACGGACTGGGCGAGACCACCAGGCCGGTCGCGAGCTTCTGCACGGAAAACTGCGACGCCCCAGAAGCGCTGGTTAGGAAGTTTGCATCGGCGGGGTAACTAACGGTGAAGCTATAACTCCCCACGGCTAGATCGTTGAGCCTGATAACCGCAGTGAGGCCGCTGAGCGTCGCGGTTCCAACAGCCGCTGAGCCGTTGTAGAAGGTGACGGTTTCGCCATTGACCGTGTCAGACGACCCGGTGTATGGACCGAATGTCGCGGTCAGAATAACCTGCTGGCCATAACTGGTACTGCTCACCGGGCTGGTGGTCAGCGACATACTGGACGCCGCCTTCTGCACCGTCAAAGCCGATGACGAGGACGTACTGCTGGCGATGAAGCTGGCGTCCCCACCGTAGGAAGCCGTGAACGCATGGCTCCCCGCCACAGGTTCGGCGATGGGAAGTGCCGCACTGCCATCCATGAGCTGCTCGGTGCCGATGATGACTCCATTGTCCAGGAAGGTGACGATCTCGCCGTCTGTCGAGGATCCACCGCTTACGTTGTAGGGTGCGAGCGTGGCCGTTACCTGAATCGACTGGCCGTAGGTGCTGGTGCCGGCTGGACAGATCCACGACGTTCCGGGTATGCAGACCTGCAGCGTCAGGGTGGTTGCCGCCTTCTGCACCTGGACCACGACCGGCGTCGATGAGTTGCTGCTCACGAAGTTGCTGTCGCCCGCGAAGGCGGCCGTGAACGTATCGGTTTGCACGACCGTCAGGTTAGGATGCAGCGTCGCCACCCCATTGGAGGGTGTCGCTGCTCCGATGCTGTTTCCGTTCATGGAGAACGTAACAGCGCCGCCCGGGGAGTGATCCTGCACAGAATTGGGCGAGGCGGTCGCCGTCAAGGTAACCTGGCCGCCCACAGTGACGGTGGAGAGATTCGACGCGAGCGCAAGTGTGGTGGGAATCGGCTGCGCCGACAGGGATGTTGTCGTGGAAGCGCTCCCCGAGTAGTAGGAGTCGCCAGGGTAGTTCGCCTCAACCGCGTGGGTTGTGCCGCTTGCCCCCACGGGCGAAACTCCTGTTAAGGTTGCGGTGACTGTCGTCGACAGCGAGCCCAGCATCACGTTGGCCGTCGCAACGGGGTCGACCGCCGCAACGTCCAGGACGCCATCACCATTCAGATCCGCCACTGCAGCGGAAATCAGATAGTCACCGTCTGCCGTCGCGTTCACCGTATTGGCGGCTCCGAAGGTGCCATCTCCGTTCCCGTACAGTACCAGAAACGTGCCGGGATCTTCTGTTGCCCCGTTTCCTGTCAATACGACGTCGAGCTTGCCGTCTCCATTCAGGTCTCCGGCCGCGACGTTGTTCACTCCGGCCGGAGGGCCGGCGATCGTACTCTGAAAGCTTCCATCGCCTTTGCCTAAGAGCACGCCCGAAGAACCGTTGGCCGAGTCGAGGGACGTTACAAACAGATCCGGAATGCCGTCCCCGTTAAAATCTCCCACTGCGAAAGAGGGCCCATTGGGGGAGCCGTAGCAGTTTGCGCCTGCAAAGGTTCCATCTCCGTTGCCCAGGCTGACGCACACCTGCCCGATATTTTCCTCGGTGATGACGGCGTCGAGCTTGCCGTTTCCGCGCGTGTCGACAAGGGCGATTGGCTCCTGAACGTCTTCCTGATACCCCCCGGTAAATCCCGAAAGGTAAGATGGCACCCACGGAGGATTGGGATTTCCCATCTTCAGGGTACCGTCCCCGTTTCCGAGCATCACGCCGAACGCGCCGCAGCCGCGGTAGTTCCCACAGTCTGTGTTCGGGACCTGAAACTGGGTGAATGTGACCAGGACATCCGGCTTGCCATCGCCATTCACATCTCCAATAGCAATTCCGTCAATAGGCGCCACCGGCAGATTCTGCTGGCCATTTGTAGGATCGTTCCAGGTAGGAAATGTGTAAGTAAACACACTACCCAAACGGCCGTCGCCCGTACCGTCGTTCATCAGCACATAGAGCTGCTGGGTCTGAACATCAGCCACGACAACATCCGGATAGCCGTCGCCGTTCAAATCTCCAACCGCCATGGCGCTGGGGTAGAGAGTATTTCCGTTGAAATTGTAGCCAGCCACACTTTGAAAGGTGCCATCGCCCTTGCCCAGCAGAATGCCGATATAGTCCGTGCCGTTGATGATGTTGGCTTCGTCCGCCGTTAAGAGGTCCGGGATCCCGTCCTGGTTGAAATCTGCAACCAGGACCATCGAGGGCCCCAATCCAGAGTTATAACCAACATAGGGCGCATAGCTCGACGTCGACGAGCTGGCCGCGAGCGAGGCGCTGCCCAGCACATAGTTGTCGTTGGTTGTATCAAGAAATTCCATCGGCTCCGCAGGCAGAAGCGGCGGGTTGCCGGTGCTCGACATAGTAGCCGTAAGTGTGTAAGCGCCAGCGGAACCGCTCTGAGCGATCGAGGTCGTCGTTGCAAAAGGCCCGCCGGCGACGGTCAGGTTTTCTGTGCTGGAGGAACTGGCCGCGTTCGATGTGGTTCCGTGGAAGACAGCCTTGTAGCTGCGCTCGCCCGGGGCCGGCCTGAATTTAAAGATCGCCGTGCCCTTCGAAGTCAGTTGCGCCGCGCCGAACAGGTACCCATCTTCGCAATGAGCCGCATGCGCATCGCAAAAACTCACCGTGCCCGCGGTTACTTTGCTGCCGTTTCCCGCCTGGGTGACGCTCGCCGTCAGCACCACGACGCTTCCCGCATCGACCGACGAGAGGGAACTGCCGCTCGTATCGGTCATCGAGAGCGTTGTTGTTGTGGAGACCTGCGCATGCAGCACTCCGCCCAGGCCGAAGAGACCCAGCACCGCCAGCAAAGCAGCGCCTGCGCGTATGAAATGAGCAGAACGGAAGGAGGAAGGCAGACGCAGATATCCAGACACTTGCACAAGGCAGTTGAAGCGGAGCATGGGGACCTCGGGGAACAGGAGCCGGTTCATCTGGCCGAGCGGTCCGTGTCACTGGGGTGACGTATCGTCTCGCTGGGCTACAGCCTCGGCAACCTTATCCTCCGCAGGAAATCCACGCCATCCTACTTTCGCGTTACGGACGCGGAGCAAGCAGTGAGAAGCAAACAAGAATGGCGGCGGCCGGATGCCCAGCGGAATTCGCTTCAGACGAAAACCGATCGTGCATCCGGTCAGAGCAACTAGGAGCTGCAAACTCGACAGTGTAGCCTGCGCAGCCACTTATTTCAGGCAAAGAGAGACGGTGATTTGCCGTGGCCCCGGGGGTAAGCAGCGTTGAATGATTGTCCGATGCGCTTAATCGAAAGACGTGCGGAGGCGCAGCCTGCTGGGGATGGGCGGTTGGTCGAAGACTCAAAGCCACCGCTCCGGCTGCACCGACCGTAAGAAATAGTCTTGTCAGCATCGATTTCAATATGGCCTCGAAGCGTTCAACCTACATTGATGCCTGGCGGGACCGCCGGCCAGTCTCCCTTCCATGCTTCCGGACGTGCGACATTCAAATATCTGATCCTGACCGGCATGGCTCCCAGTCGATCGGACAGGTGAGCCTCTCTGAGGATCGGCCACCAGTCATAGAGAAATATCTCCAGCGGACGCCACAGGGAGACCCAGCCGCCAATCGCCAGGGTTTCGCGCAGGATCTCTCCGATGCCACTGTCTTTCATCAACCGGGCGATGAAATCCCCGGCCCCAACAGCTGAGGCCAGGAGGACGAGCCCAATCGCAAGGCTGGTTCTCCCACCCGTGTCAGATCCTTCAGCCGCTGTCGCTGTCCGAGGGCCCGCTGCAGGAAGAATGCATGGATGGAATCGCGAAGAACCGCGACCTCATCTGCGAGGCCCGCCGGACGATCCAGATTCACGATGAGAGCGAGCCGCGCCTCCGGGCCAAGATCCTTTGCCCAGGCCACACTAAATTTCTCCGCCTTAGGATCCAAATCCCGACCGCGAAAGGGCGAAGGGTCAAAGGAATCAAACAGCTGTTTCAGTTCCGCGACGTGAACCTCAATCACCGCGGACTTCGACGGGATAGGATCGCCGGCCGAATTCTCGCCAACGGCTGCTCCTGTTGTCCTACACTCCCTTCTCGACGATGATTCGGGCTGGGCAGCCGGTGGTTGCATGCTGGACGCGGTTTACGGATAGTCTCATCCCGTATCACAGGCGGGGTACAGCGAAGCGTCTTCCGATGATTATGGAGTGTGCGCGTTGCCGAAAACAGGGCAACGATCTTTCGCGCTGTCGTCTATATGGCGAATGACAACATCAGTGCGTGACCCACTACAGTAATCACGTTCAGCACCTCTTAAACAATGGATGATCTTTTCGCTAGCCGGGAAACAGGGAACGATCACACCGCCTGTTCAACCGTGTCACGATCTGAGCCGTGGGTGGAAACGAGTTTACCCTAGCGCAATTGCCGACGCTTCATCAGCAGGAAGAAAACGGGAACCAGGATCAGGACGTGGATCGTCGAAGTGATCATACCGCCGACGATGGGAGCGGCAATGGGCTTCATCACATCAGAGCCGGTGCCTGTTTCCCACAGGATCGCAGGGAGTTCTGATAGAGCGCCGCAAATTTCTGCGCGGCTTCGGCATCGGCTAAAGATTCCCTGCTTCGGCGCGCAGTGCGGCCAGTTCTGCATCCTGCCCGGTCACGGTTGCCGTGGCCGTTGCGATTTCCGCTTCGTGTTTCCGATGGTCGAGCCAGGGCAGCGTCATCGAGCCCTCGACCATGTAGGTGTTCCGCATTTTCTGGGCCGGCGGCATCAGCATGTACCCGGCGGACACGGCGAAGTCCGGGACGTATGCCTTTTTTGACAAACTCTGTTGCTGACGGCTCTTTGAGGCCGCTATTTCCGCTTCCAGCAGGTCCGGGCGGACTTGCAGCGCCAGTTGTTCGAGGCTCGCCTCGGAAGACAGCGAAGCCGTGACGCCGTAATCTCCCGCGACGCGCAGCGGCGTGGCGGGATCGCGTCCGACCAGAGTGTTGAGGCGCGCACGCGCAACCTCGGCGTCGCGGTCGAAGCGAATCATGTGCTCGGCCAAGCGGGTCAGCTCCAGCTGCGCCTTCAGCAGATCCTGCTGCGGCACCTGGCCGACGGTGAGGCGAATCCGTGCCGCTGCAATCGCCTGCTGTGCAATCGCCACATGCTCATCGTGAATGCGCAACTCATCCTGTGCTTCGAGCAGGTCGTAAAACGCCTTGCGGACTTCGACACGAACGCGCAACTGAACAGCCGCGAGTTCGTCTTTCGCCTCGGCGACATCGGAATTTGCCACGCTGGTGCGCAGGCTAGGTTTGCCCGGACCCGGCAGCGCCTGGGTCACCATGAACATGTTCTGTGCCTGGTTGTCATTCCACGGCTGGCTCCGGGGAACACCCCAGCCTCGGTACATGGCCTGCGGGTCGTCGAGCGCGCCCGCGGCCGGCACGCTGGCCTCAGCTATTACCACGCGGCGCGCGGCAACGGCTGTCTCCGAATTGTGCAGGAGCGCCATCCGCTCGATCTCATCCAGCGTGAGCGCCGGTCCGGCGGGTTCGGAAAAGGACTCAGTCTTCAAAAAGTCGTCGAAGTTCGGCAGACTGCCGGTACTCGATCGTGTCCGCGCGAGGGGAAGAGGCGCAGCGACAACGAGCGCGGACAGACAAAGAAGTACTGCAAAAGCCTTCATGGTTTCCTCGCGTTGGGGGGAAATGTGGCACGCAAACGCGCGTCTGCGGGCAGACACACGAGGCCTCAGGTATGCAAGGAGAGAGGACTAGATTCGTAGAATGGAACCGGCGCCGGGGGAACCGGGCGGAAGCGGTGTTTCAGAAGTCGGACGGATTGCGTTGCCAGTGGCGAGCGGAAGAGCCAGTGCGATGAAACTGGGGGAGGGTACGGAACCAACCGCGTGATCGACAGCGCCGGCGGAACCGGGCAGAAGTGGAGCATCAGCGGGCTGCATGCTGCAGCAATCGCCGCATTGCATCTTCGCCGGGGAAGCGCAATGGCCCAGTGCCATCCCCTAGCAGCAGGAACGGTGCGCCGCAGGCGGCGGGCTGACAAGCGCGGGCGTGACGATCCAAAGGATTGCCACCGCTAAGGCCACGAGCGCGCCTTTTCTGCCCGTGTGCATAGTCTGGATCTCATGCCTCAGTTTCATCCTGAGAGCCGCCTTCCAGCCGCGCCGTGATCCTGATCACACACACATTGGGGCAGCATGCTTGTCAGGCTCAAGGAAGCGTGGCCCTGATCCAAGGTCAATGATGACCCATGGACTGTTTCTAACCGAAGAACGAAAGACCGGGCTGCCCCTGCACGTTCAGCCCGATTGCCCACTGCGTTGTAAAATTTGGTAGCAATTTGGTAGCAAATAGCGTCGTTTGTGCCAGTTTTGCCGACTCATCCGTCTCATAAGTCTATTGCTGCCAACAGCGTGGCCGTTTAGTGCCACCTTCACACGGTGGAAGTCGCAGGTTCGAATCCTGCTGCGCCCACCATCCTTTCAACAATATACGTTGATACAAATTTGGCTTTTGGTGGCATCTGGCGGCCAAACTCAGTTTCATCGTCCCGGAATTCGCTCCGCGCGTGAGCATCGCGAACACCGTTCCCACCAAACGCTGCACACTCTCCGGCAGCTCCTGCAGGTACTCGTTCGCGGTGGTATCGGCCCGCGGATGCCGCAGATGGGACTGAATATCCTTTACGGAACCCAGACCCTGGGCTCGTGTGGCGATGGTCCGCCGGATCACCTGAAAGTTCAGCCTGGGCATACCCACTGCCTCCACAAGAAGCACCCGGCTGCCTGATTCCCCTGGCCCAAATCGACGAGAGGGCAAACGAGCATCTTGCTCCGCTGCGGACCACATACGGTAATCGTGATAAGCGGTGTCGACCCCATATCCCGAGGGAAGGGCCGAGGTTAGTTGCAGCAAGCTATTTGCATCAGGATCGGATGGCGTGAAGATCGCGCTGATGCGACCCAGCAAAGCAGGCGAAAGCTGTGTTCGTAGTTGATCGATGAGAAATGATCCGGTGGTGAACGGGTGACGCGAGCGCGGCAAATGGCGAACGTGAGTTTGCTCCGGGTATCCCGGCAAACTCCGAAAGCTCAGCCCGTTGATCCTGTCGAAACGAGGAACTAACCAGGCAATATCCCTGCATCGTTCGAAATATCCTGGTCGTGTGTAAGACGGCAGAGGTGAGGTATGCCTTCTTCCGCCATCGATCCAGCCCCCAGCCGCCGAACATGGCGGCGATGGCCGCCGGACGCGTTTGAGGTCGTTCGGCAGAATAGAAATCCGGCCGCGCTCTGCGAAAAACGTGGCTTTCCCCATCGGGGCTTTGTCTGCGAATACATCACGACTCACTAAAAGAAGAGAAGAAAGAGCCGTTGCTATGCGTTCAGCGCCCCAGGACGCGTCACGCTGCTGTAACTGCCCTCCCGATCTTTCCTGCGGTGTTGTCGGGGCTGATTGACGATACAACCGGCTATTCCCGCGTTGATAACCCGATGGTATACTTCGCCTGCTCCCCCTCTTACGTGTAAGCTGCGTGTGATTCCGGCAAAGCGGCAGAAATGCCAGCGGGCCCAATCTCGCGCACACAGTTCTGTATTGGTCCATTCTCGGAGTTTGCAGCCATGGTGTCCGTTGCTCGTCGCATTCTTTCCCTCCTTCCCGCTCAAATCCGCAAAGTGAACCGGTACGTTGGACTGGGACTCAGCGGCTTCGCCCTGGTGTGTACAGCGCCCTGTCTCATAGCGCAGACGAAGACACCCACCACCACCGCGCTGGCCGTGCAGTCCAGTGGAGCCGCGGTGACCACGGTTGCCTCCGGCGCCGTCGTGACCCTCTCGGCCACCGTCGAGGCGGGCGCGACGCCTCTCACCACGGGCCAGGTCAACTTCTGCGACGCTTCGGCGAAGTCCTGCACCGACATCCATATATTGGCCACCGCGCAGCTCACCAGCGCCGGCACGGCGACCTTTAAGTTGCGGCCGGGCCTCGGCAGCCGCAGTTATCAGGCGGCGTTTCTCGAGACCAATACCTACGCGGCCAGCAAGTCGGCGGCTTCCGCGCTGACGATCACCGGAACCGTCGCCCCGGTCGGCACCGCCGCGACGATTCTGCAAACCGGCGAGTGGGGCAGCTACAACGTCACCGCGACCGTTACAGAAGCAGGCCTCACGGCGGCTCCCACCGGAACCGTGTCTTTCCTCGACGCGAACCACGCGAACGCGGTCCTGGCAACCGGTACGCTGGGCGCGGCGACAGCCAGCGTCGCCTGGCCGACCCCATTGTCGTTCCAGGCGGCCACCGGTACACGGTCAACCATTGTGGCGGACCTCAATGGCGACGGCATCCCGGACATCGTCCTGAATCAAAACCCGCTCATCATCTGCCTGGGAAAAGCCGACGGAACGTACACGCAGATTTCGACATCCGCAATATCGGAAATCCCGATCGGTCCTACGGTCGTCGGCGACTTCAACGGGGACGGCATTCCGGATCTGGCCGTGGCAATGGGTTATTCCCCCTCGCTTGCAATCCTGCCCGGGAAAGGCGATGGAACCTTTGGGCCGGCGATTCTCACCACGCTCCCCAACGCAGAAGATAGCGCTTCGCAGTTGATAACCGCGGACTTTAACGGAGACGGAATCGCCGATCTAGCCGTTGTCAACAATTTCGACTCCACATTGCACATCCTGCTGGGCAACGGGGACGGCACCTTTACCGCCGCAGCCGACCCCTCCATTTCCATCCGTCCTTCGAGCATCGCCACGGGAGATTTCAACGGCGACGGCAATGTGGATATCGCCGTTGGGGAGTCCTCCACCGATTCCATCACCATCCTGCTTGGCAGCGGAGATGGTACCTTCACGACCGCCGGAACCGTGCAATCCGGAACAGCCGGTAATGAAGGGGGCGGCGTGCAGATGGCCGCGGCCGACTTCAATGGGGACGGCAACGTCGATCTCGCTGTCGCGGCGGGTGGCGAGTCCGGCGTCGAAGAGTCGGTGACTCTCCTCACCGGTAACGGAGACGGCACATTCAACCCGTCAACCACAAGCGCAACTCCCACCCAGACGGCCGCGACCTGGTTTCAGGTTGCTGACTTCAACCAGGACGGCGCTCCCGACGTGGTGCTGGCGGACTCCAACGGCAACGCCACCGTCTTTCTGAACGACGGAAGCGGCTCTTTCAGCAAAGGTCTCCGCGTGGTTTCGGGTCTCAGCGTTGCCGGTTCCCTCATGGTGGGCGTGGGCGATCTGAATGGCGACGGGTACCCCGACATCGTTGTCGGCACTTATTACGACGCCAGGGTGCAACTTCTCCTGACCGAGCCCACCGAGACGGCAACCGCATCGGCCAGCCTCGCGCTGCCTGCCGGTCTCCACCAGGTGGACGCCAACTACGCCGGAGACAGCAGCCACACTGCCAGCGTGTCGACCACCCTTCCGCTGTGGGGCATCCCGCCCGCAACGACCACCGCACTGGCACTCACCTCTGGTGGCTCGACCGTAACCACGGTCACTCCCGGGACGGTTGTCACCCTCATGGCCACCGTGATGGCGGGAACCACTCCGGTCACGCCCGGCCAGGTAAATTTCTGTGACGCCTCGGCCCCCTACTGCACCGACGTTCACATCCTGGGCACCGCGGCGCTCACGTCCGGCGGAACCGCGGCCTTCAGCTTCGTTCCCGGCGCCGGCTCACACAGCTATAAAGCTGTCTTCGTGCAGGAGGGGTACGGAGCAAGCAGCGCATCGAATGTTGTCCCGCTGTCGGTTGGCCCGGAGCCCAGCCCCGTCTACACCGACATGGTCACTCTGACCGACTCGGGGCAGCCCGGAGATTATTCCTTAACCGCGACGGTGTTGGGCATTGGCGGCTCTGCCGCCGCGACTGGCACTGTCTCGTTCGTTGATACCAGCTTCGGCAACAAATCCCTCGGAACCGCGGCGCTTGGAAGCAGCACGGCGGGACTTGGCTGGCTCATCGGACAGACTTCATCCGTGAGCAGCAGCCCGGTTGCTGAAGTTACCGGGGATTTCAACCACGATGGCATTCCTGACCTTGCCGAGCTGTGGCTCAGCAACACCTCCGGCGGCCCGTACTCCGTCACCATTTTCACCGGCAGGGGTGACGGCACTTTCAGCGCCGGCGCGCCCATCTCCACGGGCGCAAGCAATCAGACCAGCCCAACGATGATCGCCGGGGACTTCAATGGCGACGGGAAGACGGATCTGGCGATTCTCACACTGAGCACGAATTCGAATACCCCGGGCAGTTACATTACGACCCTAATGGGCAAGGGGGACGGAACCTTCGGCGCGCCGCAAACCATGGTCGCTCTCAAGCAAGGCGGCGCGGCCGGTTACCCCACCTCGATGGTCGCGGCCGACTTTAATGGGGACGGCCTGCTCGATCTGGCCGTCGCTGGCGCCGACATCGGTTTCCAGGGAGCCACCATTTTTTTGGGCAACGGTGACGGAACCTTTACAGCGGGCGCCACGCTTCAACCCGGCGAGGATTTCGGCCTGATCGCGAGCGGCGATTTCAACGGAGACGGTATTCCAGACCTGGTGGTCACGACGTACTACGAAGACATCCCCACCACCACCATCTTCCTCGGTAGAGGCGACGGAACGTTTACAGCAAAGTCGACATCGCTCTCTCTCGATTATTCCCCCGATTCGGTCGTGGTCGGAGATTTCAACGGAGACGGCGCTCTGGATCTTGTGTTCTCCGATTCGAGCGGCATCGAGGTCGCGCTGGGCAAGGGCGATGGAACTTTCAAAAAGACCGCCGCCAGCCCGATTGCAGTGCGCAGCGAACTCTCCAGCCTGACCGTGGGCGATTTTAACCACGACGGCAAAGTCGACCTGGCGGGCATCGACAACTACTACGACCAGATCGACATTCTGATCGGCGCCAGAAACGGCGTATTCACTCCCACGATTACCTCTCCGAATGTCAGCACGCAGTTTCTCGGACCGTTTGCCCTCGCCATTGCGGACTTCAACGGCGACGGAGTTCCGGATCTCGCCATGCTGACGAGCCACGTCGATACCGCCGCGATCCTGCTCACCGAACCCATCGAGACGGCCACCGCGACCCTGGCCAACGTCGCTCCCGTCGGTGTCGGGACGCATAACGTCGACGCCAGCTACGTGGGCGACAGCCACTATCCCGCGCATGTATCCGCCACCGTCGCTCTTACTTCTGGATTGGCTCCGCTCACCATCGCTCCCGCCGAGGGAACCTATTCCTCCGCGCAAACCATTACCATTACCGAATCGATTCCCGGCGCGACCATCTATTACTACGCCAGCGGAATCGTCAACACGAACGGCTACGTCCCCTACACCGGTCCCATTACGCTCAACGAGGGCGGGACGGAATCCATCGAGGCCTACGCTACCGAGTCCGGCTATCAGCAGAGCACCTATTCCGGCATCTCGTACACGATGAACTTCCCCGTTGCGCCGACGCCTACATTTTCGCTGGCAGCGGGAACCTATGCAGCCGCACAGTCGCTCACCATCAGCGATACAGTCGCTGGCGCGACCATCTACTACACCACCGACGGCACTGTCCCGTCGATCTATTCCACGACGTACACCGGAAAGATCACTGTGTCCGGTCCTGAAGTCGTGTCGGCCGCTGCCGTTGCCCCGGGGTATTCTCTTAGCCCGACCGCGTCGGCTGAGTACCTGATCAGTTCGTCACCGACGCGCATGATCTATACTGTCGCCGGAACGGAGGCTGAGGCCGGCTTCGGCGGCGACGGCGGCCCGGCAACGCGTGCGCTGCTCAACAGTCCCACCAAGGCTATCCTCGACAGCAAGGGCAACCTGTACATCGCGGATTCCCGCAACAATGTGATCCGCAAAGTCGCAGCTGGCACCGGAATCATCACCACCATCGCCGGCACAGGCGCTCCAGGCTACAGCGGAGACCAGGGACCGGCCACCAGCGCCACCCTCGATGGCCCGTGGGCTCTTGCCTTCGACAATTCTGGCAATCTGTATATCGTCGACAGCTATAACAGCGTTGTCCGTAGGATCGCAGCGCAGTCCGGCATCATCACCACGGTTGCCGGCAATGGCACTCCCGGCGAGAGCGGCGATAACGGCCCGGCAACGCAAGCTCAGATGTCAAACCCCGACGGCCTCGCGGTGGACTCCGCCGGCAACCTCTATATCTCCGACTTAGGAGGCGGCCGCATACGGAAGGTGGCCGCAGTCACCGGCACCATCACCACCTATGCCGGCGGAGGAACCTCGCTGCAATATCCGTCAATCGGAGATGGAGGGCCGGCCACCAGCGCCTTCCTCGGTGGTCCCCAGGGCCTCGCGCTCGACAGCAACGGCAACCTGTATATCTCCGACTCCTTCGACTGCCTCATCCGAAAAGTGGATGCCTCCACGGGCGTCATTTCCACGGTTGCAGGGACTTACGAAGGCGAGACAGTGGGCGGCTACAGCGGCGACGGAGGTCCTGCGACCAGCGCGCAGCTCAACTTCCCCTCGGATGTGGCGCTCGACGCTTCCGGCAACCTGTACATCGCGGATACGGAGAACTATCGGATTCGCGGGGTCAACGCCACCACCGGCATCATCACCACGCTGGCTGGCAACGTCATCTACTGTCTCGGTGTCATCGGCGACGGCGCGCCCGCCGCCGACGCCGGTTTGTGCGATCCGATGGGAGTCTCGCTCGACTCCGCTGGCAACCTCTACGTTGCCGAGACCTATGGGCGCGTGCGCGAAGTAACAGCTCCCGGCAACCCGCCCACAGCGATGACGGCGACTCCCACCTTCAGCGTGCAGGGCGCGACCTACGCCAGTCCGCAGACCATCACCCTTACCGACACCACGCCGGGCGCGGAAATCTATATCACCTTCGATGGATCCACGCCTTCCACGGAGGGCCCGGGATACGGCGGGCCGATCTACGTCAACGGCTCGATTACTCTTAAAGCGGTGGCTGTTGCCCCGGGCTATACTCCCAGCGCATTGGCGACTGCCAGCTACACCATCACCGCACCGCCTCCCTCTGTGGTTTCCACCATCGCCGGCAACGGCTCCTACCAGCCCGGCGCGGCAGGACTGCCGGCCCTCGAGACGTCGCTGCCCCAACCGACCGATGTTGCAGTGGATGCCGCTGGTGATGCCTACATCGCGGATGGGAGCGATGCGGTAGTTTGGAAGGTATCCGCATCGACGGGAATTGCCACGATTGCCGCAGGTACGCTCCATTCATTCGGCGACAGCGGCGACGGCGGCCCCGCAACGGCGGCGCAACTCAAGGTTCCCTCCGACGTCATTCTCGACGCGGCCGGTAATCTTTACATTTCCGATACGACCAGCAACCGGGTCCGCGTCGTCGCCGCGGCTACCGGCGTCATCGCCGCGTACGCTGGATCAGCCTCTGCGACGGCCCTCGGCGACGGCGGACTGGCGGTCTCCGCGAAACTCACGAGTCCTGCCGGGATGGCGTTTGACTCCGCGGGAAACCTCTACATTGCCGACAGGAATGACTTTCGCGTCCGCATGGTCAACGCCAGTACCGGGATCATTACCACCGTCGCCGGTGGAGGATCCTCGCCCGGACCCGCTCACGGGGATGGAGGCCCTGCAACTTCCGCTTTTCTGGCGAACCCCTCTGCCATCGCCATCGACGCGGCGGGAAACGTGTATATCGCCGACCAGCCTCTTGCAAGCGTGCGTAAGGTGACTGCGGCAACAGGCATCATCTCCACCATCGCAGGCAATGAAGATGAGGGGTCGAGTGGCGACGGCTTGCCGGCGACCCAAGCCGAGATCTATCCGGCCGGCCTCGCTGTCGATGCCTCTGGCGATCTCTATATCTCCTCGTTTAGCACGGTGCGCGAGCTGGCTGCGGGTAGCTCCAGCCTCTCGACCATTGCCGGGAGCGGCTATTCCGGCTTCAACGGAGACGGCGGATCGGCGACGCTGGCCAATTTCTGTTCGCCAGGCGGCCTCTCCTTCGATGCCTCCGGCAACCTTTATCTCGCGGATGAGTGCGATCACCGCGTTCGCAAAGTCACCTTCACCAGCGCCGCCGCCGCGCCCACCTTCAACGTCGCGGCCGGCAAATATGCCGTCGCGCAGTCGGTCACCGTCTCTGACGCCACGCCTAACGCCACCCTCTACTGCACGACCGACGGAACGGCTCCCACCAGCAGTTCGCCGCTGTGCAGCAGCCCCATCACCGTCAGCCGGTCCGAGACCATCAAGGCGTTCGCCGCGGCAGGCGGATTCACCAACAGTCCAGTTGCCATGGCGGCGTACGCAATCGGGAAGCTTAGCCCGACCGTGACCGTCACCCCGTCCGCGGTCGCCATCACGACGGCGCAACCGCTCAGCGTCATGGTTGCGGTTAGTGGGGGCAGCGGCAATCCAACTCCGACGGGATCGGTGGTGCTCTCGAGCGGCAGCTACACCTCATCCGCGGGGACTCTCTCGGGTGGCAGCGCGACCATCGCCGTTCCTGCCGGATCGCTCACGACCGGCAGTGACACCCTTGCAGTCGCCTACACGCCCGATACGGCGAGTTCCGCGGACTATAACGCGTCCACGGGATCCGCCACAGTCACGGTGAGCGTGCCGAAGATCGAGCCCACGGTCACTGTAACCCCGTCTGCCACCACCCTCACCACGGCGCAGCCGCTTAGCGTTTCAGTTGCGGTCGCCGGAGGCACGGGCAATCCCACACCGACGGGATCAGTAGTGCTCACCAGCGGAAGCTATTCGTCATCGTCTGCAACTCTCGCCGGCGGCAGCGCGACTATCAGCATTGCTGCCGGATCGCTGGCCGTCGGCAGTGACGCGCTCTCTGTGGCCTACACCCCGGATGCCGCCGGCTCCTCCAGCTACGACGCCGCTGCGGGATCTGCGTCCATCACCGTCACACAGGCCATTGGAACTGCAATGGCGACCGTCTCCGTCACCCCGGCCGCAACCTCCATCACGGATGAGCAGTCCGAAATGGTGGCTGTCGCCGTCACTGGCGCCACCGGGCAGCCCACGCCCACAGGCTCCGTGACACTCACCGCTCCGGGCTTCAGCGGACAGCAGACTCTGAACAGCGGCGCGGCCTCCTTCACCATTCCCGCCGGCGCTCTCAGCTCCGGCAGCAATACCCTCACCGCCGCGTATTCGGGCGATTCAAATTTCGCGGTCTCCAGCGGAACCGCCGCCGTCACCGTTTCGCCCGTCGTCAGCTCCGCCTCCTCCACCTCACCTGTCTCGCCTGGCGGAACTGTAACTTCCACGGTTACATTCAACGCCGGCAGCGCGTACTCGGGCACCCTGAATCTCACCTGCGCCCTCACTTCGTCGCCCTCCGGCGCGCAAAGCCTTCCCACGTGCAGCATGACCCCCACTTCTCTCACGCTCGCAGCCGGAGCCAATGGAACGGCAACCCTCAACGTCAGCACCACGGCCTCCAGTTCGTCAGCCATGCTCACGCCCGCGGGATCCGGCCTGCGCTGGATCGGCGGCGGCGGCGCCGCCCTCGCCTGCGTCCTTCTGCTGGGCATTCCCGCCCGCCGTCGGCGCTCGCTCTCCATGCTCGCAGCCATTCTCATTGCCCTGGCGGGAACGAGCCTGATGGGATGCGGCGGTGGCGGCGGCAGTCACACGAAACCACCCCCGGTGACCCCGGCAACGACCGCCGGCAACTACACCTTCAGCGTGACGGCGATCGACGCAGCAAATAGCTCTGTTACCGCGAAGACCACCGTCACCGTGGTGGTGCAATAGCTCGAGGCAGCGATTCCAAGGCGCAGCCGACGGTGATTCCCGTCGCGGTGCGCTGTTCCCACTTGCGATGACGCAGAAGCCATCCACCTGCAGCGGCGGAACGCATCCGCTCCCGGCTAATCCACATCGCTGGCAACCAGAATCGTCACCGGGGGGGTGGCGACGAGTTGCGCATCGAGGATCAGCACGGTGCGCACCTGGCCGGTGGTAAACGTCGTGGACGTGCTCGTATACACCGTCAAATTTTTGCTGGTGGTGCTGATGACCGTCCCTGCCGGCGCAATCGCGATCTCGTACGTGTCTGCCGGGACATCGATATACGCCGTCACGGTGCCGGCGGCGAGCGCGGAATAGACCGGCTTCGCATCGGCGATCGTCGAGCCGTTGGGGACCAGATACACGTCCACCGCGCCCGTCGCATTCGCCTGCTGCAGGAACCTGAAAGAAACATCTCCGTTGGGCGCCGGGGTGTTCTGGTCCGTAAGCAGCGCGGCCGTGTAGGTGCTGCCCTGGTCGGTGATGTAGATGGAGTGCTGTGCCCCGGCGAGAAATTTCCCGCTCAGCTGGTCCACGATCGCATGCGGCGAATGCGTATCGATGTCGACCGTCGCGGTCCCGGGTCCCAGAAACGCATAATTGGTGACGCTGGCGCCGACAAAGTTGTAAGCGATCGGAACGGTCGCCACATACGCATCAAGAGCGGGCGCGTTTTGGGAGGTATCGATCACCCGCACCAGCGTCGCGGCACTCGACCCGGCGACCGTCGTGCAGCCGTTCAGTCCGGCAAAAGCAAACAGGAGCGTGCCCGCCGCCGCGATGCGGCGTCCGATGCCACCCATTGGAAGTTGGAAACGATGCATGCAATCGTCCTCAGGGAACCTGCAGCGGCCGATAGCCGCGCGCGGGGAAAAGTCCGGTGGGAGAAGTGTCGTCGCCCTGGGGCTGCGGCCGGAAAAGATACCGCAGGTAAAACCCTGCGCTCGAACTGGCATAGTCGCGCGAGTTGTTGAAGCTCAGATACCCGCCCGCGTACCAGTGATCCGCGATGGCGTAGGCCCCCTCGCCCTCGAAGTCGTAATTGCCGCCCACACTGGTCTGTGCCGGGTAGTACAGATTGCCCTCCGCCGTCTGGACGGCCGGATCGATCGGGAAGTACGGCGACGCCTCTTCATTGAACGCCTGCAGCCCCAGGCTGGCGGTGAGCTTGTAGTGAAACTTCTGCTCATAGTGCCCGTTCACCGACACCGGCACGCCCGCCACAACATAGGCGTCGGGACTAAAGTATCCTGCCTGCCCGTAGGTGAAGTAGCGCAGGTTCTGCGTGTAGTGCATCCCGAAAAAATTCATGCCCACGGTTACGTTCGCGGAGTCCGCACTGTGCCAGACTCCCCAGTACGCTCCCACGTCGCCGTCGAACCGCTTATTCGACGGCACGTGAATGCCATCCAGGTACTGGCCTCCGCCCTGCAGATACCATCCGGAGTGGCCATCGCCGGACGCCACCTGGAGTTCGCCGCCGCTCGCAATCACGCCTCCCCATACGTTGCCGGCGTAGGTCGGCCCCTGGCTTCCCTGGTCGCGCAGACCAGCATAGGAGAGCTGCGTATCCACGACCGGAGCGCGCGACAGCGTGACCGTAAAGTGCCGCGCCGGAGGATGCAGGTAGAGTCCGCCAATGATATTCGCGACAAGAAAGCCGCGCGGCGTGGTCCCGACGGATGCGGCGAAGTCGCGGGTGCGCAACTGGAGTTCTCCGCCCAAACCGGAGGCCGACTCCTGCGCCGGGATCGCAGTCGCCGGCAGCGTTCCCTGCCGTATCGTGGCCGCGCCGGTGGCCGCGCCGGAATCGAGCAGCACCGGCTCAGCGATCACCGTCAGGCGGGCCGCGGAGCCCAGCGGGCCCGAAGCTTCCGCCTCGGAGTCGTAAGCCGCCAGGCGATCGTAGCCCGGCTGCCCGCTGCGATAGTCGACGCCGGAAGAACCGCCCAGCCAGCCGCTCGACGCACCCTTCAGGATCGCGAGTTGTTCGTTGATCTCTTCGCGCGGCGTCTTCGCGTGCTGTACCGCGGTGGCCGGACCGGTCAGCGGCGGCAGCGCCTGCGGCCCGGTCTCCTTCTGCCCTGCCGGGTCTTGGCTGGTGTCGAGGGCAATCCCCTCATCCACCTCGATCCCCGGTAATGGCTCTGACCGCAGGCCGCCCCGCACCGGCGGAGTGAGTGGGCCCAATTGCTGCGGGGCACTTTGCACCATTGCCAGCGGAGCGGGCGCGGGATCATCCGGCGCAGGAATGCTCCGCAGCGGCTGGCGGTAGGTCGCGTCCAGCGTCACCAGCGTGCGCGCCGCGCTTTCCAGATCAATGGCTGCGTCGTCATCCGCGCCGGTGGTTTCAAGGCGCGCCGTCGAACGCGGAACCGTGAGCCGCCGGTCGCTTTGCGGCGCCGGTACCGCTGTTGCATCCGGCGCAGACACATCCGCGTCCACCGGTCGCGCATCCTGCGAGGCCTGCGCCTCCCGCGGCAGCATCTTCGGGAGTTGCAGCGGCGGCACCGTCGCCGGCGGGCGCAGATCGTCGCAGCAATTTTCCGCGTCGAGCCCGCCCGCTGTTCCTGCCGGCTCAGGACGATCGGCGACCGCGCTCGCATGGCCCGCGCCGCTGTCGCCCGCAACCGGCCATGCGCCTGGCCGCTCCTGTGAGGAAGACTGCGCGAAGTCGCCCAGCGTTGGAACCGAACGGACAGGTGCTTCCTGCCAGCTAAGATTCGCCGATCCGCTCTGTGTACCCGGAGCCCCGGAACTGCCGTCGCCCGCACCGGATCCCCTCGGAGCCAACAAATCCATCAGGTCACGCGTGGGAGAATCCGCGCCGGGCACGCCGGTCGCGCCTCCGCGGGGTGGGAGAAGCTCCATCGCAGACGCCGGTCCCATGGCGGCCAGGGCGGCGCGATAATACGCCTCGGCCCGTGCGGAATTGCCGGTCGCCTGCTCGTATTCGGCCGCCATCTTCAGGATGGCTGCGTCGTTCGGAAAGCGGTCGAGCGCCGACTCCAGCCAACTCACGGCGTGCTTCGTATCCCCGGCGGCCAGCGCCGCGCCGATCGCACCCTGCATCTGCGGGCGCGTCGCAGCGCCCATATCCAGCGACGCATACACCAGAACCGCGCGCTTCGCTTCGCCTGCTTTCAGATAAGCTCCGGCCAGCGCGTTCAGGATATCGGTGTTGGCCGGGATGGCGCGCGCCGCGGTTTCCAGAATGGCAATCGAGCGGCGCTGATCCCCGGCACCAGCCGCGATGGCGGCGCGGCGAACGCTCCACGCCGCCAGCAGCTTGTTCAGGTTCGCCTGCTGCGCGTCGCTGAGATCGGACGCCGCGTCCACGCTCGACACCAGCGCGTACAGCCTGCTGTCCGCCCCGGCCTGCAGCAGCGCCCAGCCGTACTGGATCTGCACATCGGCCGGCATCGGCATACTCTGCGCCGCGTAGACGCCGGAAAGCTGGTCGAAGGTCCGCAGCGCCTCGGCGTTCTCTCCGGTTGCCCCTTCGATGGAGGCCAGCGTCTGCAGATACCCTGGGTCGGCTGCCAGCCGCAGCCGCGTGGACTCCTGCATTGTGGACAATTCCTGCAGCGCCTCGCGGTCCTGCCCGGATTGATGGAGCGTGTTCAGCAACCCGCGCCATCCTGCCAGGTTCTCCGCGTGCGTCTGTGTTTCCCGCCGGTAGATCGCATACGCCGCCTGCACCTTGCCCTCGGCGGCGTAAACGTCCGCCAGTTGCAGTTCTGTGGCGGTGCCGGGAGTGCTGCTTTTCGCCAGCGCCCTTTCCAGATACTTCTCGGCTCGCGCCCAGTCGCGCTGCGACTGATAGATCGAGCCCACCAGCGCGAGGAATCCGGCATCGTTCTCGATCTGGTCGAAGGCTGACTGCGGCATGCCCCCGATGGTCGCCAGCGCCGCTTCGTCGTTTCCCATCTGATGCTGGGCCGCGATCAGTGCGCGCCACGCGCCCATGTTGCCAGGATCTGCGGCGATCACCTGGCGATAGAGTTGCAGCGCCGGATCGTAGCGTTTCGCCGTCATCAGCAGGGCCGCATACTGCATCTGCCGATCCGGCGGCAGATCGCGCCCCTGATTCGGAAACGGCAGCGCCAGCGCCTTCCGAACGACGTTGTCGGACTCTGCTTTGCGGCCCAGCGCCAGATCGTCCTCGGCCAGCGCGCGCAGGTAGTCGGGTTCGGTATTCATCTGCGCGCGAATGCCCGCAGGCATGCGATCGCTGGTGGCCACCGCGTCCTGCGCATCGCCCGCGGCCGACTGCGCCATGAACAGCCCTCGCCACGATCCGGCGCGATCGGGCATGGCACGCAGCGCCCGCTGAAACAGATCTTCCGCCTCGGCGACGCTCCCCTGCTGCAGCAGCGCTCCGCCCAGTGCCTCCAGCGCCTCCGGACTCGATGGCTTCAGTTGCAGCGCCGCCCGATACGCTTCAATGGCAGCGCCGCTGTTATTGCGCGTAAGCTCGGCATCGCCGCTGGCCATCTTTTGATAGAACTGCGAGAGGGCGATCGCGCTTTCCAGTCCCGTGGCGCCCGCTGTCCGTGCCCGTTCCAGATAATTCTCTGCTGCGGAGAAATCTTTCTCCTTCATCGCGACATAGCCCATGCCGCTCAGCGCCCCGGCATGATTCGGATCCCTGGCCAGAATCTCCTCGAAGAGCCGGCGCGCCTCTTCAAAATGACCGCTGTTCAGGTCGCGATAGGCCGCAGCCTCTACTGGATTGCCTGCTGGCGCGGAGTTCGCCGAACGCCCCGCCGGAGCGATTTCGTTCCATGCCTCGGCCTGCTTCAGAGCTTCCTGGGCTGCCGATGCGCTCGGATACCGCTCCAGAATCCCGATGCCCTCGGCCCGCGTCCGCGGATCGTAGGTGAGGATGCGCCCGAGGGTGACCGCGTACCGCGAATCCGCCGGGAACTGCTGCGCCAGCCGCCGCAGCCCTGCGACTGCATCCTGCCGCCCGGCCGGAATCGCCGCCTCCGTATCGTAGTATTCGAGCGCCGCATCGCCCGCAGGCGGCTGGCCGCCGTAAACATCGTGATAGATCCGCAGGGCCTGGTCGTACTGGCCGCTTCGGGCGAGACGCCGCGCCTCATCCAGGCGGACGGCCGGCGGTTGCACGTGGGGCATCGCTTCAATCTGCGCAATCTCTGCCGCCGATCCCCCCAGCGTTCGCAGCCGGCTCAAATACTTCTCCGCATCCTGGGGCTTGCCCAGCTGCATCTCGGCGCGGGCAACGCCCGCCAGCGCTTCCCGGCTCTGCGGGTCCGACAGCAGCACCTGCTGCCAGATCTGCACGGCCATGTCCACATGACCGTGCGAGGCCAGCGACTGTGCGCGCGCCAGCAGCGCCTGCTCGGCCGACGAGGCCGCGTGGAGAGTTCCTGGACAACCGGCAGCGATTGCTCCCATCGCCGCGCATACCAACAACCTGCGAACTGCGTGCTCTAGTTTTTCCATCGAACCCTCAGTTCTCCATCGGGTGCGAACCGAAAGCGTTGTTCCTGCCAGCCCAGCGCGAACAGCGCCAGATTCTGGTCATAATACCGGGGCGGCTTCCCCACCAGCCCGCTCTGCGGGTCGATCTGCGCGTCCACTCGCCGGAGCAGGGCTTCGGCGCCAGGCGCATCGCCTGAACTCGCCAGAAATGGCGCCAGCGCCGCCGCAAATCCCGCCGGAGCGCTTCTGCTGAGAATACCTCCATCCGCGGAAATCATCTCCGGCGGATTGGCGGTCGCTTTCATGAGCCGCGCCATGGGAGCAAAAATCTGCAGGATTTCTTTTGCGCCCGGGGTCTGCTGGTCCGTGATTCCGGCCCACAGGTAGACGCGGATCGCGTCGTAGCTGCCGCATGCCGGATGCGAAAGATCCCCGGGGTTCCCCGACGCCGCAAAAATTCCTTCGGAATCGCGATCCCAGTCCATCGCAAACCCGGAGGGACTTGCCCGCTGCAGCCAGCCGGGCAGCGCCACAGCCATTTTCTTCCACGGCCCCTCCGGCGCCGCCGCCGCCGCTCCCATCAGAACCGGCAGCGGCGAGTAGCTCGCGTTCACCACCCAATGCCCCGGCGTCGAGAAGAGCTCCGCGCGCCCCGGCAGCAGGACCGGCCCGGCGCCAGGCAGGTCGGCAACCTCTTTGTCGGCAATCTGCCGCAACAGCCCCTGGCCGGATGCCGTGTACGCCGGCTTCCGCCACAGGCGACCCGCCTCCACCAGGCTGTATCCGATCCACAGATCCGCATCGGCGGCCGAGTTCTCGTCCAGCACGCCCCACGCTCCGCCGCCCGCTTGTCCCCAGCTCCATGCCGGCAGATTGCCGCCCAGATTCCCGTGCGCGAGGTTGTTCTCCGTCCACGAACGGACCCGTTCGAACGCCGGCGCGTCGTCCGCCACCAGCGCAAAGAACATGGCGTAACCCTGCCCCTCTGAGGTCGTCATCGAGTTCCGGTCGGGATCGATGACGCGGCCCTCTGCGCTGACAAAGTGCGCAGAGTAGGCGCTCCACAGCGGCCACCCGCTGCCGGTGTCTCCGTTGAGACCGTGGGGCAATGCGAGCGCCGCCAGCATGAGCCAACCGGCCCTCATGTCTCCCGCGCCTCCAGCCGCGCCTGCACCCTGCGGTCGAGGCGAGCCTGCGCCCACGGCACCACGAACAGGCCGAGAACGAAGGTCAGCACGACGATCAGCCACGGGAACTGCCGCAGACGATAACGAATGAGCGAGTACCACTGCAGATGCCCGATGTAGTAGACCTCGTCGCCGATCCGGTAGGACGCGAAATTGCGCCCGTGCAGAACGCTCACCGACTGGCCGATGTCGCCCGACGCCGACGCCGCGATGAACGACGTGGCAAACGTGCTCGCCGACTCATTGCTGTGAAACGTGATGCTCACCACCGAACGATTCGCGTTCCACGGTGACTGAATGCCCTGAACCAAAGCGTCGGGAACCTCCGCCAGGCTTCCCACCAGCGCCGCGCGGTCTTTCGACGCCCCGATGTCGCCCCACCACTTCGGCCGCATCTCCGCAATTTGCCACCACAGGTGCTCTGCGGCGGTGACGATGCTGCCGCTGCCCGTCACGCTGAAGCCGTCGCCGTCCACGGCCACCGGCAGATGCTGATTCAACTGCTGTAGCGCCGGCTGGTCGGCGGAGGTTCCCAACACCAGATAGTCGGCGTCCTTTCCCGTCGTCGAGGAATCCCCCACCTGCACGCGCACCGCCGGAAACCCGGTCTGGCTTCCAAAATAGGCCAGCAGCGTCAGGTAGACGCCAATCTCCTGCGGGGAAGGCTGCGACGGCAGCACCACCCGCGTCTGCGACAGATCCGCGTACCGCGTAAACGGAAAACCCGCATTCGCAAACAACTCAAGGTCGGGCATGATGGCCCAGTGATGCAGGCCGTTCAGCTGCAGCCATGAGGTCCGCCGGATCCCTCCCTGCAGATTCACCGCAGGAACTACCTGGCAATGCTCCGGCTTGGGTGGCTGGAAAAGAAAGCTGAACAGAAATGTATTGGCGAAGGGACGCAGGTTTTCGAGCGGGATGTCCACGACACCGGAAGCGCGGGTCTTCGGTTCATCGCCCTTCGCCAACGGCAGTTCCCCGACGGTCGAGCCGTTGGCATCCACCTGCAAACGGGCGCTCTGCGGAACCTGGCTCGCGTTGTAGCTGTAATCCACATGCAGGGCGATACTGGTGCGATCGCCGTAGTAGAGGTCCGGAGGAATGCGAAGATAAACCGGCAGCGGTCCCGAGGCATCGCTTGCTTCTTCATTCGCGGCATAGGGCCACAGCGGAGAGGCGCGCTCCGCGCTGAGCCAGTAGGGCGCGTCGTCCGCCTGGCGCGGCGGCGGCATCGCGAAATCCGGAACCGGGACGGTCCTGCCTTCCAAAGGCAGAACCTCCAGAGCCACAGCGCGCGCCGCGGCCAGCAATTGCGAAGCATTGCTCCCCGCCACCACCAGCACTTTGCCGAAAGGATCGCCCGGGTTGGGCCGGATGGCGACGACCGGGCTCCAGGCATCGACATCCAGTCCGCGCGGCACATCGTCCGGATTCTCGATCAGCAGGATGACGTTTCCGCCCGGCAGCGCAGGCCCTTCCGTCACAGGAAATTCCAGCGGCTTCGATTTGGCGCGTACCCCCAGCCACGATGCCAGCACCCCCGCGGCGGTCAGCGCCTGGGTGCTGGGCTGGCGCAGAAAGACAAATGGAACCGATGCCGACGATCCCGTTGCCTCGCTGTCGAAGAACGGGAGCGGCAGCAGCTTCAGGTCGTCCGCCAGCGGCAGCAGCGAACCGGCAAGGTCCAGCGCGGAGTTCACGCCGACGCGCGCCCGGAGCGCCGGATTCGCGGGGTCTTCGCAGCTCTGCGCATAGTGCCCCGCAAACTGCAGGGTGAGCACGTTGGTGCGCGCCAGCAATTCTGCGGGCAGCTCCAGGTTGGCGCTCAGTTGTTCCGGCCTGTCGTCCTTCGCCGCCGGGGCCGGCAGACTCGAGATCAGCGTGCCGTTCAGCAGCACATTCAAATGACTCAACTCGGCAATCAGCCCGGGCGAAAATGAATAGTGCAGGTGCAGCGTGGCCTTTTGCACTACCTCGGTGTACGGCAGCGTGAACGGCACGCTCCGCGACGCCATCAGCCCCTGCAGCTCGATCGTGTCGGGAATCCCGGCGTCCCTGAACGACAGCGTGGAGTGGAAGCTTCCCTCGCCGGCCTCCGCAACTTCGGCGCCAGCCGCCGCGCGTTTCGCCTGCGCGTGAAGATTCAACGCCGGCGCGGCCAGCAACATCGCCGCCAGGATCAGAGCCGCCCGGGCCCCCGCCGACGCCAGCTCCTCGCGCGCCTTCCTGCGCGGGATCAGCGCGAGCAGCGCATACTTCACGCCCCGCACCGACAGGATCATGAGGCGTCCGAAGCTGCGCAGCGGACGATCGGTTTGCCGCTTTTCCGCCCGCGTCAGCCACGTGTCGGCGCCCGAGAAAAGCACCAGCGTCAGCATCTCTTCTTCCTCGAGAGACAGCGGATCGTACTGCACCCGCAGCTTCATGCTCTGCGCCCCCACTACGGTCGCCGGGAGCGACGCCTGCAGACGGCGCAGCGGATAAATCAAGCGCAGCGGCGTTCCCGGCGGCACGTCGATGGGCTCTTCCAGCGTCACCGACGCTCCTCCCAGCGACATATCGGCGGATTCCCCGAACACCGAGGGCCGGCCCGGGATCTGCACCTCCACCGGCCGGTGCAGTTCGATGCGCACGTCCTTGCGCAACTGGCGCGATTCCATCGCAACCGCGTTCGCGGTGCCGACAATCACCAGGTTGAACAGTATCCAGACGACGTTCATCACAATGGTTCCCGGATGATCGGCGTTCCAGAAGAAGAAGCGAAACGGCGCAATCGCCAGTCCCAGAAAATTGAGATACAGCAGGATCAGATAGGGACGGGCAATGTTGAAGTCGAAGAAACTCTTCCTGACGATTCCGCCCTTCGCCGTCACGTTGAACTTGCCCAGCTTCGGATTGATCAGCGCGAAGATCGTCGGCCCCAGAATGTACGGCGCCAGAATCGTCTCGTACACCTCGTTCCAGAACGAGTAGCGATACTTGCCCTGAATCCGGTAGTTCGTCACGTTCGATAAAAACAGATGCGGCAGCGCATACGCGAGAATTGCGATCCAGTAGCCGGGGATGTTGATGCGCCCCAGCAGCATGAACACCAGCGGCGCGGTTAGAAACACCAGGCGCGGCACCGCATACAGAAAATGGATCATCGCGTTGAAGTAGCACAACCGCTGCGGCCACTTCAGCCCCTTCACAAACACCGGATTGTCGGTGCGCAGGATCTGGATCATGCCGCGCGCCCAGCGGATGCGCTGCCCGACATGACTGGAAAGGCTCTCCGTCGCCAGTCCCGCGGCCTGGGGAATATTGATGTAGGCGGTTCCCCATCCGCGCATCTGCATGCGCAGAGAGGTATGCGCGTCTTCTGTCACAGTCTCGGTTGCGATCCCGCCGATTTCATCGAGCGCCTTGCGCCGCAAAACCGCGCACGATCCGCAGAAAAACGTGGCGTTCCAGAGATCGTTTCCATCCTGCAGAATCCCGTAGAACAGCTCCCCTTCGTTGGGAATGGACATGAACTGATTCAAATTCCGTTCGAACGGGTCGGGCGAATAGAAGAAGTGCGGCGTCTGCAGCATGCCCAGCTTCGCATCCCGCTGGAACCATCCCAGCGTCACCTGCAGAAAGCTGCGCGTCGGCACGTGATCGCAATCGAAAATTGCCACGTAGGGCGACGCGAGCTCCTTAAGCGCGTGATTGATGTTGCCCGCTTTGGCATGCTTGTTGTCCGGCCGGGTGATGTAACCCACGCCCGCGTCCCGGCAGAAATCGCGAAACGCCTCGCGCCGTCCATCGTCGAGCACATAGACGTGCAGCTTCTCCGGCGGATAGTCGATGTTGAGCGCCGCGAAGGCCGTCGACCGCACCACCGCCAGCGGCTCGTTGTACGTGGGAATCAGCAGATCCACGTGCGGCCATTCTTCCAGGCTGCGCGGCAGCGGCACCGGGGGGCGTCGCAGCGGCCGTGCCGACTGAATGTATCCCAGGTAGAGAACCATCCATGCGTATAACTCGGCCGAAAGCAGGATCAGCATCAGAATAATGTCGAGCCAGAAGACGTGATGGTTGGGGCTGGTCAAAGCCTGATACACCGTCACGAAGCGCCAATAGGCATACCGCGCCGTCGCCAGCATCGAGGCGAACATCAGCGCCAGCGTGATCAGCTCCGACTCGGAAATGCTGTTCAGCGCAAACGTCAGCGCAATGGTCAGAATTCCAAGAACGCCCTGCTCCGACCAGTTGAAGTCGATCGTCACGCACTCGAAGGCCAGAAACAGCAGCAGCGCGTAGACCACCATGCGGGCAACGCCCGCTGCAATGCCCGAGCCCGTCCCCAGCGCCTCCCACTTATCCAGAACCCTTTTCATGACTCATCCCAACGGCTGGAGGATCGCCGGTTGCGGCTCACGGTCACCGCTCGCTGAAACAGCGCCGCCAGTTTCATCGAGGCGCTGGCAATCTCCGAGCCGGGCGCGTGATCGATCACCGTTCTCCTCGCAGCAATGGCCGCAGCCGCCTCGGGATCGTGGCGAATCGATGTCGGGAGCAGCCGCCCGCCGCACTGTCTCAGGATCAGATCGCGCGCGCCCTGGTCAATCGGGTTGGCCTCGTCAAACTGATTGAATATGTAAAAAGGAGAAGGAATTTCCGACCCCCTGGCTCGCATCGCTTCCAGCGTGGACTCAACCCGGGACACCGTCAGAATCGAGTTGAGGTCCGGCAACAGCGGGATCAGCAGGAACGACGACATGTTCAGAATCTGCGGCAGCAGGCTCGCCGAGCCCGCTCCCAGATCGAACACCGTCCAGTACGACGAATCCATCTCCCGCCGGACATCCGTGTTGAGCCATTCCGGCGTGATCTCGTCCGCGCCGATTATCCGTAGCGGCGGCCGCTGAATGCCCGGAACAAAAAACGTATGCACTCCCGGACTCAGATCGTTCGCCCCGAAGTAGAAAGGCAGCAGTCCGCTGCCCGACGCGTCGACCAGCAGCACCCGATCGCCGATCGAATAGAGCGCCCGCCCGAGGTTGGCGCACAGGGTCGTCTTGCCCACCCCTCCGGCGATCGAGTACACCGAAAGCACCGGGTGAAATTCGCGGGCATCCGCCGTTGTGAATTGTCCGGGAGCCGGAAATGCAACCGCCGGAGCCGCCCCGACGGCCAGCCCGACGGACGGCCCGACGGACGGCGAAGGCACGGGAAGATTCTGCTCAACCGCGGTGATCGGCCGCATCACCGAATTGCGATGCAGTTCTCCGGCTTCCTCGCGGAACGCCGGCAGGCCGGCCTCCTCGGCTCGCGAAACCGCCATCCCCGCCGCATCCGCGCCGCTCGAAGCGCCCGCTCCATTGCCTTCCGAGCTCCCCGTTTCCGCGACCCTTTCCGGCGTCTCGACCGCGCGCGTCGGCCTTCTTTGCCGGGAAAAATCGCGATAGGGGGCGTCTTCCACATTCGCCCACGAATACAGACGTGCTACATCTTTCGCCAGCTTGTCGTCGCTATGCATGACTGAAAATCTGCTTCACACCCAACTTCGAGGGTCAGACTCATCCGGTCAGCAGATCCACGCGCGTCTGCATCAATACGCCTGTCAGTCCTGCGCTGGTAATGCCATCGTTCGCATTGGGGGCTCCCGGACGGAGAATGCAACTCGATATTTCAGAATCATTATCAGATCCGCCGTCGGTCGCGCTCTGCAATGCAAGCGCCCCGCGTGCCCTCCTCATCGCACCCGCGCCGCTTTTCGGCAGCTTTCTGCCTGCGCGTTCGCTTTTGCGATGAGCCGGTTCAGCCTGCTGAGCCGGTCTATGGCACACCCGGCTCGAACGATTCAGTAGGGACTGCCGGCGTTTCTGCTGAATATCATTGTGCCTTGCGCGCGCGGCTTTGGCATGACAAAAAAGTGTTAGCCCGCTGCAACTGTCATCCAGCTGGACACGGGGATGCAGACGCGTCGCCTGCCGGCTATTCCTGAAAGGGCGCGGTCAGCAGCAGGTTCACGCACCGCTGCTTCCGGACCGAGGAACATGCAAAGCCGTCGGCATATCGCTGCTGAAATCAATGCTTTAGCAACGAATCGACTCCGATCCACGGTCGCAGCCATGGCTGCGCGGGCCGCGACGGCGCACGCCGGCGGGCGCCTAGAAGTTGAAACGCATACCCAATTGCGTGCGCCGCGGCGCATCGGCGCTCGTCACCTGCGCAAAGTCGGGACTGCCCTCAACGGTATCCACGTACGAGCCATTCGGATGGTTCAGCACGTCGAACGAGGCGACCGAGACGCCCACCGTGGGACTGCGGTCCAGTTCCTTCGGGTGGAGCTTGAAGTCGTAGCCCCAGCGCAGGTCCATGTCGGCATAATCGGGGCCGATTTCGGAATTGCGCGCCACGCCCTCGGGGCGCGCGTTGAACAGGTTGTCCCCATAGGCGTCGGTGCCCGTCAGAATCGTCCACGGACGGCCACTGTTCGCAAACACGCCCACGCCCAGGCTCAGCAGATGATGCGGGTTCAGGCTCGCGTAGATGCCGAAGTGTTGCCGCTGGTCCCAGTCCGCCGGCGCCCAGTCCGCATTCGGATCCTGCTGCTGCTCGGGAAACCACCAGATGCCGCTGGTGTTGTTCTCGTAATGGCTCCAGCTATACCAGGCGAAACCCGTGAAGCGCTTGTTGAAGCGTCCCCGGTAATTGATGTCCAGCGCTGCGCCCTTTTGCGTCCCCGCCGACTGCATCTGGCGCACCTGCGAGAAGCGCGAATCAGGACGCGCCGAGTACGTCGGGCCCAGAGGCGCATTCAGATCCACGGAGCGAAAAACATCGACGCCGCGATTCATCCGCCCGCCAATGGAAAGATTGCCCTTCTCGCCCACCTTCCGCTCGATCAGGATGCCTTCCTGAATCTGATACGGCGTTTTGATTCCCGGCGCCAATTCGACGATGGTCGGCGGCAGCGCATCCACGCTGACGCAGGACGCGATAGGGTAGCAAAGCGGTTCCTCATTCGCGGAAATCTGCAGCAACCGCATCTTCGCTTCCTGATAGCGCGCTACATCGAGCAGCGGACTCGAGCCGATGCGGTCGTAGTAGATCCCGCCGCCCCCGCGCAAAACCAGTTCGTGCGCCTTGTTCAGCACCAGCCCAAACGAAAACCGCGGAGAGAAATTGTTTACGTCTCCACGCAGAAAGTTTTGCCAGTCGTAGCGCAGCCCCGGCGTGAGCGACAGCCGCGGCGTCACCTTGATTTGATCCTGAACGAACGCCCCTACTTCCTGCTGGTGGTAGACGAAGCGCGTCTGCCCCTCTTTCAGCGTGTAGCCTGAGGGATCGCCGGCCTGCTCGTTCTCGATCGCCGACGCGATCAGCGTGCCATCCGCCGCATAGGTCGGGCTGTACGTATAGGTGCCGTCCTCGTCGGTGTGATCGTCGAAAACGCGCCGGCTGAAGTGCGGCACATTGATTCCGTACTTCACCAGGTTCGGCCCGTGCGTCCACGTGATCATCTCGTTGGCGCGCAGGTTGTATTCGCTGCTCTCCTGATCGTCCTGCGCGCTGCCCCCGACGTAGTTCCCCTGCGCCACGATTTTGGGGCCTTCCTGCGCATCGGTGATCGGATCGTAGGTGCGCTCCAGCACAAGCGAAGCCTGGTTCAGCGACGCGGCCGACAGGATGTAATCCTGGTGGAACGTCAGATCGTCTTCACGGTACTGGTTGTTGTAGCCGGCCTCCGGCAGCGTCTGATTGCCGACTCCTTCATCCTGATTCGTCGAATTCTGGAAAGCGTACATCACATACGCGTTGTCTGAGTCGCTGAACTGATGCCCGACGCGCATGGAAAACTCGGTGTCGCGCGTGGGAGCAGGCACGTTCAGGTTGTCGATGCCGTCGGGATTGTCCGGTGTGGGTGCGATCGTCGCGTTCACCACCGCATCCAGGTCCTCTTCCTCACGGTCGAACGAAAACAGAAACGCGCTTTTGGGAAAATACGGAAGCGGACCGGTGACGTTGCCCTCGTAAATGCGGCGTTGCTCGAAGGGCTTGTCCGGCGAGAAATCCTGCTGCGCGTTCATCGATGAATCGCGAAACAGGAAATTGAACTGGCCGTGATACGAGTCTTCCGCCTGGCGCGTCAGAATCTCGATCTGCCCCCGCCCCGGCCGGTAATAGCGCGCCGAATAGGGATCCTGGTTGATGATCACTTCCTGGACGGCCGACGGGGAAACCATGGCGCGGTTCGCCTCGACGCCATCCACCATCAGGCCGGCTCCCGCCGTGGCCGTGTCGCCTGAATCCAGAAACGCCCCCATCGCGGTCACGTAATCGTTGTCGAAGACCGGCAGGTCCTTCAGATCGTCGGAAGTCATCACCGCGGTATCGCCGTTGGCTTCAGAACTCGTCAGGTCCACGCTGGAACTGGCCGTCACCGTCACCTGCTGCACTGAACTCGCGGTGCTCAGCACCATCGCCAGCGGCGCCAAAACCGCAGCGCCGACATGGACCGTTTGCGTCACCGCCTGAAACCCCGCTGAACTGACGCTGACGACAAACTGCCCGGCATGCGGCGGCTCCACGCGAAACATCCCGCTCGCGTCCGACACCGCCGTGGCGGCCACACTGCCGTCAGGCGCAAGCAGGCTCACCTGCGCGCCCGGAACAATGGCGCCCGTCGCATCCGTTACCGTTCCCGTGCACGCCGGCAGCGGAGAATGTGCGGCAACCGGCGGCGTTACCGTCGCACAGGCAAAGGCATTCGATCCTGCGATGGAAACACAGGCGAGGAAAAGGAAAGCGGAGACACGCGGGGCAATCGCATTCACAGTGGAAAACTCCAGAGCAGAAAGTCAGCCTCGATGCGCTGAAAATCCAGCCGCACCCGGAACCGCTGGTAATGGCGGCAAAGCTCTATCGGCCCTGCCTGCTGAAAGTTATTGTCGGGATGCGCTGACGGATTCCGGAGATTGATTCGTTTTTGTTTCCAGCGAAAGCGCATCCGCCCATTCCCCCGCGGTGTCGACCAGACAGTCGCATGGAATAGACTCCACTGATTGTGAGGATAACCCAAATTTGCACCCCAGAGCCCATGTTCCGGCGCGGCGCGCAGTCAAAATGTCAACACTGGAGTCGCCGATCATCAGCGTCTCGCCTGGCGAAACGCCCGCTTCGCGGATCAGCCCGCGCAGTCCCTCCGGCTCCGGCTTCTTTGTAGCGAAGCTGTTGCCGCCGTACACGCGAAACATATAAGGGGCCAGCCCGAGGCCTTCACAAATGTCCACCGAGGGCCGCACCGGCTTGTTGGTCAGCACCGCCATCCGCCGGGGCGAGCCATCGGGCAGATGGCGCATGGCGTCGAGCGACGCGAAAACCCCCGGATACACGTAGGTGTAGTCCAGCTTGTGCACGCGATAGTGCGCCAGAAAGTGCTCGAGCGCGTTGTCGACCAGCGCCTGGTCGTCGGGATCGCCAAGCGCGCGACGGACCAGCATCGCGGCTCCATCGCCGATGTAGGTAGCGATCATCTCTTCGGGCAGCGGCTGCCGGCCGAACTCGTCCAACATGGCGTTGATGGAATTGGTCAGGTCCCGCCGCGAGTCGATCAGCGTCCCGTCCAGATCGAAAACAATCAGACGAATGCGAGGCGCGGGAATGGGATGCAACACGTGCAGCATGATTCCAGTTTAGCGGTCCCATCGTGTGGATTCGCCGTCAGCGGCGCACCGGCGCGCAAAACATGACCGTCAGCGGCTGGCACTCTGCGCCGCGGGGGCCGGCGCGCTCACCGATGGATACGTCGCGGCGGCAGCACGGGCCCCGGCCAGAACGCCGCCCGGAGCGATTCCCAGAATCAGCGTCGCGGCTACCGTCAGGAACAACGCCAGCAGCAATGGCAGGGTGGCGCGTGGTACCGCCATCACCGGCGACGCCTCTGCGGGACGCGAGAAAACTGCCGTCGCCACCCGCAGGTAGTAGAACGCCGCGATGCCGCTGTTCACCAGTCCGATGATGGCCAGCCAGATCAGTCCCGAGTGAACCGCCGCCGTGAACACGTAAAACTTGCCGAAGAATCCGCCGGTGAACGGAATGCCGATCAGCGAGATGAGGAAAAAGCCCATGGCTCCGCCCAGCAGCGGAGAGCGCCAGGCAAGTCCTCTGAAGTCGTCAATCAGCGTGAGCCGGTCGTCGTAGCCTCCCGCGTGGCTGACAATGGCAAAGATGCCGACATTCATGGCCGCATACGAAACTGCGTAGAAGCTGGCAGCTGCAACCCCTTCGGCAGAAAGCGCCGTGAACGCCACCAGCAAATATCCGGCATGCGCAATCGATGAATACGCCAGCATGCGCTTCACGCTGCGCTGGCGCAGCGCGCCAAGATTGCCGATGGTCATGGAGGCGACGGCGAGCCACCACAGAACCGGCACCCAGTGCGCCTCAAGCAGCGGAAACGCGCCAAAAGCAATGCGCAGCAGGACCGCAAAAGCGGCAACCTTGGGCGCGGTCGACATCAGCGCCACCACCGGCGAGGGCGCACCCTCGTAGACGTCCGGCGTCCACACATGAAAAGGCGCAGCAGAAACCTTAAAGCTGAGCCCGATCACGATCATCGCCACGCCGATATACAGCAGCGGACTCACGTGTCCGCCGCCCACCGCTTTGGCGATGGCGCCGGCGATCTCGCCGATGCGCGTGGTGCCCGTGGCTCCAAAAACAAGTGCGATGCCGTAGAGGAAAAACGAGGTGGCAAAGGAGCCCAGCAGAAAATATTTCAGCGCGGACTCGGTGCTCTTCGCCGACCGGCGCCGGAATCCCGCCATGATGTACGTGGAGATGGAAGAGATTTCAAGCGCGACGAAAACCAGCAGCAATTCGACCGCGCTGGTCATCAGCATCATTCCGACGGCCCCAAACAGGATCAGCGCGAAAAGTTCGCCCAGCCCTTCTGTCGCGTCCGTCACCGCATCCAGCGTGATCAGCAGCGCGGCCAGAACGATGCCGGCGATCACGACATGGAAGAACACACTGAAAGCGTCAACCTGCACGACGCCGTAATACGCCGTCCCGGCCGGGAGTTGGTACTGCCACAGAGAGGCAGCGAGTGCGCCGATGGCGAACAGCGCCGCGAGCCAGCCAAGCGGCTTCCGGCTGGAAGCCTTCGCCGGCATAGCGTCGGCCAGCATCACGACGATGCCGCCCACCGTCAGCACAATCTCAGGCAGAATGCGCAGCGCGTCGCTCATCGCGCACCCCCTGAGGAAACCGGCGTGGACCAGACGTTATAAGACTGGAGCTGATGAAACTGTTGGGCCGGCGCGTCCGACAGCTTCAACACACCACGCTCGATCCCGTTGATCCAATAAGTCGACGCGACCCCCATCACGAGCATGAGGACAACCATCGGCCACAGCGTCAGTTGCTCCCGCGCGCCCAGGTCCAGATGCGGACGGCCACTCACCAGCGACGAAGGCTGCCCGTAAAAGATGCGCTGCGCCATGCGCAGCATGTAAGACGCGCTGAGAATCACGCCCACCGTGGCCGCGGCCACCCACTTCGGATGCACCGGGAAGCTGCCGCTGAGCACCAGAAATTCGCCGACAAAGCCGTTGAAGAGCGGCAGACCAATCAGAGCCAGCGTGGTCAGAACCCACAGCGTCGCCAGCATGGGAAGCCTCGCCGCCAATCCCCCATACTCCGACATATCGAAGCTGCCGTAGCGTTCGTACAGGAACGCGATCAGCACCAGCAGCGCCCCGCCGCTGATCCCCTCGTTGATCGTCTGGAAAACCGCCCCGTTCAGCCCGGTGAGAGCAAAGGAAAAAATACCCAGGATGCAGAAGCTGAGATTGCTGAGGATCGCATAAGCGACCAGCCGACGCATGTCGCTCTGCACCAGCGCGACCAGCGCTCCATAGAGAATGCCAATCACGGCGAGCACGATCATCAGCGGCGCGATGGCCCGCGACTGTGCCGGGAAGAGGCCAAGGTTGAAGCGGAAGATGGAATAGAGCCCGAGCTTCCCCGCCACCACCATCGCCATGGCTGTCGGCGCTTCCTCGATCACGCTCCCCAGCCACCCGTGCAGAGGAAACACGGGAACTTTCACGGCAAACGCGAACAGGAACGCCAGCGAAACCCACCACAGAGCCTGCGGAGCCAAGCCTCCAGCGGCAAGCTTCGTCTGCAGCGTCACAAAATCGAAGGTGCCCGTCTTCGCATAGAGCCAGAGAATCGCCACCAAAAACAAGGCCGACGGGATGAATGTGTAGAGGAAGAACTTCAGCGCCGCCTGCCGCCCGCGTTCCCGCCCGAACATGGCAATCAAAATCGCCATCGGCACCAGTGACAACTCCCAGAAGCCGTAATAAAGGAACAAATCCAGCGAGACAAACACGCCAATCATCGCGGTCTGCTGCAGCAGAAAGAGGAAGTAAAACTCCTTCGTGCGCTGCTCGATCGCGCGCCACGAAACCAGCACCCCGATCGGTCCGAGGAAGGTCGTGAGCAGCACGAGCCACAACGAAAGTCCATCGATCCCGAGGTGATAAAAGATCATCGGGCTCGTGATCCACGAACGATTCTCTTCGAACTGAAAGCCGTGCTGCGAATAATCGAAATGCGCGGGTAGATGCAGCGACAGAACGAACGTCAGGAGCGTGACCAGCAGCGTGAACGCCGGGATCACCCGTCCCTTCCGCGGCAGCAAAGCGACGATGATCGCGCCGGCCATGGGCACGAGAGTGATCAGCGTCAGTATCGAGTCGTTCAGCACAAAACCTTTCCCTTGCAGTCCCTACCGCATCCAAAAGTGCGCGGTCCAGCCAAAATACGAAGCAGCCAGCAGCAGCGCGGCAAAGAGCGCCAGCCACCCTGCATACGAGCGAATGTTTCCCGACTGAATGCGCGCCACCAGCGCGCCCAATCCCTGCGCGGAGTACCCGGCTGCCAGCGTGCCGCCGTCGATCACCCCGCGGTCGATCAGAGCGCCGAGAATGTAGCGGGCAATAAACAGTACCGGCGTGACGATCAGCACGCCGTAAATTTCGTCTACCCAGTATTTGTTCGCGACGAGCGAGTAGAGCGCATGCATGCGCGCGGTAATCCGGCCCGGCAACGCTGGGTTCGCGAAGTACATCAGGTAAGCGGCGAACCATCCCGCCAGAGCGACCAGCGTAGAAACGCCGGCCAACTCCAGTTGCAGCTGCACCGAGCCTGCGCCAGCTCCGTTTGCGGAGCCCGCGAACACCGGGCTCAGCCAGTGCCCAAACCAGTTGCTGCCGCCCAGCGCTTCCGGCCACGCCATGAATCCGCCAATCACCGAAAGAATGGCGAGAATGATGAGCGGACCCAGCATCACCCAGGGGCTTTCGTGGACCAGATGCGCGTGCGCGCTCGGTTCCTCGGCCACCGCGGTCAGTTTCGTGTCGCGCCGCGCGTGAACAGCAGCGCCGCGATCGTCGAGGAAGGCGGTTGCGTCCGCCGCCCCACCGCGCCTTTCGCCAAAGAACGTCATGTACCACAGCCGGAACATATAGAAGGATGTGAGCCCAGCCGTCAGCAGCCCCACAGCCCACAAAACTTTGCCCGCGGAATTCGGCGAGATAAAGGCCTGGTACAGAATCTCGTCCTTGCTGACGAATCCCGACAGCGGCGGAAATCCGGAAATCGCAAACACCGCCGCCGTCATCGTCCAGAACGTGACGGGAATCTTCTTCCGCAGGCCGCCCATCCTCCGCATGTCCTGCTCGCCACCGACCGCGTGGATCACCGACCCCGCGGCAAGAAAGAGCAGCGCCTTGAAGAAGGCATGCGTCACCAGATGAAAGATGCCCGCCGCATACGCCGCAACGCCGCAGCCCAGGAACATATAGCCAAGCTGCGAGACCGTCGAGTACGCCAGCACCCGTTTGATGTCCGTCTGCGCCATGCCGATGGTGGCTGCGAAAAACGCAGTAGCTGTTCCGATAATCGCCACCACCGCCAGCGCATACGGAGACCGGTCGAAGATGACGTGCGTCCGCGCAATCATGTACACGCCCGCCGTCACCATGGTGGCTGCGTGGATCAGCGCCGACACCGGCGTTGGTCCTTCCATCGCATCCGGCAGCCAGACATACAGCGGAATCTGCGCGGATTTCCCCGCCGCGCCCAGCACCAGGAAGAGAGCAACCGCGGTCAGCACACCGCCCTGCATCGCCGGGTCCGCCCCAATCCGCCCGAAGACCTCGCTGAAGCTGAGCGTCCCGAAGTGCGCGATCAGCAGAAACATTGCCAGCAGGAATCCGAAGTCGCCAATGCGGTTCACGATGAACGCCTTCTTGCCAGCGTTCGCCGCCGAATCCTTCGTGTAATAGAACCCAATCAACAGATACGAGGCG
Source organism: Acidobacteriaceae bacterium (assembly GCA_036267295.1). Taxonomy (GTDB): domain Bacteria; phylum Acidobacteriota; class Terriglobia; order Terriglobales; family Acidobacteriaceae; genus Palsa-343. Next base: position 58,347 of record DATAWI010000034.1, on the reverse strand, counting down.
AGGCCGACTCCCTCCCAGCCCACGAACATCAGCAGGAAGTTCTCCGCCAGCACCAGCGTGAGCATGAAGAACAGGAAGAGATTCAGGTAGGCGAAGAAGCGCCAGTAGCCCTCTTCCTCCGCCATGTATCCGACCGAATAGACGTGGATCAGAAATCCCACGCCGGTAATTACGCACAGCATCACCAGGGTCAGCTGATCCAGTTGCAGCGTGAAGTCGGCGTGGAACGCCCCCGCCCGAATCCAGGTGCACAGCGTCTCCACATGCGGCAGCGTCAGCGAGCCGAATTTCAGCACCACATTCGACACCCACAGCAGCGGCAGCAGGGACCCCATCAGCGCCACCGCCGTCACCACCGGCTTGGGGAACTTGCGGCCCAGCAAACCGTTCACCAGGAACCCGGCGAGGGGGATCAGCGGAATGAGCCAGAGGTGCAGGTCGGGGTTCATAGTTTCATCAGGTCGATCTGGTCGACGTTCAAAGTGTTCCGCGCGCGAAAAACGGCGATGATGATGGCCAGTCCCACAGCCGCCTCGGCCGCGGCCACCACCATCACGAAGAAGACGAAAATCTGGCCGCTCACCTGGTGCCACTGGTGCGCGAAGGCCACGAACGTTAAGTTCACGGCATTGAGCATCAGCTCAATCGACATAAAGATGGTAATGATGTTCCGCTTAATCAGAAACGCAGCCACGCCAATCGAAAACAGGATGGCGGCGAGCACGAGATAGTACGCGATGGGAACCGTCATTTGCGCTCTCCCCGTTTCTTCTTCGCGACAAAAACCGCAATCAGCGAACAATAGACGGCCACCAGGGAGCAGAAAATCGCGACATACGCGCCATTCATCGTCTAGTGCTCCTTCCGCGCGAGCGCAACGGCGCCGAGAATGGCAATCAGAATCAGCACGGAGGTGACCTCAAACGGCAGCAACAGTTTCGTGAACAGCACCTGGCTCAGGTCGCCCGTCGTCACAAGATATTCGCCAAGTTTCGCCTGGGCAAACTCGCCGCGGTGCGAGAGGAAGATAAACGCCAGCAGCCCCAGCAGGATGGCCGCGCCCGGAAATCCGGCGGCATAGGCCAGTTTGCTGCCATGCGTGCGCACTTCCCGGCCGGCGTTCAGCAGCATAATGACGAACGTAAAAAGCACCATGATGGCGCCCGAGTAGACGATCACCTGGGCCGCGGCCAGAAATTCAGCTCCCAGCAGCAGGTAGAGAACCGCCAGCGAGCTCATCACCACGATGAGCGACAGCGCGCTGTTGATGGGATGGCGCTGCAGCAGCAGGTTAAGCGCTCCCGCTACACACATTGCGCCGAAAAAGAGGAAGAGAGCCAGATGCATGGGTTTTCAGAACTCAGGACAACTCAGCCAATACTGCGAAAAACCGCGTCAAATCAGGGCAAAACCGCGTACCCGGAACAGAAAATTGTAAATCAATGCATGGGCATCGTCAGGCCCATCCACAAGCTGGTAACCACGATGTTGGCGATGGCCAGCGGCATGAGGAATTTCCACCCGAAGCTCATCAGCTGGTCATAACGGAAGCGCGGCAACGTGCCCCGCACCCAGACGTACAGAAAGAGAAATCCAAAAACTTTGGCGACGAACCAGAAAACCGAAAGCAACGCCGTGCTCACCGGCCCCGATCCGCTCAGAATATGCGGGCCGAAGGGGCTGGTCGGGCCGCCGAAAAAGAGCAGCGTGGCCACGCAGCCCACGGTGATCATGTTCGCGTACTCCGCCATAAAGAACATGGCGAACTTCATCGAGCTGTATTCGGTGTGATACCCCGCCGTCAGCTCGCTCTCCGCTTCCGGCAGGTCGAAGGGCGACCGGTTCGTCTCTGCATACGCGGCCATCAGATAAATGAAGAAGGCGACGAACTGGAATCCACCAAAAAAATTCCACGAGATCATGCCGTGCGTGGCCTGAACGTTGACAATATCGCGCAAACTCAGCGATCCGGTGCGCAGCACCACGCCCACCAGCGACAACCCGAGAGCCAGCTCATAGCTGATCACCTGCGCGGACGCACGCAGCGAGCCCAGCAGCGAATACTTGTTGTTCGACGACCACCCGGAAAGCGCGATCCCGTAGACGCCGACGGACGTGATGCCGAGGACGATCAGCAGTCCGATGTTGAGATCGGTCACCTGAAAGAGATCGACGCCGTGCCAGCGCACATCCGCGCCAAACGGGACGACGGCAATCGACATGAGCGCGCAGCTCAGCGCAATCATCGGCGCCAGAATGTACAGCGGCCGGTACACCGCCTCCGGCATCAGGTCTTCTTTCAGGAAAAGCTTGGCGCCGTCGACCAGCGGCTGCAGCAGCCCAAACGGACCCACGCGGCTCGGTCCCCACCGGTTCTGGATGCGCCCCACCAGCTTGCGCTCCAGAAGCACCGTGTAGGCCACGGACATCAGCATGATCACGACGACGACGATCACCTTCGCCAGACTGATCAGCAGAAATGGTAGAAAACCGGTCTCCATCCAAAGCCTTCCAGATCGTTAACTAATCGGCCGCTGTTTCCGCGGGCTTGCGTGATTCCAGAACAGAGCTGAGCATCCGGCTGTACCGCCCCAGCGTGCCGGAGGTAAAGAGCGTGTCATCCGAGGGCAGGACCAGGTCGCGATGCACGCTGGCGCCCTCAATCTGAACGAGCCGCAGATGCTGGTCGTTGCCCGCCAGCAGATCGAGCCGCGGAACATCGTAGGCCGGCACCAGCCGCTGAATTTCGTCGAAAATAGCAAACGGATCGAAGGGGCTCAGCTTCGGCTCCAAATGATGCGCGGCCAGCCACACGCCATGCCGATCGGCCTCGCCGGACTGCGCGCCCCGCGCCTGGCCCAGATCCGCGCGCACCCCGCCCTTGCCAAAAGGAACCAGCTTCTTCACATCCGCGCCCATCGCATCCGCCAGCCGGACGATCAGTTCGAAGTCGGTGCGCACCCCCGCCTTATCGGCGGCCTTCTTCACCATCTGCAGGTCGCCAAAGGTGTTGCTGACGGTCCCCGATTTTTCGTAAAGATTCGCCGCGGGCAGCACTACGCTGGCCACCTGCGCCGTCTCCGTCAGGAACATGTCCTGCACAATCACGAATGTTTTGCGCAGCGTCGCCGGATCGATGCCGTACCGCGACACTGGATTGGCACCGACCACATAGAGCGCGCCCAGTTCGCCCCGTCCGGCTGCATCGAACATCTGCACCAGGTCGAGTCCAGGCGCAGCAGGCAGCGACGCACCGTATTCCTCGGCGAATGCCCCCGCAGACGCGACCGGCACGTAGCCGGGCAGCAGATCGGGATACAGCCCCATATCCGCCGCGCCCCGCGAATTCGCGTAGTCCCCGAGACAGGCGAATTTCACATTGGGCAACGCCGCCCCGAACTGAACCAGCGCTGCGATCTCGCGCCCGCGGAACTCCGCCCCGAAAACGACCAACAGCGATTCCTCCTTGCGAATCGCCTCCCGGAAGGCCTCTCCGTTGGGGCCGCCGGCCATCGCCCTGTCGTCGCCGCCCAGATAGGAGATCAGCCCCGCATAATCGTTTTCGCGAATCTGCAGAAACGAAGTGGCCTGGCGCCGCAGTTTGATCAGTTCGTGATTCGCAACGTACAGCCGCGTCCCATGCAGCCGTACGCCGGTGCGAATCTGCCACGCCAGACCCGGGTGCTGCTCGGTCGGATCGCCGCCGATCACCAGAACAGCCTTCGCCGACACGAAGTCGCGCAACGACGCTTCGGACGAGCCCTTCACCGCCGCCGCAAACGCCGGATAATCGGCGGTCCGGTGGTGATCGACGTTGTTCGTGCCCAGAACCGTGCGCGCGAACTTCTGCAGCAGATAGCTCTCTTCGTTGGTCGTGCGATTCGACCCGATCACGCCAATCGCCGAACCGCCACGGCTCTCGCGAATCTCCCGCAGCTTCTCGCCCGCAAACCGGATCGCCTCATCCCAGCTCACCGGCGTCAGTTTGCCGTCTTCCTTGCGGATCAGCGGCTGCGTAATGCGGTCTTCCCGGGCTGCGAAGTCGAATGCGTAACGGCCCTTGATACACAAAAAATCGCCATTGATGCCGCTCTTGTCGCGATTGTCGCCGCGCACGATCTCCATGCCATCGTTCGCGCGCCGCACGCCCAGCGTCGTCTTGCAGCCGTCGCCGCAGTGCGTGCAGACGGTGCCCACATGCGACATCTCCCACGGCCGCGTCTTATAGCGATAGGTCCCCGACGTGAGCGCGCCCACCGGACAAATGTCGATGCACATGCCGCACTCTTCGCAGTCCAGATGATCCTGTTTGTTGGGAGCGATCACCGAGCCGGCGCCGCGATTCTGAATGCCCAGCGCCCAAACGTCCATGCCCTCGCCGCAGACGCGCACGCAGCGATAGCACAGAATGCAGCGCGGCCGGTCGAAGAAGACCACCGGCGACCATTGCTGTTCGTCGCGGTGCTGCTTAATCTCGACGAACTTCGATTCCGCAGCGCCGTACTTGAAGGTCATGTCCTGCAGCTCGCACTCGCCGCCGGCATCGCATACCGGGCAATCCAGCGGATGGTTCCCCAGCAGCAGCTCGATAGTCGCCTTGCGCGCCTGCGCAATCTCCGGGCTCTCGGTCGTGACCACCATGCCTTCCGCCACCGGCGTCGTGCAGGCGGTCTGCAGCTTGGGCACCTTCTCGAGACGCACCACGCACATGCGGCAAGCCGCCTGCAGCGACAGCCCGGGGTAATAGCAGAACGCGGGAATCTCGATGCCATGCGCGCGGCAGGCTTCAATCAGCAGCGTGCCCGCGGGAGCGGTGAGCTTCTTGCCGTCGACAGTAAAGGTTACGTCAGCCATTCATTCCTTCAGACCAGCGCGGGCTCAGCTTCACGCGCATGGTGATACGGGCAGCCTCTGCCCTCCAGGTGATCTTCAAACTCTTTGCGAAATTTCTTCACGAAAGCAATCGTCGGCATCGCCGCCGCGTCGCCCAGCGGGCAAAACGTCCGCCCCAGCATGTTCTCGGCGAGATAGCGGATGTTGTCGATGTCCTTATCCACCGCGCCGCCTTCATGAATCCGCGTCAGCGACTTCTTCAGCCAGTCCGTCCCCTCGCGGCAGGGAATGCACCAGCCGCAGCTTTCATGCGCGTAAAACTTCATCGTCCGCAGCGCAAACTCCACCATGCAGACGCTCTCATCCAGCACCACCACGCCGCCCGAACCAAGCATCGATCCGGCCTTGCCCACCTGGTCGAAATCCATCCCGATATCGATTTCCTCGGGCAGCAGCGCGGGCGTCGAGGAGCCGCCGGGCACCACGGCCTTCAGCTTCTTGCCGTTCGGAATCCCGCCGCCCACCTCGTAAATCATCTTTTTCAGGTTGTAGCCCATCGGCAGTTCATACACGCCCGGCCGCTCGACACAACCGCTCAGGCAGAAGAGTCGCGTGCCGCCATTGCGCTCGGAGCCAATCTTCGCGTAGTCCGCCGCGCCGATGCGGAAGATATGCGGCACCGTCGCAATCGTCTCGGCATTGTTGATAATCGTCGGTCCGCCATACAGCCCAACCACCGCCGGAAACGGCGGACGGATCCGCGGGATCCCGCGCTTGCCTTCGAGCGACTCCATCAGCGCCGATTCTTCGCCCACCTCGTACGCGCCCGCGCCCGTCTGCGTCACGATGTCGAAATCGATTCCGGAACCGAAGATGTTCCTGCCCAGAAATCCCTTCTCGTACGCTTCTTCGACCGCGCGCTCCATGATCTTCAGCAGGTAGCGATACTCGCCGCGCAGATAGATGAAGCCCATCTTCGCCTGGATCGCCAGGCCTGCGATAATCACGCCCTCAATCACCGCATGCGGATCGTGCTCAAAGATCAGCCGGTCCTTGCACGTCCCCGGCTCCGACTCGTCGCCGTTCACCAGCACGTATTTTGGCTTCGGCGCCTGCTTCGGCACAAACGACCACTTCAGCCCCGTCGGAAATCCCGCGCCCCCGCGCCCGCGCAGGCCCGAGGTCTTCATCTCGTTGATAATTCCATCCGGACCCAGCGCCAGACACTTGCGCGCCGACTCGTACCCCGCCAGCTCCAGGTATTTGTCGATCGAGGTCGCGCCTTTGCCAAAGCGCCAGGAAACCACCGGCACGCAGTCGGGATGCGTCGAGAGCGTCGCCACTATTGGCCCGCCTTGCTGCGGTAGTCCGCCAGAACTTTGTCCACCGACTCGGGCGTCAGGTTCTCGTGAAAGTCATAGTTCACCTGCGCCGCCGGAGCCCACGAGCATGCCCCGATGCACTCGACCTCTTCGAGCGAGAACACTCCATCCGCAGTCACGCCCTTATTGGCAACGCCCAGCGTCTTCTTGCAGTGCTCCAGAATTTCATTTCCGCCGCGCAGCATGCAGCTGATGTTGGTGCAAACCTGCACGTGATACTTACCCGCCGGCTTCGTCCGCAGCAGCGAGTAGTAGCTGATCACGTTGCGCACGTCGAGTTCAGAGATCCCCACACGCCCCGCGACCTCAGCGATCACGGCATCCGAGAGATATCCAACCTCATCCTGCGCGTAGAGCAACATCGGCACCAGCGCCGACCGCTTCACGGGATACAGCGTCACCAGCTTGTCGAAACGTGCCGCCAGTTCTGGCGAGAAGATCGTGGCCTGCGTGCTCATGCGTCCTCTCCCGCCGATGCGGAGTCGCGCATCAGAGAAGCGGCCAGGTCGATCGCGGCAAAATCGAGATCGAGCCGGTTCCCGTCGAGCGCAATCCGCCCATCCGGCATCAACGCAAAAATGCCCTGCGTGGACGAGTGCGCTCCGGAGAGAACCCAGTTTCCTTCTCCCGTTTGCAGATCGCAATGCACATCCAGTCGAGCCGACCCGGCAGCCAGCGTGACTGAATTCTCCGTGGCGTGGATCTCCGGAACCGCGCCGCCGTCGAGCCCGGCCACCAGGCCATACGCGCGCAGCATCGCGGCAAATGACACCCAAAGTTCTGCTTCGATCATGGGTTCCACCATCGCCGCACTCACCGGTCGATCTCCCCCAGTACGATATCGATCGATCCGATCACGGCCACCACATCGGCAATCAGCCGTCCTGCGCACATCGTCTGCAACGCCTGCAGCGTGGCAAACGAGGGATTTCGCATATGCACCCGATACGGCTTGGCCGTTCCATCGCTCACCGCGTAGTAGCCCATCTCGCCGCGCGGCGACTCAACCGCCTGATACACCTCGCCGGCCGGAACCTGAAAGCCTTCCGTCACAATCTTGAAGTGATAGATGAGCGCTTCCATCTGCGTCTTCATCTTTTCCCGATCCGGCAGCACCACATGCGGCGCGTCCGCCTTGATCGGCCCCTCCGGCATCCCATCCAGCGCCTGCTGGCAAATCTTCACGCTCTCGCGCATCTCGCGCAGCCGCACCACGTACCGCGCCCACACATCGCCGTCCTGCGAGACCGGCACTTCAAATTTGAACTTCTCATACCCGCTGTACGGCATATCCCGGCGCAAATCCCAGTCGACGCCGCTGGCGCGCAGCGGCGGCCCGGTCACGCCCAGCGCAATCGCATCCGCGGCGCTCAGGTGCCCCACACCTTTCAGCCGATTGATGAAGATCGGGTTGCCCGTCAGCAGGTTCTCGTACTCGTCGATCTTCTCCGGCAGAATCTTAATCAGCGACTGCACCGAATCGAAGAAGTCCAGCGGCGGATCGAGCGCCAATCCCCCAATGCGGAAATACGACGTCATCATCCGCTGTCCGGACACATGCTCGAAGATGCGCAGAATCTCTTCCCGCTCGCGAAACGTGTACAGGAAAACGGTGAGCGCGCCGATATCCATGGCGTGCGTGCCCAGCCAGACCAGATGCGAGTTCAGCCGCGTCAGCTCATTCAGCAGCACCCGCATCCATTGCGCGCGCTCCGGAATCTCCAGTTGCAGCAGCTTCTCCGCGGCCAGGCAATAGCACAGGTTGTTGGTCATCGGCGACAGATAGTCAATCCGGTCCGTCAGCGGAACCACCTGTTGCCAGAACTTCGCTTCGCAGGTCTTCTCGATGCCGGTGTGCAGGTAGCCGATATCCGGCACCGCCTTCACCACGGTTTCTCCGTCGATTTCGAGCACCACGCGCAGCACGCCGTGCGTCGACGGATGCTGCGGCCCCATGTTCAGGACCATGGTATGGTCCTTCGAGGCTTCTTCTGGACGCGGCGTGATCAGCGTCGCCGTGGCCACGAACTGCGGCATCTCCGGCATGTTGGGATTTTCAGGCGTATCCGGCATCAGCGGTAACCCTCCACCGGATAATCCTTGCGCAGCGGATGCCCTTCCCATTCCTCCGGCAGCATGATGCGGCGCAGGCCCGGATGGCCGTGGAAGCGGACCCCGAAGAGATCCCACACTTCGCGCTCGTAGAAATTCGCCGACGGCCAGACCGGCGTAATGCTGTCCACCGAGGGATCGATGCTTTCCGCCATCACATGCAGCCGCACCCGCTCTTTCATCGTGTGCGACAGAATGTGGTACGTCACCTGAAAGCGCGGCTCCGTCGGATACCAGTCCACACACGTCACATCTTCGAGGAAGTTGTACCCGGCCTGCTGCAAGGTCCGGCACGCCGCCCGAATCTTGTCCTGGGCAATGACCAGCGTCAGTTCGTCACGATCGAACTTCGCATTCGTAATGGCTTCCGGATGCGCGGCGCGCAGCGCCTGGATGGCGACATTCTGCTCCATCCCTGCGAACACAGCGTCTTTACTCAGCAGCGCCTCGGCCATGTGTCCTGTTCGCGCCTCTCCTGGAAAATTTACTGCTGTGCCTGCGGCACGTTTTCTGTGGCCTGCAGCTGAACCTGGTCTGAACCTGACGCCCCGTGGCCTGCCCCTACAGATCTGCCTTATCCGCCGCCCAGTCCAGAATGCCCTTCTTCCACACGTAAAACACACCCACCACCACAAACCCGAGGTAAATCAACATCTCCCAGAAGCCGAAGAAGCGCGAGCCGGTGATGGAGGGCAACTGCCGGTAGATGACCGCCCACGGCATCATAAAAACCGCTTCCACATCGAACAGGATGAACAGCATCGCCACCATGTAGAAGCGCACCGAAAACCGCCCGCGCGCGTCCCCCTCAGCCGGGATGCCGCACTCGTAAGCTTCCAGTTTTTCCTTGAAATTGCGATGCCGCCCAATGAACCAGGACCCGGTCACCATGCCGGCGGTCATCCCGACGGCGACCAGAATCTGCAGCAGCAGGGGCAGATAGTTCCAGATGTACGGTGGATTTTGCATGGCCGTCTTCGTGGAACAGAGGGAGTGTGACCAACCGCCCGCTGCCTCCATTTCGAGACTAAGTCTACGGTTGTCAAGAGTCAAGTTACGGACGGTCTCGACGGTGCTCTGAAAGGAACAGACTTCTCTCCCTCAGATTCGAAAAAAATGTCCGAGCACTCATGCGCGAAAGGGCGACCTCATGGGACAGATTTTCGGGGCGCACAGTCACATCAGCCGGCGAATGACCTGCTCCTTCCATCGGCGCAGGGGAGGATAAGCGAGGCTCGGGTCGGGCCAGGATGCCTTGGTGAATACAGCCTTGCGATGGCTGAACGTCTCGAAGCTCGCCCGGCCGTGGTACGCGCCCATCCCGCTGGCCCCGACCCCTCCAAAAGGCAGGCCCGGCAACGCCAGGTGAACGCACGGATAATTGACCGCGACCGCCCCGGACGAAGTGCCGTGGATCACCTGGCGCTGGACGCGGGCGTCGTCAGCAAATAAGTAGATCGCCAGCGGCTTTTCCCGCTGGTTGACGAACGTCATCGCCTCGTCCGCGTTCCTGACCGTCAGCACAGGAAGAATGGGGCCAAAAATCTCTTCCTGCATCACCGGCGCGTCGGGAGGCGTTTGCGTCAGGATGGTCGGGGCCAGATAAAGTTCCTCTTCGCAGGCTTCCCCTCCGATCACGATCTCCCCGCCGCCATCGAGCAACCGCACCAGGCGCCGGAAATGATGCTGGTTGACGATGCGCGCAAAATCCGGGCTGGTGCGCGGCTGCTCTCCAAGGAATTCCTTCACGGCCTCCCCCATGTGCGTCAGCAGCCGGCCCGCGACGGTTTCGTCGGCCAGCACATAATCGGGAGCAACGCACACCTGGCCGGCATTGAGAAGTTTGCCCCACACGATGCGACGGGCCGAAGACTTCAGGTTCGCGCTCCGGTCGACGATGCAGGGGCATTTCCCGCCGAGCTCGAGGGTCACCGGTGTGAGGTGTTGGGCGGCCGCTTCCAGCACGATGCGGCCGGAACGCGCGTTGCCTGTATAGAAGATGGAGTCGAAGCGCTCCCTCAGCAGCGCGGTGGCCTCGGGGATTCCGCCCTCGACCACCTGGACGCACGCGGCATCGAGGTAGCGAGGCAGCGCGGCCGCCAGCAGGGCGCTGGTCGCCGGAGCCAGTTCGCTGGGCTTGATCACCGCGCAGTTCCCCGCCGCAAGCGCGCCGATCAGCGGCACCAGCAGCAGTTGCAGCGGGTAGTTCCATGGCCCAATGATCAGCACGACACCGAACGGTTCGCGGACGACGCGGGCAGACGCCGGTAGCAGCAGCCAGGGAGACCGCACGCGCTCCGGCCTCGCCCAGGCGCTCAGCCTTTCTTGCGCGAATGCCAACTCGCGCTGGATCAGGGAAGTCTCAATGACCCGGGTTTCGATCTCACTCCGTCCCAGATCTTTGTGGATCGCCTGGCCAATCTCAGCTTCGCATTCCTTCAGGAAGCGATCGAGGCGCGAGAGTTGTTCCAGCCGATACGGCAGAGGCCGGGTCCGGCCGCTCGCAAACGATATCCCCAGCCGCTCGACGGTCTGGGGAATCGCATCGATTGTTGCGGGTTTGACGCCGCAGCCGTCCATGACCTGCGCCTTCCTGCCGGAACCAGCCCAATAACGGGAATAAGTACTTATACGCTGCAAAAAGGCGACCTATCAGGCAGCGCGCTTTCCACAGTCCGAGGAAGCCGGCCGGCGATACGCCGGCGATCGCAGCAGCGGTCTTCGCCGCCGCTATGCCACCGCTCGCTCAAAATCTCGTGGTCAGGCGCAGCAGATAGCTCCTTGGTGGACCGATCGCGTTTCCCGAAAACAACCCGCCAAAATCGATCACATCCAGAACATTGTTCAGGTTCTGCCCGTCCGCCTGAAGCCGCACATTGACCCGCTCGGATTTGTAGAGGTCGGCAATGGCTGAAGCATTGACCTGAAAGGAAGGGTCGATGCGGCCACGCGAAAAGTTGATTCGGTCGAGAACCTGTTGCCCATACTGCGCGAGCGCGGTGCCGGGGTCGCCATCGAACTCGAAGGGAAGCCCGGTGTCATATTGGATCCCGGCGGCCAGCCAAAATCGAGGATGGACCTGGTATCGAACGCGTCCGCGCACGGTATTGCGCTGGTCCTGCGAATCGGGAAAGTGACCGGAGAGTTGCGTTTCCGCCGCTGTGGCATCGTTGCCAAGAAAGAGGCCGCCGGTTACTGGATTCCATGCATTACCAACCTCCCAGGAATAGCTGAGGAAGCCGGAAAACTTCCCTTCCTCGGGGAGATCGAGTTTGGCTTCCGCACCATAGATAATCGCCTTCTCGAAGGCGATGGGGAAGCTGATGGTGGTGTTGTCGATCTGGTCGTCATCGGCATAGTTGCTGACGGCGCGGCGGAAATAGTTCACGCCGAGCGTTGCCTTCCCTGACAGGCCCTGGGCCAGGCCGCCTTCGAAGTAGTCGCCAACGGAGGGTTGCACCGGCAGGCCAAGAAAGGTTGAGGGATCCAGCGAATCAACCTGCGTCGAGCTGGAGAGGAGAATGTTTTCGAACGATGGCGTCTGGAAGATGCGGTCGTACGAGAAGTGCAGGATCAGATTCCTCGAGGAGAAGTACCGCGAAATGGCAAATCGGGGCTCGACCGCCTGTTTGTTGAGAAGGAGCTGGTAATGATCCCAGCGCAAGCCCGCGTTGATAGACCAGTTCTTCAGGTGAATGAGATCTTCAACGAATACCGCCTGCTCGAGATCCGGCCTCTCACCGGTGAAGGCAAAAGTCAACGGGGTGCCATCGTCAAATTGCGTTGGATCGGTAATGAGGTAGCTCGTGTTTTCGTGCAGGAAGGTATTGTCGGTCTCAACGCCGGCTTTCCATTCGCTGCGACCCCGGTCCGCCACGACCGTCGCCTTGAAGTAGCCCTCGCGAAACCGGTTGTGCTGAAACACTTCGACCGGCGTCGACTCCGCATTGGAATTGAAGCCGTTGGCGTTGTCGCGCACCATGCCACCCAGCTTCAGCAACGTCTCCGGCGAGAAAGTATGGTCGTAGAAAGCGACGCCCATGGTTTCGATATTGTCTGCCGTCTGGCGCTGACCCGCAGCCTGCTGCAGCTGCTCGTTGGGGATGTCATAACGAGAAAAGTCGTGGCGGACCGTCAGCCCGAAGCGGTCATTTTGGGTGAGATCGCGCTCGTAGCGTCCCGAAAAGTCGCCCAGTGTTCCGGTGTTTGAAAAGTTCTGCGGAACGACCGGATTCAGGTAGTGTCCGGTTATGCTCCCGCTAGCGCTGCCGCCCAGGGTGTTCCTGCCTGCTGTCATTTGCCCCTTGGCGAAGGCGCTTCCGGTATCGAAACTACCGCCCGCGAGCGCAAGCTCACCATGAAAACCGGTTTGAGCGTCCGGCACTGTGTTCACTTCCACCACGCCGCCCATCTTCCTGCCATATTCGGCCGGAATCCCTGCCGTGTAGATGCTCAGCGATTGAACGTCGTCGGCTTCGATTTCCGGCCCGAAACTCGGAGATCGATTGTCAGTCAGTGGAATGCCATCCACGACAAATTGGGTCTGATATTCCGACCCACGCGGATGCAGTACGGCGTTTCCCTCATAGAGCCAGCCGGGCTGAGAATTCACCAGCTCCTGCAACGACCTGCCAGGGATCGAACCCAGCCGATTCTGGATAAACGAAGATCCAACCTGATCGACGCTCCCGGGTTGCAAAGGATCGACGAGGGTATTCGCAGCCTGAACCGCGACGGTTTGCTCCACCGTTGCGACCTTCAAAACAAAGGAGTGCGCGGCAGGAATCGATGAGCGGATCGACAAGGTCTCGGCCGCCGGCGCGAATCCCGACCGATCGATTTCCAGCCGGTAAACGCCATAGGGGAGCCTGGCGATGTCGAGGTCCCCCCCTTTGTCGGTTTCGAGGACGGCGCCATACTGATTGGCCTGACTGTCCAGGTGAACTGTCGCCTGTATGCCGCGTCCCGATGTATCGGTTACGTGGACTCGCAATTCTCCGCTGTTGCTCTGGGAGAAAGCGGGGAGGGCGACGAAAAGAAGCAGAGCCAGGTACTGTCTCACGGGCTTGGACTCGCAAAATCCCGATGTGTGGCGCTTTGGGGCCGCATTCTGAGCGCGGAGGAACGCAGGGCCTGCGTCCTCGACAATCAGGGCTTCCGGCTCCAGGATGTTCTCCGGATACCGGTCTTTCACGGTCCGCCGGTTAGATGCCGCTAGCCCCTCGGCCCGGCCTGGCGCACGGTCTCCGGCACGTTGAACTTCTTAAAGTTCTCCGCGAACTTCGCCGCCAGCAGCTTCGCCTGCGCATCGTAAGCCGCCTTATCCGCCCAAACGTTGCGCGGGTTCAGCATCTCCGCTGGAACCCCTGGGCACGTCGTCGGAATGCTCAGCCCAAACGCCGGCTCGGTTACGAACTCCGCCCGCGCCAGCCGTCCATCGAGCGCCGCGTGGACCATCGCCCGCGTATGCTTCAGGCTCATGCGCTGCCCGACGCCAAATGCGCCTCCGGACCAGCCGGTATTCACCAGCCAGCACTGCGCGTTGTGCTCGCGCAGACGGCGCCCGAGCATCTCCGCATAAACGCCCGGCGCCAGTGGCAAAAACGGCGACCCGAAGCATGTCGAGAACTCCGGAACCGGCTCACTGCCCAGGCCTGCTTCCGTTCCCGCCAGCTTCGCCGTGTAGCCGGAGAGGAAGTGGTACATCGCCTGATCCGGCGTCAGCTTCGCAATCGGCGGCAGAACGCCAAAGGCATCTGCGGCCAGAAACAGCACGCTCTTCGGATGCCCGCCCACGCCAGGAATCACCGCGTTCGCGATGAAATCCACAGGATAGGCGGCGCGCGTGTTCTCCGTGAAGCGCATGTCTGAATAATCCGGCTCGCTGGAGTGCGGATCGAGCACGACATTCTCCAGAACCGCCCCAAACCGAATCGCGTTGTAGATCTGCGGCTCCTTCTCTTCGGTCAGATCGACGCATTTCGCGTAGCAGCCGCCTTCAAAATTGAAGACGCCCTCCGGGCTCCAGCCATGCTCGTCGTCGCCGATCAGCCGCCGCGCCGGATCCGCCGACAGCGTCGTCTTCCCCGTCCCCGACAGCCCAAAAAAAAGCGCGCTGTCCCCATCGGCGCCAATGTTGGCCGAGCAGTGCATCGGGAACACGTTGCGTCCCGGCAGCAGATAATTCATCACGCCGAAGATGGACTTCTTCATCTCCCCGGCATATTTCGTCCCGCCGATCAGCACGACCTTCTTTGTGAAGTCCGTCAGGATGAACGTCCCCGACCGTACGCCATCCCGCTCCGGCACAGCCTCGAACTCGGGCGCGGCAATCACGGTGAATTCCGGAACCTGCGCGGCCAGCTCCTGCGCCGTGGGCCGAACAAACAACTGCTTCACAAAAAGCGCGTGCCACGCGTATTCGCAAATCATCTGAATGGGCAGCCGATAGCTCTCATCGGCCCCCGCCGCCAGGTCCATGATGTAGAGATCGCGCTCCGCCATGTGGCGCAAAACCCGCTGCAGCAGCGCCTCGAACTTCTCCGGCGGAAACGGCTGGTTCACCTTCCCCCAGTCGACCCGCTCGCGCGTCCCGGCATCGTCCACGGTGAACTTGTCGCGCGGCGAGCGTCCCGTGCGCGCCCCGGTATACGCAACCAGTGCGCCATTCGATGCCAGTCGGCCTTCGCCGCGGGCGATCGACGTTTCCACCAGCTGGGCCGTCGACAAATTGCGATGAGCGTGCAGACCTTCAGTCAGGCGTTTCAAATCCTGGGAGACGGCAGTGGCTGCCATACAGGCGGATTCTCCTCGTGGGTTAGAAGGAACCGATTATTGTCACATTCCGGAGAGAAGATGCAAAGCGGAAAACCAGCGAAGTTTCTCCAGAAGAGAGGCCTCAGGAAACGACAGTCACCGGCAGCGCCGCTGTTCTCCAAATGCGCCCCGATTCCCTCTCCTGGATTCAGGGACGAGCCACGGGTGCGCGATGCGCGGATCAAACCTGCGGCTGGGCGTCGTCAAGCGGAACCAGGTACGGAATGTTGTGGGTGTGTCCGGCTTCGTGCAGAACCGCATCCACGTGTTCGAGCACTTCCTCAATCGTCATCGTATACATCTCACGGCCGTTGTCGTAACCCGATTCGATGGCTTTTTGCAGATAGCGCCCTGCGGCCTGCGCCGCCAGCGTGTCCGTAATCACGTGGCCGGTGCGTTTCTTCTGCTCGACCCACGCCAGGCACGGCATGGCAATCCAGACCGGACGCCCATTCACGTCGAAGCGGATGTCGACGGCATCGGCATGGCGCGTGGCAATCGCCACGATGTTCGCTTTCCAGCGGCAATGGAGATCTTCTCCGCTCCAGCGATCGGTGCTATGAAAGTCTTCATACATGATGTTTTCGGCCTGACTTTTTCAGTATGGAGCATTTTGCGGATCGATGCACAGTTCCTCTCCCACGCGCCAACACTTTCGGAATATCGCACTCCCGCCAAAAAATCTCCGGCGAAATACAAAACCAAAACAAATCCTGAGAGAGATTGTGCGTCCAATGATTGTCTATTTCGGCTGACGGTCGTCATTCCCCGAGGGAGTCTCTTTCAGTGGCCACAGAATCCACCAATCGGAATCACAAACTGCTGCAATTCGAAGATCATCTGCGGCGCCACCAACAACAGCTGGAAACCACCATGCTTACCGCCGTCCACCAGGGACGCGAGGCCGCCGCGGAAGATACGCTGGATGTCGCCGACCAGGCGGTCCTCTCCTATCAGAAGGAGATGCTCTTTTCCCAGGGCACGGAAGGTCACAGCCAGCTGACGCAGGTCCGGCGGGCGCTCGAACGCCTCCACGACGGCACTTTTGGCGATTGCCTGCAGTGCGCCAAGCCCATCGGCGAAAAGCGTCTCAACGCGCTGCCGTGGACCCCGTACTGCATCGAATGCCAGGAGAAGATCGAAACCGGCCAACTGGAGGCGGTGGTGCGCGCCGCCTGACGCCGAGCGTGCCCCGGCCGTTGCCCCGGCCGGGCGGGTCAGCATGGTAGACTGGACGTATCTGAGGCGGAAGTGCGGCTGCGCCCGGCAACAACCCCCGGCACGCTGCGCGTTCGCGATTTCCCTCCCAAAAGGACGTTCAGGGAACCCCGTGGATACACAGACCCGGCACGCGCTGAAACAGGATAAATTCGTCTCCGTCACCACTTCCGGCCTGGAATGGGTCGGAGAAAACCGCAATTCCGTTGTCATCGGTTTGATCGCGGTGGTGGCCGCCATTGCCCTTCTCGTGACCGGCGGCATTGTGTATCACCAGCGCGACGTGGCCGCCGATCAACTGCTCGGCCAGGCGCTGGATATTTACTCCACGCCCCTGGCGCAGCCCAACCAGCCCGCGGAGCCCGGACAGACCACCTACCCCAGCGCCGCGGCGCGCGCCCAGGCGGCGTTCCCGCTCTTCAGCCAGGCGGCCAGCCAGTATGGATGGCTGCGCGCCGGCGCCATGGCTCGCTATTTTGCCGGCATGACGGCTCTCGACCTGGGCAAAAATTCCGACGCCGAGACCTACCTCTCCAAAGCGGCCGGCGCCCACGACGATAATCTCGCGGCCCTCGCCAAAGTAGCCCTCGCCAATCTCTACGCGCAGACGGGCCGCACTTCCCAGGCCGTCGAAGAGTTCCGCGCGGTGATTGCGCATCCGACGACGACCGTGCCGAAATCCGCGGCTCAGTTGCAGCTTGCCCAGCTCTACGAGGCCACGCAGCCGCAGGAAGCCAAGCGCATCTACGCCGAGATCAAGGATCAGGACAAAGAGACTGAGGCGGCACAAATCGCTACCCAGAAGCTCGACAGCCTGAAGTAACCCGCAAACCTCAGAACCTCAGAACCTCAGCCTGAAGCCTCACTGAACCGCGCCCTCTTCGCGCCGGATTGCGGTAGTGTGTCTTCATCGGCTGCCGGCATTCTCGGATCGCCGCGGGAGGTTCTCACCATGAGCGGAACTCCACGAAGTCGGCCCACCCTGGCGCCGCTGCTCAACGTGCGCGAGGGCGCGCGAGCCGTGGCCTTCTACAAAGCGGCCTTTGGCGCGGAAGAAATCTTCGTCCTCAGCGAAGGCGGAGTCGTTGCTCACCTCTCCATTGGGGCAGCCGACTTCTGGCTGGCCGACGAGTCGCTCGAACACCAGAACCCCAGTCCCGACTCGCTCGGAGGCAGCACCACCCGCATCGTCCTCACCGTGGACGATCCCGACGCCGTTTTCCAGCGTGCCGTCGCGGCGGGCGCGCGCATCCTCTATCCGGTCGAAGATCAGTCCTACGGATGGCGCGTCGGGCGCCTCGTCGATCCCTTCGGGCACCACTGGGAAATCGGCAAGCCGCTCCCCTAAACGCTGTCGCCCCAAACAAAAGGAGCGGCGCACGGCCGCTCCCCTCACCACTGTGATCTGCCCCGTCTACTGCACCACGTTCTGGAACAGCGGCGATTGCAGAAGACTCGAGAACTGGCTGTCCGATGCGGCAAACTTGACCGACAGTGTCGAGGCCGTCGAGTCAATGGTGGTCGAATCGATCGCCTGCTTCTCGGTCGCCGTGCCGCTCACCTTCTCATACATCGCCGCCGCATTCAGCAGCGAGGACATCGTCGCCGCCGTAAACGTGTCGGACGTCGACACATACAACGTGAACTTCACGCCGTTGGTGAAGTTCATGGTGTAGCTCGAACTCAGCAGCCGCTTCTTCACCTGCTCGTAGTCCGCCAGTTGCGAAGCCTGCCCCAGCAGCGAATGCATCATGTATTGCGTGCCTTTCGCGTCCAGAATGCTCCAGATCGGCTCCGTGTCCACCTGCTGCATCGCCGACATCATGGCGTCGTTGGTCAGAAAGCTGCTCGCGAGGCCATCCCGGCAGTCCAGAGCCGGCTTGATCGCATCCGACGACCCAAAGATCATCGTGGTCGGGTTGATGAAGACCACCAGCATGCCGCTGGCGCCCATCGGCCAAAGCTTGTTGTTGCGGACGATCGTCGCCTTCACTTTCTTCTTCTTGAAGTTCGCCAGGATGTCGCTCACCTGGAATTGTCCCTGCGCGATCCCCATGATCTTGACCGAGTCGCTGCCCGCGGCCGTGCGGTACGCCGCAAACGCCAGCTCTTCCACGTCCTGATTCTCGTTCATCCCGGAGGTCTTCAGCGCCGTCTCCAGTTGTTTCACCTCCGGCGGCAGCACCCGCGCCTTCAGGTCCATGGCCGCCGGCGAATTCTGCATCACCCGGTAGTCGACCACGATCAGCTGCTGCACATCGCGGGGAATCGCCGACCGCGCATCGGAATCGATCTGCGCCGCATGGGCGGATATGGCGCCTGCCGCGCAAAAAACTGCAAGAAAAAAACCGGAAACCATCTGTCTTCCAAATTTCACTGCCAAGCCTTCTCCCTCCGCCGGCATTCCGGCTGAGTATTGGGATGATCGAATCACTCTGCTATGGACCGGCGAAATGCGCAAAAGTCTTCTCTTTTGCGCTTTCATCTTCATTTTACGCCGTGTTTCGTGCGCAATCAGCTTCCCGGCCACGCCAGCGGCGCTTCCAGCCGGCGCTCCAGTACCTTTTTTTCCGCGTCGAACCCATCCAGGAGACGCACCCACTCACTGTTCCGCTCAAGCGCCGCCTCGGGAATCAGCCCGATCAGCTCTGCTCGCACCGGCCTGGCTCCGTGGCGCCCGGCCTTCTCCTTCACCGCCGCATACACTTCGCCCACCGGCGTACGCGTGAAATCCGTAATGTTCATCGATACCTGCGCCTGATCCTGCGCCGTAACGCCCATGGCTTTTACGCCCGCCAGCCCGCCTCCGGAGCCGCGGATATCGCGCGCAATTGCCCGAGCGACAGAAACATCGGGAGTATCGAGAAAGAGGTTGAAGGCGATCAGGAATTTGCGCGCCCCCACCGCCGAAGCGCCCGCTGTCGGATGCAGCGACGGCCCGCCCACATCCGGCCGCCGCGCCGCCTCGCGCAGCACCGCCTCCCGCAATCCTTCGAACTGGCCGCGGCGCACATCCTCCAGCATCGCCCGGTCCGGTCGCGCGGCTGCCGCTTCGTAGAAATACACCGGAACCTGGTGCCGCTTCCAGATTTCCATCCCCGCCTGGCGCGCCAGCAACACACACTGCTCCAGCGACACCCCGCGCACCGGCACAAACGGAATCACATCCGCCGCCCCCATGCGCGGATGCACTCCCGCCTGCGACGTCAGGTCGATCAGTTCCGCCGCCTTGCCCACCCCCCGGACCGCCGACTCCACCACCGCCGCAGGACTTCCCGCCACCGTCACCACCGACCGGTTATGATCCCGGTCCAGCGACCAGTCCAGCAGATACACCCCGTCCACGCGCATGGCCGACACGATGGATGCCACCAACTCCGGCCTTCGCCCTTCAGAGAAATTCGGTACGCATTCAATCAGAGTGTCAGACATGAGGCTTGCCCTGGTCCGGTGCTTCCACACCGACTCTATTTAATTCCTTTTGCTCCACCACGTGTACCCGATCTGGAACTGCAGGCTGGCGTTCACCCCGGGATTGCGATCCCCCAGCGACGCGCTGGAAATATGGACCGCGTTCAGCGACACCATGATCGACCGCTGCGGCTGCACGAAGTACTGCAGCCCGATGCCGCCCTGTGGGCTGAAGTTAAACACGCTCGTCCCTCCCGGCGTCCCGTGCTTCACCAGTTGATCGGGCGGGAACTTGTGCGTCGTGTAGATCAGGCCGCCCGCCCCCTGGAACCATGGAGCGATGCGGTGGTGGGGCTTGAAGTCCCAGCGCAGAATGATCGGCGTGATGCTGACGCCGGTGAACGTTCCCCCGCCATACGGAGCCGTGTAGGTGTACGTGAGCCCGGTCGCCGGATCGCGATACGTCACCACCTGCTCATGCGGAGGCGGCGTCAGCGCCTGCCAGTACGGCATGATTTCTCCGGCGTATTCGAACTGGCCGCGCAACATCCCCCGCAGGTGCTGATCGGTGATCACTTTTCCCAATCGCATACCGGAACTCAGCAGCGTGTAGTCGGCGCGATCGCCCACGCCCTTGCCGCCCTGGAAAAACGGCCCCCATTCCCACGGAAGCTGGCCGAGTTCCTCGGCGGCTGGTCCCCCTGCCGTCGCGGCCGTCGGCCCCGTACGGCTCGCCTCCCCGCGGACAGGCGCGGTCTGCGCCGATACAGAGACAGCAACCCCCAGCAGCAGGGCGGCCACAACAGGTGCGCGGTACAGATTCTTCATTTCCGGCTCATCGTCTCCGTGTCGCAAGCGAATCCCATGCACAGGAAAGGCCGCCGGTCGGCGGCCTGTGGAACTGAATCCTGCACACAGGCGTTAGCTGGTCACTTCTTCCAGTTGCTTCGCGTCCATGTCGAAATTCGAGTAGACGTGCTGCACGTCGTCGTGGTCTTCCAGGGCCTCCAGCAGCCGGACCATCTGCGCAACCGCAGGGCCCTCCAGTCGCGTATAGGTGCTGGCAATCATCGTGACTTCCGACATGACGGTTTCCACGCCGGCGTCGCGCACCGCCTGCGCCACCTTTTCAAAGGAGCCAGGATCGGTCAGGATTTCCCAGGTATCGCCTTCGTCGTTCAGATCGTCGCCGCCCGCTTCCAGCACGATGTTCATCAGCTTCTCTTCGTCGGCCGCCTCTTTCGCAATGGCGATCACGCCCTTCTTCGAGAACATGAACCGGACCGAATTCGGCTCGCCGAGATTGCCGCCGGCCTTCGCAAAGGTGTGGCGGATTTCGCTCACCGCGCGATTGCGATTGTCCGTGGTGCAGTCGACGATGATGGCCACGCCGCCCGGGCCGTAACCCTCAAACGAAATCTCTTCGTACGTCGCGCCCGGCAACTCGCCGGTGCCGCGCTGGATCGCGCGCTTGATGTTGTCGTTCGGCATGTTCTCGGCCTTGGCCGCGGTGATCGCGCTGCGCAGGCGGGGATTGCCGTCCGGGTCGCCGCCCGACTTGGCGGCAATGGAAATTTCCTTGATCAGCTGCGTGAAAATCTTGCCGCGCTTCGCGTCGAGAGCACCTTTCTTGTGCTTGATCGTCGCCCATTTCGAATGGCCGGACATGAGAACCTCAGAATCGCTTTTGCGTAGGAAATTTGCGGCAAAAGGCCGGAATTAGTGTCACTTCCAGGCGCCGCCCGCAACGGTTGAGTATAGCATGTGGTCTCTGCCCCGGTTCTCCGCTCAGCTTGGCTCCCAGCTCTCGTCGAATGCCTGCTCCTGCGGTCCAATATTGCCCACATCGAAGGTCACCGACTCGCGGTTCCGGTCGTCCCCGCTCGCGGTGTTGATGGCCAGCACCATGCTCACAATCACCGCGGCATCGGCATCGCTGTTCATCTGGATCTCGAAGTGGTTCCCGTCTCCCACCACCATGCGGCTCTTCGTGACCGCGGCAATCTGCCGGTCAGCGAGGAACACCGACCAGCGCATGCCGTGATGCTCGATCAGGCGATAATGCTCGTCGCCTCCGTCGCACACATATACCTGCTTCAACCTCTTCTCGCATTCGAACTGATACGCCCGCCCGTCGGCGAACAGAAATTCAAACCGGCTCCGCAGCAGCGAGAATTCGCCCTGCAGCGTGGCGATCGGAGGTCCGTCCTCGCCGCTGCTCAATTCAATCTTCGCCGGAACCGACATCAGCGCCTTGCGTGCGAACATGGGGCCGTGCGGCGTCTCGATGTCGTATTTCACGGCAAAGCTGAATTTTTGTTCCTGGATAGTCACCAGCATCGTTGTGTCCCTTCGTGAGGCGATCGTTCGGGAATTTGCGGCCGTCCCGCCGCACGCTCCGGCCCTCGTCAGTGAACAGTCGGCGACACTCCCGCGGTCGCCCACTCCCACTCCGCCGCTCCATGCTCGTTCACCGCCGCCGCGTCCTCCGGCAGAATCCAGCGCGCCTGCACCAGCCCATCGACCGCCTTCGCATAGCGTGCCAGATAATCGTCCCGCCCCGTATATCGCTCGGCAATCGAGGGCCGCGGATCGCCCGACGCCGCCCGCTCCCCTGCCGTTTTCGCAAACGGAAAATCCGATCCCAGAAACGCCGTCCGCTCGCCGGCCGCGCCCGTTGTCGCCGCCCGCAGATTCCAACCGGTATAGGTCGCCAGCGGCACCGTCTCCTCCGGCAACCGGACGCCCGCGCGCTCGTTGCCGTCCGCATCCACCTGCGGCACCAGCGCCGGAAACGGCTTGCCCACGCGCGGCGGCTCGATCGTCAGAATGCGCCTCGTCTCCCACTGCGGTCCAAAGTCGTAATGCCAGCCCTGCGCGTTCGTCGCCGGAACCTGCGCCCCCGGAATTTTCGGGAATGCCAACCTGTCCAGCGGCACCAGCGTCCCATCCGCCACATGCGGAACCGCGCTCTCGGGCGGCGCCACGCCGTCCTTCACCCACGCATTCATGTTGGCGATCATCGCCCGCCAGAACCACCACACCGGCAGCGGGCTCTGCAGATTTTGGCTCGCGATCTCTCCAACTCCACGCATCGGCGGGAACGGCCCCGAGAAGTGCTGCAAGCCGGTGAAGTAGTAAATCCGCACGTTGGGCCCGATTCGCGCATCGCTTTTCCCATCGGCCGACGTATGGATCAGCGAAGCCGCGCGCCCCCAGTACTCGTACGACGTGTGCGACAGGAAGATCTTCGGCACATCCTGCTCGGCCTTCGCGCGATCCAGCAGTCCCTGCGGCGGGGCTTTCGGGTTCGATGGATCGCGCTCCGGCTCGTCGGTAAACGGAAAAATGTCGGTCGGATAATCGATCGACGTCGTCGGCTGCGCATCGCGCGACGGCTGCGCGAAGCGGTAGTTAAAGCTCCCCCGCCCTGCGCCGCCCACATGCGCCAGCACGCCATCGAGCGCCATCGCGCCGCCTTCGTCCTGATTGAAGCCCTCGTAGAGAAAGTCCCGCAGAAAGCGCCCGCACTGCGAAATGCCCAGCGCATACACCCGCTGCACTCTGGCTACCGCGGTGGGATCGTGTTTCACCCACGAGCTAAAGTCGCGCACCGCGGCAAATCCCAGGCCGGCGACCACGGGATCCTTCACCACGTACACCAGCTCGTAAATCCGTCCCGCCGCGAATCCAGCGTCCAGATGGATCGACCGGTCGCTGGGCACAATCGCGCCATCGACCGTCTTCGCAAACGACCACTGTGCGCGCGGGATCACCTGCCGCGGCCCCTCCGGCGTGTCGCGCACGGTCAGAACATTTTGCGGATCGTCGGGATTGGCGACGGGATACTCCGTCCCGCCCGTGCGCCCCAGGATGATGTGCCCCAGCGGCCACTCCGCCGTCGCCTTCGCAGGCGCGAAATCGTCGCGCAGCAGCCCGGTGATCGGCTGGCCGTTGTTCGTCGCCACCGGCGCGTAGAGGCGCAAATTGCCGGCGCTCGGCGCGACATCCCATTGCCATCCGAGAGCCGCGACCGTGTAACCCTGGCGGAGAAGCCACGCATCGCCGAAGTCCGACTCCTTCTCCGGCAGGATCGCCGCCGTCCCGCCATCCACAATGCGCAGAATTCCCTTCCCGCCCCGGTTGGGAATCTCCAGCAGCATCGCGCCGTTGCCGCCGCTCACCGGCCGCAGCAGGAACAGGTCCGAGGAGAATTCCACCTCGCCCTGGGCATTCCGCGGCGCCTTGTCCAGATCCACAATGCCGGCATTGTGCGGATCGTCGGCGCGCACGGCGAACAACACGCGCGCGGTGATTTCCTCATACGCGCCCGCGCTCCCAAACGCCTGGCCATTCAGGACCGGCTGGCGGCTGATCACTTCAATGCTGACGACGCGGGCTAAAGCCGGCGGCACGCCAAGGCAGGGCAACGCGAGACTCAGCAGAACAAGGGCACAGCGGCGACGGGTCATGTGGGGGACAGTATAGACTCGCGCCCGCTTAACGGCTCCGCGCCACGCTCCCGGCCGACTCCACGGCCTTCTCCAGTTCCGCCGCCTTCTCCGCTGTGGCGGGTCCGCGCGTTTGCCACAACACCCGCCCGCTCGCATCGGCCACCACCAGATAGCTGATCTCGGGATTCCCGTACCCGACCAGCTTTTTCCAGCCGTCTTCGCCCGAATACAACAGCCCCAGGTGGGCTTTCTCCGGCTCCTTCACCTCGCGGCGCATGCCATGCAAAATCAGTTTCATGATGACGTGCGGCACTCCCTGAAAATCGGCCAGCTCGCAGTACTCGACCCGTGGATCGGTCTCGTAGCGCGCCTTGAACTCCTTGTTCCACATCATGGCGTCGTCCCCGCCGCTGTGCGAAAAACTGATCAGCACAATCAACGGTTGCCCGCTTCCCGGAACCGGCAGCACCATCCGGCCCCCATCGAGCGTCCTTACGGAGATTTCGGGAATTTGCTGCGAGAAGACGGGAGCCGGCAGACAGAAGCAGCCCACCGCTGCAATCAGGTGCGCTAAGCGCATCATGGATCCCCGGATAGTGGATTTTGTGGAAAGAACCTCAGCTCAATGGACACGCATCGCGTCCCGAAGTTGCTCGCATTGCGCCGGGAACTGCCCCCGCGCATCCCGCTGCCGCTTGCCCGCTCAGTTCGGCTGCCAGGTCGTATCGAATGGCCGCTCTTCCCGGCGGTACGACGCAGGTTCAGGTGTACCATGCTCTGCGTCCTCCGCGTCGCTGCGGTCCGACGCGTTCATCGCCAGCACCATGGAGGTGACCATCGCCACATCGGCGTCGTGATTCATGCGCACCGCGAACCGATTGCCCCGGGTGCCCGCGTACCGGCTCCGTTCCACCGCCGCTATCTGCTCGCCGTTGTGAAATATCGAGTACCTGCGCTTCTTGTGGTGGTAGAGCCGATAGATTTCCTCGTCGCTCCTGCATGCGTAGACTCCCTTCACCACCTTTTCGCAGTGAAAGGCATATTCCCGGCCATCGGGGAAATGAAAATCGTATTTGCAGCGGACCAGCGAGAATCGCCCCTGCAGCGTAACCACCTGCCCGCCTTCGAATTTCACCTGGATTCGCGGAGGAAACGACAGAAATTCCTTCCGCGCCCGTAATGCCGGGCCCGCTCCGGTTATTTCGAATTCCGAGTGGAACGTGAACTTGCGTTCCTGGATGGTTACATCCATGCCGTCTGAACCGCCTGCTCAGGCTTTCGGGGAATGATCGAGATGGTAGCGGTACGCCGCCCAGGCCGTCAAATTAATTACTGATGCGCCGCGGCCCCATGACGTTATTCCCTGCGCGCAGGCGACCGGGGTCAGATGCTCAGAACCGGAAACGGTGAATCGCGCACCACCGCGTACGTCAGATCCCGGAGCCGCCCCTGCGCCCCCGACTGCGGGCTGCGCCCAATCATCAGAGCGTCGGCATCGAACCGGCGCGCGGCTTCCAGCAGCGCTTCTTTGACCTGCCCAACCGCAATCCGAACCTGAGCCTTTGACCCCACTCTGCTCTGCAACGCGTCAATCCGCTGACGCGCCTGCTGCCTTTCCGCCGACTGGATTCTCTCCTGCAGGTCCAGCTGGATGGGCAGTTTCTCGTCCGCCGACTGGATGGCATGAATCAGCCACAAATTCCCATGCGCCTCCGTAGCCGCGCGATGCGCGAACCGCAGCACCCGCTCCGAATCCTCTCCCAGCCCGACCGTGCACAGCCATTCACGATGTTCCAGCGGACGCGGAGCAATCGTCTCGGCATGCCGGCTGGTCAGCACCGGGCAATCCGCGTCGTTCAGCACCTTGGCCGTGGTCGAGCCCAGCAGCATCCTCCGAAACGTGCCGGCGTGCGTCGGCATAATGATCAGGTCGAATCCCTTGCGGGCAGCCGCCGCAATCTGCGTCGCCGGATCTCCGGCAACGATGATCCGGGGGCAATCCGCGGCAGAAAAATCAGCGGTGAGGAAGGCGTTCAGTTTGTGACGCGCGATCTCTTCGTGGTCCTCTGCAATTTCCTGAGGCCTGCGCAGGGTCTGCTCGAACCCGCTGTAGCTGGCCGGATTGAACACATGAATCAGCGAAACGCGGGCGCCAAAAATCGCCGCAGATCGACTGACCCATGGCGCCATGGCCACACACGATGGCGAAAAATCCACCGGGAAGAGAATATTCGTAATCAGCCCCATGGCTTCCTCCTCGTACGTGGGCTGTCCGCGCCGCTTACCTCGGCGCCTTCTCGACGACCGGAACCGGCGGCGGATTGCGCTGCAGCACGATGCGCTGATGCCAATAAGGATAGATCGGCGTAACCGAGCTGGCCGCATCGAGTTTCGCCACCTGTCCCGTCGTCAGGTTCCACCCCGCCGCCAACAGGTTCTGCTTCAGTTGCTCTTCATTGCGTGCGCCCACAATCACGCTGGAAATCGAAGGCCGCTGCAGCAGCCAGTTCAGGGCAATTTGCGGAACGGTCTTGCCGGTCTCCTTCGCGACCTCATCAATCGCGTCGACGACTCGATAAAGGTATTCTTCCTCGACCTGCGGTCCGGCCTCGGCGGTTTTGTGCAGCCGGCTCACTTCCGGGATCGGCTGGCCCCGCCGCAGCTTGCCCGTCAGCCGGCCCCACCCCAGCGGACTCCACACCAGCGCGCCCACGCCCTGATCGAGCGCCAGCGGCATCAGTTCCCATTCGTATTCGCGGCCGACGAGCGAGTAATACACCTGGTGCGCAACGTAGCGGGCCCATCCGTGGCGCTCCGATGCGGCCAGAGACTTCATCAGGTGCCAGCCGGAGAAATTCGAGCACGCAATGTACCGAATCTTGCCCGCATGGACCAACGTATTGAGCGTGTCCAGCGTTTCCTCGACCGGCGTCAGGGCGTCGAAGCCATGCATGTGATAGATGTCGATGTGATCCGTCCCCAGGCGGCGCAGGCTCGCATCCACTTGCTCAAGGATGTGCAAACGCGACGACCCAAGATCGTTGGGACCTTCCCCCATCGGGAAAAACGACTTCGTGGAAATCAGCACCTGGTCGCGCTTGCCCTTGAGCGCCTTGCCGAGAATCTCCTCCGCCAGGCCGTTCGAGTAACCATTGGCGGTGTCGAACAGATTGATCCCGGCATCGATGCACAAGCCGACCATGCGCTGCGCTTCTTCAACGCCGGTCTCGCCCCACGCCTTGAAAAACTCGTTGCCGCCGCCAAAGGTCGCCGCGCCGAAACTCAGCGCAGAAACCCGCAATCCCGAACGCCCTAAGAGTCTGTATTCCATACAGCCAACAGATGCTCGAGCCAGGCAGGACGGTGCAGGATCAGCTCAGGAAGGATGACCTTAGTAAGGGGTTTTATTAGGCGTCTCGAGCCAAAGTTGAAACGATGCCCACGCCTCGTCGCGGAGTACCATCGCGCTCGGAATTGTCCGCTCCGGCGCGGATACTGCCAGCTCGCGGTAGAGAAACGCATCGTCGAACGCCGCCCGCGCCGCATCCGCGCTGGTGTTGCCGAACCAGATCCGGTCGATCCGCGCCCAGTAAATCGCTGCCAGACACATCGGACACGGCTCGCAACTGGTATAGATTTCGCACCCGTGCAGGCTGAAGGTCCCCACCGCCGCGCAGGCGGCGCGTATGGCGCACACCTCCGCGTGCGCCGTGGGATCGTTCTCCCGCGTCACGCAGTTCGCGCCCTCCCCAACGATCGCGCCATCCCGCACCACCACCGCGCCAAAGGGTCCGCCCCGGCCGCTGCGGACGTTCGCCGTAGCCAGGGCGATAGCTTTCCTCATGAATTCAGGGTTCGGCGCAGGATTCATTTTTGGATGGGAGCGAGTCCAGATCAGTATGGCATAAGCCCTGGTTGGCGATGCCATATTCCCTGGTGTCGGCGTTTGTGCCGCAGGGGCGCAACTTGAGCCGGAGAGGTGGGTCCACTACCATCAGCGAGAATTTCGGGCGCCCGGAAACTACCTTTCAGTTGAGAGGTTTGCGCTCGAAGAAATTCTCGGGTGGGCAGCCAGGAATAATAGTTCAACTTCGGGCGCGTTCGTCCGTCTCTTTATGATGGTGAAGCTTGCGTTCAATTCGAGCCGCCGCACGACATTTTTGAGTTTTTAGCCTGGAGCCCCTTGTTTGACGGCCTTCCCTCTTAAGGTAATTCACTTCTCTTTGCCCATCGCACTCGCGGCAATCGTCTCCTGCACTTCCGCTCTCCACGGCCAGACCCGCTGTCTCTCCATGGACTGTCTGCCGGACGCGCCCCAGCCGGCATCGCAGGCGCAGACCGCTCCCCCGCAGACCCCACCTCCTCAAACCATCCCTGCCCAGCCCCCCGCGCAGACCGGACAAAACGGCGCTCCCACCCAACAGCCAAATTCGGCCTGCTCCTCGGCTCCGCTGACCAAAGAACAGCAGCAGCAAAAAGCCGACGAAGAATTAAAGCAGGAAGAAAAGCAGCGCATCATGGGCGTGGTTCCCAATTTCAACACCACCAACGATCAGAACGCTCCGCCCCTCACGCCGAAGCAGAAATTCCATCTCTTTTTCCGCAGCTCCATCGACCCCTTTGAATTTGTCGCCGCCGGCCTCGACGCCGGTGTCGAACAGGCGGACAACAGCTTCCCCGAATACGGACAGGGCATGGAAGGCTACGGCAAGCGCATCGGCGCCTCCTACGCCGACACCTTCGACGGCAATCTCTGGGGCAACGCCATCCTCCCCAGTCTGCTCCACGAAGACCCGCGCTACTTCCGCATGGGAACCGGCACTTTTTGGCATCGCGCCGTCTATTCAGCCAAAACCAATGTGTGGAGCAAACGCGACAACGGGACGTGGGGCCCGAACTATGCCAACGTGGGCGGCAACTTCATCGGCGGCGCCCTCTCCAACCTCTACTACCCCGCCAGCGATCGCGGCTTCTCGTTGACCGTGGAACGGGCGGTCACCGTCACTGCGGAAGGCGCCATCGGATCGGCGCTCGTTGAGTTCTGGCCGGATATTTCGCAGCACGTCTTCCACCACAAGGCGCGCGTGCTGGTAGCACAACCGCCCTCGACCGGAGGCGGCCAGCCAGCGAAGCCGCCGTGCGCGAACGGCAACGCCAGCTCGCCGAATCCTCAGTAACGGTCGATCGCGCTCGCTCGCAACAGGCCTGCGAAGCGCCTCGCCGCCGCGTGGTATCGTGGAACGCGTTCCAGGAAGGTCCGCCCTCGAATGCGTGTATTGTCTCGCCTCCTTTTTTCCTTTCTGTTCCTTCTTCTCTCCGCCACTTCCTTCGCGAAAACCGTCGTCTTCTGGCAGCCCGGCTTTCCCGCCGCGGATTCCCCGGCCCCCGCGGAAGCTGCCCTCCAGTCGGCGTTTCCTGACGCCACGTTCGCCAACGCTCAGCAGCTAAGCGCTGCCCTGCAAGCAGCCGACACCAACCTGCTCGTCTTGCCCTACGGATCGGCGTGGCCGGAAGCCGATTGGGATGCGATCCTCGAATATCTCGATCGCGGCGGCAACCTGATCGTCCTCGGCGGCAAGCCCTTCACCCGCGCTGCCTACGAAGATGCGAGCGGATGGCATCTGCGCACCGCCAGCGTCGCGCAGTCACTCGAGCTGTTCATCCACGATTACCAGGAGACGCCTGGCTCCGGCGCCGCAGCCTTCACGCCCAATCCCGATCTCTTTCCGCAGTTGCCGGCCTTCGCCTGGACGCGCGCCTTTAGTCCGGTAATTCGCCTGAGCGTCATCGACGGCGACACCACCGGCGGCCATACCGGCTACGAGGACATGGACCTGACCACGCTCGCGTGGGGCGAACACGACGGACACAAACTCGCTGCGCCCATTCTCGAGCTCGACCACAACACGCATCGCTTCGTCGGCGGACGATGGATCCTGGTGGCGTGCGAGCCGGATGCGGAGTTTTTCAGCAACACAAAACTGCTCTCCACCCTGGCCGATCTCGCCGTGCGCCATGGCGACCGCTTCACCCTGCGCCCGCGCGTTCCGCTCTTTCTCCCCGGGGAGACCATCGACCTGCAATTCCAGCGCTACGGCCCGCCGCAGGAAGTCCGCGCCGCCGATCAGCTGCACATCCGCGTAACCGATGAAGACGGCAAGCTGCTGGAAGACGAGCAGAAATCCGCCGGCACTTCCTCGATTGCTCTCGATGCGCAGGCCTCCTCCGGCCGCGGCTTCCACACCATCGAAGCAACCCTGCTCCGCGCCGGCGGCCAGCCTCTCCGCGTCTACCGTTCCGGTTTCTGGATGCGCGACCGCGCCTACCTTCTCTCCGGTCCCAGGCTCACCGTCGGCAGCGACTACTTCCAGCTCGACGGCCAGCCGCTGCCCGTCGTCGGCACCACCTATATGTCCGGCGACATGGACCGCATGTACCTGATGCATCCCAACGCGTACGTGTGGAACACCGACATGGCGCAGATTCACGCCGCCGGCCTCGACATGATCCGCTCCGGCCTGTGGACCGCATGGAAGCCCGAGCTCGCCGCCGACGGCCAGGTCAGCGAGGACGCCCTGCGCACCATCGAGGCCTTCCTCATGTGCGCCCGCCACAACCGCCTGCCCGTCCAGTTCAATCTCTTCGCCTTTTATCCCGACACCTGGGGCGGGAAGAACGGCTACCTCGACCCCATCGCGCTCCAGGCGGAAACAAAATACGCGCAGTCCCTCGTCGCCAGGTTCCACGACGTCCCGTTTCTGGCATGGGATCTGATCAACGAGCCCAGCGCCAACAGCAACCTGTGGCGCACCCTGCCCGACTACGATCCCTTCGAAAAAGCCGCGTGGAAGACCTGGCTCGCCCAGCGTTATCCCGACCAAGCGCAATACCTGCACGACATCGCCGAGCCCTCGCTGGGCATCGGCCGCAACCTCCAGGCAAAGCCCACCGACCAATCGCCCGCGACCGCTGCTCAGGATCCTCTCGCCCTTCCCAGCGCCGCCGCCTTCCTCCCCGACGCCGTCCGCAGCGGCTTCAATCCGCTCAAGGACTACGACTACGCGCTCTTCACCCAATGGGTCTTCGACAACTGGGTCAAGCGCATGCATGCGCTCATCCGCGGCACCGGATCCCAGCAGCTCATCACCGTGGGCCAGGACGAAGGCGGCGTAGCGGGACGCCTGTCCCCGGCCTTTTACTCTCCCGACATCGACTTCACCGCCGACCACACCTGGTGGGACTACGATGCCATCCTCTGGGCCTCGCTCGCGCCCAAATTTCCCGGCAAGCCCCTGCTGATCCAGGAAACCGGCGAGCAGCGCCGCCTCACCATGGACGACCACCTCCGGCTCAGCCCGGAGATCGAAGGCGATCAACTGGAGCGCAAGATCGCCATATCCTTCGCGCAGGGCGCGGGCGCGCTCGAGTGGGTGTGGAACGTCAACGCCTACATGGCCAATGACAACGAGATTCCCATCGGCGCGGTCCGTCCCGACGGCACCGAGAAGCCGGAGGCGCAGGTGCTGGCGGGGTTCGCCGCGTTCGCCAGCAAAAGTCCGCAGAGCTTCACCCACATCCTGCCGCCCGACGTCACCCTTGTGACCTCGCAGACGCTGCTCTATTCCGTGCTCGGCGAACTGGGCTGGGACACGCAGAAAAAAGCTCTGCGCACGCTCGCCTATTACGATCACACTCCCGTCCGCATGCTGCCGGAGAACCGACTCGCCGAGCTGGGCTCCCCAAAGCTCGTCATCCTGCCCTCGCCTCAGGGACTGACAACCCCCGCATGGAATCAGCTCATGGACTATGTCGCGCGCGGCGGCACGCTGCTCATCACCGGGCCCGTCAATCGCGATGAGCACTGGCAGCCCGTCGATCGAATGACTCCGCTCGGCATCAAGGCCGACGTGGGTCCACTGGTCGTGCGCGGATCGGAGCTGGAGATAGGTACCGGCGATCGCTTTGCCGGCGCGTTCCACCTCAGCTATCCCGCCGCCGTGCAGCAGTCCACCGTGGAGACCATGCGCTTCTCCCTGGACAACCGCGGCTGCGCGCGGCCGGCGCAACCCTGCATCATCCATCATGGCTCCGGCCGCATTCTCTGGATCGCCGAACCCATCGACTTTGCTGACGGCTACGACGCGCAGGCCAGCATTTACGACTTTGCCCTCGGAGAAGCGGGCATCGCTCACGCCTATGAAACACGCAACCTCCCGGTTGGATCGATGCCAGGCTCATCCCCGGCCGTCCTCGCCTTCCCCACCGTCCTCGACGACGCCCAGCTCTACAGCTTCAGCAACGAATCCGACGACGATCAAACCATCGACCTCACCGACAACCGCACCCACGCCCACATCCGCTTCACCCTCGGCGCGCAGCGCGGAGCCGCGCTGCTCCTCGATCTCGAGGGAAAAGTATTGTCGAGCTACGGCGGCGCATCGATCGCGACGCCGTAGCCGTCCACCCTACACCGCCGCCGCGCGCAAGTTCCCCGCGTCCGTCTTGCGGAGCGTCTTCACCAGCCGCCACACGCCAATCCCCGTGGTCAACAGCGTCACCGCAATGGCCCACGGAAAAATCCGCCCCGTCCACAGGTTCAGCTGCGCCACCGCGTTGGCGGCTTCGCTCGCCGTCGCATTCGTCCACGTGAGGCTGGCCACCAGGTGCGCCTGAAACATTAAGCAAAACAGCACGCCTCCGGTCACGTCGACCGCCACGCGCGCCACCGCGCGTTCCGTGCTCCACCATGGGCGAAACAGGTTCGCCACCGAGATCGCCGTGCTGGCCACCGTGATCAGCAGCACGCCCCAGTAGAACCAGGTCCACACCGGCGCCAGCGCCATGTGCAGGCTGCCGAACCGCAGGTTCAGCGGCCCGATCATGTTCGCCGCCCACCACACCAGAGCGCACAGGCCCACGGACACTTCGATCACCGAGCTGGATCGCGGAATCGAATGCGCCGGCCGCAGAGGCGGCAGCTTGCGCGGACTCCACTTCGCAAACAACTCCGTCTTCGCGGGCGTCCGTTCGAGCACCGCAAACACCAGCGTCACCACGGCCAGCGACGAGAACCAGCCGGTCCAAAATTCGCCGGCGATCGCGGCAAACGGCGGCGTCCACCCGGTTCCCGCCACATTGCCCAGCACGCGGCTCACGATGCCGGCCATCAGCCCCACCACCGCGGGAATCAGGCTGAAGAGCGTCACAATCTTCAGCACCAGAATGTACATGGGAAAGAACGTCGGCCCAATCAGCGACTGCTGCGGCTGATACCCGTTGGCCACCTGGATCGGCGAACCGCGGCGGCGCAGGATCGCCTCCACGTCGGCCTCCGCCAGCGGATGGCCCAGCTCCGCTGCGCGCTCCGTCACCTGCGCGCGAATGTCTTCCGAAAGTTCCGCAATAATGTCGTCCTGCTGCTGGCGCGGCAGCCAGAACCTAACGGCCTGCAGATAGCGTGGGATGAGATCCATCGTCTTGCTCCTTTTGTTCGTGGTGCGCGATCACTGCGTCGATGGAGGCATCCAGCCGCCGCCACTCCACCAGCAACTGCGTCAGGATTTGCTCTCCATCGGCCGACAGCCGATAAAACCGCTTGTTGCGTCTCTCGTGCTCCCGCCACTCGCTGGTCAGCAGGCCCTGGGATTCGAGGCGGCGCAGCAGCGGATACAGCGTGCCTTCGTCGATTTCCATGCCATTCTCGGCCAGCGCCTTGCGCAGGGTGTATCCGTACTGCTCGGACCGCAGCGCCGCCAGCACGCCAATCGCGAGACAGCCGCGGCGCAGTTCCATGCGAAGGTTTTCGAGGGTCTCAGGGATCATGACTGTACCGTGTGATTCATCGTATGCGTCATACACTATGCGGTACACAGTATAGATGTCAAGCGAAATTTCCCAATTTTCCTCGTTGAAAACCGTTGACGCCTCGACTTACGAGGCATAGCATCCCGATGTATGACGGGTGAGATCCTCAAAGGCCATCTGGAACTTCTGCTCCTGGCCGCCCTGTCGGCCCAACCCGTCCATGGCTACGGCATTGTCGAAATTCTCAGGCGCCGCAGCGGCGGAACCTTTGAATTGCCCGAAGGCACGCTCTACCCCGCCCTGCACCGGATGGAAAAATCGGGCTTAGTTGTCAGCCGCTGGACGGATGACACCGGCCGGCGACGCCGGGTCTACGAGCTCACCGCCGAAGGCCAGCGCAGCCTGAAGCGGCGCGAGGCCGACTGGCAGCAATTTGCGCACGCTGTGAATGGAATCGTGGAGGGCATCGCATGAACGCGCCAGACAGCTCACAACCGGTCGAACAATATCTCGGGGATCTCGCGCGCGAGCTCCGTAAGCGCGGCGTTCTCGAAAGCAGGTTCATGGAGGAGACCCGCGGCCACCTGACCGACGCCATCGAGGCTGGGCAGCGGCGCGGCCTTGCGCCGAGCGTCGCCGAGCAGGAAGCGGTGCAGCGCTTTGGAGAGCCGCGCACGGTCGCAGCCAAATTTGCGGCGGAGAAATTCCGCGGGCTGCATGCCGGGCTCCTGGTCGGCGCGCTCGTCCTCGGCCTCGCGATCGCGCGCATGGATGCGCTGCCGCACTGGGACGATTCCGGAATCACAGCCGGCTGCCTGCTCCTCAGCGCCGCGGCGCTGGGCCTCATCGGACCGCGCAAACCATGGCTTTGGGCATTGGCGATCGGAATCTGGATTCCGCTGCATTTGATCGTCAGCCACCTCGCAGCGGGATCCTTCACCCTGGAAACGGCCAGCTATTTGGCAATTCTGGCCTTCCCCATGGCCGGCGCCTATGCCGGAATGGGGTTGCGGAAGCTCTTCGCGGCCGCCTGATTCCGTTCGCTTTACAGAATCAAACCCCTCGATTTTCCTGCGTCCGGCACAGCATCGGCGGTGGCGCGCCGAAAGCTCCCCATGTTATTCTTCAACCAGACACTTAGGAAGTGTAATCGCAGAAACTGAAGAGGAGTACGCACCACCGTGCTGGCACCAGAAAAGAAATCTGACGTAATCGCGCGCTATCGCACCCATGATTCCGACACCGGAAGCCCGGAAGTGCAGATTGCGGTACTCAGCGAGCGCATTGGCGATCTCACCGAGCATTTCAAGGCCCACGCGAAAGATCATGCTTCGCGCCGCGGTCTCCTGATGATGGTGAGCAAGCGCCGCCGCCTGCTGGACTACCTGAAAACTCACGATTCGGAACGTTACCGGACCGTGATCGGCAAACTGGGCATTCGTAAGTAACCGGCGAGGCGCATTCCGCTGACGTGTGCACGACGACAATCCGAAAGAGCATCGATGGAGAGGGCTGAACGCCATTCCGCAAGTCTGCGGTAGCTTCCCTCCTGTCCTGGGGTCCATCCAAAATTGAACCGAACGCTCTTATCCCGCTTCCCGTCGCCCCGCCCGCACCGGATACCCGCCCCCCTGAAGTTCCCACAAGAGAAATGAGGACACAATGAAGCAGGAAGTTTCGGTCGAGCTTGCCGGCGGCAAGCGGCTGCACTTTGAAACAGGCCGGATGGCCAAACAGGCGTCAGGCGCCGCCCTGGTCACGTCAGGTGACACAGTGGTTCTGGGTACCGCGGTCGCCTCCCCCGATCCCCGCGAAGGCATCGACTTTTTCCCCCTTACGGTTGACTATCGCGAATACACCTATGCCGGCGGTCGCATCCCCGGCGGATTCATCAAGCGCGAAGGCCGCCCCAGCGAGCGCGAAGTTCTCACCTGCCGTCAGATTGACCGCCCCATCCGCCCGCTCTTCCCTGAAGGGTTCCGCAACGAAACGCAGATCATCGCCCTGGTCTTTTCCGCGGACAAAGAGAACGATCCCGACATCATCGGCATCAACGCCGCCGGCGCGGCCCTCGCGCTTTCTGACATTCCCTTCGGCGCGGTCATCGGCGCGGTGCGCGTGGGACAGATCAATGGCGAGTTCATCGTCAATCCGTCCTACGCTGAACGCCGCGAGAGCAAGATCAACATCACCGTGGTCGCCACCAAAGACGGCATCGTGATGATCGAGAGCGGCGCCAGCGAAGCCACCGAAGAGGTGGTCATCGATGCCATCGAATTCGGCCACGGCGAAATTAAGAAGATCGTCGCCGCCATTGAAGACCTCGTCGCGCGCGCCGGCAAAACCAAGCGCGCCGTCAAGGCTCCGGAGTTCGACAACTCCTACTTCGAAGCGATGCACGCCAAAGTCGGAGCCCGTCTTGCCGATGCCCTCGACACCAAAGCGCATCCCAAGCTCGAAAGCCAGGACCTCGTCAAAGCCATTCAGGACGAGCTCAAGGCAGAGGTTCCCGAAGGCCCCGAAGCCGCCGCCGGCAAAAAGAAAGTGGCGCACTACTACGAAGCGCTCCGCGAAAAGCTCTTCCGCGAGCAGGTCACGAAACAGCGCGTTCGTCCCGATCGGCGCGCCTTCGACGAGATCCGGCCCATCACCATTGAAGTCGGCGTTCTGCCCCGCACCCACGGTTCCGCCCTCTTCACCCGCGGCGAAACCCAGGCGCTGGTCACCGCCACTCTCGGCACCACCGATGACTCGCAGCGCCTCGAGAGCTTCGAAGGCGAGCAGCGCAAGAAGTTCATGCTCCATTACAACTTCCCACCCTTCTCGGTCGGCGAAACTGGACGCATGACCGGCGTAGGTCGCCGCGAAGTGGGCCACGGCGCCCTCGCGGATCGCGCCATCACCGCGGTTCTTCCTTCTGAAGAAGAGTCCCCTTATACCCTGCGTGTCGTCTCCGACATTCTGGAGTCGAACGGTTCCTCCTCCATGGCCTCGGTTTGCGGCGCCAGCCTCGCGCTCATGGACGCCGGCATCCCGCTCAAAGCCTCGGTCGCCGGCATCGCCATGGGCCTGGTGAAGGAAGGCGACGACTACGCCATCCTCACCGACATCGCGGGCGCGGAAGATCACTACGGCGATATGGATTTCAAAGTGGCCGGCACCCGCAAGGGCATCACCGCTCTGCAAATGGACATCAAGATCCCCGGCATCACCGGCCAGATCATGCGGGAAGCCATGGAGCAGGCGCGGCGCGGACGGCTCTTCCTCCTCGACACCATGGAAGCGGTTCTGAACGGTCCGCGGACGGAGAAGTCGAAGTTCGCCCCGCAGATTCGCACCATTCAGATTCCCACCGACAAGATTCGCGATCTCATCGGACCGGGCGGCAAGACCATTCGCGGCATCATCGAAGCCACCCAGGTCAAGATCGATGTCGACGATACAGGTCGCGTCAATGTGGCTTCGAGCGACGAGGAAGGCCTGAAGAAGGCGCTGGCGATGATCAACGATCTCACCGCCGTGCCGGAAGTCGGCAAGGTCTACCTCGGCAAAGTCGTCCGTCTCGCGGAATTCGGCGCCTTCATCGAGCTCTTCCCCGGAACCGACGGCCTGCTGCACATCAGCGAAATCGCCGAGCACCGCGTCCGCGAAGTCAAGGACGAGCTGCGCGAAGGCGATCAGGTGATGGTGAAGGTCCTCGGCGTCGAAGGCAATCGCATCAAGCTGTCCCGCAAAGCAGTCCTCAGGGAGCAGCGTCAGAAGCTGGGCCTGCCCGATCCGAACGCGGGAGGCTCCGCTGGCGAGATGTCCGCCTCGGCGCCCGCGGAGCACGCTCCGCAGGAGCCGCGCGAGCCGCGCGCACCGCGTCCGCCGCGTCCCACTCCGCCGGAAGATCGGCAGCCCACTTCCAACGCCAGCACCATCACCATCGAAGGCGGCGACGACTTCGACGATGACGGGCCTGCGGAAGAAGGCGAGGAGATCAACTTCAACCGCGCCGATGGCGTGCCGGTCCCCGCAGGGGGCGGCGAGCGTCGGCCTGCCGGACCGGGTGGCCCTGGTGGCCCCGCGGGTCAGCAGCGGCGCAGGCGGCGGCGCGGACGGCGTCCCGGCGGCACCACTGGCGGCAGCGGCAGTGGGGGCGGTCGCGGACCCCAGTAATCTGCAAACCGAAACAAAGGGCCGGGTGGCAATGCCATCCGGCCTTTTTTCATTCCTCCGTCATGATTTCCAGGCGGATTTGCCGCCACAATTGAAAGATGCCAGAGGTTTACTCTTCTGGCAACGACGCAACATCCGAGGCCTCCCACGCATCCTCAAATCAGGTAGACTGACCGCAAATGAGCGCTTCGATGTACATCGTGGTGGAAGGCGAGGACCCAGGCTACGACATCTTCGTCAACGGCCAGGGGCTGGCACGGAACGAGGATGGCCTGGAGAAGCTGGCATTGCGTCTGGGCGTGAAACCCCTGCTCGAATTCTTCTCCGCCGACGAAAACTCCATGGCGCTGCTGCTCGAAGAAGGCGCCGGCGACCCGGAATGGGCGCGCACCCTGCCGCCTCCGCAATGGTTTTCTCCTGAAGACGGCCTCATCACCATCTGCACGCTGCACGATTTTCTGCGCGAAGCCCCCGCAGCCCTGGGAGCCGAGACGGCATCCGTGGTTTCCGAACTGGAAGAGTACGAGCGCGTTCTGCGCAAGACCGCCGTCCGCAATCTCCGCTGGCAGCTCGCCGTCAGCTGGAAATAAATCCGGCCAGCCGCATTCCGAAGCAGTTCTCAGCAGCGTCTCGGCAAATCCACGCCTACCACTGCACGCCAGGATAAAGACTCGGCATCCGATCCACGCGAAACTGGTTCGCGCCCGCCGTCGTCCCCTGCCAGATCACGCGCGATGCCGTCGGATCCAGCTCCTGCACAATCGACCCGGTCAGCGGCGCGCAAAAGTCGATGTGGATATCGTCGTTCGCCAGTTGCTGCGTGTCGCCGCCGAAGAAGCTGAAGTCCGTCGGCCCCGGCATGTAGTGCGATACCAGCGTGGCCGTCATGTTGTTTTCATTCAGCTCCAGCACTTCCATCGTTGAATAGCACTGCGCATTCGTCGGCGCCTCCGGCTTACAAAGAATCTGCCCCGTGGGCGGCGGATAGGTGCGATCGTTGCCGTTGTCCATTACCCCCAGGCGGAAAATGCCGGCGTTGGCGGCCGTGAACCAGGAGAGCCCGTGCTGCGCGTAGAACCAGTCCGTCGGGTCCACGCCCCCCACCAGCTTGAAATTCCCGCCTTCGCCCAGCCGCCAGAGAATCTTTCCCGGCCCCTGCCCGTCGTTGAAGTCAATTTTGATGATCCAGTTCTGGTGCCGCATCGAGAGCAGCAGATTGCGATCGTCGCTCGAATACAGCATGTCGTTCGAGTGCGTCCAGTCCGGAAAATTCATGGGGCGGCGATTCAGATCAAGATGATCGAAGCTGTTCCACACCCAGTCCGGTTGGCCGTTCTCATCCACATCGATCAGCACATCGCCCAGCACGCCGATCGTACCAGGATAGCCCGGCAAATTGGTGAAGTTCTTCGGATACGCCGCCAGCAGAACCCAGTGGCCATTCGGCAGCGCCAGCACGTCGTGATGGAAGCTCTTCAACTGGTAGGCGCTGCCATCGGAATCCTTAAAGCCCGCAGCCGCCAGGCTCTGGTTCAGCGTGGCCATGCTGATCTCGCGCACCGTGTTCCCCGCCAGGTCCACCTCGCGCACCACATTGATCGTGTTCGGTTGCGAGCCCGCGGCCGACGACGTCAGCGACGACAAATAGCTGATCGTCATCAGCAGGTCGCCGTTCGGCAGCATCTGGATCCCCTGAATGCTGTCCAGCGTCGACCCCTCATACGTGTAGGTCCAGAGCACGTTGCCCTTCAGGTCGGTCGCGAATGCCTCGGTCACATTGCCCGGCAGAATCGTGTTCCACATCTCAATGCCCGGCTGCGGATTCCCCGACGTCGTCACCGCGATCGGACTGGTGGGCGGCGGCACACCTGTCGTCAGCGGCAGCCCCGACGCAAACGTGTCGTGATCCGCGTCGGTGAACGTCGCACCGTCGTTCAGCGTCACCTGCGCCTGCATGTGATAGCGCGTCTGCGCCAGCAGGCCGGCTACGTAGATGCTCACCTGCCCGCCGTAGGGAGTTGGCGTCCCCACCCGCCAGGTGTCCCGCCCATAGGAGGCGCTGGGCCCGAAATGAATCGATACCTTGCCCGGCGCGGGCAAATACATCGAATACTGCTCCACCTGCGGATTGGCCGTCGGATAAATCGATCCGTAATCGATCACCGACGCCACGGCAATCGCATAGTTCTGTGCAGGCGAAGCCGCCAGCGCAGCGGTGATCCGGAAGTTCGCGCTCTGCGGCAGATTGCCGGGTGCGCTGTAGTTGCC
The DNA here is from genome assembly GCA_036267295.1 of Acidobacteriaceae bacterium. Lineage (GTDB taxonomy): Bacteria > Acidobacteriota > Terriglobia > Terriglobales > Acidobacteriaceae > Palsa-343. Next base: position 17,888 of record DATAWI010000034.1, on the reverse strand, counting down.
CGAGGAATCCACCGTTCCCAGCGCGGCATTCCCGCCCGCAATCCCTTCTACCGACCAGGTGAATGCTCCCGCTATGCTGCTGGTCGCGGTGAAGTGAACCTGCTCTCCCGGACCGAGCGCGACATATTGCGGCGTGATCGTGACCGACCCATGATTCACCGCTACCGGCGGCGGCTGCGTCGGATTCTTCTGCGGCGGAGGTGGCTGCGTTCCCTGGGTGACGCCGCAGCCGGCAATCAGCGCGGCCATCGCCAGGCTCAACGCAAGCGGAGCACCCATCGCGCGCGGTTTCATCACCGGATGAACTCCATGACACGAAATGACACGAACGCTGTTCAGGCAGAAAAAAAGAAGAGAAAGATGCCCTGCAAGCCGGTAGCTGGACGCGAGCGGCAGACGTCCGGGGAGCCGAACCTCATGCGACGAATCGCGCCATCGCGGATCCGCCGGCATCCGGCTTCCGGGCATCGTCCCGGAAACCGGAGCCGGCGGCCCGGTTCAGAAGCGCAGGCCGACGGTTACGGGAATCAAACCCTCTGTGCCTTCGCCATCGGCCGTCTTCGTCGCGGTGGGCGAATTGACCCATACGTAATGCGCTTCGGCAAACAGCTTCGCATTGCTGTCCTGCCCAAACGCCTTCCAGTAGAGGCCAAGGCCGACGTTCGCGCCCAGCTGGTTACTGGAGAAGTGCGCCACCGTCACCGGCTCGGTGACGTAGTAGCAGAAGTAGTAGCACTGTTCACTTTGCGTCAAATCGGTGAAGTTCGTCACCTTCCGGTAGAAGCCGACGCCGCCGGTCACATAGGCGCCCGTCGTCTTCCCGGTTGGCATGTAGTAGATCGGGTCGAGCGAGAACGACCAGGTGTTGATGTTGCCGCCCGTGGCGCCCACCAGGGCAATCGTCTTGCCGGGAATCTTCTGCTTGTCGAACTGATACTCGATCAGCGCGCCGATATGCTTGGTGAAATTCCACCCCACGCCGGCGCCGGCGTTGTAGCCCCACGTCTCGAACCCGTGCGTGTCATTGCCGATGGGAGCCGTGAAGCCGCCGCCGGCCTCGAACGCGATATGGCTCATCCGGCTTTCGTAGCCGGGATACTGCGGCCCCCTCTGGTTTCCGTACTGCGGCGACGCCAGGGCCTTCGGCGCTGGATCGGCCGATGAGGATCCCCCGAGGAAAGCGTCCGGGCTGAGCAAAGCCTCAATGTTGGAGCTCGAAAAACTCTCCGACGAGGCAGAGTTGTCGGGACTCGTCGATGTCTGGGCTCCTGCACTGAGCGAAAGCCCAACGGCCAGAGCTGAAGCAGCAATCAAAGCGCGCCGCAGAAGCGGGCAGGAACGATCACAGGTCGCAACCATTTGAAAACCCCTTCACGATCGGTTGAATTTAAAATACCGGACGGAGAGCGGCTTGAGGGTCGCCTCCGCTCCTATTGGACACCGGAATGCTGTGTAAGTTGCACGGCGGAATGCATTTTGACGCTGATTGGCCGTCATTATTCTTTGGACGAAAGAAGCGCAGGAAGGTTCCACGCCCAGCTGCCGCGCGTCCCCTTCCCGTCCTGCAGACTTAGCCCTGAATATCGAACTGCTCCGGCGGCAGCGCCGGGTCGCTCTTCACGATGATCGTTTTGCCGGTCATCTCTTCAAGCTCGTTCAGCCATTTCCCGTTGCCTGCCTTCAGCACCTTCACCACTTCGGGATGGACCCGCAGCATCACGTCGTTCCTCTCGAAACTCCGCAACATCTTGCGCATCTCGGTGTAGATTTCGTTGGCGACGGTCACCGGGCTCTTCACCATGCCGGTTCCGGTACACGTCAGGCAGGGCACGCTCAGCGTCCGTTCGAGCGACTGCTTCACCCGTTTTCGGGTGATGGCCACCAGACCGAAGTCGTTGAATTGCAGCACTTTAGAGGGCGCCCTGTCGGCCTTCAGCGCGTCTTCCAAAGCCTGCGTCACCTTCTGCCGATTGCGCCGCTCATCCATGTCGATAAAGTCGATCACGATGATCCCGCCCAGATCGCGCAGCCGAACCTGCCGCACGATTTCCGGAATCGCATCGAGGTTCGTCTTCAGAATCGTGTCCTCGAGCCGCGCTGTCTTGCCGACATACTTGCCGGTGTTGATATCGATCGCCACCAGCGCCTCCGTCTGATTGATCACGATCGATCCGCCCGACTTCAGCCAGACCTTCGACTTGAGCGCCTTGCTGATCTCCTCCTGAATACCGAACTGCTCGAACAGCGGCGTCTCTTTCGTGTAGAGCTTCACCCTCCGCACCAGCGACGGCTGGAAGCGATTCAGGAAGCGCACAATCCGCTCGTATTCCGACTCGCTGTCCACCCAAATGGTGGCGAAGTTATCGCTCACCTGATCGCGCAGGATGCGCTCGATCAGATTCAGATCGTGATAAATCAGCGCCGGCGCTTTCGCGTTGTCGGAGCGCTGCTTGATCTCCGCCCACAAATTGATCAGGAAGCGAATATCCGCGCGCAAATCCTCTTCGCTCGCGTTCTCCGCCGCCGTGCGGACGATGAATCCGCCCCCGGCCGTTCCCTTCTCGCTGATCAGGATCCGCTTCAGACGCTGGCGTTCCTCGTCCGAATCGATCTTGCGCGACACGCCCACGTGATTGACCGTCGGCATAAACACCAGGAACCGTCCCGGCAGCGCAATGTGGCTGGTGATCCGCGCGCCCTTCCGCGCAATTGGCTCCTTGGCGATCTGGACCAGGATTTCCTGCCCCTGCTTCAGCAGTTCGCTGATGATGGGCAGATCGGACGTCTGCATGTTCGGGCGTCGTCCACCACCATGGCGGCGTCCGCCCCCCTGCTGGCGTCCCCGGCCGCCGCGCCGATCGAGTCGCCGGCCTTCGCGACGCGCAGGCGCGGTGCCTTCTGCGCCGGCAGCCGCTTCCCCGCTGCCTTCGCCCGAAGCCTCGTCAAACTCCTCCTCGCCCTCTTCGCCTTCCTCGGAATCGGCCTCTTCGCCCTCCGCAAAGCCATTCTCGAGTTCGTCGCTCTGTTCATCTTCCTCTGCCTCGGCAGGCGAACCATAACCAAGATGCTTCTCGACGCTTACCTCACGCATCGCATCGGCGGCCGTTGCCGCCTGGTCGAGGGTCTCTTCCTCCATCTCCTCTGGACCGTGTTCGTCAGGCTGTCCAGGGATCGGCTCGAAGTCGTATTCCTCTTCGTCGATCGTCTCCTCTTCCAGAACGCCCATGCCCGGCGCATACCCAAAGAGCTGGCGAACCACTTCCGCCTCCGGCGAAATTGCCTGACCCTCTGCGCCGGCAGAAGAAGCCTCTGCGTGACCGTTCGTCTCGCGAGCGGAAGAAGCTTCGGGAGAAGACTCCTCTTCTTCGATCACCTCTTCCTCGATCGGACCACTGAAACGCAGTTCGCTCCGCGGAACTTCCACGCGATGCGAAGCCTCCGCCTCCTCGGGCTCGTATTCGCGGACTTCCTCCACGACCTCAGCCTCGGGAGCTGCGACGGATTCCGCAATCGCGGCCTGAGACCCGGTCACCACGACATCCATGGGTGTGGGAATCTGAGCCTCGGCTGCGGCGAAATCCGAATAGGCCGGCGCCGGAATCTCCGGCTCCGCCGATTCCAGCGGCTCCGCAGACCAGGCCGTCTCCGGCTGCACTGGCGGCTCGGCGACTTCCGCCGTAACCCCTACGACTGCAGCGACGGCGGCATTGGACTCCACCTCTTCCACATCGATCGTGGAAGCTGTGGCTTCCGGAACATGCGTCGGCCCGGACGCCCGTGACGGCCTTGACTCCGAACGGCGATGCCGCGACAGCGACTCGCCGGGCAGCATAGCGCCGCCATCCCAACCCGTGGGGACCTCCACTTGCGTCGACGGCTTTGCCATGAAGGAGGAAGCCGGCCGCGCCGGAGTCGACCGCGGCGATGCCTCGCCCTTCGATTCGGACCCCGCCTCGGACCGCTTGTCTCTCCGCCCGCCATACTTCGACAGCGACTCGCCCGGCAGAACGATGGGCAGGTTCTGCGCAGCGATGCCGCCAGGAGCGCCGCGCTCGGGCAGCGCTACCGGCTCAGCAGAAGTTGCCTCCTCTACATATTCCGGGGAGTCAATGGAGCGATCCAATGCCGGCCGCTCTGAACCGGAACGATCTGAACCGGAACGATCCGAACCCGAACGTTCCGAGCCAGAACGCTCAGACCCTGGACGATCCTGACGAGGACCCCGTCCCCTCAGTCCGCGCCCACGCCGGCCGTGCCAGCGGCGCGTTCCGGAATCGTCACCCGCTTCGCCTTGCCGCGGCTCGCGGTCAGACCGTCGCGGCGCAGGCGCTTCCGCAGCCTGCATTTCGGGCTCGACTTCCGCCGGCCGTACCCGTGGCTCCCGGGATTCCCGCCCGTCTCGGGGACGGCGGTCCTTCCCATTCGCGTCCACCCGCTCAAATTCCGCTGAATCTTCTTCCTGCTCTTCCAGAAAATCGGTGACGTACAGGAAGGCGTCCCGCTCCAGCCCCACGTCGACAAACGCGGACTGCATGCCGGGCAAAACCCGGGTGACTCGGCCCTTATAAATGGAGCCGGCTAAGGTGTATTCGTTTTCGCGCTCGTAGTAGATTTCTGCGAGCTGATCGTCTTCCAGAATCGCAAGCCGCGTTTCGTGCGGCGTACTGGAGATACAAATCTCTTTTGCCATTTCGCCTCAATGTGCCGAGGCGGATCCTACCGGGTTACCGGAAAAGACCGGGTGTGGCCGAGGAACGACTGTGAGGGTTCGCGCGCGGACCAGCGCCACTGCTCTCCCATCCCACGCTGGGGCGCGGAGGAGAGAGGGGTGGCGACAGTTCGCTGATTGCTTGCCTTCGTTTGGGGAAGTCGCTCGCGCGCAAAGAGTTTGTGACCGCTTCAGCCATCTCACATGGCGGGGCCGTTACCCGTCTCTGTACGCCCATTCCTGATCCTGCCCGGCCCGATTCATCCACCTGGCCGGTTATTAAACTTCGTTAACTCAAAACCTGCGCCCGACTGGCGGGCCTTGCTGGTCACTACAAATCCTGTTTGCCACTCTAGTTCACGAATCGGCTCATGCGGACATTCATCACCATGCCCAGAGCCAGGAACGTAAACAACACCGAAGATCCTCCATAACTCATCAGAGGAAGAGGGATCCCGGTTACCGGCATCAGCCCCAAAACCATTCCGACGTTGACGGCGATCTGAAAGATCAGCACCGCCGCGACGCCCATTACCAGAAACGCTCCTGGCAGGTCTGCGGCTGTCTGCGCGTTTTGAATCAAACGCATCAGTATCAAAAAGTATAGCAGCAGCACCAGAATCGCGCCCACAAACCCGTGCTCCTCGCTGAACGCCGCAAAAATAAAATCGGTGTACGGGATGGGCAGAAAGTCTCCCTGGGTCTGCGTCCCCCGGTTCGCCCCGCGTCCGAAAACCCCGCCATCCCCCACCGCAATCAGCGACTGCCGAATCTGATAGCCCGTCCCGCGCGGGTCGTTATCCGGATTCAGAAAGCTCGTCAGCCTCGCCTTTTGGTACGGCTTCAGCACTTTCCCGCTCTTCCACACCACCCCGGCCCCCAGCAGAATCACCAGCGCCAGCACCGCACCCTTTTTCCAGTCGAGGCCGCCCAGAAACAGCCCCAGCAGCAGCACCGGCGTATACGTCAGCGCCGTCCCCAGATCGGGCTGCTTTAGCACCAGCAGCATCGGCACCGCCACAAACCCAATCGCCTTCAGGATGTCGCTCCACGTCAGCACGCGCCCCGACAGGTTGGTAAAGTAGCGCGCCATCATCACGATCAGCACCAACTTCACCCACTCCGACGGCTGAAAGTGGATGCCGCCCGGCAGCTTGATCCAGCGCTTGCCGCCCATCACCCGCGTGCCCACCGCCAGCACCGCCACCAGCGACACCAGGCAGAACGCGTAAATCCAGTAAATGGCGCTGATCAGTTTGTGGTAGTCGACCACCGACATCACGAACATCGCCGCCAGCCCGCCAACAATCCACAGAATCTGCAGCCGCTGGAAGCCATGAAACTTGGTGTGCAGCGTCGCGCTGTAGATTTCGAGCACGCTGATCACCGACAGGATCATCACGAAACCCAGCAGCGTCCAGTCGAAATCGCGAAGGGAGAGAAAACGGCGCATAAATCTCGCGGGAACTCCTCGGAAGAGCCTTGTCAAAGGATTTTCTGAGGATCTCTGCGGCGATTATCGCATTTCCGCGCAGACGAATATTCAGGAGATCGGTGGCCAGTGCAGGGCTCGAACTTGAGCCGGTTTGCGGGCGTCCCCGCCCGCAGGCGAAATCCTGAGCGAAGCGAAGGACCTCGTCCGGACAGGAACGAATGGCAAACTGGTGGGCAGTGCAGGGCTCGAACTTGAGCCGGTTTGCGGGCGTCCCCGCCCGCAGGCGAAATCCTGAGCGAAGCGAAGGACCTCGTCCGGACAAGAACGAATGGCAAATTGGTGGGCAGTGCAGGGCTCGAACCTGCGACCTCCTGCTTGTAAGGCAGGCGCTCTAACCAACTGAGCTAACCGCCCGGCTCCGCGGCGCAACCCCGGCGTCGGCTCGATTCTATCAGCCTGAACCCTCGATCCCGCTTTACCGGCGAGCGATGCACACTACCGGCGCCAGGCGGCGAGCCTTCAGGCTGCGGCGCTGCTGGATCGCCCTTCTGGACAAATGCAGCGAATACATCACGGCCAGTAACGCGGTCGTTGCCAGGTTGAAACTCATCCACGCATACCCGATGCGCAAGGTCATTTGCACAGCAGCCAAACTCATCGCACTTCTCCCAGCAGGAACTCTTGGGGGGGGTGAAATCAGTGTAGCCCAAAACCTCGCCGCGCCCATTCCCCCTCCGGGGTAGTGCATCGAACTCCGGCGTTAGCCGCTTGCCTCGCCGCACTCCGCGGCGACAACCGGGCCGCCGCAGCCTCCGCCGCCGGAACTTTCCCCCGCTCCCGGCGTATCCTATCCCAACCGCGCCGTCACGGCTCCATCCCTCTCGATGACCACCTCCGCCCTGCAAACCGATCTGCGCCCTCCGGAAGCCTCGTCCTTCCGCCCCTTCCTCGCCGTCTGCCTCGCCATGGCCGCAGTCAAACTCGCCATCCAGATCACCGGCAATATCCTCGCGCAGCATGCCGGATACGGCATCTTCCGCGACGAGATGTACTACCTCATCTGCGGACGCCACCTCGCCTTCGGCTACGTCGACCAGCCGCCCATGGTCGCCCTCCAGGCGCGCCTCACCGACATCCTCTTCGGCTACGACCATATGGCTTCGCTCCGCCTCTTCTCCGGCATCGCGGGCGCAGTCAAAGTCTTCCTCACCGGCGCCCTGGTCTGGGCCATGGGCGGATCGAGAAAGGCCGCGGCCCTCGCCATGCTCGGCGTCACCGTTGCCGGCGTCTACCTCGGACTCGACAGCTATCTGTCGATGAACTCCTTCGAGCCGGTCTTCTGGCTGCCCTGCGCGCTCGCGCTCATCCGCATCGCCCAGGCCGATTCCCTGCCCGATCCCGACCGCGTCGTCCGCAACTGGTGGATCGTCCTCGGCATCAGCGCCGGCCTCGGCCTCGAGAACAAGGCCAACGAAGTCTTCTTCCTCGTCGCCATGCTCATCGCGCTGCTCCTCACGCCGCAGCGCCGGATCCTCGCCAGCCGCTGGTTCGCCGTCGCCGTGGCCATCATCGTGGCCCTGGCTCTGCCCAATCTCCTCTGGCAGATCCACTACCACTGGCCCACGCTTGAATGGCTCATCGGCATTTCCAAAAGCAATAAAGACGTCAAGCTGCCGCCGCTCCAGTTCCTGCTCGGCCAGGTGATGATGCTCATCCCGTGGACCATCTTCCTCTGGCTCGCCGGCGTCATCTGGCTGCTGGCCAGCCAAAAAGCGCGGCCCTTCCGCTTCCTCGGCGTCCTCTACCTCGTCTTCCTGCCCATGATGATGCTGCTGCACGCCAAGGATTATTACCTCGCCCCCATCTATCCCATCTTCTTCGCAGCCGGAGCGGCCTGGCGCCTTCCTTCCGGCAACCGGAGCCCAATCCGCGCCGCCCTGGCCAGCGCCTATGCCGTTCTCCTCATCATCGGCTTCTTCCTCACGCTTCCGTTCTCCATGCCCGTCCTCTCTCCGCAAAAGTTTCTCGCGTGGTGCAACACGATGCACTACCACCCCACCGACAGCGAGAATCACGACGCCACCATCCTGCCCCAGTTCTACGCGGACCGCTTCGGCTGGCACGAGATGGTCGACAAAGTCGGCGCCATCTACAACGCCCTCCCGCCCGCGGAGCGCGCCGTCACCGGCATCTACGTCGACAATTATGGAGAGGCCAGCGCCCTCAATCTCTTCGGCCCCAAATACGGCCTGCCCGTCGCCATCAGCGGACACCAGACCTACTGGCTGTGGGGCCCGCACGGCTACACCGGCCAGGAAATGATCCTCGTCAGCGGCGATTCCCTCGACGACCTGAAGACCTTCTACGCCTCCTGCCAAATCGCCGGCAAGCTCGACAATCCCCTGTCGATGCCCTGGGAGAAGAAGAACATCCTGCTTTGCCGTGGCAGAAAAAGAACATATGAGGCAGACTGGAAGGACTTCAAGCACTACTACTGATCGCGAGGTCCTCCGCCTCTGGAAACGCCCGCCGCGCCCGTAGTCAACCGCTCCCGCGACCTGCCGCGCGTGCTCAATACTTCGCACGCCACCGCCATCGTCGTCGGCACCATCATCGGCAGCGGCATCTTCCTCGTTCCTCAGGAAATGATGCGCGCCACCGGTTCCTCCGGCCTGGTCTATCTCGCGTGGATCGCCGGCGGCCTGCTCTCGCTCTTCGGCGCGATGACCTACGCCGAACTCAGCACCCTCCAGCCCTACGCCGGCGGCGAGTATGTCTACATCCGCGGCGTCTACGGCGACCTGCCCGCCTTCCTCTACATGTGGACGTGGTTTGCCGTCGCCAAGCCGGCCTCCATCGCCAGCGTCACCACCGGCCTCGCCCGCACGCTCGCCATTTTTCCCTCATTCCGCTGGCTCGACGCCACCGCGCTCCATCCCGGCTTTGCCATCGCGTGGTCGCAGATCTTCGCCATCGCCGCCACCTGGCTCATGACCGGCCTCAACTATCTCGGCATCCGCAAAGCCGGAGACTTTCAGCTCATCTTCACCTGGCTCAAGGGCGTCCTCATCGTCGCCATCGCCGCCATCTGCTTCGGTTCGCTCGCCGGACACTGGAGCAACTTCGCCACCAGCTTCCCCGGCGCGCACGGCGGCTTCGGCGGATTCATGATCGCGCTCATCGCCGCGCTCTGGGCCTACGATGGCTGGAACGACCTCACCATGGTCGCCGGCGAAGTCCGCAATCCGCAGCGCAGCCTGCCCATCGCGCTCATCGCCGGACTGGGCATCGTCGGCGTGCTCTACATGGCCACCAACGCGGCGATCCAGTACATCCTGCCCGCCGCGCAAATTGCCGCCTCGCCCCGTCCCGCGGTCACCGCGCTCGCCGCCATCACCGGCCCCTGGGGAGCGGCCCTGGTCTCCGTGGCCATGTCCGTCAGCATCTTCGTCACGCTCAACGGAACCATCATGTCCGGCGCGCGCGTCCCCTACGCCGCTGCCCGCGACGGCCTCTTCTTCCGGCGCATGGCCGATGTGCATCCGCGCTTTTCGAGCCCGTCGACCTCGCTCATCGTGCAGGCGCTCCTCACCACCGGCCTGCTGCTCGCCGTCGGCCGCTTCCAGCAACTCTTCGAACTGGCCATCTTCGCGGAGTGGCTCTTCTACATGATCACCGCAACCACCATCTTCTTCTATCGCCGCCGCGAGAAGAGTGAGCCGGTCTTTCACACCTGGGGATACCCGCTGATCCCTGCGCTGTTTGTAGCGGCCGCCGCGGTCCTGCTCGTCTACTCCTACGCCGAGAACCTGAAGAACTCGCTCATCGGAACGGGCATCATCCTGCTGGGCGTCCCGCTGTTCGCAGCCTTTCGCAAGCGCGCGACACCTCGAGTATGACCAACGCCAGAACTTCGGACTCCGGAACCTGGCGTTCTGTGTCTCAGCGTCGCACGACAAACAAGTCGTCATCCTGAGCGAAGCATCCGAATACGTTGCGCCCGCATCTGGGCGCAACATCAGTTCAGACGCGAGTCGAATGGACCTGCATTTGCCTCCCCTCGAACGCACTCCGCAAGCCGGCGTCCCGCGACAAAAGCTCAGAATTTTTTGAAGTGGACGCCCAGCTCAGCTGAACAAAAATTCCTTCGTCCGCAATTCCTTGATCGTGTCCCGCAGCTTCGCCGCTTTCTCAAACTCAAACTTCTTCGCCGACTCGCGCATCTCCGTTTCCAGCTTCGCAATGTAAGCATCGAGATCCGCCTGCGACTGCATCTCCGGCATCCCCTCTGACTCCTCCGCCAGATCCGCATACTCCGCCTGCAGAATCTTCACCAGCGACATATCGATATGCCCGATGATCGACTGCGGCGTGATCCCGTGCTCCTCGTTGTACGCGCGCTGCACCACGCGCCGCCGATCCGTCTCGCCGATTGCCTGCGTCATCGAATCCGTCATCTTGTCGGCATACAGAATCGCCCGTCCGCTGATGTGCCGCGCCGCCCGCCCCATCGTCTGAATCAGCGACCCCGACGACCGCAGAAACCCTTCCTTATCCGCATCCAGGATCGCGACCAGCGATACCTCCGGCAAGTCCAGCCCCTCGCGCAGCAGGTTGATCCCGATCAGTACGTCGTACTCGCCCTTCCGCAAATCGCGCAGCAGCCGCACCCGCTCCAGCGTCTCAATCTCCGAGTGCATATACCGGCAGCGCACGCCCACCTCGGCGTAATACCCCGCCAGGTCCTCCGCCATCCGTTTGGTCAGCGTCGTCACCAGCACCCGCTCGTTCCGCGCCGCACGCTCGCGAATCTCATGCAGCAGGTCGTCGATCTGCCCGCGCACCGGCCGAATCTCCACTTCCGGATCCACCAGCCCCGTCGGCCGAATAATCTGCTCCACCACCACGCCCGCCGCCTTCGTCAGTTCGTACGGCCCCGGCGTCGCCGATACATACACCAGCTGATTCGTCCGCGCGTCGAACTCCTCGAACTTCAGCGGCCGATTATCCATCGCCGACGGCAGCCGAAATCCATAATCCACCAGGTTCTGCTTGCGCGACCGGTCCCCATGCCACATGCCGTGCAGTTGCGGCACCGTCACATGCGACTCATCGACGAACATCATGAAGTCGCGCGGAAAATAATCCAGCAGCGTCGGCGGAGGCTCGCCCGGCAGCCTCCCCGAAAAATGCCGCGAGTAATTCTCAATCCCGTGGCAGTACCCCACCGACTTGATCATCTCCAGATCGAAGCGCGTCCGCTGGTGCACCCGTTGCGCTTCCACCATCCGCCCCTGGCCTTCCAGCTCTTTTTCCCACCACTCCAGCTCGGCCAGAATGCTGTCGATCGCCGTCTTCTTCCGCTCCGGCTGCACCACGTAGTGGCTCTTGGGATAAATCGGCAGCCGCGCATATTTCTGCCGCACCGTGCCAAACAGCGGATCGATCTGCGAAAGCGAGTCGATCTCATCCCCGAACAGCTCGATGCGATACGCGTTCTCGTCGTACGTCGGATACACCTCGATCACATCCCCGCGCACCCGAAACGTCCCACGCCGGAAATCCGCATCGTTGCGCTCGTACAGAATCTCCACCAGCCGCCGCGTAATGTCGTCCCGCCGCACCTTCTGCCCTTTTTCCAGCAGCAGCAGCATCCCGTAATACGCTTCCGGCGAGCCCAGACCGTAAATGCACGACACCGAAGCCACGATGATCACATCCCGCCGCTCAAACAGCGACCGCGTCGCCGACAGCCGCAGCTTGTCCAGCTCCTCGTTAATCGTCGCTTCCTTTTCGATGTAAAGGTCGCCCGCGGGAATATACGCTTCCGGCTGGTAATAGTCGTAGTACGACACGAAATACTCGACCGCATTGTGCGGGAAAAACTGCTTGAACTCGTGAAACAGCTGCGCCGCCAGCGTCTTGTTGTGCGCCAGCACCAGCGCCGGCCGGTTCAGATGCTCGATGATCTTCGCCACCGTAAACGTCTTGCCCGATCCGGTGACGCCCAGCAGCACCTGATGCTTTTCGCCCGCCTCAATGCCGGTTGTGAGTTCGTCGATCGCGCGCCCCTGATCGCCGCGCGGTTTGTAGTCGCTGACAAGCTGAAAGTCCACAGGCTGATCTTAAGGGATGGAGAAGAAAAAGGGAAAGGCGGCCGCAGCCCGCCGGTACTGTCGCTCAGCACAGCGAAGAGCCCGGCCGAGACCAGGCGAAGAACCCCGCGTTTATTTTTCCCTCTTGCGTTTTCGCGGTCATTCAGGCGTCCGCCTCCCTCTGCTGGCGCAGTCGCCTGCGCCGTCATTACACTGCTCGCGGACGCCGAATCCGAAAACCCCTATGCTCAATCGCCGCACCTTTCTCAGGACCGGCGCTGCCGCGCTTCCTCTCGCGACATCGCTTCACGCGCTCCAGACCGCCGCGCAAACTTCCCCTGACACGCCACCGGTCGCCCCGCCGCAGTCCCCCGCCACTACCCTGGTCCCGCTCCCGCCGCGCCTCCCCGCCCTCGATCCCGCCTCCCTCTCCTGGCAGCAGAAAATCCGCCGCGTCGGCCAAAGCAATATGACCGAGCACGACCCCGCCGTCATGAACATCGAGGAGTGGGCCGACTACTGGCACGGCGCGCAGGCCCAAATCGTCTTCGTCAGCGTCACCGGCATCCTCGCCTTCTATCCCTCCAAAGTCCCCTTCCATCGCTGGGGAAAATTCCTCAACGGCCGCGATTTCTTCGGCGAGTGTGTGGCTGCAGCCAAACAACGCGGCATGCGCGTCGTCGCCCGCATGAGCCCTGACCTCAACTGGCCCGACGCCCTCGCCGCCCATCCCGAGTGGGCCATGCGTTCCGCCGATGGATCGCCGCAATACAACGGCGAAGACGCGCGCCTCTTCCGCACCTGCATGTTCTCGAGCTACATGGACGACTACGTGCCCGCCATCATGCGCGAGATCAACTCCCTCTACGACGTCGACTGCTTCTACACCAATGGATGGCCGCCCATCGGCAGCCTGCCCGATTGCCACTGCGCCATCTGCAGCAAGCTGCCGCCCACTGGAACCCCCGCCTACTGGCAGGCCTTCAACGATCGCCTCTTCGACCTCTGGCAGCGCTACGACGCCATCGCCAAAGAGAAGAAGCCCGACAGCTTCTTCTTCGCGAACCTCGGCGGCAACGTCAAAGCTGGCCCCAATCTCGCCCGCCTCGGCGGCATCGCAGCCTGGTTCCAGGGCGACAATCAGGGACGCACCAACGCCGACCCCGCCGTCTGGGGATGCGCGCTCCAGGCCCGCGTCTGCAACGCCGTCCTCGACGGAAAATTCGCCGCCAACGTCAACGCCGCCTACTCCACCGGCCTGGTCCGCTGGCGCAATGCCTCTAAAAATGCGGACGAGACGCGCATGTGGCTCCACGAAGCCCTTGCCGGCGGCATGGCGCTCTACAACCACTTCATCGGATCGGAAGACGGCTTCTGCGAAGATCGCCGCTGGCAACAGGTCGGCGCCGACGTCTTCACCTGGTCCGCGCAGCACGACGCGCATTTCACCCCGCGCCGCTCGCTCGCCAACATCGGCGTCGTCATGGGCCAGAGCACTCAGGTCCTCTATCCCGGCCCCGCCGCCGCCCACGCCCGCAATTACATGCACGAAACCACCCAGGGCATCTATGAAACCCTGCTTACCGGCCGCTTCGCCTTCGACTTCGTCCATGAGGATCGCCTCGATCCCGAACGCCTCCGCAAATATCGCGCGCTCCTGCTGCCCAACATCGCCATGCTCAGCGACCGCCAGTGCGCCCAGATTCGCGATTACGTCCACGCCGGCGGCTCCGTCATGGCCAGCTTTGAAACCAGCCTCTACGACCAGAACCTCCAGCGCCGCCCCGACTTCGGCCTCGCCGACCTCTTCAACGTCCATCGCTTCGGCGACGTCCTCGGCACCAACGGCAACGCGTACTACGCGCGCATCGAAGGCCAGCACCCCATCCTCCAGGGCTTCACCGACACGAACTGGATCCCCGGTGCACAAAATCGCCAGCCCATTCAGTCATCCGAAAAGCCGCTGCTCACCGTCGTTCCAGGATTCGTGCAGTATCCGCCCGAGCTCGCCTACCCGCCGCTCTCCCACACCGCCGAACCCGCCGTCATCCTGCGCGAATCCGGCTCCAGCCGCCTCGCCTGGTTCCCCGGCGACATCGAGCGCACCTGCTGGCTCACCGGCCACGGCGATCTTCTCCGCCTGCTGCACAACACCATCCGCTGGCTCACCCACGACGAGAGCGTCGTCGCCATCGACGGCGACGGCCTCGTCGAATTCTTCGCCTGGGAAACCACGCCCGGCTACGCCATCCATCTGCTCAACTACACCAACCCCAATGCCCATCATGGATGGCTCAGTGGTATCTATCCCCTCGGCCCGCAGACGGTCAGCCTGCAATTGCCCCATAACGTCCGCGTCCGATCGGTCGAGTTACTGCGCGCCGACGTAACCCTCCCCTTCCACAACGACGCCCAAACACTGCGCTTCACCATCCCGCAACTGCAGGACTACGAGGTCGCCGCCATCACCCTCGCCTGAGCCGCCGGCAACGTTTCATCTCCAATCCGAGCGCCCGCGCAAGCTGTCGTCGCCTGGCTAATTTCGCTCGGTTCGGCCATCCCGCCACTCCGCCCCCTATACTGGCTTTTCGTTTCAGGAGGCCCCATGCCCCGTCCATCCATCCGCCTGCTTGCCGGAATCTTCTCCCTCGCCACGGTTCTCGCGGCCTGCCCCGCCCACGCCCAGCAGCCCTCCGCTTCCCAGCCCTGGATGAATCCCGATCTCCCCATCAACCAGCGCGTCGACGACCTCCTCGCGCAGATGACCCTCGAAGAAAAAGTCTCCCAGATGCGCGACCACGCCGTCGCCATCCCCCGCCTCGGCGTCCCCAAATACGACTGGTGGAATGAGGGCCTCCACGGCGTCGCCTTCGCCGGCACCGCCACCAATTTTCCCCAGGTCATCGGCATGGCCGCCACCTGGGATGCGCCCCTCGTCCACCAGATGGGCGAAGTCGACTCCATCGAAGCCCGCGCCAAATACAACGAGGCCATCCGCAACGGCCAGCATGAGCAGTTCTTCGGACTCACCTTCTGGGCGCCGAACGTCAACATCTTTCGCGATCCACGCTGGGGACGCGGCCAGGAAACCTACGGCGAAGATCCCTTCCTCACCGGCCGCATGGCCGTCGCTTTCGTCAGCGGCATGCAGGGCGACGACCCCAAATATTTCCGCGTCATCTCCACCCCCAAGCACTTCGACGTGCACAGCGGACCCGAACCCCTCCGCCACCAGTTCAACGTCGATGTCTCCCCGCACGACCTCGAAGACACCTACGACCCAGCCTTCCGCGCCGCAGTCACTGAAGCGCACGCGCAATCCGTCATGTGCGCCTACAACGCCATCGACGGCGTCCCTGCCTGCGCCAGCACCCTGCTGCTCAAAGATCACCTCCGCGACGCCTGGCACTTCGACGGCTACGTCGTCAGCGACTGCGCCGCCGTCGCCGACATCGCCAACGGCCACCACTTCGCCCCCGACATGGCCCATGCCGCCGCCGCCGCCGTCAAAGCCGGCACCGACCTCGAATGCGGCTACGGCCAGGGCCAGGCCTTCCCCGCCCTCGTCGACGCCGTCCACCAGAATCTAATCTCCGTAGCCGACATCGACACCGCCCTCCGCCGACTCTTCACCGCGCGCTTCGAACTCGGCATGTTCGACCCGCCCTCGAGCTTCGCCTACGGCCAGATCCCCTTCACCGAAGTCAATTCGCCCGCCCATCGCGCCCTCTCGCTCCAGGCCGCCCGCGAATCCATCGTGCTGCTCAAAAACGAGAACCACACCCTGCCCCTCCCGTCCAGCGTCCACACCATCGCCGTCATCGGACCCACCGCCGAACTCGTCCAGTCCCTCCAGGGCAACTACAACGGCCCGCCCCCCTCCCCGGTCTATCCCGTCAGCGGCATCGAGCAGCGTTTCTCCTCCTCACAAATCCGCTACGCCCAGGGCTCCTCCCTCGTCGAAGGCATGGCCATCCCCATCGAGCACACCGCCCTCCGCCCCGCCTTCCCCGGAGGCCCTGGCCACGACTACGGCCTCTCCGCCGAATACTTCGCCAACAACAATCTCAGCGGCCAGCCCGTCGCCACCCGCACCGACCGCAGCGTCAATTTCAACTGGGACAAAGTCGTCCCCCTCCCCGGCCTCCAGCGCAACAACTTCTCCGTCCGCTGGACCGGCAGCCTCGTCCCGCCCGCTCCCGGCGACTACCAGCTCGGAGTTCGTATCAACTACTGTTACGCATGTGAAAACGCCGAGGGCTTCCGCCTCTACCTCGACGGCAAGCTCCTCGTCGCCAGCGGAACCGGCAAGACCGGCGAACGCGGAGGCGGCACCGACGCCACCGTCCACTTCGACAACACCCAGCCCCACACCCTCCGTCTTGAATATCTCCACGGCACCGGCAGCGCGGGCATCGACCTCACCTGGATCGCTCCCGCCGCCGCCCTCCGCGCCCAGGCCGTCGAAGCCGCGAAGAACGCCGATGTCGTCATCGCGTGCGTCGGCCTCTCCCCTAACCTCGAAGGCGAAGAAATGCCCGTCCACCTTGACGGGTTCGCCGGCGGCGACCGCACCTCCATCGATCTCCCCGCCACCCAGGAAGACCTCCTCAAAGCCATAGCCGCCACCGGCAAGCCCCTCATCGTCGTCCTGCAAAACGGCTCGGCCCTCGCCGTCAACTGGGCCGCCGCGCACGCGAGCGCCATCCTCGAAGCCTGGTCCCCCGGCGAAGAAGGCGGCACCGCCATCGCCGACACCCTCGCCGGCGACAACAATCCCGCCGGACGCCTGCCCCTCACCTTTTATGCAGCGCTCGACCAGCTCCCCGCCTTCACCGACTACTCCATGAAAGGCCGCACCTATAAGTACTTCGCCGGCAAGCCCCTCTTCTCCTTCGGATACGGCCTCAGTTACACCACCTTCACCTACAGCGACCTCAAAGGTCCCGCGCTCCTTACCGCAGGACAGCCCGCAAAAGTAGAGGCCACAGTTACAAATTCCGGCGCCGTCGCCGGAGACGAGGTCGCGGAGCTCTACCTCACCCAGCCCGCCGGCTTTGAAACCCCCATCCGCAAGCTCGCAGGCTTCACCCGCGTCCACCTCGCCCCCGGCGAATCCGCCCAGCTCGACTTCACCCTCACGCCCCGCTCCCTCGGCCAGGTCGACGAGCACGGCACCCGCGTCATCCTCCCCGGCAACTACTCCATCTCCCTCGGAGGAGCCCAGCCCGGCGACTCCGCCTCCATCCTCACCGGCGAGTTCACCATCGCCGGCCAGAAAGAACTGCCGAAATAAGAGCATCTATATACTTGACATGACACAGATTGAACGAACCGCAGAAAGAAATAGAGCGAATGGGCACACAAGACGCAGACTTGCGACTTCCCGACAGGATGATGGAAATCTATAAGACGATCTTCGAGACTTGGCGCTCACAGGTCGACTCATCCTGGCAACGGAGCGCGTATTTTGCTTCCTTCGAGATCGCGGCCATAGGCGGCTGTTGGTTCTTAGAGCCTGTTATTAAGTTTGCGTGAGCATTCTGAACAGGGTGGCGAGCATGAGACAGGCGCAGGCGAGGAAGTGGAAGGCGCCGAGAGTGGCAGCCAGGCGCTCATAGTCGCGGGCCAGACGGCGGAAACGGGCGGC
>DATAWI010000033.1:0-1670 GCA_036267295.1 Acidobacteriaceae bacterium | reverse complement strand
CGAAAGCGTATGGGTCAACGCAACCGCGCTGCAAGGTCTGCTGCTCACAGGCGGCCTCGACACATCGCCGTCCAGCGCAGCCGATTTCGCGCCGCCCACCGCCGCAATCAACATGCCGACAAGCCCCACGCCGTAGCGCCGTCTATAAAGGCGTCGGCGCTGTCAATACACACCTCTGGTTTTGATCGAGGACCGGCGGCTTCGCCGGTCCGGTTTTTTCCCTGACAGAAATCTTTCGGTGTTGCTTTTGCATCGCCGACCAAGGCTCGCTGCTCAATCGTGCGGTGGTAACGTTGGTTCCACCAGCCATCTATTCGGTCATTCCACCATGATTGCTGCTGCAGACTCCCCGGCTTTCCGAGGAGGCAGGGCGCTCACTCAGCGTCTCGATGAACGACCGCTTCCATCACGGCGCTACCCGAGCTACCCCGCAAACGAACCATCTGCGCAACCAGTTCTCTGTAATCGGCCCGGCTGCGCAGCATCCAGTACAACCTCACGGCTAGGCGGCGCGCCACCGCCACCTTCGCAATCTGACTCCCGCGACGGAATTTCAGCCGCTGATACAGCCGTCGCAGTTCCGCATCTTTCCGTGCCGCCGTCTGCCCGGCTTCGACCAGCAACCAGCGCGTCGTCGAGCTGCCCTGCTTGCTGATCGATCCGATCCGCATCCGGTCCGCCGAGCAGTTCAGCCGGGGATCGAGTCCCAGATAACTGCTCACCTGCCGGCTGCGCCGGAAGCGTTCGACCTCCCCGATCGTCAGTACGAAGGCCAGCGACGTTAACGGCCCCACGCCCGGATGTGTCATCAGCCGAGCCGCCTGGCTGTGTCCCGCCGCTTGCTGCTCGACAGCGCGATCCAACTCCGCAATCGGCTTCTCCATCTGCTCCAGCATCGTCAGCAACTCTTGGCGCCGCCGCGAAGCCCAAGGTCCCAACGGCAACGCTTCCAGCTCCTGCCGCCCTGCCTTGCTCCACAACTTCTTCTTCCGGCAAAGCCCCTGGCCCATGGCCATCGCGTGCAGCTGGTTCATCACCTTCGTTCTCATCTGCACCAACTTCACGCGATGCAACACCAGCTGCCGCAAGTCTCGCTCGGCCGCAGTCGGCATCCAGATGCGCGGAAACCGATCCTGTACCAGCAACTCCAGAATATGCACCGCGTCCCGCTTGTCGGTCTTCTGCTTCCGCACCACCGACGCGCGAATCTTGGCTGCATCGCCGACCCACAACTCGTGCCCCAGCTCCGCCAACATCTTCTCGAACCAATGCGTGTATCCGGTCGCCTCGATCCCCACGCGAACCGGCCCGGCCAACTGCTCGTAAAACGTCCGTGCCTCG
Source organism: Acidobacteriaceae bacterium (assembly GCA_036267295.1). Classification (GTDB taxonomy): domain Bacteria; phylum Acidobacteriota; class Terriglobia; order Terriglobales; family Acidobacteriaceae; genus Palsa-343. The sequence continues at coordinate 329 of DATAWI010000033.1, read as the reverse complement.
CCGTTCTCGTGCCAAAGCTGCCGCTCGACCAGCTCCCCCGTTTCCTTGTCCAGCATCGCGATCCGCTGCTGGCGCGTGTGAAAATCACAGCCTATAATCTTCATCGCTCGGCTCCTTCCCTCCGAGCCTTGGTCGTCTAGAAGCGCCAAGTCTACTCGCTCGAAGGAGCCGACGCCTTTATCTAATCAGCGTCTCGCCGGCCCACTTCGCGCGAAAGCGCGAGCGCAGCGAGCCCCGGAGTGCGGGAGCTTGCTCCCGCCGCTTGCCGCCCGGGCGTGCTCCCCGCACGCGCCACGTGCGCCTTCCGCAGAAGTGCGGCGCGAGCGTCG
>DATAWI010000032.1:0-25249 GCA_036267295.1 Acidobacteriaceae bacterium | reverse complement strand
CTTCGCGGAAGTCGACGCTGGCGACCCAGAGGCGCACGATTTCGGCGCCGAGGCGGTCGGGGATATCGACAGGATCGACACCGTTGCCGAGGGACTTGGACATGGCGCGGCCCTGCTCGTCCAGCGTCCATCCTGCCGTTCCGACCATGCGGTAGGGCGAGGCGTGCTTGTCGCCGACGCCGACGGAGGTGAGCAGCGAGGTGTGGAACCAGCCGCGGTACTGGTCACCGCCTTCGAAGTAGAGATCGGCGGGCGGGTTAAGGCCGGGCTCGGCTTCGAGGACGGCGTGCCAGCTGACGCCGGAGTCAAACCAGACGTCGAGGATGTCGGTTTCGCGGCGGAAGCTGGTGCCGCCGCAATTCGAGCAGTGGGCATCGTGAGGCAGCAGGGAGTCGGCTGCCGGTGTGTGCCATGCGCCCGCGCCTTCGGTTTCGAAGAGGCGGATGATGCGCTGGTTGAGGACGCAGTCCATGAGCGGCTGGCTGCAGGCCTGGCAGAGGAAAACGGCGATGGGCACGCCCCAGATGCGCTGGCGGGAGATGCACCAGTCGGGGCGGGTGGCGATCATGTTGGCGATGCGCTCTTCGCCCCAGGCGGGATCCCATCGGACGGAGTTTTTGATTTCGTCGAGGGCGCGCTGGCGGAAGCTGATTTTCTCGCCGGTGGCGAGGGTGAGCTCGTGATCGATATTGATGAACCACTGCTCGGTGGCGCGGAAGATGACGGGGTTGTGGCAGCGCCAGCAATGGGGATAGGAGTGGAAGATGTCGGCGCGGCCCATGAGCGCGCCGCGCGCGGCGACGAGATCGATGATGGGCTGGTTGGCCTGGAAGACGGTCTTGCCGTCGTACTCGGGCAGGCCATCGCGGATGCGTCCGGCGTTGTCGACGTGGCAGGTTTGGTCGAGGCCGTAGCGCGTGCCGGTGGCGAAGTCGTCAGCGCCGTGGGCGGGCGCGGTGTGGACGGCTCCGGTCCCGGTGTCGGCGGTGACGTAGTTGGCGAGGACTCCGAGGATGGAGCGGTCGAGAAACGGATGCTGGAAGGTGACGCGGTCCATGCGCGCACCTTTGAAGGTGGCGAGGGGGACGGCGGACTCGAGGTTGCAGGCTTCGCGGACGGACTGCGCGAGCGAGGCCGCGACGATGTACACGGCGTCGTCCTGCTGCAACGCGACGTAGTCGAAGTCGGGATGGTAGGCGACGGCGAGCGAGGCCGGGAGGGTCCAGGGGGTGGTGGTCCAGATGATGGTGGAGACGTTTTTGCCGGCGAGCGCGGGGGAGAGGTTCGCGGCGTCGCTGGTCATTTTGTAGCGGACGTAGATGCTGGGGCTGGAATGCTGCTCGTATTCGATTTCGGCGTCAGCGAGGGCGGTGCGGTCGTGGATGCACCAGTAGACGGGGCGGAGGCCACGGTAGACGAAGCCGGACTCGAGGAAGCGGAAGAAGAGCTCGAGAGTCCGGGCTTCGTAGGGGCGGGACATGGTGGAGTAGGGATCGTTCCAGCGGCCGAAGATGCCGAGGCGGACGAACTGGCTGAGCTGGAGGTCGACGTATTTCTGGGCGTACTCGCGGCAGTGGCGGAGGAAGTCGGCGGCGGGCAGGTCGAGTTTTTTGCGGCCAAGCTGCTCATCGACTTTGATTTCAATGGGAAGGCCGTGGCAGTCGAAGCCGGGGACGTAGGGCGAGTCGAAGCCGGCCATGGTTTTCGACTTGACGATGAAGTCCTTGAGGCATTTGTTGAGCGCGTGGCCGAGATGGATGGGGCCGTTGGCGTAGGGAGGGCCGTCGTGGAGGATCCAGCGGGTCGCGCCCTGGCGGGCGGCGCGGATTTGACCGTAGAGGTCGGACTCCTGCCAGGCCTTAAGGCGCAGCGGCTCATTCTGCGGCAGGTTGGCCTTCATGGGGAAGTCGGTGCGGGGCAGGGAAAGAGTGTCTTTGAGGGGTGGGTACGCGCCTGGGGAATTGGAGTCAGGCGGGGGCGCAGAGGACATCGTTTCTCCGTCTCGAAAATGCCTTGTGGATAAAAACCAATTGTATCTGCTGGTGGGCGTGACTTCCGGCGGGGCGAGACGTCTATCCCTGAAGGACTAATGCGTTTATTCTTTGAAACGCGAGCGAAACGGAAAGTTCGGCGGTAGCCGGCAGTTGTCCTGACCCATCCTTATGAATTACGAATGCGGGCACGGGCAAGATTCGTGGCGCGAAGCGTTTAGCGGGTAGCGCATTTTGGCAGCGCGCGGGCTGGAGAGGCGCACAAACTGCTGAAGCCGGCCGACATCTCAGGAACCGAAGAGGGCCTGAGCGAGACAGACGGGGCGGCTGTCGTTGATAATCAGGAGAAGCCGGAATGGCAGTTCCGGCGAGCAAATATGGGGAATTCGGTTTTGGCGGAAACAGGGATGGGATCAGGTACATCGCGGACGCCGGAAGAGCAGGGAGCCACGGGTCCTGTCGAGATGCCAACGAGCAGTGAAAACAACGGCTGGACGGCTGCGCAGGAATCCCCCATCCCGGCGCGCCCGCAGGCGGTGATGCTGGGCAGCCTGGAAGCCTTTATTGAGGAGCCGATCTGGAAGACGCTGAAGGTGAGCGTCCAGGACCTCTTCGCCCCGAAAAAGCTGCCGCCGCTGCAACTGACTTCGCAACCGATCGCGGTGGTGGATCGGATGAAGGTGAAGCGCAGCCCGATGTCGAGCGCGCTCTCGGCGATCATCCACGCGGTGGTGATTGGGCTGATCCTGCTGTTTGTGCTGGCGCAGTGGCGGACGCGGGAGATCCAGAGACGGCTGCAGGCGACCGAGGTGTCCACCGTGCCGTTTATCCCGCCTTCTCCGATGAAGGATTCGATGGGCGGGGGCGGAGGCGGTGGGAACCACGAGACCGTGGAAGCATCGAAGGGGAAATTGCCGCCGATGGAAAAGCATCCGTTGGCGCCTCCGCAGATTTTGAAGGTGGACAACCCGAAGATTCCGGTGACGCCGGCGATCATGATGCCGCAGCAGATCAAGCTGCCGGACAATCCAAACATGCCGAACTTCGGGATGCAGAATTCGCCGAATGTGACGCTGGCGAGCCAGGGCGGCGGGTCGGGTTCGGGGTTTGGGTCCGGCTCGGGCGGCGGGATCGGCTCGGGGAACGGCAACGGCCTGGGCCCGGGCGAAGGCGGCGGCTATGGCGGCGGCCTGATGCATCTGGGCGGCGGCGTGTCGGCGCCGGTGCTGATCTACGATCCCGATCCGGAATTCTCGGATGAGGCGCGGCGCGCGAAGTACCAGGGCGTGTGCGTGGTGGGGCTGATCGTGGATGCGCAGGGGAATCCGCAGCAGGTGAAGGTGGTACGGCCGCTGGGGATGGGCCTGGATGAGAAGGCGCTGATCGCGGTGCGGCAATACAAGTTCAAGCCGGCGATGTACAAGGGGAAGGCGGTGCCGGTGGAGATTAATATTGAGGTGAATTTCAGGATCTACTAGAGGCAGTGCATCGTTGTCAGTACACAGTGCACAGAAAGACGGACCCTTGTGGCTTGCGGCTGCGAGGGTCTTTTTGCGTTTGCGGAAGGTTACGACGCGGGGTGGAGGGCGTCGACTACCGCGTCGTGGAAGGCGGGGCGGACCTGGCGGATGGCGTCGCTGGCGCGGTCGGGCCAGGTGCGGTTGGTGAGCAGGACGATGGCGAGGGACGGGTCCGGGTCGATCCAGAGAGACGTGCCGGCATAGCCGAGATGGCCGATGGAGCGCGGGCCGAAGTGGCGGCCGGAGGCGGATGGCGGTGTGGGGACGTCCCAACCGAGGGCGCGCGTGTTGCCATCGGGCGTGGCGTGCGGGGTGGCAAAGAGGTCGATGGTTTCCGGGCGGAAGAGTTGCGCGCCCGCCGCGGTGCGGCCGCGGTCGAGAATGCACTGCGCAAAGCGAAGCAGGTCGGGGACGCTGGAGAAGACGCCGGCGTGACCGGCGACTCCGCCGAGGACGGAGGCGTTTTCATCCTGCACTTCGCCCTGGATGATGCGCCGGCGAAACCCGGTGTCGTTTTCGGTGGGCGGGATCGCGTTGCGCGCCGCGGCGGGCGGGCAGAACTGGGTGGAGGCGAGGCCGAGGGGCGCGAAGATTTCGCGGGCGCAGAAGGCGTCGAGGGATTCGCCGGCAACGACTTCGATGGCTTTGCCGAGCAGGATGTAGCCGGGATCGGAGTACTCCGTGCGGGCGCCGGGTTTGGCTTCGAGGGGTAGCTGGAGCGCGGCGCGGAGGAGGGCGTCGGGGGTGGCGCAGGTTTCGAAAAACTTTACGTAGCCGGGCAGGCCGGAGCTGTGCGCGAGCAGCGTGCGCAGGGTGACGCGGATCTTGCCGCTGCCAGGCTGGCCGCCGATGACGAAGGCGGGGAGGATGTCGCCGAGACGCGTGTCGAGATCGAAGAGGCCGCGATCGTGGAGCAGCATGGCGGCGGCAGTGGTGGCGACGACCTTGGTGACGCTGGCGAGATCGTAGATGGTGGCCGGATCGACGGCGGGCGAGGCGGGGTCGTAGGTGAAGCGGCCGGCGGCTTCAAGCGCGAGAATGTTGCCCTGATGCAGGACGCCCCACGCGGCGCCGGGCAAGGCGTGCTGGCGGATGGCCTCGTTCAGGACGGCGCGGGCGGGCGCAAAGTCGGGGAGGCTGTCTGGGTGAAGGCTGGAGTTGGCGGGCGGCCGGGCGATCGCAATCTCCTCCGTGGGCATGGAAACAGGGTAGCGCGGAATGGGGCGGCGAGACTGTATCGGCAGTCACGGGCGAAAAACGGGGGGAGGGGAGAGGCGGTCAGGTAAGAAGCGGCCGGGTAAAGACCGGTCAGGTGAGAAGCGGTCAGCGGGTCGCTACCCTTCGAAGGGGATGGGTCTTTCGGGGTGTATGCTGCGTCTTTGGCTGTGGGGGTGGGTCGATGCCTCGGGTTCGTGCGTTCTCTAGTCATACCCGGTTGCTCGGTTGCGGTTTGGGCCTGGTCTTTTTGTGTTCGCTGCGTTGTGTCGCACAGGATGCCGCTGGGGCGCGGGCTGGCGCTGGGGCCCAGGCGGCTCCCGTGTTTCGGACGCAGTCGAACCTGGTGCTGGTGGATGTGGTGGTGCGCGATCACGGCAAGCCGGTGGAAGGGCTGAAACAAACCGACTTTCATGTTCTGGAAGACGGGAAGCTGCAGCCGGTAACGATCTTTGAGGAGCACAAGGCTTCCGACGCGCAGCAGGTGGCGACGGCTCCGGTGCTGCCGTCGCATTTCACCAGCGACGATCCGCAGTATGTGCTGACGAGCGCGGCCAATGTGGTGCTGCTGGATGCCCTGAACACGCCGTTGGCGGATCAACTGTATGTGCGGCACCGGATGCTGGCGTTTCTGAAGACGATTCCGCCGGGAACGCGGGTGGCGGTGTTTACGCTGGCCTCGAAGTTGCGGATGGTGCAGGGATTCGACACGGGTCCGGGGGCGCTGGAGACGGCGCTGAAGGCGAAGCAGGCCAATCCGCAGGTCTCGCCGATTATCGACCCGGCATTCGACCAGGCGATGCAGACGATGACCGACATTGCGCAGGGGGCGGGCGCGTCGGGCTCCGCCCTGCAATCGATGCAGCAGTTTCAGGGGGACCAGCAACTCTTCCAGATGGACCTGCGGATCGAGATCACGGTGAACGCCATGGACGAGCTGGGGCGGTATCTGAGCACGATTCCGGGGCGGAAGAATCTGGTGTGGTTTTCGGGGGCGTTCCCGCCCATTGTGATGGGCAGTGGGGGACAGATGGGCCAGTCGATGGCGCAGAGCGACTACAACGAGGAAGTGAAAAAGATGAATGCGCTGCTGGCGCTGGCGCGGGTGTCGGTGTATCCGGTAGACGTGCGGGGATTGATGGGGACGAACAACGACTTGGCGGAAGCCAACCCGGCAAATCCGCAACTGTTGAACAGCGTGCGGTCGACGCCGGGCGGGGCGGGGATCGGCGGACAGCAAACCGTTTCGCAAAGAGTGGAGGCGCAGAATGCGGCGTTTCTGGTCCAGAACCAGGCCGAGCACGACCTGATGAAGACAGTGGCGAAAGAAACCGGCGGCGAGGCGTTCGTGAACACCAACGGGGTGGGCGAAGCGCTGGGCGCGGCCATCGCGAACGGGTCGAGCTACTACACGCTGGGGTACGCGCCGGACAATCGGAATTACGACGGGAGCTTTCGGACGATTGAGGTGCAGCTTCCGGGGTCGCGCGCCGATTTGGCGTATCGGCGGGGCTACTACGCGATCAGCGAGGCGAAGCAGTTGCAGCTGATGCAGGGACGAATGAGTCCGCTGATCGCGGCGATGCAACGGGGCGCTCCAGGCTTGTCGCAGGTGCTGTTCAAGGTGCGGGTGCTGCCGGGCGGCGATGCGACGGTGAAGGGCGAGGCGACCGCGGGTCCGGCGGGGGCGATGGCGGGGAGCTTGCAACACCCTCAGCGCTATGTGGTGGATTACTGGATTGGGCCGAAGGGACTGGAGATGACGAAGCTCCCGGATGGGCGCACCCAAGTGAAGGTGGAGTTGACGCAGGTGGACTTCGATCGGGAAGGGATCCGGCTGAACTATACCGACGGCGCGATGGAAGTGGATTTGACGGCGGCGAATGCCGCGCGCGGGATGCAGGATGGGGTGCGGCTGCGGCAGGAGATCGACGTGCCGGAGGGGGAGAGCTTTTTGCGGATTGGCGTGGCGGACATGATGAGCGGGCGGATCGGGACGGTGGAGATTGGGGTGGGGACAGGGAACCGGTAACCGGGCGCAGCTTGCTGAGTGGTCAGTGAAAAAGCGGTGGAGTGGTGAGGGACATGGCAGCCGGTTCGGGAATATGATGGGGAACGCCTTGAACGTCCAGGCGGGAGGGTTCCCATGGCCCGGCTACGTTTTTTCCCCCTTCTTTGCGGTTTAACGTTAATGCTGACGCCGGTTTGGGCAGCTCAGGAGCAGGCGAGCGGGACGGCTCCATCCGGAGCGGCGGCCCAACAGAGCGGCGCCGCGGCCGGCCAAAGCGCGCCGGTGCCGGTGTTTCGGACGAATGCGAACCTGGTGCTGGTGGACGTGGTGGTGCGGAACAAGCAGCAGCCGGTGCTGGGGCTGACGCAGTCGGACTTTCAGATCAAAGAAGACGGGAAGCAGCAGGCCATCACGATCTTTGAGGAGCACCGGGCGACAGATGCGCCGGAGGTGGCGAAGACGCCGCAGCTTCCTCCCCATATGTTCAGCAATGCTCCGCAATATGCGGTGACGAGCGCGGCCAATGTGCTGCTGCTGGATGGGTTGAATACGCCGTTGTCGGACCAGGTGTATGTGCGGCGGAGGATGCTGAAGTATCTGGCGACGATTCCTCCTGGGACGCGGATTGCCGTATTCACGCTGGGATCGAAGCTGCACATCATTACCGGATTCACGACGAATGCGGGCGAGATTGCGAAGGCGATGGAGACCGGACGCGGCCAGGCGGAGAGAAGTCCGGTGCTGGACGCGGATTTCGACAATGCGATGAACCTGCAGAACAACCTGGGGCAGGCGCTGGGATTGTCGGGCGTGGCGGTGGCGGGGATTGCGCAGTTTCTTTCGGATACCCAGAACTTTGAAGTGGGACTCCGGGAAGAGATGACGATTGACGCGCTGGATCAGATCGCGCGGTATCTGAGCACGATTCCGGGTCGGAAGAACCTGGTGTGGTTTTCCGCGTCGTTTCCGCTGCGGTACCTGCAGGGGGGAGCGAGCCCCAACGCGGATCCGATGGCGGATTACAGCGGCATGGTGAAGAAAGCGGCGGAATTGCTGGCGCTGTCGCGGGTGGCGGTGTATCCCATCGATTCGCGCGGGTTGCTGAATACGCCGAGTTCGGATGCGAGCACGGTGGCGGGGATTGCGAACGCCATGCAGGCGGCGCCGAATGGCGCGAGCGGGCAGGGATCCGTGGGGACGGGCGGCGGCGGGAACACAGGGATGGGCTCGTTCAGCATGGACCAGGTGGCGTCGTCGGGGGCGTCGGTGAACGTTCAGCCGGGGGTAGGCGGCGAGGTGGGCCAGGGCGACACCACCTTTATGAACGACACGACCTGGGACCATTTCAACATGGACCAGATTGCGAAAGAGACGGGCGGGGTCGCCTATTACAACCGCAATCACCTGGGGCAGGCGGTGGATGAGGCGATCGCGAACGGCTCCAGCTATTACACGATCGGGTATACGCCGGCGGACCGGAACTACAACGGCGCACTGCGGAATATCGATGTGCAGGTGGAAGGCGGGAACTACGCGCTCGAATACCGGCATGCGTATTTTGCCGATGATCCGGCGCAGGAAGTGAAATGGACGCCGGGGCGGCAGAATCCGCTGGTGGACGCGATGCAGCACGGGACGCCGGGGCTGTCGCAGGTGATGTTCCAGGTGCGGGTGCTGCCGGCGGGGGATCCAGCGCTCCAGAATGAGAAAGTGACGCCGGGGCCGGCGGGCGGCATGGCGGGGAGCCTGAAGAATCCGCAGCGGTATGTGGTGGACTACTGGATCGATCCGCGGCTGCTGGACCACAAGACGATGGCGGATGGAAAACAGGAGACGCAGGTGGAGTTGACCGAGGTGGCCTACGACGATGAGGGCATCCGGGTGAACTTTGCGGATCAGGGGCTGGATTTGATGCAGACGCCGGAGCAGGTGGCGCTGGCGCTGAAGGGCGGATTGGGCGTGCACGAGCAGATTGATCTGCCGCCCGGCAGAATCTATCTGAAGGTGGGGGTGCACGACATTCTGAGCGGCAGCCTGGGGACGCTGGAGATTCCCATTGTGGCGGGCGGCGGGCGGCAGGAGACGGCGAAGAACCAGTAGACAGGGAACAGGGAACAGGGAACAGGGATCAGTAAACACTGCTCAGTCGTTGGCTGACCCTGGGTGAGTTCCTTCATTCTGATTCGTTTGCGATTCCGGGGCATCTATACTGGGACACCTGACGGGAACAGCGAATTCAGGTCGGGCCCGGGCGGCGCTCCTATGCCAGTTGCAGTCGACTTCTTTCTCCGATACGGATACGTCGTTGTCTTCCTCTGGGTGCTGACGGAGCAACTGGGCATTCCTGTGCCGAGCACGCCGCTGCTGCTGATGGCGGGCACGCTGACCGCCACGCACAAATTACATCTGGAACTGGTGCTGGCCGCCGCGCTGGCCGGGAGCCTGATTGCGGACACGGTTTGGTATGGGTTTGGGGTGCGGTATGGCTCCGCAGTGGTGCGACTGGTGTGCAAGCTGAGTTTTGAGAGCTCGGCGTGCGTGCGGAAGACGGAGTTGTATTTCACGAAGCGGGGCGCGGCCGCGCTGCTGCTGGCGAAATTCATACCAGGGCTGGGGGCAGTGGCGGCGCCCATTGCCGGACAGACGGGGATGGACTACGGGAAATTCTTGCTGTTCGACGCGGGCGGGATTCTGTTATGGAGCTTGTCGGTGACGCTGAGCGGGCGATTCTTTGGGGACATGCTGAAGCGGAATCCGCAGGCGTTGTCGTGGGCGGGACATTTTGTCGGCGTGATTTTCGTGCTGCTGTTTCTTGGGTTCCTGGGATATCGGATGTTGCAGCGGAGGGCTTTTTTGAAGTCGGTGCGTATGTCGCGACTGGAGCCGGACGAACTGAAGCAGATGCTGGACGACGGGCAGCCAGTGTTCATCGTCGATCTGCGCCATCCGCTGGATTATTTGCCCGATCCGCGGACGCTGCCGGGGGCGCTGAGTCTGACTCCCGACAAGCTGGTGGCGGAGAGCGAGCGGATTCCGCGGGACCAGGAGATTGTGCTGTTCTGCACCTGTCCCAGCGAGGCGACCGCGGCGCGGATGGCGCTGACGCTGCGGAAGATGGGGATCCATCGGGTGCGTCCGCTGCGAGGCGGGTTTGAGGAGTGGAAGCGACTCGGGTATCCGCTGGTGGAGATACCGGCGGCGGCGTGAGGGCTGGGATCAGGGAACAGGGATCAGGGAACAGGGAACAGAGCCCAGAACGCAGGGAGCAGAACAGAGTGCAGAGCGCAGGTGAAACGGCTTAGCGGGAGCGCAGGGCCTGGCAGGCTCGTTCTAACTCTTCGTCGCGTTTGGCGAAGCAGAAGCGGAGGAGGTTCTCTCCGCGACCCTCAGCAAAAAAGGCGGTGCCGGCGACGGCGGCGACTCCGGTTTGGTGGAGGAGCGTGCGGGCTTTCTCGCGCGCGTTGGCGCCGGGGATGACGGTGGAGTCGGCGAGGACGTAGTAGGCGCCGGGCGGGATGGAGGGCGTCATGCCGGCGTCGGCGAGGGCGGAGCAGAGCCTGTCGCGCTTGGCCTGGTATTCGGTGGCGAGGGCGGCGTAGAAGCTGTCGGGAAGTTGGACCAGGCCGGCGGCGGAAGCGTGCTGGAAGGGCGCGGGTGCGCAAACGTAGATGAGGTCGTGGAAATAGCTGATGGCGCCGAGCCAGCGGCGGTCGGCGGCGAGATAGCCAATGCGCCATCCGGTGATGCTGAAGGTCTTGGAGAGGCCGGAGATGGTGATGGAGCGCTCGGCCATGCCGGGGAGCGTGGCGGGGCTGATGTGCTGCGCGTCGTCGTAGAGGAAATACTCGTAGATTTCGTCGGTGAGGACGAAGAGGTCGTGCTCGACCGCGAGGGCGGCGATGGCTTCGAGTTCGGCGCGGGTGAAGACTTTGCCGCAGGGGTTGGAGGGCGAGTTGAGGACGAGGCCGCGGGTGCGCGGGGTGATGGCGGCGCGAAGGCGGTCGAAGTCGATGGCCCAGCTGGGCGCGTCCATGGGAACATCGACGGCGTGGACGCGCAGGGCGCGCAGCGTGTTGAGGTGGTATCCGTAGAAGGGCTCGAAGAGGATGACCTCGTCGCCGGGATTGAAGAGCGCCATGCAGGCAGCATAGAAGCCGGCAGTGGCGCCGGAGGTGACGAGGATTTCGGAGTCGGGATCGGCGGAGACGCCGTTGTAGCTGGCGAGTTTTTGGGAGATGGCCTGGCGCAGAGCGGCGATGCCGTCGAGGCGGGTGTAGATGTTGTGGCCTTCGAGGATAGCGTCGATGGCGCGCGTCATGACGGGCGAGGGAACGCCGGTGTCGCAGACTCCCTGAGCGAGGTTGATGCCGTGGACGCGGTCACATTCGACGGACATGGCGCGGATTTCGGACTGCGTCATGCCAGGGGAGATTTCGCTGAGGCGGAGGGTGGAGACGGCGGGCATGGCAAACAGGGTACAGGTTTCAGGGTACAGGTTGCAGGGAGCAGGGCACAGGTTGCAGGGAACGGCGGGCGTGGGGAAGTGTTTGCCAAGGTTTTCAAGACGTGGCAGTGTGGTAGGCCATGAGAATTTCCGGCTGGGTGCTGGTGGGTGTGGTGGGGCTGGCGGCGATGGTGGCTGGCGCGCAGAGCGCTCCTGCGGCCCAGAGCGTTCCGACGCAGCAGAGCGTCGAGACGGAGTTGCGGCAGCCGTTTCTGATGTTGCGGGGGATGTATGCGGGCAACTCGCTCAGCTTTGATGCTCAGGGGAATCTGATCGGGTCGGCGAATCCCTGGCCCTTTGGCCTAAGCGGGGTATTAGTAAAAAGCGTGAAACTCACCGACTCGAATCTGACCGTGACCGGTGCGCGTGCGGGCTTGCTGTTTCAGGACTTACCTGTTGTCAAAGGGCGGCAGCAATTGATTGCCGAGCCGGTCGATCGTAAGGGGAAGTCGAGGGTGACGGTGACGATTGCGCGCGATCTGAATCATCCGGAAGCGCTGGAACCGGCCATTGCCAGGGTGTTTTCGATTGGGATCGATGGCTCGCTGGCGGAGGCAGCGCCGGATTACTGGCGCGACTGGCTGATCGATAACCTCCATCCTGAATTGAAGCCACCGAAAAGCGCTGCGCCGGCGACTGGAAGTGGTTTTCAGGCGAAAGTGCGAGGAAAGGTCTCTGCGCCCGAGCTTATCTACGATCCAAATCCAACATTCACAGATGCGGCCAGGGCAAATCATCTGTCAGGGATCGTGGTGATCGGACTGATTGTCGATGACAACGGCTCAGCGCAGAGCGTGAAGATCGTCAGGCCACTTGGCATGGGCCTGGATGAGGCGGCGATGCTCGTGGTGAGCCATTACCGTTTCAAACCGGCAATGTTGAACGATCAGCCGGTTCCGGTGAAGATCAACATCGAGGTGAATTTCAGGGTTTACTAAGGCGCGGCGAATGCGTCAGACGTCCATGGTGGTGTCTTCGACGGCGCGGCGTTTCAGAAATTGGGAGAAGGCTTACAAGGTGAATGCGAGGAACAGAACGGCCACGCCCAGCGCCAGCGTGCTGAGCAAGAGATTGCGCCACAGAATGGGTGAGCGCATGTGCACGGGATCGCCGTCAGGGGATTTCGGTGTTGCCTCCAGAATCGAGTTGTAAGCAGTGTTCCCCCATAGGGCGAGAACGGCGAGAGCCGCTAAGAGATCCATGTAGCCAATGGCTCGAAACCATTCCGGAGATCCGATCGCGAGGGGGGTGCGCGCCGGTGCGAGGTTAGCTGCCCTCAGGATTCCAAGCAATCCACTGACTACGACCGAGAAGCCCGCAGCATAAAGAGTGGGTCGAACGGAGGGCTTTGACTTGAGCGAAAGGTCGGGAACGTAGACCATTGCGTAACGTCAGATGTCCATGGTGGTGTCTTCGATGGCGCGGCGGACGTTGCCTTCGGCGCGGGCGAGGCGGCGGACAGCTTCGGGCTTGTCGACATTCGCCTTGAGCATGACGAGGGCGACGGGGACGCTGCGGCCGGCCGATTTGATGACGTCGACGGCCTTGTCGCGGGTGACCTCGCAGGCGCGCATGAGGATACCGATGCCGCGTTCGATCAGCTTGGAGTTGTGCATGTGCACGTTGACCATGAGGTTTTCGTACACATAGCCCAGCCGGGTCATGGCGCCGGTAGTGATCATGTTGGTGATCATCTTCTGGGCGGTGGCGGCTTTGAGGCGGGTGGAACCGGAGATGACCTCGGGGCCGACTTCCGCAACGATGGCGGTCTCGACGGCGAGGGCCAGAGGCGAGCCCGGATTGCAGGTGATGCAGGCGGTTTTCGCGCCAAGGGTGCGAGCGTAAGTGAGGGCGGCTACGACGTAGGGGGTACGTCCGCTGGCGGAAAGGCCGAGGACGACGTCTTTGCGGCTGGGCCGGCGGCGGGCGATGTCGCGCTTGCCGAGATCTTCGGAATCTTCGTTCACTTCGACCGGGGAGGCGAGGGCTTTCGGGCCTCCGGCCATGATGTACTGCACGGTCTGCGGGCTGGTGGAGAAGTAGGCGGGAATCTCGCAGGCGTCGAGCGCGGCGAGGCGTCCGCTGGAGCCGGCGCCGACGTAGATGAGGCGACCGCCTTCGCGCAGGGAATGGGCGACTGAGTCGATGACCTGGGCGATCTCGGGGAGGGCCTTTTTTACGGCCGCGGCGACTTTGTGGTCTTCCGCGTTGATGATGCGGGCGATCTCGAGAGCCGAACGTGTATCGAGGCCACGAGTAGCTTCGTTGGGCTTCTCGGTGAGGAGATCGTGAATGCCATTGCTCGCCGACCCATTCGTTCCGTTCGCGGCGTTAGCGGAGATTTCGCTATGCGGTTGGAGTGTTGTGCCCATTGAATTGTGACTTTTGGCCCTAATGGCCCTACTTAATTCTAACTCGTTATCTCATGCATCCGCATTCTTTTTGTGAAGGCACGATTGATTTTGCGAAACAGCGGGCCGGATCGTTCATGTGCTCAGTCAATTGACGTAATGCTCAGTCAATTGACGTAACGGGAGGCGAAAGATTACCAGGAATGGCGGGCGACGGATCCCTGGCCGGGTTCGATGCCGCGGATCTGGCCGTCGCGCATGTGGATGATGCGGTCGGCGATGGCGGCGGCCTCGGGGTTGTGGGTGATCATGAGGACGGTCTGGTTGAACTCGCGGCTGATGGTGCGGAGCATGGCGAGGACGGCGTCGGAGTTCTCGGTGTCGAGGTTGCCGGTGGGCTCGTCGGCGAGGACGATGGCGGGCTGGGTGATGAGGGCGCGGGCGATGGCGACGCGCTGCTGCTCGCCGCCGGAAAGCTCGGAGGGGCGGTGGTCGAGGCGGCCGGCAATGGAGAGCATTTCGGTGATGCGGGCGAAGAAGGCGGGGTCCATGGGCTCGGGGCGGCCGGCGATCTCGTAAGCGATCTCGATATTGGCGCGGGCGGTGAGGGTGGGCAGGAGATTGAACTTCTGAAAGATGAAGCCGATGCGGGCGCGGCGCATTTTGGTGCGTTCGGCGTCGCCGAGAGAGGAGAAATCGACGCCGCCGATGAAGACGCGTCCCGAACTGGCGCGGGTGAGGCCTCCCAGCAGATAGAAGAGGGTGGACTTCCCGCTGCCGGAGGGGCCGACGATGGAGACGAATTCGCCGGCTTCGACGGAAAAGGTCGCGTCGCGCAGGGCCGGAACTTCGAGTCTGCCGGAACGGTAGACTTTGCCGAGGTTCTCGGCGCGCATCATTGATTCCACGGGTTGATTGTAAATGCAGCCACAGGCCACAGGGCACAGGGGTCAGGGCACAGGGGTCAGGGCGCAGGGTGCAGGGCGCAGGGCGCGGGGCGCGGGGCGCAGGGCGCGGGGCGCGGGGCGCAGGGCGCAGGGCGCGGGGCACAGGGCGCGGGGCACAGGGCACAGGGCACAGGGCGCGGGGCGCAGGGCGCAGGGGCGGGGCGCTGGGCGCAGGGCGGGGCCTGCTGGGAAGCGACCGTCACCGCTCGATGAAAAACGCAGCCCGGGGGCTTCCTATCCCTCTCGATCGGCGGGAGTTGCGAATCGGAAGCCCCGGAAGGTGGCGCTACTGCGCTGACAGGCGGGCATTTGCCTGCATCAGCTCGGGATAGAACCTGGTCAGGCCATATTTCTCAATGGTTTTGGCGAGGGTGGCGATGGTCACCGGAATCCGGCGACTGCGCAGGAGGGCGGCCCGGCGGAGGGCGTACGCGCGGCGCTGTCCGCGCTCGCCGTGGGCGTAGCAGTGGAGTTGTCCGCGAATGGCGGTGGCCCGGCAGGGCTGGCCGTCGGTGGTGTGGGCGTAGCAGAGGCGTTCGTGGTTGATCATGCGAGTCTCCTTATCCCGGTGAATGTTTCGGTGAAAAACACCCAGGAAAATGGGCATGAGAAAAGCCGCCTCGGAGGGCGGCTTCTCGTTTTTCACCTTATAGATTCAGAATACCAAGTTGCGCCAGAAATCACGCCAACTTTCTTTGCGTGTTTTGGCTTGTAAGTCGCGTGTTATGAGCAGGGGTTACTTTGGTGAAGAGGTGCGGGGGTTGACAAGTTTTTGGGAATGGCTCGGGGATCGAGACGAATGGAGTCGCGATGGGAGGAATCGACGAGAACGCGGTCGCTCTCTTCCGGTGGGATTCGGCAGATCGAGGCCCGATTTCCCATTCGGTCAAGAGGGCAGTCTGGATGAGTGTTTTGGCCTGAATGCGCCAACTGAGGATTTCTACCAGCCGTTCATCGGTGAGAACGTGCCGGGGGGCACACGTTGGATCTTGGACATCCATCGCTCGTATTGAGCGCAGGCACAACCATGGTACATACGTAGAAGTGTTCCCGCCTTTATAGGCCTCATGGCCCCTTCCCGCCGCGCGTTTCGTCACCGGTCACGTATCCGCGCTAACATGTTGGTCTCATGCCGCCAAGTCTTGCAAGTATCCTTGAACGCGCTAGGTACCTGCCCGCCTTGGCCGGCAGTGGCCTAACGTTTCTCGGCGCTGCAGCGACTCTCGGGGTTGCCACGCCGGAACACTGGCTGGCTGCTGCCTCGTCGAGCCTTCTCACTGGCGCTGGTGCGCTTTTCCTGAACGAACTGCACAAGTCCTACCATGACCAGGACGATGAGGAAAAGGCGCGCCGCAATCACCTGATCCGCCGTGGAATGGCCCGGGCCCTTCGAGATGCCCTGCTCGACGCCCGAACCGAGCTTGCTGCTGATCTGCCTTCCAATCTCAGAGAGAGCTTTTTTCGCTATTGGCCCGACCTTCTCCATCGAGCCCAGACAGACGATGAAGCGGTCGAACTGGTTTTTCCTCTCGACCGTTCCGAGGACCAGTGGAACCTTCTAAACCGGTACTCCGATGATCTTCAAGCGGCGGAACTCGCTGCCGATCCCGTTGAGCGGCAGGCTCGCCTGTATAAAAGGGAACTCCAGGATCAGGAGGCGCTCGCCGCTCTCCTATGTCGATTCCCACTCGGCAACTCCCACAGTCGGGTCATCCGCCTGTTCACTCAGACACTACAGGATCGCTGGTCAAAGGAAGACTCCCTAGCCCTCGCCAGCCGTCTCCTGCCCCGGTACCGAGTCTTCTTTGCCGTTATATTCTCCGAGGACGGCCCAGCCTCAAGGGCGATCGAATACAAGAGCCAGAAATTCACCCGGCGGCAGCTCGAAGAAATTCAGATCTGCGTACAGGCGGGGATCGACTCGCTCAGCAAGCAGATCGCAGGGATCAGTGGCCAGGTATCTGAAGTGGATGCCGGCGTGAAAGGACTTACGAACAAACTGGACAACCTCGAACGGCAGATGACTGCAATGGCCGCTCTTCTCGCAAAGCGGATCGCCAGTGGCGAGGTTCCGAGAGGCGTCGTCACCCCTCTAAACGAAGAGGCCACAATCGACGAAGCCGTTCGCCAACTGCCTCAAGTCATCGAGGAAATTCGAGAGAGTCCATCCCCGGTTGCAACTGCCAATGTCGAGCAGTTGCTCGCCGCTGGCAGGCTCGACGAGGCAGCCGTCCTAGGGCAGTCTCAATTCGACGCCGCGCAACAGGGCTATTTCGAACGAGGGCGCAACTTTGCGCGCGCATGCTACGACATGGGCCGTATTAACGAAATGAGTTTCCGCTGGACAGCCGCTCTCGAAAATTACCGGCAGGCTTGGACCCTCTCGGCCCAGCAGAATGCCAAATACGGCTTCAAATACGCTCACTTCGCTGCGAGCCTGAACCATCACCTGGAGGCCATCGGAGTCTACGAGGCCATTCTCCATCGGTTGGCTGACCCGGCTGACCGCGCCGGAACGCTCAATAATCTCGGCAGCCTCTATGCGCATACGCAGCGTTATAACGATGCTGGGAAGGCCTATATAGAAGCGCTCACGCTGTTGCGCGAGATGACTGCGGCCAATCCGGCCATTTACGAACCGCACGTCGCTATGGCGCTCAACAGCCTCGGCTTGTTCTATGCGAAGACTCAGCGTCGCGGCGATGCCCAGACGGCTTACACCGAAGCGCTCACGCTGTATCGTAAGCTGGCCCGGATCAACCCGGCCGTCTACCATCCGCACGCCGCGATGACCATCAACAATCTCGGCATGCTCTATGTGGATACGCAGCGTCACAACCATGCCCAGACGGCTTACACCGAAGCGCTCGGGCTGTATCGTAAGTTGGCTGCCGCCAACCCGGCCGCCCACGAACCGAGCGTTGCCATGACGCTCAACAACCTAGGCCTGCTTTATGCGGATACGCAGCGTCACAACGATGCCCAGACGGCCTACACCGAAGCGCTCGGGCTCTATCGTAAGCTGGCTGCCGCCAACCCGGCCGCCCACGAACCGCACGTTGCCATGACGCTCGCCAATTTTGGCCTGCTCTATGAGAAGGTGCAGCGTCATGACGATGCTGAGACTGTTTACACAGAAGCGCTCAAGCTTCGCCGCAGGCTGGCAACGACCAACCCGAATGCCTATGAGCCCGTTGTCGCAGGCACACTCAATAATCTCGGCAACCTCTATGGGACGACTCAGCGTCATCTCGATGCCGAAGAGGCCTTCATAGAAGCTCTCGCCCTGTACCACAGGCTGGCCACAACCAACCCTGCCGTTTACGAGCCGCATGTCGCGATGACACTCAACAACCTCGGCGTACTCTATGAAGACACGGAGCGTCACGCCGACGCCGAGACAGCTTACACAGAGGCTCTCACACTCCGTCGCAAGCTGGCTGCGATCAATCAGTCCGTCTATCAGCCGAATGTTGCAGGCACACTCAATAATCTGGGCAACCTCTATGTGAAGACTCACCGTAACGCCCATGCCGGGGAGGCTTATACGGAGTCGCTCACTCTGTATCGTAAGCTGGCTGCGGCCAACCCGGCCGTCCACAAGCCGCACATTGCCATGACGCTCAACAATCTGGGTTCGCTCTATGCGGATATGCAGCGTCCCGACGATGCTGGGAGGGTATACATAGAAGCGCTCGCGCTATATCGCAAGCTAGCCGCGGCCAACCCGGCAGTATATGAGTCGAACGTCGCCACTACGCTCTACAATCTCGGGCGGCTCTATGCGAATATCCGGCGTCCGATCGATGCCGAGGTTGCCTACACGGAGTCGCTCACGCTATATCGTAAGCTGGCCGCGGCCAACCCTGCTACTCACGCAGTGCGCCTTGCCACCACGCTCAACAATCTAGGCGCGCTCTATTGGTCAACCGGGAAGATAGAGTCGGCGGAAGCCATCTCGTCCGAGGCCGAACGTATCGCCACCTCCTGCTGGAAGGCAAGGCCCGCCGCTTACGCAGACTTGCTCGCGAGAGCCCTCTTCTTGCGTGCAGTGTTTTGCTCATCGAGCGGCAACCGCGCTATCGCCTTGGATTATGCTCACCGCGCTCTCCACATCGCCCTCGACCTACAACTAAGGAACCAAGTCGAGCAATTCATCAAAGGCCTTTCTTGACTCCTCGCCGGAGGGGCAGTTAACGGACTCTTAACGGGCCTGTCCCATCAAACATGAAATGAGGGCAAACCTTGGACTGGGTAGAGGGCGCACGTCCAATGGACGGATGTGACCTTCTTGCTTCCAAGAAGGTAAAGATGGATCGGTTCGGTAAGCGGCTTGACGCCCATGACATGGCCGTCAGCGAGAGTCAACGATTGCCCAATCGCCGAGTCGCTCATCGATGGGCAGTAACCCCTGACCTTCGTATTCGCCCCTCCGCCGATTTCCTTTGCACCGGTTCCTTACCCCCACACGCTGGGGGTGGAAGCGGGAGGGGACTCGCCGCTCGCGAGTCCTTTTCTGGTTGGGTCTCAGGACCGGGTTTCCGGCGCTCGCGCCAATCCGGCTTTCGAACCTCCCCAAACGGCGGCGTTCAGCGCCTGGCTTCTTCCGGAACTTGCGTCCGCTGCTGGGGCGCGACCTCCAGGGCAGGGTCCCGACCCTTGCCCGACCCTTTCAAAAACAGGGGCTGGCAGTGGTTCTGGTCAGAGCGGGTGGGCCGTTCCGTCACTCTGCCAGCGGTTCGAGGGGAATCCAGATTTCTACGGGTCCGATGGGTGTGCCCGCCTCCGAGATGGCCGTATACCGCTCAAACTCCGGCGTCTTCTTCTCCCGGCGCCCGGAGGCGGCCAGCCAATGGCCCAGCAGCCAGGTCCAGGTGTCGCGCAGCAGGGCGGGGTCGTCGACGAGAACGGTCGCGTACTCTCCCGCGTCGAGCGTCAGGCGCTCCCCGCCGGCCATGCTCTCCGGGCCTTCCCGTGCGATGCCGGTGAGGTAGTGGATCCTGCGGTCGTCCGTGCAGGGCGACGCGCCGTAGAGACTGGAGCCGCTCGCCAGGTCAGGATGGGCCTCGAGAAAGGCGCGCCATTGCTGGGGGATGCCCTGCGAGGCTTCCGCCTGGGTGTTGTAGATCGCCATGGCGCCGATCAGCGACACGGCTCGGGTGGTGCGGAAGACGGGCTCCGGCCAGTGTGCCATCGCGCTCAGGATCATACGGGCCGGCAAGCGGCGCGCTTTGCGCGGTGGAGCGGCATGCTCCCTCAGAATGACGACCTAGTTGTGGCGCGCAACCCTGGCGCGCAACCCTGGGTCGCGTGGCCTCGGTTAGGAGGCCACCTGGTGGGCGACGGCTTCGAAGGCGGCCGCTTCCGGCTGGGTGAAGAGGGGGCGGAGGACTTTTCTGGGACCGCGCTTGCGAGCGATCATGACGCGGATGCGCTCGAGCATTTCAACGGGGGTGCAGGCGCCCTTGGGCAGGAAGGCGTCAGCGCGATTGGCGCGCTCGAAGGTCTTGACGCTGCCGCTGATGAGGATCATGGGGACTTCCGGGGTGATGTCTTTCATACGGCGCACCATCTCGTTGCCGTCGATCTGGGGCATGACGAGGTCGCTGAGGACGAGGTCGATGTTGCCTTTGCGAAAGATTTCGAGGGCGTCTTCGGCGTTGCGGGCGGAGAGGACGCGGTAACCGCGGGTTTCCAGGAGGAATTTGCGGACGGAGAGAATTTGTTCGTTGTCGTCGACGCAGAGGATGGTTTTTTTGGGTCTCATGATTCTCCTGAGACAGCCGGGTTGGGCCGTCCGGGCGGCGCAAGGCACACGTCAAGGGCGTGCGCCCGTGAGCGGGTTCAGGTGGCCCGCATCCAGAGCCGAAAGGGGAAACGCCCGGGCGCGGATCAAGGAACACGCGCGCGAGGGCTTCCCGCTCAGACCCGGGATGCGGGGGAACGGCAAGGCGAATCGACCGGGGACTCGGTCCGCGCGGTTTCCGGGGAAAGATCCGGAAAAATAGCGGACGGCGAAGACACGCCGGACGGGCTGCGATGCCGCTCCAATTCAGATTTCAGACAAAGGCGAAAACGTGTTTCTCTGCAGCGTGATTCAGGTTGTGGCCGGGGAATCCGGAAGCTGAGGGAAGTCCGCTGCACCCCCGTATCGCCGGGGATTGCGGTGAGCGGAACTGGTCCTGAGTTTCGAGAATTCCGGAGGGCCTGTGAAGCACTCTGTTTTGAAACGCCACGTCAGAGTACGAAGAGGCACCCCGCCTGTAAATGGGGAAGAGTTAGCGAATCAACAGGGTAACTTTTGGAACCAGGAGCGGCGGAATTTGTTATCCCCCGATGAATACTGGGCGGAGGGGGCAGAGGGCCTGTTGAAAGAGTGTGGATCGCTGGGGGAAAAGCGGATTTTTTGCTGCGGAAGCGGTGCGGCGGGGGAGCGGACTTCGCGGGATTCGGGCGGAAGCCCATTTGGGATTACTTCTGAAAGACCTGCATCATGAGCTCGGTTTGGACGCGGTTGAGCTGCGTGATGGTGTCTTCGAGGGTGGGGCGGTCGTTCATGTTGGCGCCGGTGAGCAGTTCGTGGAGGCGGAAGGCGGTGTGACGGATGATGATCTCCGCGTCCTTGAGCTTATGGGCGTCATGCGCCAGGTTCATCTGAATTTTGCCCGCATAAGACTGCGCGGACTTGAGGGATTGCGAAGCCATGCGGGTGTCGCCCTCCTGATATTCGGCGGTGGCGATGACGGTCATGGAGTGGACCAGCTCGGCGTAGAGATAGGGCTGCTCGCTGGGAGCGGCGACGGCGGCTTTGGCTTCAAGATCGGCGAGCTCGCGCGCGTCGGGGATGTGGTCATCCATGCCATGGGCCCACGCGACAGATGCGGGGAGAAGAAGAATGGCGGCCAGAACGGCGACAATCCGCATGGTGCACCTCCACGGTGCTGCGAATCCGAACACAATAGCGCAGTTGGGGAGGATTAATCCACAGGAATCGGCGGCAGGCAGGCCCGCCAGGGCCGAAATGGAACGGCGTGGGGGCAGAACCGGACAGCCTGCACGCAGGATTCGCTGACCTGCGCAGCTGAGAGCACCGTTTATTTTCCGAGGGCGACGAGCCGGTGCTTTGCCTGCCACTCCTGGTCGGGGTATTTTCCCTGGGCGGCGGCGAGGAAGCGATGGTAATAGTCCGCCGCTTGACCGGTTTGATGGAGATTGTCGTAGGCGGTTGCCCGGAGAAAAAGGGTCGAGGGATTTTCTGCAGCCAATGTTGATCGCATGGAAAGAGCCTGCAATTCCACGTCGTACTGGTGGAGTTCAGAGGCGGCGAAGGCAATGCCGGACCAGGCATCGACGTCGTCGGATTTGGCGGCAGCGGCTTTGCGGAAGGCGTCGAGCGCGTCGGCGTAGCGCAGGCGGCGGATGAGGACCTGGCCGCTGGCGTCGAGGAGAGCGGGGTCGCCGGGGTTGGCGGCGAGGAGCTGCTGGTAGAGGACGTCGGCCTGATCGACGTGGCCGGACTGGAATTCCGCGTCGGCGAGCATGAAGGTGACAGAGCGATCGGCGGGCTTGAGCTGGTGCAGCTTTTCAAGGAGGGCGAGGGCTTGGGCCTGCTTGCCCTGGGAGTTGAGAATGGCGGCCAGTTGGGCGTTGAGGGCGGGGTCGTCGGGGTTCCGCTTGAGGGCGGCCTCGACGAGGGGCTGGGCGTCGGCGTAGCGCTTCTGGGCGATGAGCAGGTGGGCGAGGCCGGCGGTGGCTTCGGGGGAAACGGGGGTCTGCTGGAGGACGCGGCGCCAGGCCTGCTCGGCGAGGTCGTTGTTGCCGGCATGGGCGGCGATTTCCGCTGCGAGAAGGGTGTCGGCGGGGGTTTCCGGGGTGAGTTTGAGGGCGTCGACGAGCGCGTCGCGGGCAGCGGTAGGGTCGGATTTTACCAGGACGCGTGCGAGAGCGCGGTCGGCCTGGGCTTTGGCGCCGGGGTTGGGCGGATTGGGTTCGAGCTGGACGGCAGCCTGGAGTTGCTCGCGGGCGCCGGGGTCGCCTTTGGCGGCGAGAAGCAGGCCGAGGGCGAGGCGGGATTCAAATTGCTTCGGATCCGCGGCGATGGCTCTGCGGTACCACGGGGCGGCGTCCTCGGGATGGCCCTGGGCGTCGGCGACATAGCCGCGGTCGTAGAGGGCGCGGGCGTCGGCGGGGTGGGCGGAAAGGTAGACGTCGAGCAGATTTTGGGCGGCGGCGTAGTTTTGCGTGGCGATGGCGGATTCGGCCTGGGCGAGGGGGTCGGGGGCGGTTTGCTGGGGCTGGGCGTCGTCGGGGATGGAGGTGCCGGGGGGGAGGGGGGCGGATTGGGCGAGACAGAGCGCGGAGCTGAGAAGGCAGAGCGCAGCCAGCGCCTGGAGGGCGGGGCTCAAGCCCCTGATTCTTTCGCGGAGCGAGGTCCACGGCCTGAAGCCCGTGGCTTCTACCGTCGTCGTGCTGGCGCACGACCGGATGCGCCTGGCGGTGGAAACGTGGGGGCCTTCGCGTTGCTCGGGATGACGGCGGTCGATTGCGGGCGGGTGCTTCACGACAGGACTTCGCTTTCCGTGGGGGTTTCTGCGGGAAGAATGGGGTGGGGCATGGGATGGCCGCGGAGGACGCGGGCGAGCCAGTGTCCGGTGTGGGAGAGGGGGTTGGCGGCGATGTCCTCGGGCGTGCCGGTGGCGACGATCTGGCCTCCGGCGTTGCCGCCTTCGGGGCCGAGGTCGATGACCCAGTCGGCGGACTTGATGACGTCGAGGTTGTGCTCGATGACGAGGAGCGAGCCGCCGCTGTCGATGAGCTTGCGGAAGGCGACGAGGAGCTTGCCGACGTCGTCGAAGTGGAGGCCGGTGGTGGGCTCGTCGAGGATGTAGAGGGTGCGACTGCGGGCGCGGCTGGCGTGTTCGGCGGCGGCGTTGCGGTTGGAGATGGAGCGCGCGGTGGCGAGGTGCGACGCGAGCTTGACGCGCTGGGCCTCGCCGCCGGAGAGCGTGGTGGCGGACTGCCCGAGGCGGACGTAGCCGAGGCCGACCTCGTCGAGGACGTAGAGCTTGTCGACGATCTTCGGGTGGCCGGCGAAGTAGTGGAGGGCTTCCTTGACGGTCATGTCGAGGACGTCGTGGATGTTCTTGCCCTTGTACTTGATGTCGAGGATGGAGAATTTGTAACGGGTTCCGTTGCACTCTTCGCAGGGGAGCTCGATGTCGGCGAGGAACTGCATTTCGACGGTGACGGTGCCGTCGCCTTCGCAGACATCGCAGCGGCCGCCGGGGACGTTGAAGGAGAAGTGGCCGGGGCCGAAGCCGCGTCGCTTCGCATCGGGCTGCGCAGCGAAGAGGGCGCGGATGTCGTCGAAGGCTTTGATATAGGTGACGGGGTTGGAGCGCGGGGTGCGACCGATAGGCGACTGGTCGACGAGGACGACCTCGTTGAGGAAGTGTACGCCGGTGAGCTCGCGGAAGATGTTGGCGAGATCGCCGCCCTCGCCGGCGCCTTGACCGAGCGCCTGCAAGAGTGCGCGGTAGAGGACCTGGTGGACGAGCGTGGATTTGCCCGAGCCGGAGACGCCGGTGACGCAGCAGAGCAGGTTGAGGGGGACCTCGACGTCGACGCCGCGAAGGTTGTGGATTCGCGCGCCGGTGAGCTTGAGGGATTCGCGGCCGGGTTCGCGGCGGTGTTTGGGGACGGGGATGGAGGCAGCGCCGGAGAGGTAGCGGCCGGTGATGGAGTCCGGGTTCTTCTCAACCTCAGGGATGGTGCCGGCGGCGAGCAGGCGGCCGCCGAGCTCGCCCGCGCCGGGGCCGAGGTCGATGAGGCGGTCGGCGGAGCGGATGACGTCGGGATCGTGCTCGACGACGAGGATGGTGTTGCCGAGGTCGCGCAGGTCTTTGAGGATGGCGATGAGCTTGGCGGTGTCGCGGGTGTGCAGGCCGATGCTGGGCTCGTCTAAAACATAAAGGGCGCCGACTAAGCGAGAGCCGAGGCTGGTGGCGAGCTGGATGCGCTGGGCTTCGCCGCCGGAGAGCGTGGAGCTGAGGCGGTCGAGGGTGAGGTAGTCGAGGCCGACCTGATGGAGGAAGCTGGTGCGCTGGCGGACCTCTTCGAGGACTTTGCCGGCGATCTCGGTCTGTGCGGGCGAGAGCTGGAGATCGTCGAAGAAGCGGCGGGCGCCGGCGATGGTAAGGGAGGTGGCGTCGCAGATGTTGCGGTTGTTGATGAGGACGGCGCGGGCCTCAGGGCGCAGGCGCTGGCCGCGGCAGTCAGGGCAGAGAGCGTAGCCGCGGTATTTGGAGAGGAAGACGCGGACGTGGAGCTTGTACTTTTTGCGCTCGAGTGCGGCGAAGAAGCCGCGGATGCCGGGGAAGCTGCCGGAGCCGTCCTCAATGAAGCGCTGCTGTTCGGGGGTGAGGTCGAACCAGGGGACGTCAGTGGGGACGCCGGCGGATTTGGCGGCGCGCTTCATCTCGCCGTGGAAGGCGCGGTACTTGGGCTTGTTCCAGGGGTCGATGGCGCCGTTGTCGAGCGAGCGGGACTTGTCGGGGAGGATGAGGTTGGGGTCGAAGTCGAGAGTGTTGCCGAAGCCCTGGCAGCGCGGGCAGGCGCCGTAGGGATTATTGAAGCTGAAGAGGCGCGGCTCGGGCTCGCGATAGGCGCGATGGCAGTTGGTACATTCGAAGGCTGCGCTGAAGCGGAGCC
>DATAWI010000031.1:0-60581 GCA_036267295.1 Acidobacteriaceae bacterium | reverse complement strand
ATCGACGCCGCCACCGAGCTGCGCAAGGAGGCCGACGACTTGCTCGCCGACTATCGCGAGCGCCTGGCGGAGGCTCGAGGACAGGCCGACGAGATCATCTCGCGGGCCCAGAAGGCCGCCGAGGCTCGCGAGCGCGAAGCTCGTGAGGCAGCCGAGAAGAAACGCGAGGAGCTGCTCGAGCAGACGCGTCGCGACATCGAGGCCGAGACCCGGCGGGCGATCCAGGACCTCCGGCGCGAGGTCGCCGACCTGACCGTCAAGGCGACCGAGGCCGTGACGCGCAAGTCGCTGACGACCGAGGACCAGCGCCAGCTCGTACAGGACGCGATCTCGGAGCTCGACTTCAGCGCGCTGAGCGGGGCGAGCGAGAGCAACTAGGAACGCGATGGAAGAGATCGCACAGGTCTACGCGCGCTCGCTGTTCGAGGTCGCCAAGGAGCACGACGTGCTCGACACGATCCGTGAGCAGCTTGGCGCGTTCACCGACACGCTGAACGAGAATCGCGAGGTCGCGATCTTCTTCTTCTCGCCGTACTTCGCGACCGACGAGAAGAAGGCCGGGCTGGAGCGCATGGTCACCGGCGCGGAGCCGATCCTGATGAACTTCCTCGAGGCGTTGCTCGAGCGCCACCGGATGCCGGCGATCTTCAGGATCCGGGTCACGTACGACGGCATGTGGGAAGAGGAGAACCGGCTGCTGCCCGTGCAGGTGACGAGCGCCGTCGAACTCGACGAGCAGACCGTCAACAGCATCGGCCGGCGGATCGGAGAGCAGACCGGGCGCAAGATCGAGCTCTCCAGCGAGGTCGACGACGGCATCATCGGTGGGATCGTGCTGCGCGTGGGGAACGTCATCCTGGACGCATCGATCCGCAATCGCTTGGAACAACTTCGAAAGCAAGTCGCGCAGGCCGCATAGCGTCGCGCTCGACAAGGAGCCACCCATGGAAATCAATCCCGACGAAATCACCTCGATCCTCAAGCGACGCATCGAAGGACTCGACACGACCGGCGCCGAGCTCTCAGAGGTCGGCACGGTGCTGTCGATCGCGGACGGCATCTGCCGCGTGCATGGCCTCGACAACTGCATGTCGTTCGAGATGCTCGAGCTTCCACACGACGTCACCGGGCTCGCGCTGAACCTCGAGTCCGACAACGTCGGCGTCGTGCTGTTCGGCGAGTGGGAGCACATCTCCGAGGGCGACACCGTCAAGCGAACGGGACACCTCCTGGAGATCCCGGTCGGCGAGGAGCTGCTCGGCCGGATCGTCGACCCGCTCGGCACCCCGCTCGACGGCAAGGGTGAGATCCGGACCACGGAGACGCGGCCGGTCGAGTTCAAGGCTCCCGGCGTCGTCCAGCGGCAGCCGGTGAAGGAGCCGATGCTCACCGGGCTCAAGGCGATCGACTCGATGATCCCGATCGGCCGCGGCCAGCGCGAGCTGATCATCGGCGACCGCCAGACGGGCAAGACGGCGGTGGCGCTGGACACGATCATCAACAACGAGAAGAACGACCTGATCTGCATTTACTGCGCGATCGGGCAGAAGCGCTCCTCGATTGCGCAGGTGGTGCAGACGCTGGACGAGTATGGCGCGATGGGGCACACCATCGTGGTGGCGGCTTCCGCGTCGGAGCCGGCGCCGATGCTGTACCTGGCTCCGTATGCGGCGTGCGCGCTGGGCGAGTATTTCCGCGACAACGGCAAGCATGCGCTGGTGATCTTCGACGATCTTTCGAAGCACGCCATTGCGTACCGCGAGATTTCGCTGCTGCTGCGGCGGCCGCCGGGCCGCGAGGCGTATCCGGGCGACGTTTTCTATCTCCACTCGCGCTTGCTGGAGCGGGCATCGAAGCTGAATGACGAGAAGGGCGGCGGATCGCTGACCGCGCTGCCGATCATCGAGACGCAGGCGGGGGACGTTTCGGCCTACATTCCGACCAACGTCATTTCGATCACCGACGGACAGATTTTTCTCGAGACGGATCTGTTCAACTCGGGCGTGCGGCCTGCGGTGAACGTGGGGCTATCGGTATCGCGCGTGGGATTCTCGGCGGCGATCAAGGCGATTAAGCAGGTGGGTTCGACGCTGAAGCTGGATCTGGCGCAGTATCGGGAACTGGCGGCGTTTGCGCAGTTCGGCAGCGATCTGGACAAAGTGACGCAAAACCAGCTGAACCGCGGACAGCGGCTGACGGAGCTGCTGAAGCAGCCGCAATTCCATCCGCTGCCGGCGGAAAAGCAGGTGATTATCCTGTTTGCCGGCACGCAGGGCTACCTGGACGATCTGAAAGTCGACCAGATTCGCGCATTTGAAGACGGGCTGTACACGTATCTCGATTCCGGACAGTCGCAACTGCTGGCGGACATCGCAACGAAGAAGGCGCTGGACGATGATCTGCGTGGACGCATTCACGCGGCGCTGAAGGAATACAAGGCGAATTTCGTGGCAGAACGCGAGACGGCCAAGCCGAAGGCGGCGAAGACGGCCGTCGAGGAGAAGAAGGCGCAACCGGCGGGATCGGCCCACTAGACCGGCGGTCAGGGAGATATGGCAAACGTTCTCGATTTACGGCGACGCATCCGCAGCGTGCGGAACACGCGGCAGATCACGAAGGCCATGAAAATGGTTTCGGCGGCGAAGCTGCGCCGGGCGCAGGAGCGGGCGGTGGCGGCGCGGCCGTATGCGGCCATGCTGGCCAGTGTGCTGGAATCGCTGAAGCGTCGGGCCGACATTTACGATCCGGAGACCGGCGAATGCCGTCATCCACTTCTGCTGACACGGCCGGAGAAGCGCATTCTGCTGGTGGTGGTTTCCGGCGATAAGGGATTTGCAGGGGCATTCAACACCAACATCTTCAAGGCCGCCGCGAATTTCATTGTCGAGAACAGCGAGAAGGAAATCGATATCGAAGCGCTGGGACGCAAGGGGCGGGACTTGTTCCGTCGCCGGTATCCCGCAGCGCGGTTTGCGGAAGCGGCGGACGAGCACACGCGGCCGGAACGGCAACGGAGCAGCGCCATCGAAGTGATCGGCGATCCGACCAGCATTCTGGGCGCGATGAGCTACGGGCGCGTGCGCGAACTGGCGGAAGAGATCGTCGCCTGGTATACGCACGAAGAGATCGACGCGGCGTATCTGGTCTACAACGAATTCAAGTCGGTGATTCAGCAGCGCGTGGTGGTGGAGCGGGTGCTGCCGATTCTGTCCTTCGCGCAGGCGGAGATTGCGGAAGCGCACGAACCGACGGTGGAAGAGCGGGAGCGGGCGGCAGAGGCAGCGCTGTCGGCGGGCGTGAGTTTGTATCCGCATGAAGCGGAGGCCGCGCAGAAGCAGCTGGAAGACGAGGCGCAGCATTTCGGCACGGCGGAAGTGGACTACATCTACGAGCAATCGCCGCAGGAGATTTTCGCGGATGTGCTGCCCCGGTATGTGACGTCGCAGCTGTATCACGCAACGCTGGAGTCGGTGGCGGCAGAACATGCGGCGCGCATGACGGCGATGGACTCGGCGACCAACAACGCATCGGACATGATCGATTCGCTGACGCTGACGATGAACCGGGTGCGGCAGGCAGCGATCACGAAAGAGATTATTGAAATTGTGAGCGGCGCAGCCGCTATCTAGAAGCCAGTGGTTCGTGACTGGCCGCTGGATATCAGGAAAGCAGCGAAGAAAAAGACATGGCAGAAAACATTGGCAGAGTGATTCAGATTTCGGGTCCGGCGGTGGACGTGCAGTTCGAAGAAGCAACCATGCCGCCGATCTACGAGGCGTTGCGCGTCGTGAGCGACGGATTCACCGTACCTATCCCCATCAATGTCATCCTCGAAGTAGAGCAGCATCTGGGCGAAGGGCGCGTGCGCTGCGTGGCCATGGAGGCGACGGAGGGCATGGTGCGGGGGATGAAGGCAATCGACCTGGGCGGCCCGATCTCCGCGCCGGTGGGGCGCGCGACGCTGGGACGCGTGCTCAACGTGATCGGCGAGCCGGTGGATGAGCTGGGCCCGGTGAACGCGAAGAAGCGGATGCCGATCCATCGTCCGGCTCCGGCCTTCGACGAGCAGTCGACGCGCGAGGAGATGTTTGAGACGGGCGTGAAGGTCATCGACCTGATCCAGCCGTTTTTGAAGGGCGGCAAGATCGGTCTGTTTGGCGGCGCGGGCGTGGGCAAGACGGTCGTCATCATGGAGTTGATCAACAACGTTGCGACCAAGCACGGCGGCTTTTCGGTGTTCGCGGGCGTCGGCGAGCGCACCCGTGAAGGCAACGATCTGTGGCTGGAAATGCAGGAATCGGGCGTCATCAATCTGAAAGATCTGG
The DNA here is from genome assembly GCA_036267295.1 of Acidobacteriaceae bacterium. GTDB lineage: Bacteria > Acidobacteriota > Terriglobia > Terriglobales > Acidobacteriaceae > Palsa-343. The sequence continues at coordinate 56,256 of DATAWI010000031.1, read as the reverse complement.
ATAAGTCGAAGGCAGCGTTGATTTACGGCCAGATGACCGAGCCCCCAGGCGCGCGTTTACGGGTGGCGCTGACGGCGCTGACCGTGGCGGAGTACTTCCGCGACGAAGAGGGCTCCGACACGCTGCTGTTTATCGACAATATTTTCCGATTCACGCAGGCGGGCTCCGAGGTTTCGACACTGCTGGGCCGCATGCCATCGGCCGTGGGATATCAGCCGAACCTGGCAACGGAAATGGGCGAGCTGCAGGAGCGGATTACGTCGACGAAGCGTGGGTCCGTGACCTCGGTGCAGGCGGTGTACGTGCCGGCCGACGATTTGACCGATCCGGCTCCGGCGACGACGTTTGCTCACCTCGATGCGACGACCGTGCTGTCGCGTCCGCTGTCGGAACTGGGCATTTATCCGGCGGTCGATCCGCTGGGTTCGACATCGCGCATTCTGGCTCCGCGCGTGGTGGGCCAGGAGCACTACGATGTGGCGCAGGGCGTGAAGAGGATTCTGCAGCGGTACAAGGATTTGCAGGATATCATCGCAATTCTGGGCATCGACGAGCTTTCTGAAGAGGACAAGATCACGGTTTCGCGCGCCCGCAAGGTGCAAAAATTCCTGTCGCAGCCGTTCCACGTGGCCGAGCAGTTCACCGGCATCCCGGGGCGCTACTGCAAGATCGCGGATACGGTGCGGAGCTTCAAGGAAGTGATCGAAGGCAAGCACGACGATGTGCCGGAGCAGGCGTTCTATATGCGCGGCACGATCGAGGAAGTGCTGGAAGAAGCTGAGAAGCTGAAAGCGGTGAACAAGTAGCCATGGCCGAGAGTCAGCTCAAAGTCCGGCTGGTGACGCCCGACCGCATCCTCGTCGATCAGACGGCGGATGCGGTGGAAGTCCCGGGAAAGAACGGGTACTTCGAGGTGTTGTACGGGCACGCTCCGCTGCTCTCCGAAGTGGGCGCGGGCGAAGTGCGGATTCATGGGGGCGAAGCGGGCGAGCAGCGGTACGCTGTGGCGCGCGGGTTTGCCGAGGTGCTGCCGGACCGGGTGACGATACTGGCGGAAGAAGCAGAGAAGCCCGAAGAGATCGACACCGGCGCGGCGCAGCAGCAGATGGAGCGCGGCGAGCGGCTTTGGAACGAAGCTGGGGAAGACGCCGAGAAGTACGAGCACGCCAATGAAGTGATGGCGGAAGCGGAAGCGAAGCTGGAGAGCGCGAAAGAGTAGCGCTCAGCGCTGAGGAACGTCGCGGGTCGGGAACTCAGAGCGATTAGCCGTGGCCAGTTTTCACCAGTAATACTCGCGATCGTCCGCACACTTACCGAAAGCTATCGCATGGCGCAGATCTTCAACAGTCGTTACGGGGTAACAGCCTGTGCCGCCCCAAACGAATCGAGCTGCCCCGTCCGGGTCCACATCGAAGACGAGGACCGCTCGACTGCGGGCGAAGCCGCCTTTTTCGTAATAAATGAACCATCGGTTCTGACAAGTCCCCGCAAAGACGAGCCTTCTCAAGGGGAGACCCCGACCCCACGGCTCGATGACGTCGGTTTCCTGGAACCTGTGGCCGGGTGCGGCAAGAGCAAATGACTTTTCACGGGTCGCGCGTGCAAATATCTCTCTGACTGCTGGGGGAATCGCGCCGGTGGCCGTAACGGGGGTGCATTGGCCGTCGAGCAAGTGCTGCTTCTCCGCATTCGACAACTGCACGTGGAAGTCTTTTGCCGCGCCTGGAGTGGTTCCATGGGGGGGAGATGCGGGGACTTGTCCGTACGCCAGCCACGAAAAAAGACAAGCCGAGATGAGAACCGCCCGCGGATGCCGCATGCAAATTTGTAGCGCCGAAACCGGCATACATGCAAATCCGGGGTTGGCTCGAAGAAGAAGGCTACGGCTGCTGTGCGGAGCCTGACTCGTGTACTTCGTCCGAGATCACGACGAAGTTGCGCAGGTTAGCTGTGCCGAAGGATGTGAAGAAGGCGACGTCGGCGGCGTCGCGGCCTGTGGCCATCAGAATGCGCCCGATGCGCGGCGCGTTGTTGCGGGCGTCGAAGGCCCACCAGCGATTCTCCAGATACACCTCAAACCAGGCGCTGAAGTCCATCGGCGTGAGAGACGGCACGTCGATGTCGCCAAGATAGCCCGCGGCGTAGCGTGCCGGGATCCCCAGCGCGCGGCAAAACGTGATGGCCAGATGCTGGAAGTCGCGGCAGACGCCCTGGCGCTCGGTGAAGACGTCGAGGGCTGATTTGGTCGGGCGGGCAAAGTTGTAGCCGAACGTGATCTTGTAATGGACCCAGTCGCAGACCGCCTGGACGCGCTCCCACCCGGATTTGGTGTAGCCGAAGAGATCGAAGGCGGTGGCCGTCAGCAGATCGACCTCGCAATAGCGGCTGGGCAACAGAAAGCGCAGTGTCTCGTGCGGCAGTTCCGCGATGGGATGAGCGATCGCCTGCGGGCTGGCGGGATCGGGCAGGCGGGAATCCTCGAGAAGCGTCGAGTTGCTCAGATGCAGCGGTCCGGCTGGAGCCAGAAAGCGCGTGCACAAGTTGCCGTAGGAGTCGGTGTACTCCTCGGTGGCGAGCGCCGGCTCCATGTGGATCTGGTCGGGCGCGCGCAAATCGGCGGCGCGTGAGGGGTGAACCCGCAACTGAGCGACGCAGGCGGCCGGTTCCGGTAATTCAAACTGCAAGTCATAGCCCAAACGAAGGAGCATTCAACCTCCACGGTCCTTTTAGGATGTAGCGAATTCCGCCGGTGTTGTCGAATGACCTTGTGCAGCGCAGGAAAACTGTCACAATGGCATAACGGCACGCAAAAACTCAGAAAGCAAAAGCACAGGGGGCTGCACCGCTCAACATGACCTACTGTCTTGGCATCATGACACAGGAAGGCCTGGTGATGGCTTCGGATTCGCGGACGAACGCGGGATTCGACGACCTGAACATCGCTCGGAAGATGCACACGTTCAGCCAGCCCGGGGAGCGGGCGTTTGTGGTGCTGTGCAGCGGGAGCCTGTCGCTGAGCCAGTCGGTAGTGAGTTTGGCGCGCGCCAGTTTTGCGGCGGGCGAAGGTCTGGCGCGGGCGCGCTCGTTATATGAAGCTGCGCGGGACCTGGGCGAATGCGTTCGTCAGGTGGCGGAGATGGATCGCGCAGCGCTGGAGCGCGACAACTACTCCTTCAACGTGCATTTGCTGCTGGGCGGCCAGGTGCGCGGGGAAGCGCCAGGGCTCTACATGATTTATCCGCAGGGCAATCCGATCAGCGCGACGGAGGAGTCTCCGTTTTTGCAGCTGGGCGAGTACAAATATGGGCGGCCGCTGCTGGATCGCGGGGTGGTCTACGACTCGACCAGCATGATGGTGGCGGCGAAGTACGCGCTGCTCTCGTTCGATGCGACGATGCGGTCGAACGGGGCGATCGGGCCTCCGATCGAGCTGCTGCTGTATCGGCGCGACAGCCTGGTGCTGGATTGCTACCGCAAGTTCAACCAGGGCGATGCGGAGCTGCAGACGATCCATGCGCGCTGGGAGCAGTCGCTGCGGCGAGCTGTGGAGGATCTGCCGGAGCTGCATTTTGCGAGCGCTCCACAGGAAGAGACGGCGCAGCGGATGCTGATTTGAGCGGCGCGGCTCGTCGAGGCTGGAAGAACATCCCTGAGGGGCTGAAGCCCCTTCTGGTTGGGGCCGGTGACGGCACGACTGAAGTCGTGCCCTGATACAAAAGCCAATGCGGCTCGAGCCCCGTTCATCGCGGCTGAGGATTGGCACGGTTGAGGTCGTCCCTGAGACAAAGTCGGCGCGGCTCGAGGCCCATACATCGCGGCTGCGGATTGGCGCGGCTAGGGTCGTGCCCGGTACAAGAGCCGATGCGGCTCGGGTCAGCAGAAAAACCAGCTGCCTATGACATAACTGCGATGCCGATTTGGAGTGGGGCTTGCTCGCCTGTTGGGGTGGAGTCGTTGACCACCCGCCCAGATCCGAAGGTGTAGTCTCCAGATCATGCAGTGCGCACCCTCGGCGGTTTGGCGGAGAAGAGAACAGCAGCGCGCGGAAAGCAAATGGAGCGGTGCAATGATCTCCGCGTTCAGAATTCACCGGAGCAGACGCCCGATGCTTCAGACGTCGCTCACCTTGCTCTTCACTTGTTCCCTGGCGCTCGCTTCGCCGCCCACGCATTCCCAGACCGGCTCCGCGTCAACTGACCTGCCGGCCTTTGAGGTTGCGAGCATAAAACCGCCCGAGCCTGGCGCTGATCGGATCATGGGCTTCAATGGTAAGCCCGGCGGACGGGTATTCTTTGGCGGGACTGTCAGAATGCTGGTTTTCTACGCCTTCAACGTTCAGCGTTACCAGATCGTTGGGGGCGGGGGCTTAATCGATTCACAGTGGTTCTGTATTAACGCTGTTCCCCCCGCAGACTCACCCTCGCGCGACATTAAGCTGGCCAACGCGGACCCTACTCCAGAACAGCGCCTGATGCTCCAAAGTCTTTTGCGCGACCGCTTTGGTTTTAGGTTTCATTTCGAAACGAAACAGGGAGAGGTCTATATCCTGACGCGCAGTAACAAACCGCTCAAGCTCACGCCACCAAAGGACCCGGCGGAGGATCCCAGGGCCATTGTGATTCTCAGGCCAGGCGGCATCGCGGATGGAGAGGCAATAGGAACTAACACCACGATCGATTATTTTGCGCGGAGTCTAAGCTTTTATCTCGGCATCCCAGTCCTGAACGAAACCGATCTTGCTGGCTCCTATGACTTTTACTTGCCGGCCGATGACCCTGAAAACCACGATCTTATCTCGGCAACTCTTGGCGTGGTAAGTCGTCTCGGCTTCAGAATCAATCGAGGTCGCGGTCCGATCAATTCTGTCGTGATCGACCATCTCGAGCAACCTTCTCCCAATTAGGTCTTTCGGAAAGCACTCCAGATCCCGACGCAAAGAGGCTGGATGACCAGCTTCCGATAAGGTTGGATCGGACGACGACACGAGGGCCAACGCTGATCCTGCGTTCCCTTCCTGCGTCGCTGCCTTTTACTCGCCGAAAGCTTTCATCAGGAAATTCACGATGCGCTGGCGGCCGTCGAAGCCGTGCCATGGCTCGGGGCTGGGCGCGCCGAAGATGCCGCCGGCGAGCGGGCCGTGATTTTCGCGCGGGTACTGCACCATCTCGACGGGAACGCCCATCTGGCGCAGGGCGCGGAACATTTCCTGGCTCTGTCCCAGAGGATCGGTCGTGTCGCCCTCCCCTTGAAGCAGGAGAAACGGCGTTTTGGCTTTCGCGGCATCCGCCAGCGGGCTCTGTTTCCACGCGCTCTCCGGGTGCTCCCACGGATAGCCGCCGTAGAACCAGCGGTCGTACCAGGAATCGGATTCGGTGCCGTACTCGCTTTCCTGGTCGATGACGGGCGCGCCGCTGATGATGGCTTTGAAGCGGTCGGTCCGGCCCTCGACGAACGCCGCCATCTCCCCGCCGTAGCTGTAGCCCATCAACGCCAGCTTGCTGCTGTCGATGGGATATTTCGCCAGCACCAAGTCGATGCCGGCCATGATGTCGCGATAGTCGCCGCCCCCCATGTCGTTTTTGTTGGCGGCGGCGAAGGCGGCTCCATAGCCGGTGCTGCCGCGGGGATTGGTGCGGAGGATGGCCCATCCGTGGCCGAGAAGGAACTCAGTGAAGGCGTTCCACGAGTCTTCAAAGCCGCCGGTGGGGCCGCCATGGACGTCGACGATGAGCGGGACTTTCTGGTCGGCCGCTTGCGGCGGGAGGTAGAGCAGGCCTTCGACGGTGAAGCTGTCGCTTTTCCAGGAAACGAGCTGCGGGGCGGTTGCGGTCCATGCCGCGGGGGTTAGATCGACGGTCTTCAGAGTTTTCGCGGGCTGGCCGAGTTTTTCGGAGTAATAGAGCGCCGGGAATTGGTTGCCGGACGAGCCGAGCCAGACCCACGCGGACTGCTTTTCGTTCGTGCTGAGCTGAGAAACGGTCGCGGTGGGGAAGGAGAGCGGGTCGCGATGATCGCCGCTGAAGCGCAACACGGTGGTGTGCATGCCGATTTGCACTGGGGCGAGGACGGCGTCGCTGACGGCTATGGGCGCGCCATCGATGCTGCCGCTGAAGTCGGCAGTGAGATCGCGGTTTGAGGAGTCAGAGACGGTGAACTGATACAGGTCGCTGTAACCGGGAGGCGCGTCGGTCTGGCTTTGCGCGAGATAGACGATGTGAGCGTCATCCTTTGTCCATTCGGCTGCTTCGATGGTGGCGGGGAGGGCCTTGAGCTGCGAGGGGTGAGCAGGATCGGCAACCGCAAGCACCCAGGAGGTGGTCGCGGGAGCAAGATCGCCGATGTCGTTCATGCCGTCGCTCAGCGCGAGGAGCTTGTCACCGGCATGGGCCCAGGAGACGCCGGCAACATCGGGAGGCACGGCGGTGGGCGTGATCTTGCCGGAGCCAGGATCGAGCAGGTAGAGGCGCGAACCGTGGGGGTCGTGGTCGACCCAGACGGCATCGGCTTTGTCGTCCTGCTCCTTTTTCTCGCCGGAGGTTTGAGGATCGTGGACGAGGATGGCGATGGTGCGGCCGTCGGGCGAGACGAAGTAGCGCTCGACGTCGCAGTCGACTGGTTCGGGCTTGGCCGGAGTTGCCGGCCTGGCGGCGGACTTGTCGGCGGGCGGGATGGCGTCGGTTTCCTTCGACTGATCGACGGGCGGTACGATTTTGACTGCGAAGGGATGAGCCTCGCCGCCGTTCATGGGCAGGCGGAAAAGCTGGGTGTGCTCGCCGCGATGGGCCATGAAGAGGACGCTGTTGCCGTCGGGCATCCACGCAGCGCCGGACTCGCCGCGCTTCTCGCCGGAGGGCGTGAAGGTGAGCTGGCGCGCGGTGTTCTGCTGGACGTCGACGAGCCAGATGTGGCTCTTCCCGCCGTCGGCCGTCGCGTCGGCAATCTGCACGAGGACGCTGTGGCCGTCGGGCGAGACGCGGGGCTGGGAGACAGAGCGCACGTGGCGCAGCTCTTCGCTCGATGGGAAGTGGGCAGTGTCCGCGGCATAGGCCAGCGAGAGAGAGCACAGACAGACTGACAGCAGAGTGCAGCAGGAGGATTTCGGCATGGAGGAAGCATATCGCAGAACGAAATGTGCGCAGGAGGTAGCTATGTTCGACGCGGCGGCGATCCGGTAGACTCGGGGGACTTATGAGCTTGCCGGTCCAGTCCGAGCCGCTTCCGGGATTCTGGGCGTCGGTCCGCGATGCGCTGCGCGGATCGCACCAGGACTACACGAGCGGCGATCTGAATCGGTCGATCGTGCTGCTGGCGATCCCGATGGTGCTGGAGATGTGCCTGGAATCGCTGTTTGCGGTGGTGGACACGTTCTGGGTGGGGCGGCTGGGGGCGAATGCGGTGGCGACGGTGGGCCTGACCGAGGTGATGCTGGCGCTGGCCTTCGCGATTGGGCTGGGGCTGTCGCTGTCGACGACGGCGATGGTGGCGCGGCGGATCGGCGAGAAGGATCCGGAGGACGCGGCGATCTCCGCGGTGCAGGCGGTGATGCTGGGGCTGGCCGTTTCGCTGGCGCTGGGGATTCCGGCGTTCATATTTGCGCCGCGGCTGCTGGCGCTGATGGGCGCAACGCCGGCCATTTTGGCCACCGGCTCGGGCTATGCGCGGATTGCGCTGGGCGGATGCGGCGTGATCATCATGCTGTTTCTGAACAACGCCATCTTTCGCGGAGCCGGCGACGCGGCGATCGCGATGCGGCTGCTGTGGGTATCGAACATCATCAACCTCGCGCTGGATCCGTGCCTGATCTTCGGGCTGGGGCCGTTTCCACGGCTGGGCGTGACGGGGGCGGCGCTGGCGACGTTCACCGGCCGGGGCATCGGCGTGCTGTATCAGTTCTGGCGATTGATGCGGGGAACGGAGCGCATTCACGTGCTGGTGCGGCATCTGCGGCTGAATCTGCGCGTCTTGTGGAAGCTGCTGCGGATTTCGCTGTCGGGGATTCTGCAGTTTGCCATTGCGAATGCGAGCTGGATCGGGCTGGTGCGGATTGTGGCGATCTTTGGCGGCGCGGCGGTCGCGGGCTATACCGTGGCGATGCGCATCGTGGCGTTCTTCATTTTGCCGGCGTGGGGGCTGAGCAACGCGGCGGCGACGCTGGTGGGCCAGAACCTGGGCGCGTCGCGGCCGGATCGCGCGGAGCAGGCGGTGTGGCGCACGGGAATCTACAACATGGTGTTTCTGGGAGTGCTGGGCATCGTGTTCATTGTTTTCGCCGATCCGGTGATCCGCATTTTCGTGCGGGATCCGGCGGTGGTGGCGGTGGGCGTGCGCGCACTGCGCACGTTCAGCTGCGGCAACATCGCGTATGCGTGGGTGATGGTGACGCTGCAGGCGTTCAATGGCGCCGGCGATACGCTGACGCCGACGATTGTCTACTTCTTCGGGTTCTGGGTGCTGGAGTTGCCGCTGGCCTGGCTGCTGGCGTGGGGACTGCACCTGCGGGAAGAGGGAGCTTTTGTGGCGGTGGTGATCGCGGAGTGCTCGATTGCCGTGGCCAGCATCGTGTTGTTTCGCCGGGGGCGCTGGCGCACGCAGAAGGTGTGAGGGACGCGGGCCTCTCTGCGCGGAAAACTGTCTGAATCCTGAACAAGATGGGTGTTTTGCACCGGTCTGCGGGTTACTTTCCAGACCTGCTTGTGCCCGCCATCACATACAACGGTATTGCGGCGGGAAGAGCATTAGTTCCCGGAAAGGAGGGTTATTATGCCGAATCGAATCCACGTCGCATTCGTAGCGGGGCTGTTGGCCACCGCCGCTTTCGGAGTAGCCCAGACTCAAACGAAAATCGTACAAGTGCCAGTGAAGGAGACTTCACCGGCATCCGGGAAACAGATGTATACCACCTATTGCGCAGTGTGCCACGGAGCAGATGGCCGCGGCAACGGCCCCGCCGCAGTGGCTCTGAAGGTGCAGCCGACCGACCTGGTGCAGCTGGCCAAGGACAACGGCGGGAAGTTCCCAGGCGCCCATGTCTATGCCGTTCTGCAATTTGGGACGGAAACGTCCGCGCACGGATCGAAGGACATGCCGGTATGGGGTCCAGCGCTTCGCTCGCTCGATCGGGGCAACCCGACCAGCGATATGCAGGAACATCAGCGGATCGCAAACCTGACGGATTACCTCCGCACGCTGCAAAAGTAGCTGCGGGTCAGACGAAAAACTCCCTGCCGCTGAACACGGCAGGGAGTTTTTGTTTTCCTCGAAGATGGGTTGATGGTTACTGCCGGACCACGGCGAAGATGATCAGCAGCGTGAAGAGGGCCAGCGATTCCATGAAAGCCAGACCGATCAGCAGCATGACCTGAATTCCGCCGCGGGCTCCGGGATTGCGGGCCAGGGCTTCGGTGGCGGAGGCGGTGGCGCGGCCCTGTCCGAGGCCGCAAAGTCCGGAAGCGATGGCCATGCCGATGCCGGCGCCGATGGGGACCCAGGTGGAGGCGCTGCTGCCGCCGGTGGTCGCCTGCGCGAAGGCCGGGGACGCCATGCAGAGGGCGGCCATGGCCATGAAGAAGTACTGAAGTTTACGCATTGTTTCTCCTGCTTCCTGAAGATTGCCGCCAGTGGGTGGTTGAGGCTCACCGTGCTGGCCCCCTCACGCTGAACGGCTGTCCCTGTCCGAAGCGGAAGCGCAGCTTCGGCGGGCAAACGGGTTAGTGCTGCTCCGGGTGCGCGGTCGCCTCCGCCAGATAGATGGTGGTGAGCAGCATGAAAATGTAGCACTGGATGAGCGCCACGCCAAAGTGCAGTCCCAGAAAGACGATGGGCACGGCGGGCGGGATCAGCGAAAAGAAGACGACGGTCAGCAGATCGCTGGCAAACATATTCGCGTACAGACGGACGGTGAGCGACATGATGCGGGCGAGGTGGGAAATGATCTCCACCGGAAACATCAGCGGCGCGAGCCACCACACCGGGCCCATAAAGTGCTTCACGTAACCGATGGGTCCCTGCGCGCGGAGTCCGTTCCAGTTGTAGTAGACGAAGGTAAAGAGGGCCAGCCCCAGCGGAACCACTGGATTCGCCGTCGGGGTGTCGATGCCGGGCAGCAATCCAAAGCAGTTGCAGAACAGGATGAAGAGGATGAGGCAGGTGAGGACCGGCAGGTGCGGCTCGTACCCGTGCCCCATGACCTGCTGCGCCTGCCCCTCCACAAATTCGTGCACCCATTCCGCCGTGTGCTGGGCGGCGCCTGGCTTTTCAACGCTCAGGTTGGCGCGGACGAAAGCGAAAAACAGCACCATGCCCGCGAAGACGATCAGTTCCAGGGTGAAGGTGTTGTTGATGGGGTGCGCGGGATGGGCCACCGCGATGTGCAGCACGCCGAGCAGCGCATCGACGGGCGCCGCAAACCAGTGATTCAGCAGGTGCGAAATGAAGTTCAGCCAGGCCAGCATAAATGAGTCCGGAATGCGTCAGGAGGAATTAGCCGCGCAGGAGGCGAAGGGCTTCAAAAGAGAGGGCAATCAATCCCAGAGCAATGCCCGCCACCAGCGCGTAAACAGTACCGTGCAAACACCTTAGACTAACATAGAGGATCGCGGCTACGCCCCCCAAACGGAGAAAAAACATCACCAAAGTACGACTCACCATGCGCGGTTGCTGCTGGTTATCCATGCTCGCGAAAATCGCCTGCGTCAGGCTGCGCCATTCCAGGATACCGGTGTAGGAAATGGCCGCTCCGGCTAGCAGCAAAACCCCGCTTTGCCAGCCTCGGGTCAAAGTGAACACAATAAAGAGCAGTACGGAAAGAATGACCACGGTCCGCAGGGACCGGCGAAGCATTGCGTGGACTTCTTCGTCGCTCAGGTTGGCCAGCGAGGCGGGGTCGGGATTCACTGGCCGTCCTTGCCGGCGCCCGATCCAGGGCCCAGCACCAGGCGGAAAATTTGCAGGAAGCCGGCGACGCAGCCCAGGATGATGCCGAGCAGGTAGAGCCAGTGGGTGTGCAGCCATTTATCCAGGCCCGCCCCGCCGAGCCATCCCACCAGCACCGCGGCGGGCAGGATGAAGGCAATCTGCATCATTTTTTCGGCGCGCACGACGCCGTCCACGGCGGCAGAGCGCTTAGGCGGCGTGGACGAATCGTTGGGCATTCCGTCTCGGTTATACACGGAGCGATTCCTGGGGCACAAAGGCGCGGGCGCGGGGAGAGACCGCCGAGCGCGATCCGGGTTGCGCGTCGTTATACTCGAACGAGACTCTTGCGAGATTTGTGACTGAGGCGATGCCGTGTTTGAGAGCGAGTTTGAGTGCAGCTTGTATGCGCTCCGCCAGGAAAAACTGAAGCAGCTTGCGGCTCTGGGGCAGAGCGCGTATCCGAATACGTTTGCGCCTCCGGCGGATCACCCGCTGCGGACGATTGCGGCGATCCGCGCCGAATATGATGCGGCGACCGGCGAGCAAATGGAGGCTGAGCGCGTGCCGGTGGCGGCGGCGGGACGGCTGATGGCGATCCGCGCGCAGGGGAAGGCCGGGTTTGCGACGCTGCAGCAGGAAGGCATGCGGCTGCAGATTTATGTCCGCAAGGACGCGGTGGGCGATGCGGGGTTTGAGCTGTACAAGCTGCTGGACCTGGGCGATCACATCGGCGTGACGGGCTATCTGTTCCGGACGCGGACGAATGAGCTGACGATCCACGTGGAGACGATTACGTTTCTGGCGAAGGCGCTGCTGGCGCTGCCGGAGAAGTACCACGGGCTGGCGGATGTGGAGCTGCGGTATCGGCAGCGGTATGTGGATCTGTTCATGAACGGCGTGCTCAACGAGGCTCCGGCGGCCGAAGGCGGGGAGAGCGGGGCCAGCGAGAGCGCGGCGAGTCGCGCGCCGGAGATTCGGGTGCGGGACGTTTTTGTGAAGCGGGCGGCGGTGCTGCGGGCGATGCGGAAATTCTTCGACGAACGTGGGTATGTCGAGGTGGAGACGCCGATGATGCAGCCGGTGGCCGGCGGGGCGATGGCGCGGCCGTTCGTCACGCATCACAACACGCTCGATATGGATTTGTTTTTGCGCATCGCGCCGGAACTTTATCTGAAGCGGCTGGTGGTGGGCGGGTTCGACCGCGTGTACGAGATCAATCGGAATTTTCGGAATGAGGGGATTTCGACGCAGCACAATCCCGAGTTCACGATGCTGGAGTTTTACCAGGCGTACGCGAACTATCACGATCTGATGGATCTGACGGAGGAGCTGATCCGGACGGTCGCGGTGGATGTGAATGGGACGACGATTTGTCACTTCAACGGGACGGAGATTGATCTGGGGAAGTGGGAACGGCTGACCATGCGGGAGGCGATTGTTAAGTGGTGGCCGAACGCTGGACCTACCCCCACAATGGAGCAATTCAATTCTCCCGCCGAAGTTCGCGAGATGCTATTTCGACTAATCGCTTCCGACCAGAACGTCGGGCATCCGGATTACATGAAAGCTGATCCGAGCGATCAGTCTTCGGGAAAGTTGATCGCTCACATGTTTGAAGCGATCGCGGAGGAGCATCTCGTTCAGCCCACCATCATCTATGAGTTTCCGCTGGCGGTTTCTCCTTTGTCGAAGCAGAAGCCGGATGAGCCCGACTGGGTGGAGCGGTTTGAGTTCTACATTGGCGGATTCGAAGTGGGCAACGCGTTCAGCGAGCTGAATGATCCGGAAGAGCAGTTCCGGCGCTTCAAGGACCAGCTGGAGCAGCACGCGCGCGGCGACGAGGAAGCCCACCAGATGGATGTGGATTATGTGCGGGCGCTGGCGTATGGGCTGCCTCCCACGGGCGGCGAGGGCATCGGCATCGACCGGTTGACGATGATTCTGACCGGGGCGCGGTCGATCCGCGACGTGATTCTCTTCCCGCTGCTGAAGCCGCAGGCGAAGGGCGAGCAGGACGCCGGCTAACGGCTGAAGTTTCGGCCGTCGCAGAGAATCTGTTTCCGGCGTCTTCCCGCGGGCCCTTCTCGAGGAAGACTACGCGCATGCGCTGCGCAGGTTCCCGCGGGTGGTCCCGGCTATTCGGATTCGACGAAGGTCCTGAGGCGTGCGAGAGCGTCGTCCCACTGCGCGGAGATGCGATCGAGGTATGCGCGCAGCTCAAGAACGGGCGCGGGATCGAGCGCGTAGAGCCGCTGGCGGCCGGCGGGCGCACAACGGACCATTCGGGCGCGCTCGAGAACGCGCAGGTGCTTGGTGATGGCCTGGCGGGTGAGATGAGAGTCGCGGGCGAGCTGCGAAATAGACTGGCGCTGCCCGCGGCTTAGCTTCGCGAGCAGCGCCAATCGTGTGGGATCGCCGAGAGCGGCGAAGGTGCTGGCCGCTTTCTGCGGGCGAATGGCCTTGGGGGAACCAGCGGGTCGCGCAGCTTTATGGGTGCTGGGTGACATACTCTTCGATGTTTTTCATCTGCTGCGTCCAGCCGCCGTCGTTGCGGAGGAAGGCCTCGTCGCGGCGGGCGTCGGGAAGGTCGCTGAAGCCGGATTCGGTGAGGCGGAGGAGCGTGCCGCCGGAGGCGGTGGGCTCGAGATGGAATTCGACGAGGGTGGGGACCTCTTCTGAATAGTCGACGGCGGGATCGACCGCATAGGGATGCCAGGTGAAGGCAAAATATTGTGGCGGGTCAATCTGTTGGACGACGGCGCGCCAGACGAGGTGCTCGTAGCCGGGCCACGTGATCATGCCGCGGGCTTCCTCGCCGACGGCGAAGGGCGCTTCCAGGCTGACGCGAAACCACGCGCCAAATTCTCTGTAGTCGGTGAGAGCGCGCCAGACGCGGGCGACGGGCGCGGCGATCTCGATTTGCTTCTCGATGCGGTCGGCGGACATAGGCAACCTCCTGGTTGCAGGATAGGCCAGACCCGAGCGGAAGGCAACCGGAAGGTTGCAGGATGCCGTTATGCGGCGGTGAGCAGCATGGGTTCGCCGCTGGTGATGACGAGGGTGTGTTCGTAGTGGGCGGCGAGGCCGCGGTCGGCGGTGCGTACGGTCCAGCCATCTCTGGCGAGGATGGAGCGGCCGGATTTGCTGGCGATGATGGGCTCGACGGTAATGACCAGGCCCTCGGTGAGCACGGTGGAGGCGGAGGGATCGGGCCAGTTAGGGACGCTGGGCTTCTCGTGGATGGTGTGGCCGATGCCGTGTCCGCAGAGGTCGCGGATGACGTGGAAGCCATCGGCCTTGACCTGGCGCTCGACGGCAAGGCCGATGGCCTGGACGCGGTTGCCGGCACGCGCCACTTTCATCGCCTGTTCGAAAGCGCGCTGGGCACTGGCGGCGAGGCGATGGCCGAGAGCAGAGGGAGCGGTTCCAGGCGTCTCGCCGACGATGACGGTTTCGGCGGCGTCGGCCATGTAGCCGTCCTTCTGGATGGTGACGTCGAGCTTGAGCAGGTCGCCGTTGCGCAGCTTGCGGCTGGAGGGGATGCCGTGGACGATTTCGTCGTTGACGCTGATGCAACTGACGCCGGGAAAATTGTAGACGATGGTGGGGCCGGAGACGGCTCCATGGCCGATCATGACGTCGCTGCCGATGCGGTCGAGTTCGGCAGTGGTGACGCCGGAGTGGGTGGCGGCTTTCATCGCGTCAAGCATCAGGCGGACGATTCGGCCGGCGGCGCGCATGGCGGCGAGTTCTTCGGGAGTGGAGATGGACACGACGGAGCCCTCTATCGATATTGTCGCAGCAGTGGCCGGGATTCTGTGCGCCGACTACTCACCGAGCAGGAGGCGTTCGGTGGAGAAGGCGCGGCCGGTGGCCGGATCGCATTCGACAATCAGCGCGGCCATGCGGGGGTCGCCTTTGGCGGCCTCGAATTTGGCGGGCATGCCGGTGAGGAAGCGGTCGAGAACGAGCTGTTTTTCGACGCCGATGATGGAGTCGTAGGGGCCGCTCATGCCCACATCGGTCTGGTAGGCGGTGCCGTTGGTGAGGACGCGGTTGTCGGCGGTGGGAACGTGGGTGTGGGTGCCGATCACCGCGGTCACGCGACCGTCGAGATACCAGCCGAGGGCGGCTTTCTCGCTGGTCGCCTCGGCGTGGATGTCGACGAGGATGACTTTGGCCGTGATTTTGGAGAGCAGGGCGTCGGCGACGCGGAAGGGGTCTTCGTTGGAGGCCATGAAGACGCGGCCCTGGAGGTTGATGACGGCGTATTCCTGGCCGGAGGCAAGCGTGCCCTGGTAGCAGCCGTAGCCGGGGCTGCCGGGAGTGTAATTCGCCGGGCGAATGACGCGGCGGGGACGATCGTGTGAGTCGGCAGGGACGGATTTGAGGTAATCGATGATCTCTTTCTTGTCCCAGACGTGGTTGCCGGTGGTGAGGACGTGGGCGCCAAGGTCGAAGAGGTCGTCGGCAATGGCGGGCGTGAGGCCAAAGCCGCCTGCGGCGTTCTCGGCGTTGACGACGACGAGGTCGATCTGGCGGCCGGCGATGACGTGGCCGATGTGCTCGCGAACGATGCGGCGGCCTGCGCTGCCGAAGACGTCGCCGACGAAGAGTATGCGCAAAATGAATGCTCCAAAGAAAAGGTGATTATAGAGGCTCCAGCGGCAGCGGGAGGGCGCGAGCGCGGCTGGCAGACAGGTGAGGACAATTGTTACAAACTCGTCGTATTGGATTGACCGGACCTGTGGTAGCGTGGTGCATGGCCGTCAATACCCGATTCGCAACAGGCGTTCACGCCCTCGCCTTGCTGGCCTCCGAACCGGATGTACTGCAGACCTCGGACGACGTAGCCGGCAAGCTCAACACGAACCCCGTCGTGATTCGCCGCGTCTTTTCGCTGCTGCACCAGGCTGGCCTGGTGGAGAGCCAGAAGGGTCCGCATGGCGGGTCGAAACTGGCGCGGCCGGCAAAATCGATCACGCTCAAAGAGATTTACAGCGCACTGGACGGCGGAGAATTGTTCCACACCTCGGCGTTTGAGGGAGCGGAAATCGGGAAGATGCGGTCGAAGCTGAAAAACGTGTTTGCGGGTGCGGAAGCGGCGTTGCGCGACGAACTCGGCAAGACTTCGCTGGCGGACCTGGTGAAGAAGGCCGGCAAGAAGCGTAAGAAGAAGTAGCGGGGCTGACTGGCCGGCGCGACTGGACCAATTCCAATATTCCTCTTTCCTGGCGCATCGCGTCCGCAGCTGTAGTCTTGCTTGCCGACGAGATTGACCGGTAAAATCCCGCGCTTATTTTTCAACTTTTTCGGTTAATTCTGCCCAGCGATCGTAGGCTGCGTTGCTTTCCGCGCGGGCCGATTCCAGCTCGGCCAGAGCTTCGATGAGAGCGGCGGCGTCCACGGCCACGGCTGGACCTTCCACACGGCGCTGGGCCGCCTGCAGGCGGGCGTCGACGGCTTCGATGCGGGTTCCGATGCTGTCGTATTCGCGTTGTTCGAGGTAAGACAGCTTTTTCCTGGAGACAGTGGGAGCGACGGACTCGGTTGCCACGGGCCCCGGCGTTGCAGAGGGCGTGGCGGGTTCGCCTGCCGCAGTGTCGACGCGAAGGCTGCGCCATTCCTCCCACTGCCGGTAGTCCGCGAAGGCTTCGGCGTTGCCGCGGCCATCGAGGCCGATGACCGTGTTAGTGACGCGGTCGAGCAGATAGCGGTCGTGCGTGACCAGCACCAAAGCGCCGGAAAATTCGAGCAGAGCCTCCTCGAGAATTTCGAGCGTGGGGATATCGAGGTCGTTGGTGGGCTCGTCGAGGATGAGGACGTCGGCGGGCTGCAGCATGAGGCGAGCGATGAGGACGCGCGCGCGCTCGCCGCCGCTGAGCCGCGAGACGGGCTGGTTCAGCTGATCGCCGGTGAAGAGGAATCGCGAGGCGTAGCTGGCGACATGGACGACGCGGTCCTGATAGATGACGGAATCAGCGTGGGGAGCGAGCGCGCGGCGCAGGGTGAGCGACGTGTCGATTTCGCGCATTTGCGAGAAATAAACAACGCGCAGGCTGGGCGCGCGCCGGACGATGCCGGCGTCGAGCGGAACTTCGCCGGTCATCGCGCGGAGCAGGGTCGTTTTTCCCGAGCCGTTGGGGCCGACCAGGCCGACCTTCATGCCGTCGTGCAGGTTGAACGCGACATCGTGCAGGATTTCGCGGCCGCCCAGAATTACGGTGACGCCGTCCATTTCAATCAGGCGCTTGGTTTGCCGTTCGGTGGCGTCGAAGGCGATGCCGACGGTCGAGGTGCGGCTGCGGGATTCAGATTCCTGCAACTGCGCGATGAGCGCGTTGGCGTTGTCGATGCGGGCTTTCGCTTTGGTGGCGCGCGCCTTGGGGCCGCGGCGAAGCCATTCGATTTCCGTGCGAACGCGGTTGCGCAGGCTCTCCTGGGCGCGCTGCTGCCATTCGACGTAATTTTCGCGGGCTTCGAGGAATTTTGAGTAGGCGCCATCGACGCGCAGTGATCCTTCGGCGTAGAAACGGCTGAGCTCGACGATTTCCTCGGCGACATTTTCCAAAAAATAGCGGTCGTGCGAGACGACGACAAACGCGCAACTGGCCGACTGCAGCAGGCCTTCGAGCCATTCGATGCCGTCGAGGTCGAGATGATTGGTCGGCTCATCGAGCAGGAGAACGTCGGGCTCGAGGACGAGGGCTTCGGCGATGGCGAGACGCTTCCGCCATCCACCGCTCAGACTGGCGGCTTCAGCGTAGATGGAGACGCCGGGGCCGGACTCGACAAAGCCGGCGCGGCCCAGGGTTCCGCGCAGCCGCTGCTCGCGCTCGTCTTCTCGCACCGCGCCCGCTACCAACGCTGCTTCGATCGTGCTGCGAACCGTCGCTCCCGGCGCGAAATCCGAGATCTGATGGACGTAGCTCACCCGCATTCGCTTGCGCTGGGTGACTTCGCCGGAGTCGGGTTCCTGTTCCCCGGCGAGCACGGCCAGCAGGGTCGATTTGCCCGCGCCGTTGGGGCCGATGAGCCCAATGCGGTCGCCGGCGTTGACCGTGAAGGACAGGTTCTCAAAAAGCGGCACGGCGCCAAAGCGTTTGGAGATGTTCTGAGCGATGAGGAGCGGCGGCACTCTTTTAGTTTACGGATGCGGGCCGCAGCGGTTGGCGCGAGTCGCGGAGCCAGCGGACGCAGAGCAGCAGCGCGATGACGATGAGGGCGAGAGTGAGGCCGAGCCAGAGGCCCGACAATCCCCAGTGGAAAACAAAGCAAAGGAGCGCGCCGAGAGGCAGGCCCAGGATCCAGTAGCCGGTGAGGTTCATGAGCATGGGGAAGCGCGTCTCGCCGAGGCCGCGGAGCGCACCGGTGGAGACGCTCTGAATACCGTCGAAGATCTGGAAACCGGCGACGATGGCGAGGATATGCGCGCCGAGAGCGAGGACCTGGCCGTCGCTGGTCCAGATGCGGAGAATGGGACGCGGAAAGGTGATGAGAAGCAGAGCCATGCAGGCCATGAATCCGGCGCCGAGGCCGATGGCGAGCAGGCCGGCGCGACGCGCGCGGGCAGCGTTGCCGGCTCCGATGGCGTGGCCGACGGCAACAGCGGCTGCGGCAGAGATGCCGAGCGGGACCATGTAGGTATAGGCCGCGCAGCTGAGGACAATTTCGTGCGTGGCCAGCGCGATGGGGTTGAGGTGCGCGGCCATGACGGTAGCTGCACCGAAGGCTGCGACTTCGAGGACCACCTGCGAAGCGGCGGGCAGGCCGAGCGCGAGGAGTGCGCGGATGCGCGTCCAGTCAGGCGCGGGCCAGTGAGCGAAGAGCGCGTGGCCACGTTTGGATTCGTGCGCCCAGGCGGCGTAGATGAGGACGCCAGCCATGTAGACGCGAGCGGCGCAGGTGGAGAGCGCGGAGCCGCGAACGCCGAGGGCGGGGAAGCCGCAGTGTCCGTAGATGAGGATCCAGTTGCCGGCGAGATTGATGAGGTTGGCGGTGATGAGGGCGAAGGCGACGGGGCGGACACGGCCAACTCCCTGAAGGTAGCGGCGGAATCCGCCGTAGAGGAGAAGCGGCAGCGTTCCCCAGTTGAGCACGTTGACGTAGGCGCGGGTGAGCGAGGCGACGGTGGGGTCGACGCCGCGGCCTGTGAAGATCCACTGGGCCGCCAGCATGAAGAGCATGAGCACGGGCGTTGTCGCGACGGCGATGTAGATGCCCTGGGCGAGCGAGCGATGGCAGTCGTCGTAACGGCCTGCGCCCCAGGACTGGGCGACGAGCGTATCGAGGCCGAGCAGGATGCCGATGCCGAAGAGCGAGGGCGCGTAGTAGATGGCGTTGCCGAGGCCGACGGCGCCGATGGAATCCGGACCGAGGCGGCCGACCATGATGAGGTCGACGATGGTCATGGTCATCCAGCCAAGCTCGGAGAGGACGACCGGGATGGCGAGGGTGAGGAGCGCGCGAAGCTCTTCGCCGAGCCGCGTGGGGTGATCGTGCTGCTCGAAGACGCGGACTTCCGCGGCGTCCGACGATGACTCGGCCAGTTCGGGATTTTGCCGGTCCGCGGCCGTGATGTCGTGCTCGGCAGACATGGGGATGGATCATTGTAGAGGGCAGCCGACGCGGGGCAGGCAGGCGGCGCAGCGAACGGCGCGAGCGGGCGGTTGAGCAGGGTACGAATGGTAGACTGATGCAAGCGCGCGGTCCGCGAAGGTTGCGGCGCGGCGGGTCCCGCCCCGAGCGGAGAGATGGCCGAGTGGCTGAAGGCGCACGCTTGGAAAGCGTGTAAACTCTAACGGGTTTCCAGGGTTCGAATCCCTGTCTCTCCGCCAGCACTATCCGCGCTCTTGTTCAAGATCAACTAAATTGCACACTAGACGACACTTGCACTCATTTCCGGATTGTCCCGATTTCTCGATTTGTACGCCGAATCGGTCCTCTGCGGCCCTTTTTGCATGACAACGGTGGGGGTGCATGACAACGCCAGAGGAAGGAACGCTTCGAATTCCCGGCACCAAATGCGGGAAATGGGGGGTTGGATCTGGCGAGTGCCACAGGGACGCGTCGAATTGTCTCGAAACCTTCTGCCGGGTTTAAGAGACGGCACCGCACACGCGCTGGGAGACTGCCGAACGAAGTGAACGCTCAATTCTGGGTGTGCGGCCCTTCGTACAAGAGAAGACGATGCGCATCGAGAGTTTTCTGCTGCTCCTTCAGGCTCGGCACAAGCTCTGTCCATCGGTCTTCGACCTTGTTCATCGCCCTTTCTCGTATCTCCATTTCGGGAGCGACGGAGACGACGACGTTTGCGAGCCAGCGCTGAATCAGCCCAAGCTGTTCCTCATGGTCGCCAAACCATGCAGGGCTCGGCGTGGTCGATTGAAAGAGTTCGGCCCTGCTCATGCGAGCCTTCAAATCGACCCTCACGGGACGTACGCGCGGTAGATGCCCGCGAACAATATCTCTGACGCCCTGAAGAATTGTCGGAATACCTGAGGGATGGATATTCGCGTGCTCACTGCGGAAGAAATCGAGAACGATGTCCGCGAGCGCGGTGCTGTGACGGCCCCGCTTTTCCTCCTCGATTCTCTGTTTCGCCTTTCTCGCTGTTTCGGCAGCAGCCATTTTGGCGACCATTCGCTTCTCCGTCTCACCATGGCGCAGCGCTTCTCTGTCTTCAATGGGCAACGACGCGAGGCGGATGTATTTCGAAAGCGTTGCAGGCGACACGTTTCCGATCGCCTGGGCCAGTCCACGAAGGGAACAACCCTGGCTCTTCAACTTCGCAATGAGTTCTCCGCGCTGAATATGGTCCCATCGGTTCCAGTAACGGCGCAGACGCGTCAGGAGTCGCCGCGATCCAGATGCCTCAATCGATCGTTGGTGGGCTGTTTGTCGGCTGCGTACTTGAAACTCCTTCATGGCACTGTCCTTTCCCTTAGCTGTAAGCGAGCGGAGACGAAACTGAAAATGGCCTCTCGCAGAGACCGACTGTTCAGTCCCATCCGAAACAGGCTGGTTTTAATCTCGGGCCTTCGGCCTCGCCGCCAATACCGCTTGTACATCCTCATGACGCGCCGAAGCGCACGAGACTCCGGAAGCCCATACCCTTTGATCAAAATCGCTTCCGATGCTAGGGCCACGAACTCATCGATAACCAGACGCTGACCCTTGTGGCTGCCGCGCTTGAGGAGCTTTTGGGGATCGAGATAGGTGAGATTCAGCTTCATCCAGCGGAGGTGACCTCGCCACTCAACGCCCAGGGCCGTAAAATCACTTCGCGCTCGCAGCTTCAGGAAGTGCCGCGAGGCGCGCTTCATCAATCGCTCGAGTGAAGTGATTAAGCCTCGGGTATCCAGCTTCAATTTGGAGTAGGCAGCTTGCTGGCGCTTCCAGCGCCGACTATCTCTCTTCGGGCAATTGTGGGGGATTTTGATGTCCTTCCTGAACAGTTTGATCCCCAGGCGCGCCGCGTAAGCAATGATCCACAACTGGAGGATGCTCATTTGAAACCGTCCACCGGATCTAGCACGGGGCTTGAACTCGACCAAGAGGTCCACAATCGACTGCATCAGCCTCTGACTCCATATGCCCAGATCAGCGGTCGGAGGTAACGGGAAGAGATAGAACGGATAGGAGGTGACGGCGCGTCCTTCGGTGATTCGCGTCAGATGGGCATTAACGATGAAGTTGAGGCCGGGCCATATGATCGCAGCCTGGTTGCGCGTGAATCGGACGTCGATTGCAGTTGGATCAGATGTCAACAGAGCCCGTGGCTCGCAAATCAGCGCGAACCGTCCTCGGGAGGGCATT
The DNA here is from genome assembly GCA_036267295.1 of Acidobacteriaceae bacterium. Classification (GTDB taxonomy): domain Bacteria; phylum Acidobacteriota; class Terriglobia; order Terriglobales; family Acidobacteriaceae; genus Palsa-343. The sequence goes on along the minus strand of DATAWI010000031.1, from coordinate 34,524 downwards.
CTAATCGTGGGCTCGGGTCGCGTCGGTGACGGCTGTCACTTCGAGGAGTTCCCAGGTGCAGTCACCAAAGCCACCGATTGCCGACCCCAATTCGACTAGAGATTTCTGTGCGCGGACATTTATCCGGATGAGACGCGTCGCGAACTCGCGATGAGTACCCAAAATCGAGATTCGACAATCATCCCTTTGGATTCCGGAAGTCGATGGGTGAGCCGTTAGAAATCCCCTACCTTCTCTCTAACACCGTCTACGGTTCCGCGAGTCCGAGATGGCGACTACACAACGAGGTGGGTTAACGACCTTTGCCGTGACAGTGAGCCGGGAAACCGTAACTTATAGAAACGCCGTGCAATGGATGGCTCCATTTGGCGCTAACAGGCACACCGGGGGACCGTTATTGTGGCCGTATTGTGTCCTCAATTTTCGACCCGAAATAGACCTGAGACCTCTGCCGTCCTGCGGCACTGGTCGGAGCTTTTGGCGCATTCCTCTGCTCCGTAACGGCAGAGGCCTCCACTCAAGGATACTGATCAGGTCCAAACTGTGCCCGCGGGCACAATTGTGCCCCACGCCTGTCGATGGCTGTTGCAAACGCACGGGGCCGATCACAGCACACAAACCGGCTTTTCGTTCCAGTCCGGGTCGATGAGTGATTCGGCGATTTTGCGTAAACCGAGATGCATCGTTGGCGACAGCCCGTTTCCGGGCATGTATAGCGCCTCTGTCGCGCAAGCGATTCTCAATGAGTGCTTTGGCATCATCCCGGCATCACAGCCGTTGAATTCCTGCGCCCTCGCCGGAATTTCTTCCGAGATATCGAAATGGCGGCGAAACGGCTCAGTGCGCACATAGGACATAGGGCCACGGATGAGCCTGCCGAAGAGAATCTGGAGGTTCATATTGACGAGCCTTGTCCACGCAACACTCGTGCTTGCAGGAGGCGGGAGGGTGCCTGGGATTTGATTGAGAAGAACAAGGTCCGGTAGCCAAGCGGGTTTGTGCTACGTTGGACAAAAGCCGGGAGGCAAGTCGACGAATCTGCCTGATGGACCAACGATCCCTCGCTCGAACCGGTCAGTCTTCCTTCTCGTTTTCCTGCTCGTCTCCGCGCAATGGCTCCTGGCAGAGACAATCCCTGGCCTGGGCACAGCCACATTTCCCACATCGACGCACTCGGCGTCTGCGCAGCACGAGTTCATGCGCGGTCTGCTTTTGCTGCACCTTTTTGAATACACCGACGCGGCGAAGTCGTTTGTAGATGCGGAAAGAATTGACCCCAGCTTTGCCATGGCCTACTGGGGAGAAGCGATGACGTTCAATCATCCGGTCTGGAACCAGGTGGACGTCCGGGCCGGGCGGGCGGCTCTTGACAAATTTGGAGCCACGCCCGAAGCGCGCGCCCGGCGCATTGCCGATCCACGCGAGCGGGCCTACATGACTGCGGTTGAGATTCTGTACAGCGGTGCAGGCACGAAGCGAGAGCGCGACGCACAGTTTGCGAAGGCAATGCAGCAGTTGAGCCAGCCTTATCCGAAAGACGATGAGGCGCAGCTCTTCTATGCACTCGCGCTGCTGGGCCAAAGCGAAGGCGTGCGCGATGTTCCGGGATACCTGCAGGCTGCGGCGATCGCGAAAGCGGTCTTTATGGGGAATCCAGACAATCCGGGCGCGGCTCACTACTGGATTCATGGCATGGATGATCCACAGTACGCGGCGGGAGCACTGGTGGCCGCGCGCGCATTGTCGAAGATCGCTCCGGAGGCGGCCCACGCGCAGCATATGTACTCGCACATCTTTCTGGCCCTGGGCATGTGGGATGGCGTGGTACGAGCCAACATCGCGGCCACCAGCGTAACGAACGAGCAGGCGGCTGCGGCAGGAAGGCCGACCAGACATTGCGGCCATTACAACTACTGGCTCGAATATGGCTTTCTGGAACAGGGCCGCATCGCTGATGCGAAAAGGAAGAGTGGTCGCCGGCTGCCGCGCAGTGGCGTTGGGGATCTGGAAGAACGCAGACCCCGGGTATGCGCCGGAGCAGGAGGCTCGACGCTATGTTTCTGTCCAGTCGCGCGCGAAGCATTAGAACAGGGTGAATGAGGCTCCGCGATCAATCAGGAAGATGCGACCGATGAACAGGCTCTCCAGCCCGCTTCCACGTTGATTTGGTGGTTCGCTCAATCGCCAGGGCTCCTTTCAGTCGCAGCAACAGCATCAACCACCGGAGTGTCTTCTGACCATCATCCCGTGGGATGGGACTTATCCGAATCTGAGGACAGGACTCACGCGTGCACGGCGATGGCTGGAGCGTATCGCAGCGTGACGACGGTGATGTCGTCCTCCTGGCCGAAGGCTTGGGCGGCCTGCGCGATTTTCTCGGCGGATTGGGCGCTGATTTGGCGCGTGCGCTTGAAGCCGAAGAGCTCGCCGGCGGCATTGCGGGCTTCGATAACCCCGTCGGAGAGGAAGGTGAGCCGGTCGCCGGGCGCTAATGCGAAACGCCGCTCGTCATAGCTCGCCTCGGTGACGATCCCGAGCGGCAGGCCGCTGGGCACGGGCATCTCTTCGCCATTGCGGTAGGGCGGCAGGTGGCCGGCGTTGGCCAGGGTCATGGCGCCGTCCTTCGCGATCAGCGTCGCGGAGCAGGTGACGAACCCGCTGATCTGGCCGCGCAGAACGCGGCTGAGATGGGCGAGCACCTGGGCGGGCTGACGGTCGTGGCTGTCTCGCAGAGCGCCCACAATGGCGCTTACCGTCATGGCAGCGTGCAGCCCCTTGCCGCTCACATCGCCGGTGACGATCAGCAATGAGCCATCGCCGCCGGGCAGGACCTGAAAGAAATCGCCGCCCACTTCCAGCGCGGGGAGATAGACGTTCTGAACAATGAATCCGGGTGTCGCCGGCGGGGTGGCCGGGATCAGGAGTGACTGAATGGTTCGGGCAGCCTCAAATTCGGCGGCCAGGCGCTCTTCTTCTTTGCGCGCCAGCGAGAAGCGGCGCACGAGGAAGACGAGGAGGGCGAGGAGGAATATGTAACCGATCAGGCCCTGCAGGCCTGTGGGAAAGGGCCATTGGAACAGCGTGAGATTGGCCCAGCTAAGCTCTTTCGACGAACCGCCCAGTTGCCACACGATGCGGGCGGTGCGGCCCACGCAGTCGAAGCCATAGGCGAGCGTGACCGGCACCAGCAGGAGCCTTGCCGAGACATCCTTTCGTATCGCGCCCCGCAGGAGCATCGCAATCACCCACAGAAAGGTGGGGAGGGTGCATATCCCGTCAAGAGCAAAAGCGACTCCCACCTGGGCCCATTGAAGGTAAACGAGAGCCGCCGCGACGGGGCCGCCCGCCAGCAGCAGGCAGGCGATCCACCAAATTGCCAACCGGCGCGCCCGCAGAACGATGGAGAAAAAAGACAGGGCCGCGACCAACTCCGCCGTGCGGAAAGTGACAGCGAGCGCGTACCACAGCGGCCACGGCAGCGTGCCCAGGTTCATCATCAGATGGATCGCGGCCTCTGCGGACTGAGCCAGCAGCAAAATGGAGAACCAGAGATACTCCTTGTCCCCTGGGCGAAGAAGAAAGAGCGCCAGAATGGCGAGGCCGATCAACGCGGCAAAAAGACCGTAGGCGTATTCGTTGCCAAAATCCAGCGTACGGAGCGCTCGCGAGAATTGAGTGTGCCCGACCAGCAGTGCCGGATCGCCGGCCTCGTTCCCCGTTTCAGTAGAGCCCGCGCCGTACCAGGAGGCAATGGGCCGATAGGTCCAGACCCGCACGGCAATTTGGATTGACTTCGGACCGCCGGCGACCGAGGGAAGGGTAAACGCCGCCGGTTGGGCCGCGAATACCGGATTGCGGGTAGCCACGGCCGCACCGGCGCTGCCGATGAGCCTGCCATCCGCATAGACCTGATAGCCGCTGACGATTTCCGTCAGGAGCAGATCGACAGGGCGGCCGTCGCCTGGAACCTGAACCTTGAACCGATACCACGCATATCCGTTGAAGGCGGGAACGCCCTGCTCCGTCCAGCTTTCGCCAGTACGTATCAGCGGCCACTGGGAGTCGTCGAAACCGGGGCTGGCCCAGGCGGGATTGTCTCCGACGTGGAAACGCCACAGGCCGTCGAGCGAAGCGACGGGCTGGCGCCCGGTGACCAGGCTGAAAGTCTGCGCGGGGATGCTGAGACATGGAAGGGTTGCGAACAGGAAGATGATGAGAGGAATTCTCTTCATGCAGTTACGGTCTCCAGCTTCGGCGTGAGGGCCAGAGTAAGGACGGTGATGTCGTCGGATTGGCCGAAGCGCTGAGCCGCACGGGCAATCTCTCTGGCGGATTGCGTGGAAATGGCCGCCGTGCGCTCGAAGCCGAAGAGTTCGCGGGAGGAATTGCGGGCCTCAACGACGCCGTCGGAGATCATGACCAGCCGATCGCTCTCTGAGAGGCGAAAGCGCATCACGGAGAACTCCGCTCCGTCCATCATGCCCAGGGGCAGCGCGCCTTCCATCTCCAGCGGGCGGCCGTTGAGGTAGGGCGGCAGATGGCCCGCATTCGCCAGCGTTGCGTTTCCCCCGGACTCGATTCTGAGCACGAGGCAAGTGGCCTGCGCGTGCTCCCTTCCGTACAGCCGGGCATTCAGCGCCTTCAGTATTTTGACGGGATCCGAGGTGTGAGCCGACTCGGTGCGAATGGCACCCACGAGCATGGCGACCAGCATTCCCGCCTGGAGGCCGTGGCCTGTGACGTCGCCGGCGACGACGAGAACACCGTCATCGGCCGCCACCGGAATAATCTGAAAAAAGTCCCCGCCCACTTCCCGGGCGGGAAGGTATTCGTTCTCGATTTCAAGCCAGGACACGCGGGGCGATTTCTCCGGGATCATGAGCTGCTGCACTTCGCGCGCCTGCCGCATATCGTCGGCGAGGCGAACGTTCTCGCGCTGCTGCCAGGTGAAGCGCATGAGGAAGATGATGAGCACCGCGATCGGAACACAAGCGGAAATCAACGATAGAAACAGAAAGCTGCCTTTGATAATCCCAAAGGAATACAACAAATAAAGGTTGCAGTAGACGGCGAAGAGCATCCCCGGCGTCATCGGCAGCCACGCTCTTCGACCGATAGTTCGCACGCCATCGACTGCGATTGCCAGCAGCAGACAGGCCAGGAGGGGTATCGCCAGCCACTCCGTAACAGCGCGGATTCGCAGCATTGAGGCGGTTGGCGGAAACAGACCGAGAGAGAGTCCCTCATTCTGGACGACCCACGCCAGATTCAAAGCGGCTACCAGGTAGTCGGCGCGGCGCCACAAGGGCCTGGGAACGCTCAACAGGTACATGGCGGCCAACGGCATGGCAAATACGGCAAGCTGGTATGCTGCAGCCGTTGCCAATGCACACAGCTGGGCGGGAATCATCGTCTGCTGGAGTGCTGCAAGAACAATGAAGACGATCATTGCGCCAAAGCCCGTCAGGCTGATTCCGGCCCAGGGGTACTCTTTCTGGCCGCGGCTAAAGAGGAACAGAAACAGCGAAATGAAACCGACTGCGACGTACAGGGCGGCGACCAGCAGGTCCACCCGCGTCTGCCGCTGCGACTGCCATGTTTGCTGGCGCTCGCTTTGCTCGAGAATCCGGAGCAGCGACGATGGGCCGATGACCGGCAATCCGCGAAGACCGCCGTCCAGGTTGTGCTCGGCAGGGGCGGCTTCGTTCCGGCTACTCCAGAAGCGGAGCGCGAGGGTGACAGGCTGGCCGCTGCCGAGCGCGGCAGCGGGAAGGGCAAAGATCTGAGGCTGTCCCATATATATGAGCTGCCATCCCTTCAGGTTGCCAAAGCCGCCAATCTTCGAGCCGTTGACGTAGACCTCGTAGGCGTCATCGACATCCTGCGGCATCAGCAGCGCGAGAGAGGGGAGATTCCGGGGCAGTTGCAGACGGATGCGATACCAGGCATAGCCGGTGTATCCAGGATGGCCGTAGTGTTGCCAGCCAGGCAGTTCAGCGGACCGGGTTATCTGGTCCGGAGTGAGCGGGGAATCCCCGGGCATGAGTTCGTAAGGTTGCCAGCCGGAATCGTCCAGGCCGGGGTCGGCCCATCGCGGGTTGTCGCCGATGTGGAACTTCCAGGGGCCGGTAAGGGCGATGACGGATTGGCCCAGCGTGACGGGCACCGCGGGCTCAGAGCGAGACGCGGGAGTGGAAGCAGAGGTCTGTCCGATTAAGGCGCCGGACGAGGCAACGAGAAGCGTCGAGAGAATGATTCGCTTCATGCCGGTAGCGCCTCCAGCAAGGGTGAGCGGGCAACGGTGAGGACGGTGATGTCGTCTTCCTGGCCCCAGTTTTGGGCGGCTTGAGCGATGGCGCCCGCAGGCTGGCTGGAGAGCGCGGCCATGCGGTCGAAGCCGAGCAACTCGCCCTTTGCGTCGCGGGCTTCAACTACGCCGTCGGAGACAAACGTGACTGCTGCACCGGTGGCGATCTGGGTTTCGGTGTAGACGGCTTCGGCGCCGATGCCAAGCGGGAGGCCGTTCTCCAGTTGCAGTTCGCGCCCGTCGAGATAGGGAGAGATGTGCCCCGCGCTCGCCATGGCCACGCGTCCATCGGGATAGAAGCGCGCACAACACGCGGTAATGAATCCGCCTGCGGTGCGCCCCATCACGGCACGGTTGAGATATGCGAGCAGAGACGCGGGACTGCGATGCGTCTCGTTGGCAAGGCTGCCGAGGATGACGGCAACCAGCATGGCTGCGTCCAGGCCCTTACCGCTTACGTCCCCCACGAGCACCAGGAGAGACCCATCATCCAGGCCAACCGTGCGGTAGAAATCGCCACCCACTTCGCGGGCTGGACGGTAAACGGCATCGACGGCGAAGCCGGGAGGATTTCTGGCGCTGCCGGTCAGCAACTGCTCCTGCATTCTGCGCGCCGCCGCCAGGTCCTGATCGATGACCGCGTGCCTGACCTGTTCGTCGCGGTAACGCAGATACAGCACCAGGAGAGTCACGAACACGAAGAGGACCGGGGGCAGACTGGGCACCTCGATCCGAAACGGCCCGGCGAAAACGGGGAAGTTAAGGAACCATACCGTCCCGTTCAGCAACAGGCAGAAGGCGATGGCAAACGATCCAAAGCTACGATCCAGCAGCAGAGCCCCGGCTGCAATCAGCGCGAAGAGGGCAAGGCACCAGTCGGCGCCGTGCAGTATCGCCTGGGTATTGGACTGCACAGCAAACGAGTAGCCCGCAACAATTGCCCAAAAGCCCAGGATGACCGCTCCGAACTGAAGAATTCTGCGGATTCGGGGGCAAAGATCTGCCAGAAAAAGAAGTGAAAACACGTTGGCGAAGCGGGGCAAGGTGAAGATGAGCACCATTCCCCAGGAACGGGCCATGACCGATTCATTCACTACCAGCGGGATCGCAAGCAGGAAGGGGGCACCCAAAAGGAAGCAATAAATGCCAAGGTACAGATATTCGGCTTTGCGCTGCTGCACGCTGAAGAGAACAAAACTAATCGTAGCCGCAAACAGAAGAAGTACGGCCGCCAAATCCCAGGGCAGGCTCTTAACTGCGCCCGCCATAAGGTGAAGCTGCTCTTGAGGTTCGATCGCGGCCTTGAGTCCGATTTGCGGAGGATGCCAGAAACTAAAGGTTCCCGCTGAGGTGAACGTTTGCCAAAAAAGGCCGCTTGCGCCTCTCCATTGACGAATGGCAATGTGCCCAACCGGGCCCTTGAGCAATCCCGTCGGCAGCGGAAAGGCAATGTGCCGCGGAAATGGTCCGCGCGGAGTTGGTTCCCAGGAGCCGTAGCGCCCCACCAGCACGCCCTCGACATACACGTCGTAGACTTCTTCGAGCGCGTCCATGCCCACGGCAAGTTCCTGTCCCTCAAAGTCGGCAGGCACCGGAAACGTCGCCCGATACCAGCGCGTCCCGGTCGGGAGACCGGAATAATTGAGCCGGCTGTAATCGATCTGTGCCCACTGCGAATCGTCGAAGTTGGGGCTGGCCCAGGAGGGGTTGTCTCCCGTGTGGAAACGCCACGGGCCGTGGATCGAGATTACCGGCTCGCGGCCCCTCGTCTGGCCGAGGTTTTGGGCGACGATTGTTCCGGGCATCGCGAGGAGGAGGACGAGCGCCAGTTTATGCATGCAGCATCTCGGCGGGGGCGAAGGTGAGGGTGAGGACGGTGATGTCGTCTTCCTGGCCGAAGGCCTGGGCGGCCTGCGCGATGTGTTCGGCGGCTTGATTGCTGATGTCGCGAGTGCGGTCGAAGCCAAAGAGCTCGCCTTTGGGGTCGCGCGCTTCCACCACGCCGTCAGAGAGGAAGGTGAGGGTGTCGCCGGGGCCGAGCTGCAGGGTGGTTTCGGTGTAGGTGCCGTCGGGAGCGATGCCGAGTGGCAGGCCGGATTCGCACTCCACTTCCTGGCCGTTGCGGTAGAGGGGGAGATGCCCGGCGTTGGCAAAGGCCAGCTGCCCGGCGGTCAAAATGCGGGCGCAAAGGCAGGTGATGAAGCCGGAATCCTCCGCGGAAACGATTTGGCGGTTGAGCCGGGCGAGAAGGTCGGCGGGACCGAGATCGTCGTCGGCGAGGGTACGCAGTGCTCCGAGGGCCACCGCTCCGGTCATGGCGGCTTTGAGTCCTTTGCCGCTGACGTCTCCGATGACGATCAGCCTCGCGCCGCCGGGCTGATCGAGAATCTGATAGAAATCGCCTCCGACTTCCTCGGCGGGCAGGTAGGCCGCCTGAACCCGGCAGCCGGGAACGGAGGGCAGGGTGACAGGCACAAGCCGCTGCTGGATGTCACGGGCGGCGGCGAATTCCGCGGCGGTGCGCGCCTGTTCGCGGCTGACGCGGGCGAAGCGGAAGAACATGACCACGCTGACGCCGAGTAGAAACAGAAGTTCGCCAATATCGTCGGGCTGGAATCGAGCAGCGCCAATCGGGATCCAATGATGAAGAAAATCAAGGCGGTGCCAGCCAAGAAGGATCGAGGCGCCGGCCAGGTCGTTCAGCGTCACAAGGGCAGCGGGCACGAGGCTCGGCAGAATGAGCCAGCCAGCCTCACGATTTCCGCGCCGATACCAGACAAACAGCAGAATGGGAAGCAACGGCGCCACCGGCACAACGATCAGGCCTTCAATGATGAGATAGGTTGAAAGCGGCACCTGACCATGCCAGACAAACCATGTGAGCAGAATCGGCGTGAGCAGCAGCACCTCATAGACACGCCAGAAGCGACCGACGCGCCGGCCGCCAAAGCTGTAGGTGAATTCGATCTGGGCAATCGTGAAGAGGTAGACCATCGGATCGCCCACAAGGTAATTGGCCGAGAGCGGGAACAGGCCGTTGACCTGGCCACCCCATAGCCCGCTGGAAAGCCCTGTTAAAAGCAAGTAGAGCCCCAGCCACAGGTACTCCGAGTGCAACGGCTGGTTGCGATAGAGAGCAATCGCCGCGATGCCCGCTAGTATGAGCAGCAGGTTGATGGCGATGGACGGAAATGCTGCGTACAGCCGGACGCTTTGCAGGGCCTGGCGCGCTTGTTCGATGACTGCCCGGGTGCCGAGCGATGCGGACATGAACTCGGGCAACTTCGTGGCAGGGTAGCAGGGCGGTACGTGGGTGCGCAGGGCGATCACGAGGTTGTCGCCAGAGACGTTGAGCTGGACGGTGCGCTCGGTTATGTCTCTGACGTACACGCTGGAGCGGATTTTCGGACCGGGCACCGCGACGCCATTAACGTAGACCTCATAGGTGCCTTCTCCGCCTTCAATGAGGAGCGCTAACTGCGAATGGTTCGGAGGAAGCCTCGTGTGCATGCGGAACCAGCGCCATCCGGTTTGCGCGACGCCGAGGTCATCGAGTTGGACGGGCCGCCAGGAGGCGTCGTCGAAGCCGGGCTGGGCGTATGCGGGGTTATCGCCCTCACGGCTGAGCCAGCCCTTGTCGATGTCGGTGATCCAGCCAGCAGGTCGAGCCTGGTTGCTGGCCCCTGCGAATGCGGAGAAGGCTGACGAGGCTGCGGATTGAGCGTGCCCCATGTCGCAAGCGCACAGTACGAGCAGCACGAGCAGCACGAGCGGCATGTGCAGTTTCTTCATGAGTCGTTGATTCTATGACAACTGAGAACGAGCGGGGCGGCGAAGGCCGCGGCCTCATCAAGGACAGCGCGACGTCCTTTGCCACATCGCCCGCACCTGAACAGAAGACACAGCAAGGAATCTGACGAAAAATGCGCCCAATGTGAGCGTCTGAAACGGGATTCACACCGCGAAGTCGGCGCGTGCCTAGCGATCTTCTGAGAACTTCAAGCTGGGTTGTCGCCAACGAGGCAATGCACTCAGCCAGGCCAGATTTGGATGCGGAGAGCAGATACGTCCCGCAAACGAGCCGGTATCCAGGCGAAATGATTCGCGGATTGCTTCCGGAAAACTGGCGAGATTTCGACATAACGGTATCTGTCCCGATCCGACCTCTGCCGGGGGTCCGGCAGAGATCGCTACATCGTTTGTTATGACAGACTGCTTGCAAACAGCGATTATTTGAAGAGGGCCGAAACATGCGGGTGCTGAACGGGTGGCGATTCCGCAGTGGGCAGCCGCGGGACGGCAGAGCGAACCAGTGGGTGAGGCGCTTTCGGCTCAGCCGCGTAGATTGAGACCAACCATAGATACCGGCCTTGCCTGTTCCACCGGTGCGTCGAAAGCCGCGGTCACCCACCTAGACAACGACATCAGCCGACATGACGGTGCGTCCGACAAGTTGCTTCTTCCCAATCAAGAATTTCAGCATTTGGCCATAGACGAAAAGCAAACTGGTTTCGAGCACCCGACTTCTGTCGTTCCGAGGCACGGGTTGCCTTTCCGTCTAATCGCGATTCCCGGGCCCGGCGGAGGGATTCTGGCAAAATTGGTACCGATATCTCTGCGAGGTCCCATGGATCCTCGGGCCGGCAAGTTGACGGAAAACGGGCAAACCACCGAAGTGAGGCGTTAATCCACTAGCGGAACTGGACGGTCCCGATGAACGGGCATTGCTTTTGCCGATGTTCATACCTGGTAGTTGCAGGACTGCGGAGTTGGGCACGGGAGCCGAACCGCTTGACGATTCGGCGTTGCGGCGCCCGGGAGCGGCGGGGGCGGGAGCGGATTTCCTGGAGTGTTTTCCAGACCGCCTTCCGGCGCAGGCCGCGCTGGGTCAGAGCAGACGGGCTTCCCGCGGGTCCGTAAACACTTGAGTATCCCAGCCACAAGCTCCCGCCAAAGCTGTGCGCTTGAGGTCGATGAGATTCGTCCAACACTTCGGTCGACGCCTTCCAGTCCTCCAGTCCCGTAATCGTCACAAGAACAGGACGAATCTGTTGCCGGCGACTCTCTATCGGCGCTTAATTTTCGTCGGGCGGTTTGACCGGGCCATCTTGGGGCGAGGCTGTCTGAGATCCGCTGGTCGAAGGGGTAGAAGACTGCCGCAGGTTACGGAAGTTGTCTGCCAATTCGTCCTTCCTGGTCTTCAGCTTCTGGAATTCCTGCATGGCACGAGCTGCCGCATCGACGTCGCCTGCGTTTCTGCTTGCCAGGCTCAGGTGGTAATACGCGGACTCGTCCAGAGGGTCAGCCCAGACGGCTCGCTTCAGATAGCTGACGGCTTCCGCGTTCGATCCCTCCGACATGAGAACGATTCCCATGCCCTTGTTGGCTTCAGGATCGGCGGGCTCGAGCTGAAGCGCGCGTTTAAAGTCGATGGAAGCAGCCTGCCAGTTCGATCGTTTCAACTCGATATTGCCCAGGCTGCATTGCGCCCTCTCATCCTGGGGATTATCCGCAAGAGCTTTTTGGTACTCGGCTTCCGCCCCTGTCTGGTCGGTCGCGGAGTGCGATGCGCTGAGAGCCGCGCCCAGCGCATAATGTACGCCCGAGAGATGCGGGTCCAGTTCGACCGCGTGCCGGTAGGCCGCAATCGCGCCGGGAATGTTGCCCACCTGCGCCATCTCGTCGCCCTGCAATTCGTACATGCGGGCGGAATCCGGCGCGGCCTGGGCGAGGGACAGGAAGGCCTGGTTCGCCAGCAACGCATAGACCTGGTGAGCAGCATACAGCACATCGGCATTGTTGGGATCCAGTTGCTCCATTTCCCCGATTACGCTGGCCGCGCGGTTCAGATCGCCTGCCTGCATCAGGAGGCTGTAGAGTTGTCGCCCAGCCGTCATGCGCAGCGACGGCTCACGCACTTGCTGCAGAGCCTGATCGAGGTGCGCGATGGCCTCGGCGTTTTGGCCCGTCTGCGCTTCTGCGAGGCCGCACAGGGCCACGATGTTCCAAAGATCGGGTTTGCTGCGCAGAGCAATCTGAAATTCGCCCGCTGCCTGCGGATACTGACCCTGGAGATAGTAGGCCAGCCCCAGATTCGAATGGGCGCTGACATTCTTCGGATCGAGGATGAGGATCTTACGATATTCCGCGGCAGCTTCCGCCGGCTCCTGTTGGTGAAGTTCGGCTTCGGCCTGCTGCGCCAGCCGGTCGATTTCCCGAGTCGGCGCCGCAGGCTGCTGGGCGCGAGCCAAAAGGCAAAAGCCGGGCATCGCAAGCAAACAGACCAACAAACCCCAGGCGGGAACTGCCTGGCTCCCGAATCTTCGTGCGGATGGCATGGCGTTCAACATTGTAGGCGTCGTGGTTTGCCAGTGTCTGCGACGCAGCCAGGGCGTCACGGCGCGGTTGGAGATACTGTATGCAGGCCGCGGGGGATGCGTCATGGTTCCTGCGCACCACGCGGGCGTGGTGCATCTGCACCATCGCGGTTGTTGCCATCACGGCATTAGAATGTCGTCTGCATAGAAACCCGGTTCGCCCTGCGCGGCTGCTTCGTGTCCTGACGCCGGGGTTGCCCACCCGCGACACGCAGGGGAATGTGACCGACATGGAATGTATTCGGGTTCTGGTCGTCGACGATCACCCGGTCGTGCGGCGCGGCCTGCACAGCATGCTGGACGGAGAATCCGGGATCACCGTAGTCGGGATGGCGAGCTGCGGCAAGGAAGGCCTGCAGCTTGCGGAAAAGCTGCTTCCCGACGTGGTGCTGCTCGATCTTCGCATGTCGGATATGGGCGGCGTTGATGTGATCATTGCCCTGCGCGCCGCACGCCGCGAGAGCAGAATTCTGGTCCTGACCAACTATCAGCTCGATGAGGACATATTCAATGCCATTGAAGCGGGTGCGTTGGGATACCTGCTGAAGAGCGCATCGCAGGAAGAAGTGATCGAGGCCATCAAAGCCGTCAGTCAGGGCAAGCGGCGGATCCCCACCGCGCTGGCAGTCCGCCTTGCTGAGCGGGTGGGACGATCCGCGTTGAGCGCCCGCGAACTGGAGGTTCTCGAGCTTGTTGTTCAGGGACAGACCAACAAAGAGATCGCCAATGTCCTCTGCATCAGCGATATTACCGCCAGAAATCATGTCATCAGCCTTCTCTCGAAGCTCAACGCCAAGGACAGGACGGAGGCCGCAACTCTGGCGATCCGTCGCGGACTGGTGAGGCTGAAGGAGTGACCGCAATGCGGACGGCCTCCAACGGGTTCTACCCGCCGCACAGGAAGTGGATCGGAGAGCTTTTCATGGGAATTCAGCGAACACGGTTAGTTCGACCGCTGATCGCCGCGGCCCTCGGCGGATGTTGCGGTTGCCTTCTCGCCCTGCTGCCGCTGCTGCGGACGGCGCCCTCCGCGCCGGTGATCGCCTTTGTTCCTCGCACCAGTGGGACGAACTTCACGGAGGACATGCACCGCGGGGCGCAGGCAGCGGCGGAAAAAGCCGGCTACCGGATTTACTGGAACGCTCCCACCCGGGAAGACGATGTGGATCGCCAGATCGGCATCGCTGAAAACGCGGTGCGGCGTGGTGCCAGAGCACTCATCCTTGGACCGGCCAACATCTGGGGCGTGACCACGATGGTCAACGATCTGATCGCCCGTCGCGTGCCGGTTGTCTTTGTCCAGACGGGTCCTGCTGAGCCGACCGGGCCGTACCTCACTTCCATCACGCCCGACCAGACGCAGTTCGGCAGGCTGGCTGCGGCCCGAGCCGCCGTCGTTACCGGGGGAAGCGGTCAGGTAGCCATCGTGGGCATCGATCGGGGAACGCCGGAGACACTCCTCCGCGCCGACAGTTTCAATCGGGCGATTGCGTCCTACCCGAATATTCAGGTGGTTGCCCAGTCGCCGGGCGCGGTGCAGACCATGGAGGCCGAGCAGAGCACCCGGGAGCTGGTGAGCGCCTATCCGCAGCTCAAGGCGATTTTTGCTGTCAGCGCGGACGCAACCCAGGGAGCGATGCTCGCGCTGCAGGACGTCGACGCCCGGCACGCCATCTCCCTGATCGGATCCGACCGCGATCTTTTCCTGGCGGCCAACCTCCGCGAAAAAAAGCTGGACTCTCTGGTATCTCTGGATGGATATCGAATCGGGTATCTTGCGGTCCAGGCGGCTCTGGTGGGCATTGCCGGGCGGCCGCTTCCTCCATCGCTGCATGTTGGCGTCCAGTTGCTCACGCCGACGAACCTGGTGTTTAACGGCAATCACTGATTTGCGCTGCCTCGGTTTGCCCCCGCAGTGGGGCATCCAGCAGAAATCTGATTGAAAAGTGTGCTGCTGATGCAACCCTCGCTCCGCGACCTGATCGTCTTTGCTGTTGCCGGCGCCGCGGGTCTGTTCATCACCCAGGGCGCTTTCCGCATGGTGCAGTCTCCTTCTCGCGGGCTTCCGTACCACGACGATTTTGCCGGAGGGGACGCCTCCGAATGGATAGCTTACGACGGAAACTGGAATGTTCAGTCGGGAGTGATGGTCAATGAGTCCAACGAGAGAGGAGCAAAACTCGTTACGGGCTCTCCATACTGGACGAACTATGCGATGGATGCAGACATTGCCCTCAGTAACACGGGCGACGCAGGGATCATAGCGAGGGTATCGGATGCGGAACCGGGCGTCGACGCGTACAGCGGAATCTACGTGGGGCTGCGAGTGCGAGATGAATCGCTGGTCATCGGGGTTGCGGACCACGGTTGGCATGAACTGGAGGCGAAGGACCTGCCGCATCCGATCGAATCCAGCATCTGGTACCACATTCGTCTCGAGATCAGCGGGTGCAATCTGAGAGTTTTCACCTGGCAGGGCAGCCGCAATGACGCGGTCCGGCTCGACGAAAGTCTTACCCCCTGTCCGAAGCGCGGGAAGATCGGATTACGCTCGTACGATTCCGGCGGACAGTGGAAGAATATCCGGGTCACCGAACTCAGCGATCGGGCGGCTGCGTTCTGAGCCTGTTCAGACTCTATGGTCAAGCTGGCTGCATATCTCGTCACCTTCGCCGCGGTCGTGGCCGCCCATGCCGGAGATACGCCTCGGAACGCCACCTACACGTCGATCGAACAAGTAGCCTCTCTCCCGCAGGCGCAGGGGGCGCTGGTCACGATGCGCGGGACGCTGACCCTCAACGGAAGCCCGTCCTATATTCAGGATTCGACAGGGGGCGCCACGGTGCAGGGGTTGGCGGCGCAGGGTCTGAGAATCGGAGATGAACTCCTCGTCACCGGCCAGGCGGACGCCACCGAGCAGGGCCTCGTGCTCAGTCAGAGCCGGGCCGAATTGTTGTGGCACGGATCGCCGATGCCGGCTCTGTCCGTCACCGCCGACGAAGCCGCATTGGGGAAATTCGCCGCGCTCCTCATCGAGGTGAATGGCGAACTGGTCGGCACTGCCTCCCATGGCGGGGAGACCTGGTTGCGCCTCGAAAGCGGGCATCAGCAATTTCTTGCCCGCCTCAAATCCGGGCAGGGAAGTTCCCTCCTTCCGGAACTGCAGACCGGATCGGTGTTGCGCCTGCGCGGGGTTTGTTCGCTTCTCCCCGGCGACACGCGGTACATGGGTGGATTCGCTGTCCTGCTGCGCTCCGCCGAAGATGTGTCTGTGGTTTCCGGGCCGCCGTGGTGGAGCATCACCCACCTGCTCGAATTGGGAGCGCTCCTCGGCGCCTTGGTTTTGGCGGGGCAAATCGCCGTGGTGCAGATGCTGAAGGCGCGGTTTCGCGCCATCATGGCCGAACGCGCCAGAATGGGACACGAGTTGCACGATACCCTCGCGCAGAGCTTTGCCGGTTTGTCTTTTCAGATCCAGGCGGCTCGAAAAATCGTTCCCCAGGCCAACCATCTGCTCGGCCGCCACCTCGATCTCGCCCTCGACATGGTGCGCCACAGCCACTCGGAAGCGCACCGCAGCATTATGATGCTGCGCCCGCAGGCTCTCGCTGAGGGCGCTGACCTCTATTCGGCGATACAGTCTGCGCTCAGCCACAGCACGGCAGAGTGCCAACTGGATGTCCGCTTCACGACAAAGGGATCGGCTGCCCGGCTTCCTCTCGCCGCGACCGACACGCTGTACCGTGTAGCCCAGGAAGCAATCGCCAACGCATTGCGCCACGGCCATCCCTCGATTCTGGAACTCAATCTGGATTACACGCCGGCCCGCGTCCGCCTCTCCGTCAAAGACAACGGCACAGGATTTGAGACCAAAAGCCTGCGCACCCAGGGATTCGGACTGGCGGGAATGAAAGAGAGGGTGCGTGCGGTCCGCGGCAACTTCACCCTGGAGAGCGAGCCGGGCAAGGGCACGCAGGTTTCGGCGGAGATCCATTTGCGCCACGGCCCCGCGGCGCGCTTCGCGTCGGCGCTTCGACACGGCCGCGCAATCGGCTGGAGCCGGCTGCAGCGGATATTTCACAGCAAGGATGCCGAGTCATCCTGGTAATCCCCGGCGATGCCACGTGCACGGCTCCGGATCGCGACGCCCCGAATTCCCTCAACCGTTGCCCGTTCCTGCCTCCGACGACCCTCTGCGTCGGCGTAGTACGGCCCTGCGATTCTGTCGCTCCCGATTCCGGCCGCAATGGTGCAGACGGACCAGGAAAGATTGGTGCATTGCCATCATGACCAGGGTGCACACCCGCGCATAGAGTCGCGCTCGCGCTCGGGATCTCCCGGACAGCACGCAGTAACTGCAGAGCAGAGGACGCATGGCGGAAAATTCCCACGCAGAGCCCGAACCAGAGGATGACTGCCGGATCGTCTGCAGCCTCGATGAACAGCGCGCCTCCCGGTCACTTGCCCGCCACCAGCCAAAGACGGTCGCGTTCCCGGTCAATCAGAGGAAAGGGGAAAGGAGTCCCTTCGTGCAATCAACCCGCCTGAGCATCATCTTCGCAAGTGCCTTGCTCGCTGCTGGTGTCACATGGGCCGGCTCGACCAGACCCGCTTCCACGGCAACCTCAGCCAAAAAAGGAATCGGCGAATGGGGTCAGCCTCATGCAACCCCCACCCTCGTCGACGCGCGGGTCGCCTGGTACTACGACTGGCAGCCACGTTCCGACATCCGAAATCCTCCTGCGGGAATTCAGTTCATTCCCATGATCTGGGGAGGGAAGAACCTGAATCCACGCGATGAGGCCGACGCGCAGAAAACTGGCGCCGGTATCCTGCTGACCTTCAACGAACCGGATAATCCCGGCCAATCGCACATGACCGTGGCGGAGGCCTTAGCGGCCTGGCCGCAACTCCAGGCGCTGGGCATGACCCTCGGCTCGCCCGCGGTTGCGGAGGACCCCACGAAGCCGAACGGCTGGCTCGCCCAGTTCATGGCCGGCGCAAAGACCTCCGGATACCGCGTCGACTTCATCTGCGTTCACGCGTATCAGGCCGACTTCAATCCGGAAGCCGCCACACAGCATCTGGTGAAAACGCTGCAAACCGTCCATTCGATGTACCACTTGCCAATTTGGCTTACCGAGTATGCGATGGGATCGTGGCCGGGGACGACGACCCTCACGCCGGATTTCGCAACCCAGGCGACCTTCGCGCGCGTGTCGGCGCCCGCGCTTGAGTCGCTCCCGTTTCTGCAGCGCTACGCGTGGTACGTCGATGCGCCCAATCAGCGAACCTGGTCCGCCTACAAGTCTGACGGCACAGAGACCGTCGTCGGCGCCGCGTGGAAGTCTGCGCCCAGCCGGAAACCGCGTTGACCATCCCATGGTTTCCTGCGGGTGGGTTGCCTGCGCGCGTCCCGCTGCGGCAAGGGGAAAGCTGGTCCCGCCTTCCCGACGGCCTGTCCCTCGCCGCGGACTGGTGCAGATGGACCACAAAAGATTGGTGCATTGCCATCATGACTGCCCTGCAGGCCCATGTATACAGTTTCACTGCTTTCTAAAACGACCAGAACACCTTGTTGTAAATACGCGCCGTGGCGGCCGGACTGAAACGCAAGAATCTGCGGGAGCGGCTGCGGCGATTCGACTTTGAAGTGGAGGCAATATGGACGTTCGTGCAATACAAAGCATTTGCAGGGGCCTCGTAAACCGTCTGAGCGGTCTTCAGCTTCGCCGCGTTTCAGCGGTTGCTGTGATTGCCGTCGGCGCGATTAGCCTGAGCCCCTGTCTGCTCCGCGCGCAGGTTGACATCTCCGCCTCGCTCACCGGCACGGTTGCCGATCAGACCGGCGCAGTCGTCCCGAATGCGACCGTCGTCGTGCACAACGTGCTGACCGGCGTGGAAGCGAAAGTCGTGAGCAACGCGCTCGGGGAATATCAGTTTGTCTCGCTGCAGGCCGGGACTTACAACCTCACCTGCACGGCGCAGGGATTCAGCACCTTTGTCGCGACGGCCGTGGTGCTGCATGCCGGAGGATCCGCAACCCTGCCGGTCAAACTTCAGGTGGGCGTCGCGACGCAGACTATTACCGTGTCAGGCTCGTCGGCAATGGTGGATACGACCAGTGCCAACAACCAGACCACAATCGACCCCGAACTCATGTCGACCATCCCGGTGCTGGGACGCGATCCGCGCGAGTCGATGGAAGTCCTCATGCCGGGCGCCATGTCTGCCGGAACCGGCGCCAGCTTCTTCATCCCGGTTACCACCTTCAATGGGGTGTCGCAGTTCACCAACAACTACGACGTTGATGGCGCCGCTATGAACGACTACATGCACGGGTCGGCGGCTTCCAACTTCCCGCAGGCGGAAAACATCGCGGAGTTCAGCGTGTCCTCCGCGCTCCCCGATGCATCGGTGGGTCAGGCCGCAGGCGGACAGATCGAAGCCACGATGAAGAGCGGCACGAATCAGTTCCACGGCGAATTCTGGACTTACCTGCAGAACGGCGCCTGGAACGCCAACCCGTGGTCCAATAACTTTCAGGGTATTTCACGGCAGCCCTTTCATCAGGAATGGTACGGCGGCAATATCGGCGGCCCGGTCTGGCTTCCCAAGCTCTACAACGGGAGGAACAAGACCTTTTTCTTCCTTTCATACGAGCGCACCAGTACGTCGAAGGACTCGACGACCACGGGGCAAACCATCACCAATGCGGAGCGCAGCGGCGACTTCTCCAACTCCCCCGACGGTGTGCCCGTCATCAACGGAGTTCCGACTCCGACCATCCCCAGCAGCGACTTCGGCCCGATCGGAAACCTGTTGAACTCGTCAGCCGGAACAGGTGTGATGCCCGCCCCGACCAGCGGAACCGATACCTTTACCTGGAATCCCAGCGATGTGAGCCTGATTCAGACCTGGAACGTGCGGGTCGACGAGAACCTGGGGAGCAAGCAGCGTGTGTTCGGGAGTCTCTACTACTACAACGACAACCCCACCTTCCAGGATATGTACGACGAGTTCAGCGAGGCTTCCTGGGCGACCCAGTATCCCAATCCGGAGGCCACCTGGGGCGAGCCGGACCAGACGCAGGTATGGGCGGTGAACGACACCTACCAGATCAAGCCCTCGATGTTGAACAACTTCGTTCTCGGCATCACCCGGGAGACGATTTCCGTCACCAATACCTGCGCACCCTGCACCGGCATCGTGAATCCATCCAACACGGGCATTGCTGCGGTCGGCGACATCCTGTCTCCGGATATTGCTGAGATTTCCACGCCGCGCAATATGGGAGTGGATATCTGGAACGGCTACATCAATCCAGGGATACTGAATACATGGGACATTACCGACAACTTTACCTGGACAAAGGGACGCCACACCATCAAGACGGGCTTCGAGCTGCGCAATTTCCACGAGATCTTCCAGCAGACCTACGACTCCGGGGCCGATGTGTGGTTCGACGATTATGACGTCAGCTATGGCGGAACCGGCAATGGCATTGCCGACATGATGATCAACGGCGGCTCTCTCGGGCAGTTCGGGGCGGGGTTCTACCAAAACAGCACAGCAAACCTGAACATTAATTATCCAGCCCGCAACATTTATCTTCAGGATACGATCAAACTGAGACCGCGGGTCACGGTCATGGTGGGAGCCCGGCTGGAGCCTTATCTCGGCATTCGCCCAACAAATAATGCATTTGTCACCTTTAAGCCCGGACAACAGTCGTCGGTCTTTCCTACCGCGCCCACCGGACTGGTAACGATCGGCGACCGGGGTGTTCCCAACAACCTGACCGGAGACCGCTACAACGTGTTGCCACGCGTTTCTTTCGCCTGGGATATAAGGGGCAACGGTAAGTCTGCACTGAAAGGAGGCTATGCCGAAGTCCCGGACTACATAACTACGCTCGGATACAACGGCTATACAACCCAGGCGCCGTTCGGCGTGGATTACAGTCCCGCCCAGGGTCCAGGGCTGGATCTCACGCAGCCATATGCCCAATACGGAAGCGTCCCGTTCCCGTTTAAGGTCCCGACCGTTGGCTCTGCAGCCGCCGATACCCTGGTCTTTCCAAACCCCCTGTCCACCCAGGCCATTCACCCGGGCTACAACGCGGGGCTGTACCACAAATTTAATCTGGAGTTTCAGGTCGAACCCATCAATACCTGGGTGTTTTCAGCCGCGTGGGTGGCTACCCGGGGAACGCACCTCAGCGAGGAGCACAATCTCAACTGGGCCCGCTTTGTTCCCGGCGGCAGCACCAATGACGCGGCCAACGTCTTTTCGCGTGAGCCCTACTATTCTATCGGGTACAACGGGATCAACGAGTTCTTCTCCGATTACAACTCCTGGTATAACTCCCTGCAGGTTGAAGTGCAGAAACGGGTCTCGCATGGCCTCACCCTTCTCGGCAATTACACATTGAGTGAGGACACGGCGCAGCAGGGTTGCCGCTACCAGGCTGACTGTGGCCTGGATTACTACAGCCCCGGCACTATCCACGCGATGGCCCTGGCGGCCCGATACAACCTTCCTTCACTTCCAGGCCGGTCCTGGGTTTCGCAGGGCTTGCTGGGAGGATGGGCCATCGGCGGGACTACGACCGCGAGCACCGGCGGCTACGGCAGCGTTTCCGATTACAACTGCGCCCAGTTTAACTTCGGCTCGGCGGGCTGCTACGCCAATTACACCGGCGGGGGTCCGCTGCTCGCAAACCGCAAGTCGCCCGTCATGTCAGGGGGCTCGGAACTGGGGGTGAGCTGGCTGGATCCGAGTAAGTTTGTAAGGGCCGATCAGGTGGTCATCGGTGGAACGGTTACGACGATTCCGGGTCAGGGACAGAGGCTGTTTCTGGGTGACGCTGCCAATGGCGTTTTCAAGGGCCCGGCATCCGGCGCTGAGTACCTCAATGCCACCCTGGACAAGGAATTCAAGATAGTCGAAGGTTACAAGCTGGGTTTCCAGTTGGAAGCCTTTAACGCGCTCAACCATACTGTGCTCAATGGCCCCGGCTACAACAACACCGTGGGACCCAACACCCAGGGCTTCGGCATCATCAGCACCGCGAACGCCCCCAGAAACGTACAGTTGTCGCTGCATTTCATGTTTTAGCGACTGTGCGGCGCATGCTCCTGTGACCTCCGTGAGGTTGCGCGAAGCGCGTGATCTCACGGATTTCTTCCCAATCCGATTCGCAGACGATTCGGGCGGCAAGGGTTCAATCGATAAGGGCCGGGCGACGGCGCCGGACGTATGCAGGACGGGAATCCAGAGATGATAAGCAGAAGAGAGTTGATTGTATTGATGGCAGCCGCTGGACTCGGGCCCGCGGTTGCACGCGCCTCGAGTTCCTTCCATGGAGCAACAGACGAAGGATGGGTCAAGTATTCCGGCAACCCGGTTCTCGGCGGCCAGTACGGCACCTGCTTCGACATCAGCATGCTTCATGAAAACGGCGTGTACCGGATGTGGCTGTCGTGGCGCCCCAAACAGAGTGTGGCATTGTCGGAAAGCAAAGACGGAATCCACTGGAATCCGCCGGAGATTGTGCTTCCCCCGCTTCCGGAGACCGGATGGGAAGACGACATCAACCGCCCGATCGTGGTGCATCGCAAAGATGGCTACCACATGTGGTATACCGGCCAGGCGAAAGGGCGATCCCGCATTGGGTACGCCACCAGTCCGGACGGAGTGAAGTGGACGAGGCAATCGCCGCAACCCGTTCTCGAGTCGTCCGCCGCTTGGGAGGGCGTCGCAGTAATGTGTCCGGATGTCCTGTGGGATGAGTCCGCCGGCCTCTGGAAGATGTGGTACTCCGGCGGCACGCAGTATGAACCGAATGCCATCGGCTTTGCCACCAGCCACGACGGCCTGCACTGGGATAAGTACGCCTCCAACCCGGTTCTGGCTCCCGATCCGCATCATGAGTGGGAGCAGAACCGCGTCGCCGCGATTCAGGTCATTCACTGGCAGGGCTGGTATTACGCCTTCTACATCGGCTTTCGCGATATCGATCATGCGCAGATCGGGATGGCGCGATCGAAAGACGGCATCACCAACTGGGAGAAGCATGCCGGCAATCCCATCGTTCGACCAACGCCCGGCGGCTGGGACGCCGATGCATGCTACAAACCCTTCGCGGTGTATTCGCATAGCCGCTGGATGCTCTGGTACAACGGCCGCCACGAACACCTGGAACAAATCGGCCTCGTCATCCACCACGGGGAGAACCTCGGATTCGTGCCGGAATGACGGATCCCGGCTATCTCAGGCTCGGCCGGTCGAGTCTCGTGATTCTCCTCGGGGTTCTCCTCATGCCCCTGGGATCAATCGCGGAACGCCCCGGCCGCGGGTCCTTACTCAGACCGGAAAGCTTCAAACACTATTTCACCGGCTTTTCCCGCGATGAGACCGAGATGCTCGGCTCCGCTCCGCCCCTTCCCTGGAACTGGTTCGTCAGTAACATCCCATGGCTCGATACTCCCGATCAGGAAATGGAGAAAATCTATTACTTCCGCTGGTATGCCTTTCAAAAGCACATCAAACGCACGCCGGACGGTTATCTAATCAACGAATTTCTGGATAATGTTCGCTGGGCCGGGAAATTCAATACCATCGACGCGGCAGCGGGGCACCATATTCGCGAGGCCAGGTGGCTGCGCGACCCGGAATACGCGGATGACTACACGCGTTTCTGGTTCAGCCCGGACGGGGAGCCCCGCCGCTACAGTTTCTGGGCAGCGGACTCCGTCTACCAGCTGTTTCTGGCAACCGGCGACCGCCAGCTTGCGATCGGCCTTCTGCCGAGTCTCGAAAAGAATTACAACGCCTGGGAGGCGACGCACCAGGACAGCGACGGCCTGTTCTGGCAGATCGACGATCGCGACGGAATGGAAGACACCATCAGCGGGAATGGTTACCGTCCCACGATCAACAGCTATATGTACGGCGATGCCGTCGCAATTTCGAAAATTGCGAGCATGGCCGGTGATACTCAGGTCTCTGACACCTATGGAGAGAAGGCCGCGCAGTTACATTTGCTGATTGAGAACCGCTTGTGGAATCCGGGTGATCAGTTCTATGAAACTGAGTCGCGCCATTCGATCTCTGGCTGGTCCGATGTCCGCGAACTGGCTGGCTATATCCCGTGGTACTTCGATATTCCCCCCTCCGGCCACGACGTGGCCTGGAAGTTTCTCTTCGACTCGCAGGGTTTCGCGGGCAAGTATGGACCGACCACAGCGGACCGCGCCAGTCCGCGGTTCAATTACAAAGTGCGGCACGAGTGCCTCTGGAACGGCCCTTCATGGCCCTACGCCACCACCCAAACTCTGGTTGCCCTCGCCAACCTGCTGAACGGGCCGGACCAGAACGTCATGACGCGCTCAGACTACTATCGACTGCTCAGCACCTACGCAAATTCCCAGCACATCAAGCTGCCCGATGGGCGCACCATCCCCTGGATCGATGAAGATCTTAACGCCGATACGGGAGAGTGGATCGCTCGAGACATTCTGGTGGCGCAGCACGCCCTCCCGAAGAACCGAGGCCGCTACTATAACCACTCCGGGTTTGCTGATCTCATCGTGACCGGCCTGATCGGCCTCCGGCCCCAAGCCGGCAATCGGATTGTTGTGCACCCTCTGCTGCCGCCCGGTCAGTGGGCCTATTTCGCTCTCGACGGCCTGCCGTACCACGGGCATCTGCTTACGATCTTTTATGACCACGATGGTTCGCGCTATCACCGCGGCGCGGGGTTTCACGTTCTCTGCGACGGAAGTCCCGTGGCCGAAGCAAATGGAGTCCAGGACGTCGAAGGTTCAACGCAAAGCTGCGGCAAATAGTCCCGGAAACAAACTGACGCTGATCGATCATGGCCTGCTGCGGGCGCCGTCAACTGCGGTCCTGCCTCACATTCCATCAGTAGAATCGTTGCAACTGTCAGCCCATTCGTTTGCATAGAGGATTATGAACAGACGTCGATTTCTCGCAGCCACCGGTGGATTCGTCGCCGCGGCTTCCGTGTCTGGTTTCTCCACCCTCGCCGACGAACCCCACGCGACCAGCCGCCTCATCGCTCCCATCAATCGGAAATGGCGCTTTCACCCATCGCGCGTGAACGGAGCCGAATTCCCGGACTTCGACGACTCGGCATTCGAGCCGGTGACCGTCCCGCATGCCAATATCCGTGCGCCCTGGCACAATTTCGACGACAAAGACTACGAGTTCGTCTCCACCTATCGCAGGCGCTTCCGGCTCCCACTGCAGACGGCAGGGAAGCGCGTCTTCGTCGACTTTGAAGGCGCCATGACCGCGTCGACCGTGTGGATCAACGGCATTTCCCTGGGAGAGTACAAGGGCGGCTACACGCCGTTTTCCTTCGAGCTGACCCCGCATCTGCGGCAGAATGCCGACAACCTCCTCGCCGTCTTTGTCGACTCGACGGAGCGAGCGGATATTCCTCCGTTCGGCTTCGAAATCGATTACATGACATTTGGCGGCATTTATCGGGAAGTTAGTTTGCGGATCGTCCCCGAAACCTGGATCGACAATATATTCGCGCACGGCGTAGGTGTACTGAGCGGCAGCCCCTCCCTTGCCGTGGACTGTTTCCTGGCGGGCCGGCCCATCGCGGAAGGGGAATATGTGCTGGAAGCGGAGCTGTGCAACCGCGACCGCGTTGTGGCCCGGCAATCCGCTCCGGTGATTCCCGATGCGGTGGCCGGCGCCGCCCCCGCGGTCGATCCTGCTACGGTAGCGCCTGTCTATGGCAGCGCGGAAACAAAGAGCGATCCAGCTCGTCACACGGTGTCGCTGACCCAACTTGCGAACATCACGCTTTGGGATGTCGATCATCCTTACCTCTACAAGGTACATGTGCGTCTGCTCCGGCGTGGGCAGGTGGTCGACGAAGACACGCGGCGCGTCGGCTTTCGTGAGGCCACCTTTACGGATCAGGGTTTCTCCCTGAATGGCCGAATTCTCAAGCTCCGCGGTCTCGATCGTCACCAGACCTTTCCCTTTGCCGGCGCGGCCATGCCCGCGCGCGTGCAGCGGCAGGACGCGAAGATTCTGCGCCGCAATCTTCACTGCAACATTGTGCGAACGTCGCACTATCCGCAATCCCGCCATTTTCTCGATTGCTGCGACGACATCGGACTGCTGGTGCTGGAGGAGATCCCCGGCTGGCAGCATATCGGCGAGGAGGAATGGAAGCTGGCGGCGATCGACAATGTCGGCCGCATGGTGCGGCGCGACTGGAATCATCCTTCTGTCGTTCTCTGGGGCGTTCGCATTAACGAATCGCCGGACGACCACGATTTCTACGTACGGACCAATGCACTGGCTCATGCGCTCGATGAATCCAGGCAAACCGGCGGTATTCGTAACTTCGCTGATTCTGAGTTTATCGAGGACGTTTTCACGGTGAATGACTTCGGATTCCCGCTGCGGAAGCCGAACCATCCGCGTTATCTGAACACTGAATTCGTCGGTCATACATTTCCGACGAAGACCACGGACGATAATGAGCGCCAGCGCGAGCACACTCTGCGACATGCCCGCATTCACAATCAGATTGCATCCGATCCGCAGTACTCCGGCGGAATCGGCTGGTGCGCCTTCGACTACAACACGCACGCTGACTTCGGATCCGGAGACCGCATCTGCTACCACGGTGTCGCCGACATCTTCCGCGAACCCAAGGCTGCCGCGAGCTTCTATAAATCGCAATGCGAGCCTGGCGAGGAGATCGTGCTCGAACCGGCGTTTCACTGGGCGGCAGGTGACGAATCTGTCCGATTGACCCGAGCGGTCGTCTGCTCGAACTGCGATCACCTGAAATTCTTCGTGCGTGCAGGAAGCGTTGAAGCCAATCCGTGGACCCTCCTGGCTGACATGGATCCGGATCGCGCGGAATTTCAGTATCTGAAGTATCCGCCCTTCGTTCTCGATCTGACGCTCGTTCACCACGAGTGGGGTGACCTGCGCATCGACGGATATATCGGTGGGAAACAGGTGATTTCGAAGTCGCTGTCAGGCCGCGGGGTGGACCGGCAATTCTTGGTGATCCCTGACGATGCGGCGCTGGTGGCAGACGGCTCTGACGCGACGCGTGTAGTTCTGCGCGTAACGGACGAATTCGGAGCGGTGCGGCCCTATGCGAACGATCCGATTCTGTTCACGCTCGAAGGTCCCGCGGAATTAATCGGTGACAATCCGTTTTCGCTGATCGGCGGAACGGGGGCCGTGTGGGTCCGCGCGAAAGACCAAGCCGGAATCGTGCATCTGACCGCGCAGCACCCGCGTCTGGGTACTCGGACCGTGACATTCTCAATCACCGCCGCGACCGAGGAAGCGGTGTAGCGCCAGCGAAATTGAAGCGGCATCTCCCCATCCTTAAGACGCCGACTACGATACGTCCAGTCCGATGTAATACATATCAGTCGAGGAGCCTCCGTGGTTGTTCTCTGAATCGGCGTCTCCGTTGAGTTCAGCTTAGGCAACACCACGCGCTCCTTTCTGACTTAGCACCCAAACAACACGTCCGGAACCGGACGATGAGTGACTTGTCCGGTTGCATCAGGTGAGATTTGGGCCAGAACGCAGGTCGTCGAATCAGGCCATCGTGGCTGTTATTCGTTTGCTAATCTGCCGGGCGGAGCCGGACCGCGCCTGCGAGAGCGCGAGGGAAGAGCAATGCCTTTGAATGACTGCCCACGCGCAAAGCAAACTCCTCCGGCGAACGGCTACGAACCTCTAAACGCGCGCCCGGTGCGATGCCGTGAGCCTCGAGCAGCTTTAGTAGAGGTGCATCGTGATCCGAAACGCTGTCCACAACAAATTCCCCGTCCTTCTTAACGTCCGACAATGGCTTAGAGATCTGCTTCGGCATTCGTCCATTAAGAGCAGGAATGTGATGTCCGTGCGGATCGAACTTTGGCCGCCCGAGCTTTGCATCAATACGCTCCTCGAACCGCTCCGAGATGAAATGCTCGAGCCGTTCGGCTTCGTCGTGGATCTCCTCGATGGGATAGTCCAATACCTCATAGAGAAACGCCTCCAGCAGGCGGTGATGGCGCACGATTTCCAACGCGCGCCGTTTTCCGGCAGCCGACAACCGGACGCCTCGATGCCTTTCATATTCGACCGGCGAGCGCGGGGAAGACGCGAGCTTTTGCAACATGTTCGTGACCGAGGCCGGAGCGACGCCAAGCCGCTCTGCGAGCGCTGTACTCGTCACACGCACGCCCTCCGGCCCACCCAGGGTAAAAATTGCCTTCAGATAGTTGTCGACCGATTCCGTGTTTGGATTGGCGCGGCGCGTTGTCATGCTCAGTCCTCAGTCATCCGAATTGACACAGCTCTATTTTAGGCGTACCTATCATATTTAGGGTTCCCTAATTCGCCTGGCAAATCCGCCCCAGCGAAACAGCCACAAGCCAACCGGAGATCAATGTGCGCCCGCTTCGAGCATGGAAACACAGCCTTTTTCTTTTGTCGATGTTAACCATAGTTAACCCATGCCTTCTTCGGCCCCAGAGCGGCACTTCCAGCGCGCTTTCCGGCCAGGTGACGGACCCGAGCGGAGCAGCGGTGGCCCGCGCGACCGTCAGCGCAACCGAGGTGAACACCAAAGCGACCCGCACCGGCGAAACGGATGCCGCCGGCCATTTTCTCTTTTCCCAGATCAATCCGGGAACGTATCAGGTCAGGATCCAGGCTTCTGGTTTTGCTGTGGCAGCCTCAGCGCCAACGCCAGTGCTGGTGGGGCGCAATGTGGCTTTGGAGTTCAGGCTTCAGGTCAGCGCCACCTCGCAAACGGTGCAGGTGACCGCGCAGCAGGGTCTTCTGAGCCTTGACAACCCCAACACCACCACGACCATCAGCGCGGAGGCAATCAGGGACCTGCCCAATCCCGGCCAGGATTTAACGTACGTCGCGCAGTTTGCGCAGGGCGCTTTGATGAATACTGCCGGTTCCTCAAGCGATGCGAAGGCCGCCGGCGGCTACGGCAACGTTGAGTTTAATGGTCTGCCGGCAACTTCCAACGGCTACATTCTCGACGGCTACGATTCCAACGATCCCTGGCTGGGCCTCAACATCGGCCTCGCTACCAACCTTGTGATTGGACTCGACGCCGTTCAGGAAGCGACGGTGAACACCAATTCCTTCTCTGTCGATCAGGGCAGGTACGCGGTGGCCCAGGTGAACTACTTCACCAGGTCCGGAACCAACGCGTGGCACGGCGATGCGTATGAAACATGGAATGGCTCGCTGCTCAATGCTGAAGATTATTTTCTGCAGGCGAACGATACGCCGGGCAACATCGCGCAAAAACCGCGCTCGGTCGTGAATGAATTCGGCGTGAGCGCAGGCGGGCCTGTCATCAGGAACAAGCTCTTTTTCTTTGCTCACGTTGAGGGCGTCCGCATCGCCATGCCGCTGGTCACGCCCACCATCCTGCCGACTCCGGCCTATCAGCAGTATGTGCTGGGACAACTCGCCACAGGTGGACCGGACCCGGTCACGGGCACGCATCTTCCGGCGCAGCCTGCGGAGATTCCGTTCTACAGGAAGATGTTCTCGCTGCTCCCCGCCCCGGGAGGATCGCCGGTGGCGATTACAGCCTGCCCGCTGGATGCATCCGGGAATTTCCTGCCGGCTCCGACGAGTGGCGCGCTGCTGGACGGCAGCGGCTGCGCGACACAGCAGCAGCGGTCTCTGAACAACGACGACAGCGAGAGCCTTATCGTGTTGAAGATCGATCACACCATCAACCAGAGAGACAGCGTGTGGTATCGCTTGCAGCAGGACACGGGCCTGCAGGCAGAATGGACAGATCCGATCAACCCTCTCTTTAATGCTTTTTCCCCTCAACCGCAACGGACTCTCGTTGCGGGTTACACGCACCTCTTCAGCCCGACCCTGGTCAACCAGTTCAATCCGGGGGCGAGCTGGTACTCCAGCATCTTTGAACCGAACAACTACGCCCGAGCACTGCAGACCTTCCCGATTGTGCTCGCCTCCGGCAGCGACAGCGTGCCGTTTACCCCCATTGGAGGCCTGGACAATACGTTTCCGCAGGGGCGCAAGGTCACGCAGTGGCAGATCAACGACCACCTCACCTGGACGCGCGGCGCGCACACAGTGCATTTTGGCGTGGATACGCGCCGGGTGGACACCAGTGACTATGACCTTGGGGAAGGCACCGCGCCGACGGTTACCTACAACGACCTGGCGGAGTTCACCTATGGAGCTGCATACACGGCGCAGCAGAGCTTCCCCGTCTCTCTGAAAGAAAGAGTGGCCGTCGGCAACCTGGAGTACTACGGAATGGACGCCTGGAAGCCATCTCCAAAAACAACGATTACTTATGGCGCGCGTGTCACCTGGAACACCAACGTCACCAGCGAAAAGGGCCTCTTTTCCCGAATGGCGGGTTCCTTCCTGGACGCTTCGCACGAGACCAATCAGCCGTTCAACCAGGTGATTTTGAGCCATGTCCACAATCTGTTTCCGGCGACTCCCGTCTTCGTCTACCAACCCCGCGCTTCATTTGCGTACAAGGTGGGTCCGCATACCGCTGTTCATAGCGGGTTCGGCGTGTTCAACGACATCATTCCTCAACAGATTGCGGACAGCGGCCTGATGAACGCTCCCAATGACCCCAGTTTCACGGGCGGTCTCGCCGGGCAGGTCGGCGGAATCGCGATCGCGCCCGGCGTTCCGGGAAGCGCCGTAACTGCGGCAGTCAACGCCAACACCTCGTTCCGGCGGATTTTTGGCGCAGGCGGTCCACCGTGCGCCGGCATCCAGGCGGGCGTCGCAACCTGCCCGCTTGCAGTCGGTCTCGATACATTTCCCACCGGAACGCTGAAAACTCCGTACTACTACCAATACAATCTCGGCGTCGAGCAGCAGATTGGATCCCACGGCGATCTGCGTGTCGACTACGTGGGGACGCGAGGACTGCACGAGCCCTATCAGGTGCAGCTGAATGGCTACCAGACCGTCTGCGATGGATGCTTTTCGCCATTTCCCTGGCAGCGGCCCCTCGATCAGCGCTTCGGCAACGTCACGGAGTTCCAAACCGGCGCAAGCAGCGTCTACAACGGATTGCAGACTGCCTGGACACAGCCATGGGGTGGCCTGACCCTGCACGTCAATTACACTTTCAGCCGCTGCGTGGACGAAGTCTCGAATGGAGGTCTGCTCGCGTTCTCCACGCAGGGATTGGAATCGCCGCTGCCCGGCGAACTGGCCCGGCAATACGCCAGTTGCGATTACGATGTGCGCCAAAACGTCTCCGCCTACGGGATGTATCAGGTGCCTTTCCACTCCGGCAATCCGGCGCTGCGTCAGCTTCTCGGAGGGTGGTCGTACGCGCAGACGGCTTTCCTTCATTCCGGATTGCCCTTCAGTGTGCTCAGCCAGGCCTACACCGCGAACGGTAACGGCGTCCTGCAGGCATCCAACCCGGCGCAGACCATACAGTTCGCTGTGCCGAACTATGCCAACCGGGTTCCCGGGGCGCCGGTCTATCGCAAGACTCCCTATCCAGGCGTGACCGAAACAGGGACATTGCCGTGGCTCAACCCTGATGCATTCGTCTCAGTTATCGATCCGACGACCGGCGCGTGCTACACCGGGACACTTGGCGTGCAGAACGATAATCCGACAATCTGCCAGTTCGGCAACTCAGGCCGCAACTCCGTTCGTGGGCCGCACTTCACGTATTCGGACATGTACATCACGAAGACCTTTCCGATCAGAGAGGGAATCAAACTGCGCATCGATGGCCAGATGTTCAATGCGTTCAATCATCCCAACTTTGCGCTCCCCAGCACTGTGCAGGCAGGCGTGCCTGGCTCAGCCATTGCGAAGTTCGGAACACTCCAAAGCACGACTTCACCGCCCACAGGGCTGCTGGGGGTTGGACTTGGCGGAGACACCTCTCCGCGAATGATTGCGTTTCAGGGGAGGATCGAGTTCTAAAGCGGGAAGGGCAGGGATCGTTCGCTGAACTTCGCTCTTTGCGAGCTTCAGCTGCGAGGAGGCGGTCAAATTCTCTTAAATCGCCAACGCCCTCACTCAGGCAATTCTGGACATTTTGGCCGTATCGCCGGCAAACCGGAAGTATCTATGCCAATCGGTGATACACGAACCAGGCGCTCATCAAGTGTTTGAGGTCGGGTCGCTTGCCACGATGTGAGGGGCGGGCAAAAATCCGTCAACGGCGTCCCTGAAGTGTTTCGGGAGTTCGGAAATCAAGTTGTAGTCGAATTCGTAGAGGTCAAAGCCTCCAAAAGCCCTACAAAGCTACAGCGTTCCACAGGTAGGCCCCAACAGGTTCCATCCAAAGCCGTTGCGGGCACGAAAAGTCAACAGGGTTCAATAGGCTCTGGAATGCGGTTCGGGACCAGGGGGTTGGAAGTCGGAGTCCTGTCTCGATCGCTCGAAAATTAGCTAACCGAGGCCGCGCGTATGCAGCCAACTGGCTCCGCTCCGGATCCGCCCCGGATTCGCCCTTCAGTTGTTCTGGCGGCCATCCGCTGTATTCACAATCACAATCTCCTGATCGCAGTAGGCGTATAGTGCGCAGCGGAGGCGTGTCGCGAGGCACGTTCTCGGCCGAGCGCGCCCGAGCCACCGTCGTCGCGCATACGCGCTCCGGTGTCGGAGCGGAATAATTGGATACTTTCAGCCGGCCGCAAATTCAAGACTCGCGGATCGACTGTATATGCCTGAATCAGGCACCTGTGGACAGGCGAAGGAACCTCAAATGCAGCACATTACGATGCTGGAGAGCCCGCGCGACCTGGCATCGATCATTCAACAACACTCCGGCGCCTTGACGGTGCCGCGAGTCGCAGACCTGCTGGGATTCGGACGAACGGCTATCTATGATCTGGTCGCCGCCGGTCGAATTCCACATTTCCGGATCGGTGCTTCCATCAGATTCGATCCTTTTACCCTGGCGGAGTGGCTGCGGGGCCATTTCGTGGAGGCGGCAGCATAACCGAAGGCCGGGCATTGCGCCCGGCCTTCACCAATTAATCGCATTCACTTTGGACTGCGCCTCTTTGGCGCTTGCGGGGCGCAGGTAGCGCATCGTCGACGCCATGTCCTTATGGCCGGCGTATGCCTGGACGGTACGAAGGTCGACCCCGTTGCGGAGAAGCGTGGTGATGTAGGTTCTCCGAAAGCGGTGCAATGTGTACTCCCTACATTCGCGATGTTTCGCCCGGCACCCGGGACAGTGGCCGCAGTTGAGCTTTGCTCTTCGTGCGGTGGCCTTCAACATCGGCAACAATTTTCCGTTGGGCTTTCCGCCGGAAGTCGCGAGGATAAGACTCTGACCCTTTCGCTCGGTCTTCCAGATTTTGAGCTCCTGTAGCAGATCGTCCGGGATCGGGATGTCTCGTTGCTCGTGAGTCTTCACCTTGAAGCCCCATTGAGGCTTGCCCTGAACCCTAAGGGTCTTCTCCCGCTGGTCGACGTCGGAGAATTCCGTGTGCATCACTTCGCGATCGCGCAGACCGCATTTGAGGCACAACAGGATTGTAAGACGCATGTATGGGCTCGCCTCGCCAAGCAGCGTGCTCACCTGATCGCGGTCATAGATGGTTGGTAGGGCGGACTCATATTTTGGAGTCGGGGGGAGGATCGTCCGGTCACCTCCCGCGAATCGCAGCCACGATGTCAGTCGCTGGTGCTTATTCGCGACGGTGCGGTCCTGACAACCGCGCTTGCGCAGGGCCGCATGAAAGCGAAAGACATCCTATCGCGTGATTTCGTCCAGGTAGGTCTTTCCTCCCACCACGCTCCCGAACTCGAGGGCAACAAGGCGTGCCTGTTCAGCAGCTTCCATCGCACCTCGCTGTTCCGCATCCCGGATGTAGGCCGCAGCGCTTCGAGCTAAGGTTTTCCGCTCTTCGGTATCGTTGACTTGCAGCCCCGCATCTCGGGCAACCACCTTCGCTCGGGTCTTGCTCGGACTGAGCTCCTCCTTCTTGCGTCGCGCATCAGCGTCGGTCGCGTTCCGACCTACCGGGATGTACTTTGCCTGGCGATCTTCGAAAAGGCGAATCTCATACGCTGGGTGAGGGAACTCGATCTGCTCATTACCGAGTTGCGCATAGCCGGGCCGGATCCGACCATTGCGCCCGTAGGCGGCCGGCAGTCGGCGCCATTTGCCATCAATCTTCACGCGCAGCGTGACGGTCACGGCGCGTAGTTTTGTCGAGCTTGTCATGCAAAGGGGACTTCTGGAGAGATTTCAGCATGACAAAAGCATGACAACGACCATAGTTCTGAAACTTACATTGCAAATACTAGAGATAGATACCATTTGATTGAGAGTCCCTGTCTCTCCGCCAGCAATTTTCGTCGACTCTTTGCGATTCAGGACATTTTGTGTTTCCGGCAACTGGAACGGATGCGCCGCCTTGCGGATCATCCGCATTGTTCGCTTTGCCCGGTTCGTGCCCGGCTGCGGGGCCCCCTCCCCCCGGGGGTTGAGGAGGGTTGATTGATTCTGCGGGATTTGCGGCGGCGACGTTGGCGGCCGCGCTGCAGGTGATGGACAGGAAGTCATTTGGGAGACGCGTGCGATTGCGTCATTCGTGAGCATGACTGATTCATTGGGACGCGTGAATGGGGCCGATGCTTGAGAGCAGGTCACTTGCGAGGGTAATAATTTACTTGACTCGCCCGTTGCATTTCGCTAATATGCTCACAGGTGATCGAAATGCAACGCGAACCGCTTTCCCTTCAACAAGCTATCGTCTACTTCGACAATCCCGACAATTGCGTCCGCTACCTTGCGGA
>DATAWI010000030.1:0-63944 GCA_036267295.1 Acidobacteriaceae bacterium | reverse complement strand
GCCCATGAAAACTTTTGCAAACTGCCCTGCGGGACGGGGTCCTTTTTGCCCATTTCTTTGTCGCTCGTCGCTAAGATATGCCCGATATCTGCCACTCCTCGCTTCGCGAACTGGGCAAAAATGCCCTCCGTCGCCAACCATTCCTCTATGTCGATACAGCCCAGGCGCCGGGCGTCACGATGCCGGAGCGGCGGACCCAGTGGCCGCCTTGTTTTTCGAGGTAAATCCAGCTGCCTGCGGAGCACAGGTGCGCGCACCAGTCGTTTTGGTAGACCAGCGCGGCGAGATGTTTTCTGTCGAAGTACACTTCGCTGAAGTAGGTCACGCCGGGATAGCCGGCCCACTGCGATTGATCTTCAGAACTGACGGCGGGAGCGCTTTTGCCGGCGCGCAGGGCCTGCACGTCATCCGGTGAGAGCAGCGAGAACGCGTGGTCGATGTGGAGCGGCTTGCTGGTGAGCTGCACGCGGAAGTTCTGATTCACCGCGAAATCCTCGACCGCTTCGTTGAAGCCGCGGGGATTGTCCGGCGGTGGTTTGAGCTGGCCCTGCGGCGGGACGGCCGGATTGCGGTCGGCGGTGTTGACGGTGACGCTGGCAATGGCCCAGCGCGCGCTCTGCTCGGGCGGCATGTGCTGCAACTCTTCACCCGGGACGAGCATGGCGTAGATGGCGTAGGAGTCCTGGGCGCGATCGTCGGGCATGGGGATAGCCCCGTTGGCGGAGGCGGGCGCGGGGCGGGGCGGGCGGGAGGTTTGCGGGGCAGCGGCGGCCAGCAGAAACAGAATCGGCGCGCAACCGGTGACGGATGCCAGCTGACGAAAACGCATGCTTGCATAGACGCGCAAACGGGCCGCGGCGTTCGCTTCGTGGAAGAAATGCGTCAGTGGTTTTGCTGCGGGTCCCAGGCGGGCACGGGGCGTTCGGCGGGAGGCAGATCGCGTCCCTTGACCCGGTCGTAGAGATAGGCGTCGCTCACCGTGCCCAGGGCCTCGTTGTAGAACGTGACGGAGCCGGCAACTTCTTTCAGTTCCTCGACAAAGCGGTGCAGCGTCTGCAACCGGTCGGCCGTCGCGGGCAACTCGGTCTTGCTGGTGGTGAAGAACTTCTGGAAGCCGCGGTCGACGAGTTGGGCGATTTCTCCGCCAATCACCGGGCCGGGGCGCACGGCCATCCGGAATCCGGCGGCGTTCCGGGCGGGCTCCAGAACGAGGGCGCTGCCGTATTTCGCAATGCGCGTCTGATTTGCGACGCCGGCAACCGGCTGGACATCAAACTGAAGTCCGCGGAGTTCGCTGAGGACCTGATCGTAGGTGCGCTGGCGTGGCTTTTTGGGCATGGCAGGTGGTGGACGCGATTCCGCTAAACTGATCGGAAGCGGCGATCCCTGGTATCAGGGTCGCATAACGAGGCGTGGGCCGCAATTCCGGCAAGCGTCCAAAGGTAACGAGCGAAAACGAGCGTGGCGACTATCTCCCCAGCGAAAACCACCCTGCCCGGCAGTGCAATGCTCGATCGCATCGGGAATACGCCGCTGGTGCGTCTGGAACGGCTGACGGCG
This sequence comes from Acidobacteriaceae bacterium, assembly GCA_036267295.1. Classification (GTDB taxonomy): domain Bacteria; phylum Acidobacteriota; class Terriglobia; order Terriglobales; family Acidobacteriaceae; genus Palsa-343. The sequence goes on along the minus strand of DATAWI010000030.1, from coordinate 62,384 downwards.
CATCTGCCGGGGATTCTGATTCTGGGCAAGGCGGAGTGGGCGAATCCAGGCGGGTCGGTGAAGGACCGGCCGGCTTCGGCGATGGTGCTGGATGCGCTGCGGCGCGGGCAGTTGGGCGCGGGCCGGCGGCTGCTGGATGCCACCAGCGGCAACACCGGCATTGCGTACGCCATGCTGGGCGCGGCGCTGGCGTTCCCGGTGACGCTGTGCATGCCGTCGAATGTCTCACCGGAACGGAAGCGCATTCTGCAGGCCTATGGCGCGGAGGTGGTGTGGACCGATCCGGCGGAAAGCTCCGACGGCGCGATCCGCAAGGCGCGGGAGCTGGCTCAGGATCCGCAGTATTTTTATGCCGATCAATACGGCAACGAGAATAACTGGCGCGCGCATTATCAGGGCACTGCGGCGGAGATTGTGGAGCAGACGGAGGGGCGCGTGACGCATTTTGTTGCGGGCACGGGCACGGGCGGGACCTTCACCGGCGTTGCGCGGCGGCTCAGGGAGTTCAATCCCGCAATCGAGTGCATCGTGATGCAGCCGGATTCGCCGTTTCACGGGCTGGAGGGACTGAAGCATTACGCGACGTCGATTGTGCCGGCGATCTACGATCCCACGCTGGCCAGCCGCACCGTCGAAGTGGAAACAGAAGCGGCCTACGCGATGGCGAAGCGGCTGGCGCGGGCGGAAGGGTTGCTGGTGGGCATCTCCGCAGCGGCGGCAGTGGCGGCATGCCTGGGGCTGGCGGGAGAACTGGCGGCGCAAGGGCGGGAAGCGACGATTGTGACCGTGCTGCCGGATTCCGCAGACAAATATCTGAGCGACCGCTTCTGGGACGAGGAGTGACGATGCTGCGGATGAGCCAGCAGATTTACGACGCGCTGCGGGAGCACGGCGAGGAGACTTATCCGCACGAGTGCTGCGGCGTGCTGCTGGGGCGCTTCGAACCGGGCGGGAACGAAGTGGGCGAGGCGGTGCGCGCCGGCAACACGCGGACGGACTCGGCACACAATCGCTACCAGATCGCGCCGCAGGAGCTGGTGAAGATTCAGCGGGCGGGCCGTGAGCGCGGGCAGGACATTGTGGGGTTTTATCATTCGCATCCGGACCATCCGGCGCGGTGGTCGCCCACGGATTTCGCGGAGGCGCACTGGATCGGTTGCAGCTACGTCATCACCGCCATTGAGAAGGGCGCGGCGCGGCAGACGAATTCATTTCTGCTGACGGGGACGACGGAAGACGACAAGGCGTTCGAGGATCAGCCGATCGACGTGACCGGGCAGCTTACGCCGGGACTCGAGCCGGAAGTTTCGGCGGCGCCGGGAGCAGCGGAATGAGGTACGCAGCAATCAATCTGCGGGAGAAATTCGGCCTGTTCGCCGAGCAGTGGCAGCCGAAGGTCATCGCGGAGATGAACGACTACCAGTTCAAGTTGGTGAAGCTGCAAGGCGACTTTGTCTGGCACGACCACCCGGATACCGACGAGACGTTTCTGGTCGTCGCGGGCACGCTGCGGATCGATTTTCGCGATGGCGCGGTCACGCTGGGGCCGGGGGAGCTGTTTGTGGTGCCTCGGGGCGTCGAGCATAAACCGTACGCGGAGAGCGAAGTCCAACTGATGCTGATGGAGCCGCGCGGCGTGCGCAATACCGGCGACGCAGGCGGGGAGCGGACGGCCGCGAACGATGTCTGGATTTAGGGGTTATTCTGCCAACGGTGCTGTTTGTACGGCCAAGGAACCGGTTCTCATGAAGATCGAAATTCCCACCCCGCTGCGGGTCTATACGAATAATCAGCCGGCTGTGACGGTGGAAGCCCGAACCGTAGCCCAGGCCGTCTCCGCGCTGACGACCCTGTACCCCGACTTCCAGAAGCATTTGTACACGCCGGAAGGGAAACTGCGGTCGTTTGTGAACCTTTACCTCAATGACGAGGACGTGCGCTATTTGCCGAATCGGGAAGAGACGGAGGTCGGCGCGACGGACACCCTCTCCATCATCCCCTCCATCGCCGGCGGGGGACCAGGACTGGCCGTCCAGGCGGGAGCGCCTGCGGCGCGGGACCCTTCGTTCCGGGGCTGATTCGCCAGCTTCAGGGTCCCGCAACCAGGTTGTGCCGCGCGGACGCGGCTGCCTGGACGGCAGGCCCCTTGCACCTTGCGGGCCTGGTGCCGCATCCTTAAAGAACCGTTATGGCTACTGCAACCGAACCGATCACCCTTCCCGACCTGTCGAATGACGAAGTCGCGCGCTATGCGCGGCACCTGATCCTGCCGGAAGTGGGCATGGAGGGCCAGCAACGGCTGAAGGCCGCGAAGGTGCTGTGCGTGGGCACGGGCGGGCTGGGCTCGCCGCTGGCGCTCTATCTGGCTGCGGCCGGCATCGGGACGCTGGGCCTGGTCGATTTCGATGTGGTGGATTCGAGCAATCTGCAGCGGCAGATCATTCACAGCACGAAGGATGTGGGGCGGCCGAAGATCGATTCAGCCGCGGAAAAGCTGCTGGCGCTGAACCCCTTCATGACCGTCGTGAAGCACGAAGCCATGCTGACCAGCGCGAATGCGCTCGAAATTATCAGCCAGTACGACATCGTGGCGGACGGGACCGATAATTTTCCCACGCGGTATCTGGTGAACGACGCCTGCGTGCTGACCGGCAAGCCGAATGCGTATGGATCGATCTTCCGCTTCGAGGGGCAGGCGAGCGTCTTTGCGACGGAAGCTGGGCCCTGCTACCGCTGCCTGTATCCGGAACCGCCGCCGCCGGGGCTGGTGCCGTCGTGCGCCGAGGGCGGGGTGCTGGGGATTCTGCCCGGGCTGGTGGGGGTGATCCAGGCGACGGAAGTGATCAAATTCATTCTGGGCAAGGGCGATCCGCTGATCGGGCGGCTCTTGCTGGTGAATGCGCTCGACATGCGCTTCCGGGAACTGAAGCTGCGCAGGAATCCGGACTGCCCGGTTTGCGGCGCCCACCCAACCATCACGCAACTGATCGACTATGAGCAATTTTGCGGCATAGTCCCGGAGCAAAAGGCACCCACGATGCAAAATCGAATTCCGCAAATGAGCGTCCAGGAACTCAAACGCCGCCGCGATGCCGGCGAGCAGGTTTTCGTTCTCGATGTGCGCGAGCCCTTCGAGTACCAGATTGCGCAGATGGGCGGCACGCTGATCCCGCTGGGCGAACTGCCGCAGCGCGTCAGCGAGCTGAACCCGGCGCAGGAGATTGTGGTGCAGTGCAAGTCGGGCGGACGCAGCCAGCGGGCCGCGGAGTTTCTGGCGCAGAACGGATTCTCGAAGCTGCACAACCTGGCGGGCGGCATTACGGCGTGGTCGAACGAGATCGATCCCTCGGTGCGAAAGTACTGAGGCGACTTGCGGAAAACCTGCTGGGCAACACGGCCAGAGAGTCCCCGTTTTCCGGACGCCAGCCGCATTGCTATGGCGCCGCCGGCGCAGGGCTGTGTTTATTGAGAGCGCAAGCGTAACTGCGCGGCGCTAATCTCGCACAAATTCACTTTCCCTCGGTGCAGCGCATGGGTATACTCCGTGTGCCCGGGATTGCTGCCCTTTCGTTGTGTTCCAGACCCTTCTTCCGTCTGGCCGGGTCCTGTTTTCGGGGGCCTCTCTATGGACTTATTTGCTCTGCGTTTTCTCTTTGTTCTCATATTCGCCATTGCATCCTGGTTTTTCCGTCCCTTCGGGCTTCCGGCGTGGGTGGATGGCCTGGGCGGAGCGATCGCGGCCGCGCTCTTCATCTTCTTCGAGATGCGGGTGCGCGCCCTGAGCCTGCGGAGGCTGCTGGGCGCTGTCTGCGGCAGCCTGCTCGGCATTGCGGGGGCGTTCCTGTTCTCGCTGGTGCTGCGCAACAGCCTGCCGGAGGGGCACGAACGGAGCCTGCTGCAACTCGGCGTCCTGCTGCTGATGACCTACATCGGCCTGGTCGTTGGGGCGAGCAAAGGCGACCTGCTGAATCTGGCGGCGCTGGGCGGCATTTTCGCCGGAGAGCGGGGCGTCCGGCGGAGCACCAAGGTGGTGGACACCAGCGCCATCATCGACGGACGGATCGCCGACATCGCGCAGACGGGTTTTCTGGAAGGCACGCTGATTGTGCCGGAGTTTGTGCTGCGGGAGCTGCAGATGGTGGCCGACTCGTCGGACTCGTCGAAACGGCAGCGGGGACGGCGCGGGCTGGACGTGCTGCAGGAGATGCGCAGCAATCCGCAGGTCACGCTGCAGATTGCCGAGGAAGACTACCCGCAGATTCGGGAAGTGGATCTGAAGCTGATCGAACTGGCGCGCCATCTGGAAGCCAAGATCATCACCAACGACTTCAATCTGAACAAGGTGGCGCAGGTGCGCGGCGTGCCGGTGCTGAACATCAACGACCTCGCCAATTCGCTGCGGCCGGTGGTGCTGCCGGGGGAGAAGATGCGGGTGCTGATCATGAAGGAAGGCAAGGAATTCGACCAGGGGGTGGGCTACCTGGACGATGGCACGATGGTGGTGGTGGATCACGCCCGGCGGCTGATCGGGCGATCGGTGGAGATCGCGGTCACCTCGGTGCTGCAGACCGCCTCGGGCAAGATGATCTTCGGCAAAGTGGATGACGCGCCGCGCGCGGAGCCGATGCGCGCGGTGGAAGTCTCCAACTCGTAAGGCGTCTGCCAAAGAAGGACATTACGCAAGTCTTACATGCGGAACGGCGTTGCTTCGATTAGCGTCGAGGCTGGAGAGCTTTCCGCATGTCTGCTGCCGCTGAGATTCCCGTTGCCCCCCAGGAAACCGTTCGCGCCGATTCCGAGGCGCTCGAACAGAGGCGCTCGACCCGGCTCAACGTCGTCTTTGTGGTGACGCTGATTGCGTTTCATCTGGGCGCTGTCGCCGCGCTGTTTTTCTTCAGCTGGAGCGCGCTGGCCGTCTTTGCGGTGCTCTGGGTGCTGGGGCAGAACGTCGGCATCGCGATGTGCTACCACCGCCTGCTGACGCATCGCGGCTTCATCACGCCCCGCTGGGTGGAATATGCGATGGCGATTTGCTCCACGCTGAGCCTGCAGGGAGGGCCGATCTACTGGGTCGCGGTGCATCGCATGCATCATCAGCTGACCGATCGCCCGGGCGATCCACACTCGCCGCGCGACGGGAAGTGGTGGTCGCACATGGGCTGGATTCTGCACGGCTCCCTGCACAACCGCGATCCGCTGCTGCTGCGCTATGTGCCCGACCTGGCGCACGATCGCTTCTATCTCTGGCTGAGCCGCTGGCATTGGGTCCCGGTGATTGTGGTGGGGATCGGGCTCTTTCTCGCGGGCGGATTGCCGTGGGTGCTGTGGGGTATTTTCCTGCGGGTGACGCTCGGCCTGCACGTGACCTGGCTGGTGAATTCCGCAACCCACATCTGGGGGGCGCGCCGCTTCCAGACGCGCGACGACTCGCGCAACAACTGGTGGGTGGCGCTGCTGACCGGCGGCGAAGGCTGGCACAACAACCATCATGCGCATCCCGTCTCCGCGAGCCACGGCATGACGTGGTACGAGGTGGACTTCAATTACTGGGGCATTCGCCTGCTGGGCTGGATGGGGCTGGCGAAGCGGGTGAAAGTGATCGGCCCAACCGGCGGTCCGGCGCGCATTCTGTACCCATAATTCCATCGCTGGGTGGATGGCTTTCCGCGGGAGTCGGCTGGTACACTCGCGGGAATGATTGCCAGAAAGCTCGGACTGCTGGTCGTTCCTTTGATGGCTGTCTGCGCCTGCGCGCAGACGGCCTCGCCGCATCTCTTCTTTCGCGTGACGCTCGGATCGAGTATGCCGGGCCCGGTATCGGGCCGGGTGCTGATCTTTCTGGAAGAGGGCAGCGGCGCGAAGGCAGTGGCCGTGAATGAGTTTCGGCCGTCGGCGACCTCGGTAGCCGCGAAGGAAGTGGCCGATCTGGCTCCGGGCGCCTCGGTCGATATCGACATGGACGCCCTGGCGTTCCCCGCGCCGTTCTCCGCTCTCAAGCCGGGGACCTACGAGGCGCAGGCGGTGCTGGATGTCGATCACAGCTACGCTTACGACGGCCTCGAACCCGGCGACCTGCAAAGTCCGGTCGTGGCGCTGCCCAACTGGACGCCGGGATCGGGCGACGAGCCGAACTTCGTGCTGGAGCATGCGGTCGAGGCGCGCACTCCGCATCTGCCGACGGCCCCCGAGGCGCAGGCAGCGGCCCATGCGACGGAACTGGCGGATTTTGTCAGTCCGGCGCTCACGGCGTTTTGGGGGCAGCCGATGCACATCCGCGGGTGGGTGGTGCTGCCGCCGGGCTACGCGGATCATCCGCGCGACCGCTATCCCACGGTGTACTGGACGCATGGCTTCGGCGCGAAACTGGATACCATCAAGCCCTACGCGGCGATGATCTACAGCCGCATGGCGTCAGGAAAAATGCCGCCCATGATTTGGGTTTTGCTCGACGAGTCGCTGCCCACGGGAACGCATGAGTTTGCCGATTCAGTGAACAACGGGCCGTGGGGAGAGGCGCTGACGGCGGAGTTCATCCCCTGGGTCGAAGCGAAATACCGGATGGACGCGAAGGCCAGCGGACGCTTCCTGAATGGGCACTCCTCGGGGGGATGGGCGACACTGCAACTGGAGGTGAACTACCCGACGGTGTTTGGGGGGACGTGGTCGACGTCGCCCGATCCCAGCGATTTTCACGATTTCACCGGCGTGGACCTCTACGCTGCGCATGCGAATCTGTATCACCGCGCCGACGGCACGCCCTACCCGCTGGTGCGCGACCACGACAAGGTGATCGCGACGTTTGAGGAGTTTGGCCACCAGGAAGAGGTGCTGGGCGCCTATGGCGGGCAGTTGGCCTCGTTCGAATGGGTCTTCTCGCCGCGCGGCGCGGACGGCCGTCCGCTGGAAATGTTCGACCGGCAAACCGGCGACGTCCATGCGGATGTGGTTGCCTACTGGCACGATCACTACGATCTGGCGCACATTGTGGAGACGAACTGGGCGACGCGGGGACGCGATCTGAAAGGCAGGATTCACGTGGTGGTGGGCACGGCCGATACCTTCTATCTGGACGGAGCGGCGCACAAATTCGAGGCGGTGCTGAAGAAGCTGAATGCCGAGCCGCACTTTACCTATCGCGACAACCGCACCCATTTCGATTTGTATGAGGAGGGCGGCGACCGGATGGCCATGATGGACGAGATCGCGGAGCAGATGTATGCGGTCGCGCGTCCAAGGGCTCACTGGAAGCGGCCGGCGGGAGCGCCTGCGGCGATTCTGCAGTAGCGATTGGGCCGGGGCTATTGCTGCGCGGCCCAGGTTTCCAGTTGCTGCGCGTTGTCGATGCGCCCGGCGATCATGGCTTCGACCAGAGCGTGCATGGAGAGCAGCGGCACGGGGCGGTCGACGGCCTGCGCCGTGGTCTCGCCGGGGAACTTCACCATCAGCATGGGGCGCGGATCGAAGTGCCCGTGGCGGGAGGCGGCCTCATCTTCCTGCGTCCAGCCAAAGTTGTTGCGCCACAGCCGGGTGCGCCAGCTATGGTCGGAGGACACGATGACCGTGGTCTGCCCGGCATTGCCAGTCGCGGCGATGGCAGCGAGCAAAGCGCCCAGGGCCTTGTCGGAGAGGGCGAGATTGTCGATGTAGCTGCCGCCCGGGCCAATGCGGCCGGTTTTGCGGTCGTAGTTGCCAGGCGGATGCGGCAGCGGCAGATGCACGAAGCAGAGGTCGATTGCGTCGTCGGCGATGAGATTGCTGCCGGCGTGCACGGCGGCGAGGTCGTCGACAGAGGTGGGCGCTTTTGGGCCGGGCGGGTGCGGCCGGTGCTTGCGGAAGACGCGCTGCCAGTCCGCGGCCAGCGGCGCGACGACGTTGGCCAGCGTGCTGTTGTCGCGCGACAGGTGGTCGGGGAGCGGCGGCATGTCCATCCAGCAAAAGTCGAGTTGATCTTTCAGGATGCGGCAGTAGGGGTTGTACTCGCCGATGGCGCCGGTGGTCCATCCGGCGCGCTGGGCATCGGCGAAGAGCGTCTGGCTGCCGTCGAAGCGCTGCCAGGGCGCGTGTTGCGCGGGCTGGAAGATCATCCATCCGCCCGGCGTCCCGCGCACATCTTCGATGGGCTTGCCGAGGAAGAGCGAGGGGATCACGTCTTCGGTGAAGAATCCGTCAGGTTGCACGCCGGTGAAGGTCACGCTTTGCCCGCGCAGCTTGTCGAGGTTGGGCAGGTCGAGTCCGGGCCAGCGGTGGACGAAGACCTGGTCGTACGACATTTCATCGAAGAGCAGCCAGACGACGCGGCGGTGCGATGAGGTCGCGGGGGGCAGCGGCTTGCGCAACTGTGCCTGGTCGTACGGCTGATGCGCGAGGCCGGCGACGATGAGCGCCGGGATCATCCAGAGAATGCTGAAGCCGGTGAGCAGGACGGCGAAGCGCAGAGCGCGGATCGTCCAGGCATAGCCGCGGGTGGAGGCCAGCCAGAGAATGAGGAGAACGCCGGCCGTGAGCAGGAAGGCGCGGCCAGTGGTGATCTGCCGCCACCAGAGCACCTGGGCGACGATCATGCCGGCGACGCAGCGAGCGGCGAGCAGGCCGAACCAGAGCGCCCACAGCAGCAGGATGGATCGGCGGCCTGGTTTCGATGTTCCGGCTGGCGGGGCGCTGATCGCCTCCATGCCGCGGACGACCAGGGTGGCGGCGATGGAGAGGAGGAGGAGATCGACAGCGAGCGCGCGGGCGACGGTGTTCAGCGGCAGCAGGCGGTGGAAGGCGTCGATGTGGGTCTGCGAGAGCTGCGACCAGAGGAGGCCGGGGGAGAGGAGAATCGCCGCGCCTGCGCCTTCGAGCCAGCAGCGGGGCCATGGTGTGCGGGCGGGCGGGCGGGCGTGCGGGCGGGCGGAGACGGAGGCCGGCACCCTGGCTTACCTGGCCTGCAGGAGAAACAGGAGTCGTCCGTTGGGCAGGGCCTCGCGCAGGACGACGGTGAAGTGGTTTTCGATGGCGGCGCTGAAGGCTGCCTCGTTCAGATGGCCGTACAGTTCGTTTCGGCCGCGCAGCAGATCGACGAAGCGGGGATCGGCGGCGGGGATCCACTCGACGATGGCCCAACTGGTGGTGAGCTCGCGCAGAAGCGCGACAATTTCGGGCAGCGGAATCTGTTCGGACAGCAGCAAATGGTGGATGAGGCCCAGCGCCATCACGCAGTCGAAGCGTCCGCGTGCGCGATCGAGCAGCGACAGGCTTTCCGCGTTGCGCCAGCCGACGGCGGGCGTGGGCCGCGCGGGGTTGGCCATCAGCGGCGTGATGGCTGCGCGCAGACGCTGCGCGTCGGAGAAGTTCAGCTCGCTCGCGGAGACATCGGTGTCCCAGGCGACCACGTCCGCGCCGGATTCGGCGGCGATCCGGGAATAAACGCCGGTATTCGCTCCCAGGTCGAGCACATGGCGGGGCTGCGACGCGGCGAGAGCCTCGCGCACGAATCGCTGCTTCTTCTTCTGATCTTCCGTACCGTAGTGATCGGCCGTCTGGGCGTAGCTGCTCCAGCGGGAGCTTCCAGGACGGGCATCGAGGCGATGCAGTTGTTGTCGCAGGCCGGCGAGATTGCGGCGCAGCACCGCGAGGGCAACTTCCGGCTGCTGGCGCACCTTCGCAGCGCTTTGTGCGCTTTGCCCGCCACTTTTTTCGAGCATGAGCGGCAGCGTTACCAGGGAGCGGAAGGGTTCGCGCCAGCGCTGCCAGCGGGTGAGGTAGGGCGCCAGATCGGCAGGCTCGTAGCCGTCGCGGCGGTGGATGGTGGCGGAGAGCGGCCAGCCGAGAACTTTCCAGGCGGCGAGGGGCAGCAGGAATGTTCGCACAAACTGCGCGTAGGCCAGCCACAGAGGACTGCCAAGGTCGCGCGCGTCGACGGAAAGCACATCGACAAAGACCGGCTGCGCGCCGCGGAAAAGTATGTTCAGGGGGGTCGCGTCTTTCAGGATCAGGCCCTGGCCGAGCAGCGCCTCGCAGAAATCGAGAGTCAGCTCCGCCGCTGCCTTCCACGCGCCGGGGGTCCACTCCCAGGGATACGACGGAAAGAAGACGCGCGGATGTTCGAGGGTAAGTACGTTGTCAGGAGTCGTAACGAAGCGGGATTCGATCAGCTTGCCCTGCCGGACCCAGTCCTGGGCCAGAGGCGACTGCAGGAAGTCGAGAGCCGGCTTCGCCTGATCGGGGCGAACGCGGCGCAGGACGAGGTCGCCGGCGATGCGTAGCGATCCCGCAGGATCGCGGAAGGTTTCCAGTTGCGATTCGGCGAGCGCCATTACTCTTCAGTTTCGGAGTGCCCGTCCTCTTCCAAGGCAGGAGTCGCCGGAGGCGCCGGCGGAGACATCCGAAAGAGCTTGCGGAGTTTGGAGCGAAGGATAAACAGGCCGCCAGCGAGCATGGAACCGCCGACCTGGATGGCCAGCAGGCCCGAACCGGGATCGACGTAACCCCAGGCAGGTTTCGCCAGGGCTGCCAGGAGAACTGCCAGTTCCAGGGCAGCAAGGAGAGCGAGAATGGAGCGCCGTAGAGTTTGCACAGAGGTACCTGCTTCCATTGTCATGAAACTGTCATGAATTTGTCCAGACGGAACGGCGCAGGAAAAGTTGCGATTCCCCAACCGCGCAGGATGGCGGGCAGGTTTTTTGAGGCGTGCCTGGTTACGCGCGCGGGGCGATGGGGGCGGGAAAAGGCGGCTTGCGGGGGCATCGCCCGATACAATGGGAGCAGAGACACCCTGAAAAATTATGACCAGCCACCTCGAGACCCCACTCGCCGCCGCCCTGCAGTCCGCCGCCCGTGAGGCGGGCCTGCACGTTCTGTCGATCGATGCCGGCACGGATTTTAACGGCCATCCGACGGCGCGGTTCCGCCTGGCGATTGCGGCCGACGCGCCGGCGGAGCGGACGCTTCTGCTCGAACTGAGCGAGGCATTCGATCTGAACAAGCCGGAATTGCTGCCGGAGATGACGACCCACCTGCGGGAATCGGCGCAGCGGCTGCGCAACCCGCGCCCGGATGCGTATGTCACGCTGGCCGGCTTGCCGGTGACCTTCAGCCAGTTTGGGTGGCCGTTTCACCGCTCGACGTCCGGGGCGGATACCTACATCGTGCACGGCACGCTGCGGCTGGAGGATGGGACGGGATCGCCGCTGCACACGCTGGTTTCGGCCAGCATGACGGTGACCTTCGCCGAGATTGTTTCCGCTCCGGAGCAGCCGTATGCCGAGACGTTTATCTACAACGCGGTGCGCAAGACGCTCGACCGCGGGCAGCTGGAATTGCTGAAGAGCGGCAACCGCCAGCCTGTTCCCGTGACGACGCGCTACTACAGCCGCTGGCAGAAGAAGTTTTTCTTCACCGACACGGACGACGCGAGCCGGATGGATTTTCTCTCGCTGAAGGTCTACTGGCTTTCCGGCGTGCTGGGCGGCGGCCAGGCGGTGTGGATTGCCGATCCCCGCGACGCGCAGTATCTGAACACCACCGCCGGGGAATTGTCCCGCATGGCGGCGGATTTGTCGCGCCAGGGATTGATTGCGCTCGACGGAGAATTTGCCGCGGCCACGCCCACGCTGCTGGGCCACGCGGAGGAGTACCGCGCCAAGCTGGATGCGGCGCTGGCGGAGACGCGGCCGACTTTCAACGAGGAGATGCGCGCCGGCCACACCAACATGTAGGGTCAGGCCGGCGCCGCGCCGCTGGCTATCGCCAGGCGCACAGGAGCCGGCCCGATCGTCCGTGGAGGCGCTGTTCGTCGGGATTGACGGCGAACCAGCGTTGCCGGAGGGCGCCCACGTCCAGGTCTTCCATGCTGCTGAAGCCGAGGGTGCGTAACTCGATTTCCAGCTGCGCCGGATCGAACGAGAGACGGAAGGGTTCGCCAGCGCGGGCGACGCGCGCCGCCAGCAGATCGAAGGCAGCCTGTTCCGCCTGGCCCATCATTTCGCGCGGAATGGTGTAGTCGAAAATGACGCCGCTGCCGGTGGGCATGGAGGCGATGAAGCCAAGGGTGGCGAAGGCCGCCGGGCGCGTGAGGTAGGGCACCACGCCCAGCCACGCAAAGAAGGCCGGCGCATCGCGGCGAAATCCCTGCGCGGCGAGACCGTCGCTGAGCGAATGGCGCTCGAAATCGACGGCGGCAAAACGCACCGAGGGAGGAACGGCAATCGCGGCGTGCTGGAGACGGGCGTGCTTCCACGCCTGGGTGTGGGGAAAATCCACTTCGAAAACGGTGAGCTCGGGATAGGGATTGCGGTAGGCGAAGGTGTCGAGTCCCGCGCCCAGCACCACGTATTGCGTGACTCCGGCCGCGACGGCTTTGGCCAGTTCCTCTTCGGCCATGCGGCTGCGCACGGCGATGAAGGCGCGCAGTCCGCGAGCGAGGGGGCTGCTGTTCTCCTCGGCGGCGCCGGCGCGGACCTTCTCCGCGATCTCGTTGCCGAGGATGGGCAGCGCCAGCGGGTCCGCGAAGACCACGGGCTGGTCGTAAAGCTGATGGGCGGCGCGGCGCATGGCTACGCGTTCCGCGGTCGCGCTGCGGCGTCCTTCGATCACGCCTGACGATCCGGACGCTCAGGGTTCGGCATAGTATCCATCGCGGGTGCGCGGTTTCAGCGCCGGTTTATCCATCCGCAACTGCAGAGAATGCCAGGTGTTGGGCGCATCGGCGTGTTCTGTATCGAAGGTGAGCCGATAGGAGGAGGAGCCGTCGGCCACGCATTGCGCAACCTCAGCCGCGATGTCGTTGCTGCCAAACAGCACCTGGCCGCCGCTTGTTTGGGCCAGAGCCTGCAGGGCAAGGTCGCCGGGCTGGGCGTGGTTCGCGTCGCGGACGGGCCTGGTGAAGTCGCGCCACTCGAAGTTGTGCATGGATCCCGCGTCGGACGCACCCAGGGGATTGACGGCATAGAGGACGACCCGCGCCCGTTCGAGAGACTTATTCAGGTCGACGATGGCGCCGAAATAAGTGCGATGCATCCGGTCGCTGATGTACACGCCGGGACTGTTGAAGAGCCACCAGCCAGGACTCATCCACACCACCAGCTTTTTGCCCGGCACCGGACCGAGGGTCTGCGCAAGGGAGCCGAGCGCTTTGAGCGAGATTCCCATTTGGTCCGAGGCTCCGTAGAATCCGGCCGAGCGGCGCAGGTCGCGCAACGTGCTCTCCTGCTTGCGGAACTGCGCGTCGAGCGCCATGCCGTCGGTGGTGGGCTGGTTGACTTGCGTCATGCCCGTGTCAGTCAGGAAAATAACGGTGAAGGGGAAGGGCAATCGTCCGCCATTGGCAGTGAGGAGTTTGTCGAGCTGCGTTCGCTCGGTGCTGACCGCGGTGAACGAAGTGTTCACTTCATCGATCAGCAGAATGACCTGGGTGGGCTCCGGCGCCGCATCGGTCGCTTTAAAGGAGAGGATCGGCGTCGGCTGGCCGTCATCAAGGAGGGTGAAATCACCCTGCTGGAGCCCGGAGATCGGATGGCCTGCCTTGTCGGTCACAACGACATCCAGAACGGAAGGACCCTTCTGCTGAGCAGGTGGCGGCGGGAGGACCGGGGCGACCGGGCTGCGTTGCGCATCCAGAGAGGTTGCGAGGGAAATCAGCACCAGGGCGAGGAGAGAGCGTTCGATCATCGTTCACCTCCGGCCAGCACAGCGAAGCCGCGGACTCTGCTCCACGATTTGAGCCGCCAGAATCCGCGGAGACGACTACCGCTGCGGCGCCGGCGCTGAGCCGTTTGGAGTTGCAGCCCCTGCGGCGGACGGGGAGCCGGCGCTGCGGGCAGAGCTGGAATCGCCATTGGCTGATGCCTCAGGCGAAGCCGCGGAAGTCTGGCCGGTTTGAGGCTGGGGCTGGGCCGCTGACGACTGCGCGGGAGCCGGCTGTGGGGATGCGGACGGGGTCGCAGGTTGCTTGCCACTCCCCTGAGACGGTTGAGCGGATGGGGAAGTTCCAGCCGAGTTTGCCGGCGAAGGGGTTGAGCTGCCCGCTCCCGGGGCTGGAGCCGGAGCGCCTTCGTGATAGGAGGGACGCGGACTGTGCCGGGATGAGACCTCGCCCGGCGGAGGGGGAAGCCGTTCGGTGGCCAATGTGACCTGATTGACCACGGAGGGGTCGTCGCGCAGCTTCACGTAAAGCTGGCCGCTGTCGGGATGCGGCACCGGCAGCACGTATCCGGGAAAGCCGTCGGGCACCTGCACGGCGTTGGCGAACTGCGGATCGCTGGAGACGGAATCGACGAGAAAGAGGTTCGCGCCCGTCAGGCGGCACTGCTGCCCAGCGTCGACAGGGCACTTGAGAGTCTGGAGGGCGGGGAGCCGCACGAGCGTGGCGAGGGGTTGCCAGTCGCCGTCTGCGCCGTTGGCAATGACGCGGAACTTAAGCGGTCCAAAGGCGGAGCCACCGAAGGCCTTTGCCGGGTCGAGCGTGGCCAGGGCGACTTTGCTGTTCTCGAGCGTCATGCCGCCGTTATCGAGGCTGAGCGTCGCGGTGAAGGCTTCGTCCTCGGTGGCCACCTCAATCTGCTCTTTGCGGGTAAACGTCTTTGGCGAATCGGCGCGCAGCGAGAAGGTAAGTTTCGCGTCCTGGGGCAGCTCATCCTGGTTGGAGAGCTGGATGTTGCTGCCGGATGTGGCGGCCGAGGACTGCACGCTCTTGCCAATGAGGTCGACGCCGGGCCGCGGATCGGTGACCGCGGCATCCACGTGCAGGACCCGGCCATCGTTGAGAGCCACTTCCGCGCTGGCGCTCGATCCCTGCTTCAGGCCGGCGGCGGCTTTCGGGTCTTTCGCCACCATGGGCAGCTCGTCGCTGGCCATGGTCGAGGTGATCTTGCCCGGCGCGAAGGCCACGCCGTCCAGGGTGAGGGCGGAAACATCTTCCAGCCGGCTGCCTTTCAGGATGCCCTGCGCATCGCCGGCGTGGAGGGTGAAGCTGTCGAGGTGTCCGGCTTCGGCGAAGGCACGCAGCGGCAGGGTCTGTGCGGTGACCGTGCCGAATTGCTTCACTTCCAGTTCCAGGGCACCAGGGTGGGTCTCTTTGAGCGGAATGGTGACCTCGACTTCATCGGGGCTGGTCGCCTTCCAGTTGGTCTTGATCTCTTTCCCGGTTGAATCTTTGACGAGGATGGTATCGACGCAACTGGCGTCGTCGGTGGAGAGGTGAATGGTATCCTCGCGGCCCACGATCAGCGCTTCGCGATCGGTGGAGGCCAGCTCCCAGTGTTGGGCGTGGGTATTTTCCAGGCGGAAGGCCGGCCCATCGTACTTGTCGAATCCCCAATAGCCGTGGAGCGAGGCGTTGATGGAGTTGCCGAAGTCGCTGGCGCTGAGATCCTTCGCTTCGAGAACGAGGCCGCCATCGAGCGCATCGGGTGTCACCACTTCGTCGACGCTCTTGCCGTTCTTCGTTTGCAGGCGCAGGGTCATCTCGTGGGCATAGCCGGTGGAGAAGACGAGCGGGGCGCCGTCGACGGCGAGGACCAGAGAATTCTTTTCAGCACAGTAGTTCTGCTTCGAATCGACGGGATGCAGCGGCGGGGGTTGTGCGGACTCGACAGCCGGCAGCGCGGTCACCAATACGGATTTGGGTGTGTGAAACGAGGGCGGCGTATTCAGCATGAGGGCGAGCGTGTCGTCCTGCTGGGTGGCCAGCGCGGGGATGTACTGGAACTGCGCGGTGTGAAAAGTGTCGAGGATGCGGGCGATGTCCATGACCGAGCCGACGTAGGGACTATAGAAGCCGTAGTCGGCCTGGGGCGTGTAGCTGAGTTGGCTGGCGAGGTCGCCGGCCGGCCCGGAGGTAAGGGCTTCGACGATCGACATGCTGTGACCGTCGTTGAGGATGAGGGACTGCTGACCCTGCATGAGGCAGGCGGCCTGGAGATCGGGCATCCGGTCGAGGCACTTGTCATCGACCTTCATGCCGAGGCTGCGTGCCAACAGCGGCATGGATTCTTTCAGCTTCGCGGGGTCGTCGGCATTGAGCTTGCGAATCGCGGCCAGGTAGGTGTCGAGGCGCGAGCGATCGAGCATGGCCTGATTTAGATCCTGGGAGGCGCGCACGAAGGCGCCCGGCTTGCCGCGCACGGCGTTCACGAGCGTGCGGTAATCGCCGCTGGTCTCCGGCGCCAGGAAAACGACGACCTGCTGTGCGCCCGGGGGGACGGTGACGGTCATCCCCAGGTCTTCGCTCTTCACGTCCCAGGTGTCCTGGCGGAAGAACCATTTTTCCGGGGGAGGGTTCGTCGATCCGCGCAGAAAGGCCGCCACCATGAGGTAGTGCGCTCCCTCGCCCTCGGGCAAATCCGCCTTGATCCAGACGCGATCGCCGGCGGCGAGGTTCGGCACCTGAGAGATGGGGAGGGTTTTTCCGGCGCGGGTCACCGTGACTTCCAGTTTGGGACCGGCCAGGTCGAAGGGTGCGGCGTCGGCGCGCGCCGATAGTACCGCGGCAGAAAACACGAGGAGTGCAGTGAGAGTGCGAAGAGGTCGAATTGCCATACTAGTCATTATTTTAGGCCGCAAGGACGTTGCTGGGGGGTGGGGAACCATTCCCATTACATTTCCTGACGCGCAATCGCGCAAAAGGTTGTGCGGGAAATAGTTGCCGCCGCGAATTGCCGGTCGTTGCCGGGCAGCGCGCTGTGCAATTCACAGGAGATTCATGGGGATCGCGCGAGCGGCGGCGCCGATCAGTCCCTCCGGCTTTCGCCGAGTCTTCTCCCGCTGGATTCGCTGTCGTCTTTGAGCGCGATCCCGCTGCGCTGGAATTTGCGCGCCTCGTGCAGCAAGTAGTCGATCTTTCGCGCCGCGTCGGCATAGGGCAGGCCCGCGGGGCGAATGTTCGAAACGCAGTTGCGCTCGGCATCGGTGCGCCCAACCTGGGGAGCCCAGGTGAGATACACGCCGAGGCTGTCAGGGGAACTGAGGCCGGGGCGCTCGCCGATGAGGACGACGACCGCGCTGGCGTGCAGGAGACTGCCGATCTGGTCGCCCAGCGCGACGCGCGCCCCACGGGCGAGGACCACGGTGGCCGATCCCGCCAGCCCCGCCGGGTGCAGTTCGCGGAGAAGCGCAACCGCGTGGCGTTCCGGAGCGAGCGCGGACAGGCCATCGGCAATCACCACGGCCAGGTCACAGGGAGGAGATGCCGCGAGGAGGCGGCGGCTGGCTGCATCGAGAGTGCGGCCGAGGTCGGGCCGCAGCAGGTACTCCCGGCGGTCGCGGGCCAAGCTGCGGACGGCGACAGGCTCGCCGAAGGCTGCGCCGCGCAGCTCCGCGGCGAGCGCGTCGCACCCCATCTCCGCATAGACGGCATCGCGGGCACGCGCGTGATCCAGATCGAACTGGAGCAACGGCCGGGTGGGCAGGCTGCTGCCGACGCGTCCCAGACTGACGCGCGCCGGGGTCCAGCGGCGCAGGCGCGCGGAGAGGCTGTCGTCGCTCATTCCAGCCACCGGCCTGCTTCGGGCAGCAGTTTCCGGCCTGCGGCGGTGTCGAGGAGATTGCCGCGATCGTCCGCGAGGCCCATGCGCTCGAGCCATGCTTCGAATTCGGGTGCGCGGCGCAGGCCCAGCACGCTGCGCGCGTAGAGAGCGTCGTGATATGAGGTGCTCTGGTAGTTGAGCATCACGTCATCCGCGCCGGGCACGCCCATGACAAAGTTGACGCCGGCGACCGCGAGCAGGGTCAGCAGCGTGTCGACGTCGTTCTGATCGGCCTCGGCGTGATTGGTATAGCAGACGTCGCAGCCCATCGGCAGGCCGAGGAGCTTGCCGCAGAAGTGATCTTCGAGGCCGGCGCGGACGATCTGCCTGCCGTCGAAGAGGTATTCAGGCCCGATGAAGCCGACTACCGTGTTCACGAGGAGCGGCTCGAAGTGGCGCGCTACGGCGTAGGCACGGGCCTCGCAGGTTTGCTGGTCGACGCCGTGGTGGGCGTTTGCGGAGAGCGCGCTGCCCTGGCCGGTTTCGAAATACATCACGTTGTTGCCAACCGTGCCGCGGCGCAACGCAAGCGCGGCGGACTGAGCTTCGCGCAATATGGACAGATTCACGCCGAAACTGGTGTTGGTCTTCTCCGTTCCGCCGATGGACTGGAAGACGAGATCGACCGGCGCGCCGCGCTCCATTGCGCGCAGCGTATTTGTAACGTGCGCGAGCACACATGTTTGGGTTGGGATCTCGTAGTGCTCGCGCAAGTCGTTCATCATGTCCAGCAGCCGCGTTACGGCCTCGAGGCTGTCGCTGGCCGGGTTGATGCCGATGACCGCGTCGCCGCAGCCGTAGAGCAGGCCTTCGAGCATGGAGGCGGCGATACCGCGCACGTCGTCGGTGGGGTGATTGGGCTGGAGGCGGACGGAGAGGCGCCCCGGCAGTCCCAGAGTGTTGCGGAAGCGCGTGACGACGCGGCATTTTTGCGCGGCAAGGATCAGGTCCTGATGGCGCATGAGCTTTGAGACGGCCGCCGCCATCTCCGGCGTGATGCCGGGCGCTGTTTTGGCGAGCAGCGCGGTATCGGTGGCGGGATCGAGGAGCCACTCGCGGAACGCGCCGACGGTCAGATCGCGAAGGGGCGCGAAGGCGGAACGGTCGTGGGTGTCGACGATGAGGCGAGTGACTTCGTCGTCGTCATAGGGAATCAGCAATTCTTCGAGGAAGCGGGCCAGCGGGACGTCCGCCAGCGCCATGCGCGCGAGGGCTCGCTGCTCTTCGCTTTCGGCGGCAATGCCGGCCAGCGCATCGCCGGAGCGCGCCGGGGTTGCTTTGGCGAGCAGCGTTTTCAGGTCGCCGAAGGTGTGGGTGCGACCGCCGGCCGTGATCGAGTAAGCCATCGCTTATCGGAGACTGTAGCATCGTTCGTCGCCGTCGATGAGGCCGGAACTCAGCCTGAGCGCGGGGTTGGTTTCACTTCTTCGGCGGGATGATGCGGAATTCGCCCGACGCATGCATCAGGCTCATCAGGTAGAGCATGCCGTCGTAATAGCGGCTTTGTCCGGAGGGAATGGGCGTGTTCCACAATGCCTCGGCAAAGAGGCGGGCGCGGGCGCGATCGGTGGCCGCCAGTCCGGCGACTGCGTTAGTGCCGACCAGTCCCTGGGGATGGCCCTCCTTGGTGAGCCCGGGCGTGGAACCGCGCGGCTGGCCGTCGAGGGTGTAGACCGGGCCGTAGGAATCGATGCCCTGCGACGCAAAGAACGCCTGGATGCGGTCGCTGAGCGCCTGCTCCGCGGGGGCTTTGCGCCACCACGACCAGTCGACGCTCCAGTTGCTCTCGACGCGCCAGGCATCGTAGCCGAACTCATTGGCTTGCGGGAAGCGACTGGCCATGGGCGAGCCGTCGAAATTCGCATAGTCGGGGGCGAGGCCGGTCTGCGGGTTGGCGACCTTCGGAAAGAAAGCACGGCTGGCCGCAGCGGCGCGCTCCCAGAAGTCGCGATCTTCCGGCGGACCCCAGCGCGCCCACAGCTCATAAAAGCCGGGCAGGTGATACGACGGATCGGTGAACGGATGGGGCATGACTTCCGGCACGAAGAGGATCATTGGCGGGTCGGCGTGCATTTCCGGCCCAACGCTGTGGGGCCCGTATTTGCCCGGCGCGCTGATCACGGCGCGGTGCACCATCGCGGTGAGCAGTTTGTCCGCCTGAGCGCGATAGTCGTAGATGCCGGCGCCGCCTGGCCAGCGATTCGCCGCAAACAGCAGCGCCATGGCGAAATACGATTCACCATCGGGGGCTGCGCCCTCGGAGTTGTGCGTGCCATCGGTTTTGCACGACCAGGCGAAGTACTCGTAGCTGGGAGCCTTTGGGTCGGAGACGTACATATACGTCTGCGCCCAGTTCCACAGCGCGTCGAACTCGGCCTTCTTGTCCAACTCGACGCTGATCATCATGCCGTACGACATGCCCTCGGTGCGGACGTCGTGGTTGGCCCAGTCGGTCAGGTACATCAGCGGCCCGTTGGCGTTCGATCCGGCGGCAAAGGCGACGGCCTGGGTTTGGGGATCGCCGTGGAAAAGCTGCTGCCAGGCGGCATCGATTTTGGCGCGAATTTGTTTTTTGGAGTGGCCGTCTTCTTTGAAGAGGTTGCGATATTTGCCCGTAGCGTACGCGCCGCTACCGTTGTCGAGCGGAGTTTGCGCCACTGACATGGCGGCGAGGCCGAGGACAAATACCATCAACAACCCTGCACGTCGAATCATGCGCCGCTTCCGCCTCCTGTCCTGGTGAGCGTGAGAACTGTTATATCGTCCTGCTGCCCGAAGCGTTTGGCGATGTCGGCAATTTCCTGCGCGGGCCAGCAGCTGATCTCCTGCGTCCGCGCAAAGCCGAAGAGTTCGCCATTCTGGTCCATCGCCTCGACAACGCCATCGGAAAGCAGGGTCAGGCGGTCGCCGGGCGCGAGGGTGAACGCCGCCTCGGGAAAGTCCACCTCGGCTGCGATGCCCAGGGGGAGACCGGACTCGACGGAAATCTCCGCGCCATTGAGGTAAGGGATCAGATGGCCGGCGTTGGCCGCGGTCAGGCGTCCGCCGGGCGCGATGCGCACGCAGATACAGGTGATGAAGCCGGTTTCCTGAGTGGCCGCGATCTGCACGTTGAGGCGCGCCAGCAGGTCGGCGGGGCGGAGGCCCTCTGCCGCCAGCGTGCGCAGGGCGCCGAGGGCGAGCGTTCCCGTCATGGCCGCCTGCAGGCCTTTGCCGCTCACGTCGCCGACAACAATCAAAGTCGAGCCGTCAGGCTGCTGCAACACCTGGTAGAAGTCGCCGCCGACTTCCGCGGCCGGGATGTAGGCCGCGTCGATGAGATAACCGGCGATCGTGGGCAACTGCGCCGGCACCATGCGCCGCTGGATCTCGCGCGCCGCGTCCAGTTCCGCGGCCGAGCGGGCCTGATCGCGGCTGACGCGGGTGAAGCGGAAATAGATCACAATGACGATGGCCAGAATAAAGAGGAAATCGCCCAGATCAGCCACGCCCACCGGGATGGGGCCGAACTGGACAGGATTAGTGAGAAAGTCGAGGCGCGACCAGCCTGCAAAGATGGCCACTGTTCCCACAGCGAAGGCAGCGACGGTGGCCGCCGGCAGCAGACTGGGCAGCACGAGCCAGCCGGCTTCGCGATTCCCACGGCGGTACCACACCAGCAGGAGTACCGGCAGAACCACGGCTGCCGGCAGAATGACCGCGGCTTCCATCAGAATGTACACGCTGCTCGCAATGAAGCCTGCCAGCGAAAGCAGCGCGGACACAAGCACGACAAGCAGGAGAGCCTCATACGCCCGCCACAGGCGGCCGACGCGCTGACCCCCGAAACTGAAGGTGAATTCCACCTGCATGATGGTGAAGATGTAGATGAGCGGGTCGCCGACGAGCACGTTCCACGACAGCGGGATGACCCCGCTGGCGGAGCACTCGAAAAGCATCTTCGAGATTCCGAGCACAAGCAGGTAGAGCCCCAGCCATCGATATTCAGCGTGATGCTTCTGTCCGAGATAGAGCGCCAGGCAGCCCACGCCGGCAAGGATCACGAACAGATTGATCAGGATCGCCGGCAGCACGGCGTACAGGCGCTCGCTTTGTGCGGCGACCCGCTCGTTATCGATCGAGAACGGCGCACCCAGCGAAGCGTTGAGAAATAGCGGTAGGTACCAGACCGCGTACAAGCGCGGCGTATGCGTGCGCAAGGCCAGTTGCAGATCGGTTTGACCCCGGCCGATGAAGAAGACCTGCTCGGTGGGCCGCTCGACGCCCAACGCCGAGCGCAGGTCCGCGCCATCCTGCCGCTGGCCGTTGACGTAGAGCTGATAGGTGCCCGGGCCGCCGGCCAGGAAGATGTGCACGGCGGGGTGATCGGCGGCGAGTTTGACGT
This sequence comes from Acidobacteriaceae bacterium, assembly GCA_036267295.1. GTDB lineage: Bacteria > Acidobacteriota > Terriglobia > Terriglobales > Acidobacteriaceae > Palsa-343. Next base: position 40,496 of record DATAWI010000030.1, on the reverse strand, counting down.
GGAGCCGGAACCACTGCCAGCCGGGCTGAGCGGGGCCCATATCGTCCAGCTCCACTTGTTTCCAGGCGCGGTCGTCGAAATTCGCAGCCGCCCATGCCGGGTTGTCGCCGTCGTGGGCTCGCCATCGTTCGGTCAGGCTGACGGTGCCGCCATGCCAGTCCGTGGCGTCGAGCGTCTGCGCCCGCAACGCAGAGCCCGCCAGCAGCACCAGCGCGAGGACCGCCAGCCGCAGCCCGGTCCGCGCGCTCTCAGGCATGAACGACTCCGGTACCTGCCAGCGTCAGCCGCACCACGGTGATGTCGTCTGCCTGCCCAAACGCCTGTGCTGCCTGCGCAATCGCTTCCGCGCTCGCCCCACTCATCGTGCGCGTCCGCTCGAACCCAAAGAGCTCGCCGGTGGCGCTCTGCGCCTCCACCACGCCATCGGAGACGAAGGTCAGCGTGTCCCCCGGCTCCAGCCGGAAGGCGCACTCCGCAAACTCCGCATCCGCCAGCACGCCGAGGGGCAGGCCGGAATCGAGAAGGAGTTCCTCGCCGTTGCGATACGGCGCCAGATGTCCCGCATTCGCGGCCCAGGCCGTGCCGTCCGGTGCGACGCGCACGCACAGGCAGGTCACGAATCCTCCGTCCTCCGCCCGAGCAATCTGCCGGTTCAGCCGCGTCAACAGCAGGCCCGGCGGAAGACCCTCGTCGGCCAGCGAACGCAGCGCGCCGATTGCGAGCGTTCCGGTCATCGCCGCTTTCAATCCCTTGCCACTGACGTCGCCGACCACAATCAGCGTCGATCCGTCCTTCTGCTCGAGCACCTGATAGAAGTCGCCGCCCACTTCCTCCGCCGGCAGGTAGGCGGCCTCCACGCGCAGCCCCGCGATCGCCGGCAACGATACCGGCACCAGCCGCTGCTGCATCTCACGCGCAGCCTGAAACTCGCCGACTGAGCGGACCTGCTCCTCGCTGACCCGCGTAAAGCGGAAAATCATCACCACGCCGACGGCCAGCAGGAAAAGCAGATCCGCGACGTCGAAGAGTTCCAGGTTAAACATGCCCGCGCGGATACCACCTTCCAGCGGAGTGCGATGCTTCCATCCGAGGTACGAGCCCACAATCCCCAGGTCGTCGAGCGCGATCGCGAACATGGGAAGCAGGCTCGGGAGAATCAGCCAGCCCGCCTCGCGCAGACCGCGCCGATACCAGAACAGCAAAAGAATCGGCAGGGCGATCGAAGCCGGAACAATCAGCAGCACTTCATCCACATTGAAGAGGCCGCGGCTGATGATGCCGAACCAGGCAGGAACCAGCAGAAGGATCGGCGGGATCAGCAGCAGCCCTTCGTAGATGCGCCAGGCGCGGTTGACCCGCTGGCCGACGAAGCTGAAGGTGAATTCAATCTGCGCGATGCTGTTCAGATAAACGGTGGGAACGGAAAGCAGCCAGTTTCCGGAAAATGGGATAAAGCCCCCCGCCGCGAGTTCAAACAAGGCGGATCCCCACGCGTCCAGCATCAGATATACGCCCAGCCACAGGTATTCGCGGTGGTTCCTCTGGAGGCGGAAGAGAATCAGCAAACTAATGCCCGTCAGAAACACCAGCAGGTGGACTCCCATGCCGGGGACGACCGCATTCAGCCGCAGGCTCTGTGCGGCGCGGCCGGCTGTCTGCACCGCGGGCGCCGTGCCAATCTCGATCTTCCACGCGCTCCGGTCCGCGAGAAACATCGAGGTGGGCGGCACAAAGGTTCGCAGCGCAATCTCCGTATCTCCGCTGATGCCCGGAAGGGGGATGACGCGCTGTTTCGGGTAAGTCACCAGCAGGGCCGGCCGCAGATCTGCTCCAGGCGTGCGCTGCCCGTTCACGTACACCTCGTAGGTGCCGTATCCGCCGATGACGAGTAACGCCAGCGGCGCATGAGCCTCAGGGAGTCGCACGCTGAAGCGGTACCAGCGCCATCCCGTGCCCGGTTCGTCCAGATGGACCTCCTGCCATTTCGAATCGTCGAAGTCCGGCTGCGCCCACGCCGCGTTGTCTCCATCGTGCATGCGCCAGCCCTGGTCGAGGACGAAGGTCCCGTTCGGCCAGGCGCTGACGGTCACCGCAACCTTTGAGGTTTGCTGAATTTGCCCGGCCGCCGCGACCGCGCCGCATCCTGCGCACGCCACCACCAGGAGCGAAACTGCCCATCGCCGTCGCCACAGCACCTGTGTCCGGGAGACGAGGTGAACGCTCACGCCAGAGCCAGGGCGAGCACGGTAATGTCGTCTTCCTGGCCGAAGTTCTGCGCGGCGTCGGCAATCTCGGTCGCGCCGAGGCGCGTCAGTTCCACCAGCTTGTCAAAACCCAGCAACTGGCGCTTGGCGCGGGCTTCCGGAACGCCGTCGGACAGCAGCACCAGACGCTGCCCGGGATGCAGATGGCCCGTGATGGTCGCGTAGGCCTGATCGGGTTCCAGGCCGAGCGGGAGAACGCCGGGCGCTTCCACCTCCGCGCCGTCCAGGTAGGGATTCAAATGGCCGGCGTTGGCGAAGCTGAAGTCGCCATTGGCTTCCACGCGCACGCAGCACGCCGTCGTGAAGCCCATATCGCCCTGGCCGAGGAGGACGTTGTTCAGGCGCTGCAGAATCTCCGGGGGCAGGCGCGAGGTCTCCCGATTGAGCGCGCCCAGAATGAGCGACACCCGCATCGCCGCCAGCAGGCCCTTGCCGCTCACGTCGCCGACCACGGCGACCAGCGAGCCGTCGGAGCCTGGGGAGACGAGGAAGAAATCGCCGCCTACCTCCGACGCCGGCCGGTAGGCCGTCTCGACGGCATAGCCGGGCGTGACCTGATGCGAACGCGCCAGCAGCAGGCTCTGCAGCGTTTTCACGGCCTGCATCTCACTGGCGGCTCGCGCCTTCTCCCGCGCCAGGCGAATGGTTCGCACGACCATGAAGACCAGCAACGCAACGGAAAACGCGAACGAGGTCACTTCATTCCAGCCCACGTTGAATGCGTGGATCGGGGTGTTCCGCGCCGCCACCATGGTGGTGCCCGTAATCATGTGCGTCACGTAGAGCAAATACATGACCAGGTTGTAGTAAGCGAGCGAGGAATTCACCAGCAGCGGCACAAACAGGAGCCAGGCGTCCAGACTGCGCTTGCGCCAGGCCACCCAGACGGCCAGCACGGGCAGCCCCATGGTGGCCGGGATCCACACCACCGTCGTCAGGAGGTTGAAGGCCACGTCCAGCGGATTGTTCGCGACGTGGATGGGATTCCAGTAGAACGTCATGAACAACTGGGACAGAGGAACGAACAGCGCGAGGATCCAGTAGTAGATGAGGAAATGGCCCCGGCGGCGCACTCCCAGCGCGACGCGCACGAATTCAATGAGCGCGATGGAACCCGCAACCGAGAGCGCTAGCCCCGCGAACATCTCCAGGAAGTCGAGTGGGCGACTGGCGAGCAAGTCCCACAATTGCTGGATCTGGGAGGCAATCTGGCAGGCAAGGAAGACGGCCAGCACGCGGTACTCCGGCTCATTGCGCACGGTCAGCGCGAGGGCCAGGGTAATCAGCAGGACGAGGGCCACCAGCGTGAGATTGGTCCAGTTCGAAGTGAAATTGCGAAACGACAGCAGCGCGTACGCGTCGCGCACGGCGCTTGCCGGTCCCAGCAGCATCTTCGTCGGGACGCCGATGCCGGCGATGGGGTAGTCTCCGCCATGGCTGAAAAAGCCGGCGCGCGAGCGGACCGCGATCGTCAGGTCGGCCTGGCCGAGCGCGGAGTCCGGGATGGCGCCGATCCACTGGTAGGTGAAGCCGTTGTCGCCCGCGCCTCCATCGGCTGACGCCGATCCGAGCTGGGCAATGCGCACCCCGTTTGCATAAATGTCATCGCCGCCGGCCAGGTAGGTGGCCATGAGGGCGAGGTGGTGCGCGCCCGCCGCTACGTGCACGTGGGTGCGATACCAGATCGCATTCACGTTTTTCATGCCCTGCGCGGCGAGTGGATTGTTGGTATTCACAATCTGCCAGCGGCTGTCATCGAAACCAGGCTGCGCCCACTGCGGATCGTCCCCCTGCTGCGCCAGCCACTTCGATCCAAGATCGACCGGCGCGCCCATCGACAAACCATCGATGCTGTGCGGATTCAGAGCGGGACGCGCGCCGAGCTGCGCATGCACGGGCATCCCGATGCAGAGCAGCAGCGGCAGCCAGGAAATCCAGTGAGAAGCCGTGCGTCGTGATCTGGAGAAAGTCATCCTGCTCCCCTCAAGCCGATCGAGCTGATTACGTCCCGATGCCGTTACGTTCCCGTGCCGTTACATTCCCCTGCCGGGCTTCCGGATCTTCCGTGGACGCCGGTGGAAGCGCGTTGCGCCCCACGAGACACCCTTTGCCCAGGCAGAAATTCCGCGGCGCGCCAGCCGCCGGGGATGCGCGATGTGGGGGTAACCCAGTGTACAGATCGCATTTTGCCAGCGGCAACAGGAGTTTTGGCGGGCACAGGGATACGGCCCCGCGGCGGCGCCTGCCGCAACTGGGGACGTGGCGATGTCCGATCTGGCGCGCGTGTGGTAAGTTGGCAGGCAACCGGCACGACCTTCGCAATCGCTGAGACCCGCCGAACCGAGGAACGCATGCCCTTGCAACTCGAGCGCCGCTTTCGCGCGAACGTTTGCATTTTGCGCTGCAAAGGACCGATCGTTCTGGGCGAGGAGGTCAAGTCGCTCGAATCGCATCTGGAATCAGCGGCGCGGGAGTCCTGCCGCATGGTGCTCACCGTCGACGAACTGAGCCGGCTGGACAGCATCGGCCTCGGCCTGCTGGTGCGCTGCATGGGCAACCTGCGCAAACGGGGCGGGGATCTTCGCTTTGCTGCGCCTCCGCGGTTCCTGCAGGACCTGCTGCACATGACGCGGCTGAACACGCTGTTGAAGACTTACCCCACCGAAGACGAGGCGGTGCAGTCGTTTCAGGGCCAGGCGCACAGCGAAAGCGCAAGCCCCTCGCAGCGCCGGCGGGTGCTGGTGATCGACCGCTCCGCCGATCTGGGCGCGTTCATCCGCGCCGTGCTGGCGCAGCATGGATACGAGGTGAACACCGTCAGCCTGGTGCGCGACGCGCGGACGCTGCTGCAGTTCCAGGCTGTCGATTTCATTCTGCTCGGTCCGGATGCGCCGGACTGCGTCCCCGCCACGGCGCTGGCGGCGCTGCGCGACATGGCGCCGAAGGCCGCGGCTCTCGCATTGTGCCCGGACTTCCGCAGCTTTGAAGCTCAGCAGGCGGCTAAGGTGCTGCTGGAGATGTTCCAGGCCGGAGCCGCGGCTTCGTGACCCTGCATTTCGAGCGTGGTCAGGGGTGTAATCTGCCTGTATTATTTTCCCAGTTCACGGCTGTCTCAGCCGAAATCCCCCTCAATCGAGAAAACCGTGCCCCTCAATCTCAATTCTCGTTTCGTTGACGACATCTTCGTTCTGGAGTGCGACGGGCAGATCGTGCTGGGCGAAGAGTCGCGCGCGTTCCTCACCCGTTTCGAAGCGGCCGCCCGGGAGTTCTGCCACGTGGTGCTGGCGGTGGATCGGCTGGCGCGGATCGACAGCAGCGGGGTTGGGCTGCTGGTGCGCTGCATGAGCCGGTTGCGGCGGCGCGGCGGCGATCTGCGGCTGGCGGCGCCCCGGCCCTTTCTGCAGGATCTGCTCCGGCTGACGCGTCTGACCACGGTGCTCAAGTCGTATCCCACGGAAGCCGAGGCGGCCGGCTCCTTTATTGCCGAAGCGAGGCTGGCGGAATCGGATCTGTCGCTCCGCCGGGTTATCGTGATCGATCGCTCTCCGGATTTCGGCGTTTTTGTGCGCGCGGTCCTTTCGCAACGAGGCTTCGAGGTGCGTGTGGCCAGCCTGGTGAACGAAGTGAGACTGCTGCTGCGCTGCCAGAAGGCCGACTATATTCTGCTCGGTCCCGGCATGTGGAGCGCGCCGGCGCGGACGTCGCTGGAAAAATGGGCGCCGCGGGCCGTGGTCCTCGAATTGCCCGCGGAGTTCCGCAACTACGACGCTCGCCAGGCCGCGGAGACCCTGCTGGAAACCATGAAGATTGGCCCCCAGGCCGACTAGCCCGCGGGCCGGCGGACGATCAGGCAGCGGCCAGCGCCGCGGCTTCGTCCTTGTGCATCGCCGCGTATTTATTGATGCCGACCATGGTGAAGACCTTCTGGAAATGGGGGCTGAGGCCGAAGATGCCGATGCTCTGGGTGCCCGCTTTGCCGGCCTCCAGGAGCATCTGGATGATGATGGCGATGCCGGAGGAATTGATGTAATCCACGCCGGTGAAATCCAGCAGGACCCGCGTAACGCCACTGAGGCCGTGATAGGCCCCGAGGATCGCATCCTTCGAGGCGGACGAGATATCTCCGGCAAAGGCAAGAATGGTGACCGATCCGCCCGATGCTCCGCTGGCGGTGCGCTCACTGACTTTGGTCGTAACCTGCATTACTGATTCTCCTTGTCGAGGCGGATAACGAGGCGCACGAAGCTTTTGCCGGGAGGTCCCTGCACCCACTCGGCTTCGTCCACGAGCGCCTGGATCAGGAACATGCCCATGCCGCGCGGATCCTCATCGCCATGCATTTTGCGATCGATGTCGGGCTTGTGGGGCGCGGACTGCACGCCCGCTCCGTCGTCGATAACCTTCACTTCGAGTTGATCGTCGCTGGTGGAGAGGACGACGCCGACGCTGAGGCTGTTGTTGAGTCGATTGCCGTGTTCGATCGCATTGATGCACGCCTCGGCGACGGCGGTTTTCAGGTCTTCGATGCGGTCGTTGCTGAAGCCCATGAGCCCGGCCATGCTGGCGGCCGTGCTCATGGCGACCTTCTCGAAACCCAGTTCCGAAGGAAGGCGGACTTGTACCGAGCTTCCGTTCTTCATGAAGGGTTTGTCTCCCGGCCGAGATGGCAAATCGCCAGCGCGGTCATATCGTCGGTTTGCGGTTCGTGGCACGACCAGGCCGCGAGCGTATTCCAGAGACTATCCAGAATCACCTCGGCCTGAGGCGAGGGCAGTTCGCGAAACGTCTCGATCAGGCGATCCTGACCGAATTCTTCCTCTCCGCAAAATACCTCCGTCAATCCATCGGTATACACCAGCAGACGCGATCCGGGCGGAAAGGCGAAGCGCTCCGCCGTGTATTCCATCTCCGGCAGCATGCCCAGAGGCGTGCCGGACGCCTCGATGGTCCGCACGGCGCCATCCGGCTGCACCAGGGCTGCCGGGTTATGACCCGCGTTGACCACTTCAATCTCCTGGGCAACGGGGTCGAGGCGGAGAAACAGCGCGGTCATGTAGCGCCGCTGCGCTTCTGAGCCTTCGTCCCAGTGCTGCTGGCCGAGGCGTTCGGCGAGGCGCACGATGCTGACCGCCTGTCCGGCCTGCGAACGCAGCGCCGATCGGAAACTGGTGGCCACGATCGCCGACGCCAGGCCTTTGCCCGCCACATCGGCCACCACCATCAGGTGCGTTCCGTCGGCCAGAGGGATGGAATCGAGGTAATCGCCCCCGACCTCGTAGCAAGTGGTGGAGCGGGCGGCGATCGAAAACCCTCGAATCGCGGGCATCGTTTTGGGCAGCAGGGAACGCTGCACGGAGCGCGCCGCGTTGAGATCCTGCTGGACGCGCGCCCACTCCACGTCCCGCTCGTGCAGCGTGGCGTTTTCCAGCGCGACCGCGGTCTGGAGAACCAGTCCCTCGATGAAGTCCTGCTCGTAAAGCGAGAACTCGCCGCTCTCCGGCGTGGTGACCACCAATTCCGCGAGCAGGTGATGATTCTCCCGCGAAAACAGGGGGAAGCGTCCACACGCATGGTAGGGGGACGGCGGTGTTTCGCCGAAGAAAGCCACCGGCGTATCCGAACCGGGCACGAGAAACAGCGCGCCGTCCATTTCGAGTTCGCGGACCAGGATGCGGGCCGCCTGCATCAGCACCTCATGGGTGCGGATCGTCGAATGGACCTGGCGCGTGGCCTCGAGCAGCGCCTGCAGGCGCGCGACTTGTTGCTCCAGGCTGTCCTGCGGCAAGAACGGAATCGTGTCCATAGAGAGTCTGCCTGCTGCCCGCCACAGTCCGCTCGGATGCGCCTTCAAAACCCGCAGGAAGATGCATCAGCGGACGCCAAGACAGGCTTCGCCTGCCCCGCGCTATATAGGACGTGAGAGCGCCAGTTTCGCGCATCGGGCGCGGTGATTGCAAGCGAATAGAGCGCGGGCGGCCGCGCGGTAGGCTGGACGCGACGCTCAATGCGGCGCGGGCTGGCCTGTGGGCGGCAACTTCGTGTCGATATCGCAGAGATACCACGCGAGGAAATCGAAATCCTGGTGGAAGGCTGTAGAGCTCATGGGTGTGCCGATCTGAGAGTACAGGATCGCTTCCGGCGACTGCAGAGCGGCGTAGGCGAGCGTGCTCTGGGTTACCTGCTGGAACTGTTGGCCGAGGAGGGACGAAACATCGCTGTATTCATAGGCCCACACTCCCGTGGGATCGGGCATGTGCATTAGCTGGGCTGTCTTTGTGGCCTCATCGTTCATCAGCTTCAGGGGCGATTCGCCCGGGACGATCTTGTCGTGATGCCGGGGCTGGGTGAGGAAGAGGCGCAGCCGTCCCAGGGCCAGATTGTCCAGCACAATCGTCGTCGCCGGGGACGACTGACCGGGGCGATGTTGCCAGCGGGAGAAAGCATCGACTCCCGAGTCGCCGTCGACGGCCACGAAGACGAAGGTGTGCTGGCGGGGCTGGGCCTGGAGCGCGTGATAGAGCAGGGGCAGCATCAGGGCGTCCGGCCACGTGGGACGGGTTTTGCTGCGGTCGTCGAACCGGGTCAGCACCAGGATCGTGTCGGATGTTTGTCCGGGGAGCGTGCAGAGAAGATTGCGGGCATTGTGCCTGCCTGCCGGCTGCTCCTGCATGCGGGCCGCGGAGCACTCGAAGTTCGCGAAGGAGCGGCGCAGAAAATCGAGCCGCACAGCGTCTTTCTTTGGCGCCAACTGGAGTACCGGGTCCACATGCTGCGCATCGAGTTCCCAGAAGGCGAGGCCGTTTTTCTGCGCGCACGCGGGGTTCGCGCCCAGCACCAGCGCAGCCAGCAGGAATCCTGCGCAATGCCTCACTGCTGCCCGAATCGCGATTGCCTGGCCCACAGCGCTGCTCCCCAATCGAAACGCCTGAACGGCAACTAACACGCCACGCTTTTGTGATTACCGATCCCACCGCGGATGACGCGATCGGGGCAGGAAAAGACCCATGGCGCGTGCCCGAAATTTTTGGCGTCCTTATCTTAGTCCCGGCAGCCGGCCGATCACGGCCCTCCATGCGGCAGCGCCTGCTCCACGCGCGCCAGGTTATCGCGGACTTCCTGGCTGGAGTCGCCGAGGGCGATGGCGCGTTGCAATTGCAGTTGCGCTCCGGAGAAGTCGCTGAGCCGCGCCAGCACCACGCCCAGCAGGCTGTGCGCGAGGGGGGAGGCATCGTTGAGCGCGAGGGCCGCCTGCAGATGCGCTCGGGCCTGCTCCATGTCGCCGTTCTGGGCGGCGAGCACGCCGTTGAGATACAGGACTTCCCAGTTGCCGGGTGCGGTGCGCAGTAACTCCCGCCCGACAGCCGTGGCTTTTTGAGGATCGGCAGCGAGCAGCAGGCGCAACCGGTGCAACGCAGTTTCTGTGTCGGCGGGGTGGCGTGCGAGCGCGAGTTGCAGGACGGCGTCGGCTTCGTCAGCGTGATGTGCCTGCGCCAGCACATCGGCCAGTTCGGCGGCGATAGGCAGCGAATCGGGCGTGGTATTCAGGCCGTCGCGCAGCGCTTCGGAGGCGGCGTCCAGCTGGGCGAGGCCGGCGTAGGCCGTGCCGAGATTCAGACTCTGGAGCGCGGTGCGCAGGCCCGTGACCTTCGGGTCATCCAGCAGATCGATGGCAGCCTGGTCCTGCTGGTCGAGGACCAGATCCTGCGACAGGCCGTCGAGCGCTTCGGTTGAGAGCGGATCGGTCTCCACCGCGGCTTTCCATTCGGCGACGGCGTCGGAGTCGCGGTGCAACTGGTCGAAGACCGCGGCCAGCACGAGATGCAGCTTCAGGTTGCGGCCGTCGAGGGTCTCGGAGGCCTGCAATGCGGCGACCGCCTCCTGCGGATTGCCGGAGAAGTCGAGGCTGGCGCCGAACATGAACAGCACATTGGCGGAGTCAGGCTTCGTCTTCAGGGATTCGGCAAAGGCGCTGGCCGCGCAGGCGTACTGCTTCGCATTCGCGAGGGCGATGCCCAGGTCGGCGAAGGTATCGGCGTCGCGCGTGCCGGCCATGCGGGTGCGCATCGCGTCGGGAATGGGACAGCCCTGGGCGCAGAGTGCGGGCGGCGCGGCGCAAACCGCGAGCGCGAACGCGACGATCCAGCGCGCCTGCATCATTGGCCGAGGCGTCCTGCCGGTTTGGGCGCGTCGGCGACGTGGACCTGAATGTCCTCGATGCCGTCGCCCGCGATGTTGACGAATTCAGGAAGGTTGACGGCGCGGTTGGCCGCGGTGGTGTTGTCGATGAGGATGGCGGGGCTGTCGTTGCCGCCGGCGTCGATATGCGTGAGGTACATCTGCGTGAAATAGGAGCGGGCTTTCGACGAGAAGACCATCCAGTGGCCGTTGGGGGAGAAGCTGTGCCAGGAATTCATGAGCCGCTGGTTGGCGCGCATGCGCCGGGCGACGCCGCCGGCGAATGGGACGATGTACAGCTGGCTGTCGGGGCGCATCAGTTGCCCGTTGTGGCATGCGACAAAGACGACCCATCGGCCGTCGGGCGAAATGCGCGGGAAGGTGTTGCTCATGCCGTTCTGCGCAGCGCCCTCGATGCGCTCGGGCGTGCCGCCTTTGCCGTGGTTGAAGGGGATGCGGTAGAGGTCGTACTGAATCTGCGTCTCGCTGGCGTCATTGGCGCGGATAGCGCGGACCTGGCCCTTTGCGCGCGGCGGACGGGCCGCAGCGCGCGCAAAGACGATCCACTGGCCGTCGTGGCTCCAGACGCCGTCGGTCTGCACGAACTGCGGATCGTCCGCGCCGGGCAGGGGCTGGCGCAGGCCGGTGGCGCGGTCGTACCACTCGAGAATTCCGCGCGTGGGATAGAACACCTGGAGGAAACGATAGTCCGTGAAGTTGGTGATGTAGAAGGTGTCGAGCAGGCGGTAGTTCGGTCCCGCGAAGGTGCTGAGCACGTAGCGGCTGTCCGGCGATATGCGCGACATGAACCCGACGCGCACCGTGCCCACACGGCCGTCGGTGTTCCAGTGCACCAGGTCCTTGCTCTGGATGCTCATGTGCTTCTGCACCGGCACGACCGCGTAGAGACCCTTATCGTCTTCGGGGCCGTCGACGTCCATCCCCATTGTCTTACCGTCTGCTGAGAAGGAATGGCAATTGCCGCAGGTGGGCATTTTCTGCAACACGGTGCGGCTCTCGGGCATGCGGATATCCCGCAGCCGCCAGCGAATGAGCGGCAGCGCCGACTGAGCGAGCGGCTGCACGTTGCCGGTGATGTTGGTGGTGGGCATGAGCGGAACGTCGCGGTAAAAGATTGGCGCGCCGACGGGATCCGCCGATGTGCTAATGGCGATGTGTGCCTGCGAGACGACGGCGTGCCCCGGGCCGTAGCCGATGATGGTGACGGTCGCGGGCTTGCCGACGCTGCGCTGCTGGATGGCTGCCCACATGGGCGGACTCGGCGTCCACGTCCAGGTGGCTTGCTGCTGCGGCGTGAGCTTCGGCTGATCGTTGGGGTTGAGCTCGCATTCCGGGTCGAGCGGACCGAGGCGGTAATGTTGTGCCTGGACGGCGGCGCGCATGGGCGCAGCCTTGCCGCTGAGCGCGACCTCCACGCTCCAGGAACTGCCTGCCGCGTCGCGCCACAGAAAGGTGGGCGGCGAGATGCCCGGCGGGAAGATGGATCCGTCTTCGGGGTAGTCGATGGAGATGGGCCAGAGTGCATGCGATGCAGCAGTCTGCGCGCGCGCCGGCAGCGAGCCAGTCAGGACGCACGCAAGCAGAAGCGCCGCGCCGGCGGCCAGCGATCTGCGCTTGCCGCACAGTTGCCGATTCCGACCTCGTCCCGCAGCCCGGTCACACATACACCGATGCTTGCAGGGATTGCCTGCGACTCTCTGTGATGGCGGTCACGAGCGGACTGGCCGGGTTTACCGCCAGGGAATCTCGATGACCGCCAACCCCATGGGCGGCAGCGTCACGGTGAGCTGGTGGTCCTGGATCGACGCGTCTTCCGGCGCGTGGAGTTCCGCGTCCGTGCGCAGCGTGGCCATTTCCGCCTGGGTGAGATTTTTCGGGCTGCCCATCTTCTTCCAGGCATCGAGGGTGTCGCCGTGGTCAGAGTCGACGCGGCGAATCCTGGCGACGGTTCCATCGGCGACGCCTTTGAAATCGAAGGTGACGGTCTTGTTGGAGCCCTCCGCGCCGGGTTCGACCAGGTTCCAGGCGGCAATCACCAGGGCGCCATCCGCGCGGCGCGTCACCAGAGCTTCGTCGACGGGCGCCGGCAACCGCTCGTCGCCCAGTTCGTGCAGGAGCATGAAGTCGTCATAGGCCGGTTTGGGGACGTCGTCTTCGGCGACCAGTCCGTAGCCGCCGTAGAAGGGCGTCCTGACCACGCCCTGCTCCTCGAAGACGTCGGAGAAACTCCAGTAGGACATCATCTGCGTTTTGCCGTCGCATTTGCTGATGGTGTCGGCCATCCACGGGCCCATGTAGATGGAGTCGGTGAGCGCCTGCTCGTTCGCGTAGGTGGCGTTGAACTCGCTCCAGATGAGCGGAATCTGGGGGCGCGCCGAATGGATGATTTCATCGTGCACTTTGTCCACTGCCGCGCAGACCATCTGATGCGGTGCAATGTGCCGGTTGTCGTGGAAGACGTTCTCCGCGCTGTCGTTGCCGTAGACATGCGTGGAGACGAAGTCCAGGGGAACGTGGTTCTGCTCGGTGTGCGCGATCAGGTCGCCCACCCACGCCGCCTGGGCGGTGGCCGGACCGCCGACCCGCAGGCGCACATTCGCGGCCTTCACGGCGCGCGCGGTGTGGTCGTACAGCTCGAAATAGGTGGACTGCGCGGGGCGTCCGATCCAGAAGTCGATGTTCGGCTCGTTCCACACTTCGAAGTACCACTGCGAAACTTCATCGAGGCCGTAGCGATCGATCAGATGCTGCGCGAAGGCGGTGATCAGGGCGTCCCACTTAGCGTAGTTCGCCGGAGGCGCGGGAATCGGCTTGTACCAGAAGGCGTGGTATTGCACTTTGGCCGCGAGCGCTTTCGGCATAAAGCTGATCTCGACGAAGGGGCGAATGCCGTTGGCGAGCAGGCCATCGTAAATCTGATCGACGTAGGACCAGTTGTAGACGGGATTGCCGTGCGCATCCTCGCTGTAGACTCCGTTCTCGTCGTCGAAGATGCCGTGGAAGCGGACGTACTGGAAATCGGTGACCTTCTTCACGAGGCGCAGGTCTTTTCGATAGTCGTCGCGCAGCGACAGATTCGCGCGGCCCGAGCCGAACATCTCTTCCCAGAAATGAGGAAACGGCGTGCCGGGCGCGTGCGCGTCCACGGTAATGTCTGTGGGCGCAGCGCTGCCGTTGGTTTGTTGGGCGCGCGCGCCGGCGGCCCCGAGCGCGATCAGCAGCGAAAGAAAGACAGACCAGGTGCGAGCCATAAAGATCTCCCAGGAAAGATTACGCGATGGGCCGAGGGGTGAGCGGTGGGCGGACGCGAGAAAAAGATGGAGGGCGCTCGAACGAGGAGCGCCCTCCACCGTTCAGCTTCAAGGGAGGCACAGCCGAAGCTGAATAAAAGCTGATCCCGCGCTGCAGGCGAGCCCGGTGCGCCATGCCGCCGCGCCTCGGGCTCGCTTGAGGGTTAGAACTGCACCCGGCCGAAGAACTCGATGACGCGGCCGTTGTCCGCTCCCGGCGAGATGCCGAAGAGCGGGTTGTCGACGTGCGTGCCTGCGGTCGTCACGTCGGAGATGGTGGCTTCAGAGCTGCCGAAGGAGATGGGCGTGAGATTCGTGTGGTTGAAGGTGTTGTAGGTGTTGACCTGGAAACGGAAGAGCGCCGGATGATCGTGGATCGAGAAGGTCACCTGCTTGGCGGCGCTCAGGTCCACATCCATATAGCACGGTCCGTTGAAATGATTGCGACCGATTCCCGGCGGTCCGGGCGTTCCGTAGACGAAGTAGTTGGCTCCGCCCTGCGGGAAGTTCCCGCCCTTGATGAAATCGCTGTTGGAGCAACTGTTGCCGGCGAAGGCGTTGGCAGGCGCGCCGGAGCCCGGTCCGTAGCCGGTGGGCCGGGTGGGCGCGATGGTCGATGCTCCGTTGATCAGCGCTACGGAAGGCACGCCGATGACCGGCGTCCATGGGAAGCCGGTGTGCCAGGTGTAGATGCCGTTCAGTTGCCAGTTGCCCAGAGTCTCTTTCAGCAGCGTGTTGTGCGACGGGCCCGGCAGCGTCCAGGTGCCGGCGGCGGTTACGCGGTGGCGAACGTCGAAGTCGGAGGGACCATATTCCGCCGCATCGTTCGAAGGATCGGTCTGGTTGCTCTCAAAGCCGGGGCCTTCTTCCGAGGCGTTGTCCATGCTCTTCGACCAGGTGTAGACGATGCTGAAGTCGACGCCGTGCTGGAGGCGCTTTTCGAGGTGCGTGTTGAGCGCGTTGTAGACGGTGTGGACGTCGGAGGTGGGCACATAGGCCGCATAGAACGGGGTCTGGTTGACGCCCGGCATGCAAGCGCCGCCGCTGGCGCAGGTTCCGTTGGACTGTGGGTAGAGGAAATTCTGATCGACGAGGCGCAGGAAGTGGAAGCCGGTCGCTCCCTGGTAGCCGACGGTCAGCGCCATCTGCCACGGAATCGCAAACTGCGTGTCAAAGGAGAAGTTGTACAGCGTGGGCTGCCGCATGCCGGGCAGAATGCTGTAGGTTTCCACCTGGGGCGTGGAGGGCGTTCCGCCTGGCGGCGTGAAGGCATTCGGCGTGCCGGTCGTTGGATTGACGCCGACGGCCAGGTTCGGATTCGGCGCGTAGCTGAAGGGTGAATCGCTGTTGCCGAATTCGAAGACGATGCCGGTGCCGGTGGAGTTCGGGTCAGTGGACTGCAGGCCGCCGCAGCACAGGCCGTAGTCGAAGTAGCCGGGGCCGTTCTCATAGGCGGGCGAGATTGGCTCTTCGTCGATATTGTCGAGGGACATGCCGATGCCGCCGTGCACCACCATTTCGCCGTTGCGCCACGGGGGCTGCCACGCGAATCCGAACTTTGGATCGAGCGCGTCGTTCGTCGCGGGATAGAGCGTGTGCGTCAGCGCGAGCCGGGAGTTGATGATCTGGTCGCCCGCCGTGGTGGACAGCACCATGTTGTTGACGGCCGATCCCTTGTTGGTCAGCGCTCCGAAATTCTCATAGCGCAGGCCGAGGTTGACGGTCAGCGTGGGCATCACCTTCCAGTCATCCTGGACGTAGCCGGCAAAGTAACTGCGGCGGAAGTAACGCTGGGCGTTGCCCGTGCCGCCCGTGACCGGATTGGCGCCGATGCCCTCATACAGTGGCGCGTCGTTGGCCAGGTCCCACAGTCCCTGGAAGGCGTAGTTGGGGCGCGCCAGGCCGGAGTCGTCGTCGTTGTCCTGCTCCTTGCGTCCCACGAAGCCCATGCGAATGGACTGCGACCGGTGAACCCAGGTGACCATGTCGCGGAACTCGAAGGTGTTTTCCGCGGCGATGTACGGCGTGGTCGGGGCCGAGAGCTGGCTGAACTGGAAGGAGCCGAAGCCGTAGTTCTGGGCGTAGAGCCCTGGGACGCCCCAGTTCACCTGGCCGCTGGTGTCCTTGATCTGGTTATCGGCGAAGCGGCTGTAATTGCCGCGCGCTTCGTTGATCAGATTCGCGTTGAAGGTGTGGATGTAAACGCCGGTGGCGGAGGAATTGAACGGGCGAAACGGCAGGTTGGAATCGGCAGCCGCGCCAGCCGCGGAGTCGAACGAGCTCTGGTCCAGTTTCTGGGTGTAGAAGCCGCCGTAGACCTGATCTTTCTGGCTGATGTACCAGTCGCCGCGTCCGTGGAACTGGGTACCGCGATACTGGCTGGGCGTATCGACCTGCGCGAATTCGACGTCGGCAATGCCGTCGAGACCGGCGCCGGTATAGAGGTTGGGAGCGGCTGCGGTGCCGTTGGCGTTGACGTTGGGCAGATATTGGCCGTCGGAACCGCCGAAGGATCCGACGTCGAAGCCCGTGCCTGCGGGCGCGCACACGGTTTGCAGCGCGCTGCAGTTGCCGGGCAGAACAGCCTTCACAACGGCCTCGCCGGAAGGCTTGGCGACGGTGCCGGCGACCAGGCCGCTGGGCCGCGCCGCGGCCAGTCCTGAGTACCACGCCGCTGTGGGCACATAGGTTTCGCTGAAGGATTGCAGGCGGCTCTTGACCGCTTCGTAGCTGCCGAACCAGAAGACCTTGTTCCTGATTGCGGGACCGCCCAGGCTCGCTGCCCATTCGCGCTGCTGCAGATCGTCCTTGATCGGCGGAGCGAAAACGCCCGGCGTGCTGGTGGGGCCGCCGTAGGACTGATAGGCATTCAGTCCCGGCTGGTCGTACTGGAAGAACATGGTGCCATGCAGTTCGTTGGTGCCGGCCTTGGTGTCGGTCTGGATATGAGCGCCGACGCTGCGTCCCAGGCTGGCGTCGTAGTTCGCGGCCTGCACGGTAATCTGCTGGACGGATTCAATGCTGGGAGTAATGATCGTGGAGCCGCCGTGGAGCAGGCTGTCGACCGTCACGCCATCGATCGTGTAGGTATTCGACGTGACGCGCTGGCCGGACGCGGAGATCTGAATCTGGTTTTCTGTCTGGAAGATGCCGACGTTGGACTGGTTCTGGCTGGTGTTGTTGGGCAGAGCGACAGCGCCGCCATTGCCGGAGCGGGCGCTGTCCCCGGTGATGCCGACGCTGGTGCGCAGCAGTTCGTAAGGATCGCGCCCGAACGCGGGCAGCCGGGTTACGTCATCGGCGCCGATCGAACTGGACATGCCGGCGTCGGTGGTCTGCAGGATTGGCGTCTGATTGCCGTTAACGGTGACCGTCTGGGTCGCTGCGCCGACGGTCAGCTTGACATCGAGGCCGCGGGACAATTCCGCGGAGATGCCCACGTCGGGATAGCTCTGGTCGTTGAATCCGCTGGCGGTGACCTTCACGCTGTAGGTCCCGGGCTGCAGCTCGCTGAAGTTGTAAAAACCAGAGGCGCTGGTTTTGGTCGTCTTCGCTTCGTGGGTCGCGGGATTGGTGAGGGTGACGGTTGCGCCGGGGATGACGGCGCCGCTGCTGTCCGTGACCGTTCCGGAGAGGCTGGAGCCGAACTGCGCATGCAGCGAAGGAGCGAGGAGGCAGCCGAGCGCGAGGGCAAACAGCGTGACCAAGGCAGTGCGCAGGCGTGCGGGCGTCTTGAGGCGCGCGCTGCCGCTAACCGTCCGCGCGGAACGGACGTGTTCTGGGGGTTGAACTTGCATTCTGGCTTCTCCTTAGAAAGTCGTGCAACTGTGCCCTGATGTGCCGCCCCAGTTTGGGGATGCCTGAGCGGCAGGAAAAATGCGCCGGTGCGTCACTTGGGGACCTGACGGCAGAACGCGCAACCGTTTGTGCATCTGTGCACAATCGATTGCGCTATGGATATGATGGTTACCATTCGGCCGTTACGGCTGTCAAGCGCGGGCCGCCCGGGGGGAGCGCAGGGCCGCCGAAGCCAGGCCGGCCATTCGACGAAATCCCGCGACCGGCCATTTAGGATGGGCGCAGTCCGCCTGGCTCGCGGCCATCGTGAGGAGGAAGCATCAGCAGCGCGCGATCAAAGCGGGAAGGTCAGCCGGGGAAAGCGCGGCGCGGCGTCGGCCTGAAAGAGCTGGCCGCGCATCTTGGCCTGTCGCCCACGACGGTGTCGCGGGTGCTCAATCACTCCGGCGGCGCGCATCGGATTGCCGCAGCGACGCAGGAGCGGGTGATCAAAGCGGCGGCCCTGCTGAACTACGAACCCAACGCGTTTGCGCGCGGCCTGCGCAACCGGCGCAGCTACACCATCGGCGTGATGGTGCCCGAGATCAGCGAAGGATATTCGGCGATGGTGCTGGGCGGCATCGAGGACGCGCTGCTGAAGGAGGAGTTCTTCTATTTTGTGGTGAGCCATCGCCACCGGGCGGATCTTCTGGAGGGCTATCCGCGCATGCTGGAGGCGCGCGCCGTCGAGGGAATTATCGCCGTCGATACGCCGATTCGCGAGGCGCTGCATGTTCCTGTGGTGGCCGTTTCCGGACACAGCCGCAAGCATCGCGTGGTGACGATTGAACTCGATCACCTGACCGCGGCCGAACTGGCGCTTCGCCATCTGTACGATCTGGGACATCGCCGCATCGCCTTCATCAAGGGGCAGACGTTCAGTTCCGACACGCGGGTGCGCTGGGACGCGATCCGCAGCGTGTGCTCCACGCTGGGGATCCGCGTTGATCCGGAACTGGTGGTGCAGCTGGAAGGAAGCGAGCCGGGCAGCGAGCCTGGGTACGCGGCCGCTTGCCGGCTGCTGCACGGGAAACCGCGGTTTACTGCGATTTTTGCCTTCAACGATGCGTCCGCTATGGGCGCGATTGCCGCGCTGCACGAAGCCGGGCTGCACGTTCCGCGCGATGTTTCCGTGGTGGGATTCGACGACATTCCGGCGGCTGCGACGATGCATCCGAGCCTGACGACGGTGCGCCAGCCTTTGCGCGCGATGGGGCAAAACGCGGCGGTGCAGTTGCTGCGGCTGATTCGCGCGGGGCTCGGCAGCGCTGGGCACGGCAATCCGGACGAGCCATCGATTCTGGTGGCGCCGACGTTCGTCCGGCGTCATTCGACGGCGAAAGCGGCGGTGACCGGCTAGCAGCGGCGCGGTCGATGCGGAGAAGGAGCGTTACTTCGCGACGATGTCGATGGCGACCGGAGCGTTGCGCGGCGGGAAGCAACTGCGGTTGTCGCATGCCTGGTAGCGCAGAGCACTTTGGACGAGATGGTTGCCGCGCTGGGCGACGAAGTGCATCTTCAGCACAAATTCGCCGGTGTAGATGCTGAGCTTCTGCGAGGGATCGGCGGGAAACGCATAGTCGGCGCCGGTTGGAAAATCAACCGTGGATACAGTGACGCCTGACGGTTCGGCGACGATCAGTTCGGTGCGGATGAGGCTCTTCTGGCGCGGTGTGTGCGAGTTGATGTGCAGTCCGTCGGCAATGCGGAAATGGAGTTCGACGGTTTGCGGCGTGCCGGCCGGCACGGCGATCTGCTGCGGGTAGAGAAAGTGGACGAGTTGCTGGGTGGAGCCGCCAGCATTGTCGGCGCTCTGCCACGGCAGAGCCTGCGGAACCGCGGTTGCGCAGGACGCCAGCAAAGCTGCGGTGGCGAATGCAGCGGTTAGAAATTTCATGACTGCGCTCCGGCGATGGCTTTCTTAATGTCGGCTTCGATTTCGTCGCGCGGCGCGAGGCCGACGGTGGAGGCGACGATTTTCCCGTTGCGGTCGATGAACAATGTCGTCGGCATCGCATCGACGCTGTAGAGATCTTCAAGGGAATCGGAGCCGAGCAGAATGGGATAGTTCATGTGCATCTTCGCGACGAAGTCGGAGATGTCGCGCTTCTCGGTGAAGAGCTTGGCGGGGTCATCACGATCGAGATCGTCGGTGGAGACGCCGAGAATTTCGAGTCCCTGGCCTGCATATTGATCGTGCAATTTTTCAAACCAGGGGATTTCGACTTTGCACGGGCCGCACCACGTGGCCCAGAAGTCGACGACCAGCGGCCGGCCTTTGTAGCTGGAGAGCGAGACGCGCTTCCCGGTCAGGTCTTCCAGCGTAAACGCGGGCGCCTGTTTGCCTTGGAGCGGCGAAACGTAGCCGTCGTCGCCGGGCTGCGCATCCGCGGCAGGAGCGGGTTCCGCTGCGGCGGTGGACTGGCCGTTGTCCGGCACAAGCTGCATTTTGATGGCCTGGACGCGAGCTTCTTCGGCGCGCCGGCGCTGCAGGTAATTCATGACGCCGGCGGAGATCATCAGCGCCAGAGCCGCCACCATCGCCGCCAGTACCAGAAAGTTTCGCCGCAATGCGCTTGTCCTCGCCTCTTCATTCTAACGGGAAGCGCCGCTTCGAGGCCGGCTGCCGGGTGATAGCATCAGGTGTTTTAGAGCCGAGTTTCCGAGCATGCCCGATTCGCACACACCGTCGCGCCTGGTCCGCATTGAGGCCGAAGCCCTGCTGGCGCTGGCTGAAAGGCTGGACGGCGCGATGGCGGCGGATTTTGAGCGCGCCGTCGAGCGCATTCTTGGCTGCGGCCAGACGCGCGGCCGCGTCGTCGTGACGGGCATGGGCAAAAGCGGCATCATCGCGCAGAAGATTGCCGCGACACTGAGTTCGACCGGCAGTCCCGCGCTCTTTCTGCATCCGGCGGAAGCGGTGCACGGCGATCTGGGCATGATCGCGGAAGGCGATCTGGTGATCGCGCTGTCGGCGAGCGGCGAGACCGAGGAGATTCTGCGGCTGCTGGCGACGATCCAGCGCATGGGCAATCCGCTGATCTCGTTTGTGTGCAGCACGCAGTCGACGCTGGCGCTGGCCAGCGAGGTGACGCTCGACTGCTCGGTTCCCGGCGAAGCGTGCGGATTGGGATTGGCGCCGACGGCGTCGACGACCGCGATGCTGGCGCTGGGCGATGCGCTGGCGATTGCGGTTTCCGTGCGGCGTGGTTTTCGCGAGGAAGACTTTGCCGCGCTGCATCCTGGCGGCAAGCTGGGCAAGCGGCTGGCGAGCGTTCGGCAACTGATGCATGCCGGCGACGCGATTCCGCGGGTCACGCTTGAGACGCCAATGAAGGACGTGATCTACGAGATGTCGCGGAAGAAGCTGGGCATGACGGTGGTGGAGCGCGACGGGAAACTGGCCGGGATCATCAGCGACGGCGATCTGCGGCGGTTGCTGGAGCGCGACGGCCCCGACGGGCTGCTGAAATCGGCCGGCGACGTGATGCATGCGTCGCCGAAGACCATTGGCGCCAGCGAGTTGGCGGTGCGCGCGCTGCATACCATGGAGGAGAAAAAGATCACCTCGATGATTGTGGTGGACGGCGAGAACGCGGTGGAAGGCGTGCTGCACCTGCATGATTTGTGGGGAACCGAACTAATTTGACGGGTCGCTCGTCTGTTGTATCGAGCGGCCGATTGCGTGCGCCGCTCGCGGATTTGGGGCATCGAAAAGAGAGTAGGATCGTTGCCATGCGGCGCGTCTTTTCAGTTGCGATTCCGGGACTGCTGGTCGCTGGAGCCTTGCTGTGCGCGGCTCCCGCGGCGGTGGCGCAACGCGGCGGCCATGCGGGCGGCGGACATGCGGGCGGCGGCGGGCATGCTGGATTCAGCGGCGGGCGCAGCTTTGGCGGCGGATTCTCTGGATCGGGCGGACGATTCTCGGGATCGGGCGGACGATTCTCGGGCTCTTTTGGCTCGCGCACTTTCGCTGCGCCGCGGAGTTTCGGTTCCGCTCCGCGCATGCGGTATGCGGTCCCCGCGCGGAATATCGGCAACGGCTATCGCGGAAGCCTAAGCGCTGGACGCGGCGCCTGGAGCGGACGCGGGTACGATCGCGGCCATGATCGAGACCATGATCGAGACCATGCCGGCGGCCATGACCGGTATCGTTCTCCTTATCGTGGCTACGGCGGTTACGGCGGCTATCCGTATGCAACCGGCTGGAATCTGACGCCGTGGGAACTCGGGTATCCCGATTTTCTCGGCTACGGGAACGACATTGGCGATCCGCAAGCCGACGCGCCGGCCCCGCCGCTGCAAGCGGACGATGGCGGCGCTCCCCCTGACGATGATCGGCCGGCGTATGGCAGTGCGCCCCTGTACGCTGCGCCGGCGGTTGCGGCGGTGCGGCCTGAACCGCAGCTGACGCTGATCTTCAACGACGGGCATCGGCAGGCGATTCGCAATTACGCGCTGACCGGCAGCTCGGTGATTGTGCTGGACGATGCGGCGTCAGGGCGGCAGCAGCAGATTCCGCTGGGCGAACTGAATTTGCCGGCGACGGAAGAGGCCGCGCAGCAGGCGGGCCTCGACTTTACACCGCCTGCCTGACTGCGGTCACCGCTTTGAAAGGGCAGGGCTTCCCAGCTTGCGGGAAAAATGGAGAATCCAGGATGAAGACTGCGCCGAGAGCGTCCCTCAGGGGCTGAAGCCTACTGATTTTGCTGGCCCTTGCGGCACGACTGAAGTCGTGCCCCTTCAAAGCGGTTGCTCTCTGCGAGTTTTTCCGCAAGCTGGGAAGTCGTGCCCTTTCACAGAAGGTGCAACCTTGTCAGTTTTTCCGCACTGTGAAGTCGTGCCCCTTCAAAGCGGTTGCTCTCTGCGAGCGTCCCTCAGGGGCTGAAGCCCGCTGATTTTGCTGATCTTATGGCACGACTGAAGTCGTGCCCCTTCAAAGCGGTTGCTCTCTGCGGGTTTTTCCGCTAACTGTGAAGTCCTGCCACTAAGTGCTTTAGAATCATTACTTACGCAAAGACTGGAGGGGAGGGGGTGGCTCCAGGCCAGATCGCGGTACCTTGTAGATATGCCCGACACCACGGACCTTTCCAGCCACCGCATCGCCGTTCTCGGCGCCGGCAAAATGGGCGGCATCCTGCTGCAGGCGTTCCTCAAGCAGCAGATTGTTCCGCCCGATCAACTCTCCGCCACCGTCGCCCACGCCGAACGCGCCGCCGCGCTCTCCACGCAATGGGGCATCGACGTCTCGACCGACAACCTGGCCATCGCCAGCCAGGCAGAGATCATCCTGCTCGGGGTCAAGCCGTTGCAGGTGCCCGCGCTCGTCGAGAGCATTCGTACCGCGCTCACGCCGGAGAAACTGCTCATTTCCTTCGCCGCGTCGGTCCGCACCGAAGCCATCGAGCACGCCGCCGTCGAAGAAGTCCCGGTTGTCCGCGCCATGCCCAACACGCCGTCCATGCTCGGCGCCGGCATCTCCGCGCTCTGCCGCGGCCGCTTCGTCGAACCGCGCCACATGGCGCTGGCCGAAAGCCTCTTCGCCGCCGTCGGCCGCACGGTCATCGTCGACGAGAAGCACATGGACGCGGTCACCGGCCTCAGCGCCAGCGGTCCGGCCTTCATCTACATCATTCTCGAGTCGCTCGCCGAGGCGGGCGTCAAGGTCGGATTGCCGCGGGACATCGCCACGCTGCTGGCCGCGCAAACCACCTTCGGCGCCGCCAAAATGGTGCTCGAAACCGGCTACCATCCGGCGCTGCTCAAAGACGCCGTCACCACGCCGGCCGGCTGCACCATCGACGGCATTTTGGAACTGGAAGAAGGCGGCCTGCGGGTCACGCTCATCAAGGCCGTCATGCGCGCCACGCAGCGCGCCAAAGAACTCGCCGCCGGATAAAAATCGCGCGGGCAGCCCGCGGCGAAGGCGCGTCGATGGCGGAGACGGTTTCGCCGCAGACGGTTTCGCCGCAGACGGAGCGGCTTGCGAGGGAGAATCGCGAGCCCACCGCCGCAGCGCCGTATCGCACAGCAGGCGCAGGTCGGAGAGCAGCGTGGCTTCGGCGATGTAGGCGCAGTCGAGGCGATGCTTCAGAGGCAGCAGGACGCTGCGGCCGTAGTCCTCGACCCGATCGGGCGGGATGGCGGCGAGCAGATATTCTTCCTGGGCAAAGGCGAGGGTGGCGGGACTGGTGATGCCGGGGCGGCAGGGCAGCAGAGCGATCTGCTGTTCGGGGACGCGGGGACGCGGTCCGACGAGGCTCATGTCGCCGCGGAGGACATTGAGGAATTGGGGAAGCTCGTCGAGTTTCCACCAGCGCAGCAGGCGGCCGACGCGGGTGAGGCGCTGGTCGCGGATGGTGGTGATGCTGGAGTGCCGCGGGGCGGGGGCTTCGAGCATGGTGCGGAATTTGAGGATGGTGAAGGGCTTTCCGTCGCGCCCGATGCGCTGTTGCAGGAAGAGGATGGGGCCGCGGCTGGAAGCGCGGACGGCGATGGCGACGGCGCAGCCCAGGGGCAGAAGCAGGGGCAGGAAGGCGAGGACGAAGGCGAGGTCGCAGGCTCGGCGCAGAGGCGATTGCATCCACGGGCTGAGGCGGGCGGCTTCGTGGAGTGGCTGGAGCTGATTCGCCAGGTGCGGGAGCGCGGGCACGGCGCGCAGCGAGGGTTTGTCACCGGCGGCGGATTCGGCCGGGTCGCTGAGGAGTTCCCGTGTCGGCATGGGGACAGAGTGCCGGGATTCGCGGGCGCAGGTGTCACGGGCGGGTCTGACGGATGTCAGGACCTTGTCATTTCCGGGGGCAGGCAGCGCTTCGGGATGAGCGGCGCGGAGACGGCCAGGATTACGCGGCGCTTAGCTGGCAGCGAGGCCTGGGGTGAGGATGCCGATGCGGTCGATGCCGAGGGCGCGGCCGATGTCGAGGACTGCGGCGACGGAGGCGAAGTCGAGGGTGGGGTCTCCTTTGACGAAGAGGACTTTTTCGGCGCGCAGGGAGTAGATGCGGTTGAGCTGGGCGGCTAACTGGGTTTTGTTCGCGACGGGCTGGTCGTTGATTTTGTAGATCGGGCCGTTCGCGCTGCTGAGAATCTGCACAACGATGGTTTGCGGCGGCGTGGCCTGGCCGGACCTGGGCGATTGCGGGAGCATGGCCTGGAGGCCGCGGGGGGTGACGGGCACGATGACCATGAAGATGATGAGCAGGACGAGCAGGACGTCGATGAGGGGCGTGACGTTGGGCTCGGCGGTCAGGCGGTGCGGCGTGGTGGACGTCATGGCCATGGTGCTTTCTCCTCGGGAATCAGGGTCCTGGTTGTCAGACTCCGCAGGGCCGCGCAGGGTTCCCGGCGGCGGAGGGCTGATTCGGCGGGCCAGGAGGAAGTGGGCTGTGCTATGCTCGCGGCGTGTCCACCGCTGTTTCGGTTCCCAAAGCGACGAAGCCCCGGCACGCGGCGATTGTGCGCGTGACGCATTGGGCGACGGTGGCGGCTTTCTTCTTGCTGCTGGTGACGGGCGTGGAGATTGTGATCTCGCACCCGCGGTTTTACTGGGGCGAGACGGGCAACGTGAACATGCAGCCGGCGTTCACGCTGCATATTCCTTCGTCGCGCGACACGGTGCCGACGGGCTACAACTACGTGATGCCGGACCAGAATGGCTGGAGCCGGTATCTGCACTTTGAGGCGGCGTGGCTGCTGGTGCTGGCGGGCGCGGTCTACGGGCTGTATGGGTTGTGGACGGGACACTTCAGAAAAAATCTGATGCCGCAGCGGGGCGAGCGGTCGTGGGGCGCGCTGTGGCGGCGGATGGCGCGCTATCTGCGGCGCGCGGGGCCGGAGGCGGGCGAGGCGCACGCCTACAACGTGCTGCAGCGAACGGCGTATCTGGCGGTGGTTTTTGTGCTGATGCCGCTGATGGTGTGGACGGGGCTGGCGATGTCGCTGGCGTTTGAAGGGACGTTTCCGTGGGCGGTGGCGGCGCTGGGCGGACGGCAGACGGCGCGGACGCTGCATTTCTTTCTGACCGGAGCGCTGGTGGTGTTTCTGGTGGCGCACGTGACGATGGTGGCGGTGGCGGGGTTCCGGAGCCGCATGCGGGCGATGATTACGGGCCGTGGTGCGAGCAACGAGGAGGAGCGATGAGTCCGATCTCGCGGCGGAACTTGATTCGCGGCGGCGTGGTGGCGGCGGTGGGCGCGGCCGGGTTGGGCGCGGCCGACCGCATTGCGCGGCGGTACGGGCTGATTCCGCCGGATGGCGGGGGGATTTACGGGCCGGGCGAGACGCTGACGTATGCGGCGCAGCGGCTGGTGGGCGCGCACGCACCGGCGCGGGAGTTTCCGCGCAGCATGATTTCGAAGATGCCGTTCCGCAACGAGACGGCTCCGCCGAGCGCGGACTACACGCGCTTGCAGGCGGGCGGGTTTGCGGAGTGGCGGCTGGCGGTGGATGGGCTGGTGGCGCGGCCGACGTCGTTTTCGCTGTCGGATTTGCGGAGCATGCCGGTACACAACCAAATTACGGAAGTGGCGTGCGAGGAGGGGTGGTCGTACATCGCGGAGTGGATTGGGACGCCGCTGCATGGGGTTCTGGAGGAGGCGGGGATTCTGCCGCAGGCGCGGTATCTCGCGTACTACTCGATCGAGAAGGACTGGTGGGAGTCGATCGATATGGCGGACGCGCTGCATCCGCAAACATTTTTGACGATGGGGATGAACGACGGGGATTTGCCGATGGGGTTCGGCGGGCCGCTGCGGCTGCGGGTGCCGCGGCAACTGGGCTACAAGAGCGTGAAGTACCTGACGCGGGTGACGGCGGTGGATTCGTTCAAGGGGATGGGGAAGGGATTGGGCGGGGCTGCGGCGGACGGCGGGTACGCGTGGTACGCGGGGATTTGAAGGGGTGATCCTTCAATCGCTCTGAATGACGATCAGTTGACGGCGGCGCGCTGGGGTTTTTGGGAGTCGATCCAGGCGGTGATGCGGGCGTCGAGGACGTCGAGGGGCAAGGGGCCGAAGTCGACGACCTGATCGTCGAAGGCGCGCAGGCTGAAGGCTGAGCCGAGAGCTTCTTTGGCGCGCGTGCGCAGCTCCAGAATTTTCAACTCACCGATTTTGTAGCCGAGGGCCTGGGCGGGCCAGGCGATGTAGCGATCGACTTCCGCGTTGATGGTGGCGTCGTCGAGGCCGGAGCGCGCGTGGAAGAAGTCGACCATCTGCTGGCGCGTCCAGTGATCGGCGTGGACGCCGGTGTCGACGACGAGGCGGATGTCACGGAATTCGTCGGCTTCGAGACGGCCGAAGTCGGAATACGGATCCTGATAGAAGCCGATGTCCTTACAAAGCTGCTCGGCGTAAAGTCCCCAGCCTTCGGTGTAAGCGGTGTAGCGCAGATATTTGCGGAAGGCGGGGAGGCCGGTGAGTTCCTGGGCGATGGAGATTTGCAGGTGGTGGCCGGGCAGGCCTTCGTGGCAGGCGATGGACTCGACGTTGGCGAGCGAGTGGTGCTCGAAGTCATAGGTGTTGACGTAGACCGTGCCGGGGCGGCTGCCGTCGGGCGTGCCCTGCTCGTAGTAGGCGGGCGCCTGGTCTTTGGCCATGTAGGCGGGGACGGCCTCGACGGTGAGCGGGGCTTTGGGCAGGCGGGTGAAGAGGCCGGGAAGTTTGGGGCGGGTCTGGTCGAGGTCGCTGCGATAGAGGGCGAGGAGCGCGTCGGCGCTGGCAGGATGGAGTTTGGGATTGGCGACGATGGCGGCGCGCAGAGCGGCAACGTCGGGGTAGCCCAGCTTCTTCGCGATGACGAGCTCGGCGGCATCGTCTTTGGCTAATTCGTCGAGACCGATCTGGTGAATTTGCGCGGGGGTGAGGCCGGTGGTGGTGCTCTGCTTGACGCGGAAGGCGTAGTACGCGTCGCCGTCGGGGAGCGACCAGACGCCGGGATCGGTGCGGCCGGCGGGGATGTAGACGGCCTGGAGGAATTTGGCGAAGCGCTGGTAGGCGGGGTCGACCTGGTGGGTGATGGCGGCGAGGACTTCGTCGTGGATGCGGGTTTGGTCGGCGGCGGGAACGGCGGCGGGGAATTTTTTAAGCGGCAGCGCGAAGGGGCTGTCTTCGGGCTTCTGGGCGAGCAGAGCGTTGACCTGGACGAGGACTTTTTCGAGCAGGTATTTGGGCGGCACGCGACGGTCGTCGATGCCGGTCATGCAGTTGTCGGTGATTTGCTGGAAGGCGGTGGGGACTTTTTTGAGGCGCGCGATGTAGTCGTCGTAATCTTTCGTGCTGGTGAAGCTGAGGCGGGCGACGAGCTGGGGGAGCGCCAGGTGGAGGCCGCTGAACTGATTGACGGGCGTTTCCCAGGGCTTGAACTGCGATTCCTCCTGCTGCTCGATGAGGTCGCGGACCATGAGGTCTTTGGAGAGGATTTCCTGATCGGACAGGCCGGTGGTGTCGATTTCGGCGAGCTTATCAATATATTCGCGGCCACGGGCGAGCTGGACGTTGTAGGTTTCGACGGAGTAATCAGTGAGCTGATCGTTCCAGCGCTTGTCGCCGATGGAGGAGGCAAATTCAGGGGAGTGGCTGAGGTGGTCATCCCAGATTTGGGTGAAGAGGTCATTGAGGGACTTGCGGCGGGCGGCGAGGTCGGCGGAGGCGGCGACCTGGGCCTGCTGGGCGGTTTGGGGATGCGCGGGTGCGGCGGCGAGGGCGAGGAGCGCGAAAGCGGTGAGGTTACGAAAAATCGTCACAGGGACAGAGTACCAGGGATGGCGGGCTGGATGCTGACGGCGGGAGGCGGATGCAGGAGACGGCGGGGAGGAATCAGCGGTAGCCGATGGCAGCGACTGCCACTGGACCTAATCGTTCGCGCAACTGCTGAAGGTAGAGGCTGGGGGGCTCGACATGTGCGCCGCTCGATTCTGTTTCGGCAGCGGGGAGGGGCGCGCCTTTCGGCGCATCGAAGACGGGCATCGGCGCGGTTTCCTGGTTGCCGATGTCCCCGATCGACCAGTTCAGGACGCCTGGCGGATTCTGGATGAGGAATCGGGCTGCGGTGTTATTCCACGATACCGACCACCCGATGGTCCATCCGTGACCGCTGCCCATCTCGCCGCGATTGCGCATGCGGAGGTCGCCGTTGCCGAGGTCGGAGGAATCGACGAGGAAGCCGGTGGACCAGCGCTGATGGGGTTCGACCTTACCATTTCCGGAGAACTGGCCATGCAGGACGACGACCGGCCCTTCGGATTGCGCCTGCGTCTCCACCCACGAGAGCTTGTCGCCGGTGACGTGGCAACGGTCGATGAGAATCTGCGTGCCATTCACCCAAAACGATCCTGCGCGGGCAGTCGAGGTCACGATGGCCTGCGAGGGCACGTCGACGTCTTCGGCGGTGATGCGTTGGGCGTCGCGGCCGATGCGCACCGCGGTCACCATGTCGTCCATGGTGACGGATCGCACCCACGCATCGAGGACGTCGTCGAGAGCGATGCCGTCGAATTCGGGATCGATTCCATAGCGCAGCGTCTGCGGCGGGGCGGTGATGCGCAGATTCTCGACGCCCGCCTCGGCGATGCGGCCGGTGATGGCAACGCGCGTGACTGTCGCCGCCTGCTCGCTGTAGAAGCGCGCGTCGAACGAGTCGGTGAGCGGCACTTCAAGCTGGATGGCGTTGCCCTGGACGCTGACAACGCGGCGACGCACCGGGATGCTGTTGTTCTTCACCCATGTTTCCGGCTCACCGTCGCGTGCGAGGTGATCCATCCGCATGAAGTGCACCCACGCGGGCGTGACTGGCTTCAGGATCTCGAGCAGATCGCCAGGATGGATCGCTGATGCGTCGGCGACATGGATGATGGTTGCGCCTGCGGGCACATAGCGATCGGTGAGCCAGGTCGCGCCGGGCAATTCCTGCTGGTGGAATTCGCCGGCGATGTTGATGGCCAGATGCGGCGCTCCCGAGAGCTGGAGCACGGTCGCCTGGGTACCGGTGGGACCGCTGCCGCGGAGGACTACGCCGGCGTCGTGCATCTGGAGCGTGCTGAGGAGGTAGTAGGTTCCGGGGGCGAGCACGACCGCTCCGCGGATGCCGTTCGCACGCGCGGGAAGACGGCCCACTTTGTCGAGAGCGGCCTGGATCCGGGGAGCGTCGTCGCCGAGATGGCCTGGAGTGAGCGTGATCCGCTCGGGGGCGTCGGGCAGGGCGACTCCGCCGCCCCGATAGCCGCACGAAGAGAAATCGGGAATGCGATCTCCGCGTTTGGTGCGAGCGTAGATGAGTTTTCCGTTGGGGCCGGGATGGGCCCAGCGGGACTGGGCGGGGCAAGCCGGACTGCAAAGGGTGGCGAGGATGATGAGCGCGATGTGCCGAGGGGCGATGCGCCTCCTGTGCTGCGGAGCGCTGAGGTTCGTGGGGCGATTTCCTGACTCGATGGGCATGCGACTTTCTCCGCTGGCGTGGCCCCATTAACCCGGCGTTTTGATTCCTTTGTGGAGCATGGCGATGGATTTTTCGAGGCGGGCGGTGCGGGTTTCGGCTTTCTTCGCTTCGGTGATCCAGCGGCAGTATTCCTTGCGATGGGTGTAGCTGAGCTTCTCGAAGGCGGGGAGGAGTTTCTCTTTTTTGAGGAGCGCGGCGAAGTCGGCGGGGATTTCGACGGTGCGGACGATTTCGTCCTTCCAGAGCGCGACCTTCACTTTTTCGCCGGGGTTTTTGCCGAGTTGTTCGCGAATGGATTTGAGCATGCCGAGCCTATGGTCGGCGGCTCCGCAGCGGGTGAGGGAGCCGCGGTAGGGGATGCCGTCGAAGGTGGCCTGGACGGGAACCATGCCTTTGACGCCGAATTCCTGTTCAACGTTATGCGGGAAGAGCACGAAGGCTCCGCCGTCGCCGGTTTCTTCGATGGTGGCGGTGAAGGTGTATTTCTTCATGCAAGACAGGGTATAGGGAGCAGGGGGCAGGGAACAGGGTATAGGGAACAGGGTATAGGGAGCAGGGGGCAGGGGGCAGGGAACAGGGTATAGGGAACAGGGAACAGGGACCACGGAACAAGCAACGCCAAGAGCAAAAGCAAGAGCAAGAGCAAAAGCAAAAGCAAAAGCAAACACGAGGTCCTTCGTCGCTGCGCTCCTCTGGATGACAGCTAAAAGCAAAGGCAAAAGCAAAAGCAAGAGCAAGAGCAAATGCAAATGCAAACGCGAGGTCCTTCGCTTCGCTCTGGATGACGTGGAGGGGCGTTAGGCTACGGCGGCGTGGGTGGCCAGGGTGGCGGGTAAGGTTTCGGTGCGGAGGGGCATGGTGATCGAAAAGACTGTGCCGGCAGCGGCGGGCGCGCAGCGGGTGCGGACGCGGATGGCCCATCCGTTGCGGCGAATGATTTCGCCGGTGACCCAGAGGCCGAGGCCGGTGCCGGTGCCGGTTTCGCCTTTGGTGGTGACGAAGGGCTCGAAGATGGCGGGCAGCAGGGCGGCGGGGATGCCGGAGCCGGTATCGCCGATGGTGAGGCGGAGGCGCTGCGCGTTGGGCTGCGCGTTCTCGGTGGAGACGCGGATGCGGAGGCGTCCGCCGCGGCGCATGGCGTCGATGGCATTGCCAACGAGGTTGGCGATGACCTGGCGGAGTTCTCCGGGACTGGCGAGGACGGTGGCGGGGTCGGGATCAATCTCCATCTGAACGGCGATGTCGGCGGCGGCGAGGCGGGAATTGTAGAGGACGAGGACGGAGCGGAGGACGCTGCCGACGTCGGTGTCGATGGGGTGGTTGGGCTCGCGATAGAAGCGCAGGGTCTGGCGGGCGATTTCGGCGACGCGCGCGAGTTCCATCTCGGCGTCGTCGAGATATTTCTGCGACTGATCGGCATCGGGCGTGGAGCGGATGAGGTAGAGGAGATTGGTGACGGCCTCGAGGGGATTGTTGATCTCGTGGGCGATGCTGGCAGCGAGGCGTCCGGTGACGGCGAGCTTTTCGGAGCGGCGGAGAGCTTCCTGGGCGCGGGCGTACTGCTGCATCTGGTCGCGAATCTGATATTGGCGCTGACGGCCGCGGAGGGCGATTTCGAGGGTGCTGAGGAGGGTTTCCGGACGGATGGGGCGTTCGAGGAGAAAGATGTTGCCGAGCGGGCGGCGCAACTTGCGGAGGCGCTCGCTCTGGACGGTGACGCGGCCGCCGACGGTGAGCAGGATGAGCGGGAAGTCGGACCAGGGCGGCTGCTCATCGACGACCCGGTGGAGCTGGGTGATGGCGCGGACGGTGAGGGCCTCCTCACAGACGATGGCGGCGCCGGCGCCGCGGCCAATCTCGACGCAGACCTCTTCGATGGAGGCGGCGGCGTGGCAGGGCATGGATCGCCGCTCCAGCAGACCCGCGATCAGGAGACTGTCTTTGCCCGTGGGCGCAAGGATGATGGTGCGCTGATCGTGGGTCGGGGCTTTGGTCTCAGGAAACAGAGCCATCCTCCTGGGACGCCAGCAGGCCAACGAGTTTGGGGACACCGGTGAGGACTCCTTCAAACTCGCGGAGGGGTTTGCCGACGCGGACGCTGCCGTTTTCCATGAAGAGCTCGCGGATGGTGCGCTCGTGGGAGCCGCTGCGCTTCTTGACGACGGAAATGGCCTGGCGGAGCTCACCGCATCTCTCGAAATAACGGAAGAGGAGAATGGTGTCGGCCAGATAGCTGACGTCGACGGGAGAGTGCATGGCGGCGCCGATGACGCCGGCCTGGGCGAGGGTGATGATGGTGGCGATGCCCTGCTGTCCCAGATAGGAGAACAGTTCGTGGAGCTGCATGGCGAGGTACTGCTCGTTGGGCATGGCGTTGAGCAGGCCGTTCATGCTGTCGATGACGAGGACGCGGAGGTTTTGGGTGTCGACGAGGTCGCGAATCGCGGCGACGAATTCGCCGGGGGACATCTCCGCGGGATCGATCTGCTGCACCTGGAGCATGCCGCTGGCGATGACCGGGTCAGGGTTGAGGCCGAGGCCGCGGGCGCGATCGAGGAGGGTGCCGAGCGATTCATCGAAGGTAAAGATGGCGGCCCTCTCGCCGCGGAGGGCTGCGGAATAGGCGTAATGAAAGGCGATGGTGGATTTGCCGCAGCCGGCAGGGCCGGTCATGAGGGTGCTGGTGCCGGTGTCGATGCCGCCGCGGAGCAGGTCGTCGAGCTGCTGCAGGCCGCTGCAGACGGGCTGGCGGACGAAGCCGGGCTGGTGCTCGGCGGCGATGAGGCGGGGAAAGATGTGGAGGCCTCCGGTGCGGATGACGTAGTCGTGGTAGCCCTCGCGATAGGCGGTGCCGCGGAGCTTGTGAATCTCGATGCGGCGGCGGCGGATGCCGAAGTCGCGGCCAAGGCCCTGCAAGACGATGACGCCGTGGGCGATGCTCTGCAACTGGAGGTCGTCGGAGCCGGAGGAGGTGCGGTCGTCGAGCAGGAGCACGGTGATGTTGCCGCCGGAGATCTGGCGTTTGAGAGCGAGGATCTGGCGGCGGTATTTGAGGGGATCGCGCGCGAGCATGCGCAGCTCGGCGAGCGAGTCGAAGATGAGGCGCTGCGGTTTCACTTCCTCCACTTTTTTGAGGATGGAGGCGATGGTGTCGGCGAGTTCGACTTCAGAGGGATGGAAGACGGTGTACTGGGATTCGGGCGTGAGGTCGTCGTCGGGAGGAATCATCTCGAAGATTTCGAGGCCTTCGGTAGACCAGCCGTGGGAGCGGGCGACCTGTTCGAGCTCGATATGCGATTCACAGAGAGTGACGTAGAGGACGCGCTCGCCGTTGCGGATGCCTTCAAGGAGGAACTGGAGGGCGAGGGTGGTTTTGCCGGTGCCGGGATCGCCTTCGACGAGATAGAGATGTCCCTGAGGAAAGCCGCCGTTGAGGATGTCGTCGAGGCCGGAGATGCCGGACTTGAGCCGGCGGAGCGGCCGATGCGCGTCCGCGGGGGTGAGGAGGGCGGGTCTGGGGGCGGGTTCCTGCGGGACGGGTGAGGCGTTGCTGGTCACAGATTTGCTCTCTGCATAGGGCGGTCTCGGCGTGCGGCCGGGGTCCAGGAAAAAACTCGGAAATTCGATGCGGAGGCGCAGGGGTTCGGTTGTCCGTTTTTGCTCTGGAAATGGGTCGGCAATATGACCGCGCGAGGCGCCGGGCATTGACATTTCGGAGGCCCGCCCCTACCGTTGCCGGGGACGCGGTGGCGAGCGGATTGTCTCTTACAGATTCGTGATCGGCAGAGAGGGGAAATCATCGTGAGGAACGAGTTGCGGAGGGGATTTTTGGCGGGCGCGGCGGCGTTGGGATTGTTTGGCGCGGCGGCCGTGGGGCAGACGGCGGCGGTGGGGGACTTTGCCGCGCAGACCGATGTGGGGACGGTACTGCATGCGGGGTCGGCGCACTACGATGCGGCGGCGCAGACGTATGTAGTGACGGGGAGCGGGGCGAATATCTGGGCGAATGCGGATGCGTTCCACTTTGTATGGAAGAAGATGACGGGCGATCTTTCGCTGACGGCGGATGTGGCGTTCGAGACGGCGGGCGGGAATCCGCACCGGAAGGCGGTGCTGATGATTCGGCAGAGCCTCGATGCGGACGCGGTGTATGCGGATGCGGCGCTGCACGGGGTGGGGCTGACTTCGCTGCAGTATCGCGACGCGCCGGGCGGGACGACGCATGAGATTGAGTCGGCGCTGACGGGGCCGGTGCGGCTGCGGCTTGTGAAGCGCGGGGAGACGGTGACTCTGTTTGTCGCGCAGAAGGCGGGCGATCCGCTGACGCCAGCAGGGGCGGCGATCCGGGTTCCGCTGCGGGGCGAATTTTATGTGGGCATTGGCGTGTGCGCGCATGATGCGGATGCCGGCGTGACGGCTGCGTTTTCACATGTGGAGATGAAGGCGCTGTCGGCGGCAAGCGGCGCGCCGGTGCTGTGGAGCGTGCTGGAGACGGTGCCGGAGGACTCGACGGATCGGCATGTGACGTATGTGTCGGCGAGCCATTTCGAGGCGCCGAACTGGACTTCGGATGGGAAGGCGCTGATCTTCAATCGCAACGGGCATCTGGAGAGGCTGGCGATCACGGTGGAGACGCATCCGGTGGCGCAGGGCGAGCCGGTGGTGATCGATACGGGCGCGCAGGACCATTGCAACAACGACCATGTGCTGTCGCCGGATGGGGCGTGGATCGGGATCAGCGATTCGTCGCAGGCGGATCATGAGTCGAGCGTGTATGTGGTTCCGGCTGGAGGTGGAGCGGCGCGTCGAGTGACGCAGGCTTCGCCATCGTATCTGCATGGATGGTCGCCGGATGGAAAGACGCTGGCGTTTGTGGGAGAGCGGAAAGGGAACTTCGACATCTACACGATTCCTGCGGCGGGCGGCGAGGAGACGCGGCTGACGACGGCGGAGGGGCTGGATGACGGGCCGGAATATTCGCCGGATGGGCAAACGATTTATTTCAACTCCGTGCGCACGGGGCATATGCAGATCTGGCGGATGCATGCGGACGGGAGCGGCCAGGAACAGGTGGTGAAGGACGAGACGAACGACTGGTTTCCGCATGTTTCGCCGGATGGGAAGATGGTGGTGTTTGTGTCGTATGCGCCGGGGGTGACGGGGCATCCGGCGAATCAGGAGGTGGAGTTGCGGGTGCTGTCGCTGGCGGATGGGAAGATTACGACCCTTGCGCAGTTGTTTGGCGGGCAGGGAACGATGAATGTACCGTCGTGGTCGCCGGATAGCGAAAAGGTGGCGTTTGTGAGCTATGAGCTGATTGCGGCGGAGGATGCGGGGCGGTAGCTGGACAGACGTTCCTTCCAGCTGAAATTACGCCTCTCCGGTCCACGGCGGTGGCGTG
Organism: Acidobacteriaceae bacterium; assembly: GCA_036267295.1. Taxonomy (GTDB): domain Bacteria; phylum Acidobacteriota; class Terriglobia; order Terriglobales; family Acidobacteriaceae; genus Palsa-343. Next base: position 5,076 of record DATAWI010000030.1, on the reverse strand, counting down.
GGCGGGAGAAGTGCAGGTCCTGCGACTTGCGGCTGGAAATGATGTTGCGCAAAATGCGCGCAGCGGATGCGGAAGCTTCGCGCGGAAGCTTCGCCCTGGATAACAGCAAAGGCAAAAGCAAAAGCAAAGGCGAAAGCAGAGGCAGCAGCCACTGAAACCGCCGGTCCTTCGCTTCGCTCAGAAGGATGGAGGCTGGTTTGCGGGCGTGGCGGCGGCGAGCATGCGGTAGAGGGTGGAGCGGCTGATGCCGAGCAGGCGGGCGGCGCGGACTTTGTTGCCGTTGACGCGGGCGAGCACCAGGGCGACATGGCGAAGGATGGCGCGGTCGAGATTGGGGTCGTCGAGGAGGGTTTCAGGGGAGTCGGGGAGGGGAACGTGAGCGGGCCAGTCGAGGCGGGGCAGGTCGATGGGTCGAATCCACTGACCGGGGGCTTCGAGCGCGGCGGAGGCGATGACGGTTTCGAGTTCGCGGACATTGCCGGGCCAGGCGTGGGTGGAGAGGCGATCGAGGGTGCCGGGAGCGAAGCCGCGGAGGGGCTTCCGGTGGCGCGCGATCCACTGGCGCAGGAAGAGGGCGGAGAGCACGGGAATATCGTCGCGGCGTTCGCGCAGCGGGGGAAGGGCAAAGCGGATGGCGGTGAGATGACTGGCGAGATCGGAGCGGAAGGAGCCGGCAGCAGCGAGGCGGCGCAGGGGCTGCGAGGATCCGGCGACGTGCTGGAGGGGACCGGAGGCGGCGTGAATGCGCATGCGCTCGTGAGCGGCGCGTTCGAGGAGGTCGCGGAGCTGGTGTTGCTGGTCGGGCGAGAGTTCGTCGATGCGGGCGAGGTAGAGGAGGCCGCCGCGGGCTTCGCGCCACAGGGAGGAGCCATTTTGCAGTAAGTCGGCGGCCGCACAGGGAGCGAACGGACCTGAGGAAGCCGCGGGACCGAGGCGATGGAGGGTTTGCGCGGCCAGCAGTTTGCCGGCGCCCGGCTCGCCCTCGAGGGCAGCGACGCGGAAATGGGGAGCGGTGCAGCGCATGCGCGCGAAGAGGTGCTGCATGGCGAGGTTGCGGCCGGCCATGGACTCGAGCATCCAGGCATCGGGGCGGAGCAATTCCGGGAGAGGTAATTCCGGGAGGGGTAATTCCGGGAGGGGAAATTCGGGGTCGAGGACCTCCGTCGTCGGGGCCTGATGGTTGGGTGATTCGATCTGCGCCAGCTGCACGGTTTCTCTCCCTCCTTGCTGACGCGGTTATCGGCAAAACGCGGGAGAAGATGATGGCGGGTGGGCAACCCAAAGCGAGAGGCTGCGAAGGGCCGAGGCATGAGGAGATTGCGGGGTCGGAAATACGGATGGAGGCAGCGGGCGCAACAAAATAAATCGGTACGCGATGCTATCCACCGCGATGGGGAACGGCATCGTACGTGATCGGAGCCCAAGGATGTGCCGGAACGACAGCGAGCGAGCACGAAGGGCGAACACCCACGACGGAGTTTGAGAATGAAAATACTGCGATTCACCGGGGCCGCGTTGCCCCTTCTGCTGCTGTGCCTTTCGCCGGCAGCGTCGCCGGCCCAGATCGGCATAGGCATTTCCATTTCGGCCAACATCGCGCCACCGCCGCTACCGGTCTACGAGCAGCCACCGTGCCCCACCGAGGGGTATCTGTGGACGCCGGGGTACTGGGGCTACGGGGAGGGCGCGGGGTACTACTGGGTTCCGGGCGACTGGGTCGCTCCGCCGCAGGCGGGATTGCTGTGGACGCCGGGCTACTGGGGATTGAACGGCGGCGTGTACGGATGGAGTGCGGGCTACTGGGGTCCGACGGTGGGCTTCTACGGCGGGGTCAACTACGGATTCGGCTACGGCGGCATGGGCTTCTATGGCGGCAGGTGGGACGGCAATGTGTTCCGCTACAACACGGCCGTGGTGCGGGTGAATACGACGGTCATCCACAACACCTATGTCGATCGCACAGTGATCCGCAACGTGACGACCAGCCGCGCCAGCTTTAACGGGCGAGGCGGCGTGGATCGGCGTCCCACGCCGGAAGAGGAAGCGGCAGCGCATCAGCATCATTTCGAGGCGACGCGGGAGCAGCAGCAACGGCGGGAAACCGCGGCGAGCGACCCGAAGGCGCGGTTCTCGGAGAATCACGGGCATCCGGCGATGGCGAGCATGAAGGCTAACCGCCCGGAGAATCGTCCGGCGGAGAATCGTTCGGCGACACGGACCGACGCGAATCACGGGGCGGCTCGTCCGGAAGCCAGCCGATCGAGGACGGCAGCGCGGGCGGAAACGGCGCGACCGGCAGCTCGTGGGGAAGCTACCAGGCCAGCGGCACGGCCAGAGGCGGCTCGTCCCAACGCGGCTCGTCCGGATGCAACCCGTCCGGCAAAAAAGCCGACCCCGGCTCGCCCGGAGAGCGATCATCCGACGGCAGCTCGCCGGAGTGAGTCAGCTCCTCGGGTGACCGCATCGGAGCGTGAGCAGGCGAAGGCGCGCACGGAAACGGCGCGTCCGACCAGCAGTGCGCGCACGGAAGCGAATGCGCGCACGGAAGCGAATACGCGGACGGAAGCCAATACGAAAGCGGAAGCGAACACGCGTGCGGAAGCGAATACGCGCGCGGAAGCCAAAACGCGGAGTGAGAACCATGACCGGGCCATGAAGACGGCTCGGCCGGAAGAGAGCCATCCGGTAACGACGGCGCGGGCTGAGTCGGCTCCGCGGCCGGGAAGCCGCGCCGCGTCGAATGCTCGGCCGGAAGCGGCGAGGCCGGAAGCGGCGAGGCCGGAAGCGAGCAAGCCGGAGAACAGGAAGCCTGCCGAGACCCGGCGCGCGGAAGCCAGCCACCCGGCCGCCACGGATCATCCGAAAGCGGCGTCGCATCCGGATGCAGGTGCAAAGCCGAAAGGTGAGAAGCCGCAGAGGTAACGGCGCAGGCAAATTCGACTGCGTTGGAGGGGCAGACCGCGAGGTCTGCCCTTTTTTTCTGGCGGAGGATTCGGACCGGGGAAGAAAAATTCAAGGAAATTCGATGGGAAAGGGTTGGGCTTTCGTTATAAGCTGAACGGCACTCAATGTTTCCCCATTCGTAATTCCGCAAGGACGCGACCACTCTCCCATTCCGGCGGAGCTCGGCTAAAAACCAACCAACCTCGGAGCGACCTCATGAACGTGTTACGCAAGATCGGAATTCTGCTGCCAGCCGTGCTGCTGTGCAGTGTTCCTTGTGCTTCGCCGGCGCAGATTGCCATCGGAATCGGAATCTCCGTCCGCACCGCGCCCCCGCCGCTGCCTGTCTACGTGCAGCCGCCGTGCCCAACCGATGGCTGGCTGTGGACGCCGGGCTACTGGGGCTGGGGTGACGCCGGCTATTACTGGATTCCTGGAGTCTGGATAGCTCCGCCGCGGGTGGGAGTGCTGTGGACGCCGGGGTACTGGGGCTATGAAGGCGGCATGTATGGCTGGCATGGCGGCTACTGGGGTCCCCACGTTGGGTTCTACGGCGGCGTGAACTACGGGGGCGGCTACGGCGGTCTCGGGTTTATTGGCGGCGGCTGGAGCGGCGGATTCTTCCGCTATAACACCGCGGTAGTGAACGTGGATCGATCTGTGGTGCGGAACGTGTACGTGGATCGCACGGTTATCAATGAAAGAACGGTGATCAACAACCACGCCAGCTTCAACGGGCCAGGCGGGATCGACCGCAGGCCAAACGGGGATGAGCAGCGGGCGATGCACGAGCAGCACGAGCAGCCGACCGGCATGCAAAGGCAGCATGAGAACGTAGCGAAGAACGACCCTGGGGCGCGGTTCTCAGCGAATCACGGGCATCCGTCCCATGCGGCGATGGCGAAGCCGGTGACGCATCCGGAGGGAGCGAACGGCGCGAAGGGAGCGAACGGCGCGAATCACGCGGCGGCATCGCACCCCAACAATGAAATGCATGGCAACGGGCCGCGCGCGATGAACCAGGCGGGCAACAAGGCGGGCGGCGGCCAGGCGGGGAACCGCGCGGGCGGCGGCCAGCAGGCAAACCGTGCAGGCGGCGGCCAGGCGGGGAACCGTGCGGGCGGGCAGGCTGGGAACCGCGCGGGCGGCCAGGCGGGGAACCGTGCGGGCGGCCAGGCAGGGAATCACGCTGCGGGCGGGGGTCACCCGGCAGGGGGGCAATCGGCGAACCATCCGGCCGGTCCGCAGAAGAACAAGAGACCGCAGTAATTGGCGGGTAGCCAGGACGAGGGGGACAGGCTCTGCGCCTGTCCCCTTTTTCTGTTGGGGAAGGGGTGTTCTGCGGTTGAAGCTCTCGGCCGTCGAGGGGCTGGGGTGTCGGCTGCCCTTGAGTTGAATGCAGCTTCTTCGCCTGGCGGCTGGAATTGAGGTTGCGCCCAGGCGCGGGTGCAGCGATTCGGATGCTTTGCTCGGGGGGGAAACGAGAAGCGGAGGCAACGACCAACGGCAGGTTTTGCGCCTGGCTCGGTAGGACGCCCGGATTGCGATGCGAACGCCGGACTGAGGTCCTTAGCTCGGGCGCTCGCGGGAGGAGGGCTGGTCGGAGAAGATTTTTCCGTCGCGGATGTGCACGATGCGGTGTGCGTATTCGGCGATGTCGGGCTCGTGGGTGACGAGAACGATGGTGTTGCCTTTGTGGTGGAGGTCGTCAAAGAGGGCCATGATCTCTTCGCCGGTTTTGGAGTCGAGGTTGCCGGTGGGCTCGTCGGCGAGAATAATGGAAGGCCGGCAGACGAGGGCGCGGGCGATGGCGACGCGCTGGCGCTGGCCGCCGGACATTTCGTTGGGCTTATGGTGGATGCGGTCGGCGAGGCCGACGCTGGAAAGGGCTTCGAGGGCGGATTCGCGGCGCTCCTCGGCCGGAAGGCCGGCGTAAATCAAAGGGAGCTCGACGTTGCGCAAGGCGGTGGCGCGCGGCAGGAGGTTGAAGGTTTGGAAGACGAAGCCGATTTCGCGGTTGCGAATTTCGGCCAGTTCATTGTCGTCGAGATCGCGAATGTTGGAGCCGTTGAGCTCGTATTCGCCGCCGGTGCAGGTGTCCAGGCAGCCGAGGAGGTTCATGAGGGTGGATTT
>DATAWI010000029.1:0-84514 GCA_036267295.1 Acidobacteriaceae bacterium | reverse complement strand
GACCATCTCGTGATCGAGAACCTTCACGGTCCAGGTCACCTTGGGCGCATTCTTCGGAACGAAGCCATATACGTATTCCTGCATGTCGTGTTCGATCTCAGGACGGCGCTGCTTCCACCACTCGTCTGCGTTGGTCACTTTCTTGCCGTCATTCATGGTCAGTACATCCGGCAGGTTCGGATACGGATTCGCTGTCGATTCATCGTAGTTGGCGTGGTTTGCGTCACTCTCGTTGCCGCTGGGGCCGGGGCGGAGTGCCTTGATCCCGAGCTGGTCCATCATGTTCTGGTGATCCTGATCGGCGGTGAAGGTCACGGGCGCGGGCGAGTTTTGGGCGAGCGCGGGAAGCGGACCGGCGAGGGTTGCCGCGACGCAAAAGGAAGCGATTGAGAGCCTGACAACAGGGTGCATGCGAGAGTCACCGCCCATGATATTCTGCCTGCGTTTCGGGAAAGGATTTAGTTCGGGGCTAATACTAAATGTTTTGGCCGCCGGTTCGCTATGCTCCGCGATTGCAAAGTGCGCAAGCTGGTTTGGACGGCGTGGATTTGTGTTTTTTTGTGTGCCGGGCCGCCTGTCGCGCGAGCGCAGGCCAGGCCGGATGGGTGGATCGCCACCTGGGGCGCATCGCAGCAGATTCCCGAGCCGCAAAATGCGCTCCCGGCCGCAGCGCTGACCGATGCGACGGTGCGCGAAGTTTTCCATCTGTCGGCGGGCGGGGGGACGCTGCGGGTTCACCTTTCGAATGCGTTCGGGATTGCGCCGCTGCACTTCAGCGCGGTCCACATTGCGCGGCCCACTGGACCGGCGACGGGAGCGATTGACCCGGCGAGCGATCAGGCGCTCAGTTTTGCGGGATCGCCGGAGGTGACGGTGCCGGCGGGCGCGGAGTTTATCTCCGATCCGATCGACTTCCCGGTTGCCGCGCTTTCCGATGTGGCGGTGACGTTCTACCTGAGCGCTGCGCCCACGCGCGAGACGAGCCATCCTGGATCGCGAGCGACCACGTGGTATGTGCACGGCAACCAGGTGGCGACCGCAACCCTGGCGGGCGCGAGCCAGGTGGATCACTGGTTCCAGATATCCGAGATCGACGTAGAGGCAGGGAAGCATGCCGGGACCGTGGTGGCGCTGGGCGACTCCATTACGGATGGGCATGGATCGACGACGAACGGGAACGATCGCTGGACTGACGTGCTGGCGCGGCAACTCCAGGCATCAGGGAAGACGCGCAACATCGGCGTGTCCAACCAGGGAATTGGCGGCAATCATCTGCTGACGGACGGGCTGGGGCCGAGCGTGCTGGCGCGCTTCGATCGCGATGTGCTGGCGCCGGCCGGCGTGCGTTGGGTGATTGTGTTCGAGGGCGTCAATGATTTAGGCGGGCTGGCCCGCGCTGGCGAGGTACCCGCCGCCGATCATGCTGCGCTCGTCGCGCGCGTGCTCGCCGCGTATCAGCAGGTGATCGACCGCGCTCATGCGCACGGCCTGCTCGTCTATGGCGCGACGATCACGCCGTATACGGGATCGGATTATTACCATCCCGGACCGCTGAGCGAAGCCGATCGCCAGGCGGTGAACGCGTGGATTCGTGCGGCGGGGCACTTTGATGCGGTGATTGATTTCGACGCGGTGGTGCGCGATCCGGAGAAGCCGGATCGGCTGCTGCCGGCGTACGACTGCGGGGATCATCTGCATCCTTCGCCGGCGGGCTACAAGGCGATGGGCGAGGCGATTCCGCTCAAGCTGTTCAAACCCTGAGTGACCTTTCTCCCATCGCCGCCGACGTTCGCGAATCCGCAGAAAAGGGTCTCGTGTCCAGAGAGGCGATTCCTCAAGGCACGTGACTTCGGTTTCGTGATCGAGGAGAATTTCGCGCGCTGCGAGGTTTGCAGGCTTCGCGCCCTGGCTACGCTTTGTGTCAGGGCACGACTTTTAGTCGTGCCGAAATACACGCTAAGAAAGTGGGCTTCAGCCCCTGTGATGGCAGTCCCCCTACGCAACGCGGCGCCGGAAGATGTCGCGAGTTCGTCGCGAACGTTCTTTGTCACAACGAAGACCGCGATGGGTCGCGCGCTGTTGCAATCGAATCGCAATGCTACTCTGCTGATCGATGTGCTACGGTCGTGCGTTGCCGCGAGGCGCTTTCGGGTGAAAGATTTCGTCGTGATGCCGAATCAAGTGCATCTGTTGATCACGCTCGGAGCCGATGTCACCATCGAAAAGGCGATGCAGTTCATCAAAGGCGGGTTTTCCTTTCGGCTGCGGAAGGAAACAGGCTATGCGGGCGAGGTTTGGCAACGAGGGTTCTCCGATGTCCGCGTGCGCGACGCCGAGTCCTTTCGCAGATTCCGAATTTATATCGCGCAGAACCCCGTGGAGGCGAGATTGGTTCCGTCGGCGGACTTGTTTCCCTGGTCTTTTGAATCTCAGCGGAGGTTGAAGGCAGCAGGGGCTAAGGTTCCTTCTTCGTTGGGTGACGAGCCCCCCGACGGAAAACCGTGCCCGGACACGAACCCGGGAGTCGGCCACCCCGGCGATTCTGATTGAGCGCCAGAATCCGAATCTCATGGGGATTCTCAGGGGCTAAAGCCGCCGCTCCTGCGGGCGACGTGCGGCACGACTCAAGATCGTGCCCTGATACAAAGGTGGTACCGCAAACTCTTCCACATCAATACATAGCGAAGTGCGGGGAAAGTTTTGTGCTAATTTTGTGCTTGACTTCCGAGACTGTGGTCGGATGTTCCCCTAGCTTGAAACCTCAGCGCAGCCGGTGTTTCGTCCAATAGAATGATCTCCCGAGAACGTCATGGAAGACGCGAAGCAGATCATGATTCCGACGCGGTCCAAGGCCAAAATTTCGCACCTGCTCTCGTTCCCAATTGGGGCTGAAAGAATCTCAAAAGCCCTTGCGGACACCCCCCAGATGGCAAAGCTGTACCTGCACTTCCACTCAGATCGCTGGGGACACGTTCGTTCAGGAAGATACCCCTGTGTCCGCGTCCAGCAGTCCAGCCGCCGAGCGGAGATGGCTGAACGGTTTGCAGATTCAGCGGGGGTCCCGTTGTTCAATGAGTGGGAAGTCAGTGTCTACCCAGTTCCGAAAATACATCGTCATGGTATCCAGCAAAACATCATGAACGTCGCCCTTCCCCAGATCAACGAATGGCTCCGTATGCGTGCCGAGCTTCAGCAACCGGGAGAGCAGAGCCTCACATTCTTTTTTGACGAACGGAAAAGCGAGTTCACGTCGGAATCTGAAATGCAGCTTCATCCGGTCCGAGCGTAGCTCAGCTCAGCGGTTGGCGGTGAACGCCCGTTTTGGGGCGGTCCAGTCGGCAGTTGAGAAGTTCCGCCAATTCATGCCAGCCGTTCGTTGCTGATGTTTGTGCTAATTTGTGCTTCAGGTCTGTGATTCCTGCGATTCCTGAGAATCCAGAGAATTGATCAATCAACAACTTCTTTATTCTCGAAAGCCGCTTGAATCGTGCCCTGACACAAAGCGGGAAGTGTCCAGCCACGCAAGTCTTTCTGCCGAATCCGAAAATATAGGGAGCATGCGACCGGCGTATTCATGGCGCTGCCTGGATCACGATTAATACATCTGCAGCGATTCAACCGGCAGGCGGACCTGGAAGCAGGTGCTGCCTGGCTGAGACTCCACGGTAATGAAGCCGCGATGCTGGCGCACGATACGCTGGGCGGTATCGAGGCCCAGCCCCAGGCCGGAGCCTGGCGCCTTGGTGGTGAAGAAAGGCTCGAAGATGCGCGCCTGAATTTCTTCAGGGATGCCGGGGCCGTCGTCCCAAATCTCCGTCACGAGAAACTCGCCCACGCGGCTGACACCCAGAATCAGGTGGCCGCGATCGCTCATGGCGTCGAGGGCGTTCTCCAGCAGCGACATCCACACCTGATTGAGCTCGCTGGCGTAAGCCGAGATGCGCGGCAGATCGGGAGCATAGCGGCGCTCGACGATCACATGCTCGAGGCGCGACTGCAGCATCGCCAGGGTGGTCTCGAGCGACTGCGGGAGATCGACTTCCTGAATGGGAGCCTGGTCCATCCAGGAGTAGTCTTTGACGGCGGCGATGATGTCGAAGATGCGCGAGGTGGAGTCGACCATGGCCTGGGCCATGCGCTCGGTCCGGGCCGAGGAGGCGAACTGGGACAGGACGATCTCCAGATGCTCGCCGTGCAAAAGATCGCGGATCTCGTCGAGGTTTTCGATGCGGACACCCAGTTCGGCGAGGTCGGGAACGATCTGCCAGCTCTGCTGGATACCGTTGGTCTGGAGCCAGCGCTGCAGTCCATCTTCGCGCTCTGCCTGATTGACGGAGTTTGCGGGCTGCTGCTTGCCCTGCTCTTCGAGGCGGTCGCGCCATGCACGGATGCGCGCCATGTGATCGGCGTCAAGGCACAGCGCGCCCAGCTGGTATTTCTGGTGGCCGTACGTTTTCAGTTCTTCAATGAGGCCGGAAGCGGCGCGCTGGGCGGCAGAGGCGGGATTGTTCAGCTCGTGGGCCAGATTGCCGGCGAGCTTGCCGAGGGCGTTCAGCTTCTCCGTCTGCTGCTCGAGGCGGGTCATCTCGCGGACGCGGTCCAGCAGCACGTTGACGCAGCGCTGGGCCATGGAGGGAATGGCCTGCAGCATCTCCGGAAACATTTCGCGATCGAGCTGGAGGCCCCAGACGTCGGTCGAGGCAAAGCCCTGGCCGCCGTGGGTCTTCATGCGCGAAAACGGCAGAAGGCCGGTGATCTGTCCGGCGCGGCCGATAAAGAGCGCCAGGCCGCCCTGCTGGCGGCGCACATGGACCTCGCCCCGCAACAGGAACCACATCTTCGTCGCCGGATCGCCTTCACGGAAGATCTGAGTCCCCGCGGAGACGCCGACCTCTTCGCAGTGCGTGGCGAACCACGCGTATTCCTGCTCGGTGAGGCCGTGCAGCGCGGCTACGCGTCCCAGGGCCTCGACAATTTCCGGCACGGGCGTCTTTGGCGTTTCGATGGCGGGTTGGACGGGTGCGGCGGTGGGGGCTAGCAGTCCCATAATCCCTCCCCTTTCCACGATGGTAACCGATGGCGGGTGTGGCTCTGTGAATTGTGATGAGTCTGCCGGGAAGTGGTCAGTGGGCGCCGGGACGCCGTATGGCAGTCTGGCGCAGAGGCTGACAATCGATGGAAGGGGAAAGGGATACCGGCGACCGATCGCGGCATCCCTCTCAATCTAAACAGCGTTGACGGGATCAGCAGGAGCCGAGGCCGGTTGCGGCGCCCCGTCTTTCACCACCACCGGGTCGAGGAAGGGCATGGCCGCGCGCAGAGTCGCGCCCACTTCTTCCACCTGGAGGCCGGCTTCCTGCCTGCGCATTTCGGTGAATTTCTTGCGGCCGGTCTTGTTCTCTTCAATCCAGTTTTTGGCGAAGGTGCCGTTCTGGATTTCGGTGAGCATCTTCTTCATTTCGGCGCGGGTGGCATCGGTGACGATGCGCGGGCCGGCGGTGTAGTCGCCGTACTCGGCCGTATCGGAGATGGAGTAGCGCATGTAAGCCAGGCCGCCGCGGTACATGAGGTCGACGATCAGCTTGAGCTCGTGGAGGCACTCAAAGTAGGCGATCTCTGGCTGGTACCCGGCGTCGACGAGGGTTTGGAAGCCGGCCTTGACCAGCGCCGAAGCGCCGCCGCAGAGAACGGCCTGTTCGCCGAAGAGGTCGGTTTCCGTTTCCTCGGCAAAGGTAGTTTCGAGCACGCCGCCGCGCGTCCCGCCGATGGCCTTGGCGTAGGAGAGAGCCAGCGCATGAGCGTGGCCGGACGCGTCCTGGTGGACGGCGATGAGGCAGGGCACGCCGCCGCCCTCGGTGAAGACTTCACGGACGCGATGGCCGGGGCCTTTGGGCGCGACCATCGAGACGTCGATTTCCGCGGGCGGCACGATGGCGCCAAAGCGGATGTTGAAACCGTGGCCGAACATGATGGTCTTGCCCGCCTGCATGTGCGGTGCAATCTCTTTGGCGTAGGTGTCGCCCTGGGAGTGGTCGGGGGTGAGGATCATGATCACGTCGCCCCAGGCGGCGGCATCGGCGACCGAGGTGACTTCGAGGCCGGCCTTCTTCGCCTTGTCGACGGATTTGCTGGTAGCGGGCAGGCCGACGCGGACTTCGACGCCTGAATCGCGGAGGTTGAGGGCGTGTGCGTGGCCCTGGGAGCCGTAGCCGATGACGGCGACTTTCTTTTGCTGGATGAGGGCGAGGTCGGCGTCGTGATCGTGATAGGTCTTTGCCATTGGTTTTCCTTTTCTGTTAGTAAAGCTTACGTGGAAGTTGAAGCTTTTTGCCGCATTGAGTAGCGTTCGGCAGCATGGCCCGCCAAAAAGCTGAGCAGTCCACTGACGACGCAGAGCCCCAATCCTTCCCCCTCCGCGAGCAACCGCTCCACATGCAGGAATTCATGGATGGCCCTTCCCCCTAAAAAGAACAGCAGAGCTGCTGCGGCCATGAGGGTTTTCGAAAACCCTCGCAGTGTGATCTCCAAAAAACGGCTCGTTGCGCTCATCGGTTGCAACGCCTGTCCTATGACAGTCCGCTCTCTTCCGCCATCAGCACGTCGCTGGGGGCGGCAGCGTCTTCTTCGGCCTTGAGTTCCTCGGGCGTCTCGATGCCGGGGACGCGCATGGCGTCGAGAACTTTGCTGGTGTGCTGGCCGCGGCGCATCACCATGCGGCCAGTGCGGGAGACTTCGAGAATGCGGTCGCCGTTCTCGTTCAAAACCTGGATGAGTCCTTCGATTTTGCTTTCGACGCCGGTGATCTCGATCATGAGCGACTCGGGAGCGAGATCGACGATGCGGGCGCGGAAGACTTCCGCCAGCTCGAAGACCTGGGAGCGCGTCTTCGGATTGGCCGCGACCTTGATGAGCGCGAGCTCGCGGGCGACGTGGGAAAGCTGGCCGACGTCGTCCACCTGGAGCACATTCTCCAGCTTATAGAGGCTGGCGGCGATGCGGTGCCCCGCGGTCGGCGACGCATCGCAAACGATGGTCATGCGCGAGACGCCGGCGCGCTCGGAGTGGCCAACCGTGAGCGAGACGATGTTGATGTTGAGCCGGCGAAACAGCGATGCGACGCGGGTGAGCACGCCCGGCTTGTCTTCTACGAGTGCGACGAACGTGTGCAGCATAAGAACCTCGGGTGGTGAAGCGGTCGGCTAAGAAGCGGGCAGCGAAGGAGCGGTCAGGGGTGAGACGGTCAGCCAAAAAACGGTCAGCCAGGACGAGCTGCGGGGCGAATTGCCGACTGCCGGCCGTTTTATTCCTGACCGCTTCATCCCTGGCCTCACTTATCCTTGCCCGTTTCCACCAGCGGACTATTCGGACGGCGAATCATCTCGTGCAGGGCCGAGCCGGCGGGGATCATCGGGTACACCGAGTCTTCCTTCTCCACGTGGAAGTTGATTAGATACGGCCCCTTGTGATTCCGCGCTTCGGCGACGGCGGGCAGCACTTCCGCGCGAGTGCGCACGGCAGCGCCGCGAATGTCGTGGGCTTCGGCGAGCTTCACGAAGTCAGGACTGCGCAGCGGCGTGGACTCGTAGTTTTTGTCGTAGAAGAATTCCTGCCACTGGCGCACCATGCCGAGGTAGCCGTTGTTGACAATGGCGATGTTGAGGTCGAGGTTCTCCTGGGCAGCGGTGGCCAGCTCGCAGGCGGTCATCTGGAAGCCGCCGTCGCCGGCAACCACCCACACTTCCTTGTCGGGGCAGGCCATTTTTGCGCCGATGGCGGCGGGCAGCGCGAAGCCCATGGTGCCGAGGCCGCCCGACGTGATGAGGGTGCGCGGCGCATCGTGCTTGTAGTACTGCGCCTCCCACATCTGGTGCTGGCCCACGTCGGTCACTATGATGGCCTTGCCCTCCGTGGCGCGCCACAGGTCGTGCATCACGTGCGCGGCATACAGATGGCCGTTGTCGGGCAGGTTGCGAATGTCGCGGACGGCGCACTCGCCCTTGGCGGATTCAATCTCGCGGAGCCAGGCGGACTCCTGCTTGTCGTCGCGCGGCGCGAGATGCGGCAGCAGCGCTTCGAGCGCTTCTTTCAGGTCGCCGATGAGCGCGACGTCGGCTTTGACGTTCTTGTTGATTTCGGCGGGATCGACTTCGATGTGAATCTTCTTTGCGTTGGGCGCGTAGGTGGCGAGCGTGCCGGTGACGCGATCGTCGAAGCGCATGCCGCAGGCGATCAGCAGATCGGAGGACTGGATGGCGTGGTTGACCCAGGCTTCGCCGTGCATGCCCATCATGCCCATGGAGAGCGGATGCGAGGCGGGGAAGGCTCCGAGGCCCAGCAAGGTGGACGCAACGGGGATGCGCATGCGCTCGGCGAGCGTCATGACCTGCGCGCCCGCGTTGGACTGGATGATGCCATGGCCGGCGAGGATCACGGGCTTCTTTGCGCCGCGAATGAGACGAGCCGCCTCAAGGATGGACGCCGACTCGGTTTTCAGCATGGGGTGCGGACGATGCGGACGGGGTGCGGCGGCAGCGAAGTCGAATTCCGCCGAGGCCTGCTGCGCGTCTTTGGTGATGTCGACGAGGACAGGCCCGGGGCGTCCGGATTTGGCGACGAGGAAGGCTTCGCGGATCATGGGCGCGACGTCTTCGGCGCGGGTGGCGACGTAGTTGTGCTTGGTGATCGGCAGCGTGATGCCGGTGATGTCGACTTCCTGGAAGGCATCGGTGCCGAGGACTTTGCTGGAGACCTGGCCGGTGATGCAGACCATGGGGACCGAGTCCAGCATGGCGGTGGCGATGCCGGTGACCAGATTCGTCGCGCCGGGGCCGGAGGTGGCGACGCAGACGCCGACCTTGCCGGAGGCACGCGCGTAGCCGTCGGCCATGTGGGCCGCGCCCTGCTCATGGCGGACGAGGATGTGGCGGATGGGAAACTTGCGCAGCGCGTCATAGGCGGGCAGGATGGCTCCGCCGGGATAGCCAAAGACGGTGGTGACGCCTTCGCCTTCGAGCGTGGCCCAGAGAATTTCTGAGCCGGTGAGGCGGGTGGTGTGGGCGGGTGTGGTGTTCTGATGCTCGTGCTTTTTTGTGCTTGCCATGGTGTCCCTTTCCTGCACCCGGAGCTGTCTTAGTTCGTGACGGCTCCCTGGGACGCCGATGAAACGGAGTCGGCGTATTTGCGGAAGACGCCGCGCGCGAACCGGGGCGCGGGCTGCTTCCAGTCGTTGAGGCGCGCCGCGATCTCCGCATCGGAGATCTCGACGTTCAGTTTGCGGTTGGGGATGTCGAAGTGGATGGTGTCGCCTTCGCGGACAGCGGCGATGGGGCCGCGCACCGCGGCTTCGGGCGCGACGTGGCCGGCCATGAGCCCGCGCGTGGCGCCGGAGAATCGGCCGTCCGTCAGCAGGGCGACGGTGTCGCTCAACTCGGGGATGCCGGCGACGGCGGCGGTGACGGCGAGCATTTCGCGCATGCCGGGGCCGCCACGCGGGCCTTCGTAGCGAATGACCATGACGTCGCCGGGCTGAATCGCGCCGGATTCGACGGCGTGGAAAGCCGCGTCTTCCGAGTCGAAGACGCGCGCGGGGCCGCGATGCTCGAGGCGCTTGTGGCCGGCGACTTTGATCACGCAGCCTTCCGGAGCCAGATTGCCCTTGAGAATGACGAGGCCACCGGTGGGCTTGAGGGCATCTGTCACGGTGCGGATTACATTTTGGCCGGGCGTCTCCTCGGCGGCGGCGGCTTCTTCGGTGAGCGTCTTGCCGGTGACGTTGAGGCACGCGCCATCGATGAGGCCTGCGTCGATGAGGCGCTTCGCGAGCAGGCGGCTGCCGCCCGCAGCCTGATAGTCGACGGCGACGTAGCGGCCGCCAGGCTTCAGGTCGCAGAGCAGCGGCGTCTTCGAGCTGATGCGGTCGAAGTCGTCGATGGTGAGCGGGATGCCGGCCTCGTGCGCGATGGCGAGGAAATGCAGCACGGCGTTGGTCGATCCGCCGCTGGCCGCGACGCTGGCGATGGCGTTTTCGATCGCTTTGGGCGTGATGATCTGGCTCGGCCTCAGGCCGGTGCGCGCCAACTGCATCACCAGGCGACCCGCCTCGCGGCAGGCATCGAGTTTCTCGGGCAGGAATCCCGGCACGCCGGAGAGGCCGATGGGCGAGATGCCAAGGAACTCGCAGGCCATCGCCATGGTGTTGGCGGTGAACTGGCCGCCGCACGCGCCCACGCCGGGGCAGGCATTGGCTTCCACGGCTTCGAGGCCGGCGTCGTCGAGGCGGCCCGCAGCGTGCGAGCCGACGGCTTCGAAGACGTCCTGCACGGTGAGATCGCGGCCGTTCAAGTGGCCGGGCGCGATGGAGCCGCCGTAAAGCATGAGGGAGGGGATATCGAGGCGGGCCAGCGCCATGACGGTGCCGGGCATGTTCTTATCGCAGCCGGCGATGGCCACGAGTCCGTCAAATAAATTGCCGCGCGCGACCAACTCCACCGAGTCGGCGATGATCTCGCGGCTGATGAGCGAGGCCTTCATGCCCTCGGTGCCCATGGTGATGCCGTCGGAGATGGTGATGGTGTTGAACTCCATGGGCGTGCCGCCGGCTGCGCGGACGCCTTCCTTGACAGCTTCGGCGAGCGCGCGCAGGTGATAGTTGCAGGGGCCGATCTCGGTCCACGTGTTGGCGATGCCGATGATGGGCTTGGCCAGATCGTCTTTGCTAAAGCCGACGGCGCGCAGCATGGCGCGCGCGGGGGCGCGGCTGGGGCCTTCGGTGAGTGCGATGGAGTAGAGCTTGCCGGAGCTTTTGCCGTTCGTGGTCATGCGTTCACATTCCCGGGGGGTTGTGGAGCGACCCAGAAGGCCGCGTCGTGCTTCTTTTCAAATTGATCGAGGGCGTCGGCGTGGCGCAGCGTGAGGCCGATGTCGTCGAGGCCATCGAGCAGGCAGTCGCGGCGGAAGGGATCGATGGCGAACGTCGTCGAGAAACCGTGCTCGTCGCGGATCGTGTTGTCTTCGAGCGAGACGGTGAGCTGGTAGTCGTCGGTCTTCGCTGCGCGATCGAGCAGCGTCTGCACCTGCTCTTCCGGCAGCGTGATGAGCAGGATGCCGTTTTTGCCGGCGTTGGAGTGGAAGATGTCCGCAAAGCTGGGCGCGATGACGCAGCGGAAGCCGTAGTTGCTGAGCGCCCAGGCAGCATGCTCGCGCGACGAGCCGCAGCCGAAGTTACGCGCGGCGACCAGGATCTGCGCGCCGGCGTAGCGCGGATTGTTCAGCTCGAAGGCGGGATCTTTGCGCCAGTCGAAGAAGAGGAATTCGCCGTAGCCGGTGCGCTCAATGCGCTTGAGAAACTGCTTGGGGATGATCTGATCCGTGTCGACGTTGACGCGGTCGAGGGGGAGAACGTTGGCGGTGAGGGTGCGGAATTTGTCCATTACGCGAGGACCTCGACCTTCCTGAATTCCCAGGTACGAACGTCGGTGAAGTGGCCTTTGATGGCGGCGGCGGCAGCCATCATGGGGCTGACGAGATGGGTGCGGCCGCCGCTGCCCTGGCGTCCTTCAAAATTGCGATTGCTGGTGGAGGCGCAGCGTTCGCCCGGAGCGAGAATGTCGGGGTTCATGCCGAGGCACATGGAGCAACCGGGCTCGCGCCAGTCAAAACCGGCTTCGCGAAAGATCTGGTCGAGACCCTCACGCTCGGCTTGCGCCTTCACGAGCTGCGATCCGGGAACGACCATGGCGCGGACGTTCGGGTGCACGTGATGACCGGCGACGACTTTCGCCGCGGCGCGCAAATCCTCAATGCGCGAGTTGGTGCAGGAGCCGATGAAGACGCGGTCGATGGCGATCTCTTCGATGGGCGTGCCGGGGGCGAGCGCCATGTATTCGAGGGCGCGGGTGAAGGCCCGGCGATCGGCGTCGGACTGGGCATCCGCGGGATTCGGCACAGTCGCCGTTACAGATACGACCATGCCGGGGTTGGTACCCCAGGTGACGAAGGGCTCAATCTCGATGGCGGGGATCACCAACTCGCGGTCGTAGGTTGCGCCGCGATCGGAGGCGAGCTTGCGCCACTCGGCGACGGCCTCGTCCCAAGCTGCGCCAGCGGGCGAGAAGGGACGGCCTTTGAGCCAGGTGAACGTGGTTTCGTCGGGAGCGATCATGCCGGCGCGCGCGCCCGCTTCAATGCTCATATTGCAGACCGTCATGCGGCCTTCCATCGAGAGCGAGCGGATGGCGGAGCCGGCGAACTCGATGACGCAGCCGGTGGCGCCGTCGGTGCCGATGCGGCCGATGATGCCGAGGACGATGTCTTTGGCGCCGACGCCTTCGGGCAGTTCGCCTTCGACTGCGATGCGGAAGGTTTTCGGCTTCGATTGCGGCAGACACTGCGTGGCGAGGACGTGCTCCACCTCCGAGGTGCCGATGCCGAAGGCCAGCGAACCGAGCGCGCCGTGCGTCGAGGTGTGGGAGTCGCCGCAGACGATGGTCATGCCAGGCTTGGTGAGGCCGAGTTCGGGGCCGATGACGTGGACGATGCCCTGGCGCGGCGATTCGACGTCGTAGAGCGTGACGCCGAAGTCGGCGCAATTTTTGCGCAGGGTTTCGATCTGCTTTGCGGCGACGGGATCGTCGATCACCAGACGATTTTTGGTCGTCGGCACATTGTGGTCCACGGTCGCGATGGAGCGATCGGGACGGCGCACCGGACGGCCCGCGAGCCGCAGGCCTTCAAATGCCTGGGGCGAGGTGACCTCGTGGATGAGGTGCAGGTCGATGTAGAGCAGCGTCGGCTCGTTGGGCGGCTCGGCGACGATGTGCGATTCCCAGACTTTTTCGAAGAGTGTTTTCGGTGGCATCATTCTCTGCTTCTCGCTGGCGGGTTGCGGCCCTGAGGGGCTGAAGCCCGTTGATATCAGCTTCCTTACGGCACGGCTGAAGCCGTGCCCCTTCAAAACATCAGGCTCACACGGCGTGCATGGCCTGGCGGCGGTCGATGATTTCGTTGAGCGCTCCGCAGACGCGCTGTCCCATATCGGAGGTGGATAAAACCTGCGCGGCCTTGTCGCCGCGCGCAAGATCGGTGGTGCGCCAGCCCTGGTCGAGCACTTTGCGGACGGCAGCTTCGATGGCCTCGGCTTCCTGCTCGAGTCCGGCGGAGTAGCGCAGCAACATGGCGGCGGTGAGGATCGCGCCCAGCGGGTTGGCGATGCCCTTGCCCGCGATGTCGGGGGCGGAGCCGTGTACCGGCTCATAGAGATCGACTTTGCCGCCGATGGTGGCCGACGGCAGCATACCGAGCGATCCCGTGATCACGCCGGCCTCGTCGGAGAGAATGTCGCCGAAGAGATTCTCGGTGAGCACGACGTCGAAATTCCTCGGCGTGTTCATAATGTGCATGGCCATCGCATCGACGTACTGATGCTCGAGGGCGATGCCGGGATAGTCCTTGGCGACTTCAGTGACGGTGGCGCGCCAGAGCTGTGAAACTTCGAGAACGTTGGCCTTGTCGACGGAAGTGACTTTTTTGCGGCGCTTCGCGGCCAGCTCGAAAGCCACCTTCGCCACGCGGACGACCTCGTCGCGGGTGTAGCGCATGGTGTTCCATGCAGAGCCTGTGGCTTTGTCCCACTGGCGCGGCTCGCCGAAATAAAGGCCGCCGAGCAGTTCGCGCACGAAGAGGATGTCCGCGCCCTCGACGACTTCGGGGCGCAGCGGTGAGTTGGCAGAGAGCCCCGGCCACGCGAAGGAGGGGCGCAGGTTGGCGAATCCGCCGAGGGCGGCGCGAATCCGCAGGAGCCCGGCTTCGGGGCGCTCGCTGGGCGGCAGCGCATTGAATTTGTTGTGGCCCACCGCGCCCAGCAGCACCGCGTCGCTTGCGAGGGCGGCGTTCACCGTGGCCGCGGGCAGCGGCGTGCCATGGGCGTCGATGGCCGCTCCGCCGATGAGCTCGTGGCGGAACTGGAAATCGTATCCGCCCATGTCGGCGACGGATTTGAGGACGCGCACGGCTTCGGCAGTGACTTCGGGGCCGATGCCGTCGCCGGCGCCAATCAGAATCTTCAACTTTTTCGTCATGCAATCTCTCTTGAGCCGATCTCTTGTTAACCTGACCCGCGGACGAACGACGCCGCGGTTCTGTCAGCTGACCGCTTTTTCGCCCAGCTGGGTTGAGATCAGATCTTCGTGGCGCTGATGATGCGCGACCAGGTTGATCAGGTCCTGGTCGTAGATAGCCTTCTTGCGATCGGCCAGCTCGGTAAAGGCGCGATAGGCGATGTCGAGGTCGGCGGGCGACAGCCGGTAGCCCAGCTCGTGCAGCCGGGTGCGCAGCATCGCGCGTCCGGAATGCTTGCCCAGCACCATGCGGTTCGCCGGTACGCCGACGGAATTGGGAGTCATGATCTCGTAGGTGAGCGGGTTCGACAGCACGCCGTGCTGGTGGATGCCGGCTTCGTGCGCAAACGCGTTGGCGCCGACGATCGCCTTGTTCGGCGCCGCTCCAAAGCTGATGGTTGCCGCCAGTTGCTGGCTGACGGGATAGAGGCGGTCGAGCTTCAGATTGTGATCGTAGGGGTAGGCGTCTGCGCGGACGTGCAGGGCGGCGGCGATCTCTTCCAGAGCGGCGTTGCCGGCGCGCTCGCCGATGCCGTTGATGGTGCATTCCACCTGGCGGGCTCCGGCGCGGATGGCGGCCAGCGTGTTGGCGACAGCGAGGCCGAGGTCGTCGTGGCAGTGGGTGGAAAGGATCACGCGATCCGCGCCCGGGACGCGCTCGCGGATGGTGGTGAACATGGCTGCGTATTCTTCGGGCGTGGCGTAGCCGACCGTGTCGGGCAGGTTGATGGTCGTGGCCCCGGCGGAAATGGCAGCGCCGACAAACTGGCAGAGGAATTCGCGATCGGTGCGGGTGGAATCCTCGGGAGAAAATTCGACGTCGTCGACGTAGGTGCGGGCGAGGGCGACCATTTTCGCCGCCTGGTTGAGGGCCTCGTCGCGGCTGATTTTCAGCTTGTATTGCAGATGGATGTCGGAGCTGGCGAGGAAGACGTGAATGCGGGGATGGGCGGCTTTTTCGACGGCCTGCGCAGCGCGCTCGATGTCTTCGCGGCGGGCGCGGGCCAGCGAAGCGATTTTGGGGCCGCGAATCTCCTGGGCGATGGCGGAGATGGCGGCGAAGTCGCCGTCGGAGGCGATGGCGAAGCCGGCCTCGAGAATGTCGACGCCAAGATCGGCGAGGGAATGCGCCAGGGCCAGCTTCTCGTGATGCGTCATGCTGCAGCCCGGCGACTGCTCGCCGTCCCGCAGGGTGGTATCGAAGAAACGGATGGAATTCTGGGTCATGGGTATCCCCAACAGCAATTTTGCGCCCCGTAGGATGAGTTTCGCAAAGAGTAAACCATAAAGCAAATTTGTAATTCTTTGTATTTCGATCAATTTCATTCATACTGGGGCAGGGCAGCGCCAATCACGATGGACCTGTATCAACTGGAAACTTTTCTTGCCGTGCACGAGGAGAAGGGATTCTCTCGCGCGGCGGTGCGTATGCGGAGGACCCAGCCGGCCATCAGTCACGCGATCCGCAAGCTGGAAGACGAGGTGGGTGAGCCGCTGTTCGAGCGGCAAACGCGCGAGGGAACGCTGACGGCGGCGGGCGAGCTGCTGCGTGGCTACGCCGAGCGCCTGCTGCGGCTGCGCGGCGAGGCGACGACGGCGCTGGATGAGCTGCGGCTGCTGGAGCGCGGGCGCCTGACGGTGATGGCCAACGAATACACCTGCCTGTGGCTGCTGCCGGTGCTGGACGACTTCCGGACGATGTATCCGCAGATTGGGGTGACCGTGCAGCGGTCGCTGGCCAGCCAGATTCCGGAGCAGTTGCTGGAGCGGGCGATCGAGTTTGGGATCCTGTCGTTCCGGCCGGAGGACGAGCGGCTCAAGTCCATCGCGGTCTACACGGATTCGGTGGCGTTCGTGGTCGACCCGCGGCATCCGCTGGCGAAGCGGAAGGAAGTTTCGATCCGCGAGCTGGGGACGGAGAATTTCGTGGCGCACATTGTGGCCTCGCCGCTGCGCCAGCGGGTGATTGAGACGTTTGCCCGCTACCAGACGCCGCTGAACATGGGGGTCGAGCTGCCCAGCCTCGAAGCGATCAAGCGGTTCGTGGCGCTGGGCAAGGGGGTGGCGCTGGTCCCGGGGCTGACGGTGCAGCCGGAACTGGCGCGGGGCGAGCTGGTGCAGGTCGCCGTGCCCGAGCTGAAGATCGCGCGGCGGCTGTGGCTGGTGGAGCGAGCACAGGCGAGCTTGTCCCACGCGGGCGTCGCATTTCTGGGCGTGGTGAAAAAACTTGCGGCGCAACGGGGACATCCGTTCTCCTACCGCGTCGAACACCACGAGGCGCCGGTACGGCGTGCGCTGCAGCGGGGATCGAAACCGGGACGAGGGTAACTTCCGGGCGGGCTGGGGGAAATGCCGCGCGACAGGTACAATGACCAGGTAGACATCCCTACGGTGTTTGCAATTTTCCGGAGCCCGGGATCCCGGCCGCAGGTCCTATTGCGCGGTGGGCGGACTTCTCGCCGGGCCATGTCATGAGGTCGAAGGACGAATGAAGAAATCGCTGTTGCTGTTGTTGTTCTTGCTCCCCGTCATGGGAGCATCGTGCTACGCGCAGGAAAGCCGCCAGGATATCAGCATCAGCGATTCCGCGATCATTCCGCCCTTCGCATCCGGGAATGCGGTCGAGCTCCACGCCACCGTCGGCCTGTACGGCATGCTGGTGAGCTATCGCTACGACCTGACGCCGCATGGCGCGCTGGAGGTGAATTACCAGTACAACCAGAACGTGCAGCACTTCACCTTTCCCAGCGGTAACTATCACATTCACGACCGCTTCCAGGAATTCTCGGGCGCGTACGTGTACAGCTTCAACTTCCGGAATTTCAATCCTTTTATTGAAGGCGGCATTGCCGGGGTGATGCTGTCGCCGATCGACGATGCGAAGACGAACACGTTCGGGGTGAGCCGGAATACGAGCGTGGGCGCGCTGTACGGAGGCGGGATCGCCTACGAGATCAGCCCCAGCTTCGATATCCGCGCGGAGTTGCGGGGGATTGTGGTCAAGACGCCGACGTTCGGGTATCAGGGCAACGACTTCCGGACGAATGTGTACTACAACATCTACGATCCGACGATCGGGATCGCATACCACTTCTAGACAGAAGGCGGGTCAAAAAAAGAAGGGCCGGGTTTGCACCCGGCCCATTTTCTTTTGGCGGAGAAGCCGGCTAGTGTCCGAGGAAGTGGTACATGATGCCGACGCTGACGCCGTTTGGGGTGATGCCGCCGTTGTGGTTGATGGGAGTGCCTGACTGGCTGTAGGTGACAGGTCCGGCGAACGAAGGCCAGAACTGGTACTCGTAGTCGCCGCGCAGCAGCAGTCGACGAGAGAGGTGATACTCGTAGGTGCCACCGACCGCGGCAGCGAGGAAGCTGCCTTCGAGGCTGCCCGCAGCGGGATAGTGCGGGGTTTTAATCCAGCCGCCGCCGCCCATGCCTTTGAGCCAGAACGAGGAGCGGGTATGCCGGTAGACGCGGAAGCGAGGGCCGAGGAGATAGTTGGTCTCGGTCTCGGCGCCGGGGCCGTTCCAGCGGAGCCAGCGGGCCTCGCCCTCGGCTCCGAGTTTACCGGTGAGATTGAAGTCGAAGAGAGCCGTGGGTCCGAGCAGGTCATGCTTGCACTCGAACACGGTGTTGCTCTTGCAGCCATAGTCGGGGTTGAAATCGGAGTACTCGACGCCCCCCCAAATGCCTGCAGTTCCTCCGACAGCGGACTCCGGGCTCTGCGCAAACAAAGCTGCGGGGAGCAAAAGTAAAGCGAATATTGCGATCGATCTCACCACGGTCCGATCTCCATAACAAAGATCCACGAGTCCTCCGGCGTTGCGGCTCGTGGCCGCTTCAGAACTCAACCCGCAAAGGCGAGAAACGTTGTCAGCTCGTAGGTGTCTGAGGGCTGACGGTGTCTCTGCGCAGGGGCAGGAACGAACTACTGCGGCGCAGCCGTCTGGGGCTGAGCCTGAGCATTCGCAGCCGGCGGAGCCGGCGTCGTATCAGTGGCAGGGGGAACAGGTGCAGGAGCGGCTGCCGCGGGCGTGGAAACGGCGGGGGCCGTACCGGGTTCCTGGTACCGCTCGAGCCGGAAGAAGGAAGGGGTAATTTCCAGCGGCATTTTGTCGCGTGCATTCAGCAGGACTGCCGGCTTGAAATTCATCTGGAAAACTTTGTCGTCCCACGGGTCGGTTTTGAGGCGGCTGGCGAGCGGCAGAGCGGCAATCTGGGTGAGATTGTCCATGTCCAGTTTAGGAGCTCCCTGCATGAGGCCGGAGAGCCAGGGCTGTCCGTCGGGGCGCATGAGAGGGTCGCCGAGGCGGGGCGTGAAGAGGGCGGGGAGGGCCTTTTCGCGGTCCTGCAACTGCTCGAGGAAGAGGCCGACGCCAGCAGCTTTGTCCTTGATGTAGGAGTGCTGGAAGAGTTCCACGGCGCGCTTGGCGGCGTCCTGATCATCCTGCAGCGAGTGGTTCATCGTGATGCGCTGGAAGGCGGCGGTATCCGGGAAGAGCAGGCGGTCGTTGAACGCGTAGCGGGTATCGATGTGGTGGCCCATCAGGATGTGGGCGAGCTGGAAGGAGAGCACGGCGACCAGCGACTCCTCGTTGGGCAGCACATCGACGAGGCCTTTGCTGAGGAGGATGGTATTGCCGACGGCGAGCGATTCCAGCGGCTCGGTGAGGATGACGCGGCAGTGGATGTCGCTGGGGAGCTGGAGGTTGTTGCTGATGATGATGTTGTTGGTGACGGTTTCGAGGACCTTGTCGTAGTCGCTGACCGGGGCCACGAGGCCGGCCTGGGTGAGGCGATCGAGGACGTTGTTCTCGGCCTGCGAGATCCAGGCGCGCTCGGCCTGCAGCGGGCTGACGTCGGAGGTGTTGTCGCTCTGGTCTTCCGCGCCCTCAATCTGCATGGACTCGGCGTCGGATTCGCTGGTGGGCAGCTTGAGCGAGTATCCCCAGTAGGTGGTCTTGCCGCGGAAGGCTTCCGCGTGGGCGCCGACGTTGTGCACCGTGTCTTCGATGTAGACCGAGGCGGGAGCCCAGACGCCGGGCTGCACGTTCATGCGCCAGCTGTCGAAGTGGAAGTAGTGGCCCACGTCGTCGTTGGGATTGTTGACGTAGGTGCCGTTGAAGCGGACGATGTTGCCGTCCTGATCCTCAACCCAGATGCGGCCGAAGAAGCGACCGGCGCCGCGCTCGCGGGGACGCACGTCGAAGACCCAGGTGCGCACGGTGCCGAGGAACTCACGGCGGACGAACTCAAAGGTGTAATGCTGCTGGTCGAATCCGGTGGGATCGACAAACATCATGGCCATGAAGCCGGTGGGGGAATTTTCGAGGTGGAAGGCTTTGGTGATGTCCGACATGAAATGGAAGGAGCCGGAGAAGAAATGGCCGTGGCTGCGATCCATGCTGCGCATGGCATATTCATTGGCGGTGAAGGCCTTGCCGAAGTCGACGCGCCCGACCATGTACTGATCGGCGACCGGGATCTGATAGAGCTTGGCGTCGGTGTGCATGTCCTGGATGTAGGTCTGAACGACCGGCGTGCTTTTTTCGACCTGGCGAATGACGACCTTCTCACGCGCGATCGCTTCCTGAACCAGGCGCTGCTGCTGCGGGGTCAGGGGGATGGGACCCGCTGCGGCGCTCTTATGCGATTTGGCCTGGGAGGCGGGCACGGCAAGCAGCACCGCGACGCCCAGCATCATGAACTTACGCAACATTCCTGTACTCCTCATTGTCGTTCCGTGTTGGTACCGTTCAGCGTGGGCCCGCGGAGTCGCCGCAACGCAATCTGCGGAGCAAAAGCTACGCCATCTGGAAACTCACATGAATAATGCTGATCTGATCGACGGCGTGGCCGTTCTGAGTGGCGGGCCTGAAGCGGATGCGTTCGGCAGCCAGCTTCGCCTGCTCATCGAGGCCGTGACCCAGCCCGCTGACCACTCCGAGAACCTGAACGGCGCCATTGGCGAGGAAGCGTACTTTCAGGGTCACATCACCCTCAATGCGGAGTTGCCGCGCCTCGGCCGTATATTCGGGCAGAGGCTTATCCAGCACAACGATGGGGGTGGTCGGCGAGACATCCTGTCGGACCGGGCGGGGAGCAGCGGCGCCATATTCGTCATTGCCGAAGCTGGCGCGAGCCAGCGTGCCCTGACTGCCGGGCTTCCCGGTTCCACCCACAACGCCGTTGGCAAATCCGGCTGAGGCGATAGTACCGCGATCACGACCGCCGGGGACGCCATTGGCGACGCCGGAACCAAACTGAACACCCTGCAGCGAACCTTGGCGTGCGGCGCCGGCGCCGGTTGGTCCAGCACCGGGAGCGGCGTTGAAGGAGCCGATCGCCTGGATGGTGGCGGCGCGGGTCGCATTGGGGTTCGGCTTGACGCCCTGCGGATCGCCAAAGCCGCCCGCCTTGAGCGTGGGGGGCGCGACATTGTTGGCGACGTGGGTGGGCGCCTCACTCTTGAACATCCCCAGCTTGGGTTGCGGGGGCGGCGTAAAGCGCCGGGGCGGCGCGGCTTCCATCTTCGGAAGCTCGGGCGTCGGCATCTTCACTTCCACGATCTTCGGCGGAGGCGGCATTTCACGCGCGAGCTGAATCCTGGGCGGCGTCTGGAGCACCGGGGGGGGAGGGATAACTTTGACGTGCGGGACTGGGGGCGGAATCGGCTTGGGCGCATCGACCGGGAAAATGAGCTGCGCCACATATTGGTTGTGCTGTTTCACCTGACGCACCTGAGCGATGGTGAGCAGAAGGACCAGCGCGCCAACGACCACGTTGATCACCATGCTCATGCCGAAGGAGCCCATGCGGCCTTCGGGCTCGGGCAGGAGACCGAAAGATGTCTGCGGGGATGTGAAGTTATTCGTCGCCATATCTTTCTCTGTCCGGGTCCTGGATTGACAAATCAGCGACCAGCAGCTCAGTGCAGCGATCTTAGCCTGCACTTGAATGACCAAAAATGACACCGCAACTCACGCGGAAATTATTTGGCCTGCAAATCCCTGGTGGCGTGCCGAGAATTCTGAAACGATTACCAGGGTGTGTCTTTGGTTACTGATTCGATTACCTCCAGCATACCCCGTAACCGTACGTCTGTGTCGCTACAACTTCATGGTAGGGGCATCTCCCCCATTCGCGGTATTACCTGTAGCTGTATTCGACGTTAAGGGAACCAAAATCGTTCACCTGGGAAAATATCAAAATTGTGGCGGGAGAGCGGTGCATTTAGATCCGCGCTCTCGCCGCAGCAAAAAACTACGGCTGGCAATAAAATGATCTCCTCCCCGGGTTGCGGACTGGGCGGCAGTCGAGGAAAACAGGAAAAAGACTCAATCAGCTTAGAGAAACGGGGACAGGGGGCACAGTGAGAATCCTGGTTACGGGTGGGGCCGGGTACATCGGAGGCACGGTAGCAGCGGTCTTGCAGGCGCGGGGGCATGCGGTAACGGTGTACGACAACCTTTCCCATGCGCGACGCGAGATGGTGCCGCCGGAGGTCGAGTTTGTGGAAGGAGACATTGCCGACCGGGCGCTGATGGAGAAGGTGCTGGGCCGGGGGTTCGACGGGGTGATGCACTTCGCCGCGTTCATTGAGGCGGGCGAAAGCATGGTGAAGCCGGAGGTTTACTTCCGCAACAACACGGCGGGCACGCTGAGCCTGCTGGAAGCCATGCTGGCGAGCCCCCGCTGTCCGCTGGTTTTCTCGTCGACGGCGGGGGTTTATGGAGAGCCGGAGAGTACGCCGATAAGTGAAGATGCACCTCTGCGGCCGAAGAATGCTTACGGCGAGTCGAAATTACTCGTAGAAAAAATGCTTGCCTGGATGTACCAGGTACACGCTCTGCCCTGTGCGACGCTCCGGTATTTCAATGTAGCGGGCGCCGCCGGCGGACGCGGCGAGGTTCACGAGCCGGAATCTCACCTGATCCCCCTGATTTTGGATGCAGCGCTGGGGCGGCGGGAACGCATCAGGATCTACGGCGACGATTATCCGACGCCGGACGGCACCTGCATACGGGATTACATCCACATCGAGGACCTGGTGGAGGCCCATCTGCTGGCTCTGCAGGCGGTGAGCGGCGGGGGCCAGCGCATCTACAATCTGGGCAACGGCAGCGGCTTCTCGGTGCGGCAAGTGATTGAAACGGCACGGCGCGTGACGGGGCGCGAGATTCCGGAGGAGGTGGTGCCGCGGCGGCCGGGGGATCCGGCGATCCTGATTGCCAGCTCAGAGAAAATCGGCCGCGAACTCGGGTGGAAGCCCCGGCACACCACCCTGGAGACGATCGTCGCCAGCGCCTGGGATTGGCACCAGAAGATGTACGGGTAAGCGCCGGGGCCGCCACTCCCGCCGGGAGCAGGCCTCTACTGCGACGATTACCCCTTTGTTTTCAAGGACTTGCCAGAGAGCCAAAGCGATCCTGTGGAAGCCTCGCGGAATGAACGGTTTGCCACAGCCCCACCGGGAGGGGGGTGTTATTTCTCGATTTCGACACCGCGCCAGAAAGCTATGTGACTCTTGATGTTACGGGCGGCCGGGTTGGGATTCGGGTAGTACCACGCAGCGTCCTGGTTCTCCTGCCCATCGACGAGCAGGCTGTAGTAGCGCGCCTGTCCCTTCCAGGGGCAGGTGGAGGTGGTGGAACTGGGGCGCAGGAATTCGCGATTGACTGCGCCTTCCGGGAAGTAAACATTCCCCTCCACCGTCTCGTAAGTCTCACTCTCTGCTATTGTTCTTCCGTTCCAGACTGCCTTTGCCATCGTTCCAAAGTTCCTTTGCCTTTGCGGCCAACTTCAACACATTAGCAGATGCGCGAGGGGATGGAAATGTCGCAGGCGTACCTGCGCGGAGTCCTGGGCGCGGGGCCGGGAACTCCGTGGGTCAGCCCCGCCGGTTGGACCACCGTGGCGAAGTTGTGGCACGCTGGCGGGAGGAGAGGGACCACCCATGCCTACCGCTGTCGAGCGCCGCACTGTCGATCTGTCGCAGTATCCCGATCTGGTGGTGATCTATCTGGGGATGACCGTGAACCGGCTGACCGGCCTGAAGACGCTGATCGGCCAGGGTCCGAAGATCAGCGCCTCGGTGGCCGCGCGTCCCGATGGCCTGCTGCGGCATGAGAACTTCGTCTTCTCGCTTTTCCCGATGCATGTGGGGATGCGCCAGTACTGGCGCGATATGGAGTCGCTGCTCGCCTGGACGCGGTCGGACCCGCACCGGATCTGGTGGAAGCAGTTTCTGCGCGATTCCAAAGGCACGGGCTTCTGGCACGAGACCTACACGATGCGGGGCGGGATGGAGGCGATCTACGACGACGTGGCGCCGTCGGTCGGGTTCCTCAGTTTTGCCCGGGTCGTGGCTGCGCGCGGGGCGATGTTTGGGGCGGCGCGGCGGGCGACAAATCCTGGAGCCGTCGCGCCGACGGCGGGCGATCCCGTGGTCAGCGAGTCGGATCTATACGGTCGTTGAGGCTTATTCCGCGGCGCCGCCGGCCTCTTCGAACAGGCGGATGACGGACTCGATGCCGCGATGGAAGTTCGGGATGTGGAATTTCTCGTTGGGCGCGTGCAGGCCGTCGTCGGGCAGGCCGAAGCCCATCATGACGGACGGAATCTTCAGGTGTTTTTCGAAGTCGCCGACGATGGGGATGGATCCGCCGGAGCGGATGAAGACGGTGTCCTTGTTCCAGACGGTTTTCATGGCGCGGGTGGCGGCGCGAATCCAGGGATTGTCGGTACTGAGGATGGACGGCTCCCCGGAGTGGATGAGGCGCACGTCGACGGAGACGCCCTCGGGACGAATGGACTGCACGTAATCTTTGTACTGGCGGAAGGCGACCTCCGGGACCATGTTGGGGACGAGGCGCATGGAGATCTTCGCGGTAGCTTTGGCGGGGATGACGGTCTTCGCGCCGACGCCGATGAAGCCGCCGATGATGCCGTGGACGTCGAGCGTGGGCCGCGCCCAGGTGCGCTCGATGACGGAGTAGGCCTTTTCGCCGACCAGCGCCGGCGCGCCCATCTCGTCGCGCCGATAGGCTTCCTCGTCGAAGGGAAGATTGCTCCATGCCGCTAACTCCTCGGCGGTGGGCTTCTGCACGGCGTCGTAAAAACCGGGAATGAGGATGGTGCCTTCGCGATTCTTGAGACCGGCGATGATGTGGGCGAGCGCGAAAAATGGGTTGGGCGCGACGCCGCCATACATGCCGGAGTGGAGATCGGATTTTGCGCCGCGGACTTCGAGCTCGGTATAGATCATGCCGCGCAGGCCGACACACAGGGTGGGCAGGTCGGGCGCGAACATTTCGGTATCGGAGATGAGCGCGAAGTCGGACTTGAGGCGTTCGGGGTGGTCACGGACAAAGGCGGCAATCTGCTCGCCGCCGACTTCTTCTTCGCCTTCGTACAGAACACGAATATTGATGGGCAGCCGGCCGTCGCCGGCTTTGAAGAGCGACTCGAGAGCTTTGAGCTGGGTGACGAGCTGGCCCTTGTCGTCGACGGCGCCGCGCGCATAGAGATTCTGGCCACGTTCGGTAGGCTCGAAGGGCGGCGTGACCCACTCGTCAAGCGGGTCGGGCGGCTGGACGTCGTAGTGGGCGTAGCAAAGGCAGGTGGGCTTGCCGGATGCGTGCAGCCAGTCGGCGTAGACGAGGGGATGGCCTTCGCTGCGGATGATCTCCACATGTTCCATGCCGATGCGGCGGAGATTGTCGGCGACCCACTCGGCGGCCGCTTCGACATCGGAGTCGTGCTCGGGGAGGGTGGAAACGGAGGGAATACGCAGGAGGGCTTTGAGTTCTTCAAGAAAGCGCGCGGCGTTGTGGCGCGCGTATGCAACAGCAGCGTCCATGACGGGACCTCAGAAAGGATGGAACAAACAATCGAGTATACGGCAGGGGATGGCGTGGCGGGCACGGACGGCCGCGGGGTCGCGGTACGGAGAGCACGTGTGCGATGAGCGGGCCTCGGGACCGGAAGCCAGCAGTCCGCGGCATCTTTTCACCAGACCGGGTTCTGAAATCAGCCGGCCCGGAGTCCCGTGCGCGGAGGCGCACAGCCAGGCGACAAATTCGCACCGATAATGCGAGCGGGTTGGGAACCCCGGGGCCAGTCTTGTGCATCCGAATTCTTCGCGCCCTTCCCGAGGAAAAATCAGGATTAAAGCAGCAGAATATTTGGCTTTTGGCGCCGAGGATCGGGCTTCCGCAAACCCCTGGCGGGAGCCGGGCGTGATACAACAAACGGTGATCACCCGGGTTGGTACGAAAGAATGACGAGTCAGGAAAAGGTTCTCATCGTAGAAGATGAGCCGCATGCGTTGTCCGGTCTGGCCGAGTTGGTTTCAGGGTGGGGCTACCGCACAGAGACGGCGCGCGACGGCATCGAAGCCCTGGAAAAAGTGACAGCGTGGCAGCCGGGCATTATCGTGTCCGATCTGAAAATGCCGCGCATGGACGGGCTGGAACTGCTGGCGCGGCTGGGCGACAGCAACGAAAAAGTTGCGGTCATCATGCTGACGGCGCAGGGCTCGATTGAAGCCGCGGTCGAGGCGATGAAGAACGGCGCGTACGACTTCATCCAGAAGCCGGTGGATCCGACGCGGCTGCGCGCAATTCTGACCAACGCGACGCGGCAGCGGGATACGGACCGTGAGCTGGAAGTGACGCGGCGCAAGCTGCGCGAGACCGGGGTGCTGGGTTCGCTGGTGGGCGCGTCGAAGAAGATGCAGGAGATCTTCACGCTGATTGAGCGCGTGGCGGCGAGCAACGTGTCGGTGCTGATTACCGGCGAGAGCGGGACGGGCAAGGAACTGGTGGCGCGGACGCTGCACGATCTGAGCCCGCGGCGGACGAAGCCGTTTGTCGCGGTGAACTGCGCGGCGATTCCGGAGACGCTGATCGAGAGCGAAATATTTGGGCACGAGAAGGGCGCGTTCACGGGAGCGATTGAGCGGCGCGCGGGATGTTTTGAGCTGGCCGAGGAAGGCACGCTGCTGCTGGACGAGATTGGCGAAATGCCGGTGGGCACACAGGCAAAGTTGCTGCGGGTGCTGGAGGATCGCAAGCTGCGGCGGCTGGGGAGCAAGGTGGAATCGCCGGTGGATGTGCGGGTGCTGGCGGCCACGAATAAAGATCCGGAGCAGGCGGTTGCGGGCGGCCAATTGCGCGGCGATTTGTACTATCGGCTCAACGTATTCAACATCCACATGCCGCCGCTGCGCGAGCACAAAGAGGATATTCCGGCGATCGCGGAGGCGATGATCGGCGACATGAACGCGAAGCATGGGCGCAAGGTCGTCGATGTGGACAGCGAGATGATGGCCCGGCTGATGGCGCACGACTGGCCGGGGAACGTGCGCGAGTTGCGGAACACGATCGAGCGGGCGGTGGTGCTGTGCTCGGAGAGTCAGCTGACGCCGCGGCATTTGCCGCCCGGATTTGGAACGCGCGCGCCGCGACCGGCGAGCGAATTGCCTCCCAACGCGATCCAGCTGGAAGTGGGCGCGACGGTCGACGATGCGGAGCGCATGTTAATCTTCAAGACCCTGGAATCGACGCATAATAACAAGACCCGCGCCGCGGAGATTCTGGGCATCAGCCTGAAGACGCTGCACAACAAGCTGCGAGAATACGGAACGGCGGCGGCGGCCAGCGCGCTCGAAGAGTAAATTGGCAGGACATGCAGCGCTCGAGCCCGCCAGCGGCGGGCCTGCTCATGGATTTCTCCTGTGACTGCTGACGACTGCGAGCGAACCCATGCGCCTGAAGACAAAACTCGTCCTCGCCATTACCGGACTGGTGTTCGGAGTGGTGGTGATTTTCTCGTGGATCTGGATGAGCCAGCTGCTGCAGCAGCACATCGACCAGTCGTACCTGGCCACGGATTTCATGGCTCATCAGATTTCGCGCGAGGTGAGCCGGGCGCTGGATACAGGCCTGAGCGGCCGCCGCTTCGATCCGCGCGATCGGGCGGCGGTGCGGGCGGCGGTGGAGCAAACGCTGCGCCAGGATGCAGGGCTGAACGACCTGCTGAACTCGATCGAGGAATATTCGCCGACCGTTCTGGACATCGCGATCGCCGACCGCGACGGGCGCGCGCTGGTAGCGGTGCCGGAAGTGGCGCTGGACGATCAGCCGCTGCCGGTGCGCCCGGATTATGCCGATTTGCGGCGGACGTCGGTGAAGTCGATGATCCGCACGCTGAAGATCGTCTTCGGACCGCCCCAGGTGTACAACGACTCGCTGGGGCTGGATTTGAACAACCAGCCGTTTCTGACGATTCGCATCGGAATCCGGACGACATTTCTGCGCAACGCATTTCATCCGTGGCTGATGGAGTCGCTCAGCTTTATCGGGCTGGCCATGGTGATCTCGCTGGTGGTGGCGGCGTTTGTGGCGAACCTGGCGCTGCAGCCGATTGAGCAGATTAGCCGGCGGCTGGACGCGCTGGCGGCGCAGGAGGCGCTGGCGGAGGAACCCGCGGCGGGAGCGATCCAGCCGGCGAATGCCGCCGGGGAGCCTGGGGGAGCGCTGGCCGCGCTCACCGATCCGCTGCTGGGACGCGGGGACGATGCGGTGGCGGAGGTATCGGGGAAGATTGAGCGGCTGGGCCAGCGCATTCGCAACGTGGAGGAAGTGTTTTCCGCATTGCGGGAGAACCTCGACCAGATTCTGTCGAACCTGCAGGACGGGATGATGCTGTTCACGCGCGAATCGCGGGCGGTGCTGGTGTCGAGTTCCGTGGAGCGCTTTTTGAACATGAGCCGCGACCGAATGTTTGGGGCGGAAGTGCGGGAGATTTTCGACCGCAGCACGCGGCTGGGGCGGACGGTGCGCGACGCCTTCGAGGGCGGGATGTCGATTGTGCAGGAGGAAGTGACCACCGAGACGGGGCGGCGCGTGGAAGTGTCGCTGGACTTCATTCACGATTCGCATGCGCGCGACCGGCATGCGCTGGGCGCACTGCTGACGCTGCACGATCTGGAATCGGTGCGCGAGATCGAGAGCGAGCTGGAAGTTTCGCGGCGCATGGCGGCGATTGGACGGCTGACCGCGGGCGTCGGGCACGAGGTGAAGAATCCGATCAACGCGATCGTGGTGCATCTGGAGCTGCTGCGCAACAAGGTGAACAGCGGCGAAGACGCCATGCGGCATCTCGATGTGATCCAGAGCGAGATTCGACGGCTGGACCGGGTGGTGCAGACGCTGGTGGACTTCTCGCGGCCGGTGGAGCTGCAACTGAAAGATCAGGATCTGCGCGACGTGGCGGCGAGTGTGCTGATGCTGGCTTCGGCGGAGCTGGAGACGCGCGGCATCACGGTGGAAAGCCGGATGCCGGGGCATGCGGTGATGTGCCGTGGAGATTCCGATCTGCTGAAGCAGGCGCTGCTGAATATAGTTCTGAACGGAGCGCAGGCGATGGCCGGCGGCGGGGCCCTGGAAGTGGAGCTGAGCGATGGAGCACGCTGGGCGACGCTGCAGGTGCGCGATCACGGGACCGGGATACCGGACGAGATTCGGCCGCGGATCTTCGATCTGTACTTCACGACGAAAAAAGAAGGCAGCGGGATCGGCCTGGCGATGACGTATCGCATCGTACAGATGCACCACGGGCAGATTGACGTAGAATCGAAGCCTGGGAGCGGAACCACCTTTGTGCTGCGGCTCCCGCTGACTTCTGCCGGTTCGGGACAACGCGTGGCGCCAGTCGTTCCGGACCATGCGATTGCCGGCGAGCTTGCTCGCCAGGGTGAAGAGACCCAGCCAGAAAGGTCCGGACCATGAGATCCGGGTGGAGGATTGCGGCGATCGGACTGCTGCTCGCTTTGCCGGCGGGTTGCGGGCACAAGCGGGCCAAGGCGGCGCCGCCTTTGGCAGCGCAGGCGCCGACGCGACCGCCCGCGCAGATGGCGCAACTGATCCCCAGCATGCCGCAGGTGCCTCCGGCGGCGAGTTCGGAGCCGATCAAGCTGGATACCTCGGTGCCCGAGGAAGAGGCGAGCACCAGCAAGGCGCCGCCTCCCCATCATGTGCGGCATCATCCGAAAGCCGTGACGCAGGAAGGCGCCGACAGCAAGGCAGCGGCGGTGAGCGATACGCCGGCGCCGAATCCGGAAGTCGCCAGCGCGCCGCCGTCGGATGTGTCGCCGATCGGACAGCTTTCCACGGCGAACAGCGACGCGAACACCGCGGACCGCCAGTCGCTGACCGATCAGCTGAACGCGACGGAATACAAGCTGAACGGCATCCATCGTTCGCTGAGCGCGGACGAGCAGAAGACGGCGGGGCTGATTCGGACTTTTATCTCCAAGGCGCGGCAGGCGTTGAAGACCGAGGATCTGGACGGGGCTCGGAACTACAACACCAAGGCAAAGATTCTGCTGCAGGAACTGACGAAGCCGTAGAGCAGGGCAGACGGCTCAGAGCTCAGAGTTCAGGGCTCAGAGCACTGAGCTCAGGCGGGGGACCTCCCGGTCCCGAAGGCTGGGTAGCGGGCGCGCAAAACAGGGCCGCTCGATTCCGACACCGCTTTACCGCTCTCCCCATTTCAGCTTGGAACGCAGGACATCGAAGAAGCCATTGGAGCGGAGGCGGATGAGCTTGACGGAATAGTCGGAGCGGCGGCAGCGCAGCTCGTCGCCGACGCGCAGCTGAACGGCTTCCTGCCCGTCGACGGTGAGAAACGTCTGATCGGGAACGCCTTCAATACGGACCTGAATACGCGACTGGCCGGGCACGACCATGGGACGCAGCGTGAGCTGGTGGGGACAGATGGGCGTCACGATCAGGGTGTCGGTAGAGGGGATGAGCACGGGACCGCCGGCGGCCAGCGAATAGGCGGTGGAGCCGGTCGGCGTGGCGACAATGACGCCGTCGGCGCGGAACGAGGCGGCGAGCTGGTCGTCCACTTCGACGCTGAAATGGCCCATGCGGGCGATCGCGCCTTTGGCAACCACAACATCGTTCAGGGATTCGTGATGCTGGTGGAGCTTGCCGTCACGCCACAGTTCGGTGTGGAGCATGGAGCGCGATTCCGTGATGCAGCATTTCGTGTTCCAGGCATCGAGGTAGGTGTAGAGGTCGGCGAGCGGGATCTCGGTGAGAAAGCCGAGCGCACCCAGGTTGACGCTGAGGATGGGAACATCGATGCGGGCAAAGACACGCGCCGCCGCCAGCAGAGTCCCGTCGCCGCCGAGGACGATGACCAGGTCCGGGGCCAGGGTGGCCATATCGGGACGAGCGCAAACTTTTTCTTCCGTGACGTAATTGGCGCTGACCGGGTCGAGGAGCGGTTCGTAGCCGTGGGCTTTGAGCCACAGCACCAGCTCGGGAAGCGTTTGCCGCAGCTCCTCTTTCTGCGGTTTGGAGATGACGGCAACGCGCGGCATGGAAATCAGTGTACCCCGGGTGCGTTGGGAAGGCGGGTCCGCGGCGTAATCTCGTGGCCAGGAACAGAACGGCCGGCTTACGCCGGCCGCCGGTGCAGGAAACCGCTCGGATTATGTCGTGGAACGACTCTTGACCGCGAGGAATTGCGCGGGGACGGTGGCGCCGCTGGAGTTGGTGAGCTTGGGATCGAGAGTCCCGGCGTCGGTGAGCGTCGAAGTGTTGATGAGGTGAATGAGATTGTCGCCGCTGGTGCTGGTGAAGAAGGTCGCGCCGTCCGGAGAGAAGATTCCCGCGACCGGAGCCTGCGCTCCGGTCGACAACTGGAGGGTGCTGAGGGTTCCGAAGGGGAAGGCCGTTCCCGCGGAGTCACCGGGAACGTAGTACGGCAGCGCGCCGGTGGCGCCGGTTCCCTGGTAGAGGACAAACGCGAGGTCAGAATACGGGGAGGAGACGACCTGGTCGATCTCGGAGGCGGTGACCGGCAGCGCGCTGGTGTTGAAGCTGGTGGTGAGCGTCAGCGGCGCTCCGCTAAAGGCGGGACAGGGGCCGGTGGGGACGCCGGCAGTACTGGTCGGGGACGTTCCCTGATGCAGCCAGATATCGGAGAAGGTGGTTCCGTCGGCTCCGAGGACATGGTCGCCGTCTGCGGTGGTGACGAGCTTGGAAGTGGTGACGCCGGTTTCGCCCGCCGCCGGGTAGAAGATCGGATTCGACGAAGTGTTGGGGCAGAAGCTGCGGGCGGCGGTCGTGTTGCCGCTGAGGATCGCGGCCAGGCTGGGAACGGTAATGGCTACGGACGGGCCGCAGAAGGGATCCCAGTTGGGGTTATAGGCGGGAACCGCGGCGGTGCCGGCGGCATCCAGCGGGCAGCTGTAGGTGGGCTGGTTCGTCAGAGGATAGCTGGTCCAGCCGCTGCTGAAGTTGTTGACGAAGAGCGTGTTCTGACCGGTGGCGGGATCCTGGCCGACGATGTAGACCGTGGTGCCGTCCGGAGAGAACGCGGCGCGGCTGGCGAGGCCTCCGATGCTGGTGAAGCTGCCGGACGACGGGGCGTACAGATAAATGATCTGCCGTAACTGGTCGTTGATGACGACCTGGGAATTTGTGGGACTCACGGCCAGCACCACACCGGGAACGCCTGGGGCTTCTTTGGCAAGCTGGTTGCCGGTGGTCGAATAGATCATCAGCTCGTGATAGCTGCCGAAGTAGAGGCTGGTGCCACCGGGGTCCATCATCATGGAGTTCGGGACATAGGGGAGATTGATGGGCGCGCCCGTGGTTCCGGTGGTGAGATCGACTTCAGAGAAATAGGTGGATTGGGAGGAGGCCATCCAGATCTGGTTGCTGACGCGGCCGGGCGAATTAATGGTGACGATGTTCGAAGTGACGGGCATGCCGTTGCCCAGCAAGCCGACCAGATTGATGGGCGAGGCATTGCAGGTGCCGGGCTGGCAAATGGCCGAGATCGATGCGTGACTGGGGAAGGAAGCCGTGACCAGTCCGGTGTTGTTGACGGTCAGGTTCTGGGGCTGGGTGGAGGCGTAGGTGAGCGCGAGGCCGGTAATGGATTTGCCGTTGGTGTCGGTGGTGGTGGAGGTGACGGTCTGCGGTGAACTGGGAGTTACGGTCACACTGTCGCTGCCATTGACGGTGAGCGCGATCTTGGCGGGCGGGCAGGTGGAGAAATAGCCAGCCGCGGAGGTCACGTCGGATGTGGCGGCGGTGATGATGGTGGAACCGGGAAGGTTCGCGGTCGCAATGCCGTTGGGGTTCGTCGTCGCGGTGGTGGTCGAACTGCCGCTCGGGTTGGTGGTGTTGTTGATGTTGACGACGGGAGAATTGACGGCGGCGTACTGGATGGTTCCGATGTTGGCGGCTGGACTGGTGCAGGCGATGGTGCTGGGGCTGCATAAGGTGACGCCGCCGGGGCCGACCACCGTCGTTTCAGCCAGCAGAGACGTTGTCAGGGTGTCGCCCTGGGAAAGGCACGCCGCCTGGTTGGGAATGGTCATCGAGGTGATGGGCGGATGGATATAGATGTTGACCGGATTGGTGGTGACCGCGCCGCCGGTGGCCGTGATCTGGGCGGTTCCGCAAGAAGTGGAAGTGCAGCCCCGGAAGGACGACAGTGCGGAGCCGGAGGGCGGGGTGCAGATGGTGAAGTTGGGGGTTCCGCCTGGGCTGTTGCGATTCCAGGTGCCGGCGCAGATGATGCCGGAGGGCGAAATATCAGCGAGCAGGAGGTTCGAGCTGGCGTAAGTCCACTTCGTCACGGATGCACTTCCGCCATTGCAGTTGTAGGCGGAGGGCTGGCCGATGTTGCCGGTCTGTCCCCAGGCGAGGGAGAGCCCGGTGGCCTCGGGCTGCATGATCGCGTAGACCGCCGTGGTGGTGGTGACGCCGTACGCGTGCCCGTTTTTCACACAGTAATTATTGGGATTATGACCGCAGCCCGCGATGGAAAGACCAACCGGAAGCGAAAATGCCAAAAGGACTGCAAAAGCAAGGAACCGCCGCATGAAACCTCCCCGTCTGAGCAGTCAGGCCGCTCAAACGGTCGAAACGACCCAGTTATGTTGCCCCGATCCGGAAAAAACGGCGGGTTAGGGCGAGACACGCAAGGTGCTCTCCCCTGGCCGCTGGGTTGCCGGTGCAACGCGCTGGAAAATACCGGGTGCGATTCAGGATAACAAAGGAGAGGGGTGCGAGCACAGGGCACCGACGATAGAAATCGAGGCTCAGGCAGGGGCTGGAGCGGCAAAAAGAGCGGCGGCGCGGGCGACGCAGCCGGTCCCAATTCGTTAGCGGGAGACGCGGCGGGGCGAGGTTATCGCGAGCCTCCCGAGCTGCTTTCTCCGGTTCGGGGAGTGCGGACGGAGGTTTGCGCGGTGTGCCCAGATCCCTGATCGTCCGGCATATATTGTTCGAACCAGCCGAGCGCCCGGTCGAGGACGTCACGGCGGTGGTCGGGGTTGGTAAAGCCGTGGCCTTCGTCGGGGTAGACGACGAACTGGTTGGGGACGCCGAGATCGTGGAGGGCGTGCCAGAACTCAAAGGACTGGGGGGCGGGACATTCGCCGTCGCGGTCGCCTACGACAATGAGCGTCGGCGTCTTCACATTCCTGATGTAGTTGATAGCCGAGCTTTTAGCATAGACCGCAGGGTCGTCATAGACCGACGCGCCGAAGAACGGGATCATCCACTGGTCGATGGAGTTTTCGCCGTAGTAGCTGAGCCAGTCGGAGAGGCCGGCGCCGGAAACGGCGGCGCGGAAGCGGTGGGTCTGAGTGACGGCGAACATGGTCATGAATCCGCCGTAGCTCCAGCCGGTGATGCCGACGCGGTGATCGTCGACGGGATATTGCTTCTCGACGGCGTCGACCCCGGCGAGGATGTCGCGCAGGTCGCCGTAGCCGAAGTCCTTGCGGTTGGCCTGGGTAAATTTCTCGCCCTGGCCATAGCTGCCGCGCGGGTTGGGCATCAGGACGAAGTAGTCGAGCGCCGAAAACGGCACCGCTCCAAAGCCGGCGTAGGGCCAGCGCGGCATGTTGGCCGCGGAGGGTCCG
The DNA here is from genome assembly GCA_036267295.1 of Acidobacteriaceae bacterium. Classification (GTDB taxonomy): domain Bacteria; phylum Acidobacteriota; class Terriglobia; order Terriglobales; family Acidobacteriaceae; genus Palsa-343. The sequence goes on along the minus strand of DATAWI010000029.1, from coordinate 50,434 downwards.
CCATGGACGTAGACGACGAGCGGATATTTCTTTGTGGGATCGAAATGAGCTGGCTGGAGCAGCCATCCCTGGACATGGAAGCCTTCGTTGGTCCAGTCGATGGATTCGGCTTTGCCCCAGAGCGGCTTGAGCGCGTCGTTAAAGTGAGTGATCTGCTTCAGGTTCATCAGGTCGCCGGCCCAGACTTCGGGCGGGTCGGAAAAAGACGATTTGATGAAGGCGATAGTGTTGGCGGCGCTCGAGGTGGCGATGCGCATCTCGAGGCCGCCGGCGCCGACCGAGTCCGGCAGCGTCAGGCTGAAGTCAGGCGAATCCTGGTGGGCGGAGAGGTCATACGCGAAAAGGTGCGAGGAGCCTCCCTGGACCTCTGCGATGCCGATCGAAGCGTTGTCGAGCCAGACGAACCAGGCGGGGCTGCCGGCGCGATCCGGGGTCTGGTCAGTTGGTTCGCCGCCGGTGGAGGGGATGGTATAAATGTCGCCGCCGGTCGATCCCTGGTCGGACATGAGTCCGCCGATGAAGGCGATGCGGGAGCCGTCGGGCGACCAGCGCGGGACAGCGATTTGCAGGCCGTGGAGCGGGCCGGCAACGGTCTGCGTGTCGAGAACCGCCGTGGGCGCGGCGGCGATGGGCTGGGTGTACAGCTTCGCAACCCACCAGTTGTTTTCGCCGGGCGGCGGCGCAGCGATGTAGGCAAGCTTCGAGGAATCGGGTGACCAGTCGAATTCGTAAACGTAGAGGCCAGCGGGAGTGATCTGGGTCAGATGACCGCTGGCGACGTCGACGGCGGCGACCCGTTTCACTTCAAGGCCTTCGACGCCAATGACGCCGGAGGGTGACTTTTCCGGGGCGAGCGGGCTGGGTGGCCGCGTGGCTCCTTCGACATAAATAAAGCTGAGGGATTTGCCGTCGGGGGACCAGGTGAGGCTGGACGCGTAGCCGTCGAGCGCGGCGAGCTGATGGGGTGGCGTGGCGCCTGCTGCATCGGCGAGGAAGATGGCCGTCTTGTGATCGGCGGTGCAGTTGGAAAAGAAGGCGAGCTTCGAGGAGTCAGGCGAGAAGACCGCCTCGCTCTCCATGCCGCGCGTGCCTTCAGCGCAGGCGGTGACGTGCTTCGCCGCCGCGGGATCGGCGAGGGTGGCCAGCTGGATGCCGTTCCCCGCGTGCCCGGATTCGTTCCACACAATGTAGTTGCCGTCGGGGGAGAGATTGGTCTCGCGGATCGACTCACCCTGGCTGAGCGCCTGGGTGAGCTGGGTAATGCGCGGACTGTGGGCGGGGGCAGCCGCAGTGGTTTGGGCGCAGGCGTTCCCTGCCGAGCAGAGCGCGCTGGCCAGGGCAAAGCTGACTAAACCGGCAGAAGCGGGGCGGAAAATCGTCATGGGCGCAGTTCTATCAGGTCCGGAAAGCGCGCGCAACGAATCGGGCAGGCGGCGGAGGCGGCCGCGCGGTGGGTATCATGGCCGATATGGCGCACCTGCGGCGGGCGCAATTCGGTGGTGGGGAAGACGATGCGCAGTTGTGCCGGACGCTGATGCGCGAATATGCGGCGTATCTGAATGCTTCCGTGGGCGGCGAGCACATCTGCGTGGAGAGCCTGGAAGCGGAGCTGGCCGGATTGCCGGGCGCGTACGCGGAGCCAGCCGGCGCGGTGCTGCTGGCCTTTGGCGAGGGCTTGCAGGGAAGCGCGGCTGCGGCCGGGTGCGTTGCGTTGAAGCCGCTGCTTCTGGAGGATCCAGCGCGCGCCGCGGAGCGGGCCTGCGAGATGAAACGGCTGTGGGTGCGGCCTGGGCAACAGGGGCAACAGATTGGGCGGCGGCTGGCGGAGGCGGTGGTGGCTGCAGCGCGTGAGCGCGGATACACGGCGATGTATCTGGACACCATGCCGGCGACGATGCCGGCGGCCTATGCGCTGTACCGGGCGATGGGTTTTGCGCCGGTGGCGCGGTATAACGAGAACCCGGTGCTCCGCCAGGCGGAGTCGCTGGAGATTGCGTTTTTGCGCATGGAGTTGTAGCGGCGTCCGGGCTCGGTGGGTAAAAGTCACTATGGCGATTACAAATCCATTGCCGGTTCTGAATCACGCTTCTCATCCGCATGAGGCTTTTGCCGCTGCGCGAGAACTGGAAGCGGATTTGCGCGCGGTGGTGCGCGGGGAAGTGCGCTTCGATGCTGCTTCGCGCGCTCTCTACGCTACCGACGCGTCAAATTACCGGCAAACGCCGGTGGGGGTGGTGCTGCCGCAGGATGCAGCCGATGTGGAAGCGACGCTGGCCGCATGCCGGCGGGTGGGTGCGGCGATCCTGCCGCGCGGCGCGGGGACGAGCCTCTCCGGGCAGTGCTGCAACGTGGCGGTGGTGCTGGATTTTTCGAAGTACATGCGGCGGCTGACGGCGCTCGATGCGGAGCAAAAGATTGCCGTGGTCGAGCCGGGGATCGTGCTCGATCGCGTGCGGGAGGCGGCGGAAGTCCATCACCTGACGTTCGCGCCTGATCCCGCCACGCATAGCCGGTGCACCATCGGCGGGATGATCGGCAACAACTCCTGTGGGACGCACAGCGTGATGGGCGGCCTGACGGCGACCAACGTGCGCTCGCTCGACGTGCTGCTGGCCGATGGGACGCGCATGAAGGTGGGCGCGACGACGGACGAAGAGCTGGCGGCGATCATCGCGCAGGGTGGGCGGCGGGGCGCGATCTACGAGGGCATGCGGCGGCTGCGCGATAGGTATGCTGAGGAGATTCGCCGGCGGTTCCCGAAGATTCCACGCCGCGTCTCCGGGTACAACCTGGATGAGTTGCTGCCAGAGCGGGGCTTTCATGTAGCGCGCGCGCTGGTGGGCAGCGAAGGGACGCTGGCTACGGTGGTGAGCGCGGAGTTGCATCTGATGCACAGCCCGCCGTGCCGCCGGCTGGCGGTGCTGACGTTTCCCGATCCATTTCTGGCGGCGGATGCGGTGCCGGCGGTGATCGAGCACGGGCCGATTGGGCTCGAGGGCATCGACTCCATGCTGGTGGACTTTATGCGCCGCAAGCATCTCGCCGATGACGATTTGCAGTTGCTGCCCGTGGGCGGCGCGTTTCTGCTGGCGGAGTTCGGCGCGGAAAGCGATGCGGAGGCGGAAGCCAAGGCGCAAGGGCTCGCGGCGATTGCGGCGAGGCTTCCCGGCTCGCCGGAGAGCCGTGTTTGCACGCCCGGCGAGGCGGCGCGCATCTGGCATATTCGCGAGTCGGCGCTGGGGTCGACCGTCTTCGTTCCCGGCGAACCGCACGGCTGGGAGGGCTGGGAGGACGCAGCGGTTGCTCCGGAGAAGCTGGGGTCGTACCTGCGCCAAATCTTCGCGCTGATGAGCGCATTCGGCTATCGCAGCCCGATGTACGGCCACTTCGGGCAGGGCTGCGTGCATCTGCGGATCAACTTCGATCTGGAGAGCGCGGAGGGGATTCGCAAGTTCCGCAGATTTCTGGACGAAGCAGCGGACATTGTCATCGCGCACGGCGGATCGCTGAGCGGCGAGCACGGAGACGGCCAGGCGCGCGGCGCGCTGCTGCCGAAAATGTTTGGGCCGGAGCTGATGGAGGCCTTCCGCACATTCAAACGGCTGTGGGATCCGGAGAACCGGATGAATCCGGGGAAGGTCATCGATCCGCACGCTGTCTACCAGCCCGAGGAGAATCTGCGCCTGGGCGCGGGCTACATGGCGAAGAAGCCGGAGACGTTTTTTCAGTTTCCTGACGATCGCGGTTCGCTGGGCGAAGCCACGCTGCGCTGCGTGGGCGTGGGCGCGTGCCGCAAAGCCAGCGGCGGGACGATGTGCCCCAGCTACATGGCGACGCAGGAGGAGCAACACTCCACGCGGGGGCGCGCGCACCTGCTGTGGGAGATGCTGGAGGGCAAAGTGCCGGGGTCGAGCGGCGCGACCGACTGGCGCAATGAGGCCGTGCGCGAGGCGCTGGACCTGTGCCTTTCGTGCAAGGCATGCAAGAGCGAGTGTCCGGTGAACGTGGATATGGCCACGTACAAGGCGGAGTTTCTGGCGCACTACTACGGCGATCGCCTGCGCAAGCCGCAGCACTATGCGTTCGGCTTCATGGATCGGCTGGCCTGGGCGGCGTCGGCGATTCCGGGCGTGACCACGAGGCTGGCGAATCTGCCGCTCGCGATGCCGGGCGTGTCGCATGCCATCAAGGCGATGCTGGGCGTGGCGCCGCAGCGCAGCCTGCCGCAATTTGCGTCGCGAAGCTTTCAAAGCGAATGGAAGAACCTGCGGGGTGCTGTGCGCGCAGCATCTCCCGCTGGACGCGCAGTCCTGTGGCCCGATACGTGGAACAACTACTACCATCCACAGTCGCTGCGCGCCGCCGCGCAGGTGCTGGAGCGGGCCGGCTTCGGTGTCGAGGTGCCGCGCCAGCATGTGTGTTGCGGCCGCCCGCTCTACGATTTCGGGTTCCTGCGCCAGGCGCGGGAATATCTGCTGAAAATCCTGCGCGAATTCGCGCCGCAGATCGATGCGGGCATGCCGTTCGTGTTCCTCGAACCGAGTTGCGCCAGCGTCTTTCGCGAGGAGCTGGTGAATTTCTTCCCGGACAATGGCCGCGCGCAGCGGTTGCGGGCGCAGACTCTGCTGCTGAGTGAATTTCTGACGAGGAACGCTCCGGACTTCCAGCCCGCGCCGTTGGCGAATCGCAGGATCGTGGTGCAGGGCCACTGCCACCACAAAGCACTGATGAAGATGACCGACGAGGTGGCGATCCTGCGCCGCACCGGAGGGGAGGTTGAGCTGCTGGATTCAGGATGCTGCGGCATGGCGGGGCCGTTCGGCTTCGAGCGCGACAAGTTTGACGTGTCGCAGGCTCTGGGCGAGCGCGTATTGCTGCCGGCGGTGCGGGCGGCGGCTCCGGAAACGATCCTGGTGGCGGATGGTTTCAGCTGCCGGGAACAGATTGCGCAAAACACGGATCGCCGGGCGGTTCATTTTGCTGAGGTGATTGCGGGCTCGCAGGCAGCCATTTGACACGGGAACGATTCAGAAATACTGTGTTCCTAGAGATGCAGGTTCGCGTCCATCATCGTCATCACCACCATCACCACGTGACGAGCGTGTCGGCGAACTTCTGCACTCCAGGGATCTAGAAACCAGGAAGATCAGGATTGAGAGAAGCCCGCCGGCGCCCAGCGCTGACGGGCTTTCGCATTTTGCAGCGAAGGATGGATCATGACGGAACCGACGATTGATTTTGCCAAGATGGATGGCCTTGCGCCCGGCATTGTGCAGGATGCGCGCACCGGCCAGGTGTTGATGCTGGGTTTTCTGAACGAAGAAAGCTGGCGGAGAACAAAAGAAACCGGCTTTGTTACATTTTGGAGCCGCACGCGGCAGAAGCTTTGGATGAAAGGCGAAACCAGCGGCAATCGGCTGAAGATCGTGGAAGTCTCGACCGATTGCGACCAGGATGCCTTGCTGTTTCGTGTGGAAGTGGAAGGCGATGGGTTGGTATGCCACGAAGGCACGGTGAGCTGCTTCACGCGGCCGCTGACGAGCGAGGTGCGGGCATGAGCAACAAACTGCGTCTGGGCATTCCCAAAGGCAGCCTGCAGGATGCGACGCTCGCGCTCTTCAAGCGCGCGGGGTGGAACATCTACGCGGACGGGCGGTCGTATTTTCCCAGCGTCGACGATGCGGAGATTGAGTGCATGCTGATCCGCGCACAGGAGATGGCGCGCTACGTGGATCATGGCGTGCTCGACGCCGGGCTGACCGGGATCGACTGGGTGGTTGAAAGCGGCCTCGAAGTCGAGAGCGTCACCAGCCTGGTCTACGCCAAGCAGAGCCGGCGGCGTGTCCGCTGGGTGCTGGCCGTGCCGGAGTCGTCCGAGTGGAATAGGGCTGAGGACCTGGCGGGCAAGATTATCGCGACGGAACTGGTGGAAGTAACGAAGCGGTATTTCGCGGCAAAGAATGTGCCGGTGAAGGTGGAGTTTAGCTGGGGAGCGACGGAAGTGAAGCCGCCGACGCTGGCCGATGCGATCGTGGAGGTAACGGAGACCGGCAGTTCGCTGCGGGCCAACCGGCTGCGCATTATCGATACGGTGATGGAGAGCGAAACGCATCTGATTGCGAATCGGCGGGCCATGGCCGATCCGTGGAAGAAGCAAAAAATCGAGAGCCTGGCGCTGATGCTGCGGGGCGCCATCGACGCGCAGGGGCAGGTGGGGCTGATGCTGAACGTTGCGAAGGAAAATCTGGCGGCGGTGTTGGGCGTATTGCCCGCGCTGAACTCACCGACGATTTCCGAGTTGAGCGATTCGCAATGGGTCGCGGTGAACACCATTCTGGAAGAGAGCACGGTGCGGGATGTGATTCCGAAGCTGAAGGCGGCGAAGGCGACAGGGATTGTGGAGTATCCGCTGAACAAGGTGGTGTTGTGAAGATCCTGCGTACGGCGGGAAGGCGGGCGGCGGAAACTCAGGCAGCGATTGCCGCGCTCACCGATCGGCGGAATGCGGGGTACGAACGCGTGCTGCCGCAGGCGCGGCGGATCGTGGACCAGGTGCGGCGTGGTGGCGATGCTGCGCTGCTGCGGCTGCGGGCGAAGCTGGACGGTATTCCGTCACAGACACCGTTACGTATCTCCGAAAGCGAGATGCGGGCGGCGTGGGAAGCGACGCCGGCGCCGCTGCGCGCTGCCATGCGGACGGCAGCAAAGAACATCCGGAAATTCGCGGAGCGACAGCGGCCCAAAGATTTTGACCTGCGGCCTGCGCCGGGCGTGAGGACGGGACAACGCGTGATCCCGCTGGCGTCGGTGGGATGCTATGTGCCCAGCGGGCGCTATCCGCTGCCTTCGACGCTGCTGATGACGGTGATTCCGGCGCAGATAGCGGGCGTGGAGCGCATCGTCGTCGTCTCGCCAAAACCTGCAACGGAAACGTTGGCGGCCGCGGCGATGCTGGGCGTGACGGAGTTCTACCGCATCGGTGGAGCGCAGGCCATCGCGGCGCTGGCGTTTGGGACGGAAGGCCTTCCACGGGTGGAGAAGATGGTCGGCCCGGGGAACGCGTGGGTGACAGCGGCCAAGAAATTGGTGGCGTTCGACTGCGGGGTCGACATGCTGGCGGGGCCGACGGAGATTGTCGTGACCAGCGAGACGGGCGATGCAGCGAGTATTGCCGCGGATCTGGTAGCGCAGGCGGAGCATGACCCGGAGGCGGTGGCGATCCTGATCACCAGTCGGGCGGACCTGGCGAAGGCGGTGGTGGCCGAGGTGAAGGGTCGCTTCCGAGGCAACGCAATTGCAACCGCGGCGCTTACAAATCATGGACTGGCGGTCGTGACGCGTTCGGCGGAGGAGGCGCGGGAGCTGACGAATCGCATTGCGCCGGAGCATCTGACCGTGGACAGTGCCGCCGACCTGGCATGGGTGCGCAATGCGGGGTCGGTGTTTATCGGGCGGTGGTCGGCGCAGCCGCTGGGCGATTATGTGTCTGGACCCAATCACACGCTGCCCACGAGCGGCCTCGCGCGGGTGCGTGGCGGGTTGAGCGTGCTGGATTTCGTGAAGCTGGTGACGGTGCAGGAGTATTCCGAAGAGGGCGTGCGGCGGCTGGGGCCGGCGGCGATCCGGTTGGCAAACGCTGAGGGACTGAAGGGACACGCGGAAGCGATTCGTGCGCGCATGAAGAAACGGAGCGGCGATGAATAAAGCAGAGCGGGCGCAGAGTGCGTTGCAGCCATCTGCCGCCGTGCAGCGCATGAAGGAATATCACCCGCCTCTGGGCGATCGGAGCGGCGTGCGGCTGGACTTCAACGAGAACACGTTTGCGTGTTCGCCGCGGGTGCTGGAGGCATTGGGGAAAATTTCGCGTGGGGACCTGACGCGCTATCCGGAGCGCGAACCGGTGGAGCGGCGGGTGGCCGAGCATCTGGGCCTTGCTCCGGCGCAGGCGCTGCTGACGAACGGGGTGGACGAGGCGATCCACGTGCTGTGCCAGACGTATCTGGATGCGGGGACGGAGATGCTGCTGCCGGTGCCGACGTATTCCATGTACGAGGTCTACGCGTCGGGGACGCCGGCGCGGGTGGTAACGGTTCCGGCTGAGGAGGGGTTTCGGTTCCCGCTGGCGGTGTTGCTGGCGGCGATCACACCGGCGACGCGGCTGATCGCGATTGCGAATCCGAACAGCCCGACCGGTCAGGCGGTGCCGCGCGAGGAGCTGCTGCGCGTGGCGGAAGCTGCACCCCACGCGGCGGTACTGGTGGACGAGGCGTATTTTCATTTTTTTGGCGAGACAGTGCTGGATTTGATCGGGAGCGTGCCCAATGTAATCGTGGCGCGCACATTCTCGAAGGCTTATGGGTTGGCCGGATTGCGGGTGGGTGTTTTGTGTGCGTCGGAAGAACAAATGCACTGGATGCGTCGGGCGATATCGCCGTACAGCGTGAACTCCGTGGCGCTGGCGTGTTTGACGGCGGCGCTCGAAGACGAGGACTATGTGCGCTGGTATAGCGAGCAGGTGCTGGCAGCGCGTGCGGAGTTTGAGGCGGCTCTGGGACGTCTGGGCGTGCCCTTCTGGCCGTCGCGGGCGAATTTTGTGCTGGTGAACATCGGGCCGCGGCATCGGGCGTTCGTCGAGGCGATGCGGGCGCGTAAGGTGCTGGTGCGCGACCGTTCGAGCGATCCGGGCTGCGATGGGTGCGTGCGCATCACCGTGGGCACGCGGGAGCACACGGAGTTGGGGATCGCCGCGCTGGAGGCCTCGCTCGAAGAAATCGGATGGGCAGCCAGCGAGGCGGGAGGCAAGGCATGACAACAAAACGCGCAGCGGCCAGGAAACGCACCGCCCAGATCGATCGCAAGACCGCCGAGACGGAGATTCATCTCTCGCTGACCATCGAAGGCAAGGGCCGCTACAACGTATCGACGGGAATTCGCTTCTTCGATCACATGCTGGAGTTGTTCACGCGGCATGGGGCGTTCGATCTGGAGTTGACGTGTCAGGGCGATCTGGACGTGGACCAGCACCACACCGTCGAGGATGTGGGCATCGCCCTGGGCGAGGCGTTTGATAAAGCTCTGGGCGACAAGCGCGGGATCCTGCGCGCTGGATATTTCCTGATGACGATGGACGAGACGCTGGGTCTGGCCGCCGTCGATCTGAGTGGGCGAGCGGCGCATCACCTCGAGACGAAGGTGCGCGCGCGGCTGGTGGGCGATCTGCAGGCGGAACTGGTGGAAGATTTCTTCGAGGGCTTTGCGCGGGGGGCGCGGGCCAATGTCCACGTGAAGACGATGTACGGGCGATCGAATCACCACAAGATTGAGGCGCTGTTCAAGGCGTTCGCGCGGGCGCTGCGGTTTGCGTGCTCGCGCGATCCGCAGTTGAAGGAAATGCTGCCGAGCACGAAGGGGTTGCTGTGATCGCCCCCACTCAAAGCCGGCCTATCGCGTTCGTCGCTGGATTCTCGCTAGTGCTGCTTTCTCTGGCGCTTGTGGTGGCAAGCTACCTTCGCCCGGTTGATACGAAGGATTACCTGAAGCAGGCATATGAAGGCGTGCCGTGGGTTATCTTCGGTCTTGGTTTTGCCGCCGCCGGTCTTCTGCTCTGTCTATTCAGTTCCGGCAAGAAAGAGTGGAAGGCGGTCAGCGTAGCTATGGCTTTGTTGCTCTCGATCTGGTGGATCATTCAAGCGGGGATGCTGATTTGATTGCGGTCATCGACTACAAAGCCGGCAATCTCACGTCCGTGATGAAGGCGCTGCGCGCGGCTGGCACCGATCCGGTGGTGACGGACGATGCGGGAATGGTGCGGCGTGCTGACAGGATCATCCTGCCAGGTGTGGGGCATTTCGCGGCGACCCGGTTTCTTGAGGAGCGCGGGCTCAAAGCGGCCATTGCCGAGAGAATCGATGCGGGGGCGCCGTTCCTCGGCATCTGCGTGGGTCTGCAATGGCTCTTTGCCGGGAGCACGGAAGCGCCGGGCTGTGCGGGGCTGGGCGCGTTCCCCGAGATGTGCGAGAAGTTTGCGCCGGGGAAGAAAGTTCCCCATGTGGGATGGAACTCGCTGGCGATCCAGCCGGGATCGCGGCTGCTGGCGGGCATTCCCGATGGCAGTTTTGTTTATTTCACCCACTCCTGGCGTGCGCCCGTCGTGCAAGACACCGCGGCGGTTACGGAATATGGCGAGCCTTTTACCGCCGCTGTGGAGCGCGGGAACGTGATGGGCGTGCAGTTCCACCCGGAGAAGTCTGGTGAGACTGGGCTGCGGGTGCTGCGCAATTTTCTGGAGCTGCCAGGATGCTGACCAAACGCATCATCGCCTGTTTGGATGTGCGGGATGGCCGCGTGGTGAAGGGCGTGCAGTTTGTGGACATCGTGGACGCGGGCGATCCGGCGGAGTTGGCGGCGCGGCATGCGGCAGCGGGGGCGGACGAGATTGTCCTGCTGGACATTACGGCGACGCATGAGGGGCGTGGGACGCTGCTCTCGACCGTGCAGCGGACAGCGCAGCGGCTGTTTGTGCCCTTTACCGTGGGCGGAGGCATCCGGACGGCAGACGAGGCAGCGGCGGTTTTCGATGCGGGCGCGGACAAGATCAGCGTGAACTCGGCGGCGCTGGCGCGGCCGGAACTGATTGGCGAGATCGGCGCGCAATTTGGAGCGCAGGCGGTGATTGTGGCGATCGATGCGCGGCGCGTTCCCGGCACGAAGATAGAACACGCCGAGGTCTTTGTGGCTGGGGGACGCAAGCCGACCGGACGGCGCGCGGTGGAGTGGGCGCGGGAGGCCGAGGAGCGCGGTGCGGGGGAGCTCCTGTTGACGTCGATGGATGCGGACGGAACGCGCGCGGGATTCGACTGCGAGCTGACGGCGGCGGTGAGCGAGGCGGTGCAGATTCCGGTCATCGCGTCGGGTGGAGCGGGCAACGCGCAACACTTTACCGAGGTATTTCGCGAGGGCAGGGCCGACGCGGCGCTGGCGGCGAGCATCTTTCACTTTGGCATCGCCGATGTACGCGCGCTGAAGGAAGCGCTGCAGCGAGACGGCATTCCGATGAGGTTGCCATGCTGATTCCGTCCATCGACCTGATGGGCGGCCGCATTGTGCAGCTGGAGCGTGGAGAGGAGCTGCGGCTGGCCTTCGACGATTTCGAGTACTGGATCGCACGGTTCGCGGCGTATCCGCTGGTGCAGCTGATCGACCTGGATGCGGCCAAGCGGCAGGGAGACAACCGGGCGCTGGTGGCGCAGATCGCGCGGCGGCTGCCAGTGCAGGTGGGCGGCGGGATTCGCACGGCGGAGCAGGCGCAGCAACTGCTCGATGCCGGCGCGCGGCGCGTCATCTTGGGGTCGGCGCTGTTTCACGAATCGGGCATCAACGTGGAATGGGCGGCGGAGGCGGCCGGCGTTCTGGGGGCTGCGCAAATTGTCGCAGGCATCGATACAAAAGGCGGCAAGATCGCCGTGCGCGGCTGGCGCGAGCAGGTGAACGTAACGCCGGCGGAAGCGATCGCGGCGCTCGAACCGCATTGCGGCGCGTTTCTCTATACCCACGTGGATACGGAAGGGACGATGAGCGGGTTTCCGATGGAGGCGGCCCGCGGGCTGCGTCCGCTGACCGCGCGGCAGCTGATTGTCGCGGGAGGCATCCGCGAGCAGGCGGAGATTGACGCGCTGGACGCTATGGGCGTGGATGCCGTGGCGGGGATGGCAGTCTACGCAGGGCGGCTGGCCACGTGAGCCGCAGTCATGCGGGGGTCGCGAAACATTTCCGCAGTTTTCAGGCGTCCGGCGCGGGAAATGCACTAAGCTAAAACGTCCAAGGGAGTGGGCCCATGACAGGAAAACAGAGTGCGGTGCGCCTGGCCAGGCGCCTGGAGGAAGTCGGTTTCTCCGACATCGTTCAGATTCGCAACAAGGTGATGGAACTGCGGGCGGCGGGCCAGCCCGTGCATGCCTTCCACGGCGGCGAACCGTTTTTCGAGACGCCGGAAACAGTGAAGTATGCCGGGCTGAAGGCTCTCGCCGAGAACCGCACAAAGTATGCGCCGTCCTCGGGGATCGAACCGTTGCGGCAGGCGCTGGCGCGCAAGCTGCGGACGAAGAACCACATGGATGTGACGGTCGACAACGTGATCGTGACCGTGGGCGGGGCGCACGCGCTCTACGCGGCGTTTCAAACGGTGCTCGATCCGGGCGACGATATGCTGCTGTTCTCGCCGTACTGGACGCCGATCCGCGACATGGTCACGATGGCGCAGGCACGGCCGGTGATGGTGCCGACGGCCAGCGCGCGGCGCAAAGGGCTGACCGCGGCGCTGGAGCATTATTCGACGGCGGCGACCCGAGCCATCTACTACAACACGCCGCAGAATCCTTCCGGCGTGGTGTTTTCGCGGCAGGAAGCGGAAGAAGTGGCGGCGTTTGCGATTCGACGCGATCTGATTGTGTTCGCCGATGAGGCCTACGAGGACCTGGTCTACGAGGGCGACCATGTGTCGATCGCCTCGCTGCCGGGCATGGCGGAGAGGACCATTACCTGCTACACGTTTTCGAAGACCTATGGCATGACGGGCTGGCGCTGCGGGTACGCGGTTGCGACGGAACCGTTCATGACGGGGCTGCGCAAGGTGGTTCTTTACTCGACGAATGGCGTCTCCACGCCCACGCAATGGGCAGCGCTGGAGGCGCTGGCGATTCCGGAATTGGCGATTGCTGCGCGACGCGAGGAATACCGGCAACGCCGCGATCGGCTGGTGAAAGGGCTGAACGACCTGGGCCTGACCTGCGAAGTGCCGGCGGGCGCGTTCTATGCTTTTCCCAGCGTGACGAAGATTCACAAAAGCAGCCGCCAGGTGGCGGAGACGCTGCTGGGGAAGGCGCACGTGGCGACGATCCCGGGCGTCGTTTTTGGCGCGCAGGGCGAGGGACACGTTCGCTTCGGCTACGCAGTGACGCCGGAGACGATCGACGCCGGCCTTGCGGCGCTGCACAAATATCTCGGCTGAACGATCGCAGGATCGATCGCAGCGGCCTGCATTTTCAGCGCAGCCTGCGGGTACCTTCGGACTCTTGCGTCGGGCGGTACGCGCAGTAGGATCGAAGCATCCCTGAGAAACGAGAACTGGGTCCGCGATGCTGAAAGTTGGCGTTTCTGAAGCTGCCGATGCGTCCCTGCACCGGCTGATGCCGCCGGGCGTGACGCTGGAAGTGATTCCAGTTGAGCCGGAGCGCGCCGTCGATGTCGAATTCTGGATTGTGCCGCCGTATCCGCGCCACGCGGCGCAGGCCTGGCCGTGGCTGCGGGGCGTGCACGTGGCGCAGTCGTCGTTGGCCGGTGTGGACGGATTGCTGCCGCTGTTTCCCCCCGAAGTGACGCTGTGCGATGCGCGCGGCGTGCACAGCGCGGCGACCGCCGAATGGGTGCTGGCGGTGATTCTGGCGTCGCTCAAAGATCTGCCGCTCTACGATGACATTCGCCGGGCGGGCGTCTGGCAGCGGCGGAAAGAAGCGCAGGAGCGCTATTGCGCTCTGCATCCCGGCGAGCAGGCGCATTACCCGCGGGTGTTGCTGGATGATCTGCAGGGCAAGCGCGCCTTGATCGTCGGCTACGGCTCCATTGGGCAGGCGATTGAGGAGCGGCTGCAGCCCTTCGGCGTGGAGATCGACCGGGTTGCGCGCACCGCACGGGCGGGCGTCTCGGCCATTGGCGATCTCGCGGACCTGCTCCCGGCGGCGGATATCGTGGTGCTGATTGTGCCCATGACCGCCGAGACCGCGGGCATGATCGGCGCAAAAGAGCTGGCGCTGATGAAGCCCGGCGCGCTGCTGGTGAATGCGGCCCGCGGGCCGGTGGTCAATACCGCAGCACTATTAGCCGCTCTGGGCGACGGCCATTTGCGCGCGGCTCTCGACGTCAGCGATCCCGAGCCGCTGCCCGATGGACATCCACTGTGGAGCGCACCCAACCTGATCCTGACGCCGCACATCGCCGCGTCCACGCCGATGTTTATGACGCGCGTGATGCGCTTTGCGGCCAAACAAGTGAGCCGTTATGTGCGCGGCGAGCCGCTGGAAAATGTGGTCAAAGGCGCGTATTGATCGCGATCAGCGCAGGCCGTTTTGCGGCCATTCATAAACCACGATGCCCAGATCGCTGAGAATCTGCATGGTTGCTTCCACGTTGCGGCGCACGGCCACGCGATCCGCTCGCGGCGCGGTCGGATCTTCTTCCACCGCGATCACCCGGCCGTAGGTCCACGCCTCCGGCGGCAGCGCGGTGAGCGCTTCGGTCAAATCGGAAAGGCGCAGGTCGAGCTCGCGGCGGCGTGCGGCCGCCGGGCGCAACAGCGTATCGCCGGGGCTGGACGCCGGGCCGGAAGGCGGGTACATCATGCTCAGGTTCACGGTCGACTTGCCGACGATGAGGAACGGGTTAGCCCAGCTCTGGCGCGTGTGGATGGCCATGTAGACGTTTTTGGCGGGCAGCGGAATGCTGTCGACCTGCTGGCGGCTGGCGTCGCGCGCGGCTGCTGCGGCGCGCTCCTGGGCGAGCGCCTTCTCGCGGGCAGCGGCGGCGGCGGCAACGGAACTGGCGGCCTTTGCGGGCGACGGAGCGTGCGAACAGCCGGTGAGCAGCGAAGCCAGCAGCAACACGGCTACCAGCGGCGTCGTGGATGTGCGGAACGAGAGCAAAGTGGGCATCGGTACGGAGTGCGGATCAAAGCCAGAGAGGGTCCGCTTTCAAGAATACCAAGCGGGACGGCCCTTTCGCCCGCGGCGGGCGGCGATGCGGCGGGAAATGCGCGCGGGCGCCTGCTCCCAAAAAAGCCGGAGAGATTGCGCCGCTTCTGTGGTTTGATAGCAGACACACCCATCAATCCAACTGCAACCGGAGCCCATGCGCCAAAAACTGGAAGTGTATTTCGACTTTGCCGGGCTGAAGACGACGTGGAGGACGGAAGTCTTCGCCGGCCTGACCACGTTCATCACGATGGCCTACATCATCGTGGTCAACCCTTCGATTCTGGGCAAAGCCGGACTGCCGGTGGCCGCGGTCACCGCGGCCACGTGTATCAGCGCGGCGTTCGGCAGCATTCTGATGGGCGTGATCGCGCGCTATCCGCTGGCTCTGGCGCCGGGCATGGGGCTGAATGCCTATTTCAGCTACATGGTCGTCATGAAGATGCATGTGCCGTGGCAGACGGCGCTGGGCGCGGTATTTCTGTCGGGCGTCGTCTTTCTGCTGCTGACGGCGACGGGGCTGCGGCAGGCGATTCTGCAAAGCATTCCCCATGAGCTGTACTCGTCGGTGGCGGGCGGCATCGGCCTGTTCATCGCGTTCATCGGATTCAAGAACGCCGGCATCGTCGTCGCCGATCCGGCAACCATGGTGACGCTCGGTAATCTGCGCCAGCCGGCGACATTTCTTGCGCTGTTTGGCGTGTTGCTGATGGCCGCGCTGCTGGCGTGGCGCGTGCGCGGGGCCATCCTGATCGGCGTGATCACGGTGACCGTGGCGGCCATTCCGTTCCACCTGGTGCAGTGGAACCCACAGCCTTACAACTTCTCCGCGATTACGCAGACAGCGTTTCGGCTGAATATCCGCGGTGCGCTGCATATGGGGCTCATCGAGATTGTTTTTGTTTTCCTGTTTGTCGATCTGTTCGACAACCTGGGGACGCTGGTGGCCGTGACCAAGCACGCGGGGTTGATCGGCGAGGACCACGACATCCCGCGGCTGAGCCAAATCCTGTTTGCCGACGCGGCCGCGACGGTAGCCGGGTCGCTGGTGGGGACCTCGACGGTGACCAGCTACATTGAATCGGCTGCAGGCGTGGCGGCCGGCGGACGCACCGGGGTGACGGCCATCGTGACCGGCCTGCTGTTTTTGGCGTCGCTGGTGGTCGCGCCCTACGTGAGCATGGTGCCGACGGCGGCGACGGCGCCGGCGCTGATCGTCGTCGGCAGCCTCATGCTGCACACGCTGGGCGAGATCGAGTGGAAGGAGCCACTGATTGCCTTTCCCGCTTTCCTGACACTGGTACTGATTCCGCTGACGACGTCGATTGCCAACGGCCTGGGCTTCGGGATCATCGCGTACGCCGCCCTGCATCTCGCCACCGGCAAATTCCAGCGCAAGGATTGGCTGCTCTACACCCTCGCCGTGCTTTTCCTGGCGCGCTTCATCTACGTCGCCGGAACGTAAGACAGGCCACTGAGCACGCGCCACAGGGCGCAGCGCGCAGGGGAAGTGTCGGCTCCGGTCTTCCCGCGTTTCTGCGCGCAGTGCCCTGCACCCTGTACGCTGTATGCGTGAAGACCAGCCTCTTCGATCTGTACAAGGTCGGCATCGGGCCCTCGAGCTCGCACACCATGGGGCCGATGCGCGCGGCGCGGCGCTTTGCCGTGGAATTGCGCGATGCCGGCCTGCTGCAGCCGACCGCTCGGGTGCTGGTGGAACTGTATGGTTCGCTCGCGCTGACCGGGCAGGGACACGGAACGGATCGGGCGATTCTGCTGGGACTGAGCGGCGAAGAAGCGGCGACCATCGATCCCGCG
Organism: Acidobacteriaceae bacterium; assembly: GCA_036267295.1. Taxonomy (GTDB): domain Bacteria; phylum Acidobacteriota; class Terriglobia; order Terriglobales; family Acidobacteriaceae; genus Palsa-343. The sequence goes on along the minus strand of DATAWI010000029.1, from coordinate 33,875 downwards.
ACCATCGAGCTCAAGCTGGCGGAGATTCGGCGATCGGGGACTCTGCTGCTGCTGGGTACGCAGGCGATTCCCTTCCGCGAGCCTGAGCATTTGCTGCTGCATCGCGACCAGATGATTCCTCCGGGCGCGGTGACGCAGCACCCCAACGGCGTGCGCTTCAGCGCCTTCAGCGCTGCCGGGGAGCAGCTGCGGGTGCGGACGTATTTCTCCATTGGCGGCGGGTTCATCGTGGCGGATGGGGAATCCGCGCTGCCCAAGTCAGCGACCGACATCGCTTTGCCCTATCCGTTTTCGAGCGCAGCGCAGATGTTGACTATGGCGCAGGATGCCGGCCTGGCCGTGTGGGAACTGATGCTGGCGAACGAATGCGCGCTGCGCCCCGAGGCCGAGGTGCGCGCCGGCATTCTGCATATTTGGGATGTGATGCAGGCGTGCATCGAGCGCGGTATGGCCACGGAGGGAATCTTACCGGGCGGCCAGAGCGTACGCCGTCGCGCTATGCGGCTGACGGAGCGGTTGCGCCAAAAAGGGTCGAGCGACCCGTTGGCGCCACTCGACTGGGTGACCGTATACGCCATGGCGGTGAACGAGGAGAATGCGGCGGGCGGGCGGGTGGTGACTGCGCCGACCAACGGAGCCGCGGGCGTCATCCCGGCGGTGGCGCGCTACTATCGCGACTTCATTCCTGGCGCGGACGAGGCCGGCATCCTGCGCTACTTTCTCACCTCGGCGGCGGTGGGCGTGCTCTACAAGGAGAACGCGTCGATCAGCGGCGCGGAAGTGGGCTGCCAGGGAGAAGTGGGCGTGGCGTGCAGCATGGCGGCGGGCGGCCTGGCGGCGGCGCTGGGCGGCGGCAACGACGAGGTGGAGCACGCAGCGGAGATCGGCATGGAGCACAACCTCGGCATGACCTGCGACCCCATCGGCGGTCTCGTGCAGATTCCCTGCATCGAGCGCAACGCCATGGGCGCGGTGAAAGCGGTGCAGGCCTGCCGCCTCGCCATGAACGAAACCGAGGGACACAAAGTGTCGCTCGATCAGGTGATCCGCACGATGTATTTGACGGGGCTGGATATGCAGTCGCGGTATAAGGAGACGAGTCTGGCGGGGCTGGCGTTGAACGTGATCGAGTGTTGAGCTGCGCGTTCAGCGGGACGCGCCCTGTGGGCGCACTGGAACCTCGTGTCCGCTTTGCTCGATCGAGTTATCAGTTTCGATCGTGTGGCTGGATGTGGCGCCGAAGGCGCGTCTACCCGTGCGGTAAGCACCCCCAGCACACGACGCAGTCGTGCACCATGGTGACCTTTCCGTCCTGCTGCGTCTCCGCGAAAAGCCATTGCGTCGCCGCCTGCATCTCCGCGAAGCGCGGCTGCCCCGGCTGGGGCATGTAGGACGAGGAGAGGATGCGGCCTTCGAGTCCTGCGTAGTCGAAGCTCTGCGCGTTGGGAAAGGTGGCGCATTCCATCGGCTCCGGCGCGAAGAACGCCGCCAGCTGATTGCGCCCCATGTGCTGGCCTTTCACCGCCAGGTAGTCAACGCCGAAGTCGCGCAGCAGCTTTTCGTAGCCGTCATGAAACGGATCGCCCGACAGCCGCCGATTGTTGTAGAGCACCGCGCACCAGCCACCGGGCCGGAGAATGCGCGCGAACTCGGCCTTCGTCTTCTCCAGATCAAACCAATGCATCGCCTGCGCGACGGTGATGAGATCGACGGACGCGTCCGGCAGCCCGGTCGCCTCCGCTGTGCCCGCAACGCAGCGGAGTTTCGGATATTGCGACTGGAGGGTTGCGCAGGCGGCGCGCATTTCGTCGTTTGGTTCGACAGCGGTCACAGCGTAGCCAGCGGCAAGAAAGATCTCCGTCAGCAGTCCAGTGCCGGCGGCGATGTCGGCAATCTGCGATTCGCCAGTCAGCCCGCACGCGTCGCGCAGCGTGTCGACGATGGCGGGAGGATAGCTCGGCCGATATCGCCGATAGCTCTCGACGCGGCCGGTGAAGCGCTCTGTCGGATTCGGAATCACGAACGAAATTCCCTCAGGGGCTGAAGCCCAACGTTTGCCAACCCCGTTTTGGCACGACTGACGTCGTGCCCCTTCAAAACAGCCGCTCACTGCGAGCTTTTCCGCAAGCTGTGAAGTCGTGCCCCTTCAAAACAGAGAACAGCCTCGCTTCACCTGTGCCGACTCTTCGCTGGCCGCCTCGCTGCCTGCTGTCTGCCTCATCACTGACCGCCTCATCCCTGACCGTTCTATGGCTACTGCAGCTTCACGCTCACGCTCTGTCCGGCGTACTGGATCTCCTGATCGACGGTGGCCGCCACCGCCGCGCCCGCGCCATGCCCCGGCCCCACGAGAATCACACGGAACGTCCGCTGCGGCGGCATGCCAGGATAGCTGCCGACCCGCGCGCCCAGCGTGAGCGTCGAGGAGGCATCGTCCCAGTGGATCGGGATCGTCGCGTGCTCGCCCTTCTCGTAGTCGTAGGTGTCGCCCTCGTCGTTGTAGAGGGTGAAGTCGCCATCGGCTCCGCGATAGATGCGCAGCTCGACGGGCGCGTCCGGCGACTGCTCGGCGTACTCCACCTCCGGCCCGAGCGGCAGGATCGACCCGGCCTTGATGTAAAGCGGAATGCGATCGAGCGGCGCCGGCGCCTGCAGGTGTTCCTCCCCTTTGACCTGCGTGCCCGTCCAGAAGTCATACCACGCGGCGGCGGCCGGCAGATAGACCTCGCGGCTGGTCGCGCCCTGTTCCGTCACCGGGTTCACCAGCAGCGCCGGGCCGAACATGTACTGATTGCCGATATCGCGCACCGTCTGGTCCTCCGGCCAGTCCATCACCAGCGGCCGCATCACCGTGTAGTCGTCGTTGGTCACGCGCCACGCCAGGGAGTAGATGTACGGCAGCATGCGGGAGCGCAGCTTGTCGTAGGCGATGAGCGTGGGCGCCTGCGGCCCGTAGGAAAAGATTTCGTTGGTGTCGTTCACGCGGTGGCCGTGGGTGCGGAAGATGGGGCAGAACGCGCCCCACTCATACCAGCGTGTGTAGAGCTCCTGATAGCTGGGGTCGCGCGTGTCGCGCTCGTCGGGCCAGCCGTAGCCGGCGATGTCCGTCGTCCAGTAGGGCAGGCCGGAGAGCTCAAAGTTCAGCCCCGCGGGAATCTGCCGGCGGAACGACTCCCACGTGCCGATCACGTCGCCGGACCATACCGTGGTGGCGTTGCGCTGCTGCCCGAGAAACGCCGAGCGCGTCAGGATGAAGACGCGCTTCTTCTCCGTGGTCTGCCGCCAGTGTTCGTAGACGCCGCCGGAGTGCAGCAGTGGGAAGACGTTGGTGTAGCGCGCGCCGTTGCCGATGTGCAGTTGCTTGGTGTCAAGCGCGCCGTCGCTGAAGCCGTCCCAGATTTCCGGCTCTGAGCTGTCGAGCCAGAAGCCGTCCCACCCCTCTTTGAACTTCACGCCCATCAGGTGGTCCCAGTAGTAGTCGCGCGCCGCCGGATTGGTGGCGTCGTAGATGTCGGTGTCCGGAATGGTGAGGCCCAGCTTCTGCATCGCCTGCCAGTTCTGCGAGCGCGGGTCCATCTTGGCCCAGACGGAGATCATGGCGTGCACGTGCTCGTCGTGCAGCCTGGTGAGTGCGGCCGGCACGTCGGGCCACGGCTTGAGGTAATCCTCGTTGTATTCCGGATCGCCCTGGTACTTCCACCAGAACCAGTCCTGCACGATGAAGTCGAGCGGCACATGCTGGTCGCGGTACTCCTGCGCTACGTCGAGGAGCTGCTTTGCGGATTTATAGCGGTCCTTCGACTGGACGAAGCCGTAGGCCCAGCGGCCGAAGAGCGGCGCGTGTCCGGTGAGGTCGCGATAGCGGTGGATGATTTGATCCATGTCCGGCCCGTAGACGAAGTAGTAGTCGATGGCGTCGGCGGCGTTGGCCGTGAGCTTCATCTCGAGGAAGAAGCGATTGTCGAAGAGCGAGCGCGAAGCGGTGTTCCACAGCAGGCCATAGCCCTTGGTCGAAACGAGGAACGGGATGGAGACGTTGGTGTTGGCCTGCGCCAGCTCCACCACTGCGCCCCGATAGTCGAAGACGCCGGACTGATGCTGGCCGAGCCCATAGAGACCCTCCAGCGGGTCGCCCCAGAAGCGCTCGCTGACGTGGTAGATCTTTTCGCCGTTGACTTCAGCGGGTACGTACGCGCGTGGGACGCGGTTGGCGAACTCCCGCAGCAGTTCCTTGCCGGATGCGTCGTCGAAGCGCAGCGCCGCCGTTTTCAGATCGATGACGACCTGGAGTTTCGAAGTTTTGAGCGTCGCCGTCTTGTCGTCGCTCTGGAAGTCGAACGTGTCCGGCTTGCAGGGAGTCACGATCCAGGGCGTGTGTGGCGACGCGCCGGTGGGGTCGCCCCGCCCCGCGACGACATGGATCAGGTCCGGGCCGCAGACCGTGAGGTGCAGCGTCTCCGTGCCATTGTGGACCACCACACCGGACGATTGCCGGTCCACCGTGACCTGCGCGATGGCAGGAACGCCGACAGCGCAAAGGAGCGCGGCCACGCTGAGACCGAGAAATCCACGACGAAAAACCTGAGAATGCGAGACGCAGCGAACCAGGCGCACTTCCTGCCTCCTGACGAGAACCGCAACCATGGTAGAACGAGTCGCGGCCCAACGCGGTCGAGTGCGAGCGGCCGCGCGCTCGATTTCTCGGGCGAAGTAACCCGTCTCGCCGCCTGGAGAGTTAGCCCCGCTCGATCGCCATGGCAACGGAGTTCCCGCCGCCGAGGCACAACGCCGCCACGCCACGCCGGGCATCGCGCCGGATCAGCTCGTACATCATGGTGACGAGCACACGCGCGCCGCTGGCTCCGATCGCATGACCGAGCGCGACGGAGCCGCCGTTGACGTTGACCTTGTCCATGGGCACACCCAGTTCACGCGTGACGGCGATTGCCTGCACCGCGAAGGCCTCGTTGAACTCGAAGAGGTCGACATCGCCGACCGACCATCCGGCACGCTCCATGGCTTTGCGCGCTCCGTTCACCGGCGCCATCATCACCCATTTGGGATCGATGCCGCTGGTGGCATGCGCCACGATGCGTGCCATCGGCGCAAGACCGAGCGCCTTCGCTTTCGAGGCCGACATGACGACGACCGCTGCCGACGCATCGTTCACGCCGGGAGCATTGCCGGCCGTCACGGTCCCATCCTTCCTGAAGGCGGGCTTCAAGGCGCGGAGGGATTCGAGGCTCGTATCCTCGCGAATCGCCTCGTCGCGCTCGAAGAGTTTGGGCTCGGCGCCTTTCTTCTTCGCGGGAATCTCCACGGGCACGACCTCCGCTGCGAATCGGCCCTCGCGCCAGGCGGCTGCCGCTTTCTGGTGCGAGGCGACGGCGAAGGCGTCCTGTTCTTCGCGCGTGACGCCATACTTCTCGGCGACGAGTTCGGCGGTCTGGCCCATGTGGAAGTCGTTGTACACGTCCCACAGGCCATCGTTGACCATGGAATCGACGGCGACCTGGTTGCCCATGCGGAAGCCGCTGCGGGCCTGCGGCAGCAGATAGGGCGCGTTGGTCATCGACTCCATGCCGCCGGCGACGATGATCTCCGCGTTGCCGGTTTGGATGGACTGCGCGGCGAGAGCAACGGCGCGCAGTCCCGATCCGCAGACCATGTTGATGGTCACCGCGCTCACTTCCGGTGGCAGGCCGCCGAAGAGCGCCGCCTGGCGCGCGGGGTTTTGGCCGAGTCCCGCGGAGACGACGTTGCCCATGATGCACTCGTCGATCTGCTCCGGACTGAGGTGTGCGCGACGCACCGCCTCGCGCACGGCGACCGCTCCCAGCTTCGTTGCGGAGACATCGGACAGCGCGCCCTGAAATTTTCCGACCGGCGTACGGCAGCCGGCGACAATCACAATTTGTTCCATATATCCCTTTTCCAATTGGATGCGGTCCACTCACTCGTAGAATCCAATGGAAGATACCAAAGATTGAGGACCTCATGCACGATGTGTCGGCAGGAATGGACCCAGCGGAGTCAAATTCTTCTTCGCCCGAACCCTGGGTTGTCAGCGTTGCGCCGTGGTGGCATACAGCGCTGCTCGTTCTGCTGCTGGGCGGAGGCTCGCTGCTGAATACGCGCCAGGCGCAGCACGCGGGCCTCGACGCGCATCACGTGCAGCGGTATCTGAGCGGCATCGTCGCGGAAGGCGTCCTGTTCCTGCTCACGTGGTGGGGGTTGCGCATGCGGCGCGTGTCCATCGCGGAAGTGCTCGGCTTTCGCCGCGGATGGCGCGCGCTGGGTGAGGATCTGGCCGCCGCTGCCGTCTTCTGGATCGCGTCGCTCATGGTGCTCGCGTGCATTGGCGTGGTTTTGCAGCGGCTGCACTTCGGCACGCCGCAGAAGACGCTGGCCGCTTTGGCGCCGAGCAGCGCCGGCGAAATGCTGTTGTGGATCGCCCTCAGCGTCTCCGCGGGATTCTGCGAAGAGTTTGTGTTTCGTGGTTACTTTCTCCGTCAACTGTCGTCTCCGCTGCATCGTCTTTGGCTCGGCTTCATCGGCTCATCGCTCATCTTCGGACTGGCTCACGCGTACGAAGGCGCATCAGGAATGATCGCGATCACCGCATTCGGCGCCCTCTTCTGCGGTCTTGCGATTCTTCGCCGCAGCTTGCGGCCGGGGATGATCGCGCATGCATGGCACGATATTTTCTCGGGCGCGATGCTCGCGCTCGCGCATCATTTTCATGTTCTGTGATGACACGCATTCGTTCGGAAGATGATCGCGCATCCAGAAAGGAAAAAAACTCTTTGGCAAACTTCCATTTTTTCCTTGACACTGCGAGTGGGGAAATCTATACATTCGTTAACTGCAGCATTTATGTTGCAGACTTCGATGTAAGCATCGAAAAGGGAGAATAGAAAAAATGGCAACGAAAAAGGCAGCGAAGAAGGCAGCAAAGAAGCCGGCGAAAAAGGCCGCGAAGAAAAAGTAAGCCATCCACAACGGCAACACCCTAAGGGGACGCGAAAAGCGTCCCCTTAGTTTTTTGGGGGACTTGCCGTCCAGGCGCAGGCGCCGCGCGCAGATCGCGTCGGTGGCAATGCACAACATCGAGAGACGCTGCGCTCCGCGCGCTCCCTGATTTTCAGAAAACCGCAGTTGGCGCGAAGCGCGTGCGCCTGGACGGCCAGTCCCTGTACGCTGTTTTCATGACGCGCCGACGCTGGATTGCCGATACGTGGGACGAAGCCACCGCCACCATCGCGGGAGGCCAGGCCGAGCATCTGGTGCGCGTGCTGCGCGCGCAGGCGGGCATGGAGTTCGATATCGTCGCCGGCGGCCACGTTTTTCACGGCGTCCTCGCGGGCATCACGGGAGACGCGGTGCGCTTCAACCTCATCGCCGAAGTCGCGGCCGATCCGGCGCTCCCGGTTACGCTGCTGCTTTCCGTTTTCAAATTCGATCGCATGGAATGGGCGATCGAGAAAGCGACGGAGCTGGGCGCGGCGCGCATTGTGCCGGTCATCGCTCGCCGGAGCGAAAAGCATCTGGCGCAGGCGGCCGCGACGCGTGCGGAACGCTGGCGTCGCGTGGCTGTCGAGGCGTCAAAGCAGGCGCGCCGCTCCGACGTGCTGCAAATTGACGACCCGCTGCCGCTGAAGACGGCGATCCGCGCGGAAGGGGCGTTCGTGCGCCTGGTGCTGGCGGAGCAGGAGCGTACCACGACGCTGCATCACGCATTGACGGAGGCGCTGGCGGCGGCCGGCGATCAAATTCCCGGCATGCGCATTGCCGTGGGACCCGAAGGCGGATGGACGGGCGAGGAAGAAGCGATGTTCGACGCCGAAGGCTGGAAGGCAGTGAGTCTCGGCCCGCGGATTCTGCGTGCGGAGACGGCGGCGATTACCGCGATGGCCGTCGCCGCCGCGTTGCTGGAATAAAAAACGGCCAGCTGCTCGCTGACCGTTTTCCCGCTGACCGCTTTTCGCTGCCTTTACGAGAACATCTCCTTGACCTTGTCGAAGAGGCTGCGTGATGTGGGAATGTTCTCCACTTTCATGGTCTCGCCCAGTTCGCGGAGCATTTCCTTCTGCGCTTTGGTCAGCTTGCCGGGCGTGCGGACCACAACCTGCACCACCAGGTCGCCGCGCCCGTGCTCGTTCAGGAAAGGAACACCGCGGCCGCGCAGGCGAATCTCCTGGCCGCTTTGTGTGCCCTCGGGAACTTTCACCCGCGCCGGGCCGTCGAGCGTAATCATGCCGATCTCGGCGCCAAGCGCCGCCTGGGGAAAGGAAATGGGAATGACGCAGTGCAGGTCGTTGCCCTCGCGCTCAAAGAATTTATGCGGGCGGACGCGCAGGACGATGTACAGATCGCCGCCGCCGCCGCCGAAACGTCCGGCGTCGCCTTCACCCTGGTAGCGAATGCGGGTTCCGTCTTCCACGCCGGCCGGAATCGTCACCGTCATTTCGTGCTGGCGCTCGATGCGTCCCTCGCCGCGGCAGGCGGTGCAGGGATCGCTGATCACCGTGCCTGATCCCGCACACGACGTGCAGGTGCGCGCGATGGAGAAGAAGCCCTGCTGGTAACGAACCTGTCCGCGCCCCTGGCAATGCGGGCAGGTTGATGGCCCGCGTCCGGTGGCCGTGCCGGTGCCACGGCAGTCTTTGCAGGCTTCGGCGCGATGGACGGTGATCTTAGTCTCTTTGCCGAAAACTGCTTCTTCAAACTCGATGGTCAGATCGTGGCGGACGTCGCGGCCCTTTTGCACGCGGGAGGTGCGGCGAGCGCCGCCGCCGATGTTGAACATCTCGCCAAAGATGTCGCCGAAGATGTCGCCGATGTCCTGGGCGCCGCCGAAGGGGTTGCCGTCGAATCCGCTCGCGCCCAGGCCCGCGTGGCCGTAGCGGTCGTAGGCGGCGCGCTTCTGCGGATCGCTCAGCACCTGGTAGGCCTCGCTGCACTCCTTGAAGCGCTCTTCCGCATCCTGATTGCCCGGGTTGCGGTCGGGGTGGTGCTGCATCGCCAGCTTGCGATAGGCAGCCTTCAGTTCCTGATCGGAGGCCGTACGCGTTACGCCAAGAACTTCGTAGTAGTCAGCTTTCGTCACGTTTCCCGTTCTGCTCATGCTTCCTTCTGCTTCGAATTCGACGCGACGCGCACCAGCGCGGGCCGCAGCAGGCGCTCCCGAATCTTATATCCGCGGCGCACCTCCTCCAATACCTGATGATCGGGGACATCGCTGCGCTCGACCATATCCAGCGCCTCGTGCACGCGCGGATCGAAGGTCGCCCCCACCGTTTCCACCGCCTGTACGTTGAGCCCGCGCAGCACCTCTTCCATCTGCTTCACGATCAACTCCACGCCGGTGCGGAGTTGCTCCGCGGAACCCTTCGACTGCAGCGCCAGCTGGAAATGATCGAGTACAGGCAGGAACTGCTCCACGGCATTAGCCACAGCGTAGTCGCGGAACTCGGTCCGCTCCTTCGTCTCGCGTTTGCGCGCGTTGTCGAACTCCGCCTGCAGCCGCGCCAGCCGATCGAAGAGCTGATCGCGCTCCGCCTTCAGCCGGTCGTACTCTTCCTGGGGAACCGTCTCCGATTCCACCACTACGAGCGGCTCTTTCTCGTCGCTGCCGTGCATTGCGGTCTCCGCGTACTCCTGGTCTGCGTTGCCGGTTCGTTCCGTCCGGGTCGTCTCCCGGGCGGCGTCTTTATTTGCCACCACGTGTCTGCTCATACCTCAGTCTCGATTTCTATGCGCAGGCGCGCCTTCGGGGAAGGCCTGCGGATGATTCGGTTGTCCGGAGTGCCCGCCTTAATGCGGCGGCTGGAAGATCCTGCCGGATAGTTCTGCGATGTACGATACCGCGTTGATGGTCTCCTGATACTGGATGCGCGTCGGGCCGATCACGGCAACGGTGCCGAAGGTTTCTGCTCCCAGGCGAGCTGTGGCCCCGAAGAGCACGAAGTCCTTCAGTTCGGGGATCGCTTCCTCGAGTCCCACCACCACACGCACCGTCCGCTGCCGCGCATCGACGTAGGCGTTGAGCAGCTCGATCAGCCGCTCCTTGGCTTCGAGAGCCTGCAGCATGGTGCGCAGCCGAGCGCGGTCGGTTTCGCCGGCAAGCAGGTTGGCGACGCCTTCCATAAAGATCGTGGGCGCCGCGCTGGTCTCAGTCTCCAGAGCGCCTTTGCGGTAAAGCTCGTCCAGCGACTGCATCAGCCGGTCATACTCGCTGCGCTCGGCTTCGAGGCGCCGCGCCAGCTCGCCGCGAATGCGCTCGATGGACCAGCCATGGAAATTCTCGTTCAGAAAGCGCGCGGCCGTATCCAGCTCGGCCATGGTGAGATCGCCGTCGAGCGTCAGCACGCGATCGAGCACGGTGCCGGCTTTGGTGATGACGACGGCCAGCACGCGTCCGGGCGAAAGGCGCGAGAAGTGGAGGTGCTCCAGCTTGTGCAGCTCCTGCGCGGTGGCAAGCGCCACGCCCAGGCCGCTCGAGATGAGGGCGAGGACGTGCGAGGTGCGCTCCAGATATTGCTGGCTGGTGCCGATGCCGGCAAAGCTCTCCTCGATCTGCTCCATGCGTGCGGGGGCGAGGATGGCCGCCTGCGGGCCGCCGAGAAACTCAACGTAGAGGCGAAACGCGCGCGCCGTGGGGATGCGCCCGGAGGAAGTGTGCGGCTGGTCGAGGAGGCCGGCATCGCCCAGCGCCGCCATGACGTTGCGGATGGTGGCCGGACTCATGCCCTCACGGTTTCCTGAGCCGCCGCCGAAGTGACGGGCGAGCGCGTGCGAGGCCACCGGCTCCCCGGTAGCGATGTACGTTTCGATGATCGCAGTCAGCACGGCGCGTTCGCGAGGGCTGATGCGGCCGTCAAATCCAGGCTCGGACCCCATAGAAAATGCCCATCCCCCACCCGAAAATGGGTGGATTTCTCCTGTATAGATTGTAGGGTTGTGAAAAGGGTGGGTCAACCGTTTCTGGATCGCCGGGCGCCTCGTGCTCCGTGGTTCGGGCGGGAAGGTGTCAGAACCTCCACACGAATCCCGTAATCAGGCGCGCAAAGTAGTTGGGCAGCCCGTGGATCTGGTTGTCGGGGACGGTGAAGTTGCTGTATTGGAAGTCACCCTGAATGCGGAGTGCCAGCCGCGGACCCAGTGGCGTGTCGAGTCCTCCGCCGGCATCCGCCGCGAAGGAAATAGTTTTGCCTGGGAATTCGCCGCCCCACCAGTTAGCGTTCAGGTGTCCGAGGCCAGCGAGCCCTTCGGCGAAGACGGTCTCTCGGCCAACACGGCGGCTGTACTCGCCGCCTCCCAGAAAAAACAGTGGATGTTGCGGAGAGCCGGAATTCGTTCCGTAATATCCAGAGGCCTCGAGCTTAAGACCAACCCGTGAGGTCAGCGGACCGGTGATCGACGCGTCCCATCCATTGAGCGGCTGATACGAGGTACCGCTGGTGTGATGGAACGAATTGGACAGGAAAGAGTAGCCGCCGAAGAGTTTGTAGCCGCGCCCGACGGTGTCCGCGGTTCCCGGCGCCTGTGCCCACCCAGCGCGCGGCAACGCCAACGCGCAGAGCGCCAATCCCATCCAGGCGGCACCCCGAAGAGACAATGGTCCCTGCATAACTGTTACCTCGTGGACTCGGGTTCATCGCCGGTGTGCATTCAAACAGACGCGATGTGTTGAGTTCATTCTGGACCGGCTACGCGGGGGTTGTCGCCGATTTCCGAATAAGTAATGTGGCGTTCATTCAATGCGATGGTGAAGGACGCAGGAGCACGAGCGTCGTTCGGACCGCCTGGCAACGCACGAACGGGAGATGCGCCTACGGATTGCCGGCGGTCTCGATCGCGAACGGGACTTCCGGCGGAACTTCCACCGCCGCTCTCTGCATCCACACGATCCGCCCCTGCCACTCCAGCACCGGCCAGGTTTTCCGCGCGTCGGCGTCGACTCCCATGCGCTCGAAGATCTCTTTCAGCGGCTTGGGCCCGCGCGAATGCTTGAGCCCGACCCGGTCCCCAGGGCGCGGGGTCCGCAAGACCGCCGGCGGGATTGCCTCCCCTGCATATCCTGCGACGAGCGAAGCCCGCACGGTGACGCCCAGTCCGGTCACTTCCCCGGGAATCGGCAATGCGTAAGACGCCGGCTCAGCGTGGCTCGTGGAACTGTCTGACTCGCGCACCAGCCGCAGTTCCCGCGCCGTCCGTTCGGCGCGCAACTCCGCGGTCAACTGCTGCTTCTTCGCGCCAGCCGCGCCGGGCTCCGCACCGCACATCGCCATCAGGCGTTCGGTTTGCTCGAAATTGAGGGGGCAGCCGACCTGCTCGGCCGCCGCGCGCAGCACGCGACGCCGCACCGCGGGGGCCAGCGAACGCAGACGATCGAGTTCCATGCCCACGCTGCCCTCGTCCGGATGCGTCGGGACCGCTCGGCCACCGCCGCGCACCGGCTTGCCCGGCAAAACGAGCGAAGGCAGCAGCCGCGCCAACTCCGTCTCCCACCATGCCTCCTCGTCGCGCGCAATGGTGGCCATGTGCGCCAGTTGCTCGGCGATGCGCGGATTGAACTCAGCCAACTGCGGCAGCAACGTGTGGCGAATCTTATTGCGGGTAAACGCTGTGTCCGCGTTGGTCGCATCCTCGCGCCACGGCTGGCCGAGTGCCCGCAGCCACGCTTCGATCTCTGCACGCCGCACGACGAGGAAGGGCCGCAAAATTGCGCCACGCTCGCACGCAATCATCGGGTGAATCCCGCCGAGTCCTTCCGTCCACGCGCCGCGCACCAGCCGGTGCAGGACCGTCTCCGCCTGGTCGTCGAGGGTATGGGCGGTCGCGACAGCATCGGCATGTCCCTCCGCCAGCAGCGCGCGAAACCAGGTATACCGAAGCGTCCGCGCAGCTTCTTCGAGGGTCTGCTTCTGTTCTCGCGAGACGGCCGGCGTATCGACTCGATGCAGATGAAAGACCAACCCCAGCCGTTCCGCCACTTCCGCTACAAAGCGAGCGTCTCCGTCTGCGTCTGCGCCGCGGATGCCGTGATGAACATGCGCGACCGACAGCACCAGCCCGATCTCCGGCGCGGCGTCGTGCAGCGCCCGCAGCAGTGCGACCGAATCCGCGCCTCCCGAGACGGCGACAGCGAGGCGCATGCCGGCATGCAGCCGGCTGCAATCGAGATGGGGCGCGGGTGCCACCTCATCATCGTAAGTCTTATACTGCTTGGCATGCTCAGGACCAGGCTGGCCGTCGCTGCCGACGCTCCGCTCATCACGCACCATCGCCGCCGCATGTTTGTCGACGCCGGACGCCGCGACGACCAGGTGCTGCAAATCATGTCGGAAACGCACGAGCCGTGGGTGGCGAAGGCGATCGTTGAAGGCCGCTACGTCGGCTGGCTGACGGAAGACGGCGGCCAGGTCGTGGCCGGTGCGGGGCTGCTGTTGCTGGACTGGCCGCCGCACCCGCTCGATCCGCGCTCGACGCAGCGCGGGTACCTGCTGAACGTCTACGTCGAGCCGAGTCATCGTCGTCGCAAGCTGGCCAGCAATCTGATTGACCTTGCATTGGCGGAGGCGCGCCGTCGCGGCATCCGCGTGGTGGCGCTGCACTCCACCGAGGAGGGCCGCAGGCTTTACGAGGCCAGCGGATTTCGCCCCACCAACGAAATGTTCTACGTCGAGCCGATCGAATCGTGATTCCGAGGGGTTCGCCGATGGAGCGCAAGACTCCCATCTTCGTATGGTTCTGCGCTCTCGCCTGGTGCGTTGCGCCCCAGCTTGTGCAGGCGGAGCCGCTGCATTCGCCCTGGGACGGCCAGCACATTGTCCTGACCGATGCTGCCTACACCTGCCCTGAACCACCGCCGTTCGCGAAGTCGATCAACGCCGAGGGCTATTACACTGACGCGCACCACTCGGTCATCGACCCGGCAAAGAAAGCGGCTGAGGAGAAAGCCACCGAAGCGCCGACGCACCTGGGGCAGTGGGCGACCGAGGCCGCCGACGCCTACCTCACGAGCGGCAGCCGAGCCGCGGCGGCCTGTGCCTACGCGCTGCTGGATGCTGCGGCGAAGGCGAAGGCCTGGAGTGACGCTATGCCCACCAGTCAGGGCTCCTACGAGCAGAAATGGCTGCTGGCCGGCACTTCGATGGCCTATCTCAAAGTCCGCAACAGCGGCGTGGGGACGCCGGATCAGGACAAAGACATTCGCAAGTGGTTCGGTGCGGTCGCCAATCGGGCCGTCGATTACATGGAAAGCAAAATGCGCAATCCCGACAGCGATGCCTGGAATAACCACCGATACTGGGCGGGGCTGGCGGTGGCCGCGGCTGGGGTTGCCACCGACGACAGGAGCGATTTCGCCTGGGGCATTGCGTCTTTCAAGGCGGGCGTCGAGCAGATCCAGCCCAACGGGGTGCTGCCGCACGAAATGGCTCGCGCTGGACGCGCTCTGCACTACCACCTGTATGCGCTGGCTCCGTTGATCATGATCGCCGAGTTGGGCGAGGCTAACGGTCAGAATCTTTACAGCTACAACCAGGGCGCACTGCACCGCCTGGTGAAGGTGTGCATCGCGGGGTTGAACAACCCCGACCTCTTCGCGAAGGCCACCGGCGTTCCGCAGGACGTTACGCCGGGACAGTATTCCGGCGCGGATATTGGCTGGGCTGTGCCGTACAACAAGCGCTTCCCTAATCCGCAATTGGCCGCATGGATTGCGCACGCGGAGTACACACGCTTCTGGCAATGGGGTGGATTGCCGCCGGGCGCGTAGCGAGGTACAACGCGCAGGGGGCTAGCGCAGGATCGGAAACGGGCCGAAGCCGGCGCTGCCGGAAGGGGTGCCGTAGTCGAGATCGAAGCCGAGCTGCAGTTTGGCCGCCTCGGACATGCGCGCCGGACTCCACGGCGGATCGAAGACTACCTCGACCTTGACTTCCTTCACTTCGGGCAGGCGGCGGAGCTTGGTCTCGACATCGGCTTTCAGCACGTCGGACATGCCGCATCCCGGTGCGGTGAGCGACATTTGCACATTGATCTTTTTGCCGCCCTCAGCTTGCTCGGCGATATCACAGGAATAGATGAGGCCGAGGTCAACGATGTTGACGGGAATCTCCGGGTCGTAGACGGTTTTCAGCTGATCCCACACCATGCGCTCGCTGAAAGTGGGGGGCGTCTGCGATTCCGCAACCGGGCCGCTCAATCCCAATGCGTCGGCGTCGGCGCTCTCGATGCGATAGAGCACGCCGAAATCCGCCGCGACGGTGAAGCTGGTCCCCGCGGCCTGGGTCACGCGCACAATCGTTCCCGCAGGCAGCACCAGGCGTGTGCCGGCCGGAATGGCAATGGCGGCGCAATCGCGCTTGAGCGGAACGGTGCGGTTGGTGATGATCATCGTTGAATTCCGATCCCGGCGAGCGTCCGCAATCGGCTACTCGGTCGAAATGTTTTCGTGCTTGCCTTCGAGCGCGGCCTCCAGCGTGTGCCACGCCAGAGATGCGCACTTTACACGCGCTGGAAACTCGGAAACTCCGGAAAAAACCGCCAGCTTGCCCAGGTCCGCCTCCTCGTGCGGATGCCCGGTGACCAGAGCGTGGAAGCGTTCGAAAATCTTGTGCGCCTCGGCCTTCGTCTTGCCTTTCACGGATTGCGTCATCATCGAGGCTGACGCTTTGGAGATGGCGCAGCCCGCGCCCTGAAAACCGATGTCGCGCACCGTGTCGCCGTCCATTTCCAGATAGACGGTGAAGCGGTCGCCGCAGAGCGGGTTATAGCCCTCGGCTTTGTGATTCGTGTGCGCCGGCTCCTTGTAGTTGCGCGGAGCCTTGCTGTGTTCCAGAATCACTTCCTGATACAAATCGCGCAGCTCGGCCATCAGGCAAACACCTCCCGCACCTTACCGAGGCCGCGCACCAGCGCGTCCACTTCCGCATGCGTGTTGTACACCGCGAACGAGGCGCGCACCGTCGCGGGAATCTTATAACGCTCCATCACCGGCTGCGCGCAGTGGTGGCCCGTGCGGACCGCAATGCCTTCCTGGTCGAGGATGGTGCCGATGTCGTGCGGATGTACGTCTTCGACGGTGAAGGAGAGCACGCTGGCCTTCTCCGCCGCGGTGCCGATGATCTGAATGCCTGGCAGCGCCGTAACCGCCTGCGTGGCGTAGACCAGCAGGTCGTGTTCGTGCGCTGCGATCTGGTCGACGCCGATCGAGTTCATGTACTCGATGGCCGCTTTCAGACCGGCGACGCCCGCCATATCCGGCGTGCCTGCTTCAAATTTGTGCGGCACCTTGTTGTAGGTTGTCTTCTCGAAGGTGACCGAGCTGATCATGTCTCCGCCGCCCTGGTAGGGAGGCATCGCGTTCAGCAGCGCGGCCTTCGCGTAGAGCACGCCGATGCCGGTCGGTCCGTACATCTTGTGTCCGGAAAACGCGTAGAAGTCGCAGTCGAGGTCCTGGACGTCGACCGCAATGTGCGGCACGGCCTGCGCTCCGTCCACGACCACTGGGACGCCGTGAGCGTGCGCCATGGCCACAATCTTCTTGACCGGATTGATGGTGCCCAGCGCGTTCGAAACATGCGCGACGGCGACGATCTTTGTTTTCGGACCCAGCAGCTTCGCGTATTCGTCAAGAATCAGCTCGCCCGCGTCGTTGATGGGGACGACCCGCAGCTTCGCGCCTTTTTCTTGGCACAGCATCTGCCACGGCACGATGTCCGAGTGGTGCTCCATCGCGGTCACCACGATCTCGTCGCCGGCTTGCACGTGAACACGCCCATAGGACTGCGCGACCAGATTGATGGCTTCCGTTGTTCCGCGCGTGAAGACGATTTCCGCGGCATCACGGGCGCCGATGAATTTCTGGACGGCCCGCCGCCCGGCCTCAAATTCTTCCGTGGCCAGCTGGGACAGGTAATGCACGCCGCGATGGATGTTCGCGTTGGCGCTGGTGTAGTAGCGCACGATGGCATCGATCACCGCCTGCGGTTTCTGCGACGTCGCGGCGTTATCCAGATAGACAAGTTCGTGGCCATGCACGCGTGCGGCAAGGATGGGGAAGTCGGCGCGAATCTTCTCGATGTCGAGGGCCGGCTTCGTCGAAGTTTCCGGCAGGGCGGCGGTCGCGCTCATCCCAATTCCTCCAACTTCCGTTCGGTCACCGTCCCATTTCCCGATCGCGGAGCGCTTTCGAGAAACAGCAGGTGCTCGCGAATCAGCCGCTCGACGTGGTCCCGAGCAGCACCCGCGTGGATACGGTCGACGCACTCCTCCGCGAAGGCCATCAACAGCAGTTTGCGCGCTTCGTCTTCGGTGATGCCGCGCGAACGCAGGTAGAAGAGGGCATTCTCTTCAATCTGGCCGATCGTGGCGCCGTGGGTACACTTCACGTCGTCGGCGTAGATTTCCAGCTGCGGCTTGGTGTCGATCTGCGCGTCGTCGCTCAGCAGCAGATTGCGATTGGTCTGCTTGGCGTCGGTCTTCTGCGCGACCTTGTGGACCACGATGCGGCCGTGAAAGACGCCGTGCGCCTGGCCGTCGAGAATGCCGTTGTAGAACTGGCGGCTGCCGCAGTGCGGGGCCGCATGCTCTACGTGCATGAAGTTGTCCAGGTGCTGCCGCCCGGTGCCGAGGAAAAGGCCGTTGATGAGGCACTCGCCGCCCTCGCCCGCCAGCACAGGATGCACGTTGTTGCGCACCAGGCCGCCGCCCAGCAGCAGCGAGTGCGATGCCACGTTGGCGCTGCGCCCCTGCTGGATGCGCAGAGTCGAGACGTTGAACGCCTTCATATGCTCGCGCTCGATGAGGAAATGCTGCGCGTGGGTGTTCTCGCCGGCCACGAGTTCGGTGACCGCATTCGAGAAAGCCACTGATTCTCCGCCAACGGAGACATAGTCCTCGACCACGGCGACCTGGCTCTCATTCTCAGCGACGATCAGATTGCGCGGATGCGTCACGGTCGGCGCATCTTCGTGGGTCGAGAGGTAGAGCAGGAAGACTGGCCGCTCGACCACCACGCCGCGCGCGACGTGCACGTACGCTCCGTCGCCGATGAACGCGGTGTTCAACGCGACGAAGGGATCGCGCTGCGTATCGGCGTAACGGCCCAGGTGCGGCTCGACGGTTGCGGGATGCTGGGCGATCTGTTCGCGCAGGCTGGCGACGGTCACGCCCTTTGGGAGGTCGGCCACGCTCGAAAGCTCCGCATCCCATCGGCCGTTCACGAAGACCAGCGTCGCCGCGCCTCCATCGACAATCAACGGCGGCAGATCGGCATTCGCAAGGTTCGCCAGGGCCGGCCTGAATGCAGTCCGCGCAATGCCGGCGACATTCGTAAAGCGCCAGTCCTCGTCGCGCGTCGTCGGAAACCCGGTCTCGCAGAATCGAGCAAAGGCGTCCTCGCGCAGTTTTTTCAGCCACGGCAGCGCGCGGCCCGGCGCGTCATTCTGCGCTTCGGTAAAGTTTTCCAGCCAGCTTTCGAGTTGTTCCACGGCCATCACGGCTGTCTCCCTCACGCCCGCGTTCCAGCGGGCTGGCGCGCTTCCTGCTCGGTCCAGCCGTAGCCCTTTTCTTCCAGCTCGAGCGCCAGTTCCTTGCCGCCCGAGCGCACGATGCGCCCGTCAACCAGCACGTGCACGAAGTCCGGCACGATGTAGTCCAGCAGCCGCTGATAATGCGTGACGACCAGCATGGCGCGCTCCGGGCTGCGCAGCGAGTTGACGCCGTGAGCGACAATGCGCAGCGCGTCGATGTCCAGCCCCGAGTCGGTCTCGTCGAGAATCGCAAGCTTCGGCTCCAGCACGGCCATCTGCAGAATCTCGTTGCGTTTCTTTTCACCGCCGCTGAAGCCTTCGTTGAGCGAGCGGTTCATCAGCTTGTCGTCCATCTCCAGCAGCGCGAGCTTCTCGCGAAACATGGGCAGGAAGTCCATGGCGTCCATCTCATCGAGGCCGCGGTGCTTGCGTTGCGCGTTCAGCGCCGAGCGCAGGAAGTAGGTGTTGCCGATGCCGGGAATCTCCACCGGATACTGAAAGGCCAGGAACACGCCTTCGCTGGCCGCTTCTTCCGGCTTCATCTCCAGCAGATCTTTGCCGTCGAGTGTGATCGACCCCTCGGTCACGTTGTACGTATCGCGCCGCGCCAGCACCTGCGCCAGCGTGCTTTTGCCTGAGCCATTCGGGCCCATGATGGAGTGGACTTCCCCGGCATTCACGGTCAGATCGATCCCCTTCAGGATCTCGTTCCCGTCCACATTGACATGCAGATTCTTAATTTCCAGCAAACTCATTCATTTCCTCGTCATCGAAATTGCCGCAGGGGCCAATGCCCTTCATGGTTCCGGCAGCCTTCTTAGCCCACGCTGCCTTCGAGGCTCACGCTCAGCAGCTTCTGCGCTTCCACGGCAAACTCCATCGGCAGTTCCTTGAATACTTTCTTGCAGAAGCCGTTCACGATCATCGAGACTGCGTCTTCCGTCTTGAGCCCGCGCTGCTGCAGATAAAACAGCTGGTCCTCGCCGATCTTCGACGTCGCTGCCTCATGCTCCATGCGCGCCGAGGCGTTCTTCACCTCGATGTAGGGGAAGGTATGCGCGCCGCACTTGTCGCCAATCAGCAGCGAATCGCACTGGGTGTAGTTGCGCGCGCCGGTTGCGCCCTTCATGATTTTCACCATGCCGCGGTAGGTGTTCTGGCCGTGTCCGGCGGAGATGCCCTTCGAGATGATCGTGCTTTTCGTGTTCTTGCCGAGGTGGATCATCTTCGTCCCGGTATCGGCCTGCTGATAGTTGTTGGTCAGCGCGACGGAATAGAACTCGCCGACGGAATTGTCGCCCTGCAGAATGCAGCTCGGATACTTCCACGTGATCGCCGAGCCCGTCTCCACCTGCGTCCACGAAATCTTCGAGTTCTTCCCCGCGCACTTGCCGCGCTTGGTCACGAAGTTGTAGATCCCGCCTTTGCCGTTCTTGTCGCCGGGATACCAGTTCTGCACCGTCGAGTAGCGAATCTGCGCGTTGTCGAGTGCGACCAGTTCCACCACCGCCGCATGCAGCTGATTCTCATCGCGCATCGGCGCCGTGCAGCCCTCCAGATAGCTCACGTAGGAGCCTTCGTCGGCGATGATGAGCGTCCGCTCGAACTGTCCCGTCTCCGCCGCGTTGATACGGAAATACGTGGACAGCTCCATGGGACAGCGCACACCCTTCGGCACATAGACAAACGATCCGTCGCTGAAGACGGCCGCGTTGAGCGCCGCGTAGAAATTGTCCGAAGTTGGCACCACAGAACCCAGGTACTTCTTCACCAGGTCGGGATGGTTCTTCACCGCTTCAGAAAACGAGCAGAAGATGACGCCCTTCTCCGCCAGCTTTTCCTTGAACGTGGTGGCCACGCTCACGCTGTCGAAGACGGCGTCGACGGCGACATTGGCCAGCAATTTCTGCTCGGCCAGGGGAATGCCCAGCTTCTCGTAGGTGCGCAGAATCTCCGGATCGAGTTCATCGAGGCTGTTGAGCTGTTTCTTCTGCTTCGGCGCGGAGTAATAGCTGATCGCCTGGTAGTCGATGGGCGGAAACTTGACGTTGGCCCACTTCGGCTCGGCGTGCGCCCTCTCGAGCTTGGTCCAGGCTCGATACGCATTCAGCCGCCACTCCAGCATGAAGGCCGGCTCCTGCTTGCGTGCCGAGATCAGGCGGATGACGTCCTCGTTCAGCCCCTTCGGGATGCGGTCTTCTTCAATCTGCGTGACGAAGCCCCACTCATATTCCCGGCTGGCCAGGTCGTGGACGATGTTCATGTCGGTGCTCATTCGGCTCTCCTGCGGATCTCGTCTGTGGTGCGCCGGACCTCGCGGCAGATCAGTTGCCGGGCCTCGCGGGCGCATCGATATACGACTAAAGCAGTCCTATATCAGAGTGTACCGCTGATCGCTGGTGCTGTTCAACCGAGGCCGTACGATTTTTCTCTTCACTTTGGATGATTGCGGCGCGACGAAAGCTTCGCAGTGCATCCCACTGAATAGCCTGGTCTGCCGAATGCGCCCATTCAACACAAGAGAAGTCGGTCTCTACCTGATGTGGATTGCGGTCCTGCTGGTCGCCGCCGGCATTCTCGCGTGGCTGGTGTTCTACTCGCCCGGTCACGAGCCGATTCTGTCGAATCACAACGGGGCGGTGGTGATGCTGCACTTGCCGGAGGCGCCGCAGGGACCGGAGCGCAGCCTTGAGCGTTCGCTGTCGACTTCTTCTGGCGTGAAGACTTAAGAACCCGCCAGACCGAGGCTGATCTGCAAGGCCCTGTCGACCGTCGCCATCGTGCCGGGCGACAGTGTGCCGTAGACATTGCGGAAGCGGCGCTGGTCGACGGTCCTCACCTGATCGCACAGCACATAGCTGTCTTTTGTTGTACCGCCGTCACCCTTCTTCACCAGGACATAAATCGGCGATGGCGCTCGTACGTGCGTCGCATCGGTGAGCGGCACGACAATGGTTGTGGAAGAAAACCGATTGCCGATGTCGTTCTGTACGACCACGCACGGGCGCGACCTTCCCTGTTCGTGGCCAACGACGGGATCCAGATTGACCTCGACGACCATCCCGCGGAACGGCTTCCCTGCCATCAGAAGCCCTCTCTGTCCACGTTTGCGAAATCCTCTGCAATCTCCAGATTCATCGCAGCGTTAGCGACATAGGCGGAAGCCAGTTCCTCCTCTAAGCGCTTCTTTTTCAAACGCTCGATGTATTGCTCCACCGCGGTGCGAATCAGTTCGCTGCGGTTCTTATCCAGCATGGCTGCGGCCTCGTCTGCCATTTTGAGAAGGGTGGCGGGAAATTCCACCAGCACGCGTTCCCTCGCTGCACGGGTTGCGCTCCGCTTCGGCGTGCCTGTCGCGGAGTCGATCTCGCTGTGGTTCAGGTCGCCAGCGCCGGATTTCCGGATTGCGCGATTCAATGCGAAATCTCCCTGGGGGTGAGGCTAAGAATGGCTCTCATCCCAAACATTCATCATAGACCATATACTGATAGGAGAACAAATCAATATATAAACATATATGGAAATGCCTGACGTGATTTCTACTCGATAGGAATGCCCATAAGGCCGATTGCTCGCCGCTATTCTTTGGTCAGGTCGAGTTCCAGCGGTGTGCCCTGGCTCCAGGTCCCGTCGATGTGGGCGCCGTCCGGGCGTAGCTTGCCGTCGTAGGTGCCATGGACCGGAGCGGCGTCCAGGCTCACTTTCTTCCCATCCAGCTTCACATCGCCGCAGGGAATCCCCATCGCCCCCTGATCGAGCGAGTCCATCGAGCAGCGGATCGCGCCGCCCGGGATCGTGTTGAAATGAAAGACGATGTGCAGGGTGTTGCCCCCGGCGCTGATCGCCCCCTTCCAGGCGCCGTCCACCGCGGAGGGCTTCACGGCGGCTTCCTCGGCGGCAGCCTGCGCGCCGGTTTTCGTCTGCTTAAAATCGAGGGGAGACGCGTTGCCTCCCTGCGTCCAGGTCCCGGCGATGGCTTTGCCGTCCGCGCTGACCGTTCCGATGTAACTGCCCTGCACGATGGGGACTTCGAAGCTCAGCGTCGCCCCGGCCAGCTTCGCAGAAGCGCCCGCCAGGCCGTTCGCGTTTTGCGAGGGTGAGTCGACCGTCGCCATGAGCGCCCCACTCGCGTCGGCACGCAGGTGCAGGACCAGGGGAATCTGTCCAGCGACGCTGCCTTCCCAGTCGCCGGTGACTCCTCTCGCTGAAACCGAAGGCGCTTTCGCGGTCTGCGGCGTGGCGTGCGCTGCGCTGACGACCAGAGATGAGCCTATAAGGATGAGAATTCCGAGATTTTTCATGTCGGCTGTCATGGTAGTGGAGGCGGGCACGCAGGAGCAGTAATTTTTCTAGTTGACAGAATATTGCGTATACGCAACAATTCGCTGAGATGTCTAACGGCGGCCACAACGGAGACGGCGACAAGCTATTCAATCGGATTGCCGTCCTGCGCGCCGAACGCGGACTGAGCCGTCAGGATTTGGCCGACGCCCTCGAGGTGAACTACCAGACCATTGGATTTCTGGAGCGGGGCGACTACGCCCCCAGCCTGACTCTGGCATTCGCCCTGTCGGACTACTTCAGTCTGCCCATCGAAGCGATATTTTCCCGGCAGGCATTCCGGCCATTGAGCGAGCAGGTGTACGGATCCAACCGGAGTGCGCCCGCTTCAGCGGCCGACGCTGAGAAAGAGGAGTCCAAATGAGGACCGAACTCAACCTGCCTGGAATGCACCTCAACGTGGCGCCGCGCGCTCGGCGACGCGGATTGGTTGCGTTGTTTTATGGCGCCTATCTTGCGTTCATCGTTGCTGCGTGGGCGATGGATTCGGGCGGATACGCTGCGGGATTCCTCACACTGGAGTTTACGATTTTGGCCTCGCCCATCCTGGGCGGGTATATCGGCGGATGGTTCAAGCCAGGGAGCGTTGGCCTGGTGAAGCCCTTTGGCGGAAACGAAACCCTTCGCTTTGCTTCCCGAATTGCCGACATTCCGATCCTCGGGCGCATTCATTCAGCCATGATCGACTCACGCGAAATGCGCAATGACGAGCGAGATCTAAATCGACGGGATCGCGCACATTATCGCGCCTACCGGGTGCTGGCGCTCCTCGTCATGCTGGGTTTCACGCTGGAATTCCTGAATGATCGGAGATTTCCCGCCCTCGAATCGGTCGGTATTTCGATCAATGCAAGCCAGCACGCCGTTTCCGCACTCCTGCAAATGGGCTACAACCTGGCAATTACTCTTCCATCTGCCATCCTGCTCTGGACTGAGCCGGATCTGATGTCGGAAGCAGAAACCCTTCCCGGAGCCACACAATGAATACGATCCAAAGAGCCCGCCGTGTTGCCGAAAGCGGCAAGATCGATCCCCGCCGCTTGCGAAAGCGCGTCGACTTCTCGCACCGATTCCTGCTCTTCATCCCCGTCGAGACGCGGCGCAGCCGCCGTGCTCTGGTCATCGGCTACTATTTGTTCTTTCTCGCGTTCGCTGCTGGGTTGGTTTGGTTGCGCGGGCTGAGCAAATACGACCGTCTCCTGCCCATGAGCTTCTACATGGCGACGATCCTCGGCGGCCTGACTTTCTCCGGGCCGGTGCGCATCTTTTCCGAGTGGCAGCGGAAATTCAAGAACGGGTCTGCGTGGGGTATCGATCCCAACCGTCCCCATCCTTATCTGCGCGGCCGTCCGCTGATCGAAGTCGATCGTTTGGACGAGCACGACATCGCCCTGCGTGACCGAGCACACTACCTCGCCTATTCCGCCCTGCGCTGGCCAGCGATCGCTGTCGCCCTCTTTGGCGGCATTTTTCTCTTCGACGCATCGCCAGAAAAGCTGGCGCACCTGCTGCTGATCCTCTCGGTTCCCGTGGCTGCGCTGTTTTTCTCCCTGCCCCAGGCCATCATTCTTTGGACGGAACCCGATCTGGAGCCTGATCTGGTGGACGACCCGCAATCCCCCGTCCACGAAACCACTTCGGGGGCTCACCATGCGTAAGACCACCGTTCTCGGCATCAACATGGAACAGCAAGCCAACCGCCGGCGTCTGGTAATTACGGTCTATGCGATCCTCGCAGCGCTGATCGCGGTCGGCTGGTTCGTCGACCGCCTGAAGGTCAGCGGCTATTACATCTACTTTGCTGCTCTGTTCGCCAACTATAAGATTCTGGGCGGCTATGGGGCCGAGGGCCTGGTGAAGCCCTTCACCGGCAAGGGACCGCGCAATCAACCCATGCCCTCGGACCTCACGGAGCTGCAACTGTATGCGGCCGGCAATCTGACGGCGGGTTTCCCCGACGACTACCGTAACGACGAGCGCGATTTGCAACGCCGCGACCGCGTTCACTATCAGGCTTACCAGTGGATCTGCGGGTTGCTGGCCATCCTCTGGTTGCTCTCTACCTGGGAGGCGCATCCCCCCCACTTCGTTCCCGCCGGATTGCTCCCTATCCTGATGTATTTGTTGGTCTTACCTGCCATCCTCTTGGCGATCACGCTGCCGCAGGCGATGCTGCTGTGGACGGAGCCGGACTTCATCGCCGAGCCGGAGGATGCAGACGAGCCGAATTCGCGGGTGGCGATCCGCCGGAACACGATTCCCCAATAAGGCGAGGCGACAGGGACCCTCGCCTTCCGAGGCCGGACCTTGATGGGAGCCCGTCTCGATCTACCGGCCACCGCCTCTCCCGCCGTTACCGACGTTCGCCCGTCTCGGTCGCCATCACCGAAGTTCCCCGCGCTCCGCTGCTACACTCCCCGCAGAATCGCGAGATCCACATTGTTCAAGGCCCGCAGCGCCGCCGTCTACGGCATCGACGCCAGCATCATTGACGTGGAGGTCGACTTCTCCGCCATCAAGACGCAGGAGGACCACTTCAACACCGTCGGCCTGCCCGACGCGGCGGTGCGGGAGAGCCGCGACCGCGTGCGCGCCGCCATCCGCAACTCCGGCTTCGACCTGCCGCCGACGCACATCACCATCAACCTGGCGCCTGCCGACATCAAGAAGGAAGGCTCCGGCTTCGACCTGCCCATGGCGGTCGGCATTCTGGGCGCCTATGGCGCGCTGCAACTGCGCGAGCTGGATGACTTTCTGCTGATCGGCGAACTGGGCCTCGATGGCGCGCTGCGTCCCGTTTCGGGCATGCTGCCGGTGGCCGTGGCCGCCCGCGAACGCGGTATCAAAAACCTCGTCATCCCCAAAGCCAATGCGCGCGAGGCCGCGGTCGTCGACGGTGTCAACGTTTATCCGGTCGAGTCGCTCCTCGAGGTACGCGATCTGCTCAACCAGGCCGCCAACGGCGGCATTCATACGCCGGCCTTCCGCGTCGAGGCCGCGCAGGTGCTGGGCGAACTGCAGCATTTCTCGCTGGACTTCGCCGACGTGCGCGGACAGCAAACCGCCAAACGCGCGCTGGAAGTGGCGGCGGCGGGCGGGCACAACATCCTGATGATCGGGCCGCCCGGCTCCGGCAAGACCATGCTGGCGCGTCGGCTGCCGTCGATTCTGGCGCCGCTGAGCTTTGAAGAGGCGCTGGAGACGACGAAGATTCACTCCGTCGCCGGGGTGCTCGACGCCGAGGCGGGGCTGGTGACGCAGCGGCCGTTTCGCGCGCCGCACCACACGATTTCCGACGCCGGACT
The DNA here is from genome assembly GCA_036267295.1 of Acidobacteriaceae bacterium. GTDB lineage: Bacteria > Acidobacteriota > Terriglobia > Terriglobales > Acidobacteriaceae > Palsa-343. The sequence goes on along the minus strand of DATAWI010000029.1, from coordinate 7,684 downwards.
GATCGGCGGCGGCATCATTCCGCGGCCCGGCGAAGTGTCGCTGGCGCACAACGGCGTACTGTTTCTGGACGAGCTGCCGGAGTTCCCGCGCAACGTGCTCGAAGTGATGCGCCAGCCGCTTGAAGACCGCCATGTGACGATCGCGCGGGCGTCGATGTCGCTCACGTTTCCCGCGGCCTTCATGCTGGCGGCGGCGATGAATCCCTGAGGTTGCGTTGCCTTTCTGTCATGATTTCAGCGGAAGACGGCAAATAGGCGAGGCTGATCGAAACTTCCTCTTTGCCGATCACGACCTTTTGCAGAATGTTTTCAATGATTTTGCGCTTTGCGGTTTGCTCGAGTTCGGGCCACCGGGAATAAATGTCGCGCGCTTCGGAGAGGATCTCATCGCTCGACAGGTATTGAACTTTCAGGAAGTCGATCTCTCCCTGCAGGTGGGGCATCCGATCAGCAATCTGCTTCTGGCGCTCTTCGAGAGGATGGTACCGCGCGCCGAAACCTTCCCGGCTGATTTCGTCAGCGAGATACAGGCTGTAGAGTTTGTCCATCTCGCGTTTGGTTTTCTGTGCCTCGGTATTTAAGGTTTCGAGCAACTCCTTCTTTTCTTTCAAAGTCTGATCCGCTTGTTGGAGGTATGCGGTCATGTCTGCCGAGGAGAAGAAGAAAGACTTCAGTTGCTCGTGAAAAACGCCCTCAAGGTCGGTCACCGAGATTTTGTTGCGGCACTGGTAGCAGATGTACTTGGGCGAGTTTGAGGGAACGTACATCTTCTGGCCGCAGGTGCAATATGCAAGGCCAGCGAAAAGGTGAACTGCCTTGCGGGCTGGCGTTCGTCCGTTGCTGCGATCTTGGAGGTATTGGTTGCACTGCTCCCACAGTTCCTCGGACACGATGGCTTCGACTGCCGAAATCACCCATTCCGATTGCGGTTTCAGAACCCAGCGTTTCTGGTCACCAAGGCTCTTCGTGTAGTTGGCCCGGCGCTCTCCTTTTGCGGTGGTATCGCGGAGCAGGCGTTCGACCGTGGTGTCGGAGAATCGAGCACCAGTCCGCGTGCGATGGCCAGCGTCATTCAACAAACGAGCGACGGTCTTCTTTCGATGGTGTTGCAGGAAGAGTTCGTAGATAAGCTTTCGGGTCGGCGCTTCCTCTGGGTGCGGGAGGAGTTGGCGATCCTTCCACATGTAGCCGAAGGGTGCCTGTCCCCCTAAAGGTTTCCCGAGCTTCGCACGCACGGGCACTGAGGCAGCGACCCGCTCCGCAATCTCTTCGCGTTCCCACTGCGCCATTGCCGCGATCACCGTATAGAAAAGTCTTCCGGCAGGGGTCGAGGTGTCGATGGATTCGTGGAGTGAGATGAGGTCCGCACCCTGCGCCTGGAAGATGTCGGCGAACTCGAGAAGTTCCCGCGTATTCCGGGCGAGACGGGCGAGCTTGGAGAACACCAGGCCGGTCACATGGCCGGACGCGATATCGGCGAGCATCCGTTGCGTCTCCGGAGCGCCCATCACCGATTTTCCGCTCACCGCTTCAAGGTGATAGACCTCGCGGACCCGCCAGTCTTTGAGGGCCGCGTAATCGCGGGCACGCTTTTCGTGGTGCTCGGGGCTCTCGCCGCGCGCCTGATCCTCGGTCGAAACGCGAATCCACACCCCTACAGATTTCTCCTGATTGCCTTCATGACGCGCAATGCTACGCATTGAACCCTCCGAATCGAGAGGGTGGATGGTATAGCGGAATGGGCCCGTTTGCAAGCATATTAAGGCATTTATAATGTATTACTTACTGCCCTTCTTGAGCTTCTTCAACCCCTCTTGGATGACCTTCGAAATGGCCTGCTTCCGAGACTTCTGTTCGCCTTCGGGGACGTGTTCGTACTGCACCTTCACTTTGTAGCCGCGTACCGTGTCTTCACGCGCGGAGGTGTCCGCTTCGAGGGTCTCCACGAATGCGAAAAAATCTTCCGGCGTGAGGACTCGGACCTTTTCACTTTCAGTTTCCCCTAGCAATCCATTGATGGATTCCTTTGCCTTGGCGATTACTTTGCGGTCCGAGGCGAGGAGTACTACATGTTCGAACCCGGCTGCGAGGCACTTCTGCACGTTGCCGACTTCGTGCTCGACGCTCGTCGTGATCGATATCTCGCACGCGATAGCGCGTCCGTCCTTCTCAAGCGCGACATCTATGGAACCGAGGCCGCCAAGGATTTCTTTCTCGATCGTCGTTTTGTAGCCTTTGCTCAATGCCCAGCGCCGTACAAGCTCCTGAAGATACTTGTGCTGCGCCCCGCCGCGGCCCTCGCTGGCCGCAGGCGGCGGACTCGGTCGTGCGACTGGATGTGTCGCTCCAATCTTGGGGGACGGCTGCACGATCACTGGGACTTGTGGAGGCCGGACTTGTGACGCATGCGGTTCTCGAAGGGGAGCCAGAGGAGCGACTGGAGGTGTTCCCGAAGAAGCAAGCATTGCCTCAACGACTTCCCGCGGCCGCGCATACTGCTCCCGCGAACGGGCGATGATGCGGTCGCGGCGTAGCTCACCGGTCTCCCCGTCGAGAGGTGGCAGTGGCAGCGTCTTCAGATTGAAGTCATACTCTGCACGCTCGACGCGGCAGATCGCGTTACCGACCTCGAGATTCTGAAGGTCCTTCGCTTCGAAATGCGAGAACCCGTCCGCGAGCCGTCTCGCATCGTTATCGCCCACGCGGAAGCACACCCGTGTGTAAGGGTTCGCGATGACAGCGCTCGCCACGTCCGCATCGCGGCTCGTGAGTTGCTGGAGCTCTTGGTGGGCCAGGACGAGCCCCAGGCGATACTTGCGAGCCCCCGAGAGGATCGCCGCCATCGAAGGCGTTACGAAGTGGTGGAATTCGTCGATGTAGAGATAGAAATTACGGCGGAGCGCGGCGGCAGTCTGCTGCCGGCTCATCGCCAGCTGATGAAACTTGGAGACAAGGAGCGTACCCAGGAGGTAGGCATTCTCTTCACCAATTGCGCCTTGTGAAAGCTTTGCGAGAAAAATCTTCCCCTCGTTCATGATCGCGCCGAGGTCGAACCGTTGCTCCTTTTGTGCCACCATATGCCGAATCAGTTTGGGGCGCAGAAACGTGTCGAGACGCGTGAGAATCGGCCCTTGAGGCTTGCCGACGAGCAGCGGAAAGGTCTTCTGCCAGTAGTAGACGATCTCGGGATCGCGTACGGTCCCGAGAAACTGCGTCCGGAACGCGGCGTCCACGAGAAATCGCCGGAGGTCTACCAAGCTTCCGCCCTCGGTGCTCTCAAGAAACGCAAGCACGGCGTTCCCGAGGACCGAGGTCATCTGGTCGCCCCAGCTCGTTGAGAGTCTGCGGAAGACCGCGACGAGATCTGATCCCAGTAGGTTCTTTTCGATTTCCGAGTGCGCGTGGAGCACGTTCACGCCGACCGGAAACGCTTCATCCGATGGGTCGAGCAGAAGCACGTCGTCGATCCGCGCCTCCGGGATGCGGCCCATAATAGCGTCGATAAGATCTCCATGAGGATCGAGGACGGCCACACCCTTGCCACGCTCAATGTCCTGCATGATGAGATTGAGAAGTAGCGTCGATTTACCCGTGCCGGAGGCGCCAATCACATAGCAGTGCTGGGACCGCTGCTCGGAACTGAGCGACACCGGCGTCATTTTTCCCGCATGAGAGTTCTCTCCAAGAATGAAGGGATGCCCCTCCACAATCTTGGGTACCGCGTTCGTACGCGCGTCTTCCCGTTTGAGCCTTGGGATGCGTACGGACGCGGAAGGTGGGTGCACAATGGAAACGAGCTCATCGGCATTCAAGAGCATCCCAGAGCGATGCGTTAGCCGGGCACACACGTCGGCCGTGTGATCCTCGGCGTCATACCCATCGTTCGAAAGCGCGATGAACTCGTTTCCCGCCGGGTTCGCGAACTGGGTGAGGGCGCCGCCGAGTGCTCTTGCAATTTCCCAAGCACGCGCGAGCGCGGCGCTCTGCACGGCTACGCGGAGTATTACGGCGTAGAGCGGCTGTGCGACTTTCTCTCCCGCCTGCGCGGCCATTTCCGGCGCATCAGGGAAGAAGCAGCGCCCTTCCGCCCCGGTCATTGCACGCACCATGCTCTCCGCCCATGGTGATCGGGCGGACTGGAAGAGCACCTGAAGCAGCGCCACTTCGCCCTCGCGGACGCCCGCGAGCGCTCCCATAATGCCGATCAATGGATCAATGTCAAAGCCGCGGGCGGAGCGAAGCGGCACCATGCATTCACGGGAGAGCCCGAAGTCGATGATGACCGAGGGTTTCTTGCGAGCCCATATCCCCTCGAGGTATCCCTCGCATTCCCTAATCGCTGCCTCCGGAAAGTGCGCGGCGATCTGTTGGGCAAGCTGACTCCTGTCACCCTCCGCGCACGCGAATTGGGTGATGATGGCTTCGGGGGCGCCCACAACCTCAAAGGCGATGGGGCGCGACGCGTAGGTGAGACTTGCAACCAATCGCTCGACGGATTCCTTCGCCACTTTGGTTCCCGCAGGAAGCGCGACGTGGAACTCGACGAGCGGCCCGTCATCGTAGAACGGCTCAGGAACGGGTTCGGTCCCCTCTACGAATGGCGGGGGCGCAGGAGCATGAGATTTTCGCCGACGGAACCCGTCAATGAGGAAGCTGAGGGCAGTCGGCTTGCGGGCGTCATCGACTGCCGATCCCGATTCAACATAGTGAAAAAAGAACGGGCGAAACGGTGGTTCGACTTCGACCGGATAACTCCACAGCTGCCAGCCGCGCCCGCGCCGCTCCCAATCGTAAAATTGCGCCGTGAGGCGCTCTTCCCGTGTAAGGGCAAGCGTCTCGCTGCGAGGAACGATCTCTCCGTGTCCCGGCATGCGCCATCCTACCGCTGATAGAACTCGCGCATCACCGGCTTGCGCTCAAGCTCGGTGAGCGGGCGGAGGCCTCTTGCCGACATTACCTGTTCGACCACCTCCTGCACTGCCGCGTTTACGACGGCCTGAAACATGAGGGTCGTGTCGATCCGGTAATACGTCGACGGCTTAAATATCTTCTCGTAAAGGTATCCGATGACCGGAATGGCAAGAACAACATCCTCCACTTCACTACCGAAGTGTCCCTCCCGAAGAAGATATCCGAGCGCAAATATCCCGACGACGCCGAACACGATGCCCCACAAGAGGCCCACGACCCCAAGTATCAGCACCATTACCGCGAGGAGTCCCATTCCGAATATGCAGAACAGGAGCGCCCAGAGGAGTGCGTGAGAAGGCGGAAGCTCTGCAAGCCACCATGAGAAAAAGTAGCCTGTGCCGAAAGGCGCAGCGCAGAGATCAAAAGCGAGCCTTCCTCGCTGAATCCTCAAGTATTCTCGCCGGGCAGTAAGGACGCCGCCCTCGCGCCAATCGATCCGCGATACTGAATAATCGGGGATTTCTCGTGGCTTGAGTGCCACCTCCACCGCGGCGTAAAACTCCATCGCAGAGGTCTGAAAATTTCCAATAGGGTGGTGCCAGTGCGAGATGACGGTTCCGTCTTTGCCGAGCTTTGCCATGAAACGCCCCTTCCATGCAGTCGTTCCTTAATGAGGGGAGTCGAACCTGCGAATCATAGCACTGCGGGACAACATCTGGAGAAGGAACAGGGAAGTCGCACTGGAAACAAAGTTAAGTTGATTTCCGAACGCGTTTAAGCTCGGCGCAATTGTGAATTCCGCGAGTCGTCAGGCGGGGCTTCCGTATAAGGGTCAACGAGGCGGCTGCAATCTTTGCGGGTGCAAAGACGAATCGATTGGGCTGAAGCGTCGAAAGCCACAGCAGGCGTGCGAATCTGACGAACGTTCTCCGTCTCTTTCCCCCCACTGAAAGCCGCAATCTGGAATTTGCCTGCGAAACGCCCAAATTCTATTGCATTCCTCATATTGCGGGGCACGTAGCTCAAGTGGCTCCAGAAACGCCTTGACATTGGCAGGCACGACATCTAATCATTGTCCTGCGCGGTACTTGGCATAGGCCGGTTATATCAAGAGACAAGCCGACGATCAGACAAGCCACCTTAGATCAAGCCGCCCACAGGAGGCGTCAGCATGGTGGGATTAAGCATAACAGCCCGCATTTCGAGGATCCGCGAAGCAGTCACTGCGGAAGATCTCCAGAAACATACGGACGGCCCAAAGCAGCTATCGTCAGATGCGGAGGAATGGAAAGATTGGCAGAAATTCAGCAATTTTAGTGATAGCTGGACTGACTACCCCCGTTGGGGAAACCGCTAGCGGTTATGCCCGACTCGGCGTGGCCACGACAGTTCGACCGCTTGGAAGATCCCGCGTGCAATTTAGTCATAATTCAACCCACCCCGTTCTGCAACATAAACTGCCGATACTGCTATCTTCCCGACCGTTCAAATCGCAAGCATCTGGCGTTGGAGACCCTTCATAACATTTCGAGTGCGCTATTCACTTCTGGCTTACTAAGTCAGCGAACGACGGTGGTCTGGCATGCGGGAGAGCCGTTGGTCATGCCGATATCATTCTACGAAAGCGCCTTCGACATAATGGAAAGTTACAATTTTAGCGGAATAGATGTGACTCATGCGTTTCAAAGCAATGGCACCCTATTGAGCCGAGCCTGGTGCGACTTCATTAAATCGCGGGGGGTTCGAATCGGTCTAAGTCTTGACGGTCCCAAGTTCCTCCACGACGCAAGTCGAGTCGATCGACTCGGTAAGGGCACATTCGAGCGAACGATGGCCGGGCTAAGACTCTTGCAGGAGCACTATATTCGATTTCATATCATAATGGTCTTAACCCAAGCTGCACTGAAGCATCCGGACGAAGTGTGGGGTTTTTGTATGCAGGAGCAACTCGCGGATCTGTGCTTTAACGTCGAAGAGGCGGAAGGCGCAAACCTCCATTCTTCTCTTGAGCACTGCGATGCTGACAGCCTTTACCGTGCCTTCCTTTCTCGCATAGTTGATCTTCGCGGCCGATTTGCCCCAAACGTCCATATTCGAGAGATTGACCCGCTTCTATCCAATATCAAATTCGGTGATCGCGACATCCGGTCGGCGGAGAACACCCCATTTTCAATTCTCAGCTTCGATTGCGATGGAAATTTCTCAACATTTTCCCCAGAACTTCTCACGATGAAGCATTCGCAGCTTGGTCGCTTTATCTTTGGCAATGTGCGCGCAGATAGTCTCAGGAATCTGACAAACCACGAGCACTATATTCGCGTCGCTGCCGATATCAGAAGCGGGATTCAGCGGTGCAGACGGGAGTGTGACTACTTTTCAATGTGCGGTGGAGGAGCTCCGGTAAATAAACTCTGTGAGAATGGCACCTTTGATTCCACTGAAACTTTCTACTGCAGATTGAGAATAAAAGCTGCCGTTGATGTCGGGTTGATCCATTTGGAGAATGAACTACAAATCCGGAAGCGCTAGAGCCTGTTATTAAGTTTGCGTGAGCATTCTGAACAGGGTGGCGAGCATGAGACAGGCGCAGGCGAGGAAGTGGAAGGCGCCGAGAGTGGCAGCCAGGCGCTCGTAGTCGCGGGCCAGACGGCGGAAACGGGCGGCCCATGCAAAGCTTCTCTCCACTACCCAGCGGCGCGGCAGCAGCACAAAACCTCGTTTGGCCCCGGTATGTTTCACCACTTCCAGCTCGATGCCGTGCTGTTCGGCAGCC
>DATAWI010000028.1:0-105599 GCA_036267295.1 Acidobacteriaceae bacterium | reverse complement strand
TCCGCAAGGTAGCGGACGCAATTGTCGGGATTGTCGAAGTAGACGATAGCTTGTTGAAGGGAAAGCGGTTCGCGTTGCATTTCGATCACCTGTGAGCATATTAGCGAAATGCAACGGGCGAGTCAAGTAAATTATTACCCTTACTCACGTACATGAATGCAAGTGTGGAAAATACAAGGGTTAGGGAGCTTGCGAATTCTGGACAGAGGGCATTGAGGGCGGGGCGGCCGCTCTTGCGGGGCCTATCCCGTTGCATAGAGGCGTCTTGCCGATCGCGCTTTTGCCGACGGCGCGACAGTTTTCTCAAAGAACAGACTGCCCGGATAGCTCCTGGGAGCGACCCGCTCGGCGTGGGGCGATCTGCGATGCGACGGGAGCCGCGCAAACGGAGCGGCCAAGCCGGCATGCAAAGCAGTCGCCGGAAATGGAAAGGGGATCGTCGGCTGAGCGAACGATCCCCACATGTCGAGGATAGACGGGCGCTGGAATTGCGTACAAGAAGAATCGTGGGCCGGCCGGTTACGGAGGTCACGGGGGTGCGCGGACCCGCCGGCGGAAGAGGCAAGTCGTGCGGTCGACTGAGGATACGCCTTTCGTGTTACTTTCTCCCTCCGGAATTTGCGATAGAGTGAGTTGCGATCGGTCTGAAATCCGGCGGCGCCGGGCTACTCGATCTGTGTTGAATTTCAGGGCTGGCAGCGAGAGATGAGCGATTCCGTTCGATCGAATTCGTTCCAGGCTGCATCCGCGGCGGCGGGGCAGGGTGCCGTGGGAGAATCGAAGACCCGTCGGCCCATTGTGATGAAGCCGATCGGCCTGGCGCTGGCGACGCTGGCGGCCGTCGCGGTGGTCCTCTTGCACACGGCGGTGGCGGGCGCGAATACGGAACGCGCGGCCGGCTTCAGCTATCTGTGTTTGGCGCTGATTCTCTTTGGTTGCGGCGCGGCCTTCCGGGTGCGCGCCAGTTGGGCGCAGGGCACGCTGCGGATCCGGTGGCTGCTGATCTCGACGGCGGCTCTGACGGCCTCGATTGGCTTCGAACCCTCGTTTGCCCAGGCGATTCTGCACACGGCGCCGGCGAGGCTGATGCAAACGGCATGCTTTAACGCAAGCGAGGCGCTGTGCATGCTGGCGGCGGTGCTCTTCTTTGCGGGCGTTTCGCGGTCGATTGTGATCGTGGATATGCTGCAGGCGCTGCTGTTCATCGTGCTGCGATTCAACCTGATTTATTCGCCGACGACTGGCGATCATTTCGCAACGAACCACCTGATCGTTGGGCAGGTGGTGGCGGTGCTGATGTTCCTGGTGGCGATGGTGGCATGCCTGGGCGCGGCTTCGCGGGCGGAACTGCATTTCCTGCGGACGCTCTCGGTGTTTTTCGGCCTGCGCGCGATTGCTTTGTTCCTGTCGAACCAGGTGTCGTACACGTGGCTGCATTACACCAACTGCAGCTTGTGGGATGTGCCCGGATTTGCGCTGCTGGCGGGATTTGCGCTGTATGTTTTGTTCACCAGCCGGCCCGCCATGAGCGAAGCAGCGGAGGGCGCGCCGTTGCGATCGCCCAGCCTGCTGGTGCGCTGCCTGATGCCGTCATTTCTGGCGCTGGTGAATCTGATGCTGGCGCTGTTTTTACTGCGGGTCTCGGTGCGCCTGACGGTGATCGGGATTTCGGTGGCGCTGGTTTGCTATGTGGCGCGCACGGTGCTGCTGAACGAGCAGGCGTTGCGAGATCATGCGCTGCTGCTCAGCCGCAACGAGCAACTGGAAGGCCTGGCGGTACGGGATCACCTGACGGGGATTGGGAATCGCCGGTCGCTGGCGGGCGTGTATGCGCGGCTGGACGCCGTGGCCGGCGGGAAAAGCGTTGCGCTGCTGCTGGTGGATGTGGATTCTTTCAAACAGGCGAATGACTGCCACGGCCATCAGTACGGCGACCAGGTCCTGATTACGCTGGCAAGGATGCTGGAGAGCTTTACGGCGGGTGTTGCCGGGAGCCATTGTGCTCGACTGGGCGGAGACGAATTTGCTGTGTTGCTGCCGGAGGTGAGTCCGCAGGCCGCGGTCTCGCTGGCCGAGGCGCTGCGCTGCCGTTTTGGCGCGCATCGTTTCGACGGGGGCGGTGTGAGCCTGAGCGGCGGGATTGCGTGGCTCGAGACGTTGCGGGATTTGCCGCTGGAGACGCTGGTTTCCTGCGCCGATGAGGCGTTGTACCGGTCGAAGTTGCTGGGGCGCAATCGCGTGGAGATGCAGGCGGCGCGGGAAACCGGTGCTCTGCCCGTGGGACGCGGGCTGGCGGCGCTGCGGCTGGAAGCCCAGCAATCGGCGAGTTAGCGGTCTTCTTCATTTCCGGTGGTCGACGCTGGACCCTTCCGGCAACCTGCCCATCCCTCTGTGCGATATGCTTCCCCTTCAGACTATTTACCGGGGGGAAGGTTCGATGGCTGCACTGAAGAGAGCAGTGGCGGGAGTGATTGTGTGTGCTGCGGTTGTGCTGGGCGGTTCGGTTGCCGCTGCGGCGCAGGGATCGACGGAAGGCCGCATGCTGCGGTTCCCGGATGTCCACGGCAACCAGGTGGTCTTCAGCTACGGCGGCGATCTTTGGCTGACCACGACGGATGGCGGCGTGGCGCGGCGGATCACGACCAATCCCGGGCTCGAGATGTTTCCGCATTTCTCGCCGGACGGGAAGTGGATCGCGTTCACGGCGCAATACGACGGGAACTTCAATGTCTATGTGATCCCCGCGGAAGGCGGACAGCCGCGGCAACTGACGTTCGTTCCGGATATTGGGCCGGTGCCGGAGCGCATGGGTCCTAACAACGAAGTGATGGCATGGACGCCGGATTCGCAGCGCATCGTTTTTCTGTCGCGCCGTGACACGTTCAACAGCTGGTTCGGGCATCTGTGGACGGTGAGCGTGGACGGCGGGCTGCCGAAGCGGCTGGATATCGACCGCGGCGGGTTGCTGGCTTTCAACGCCGACGGCAGCGAGATGGTCTACAACCGCATTTTCCGGAATTTCCGGACATGGAAGCGGTACACCGGCGGCATGGCGCAGAAGCTGTCGCTGTGGAACTTCAAGACGCACCACTACGAGCAGCTGACCAACGATGAGTGGACGGACACGTTTCCGATGTGGCGCGGGGACACGGTGTATTTCGCGTCGGATCGCGGCGAGGAGCATCGGCTGAATCTGTATGCGATGGATATGAAGTCGCACGCGGTGCGGCAACTGACGCACTACAAGGATTTCGATGTCGAGTGGCCGAGCCTGAATGGGGATCGGATCATCTTTGAGAACGGCGGCTGGCTGTATCTCTACGACACGAAAACGGAGAAGACGCAGAAGCTCGACGTGCAGGTGGAAGGCGATTTCGACCAGGTGCGGAAGCACTGGGACGCGACGGACAAGCTGATCGACTCGGCGGATATTTCGCCGGATGGCAAGCGGGCGGCGTTCACGGCGCGCGGGGATGTGTACACGGTTCCGGCGGAGCATGGAGCGGTGCGGAATCTGACGTCGACGCCGGGCATCCGCGAACAGAATGTGGCGTGGTCGCCGGACGGCAAGTGGGTGGCGTATCTGACGGACCGCAGCGGCGAGCAGGCGATTGCGATTCGCGCGCAGGATGGAAAGGGCGAAGAGCAGGCCATCACGACCGGAGGGCCGGAGTTTCTGATGCAGCCGGTATGGTCGCCCGACAGCTCAAAGATTGCGTGGGCGGACAGTTCGCTGCATTTGTACTACACGGATATCAAAGAGAAAAAGCCGGTGCTGGTGGACACGGCGAAGTATGGGGAGATCACCAACTACTCGTGGTCGCCGGACTCGAAGTGGGTGGCGTACGACAAGACGCCGGAGAACGGGAATCCGGTAATCGAGATTTACTCGCTGGCGGGGAAGAGGACGACGGCGGTGACGACGGACTTTTTCGGGTCGCTCAATCCGGTGTTCGATCCGGGCAGGAAGTATTTGTACTTTGTCTCGTTCCGCACCTTCAACGAAGTGATTGGCGTGTATGACAACGACTTTGCGAATCCGCAGGCTGCGAAGGTTTATGCGGTGACGCTGCGCGCGGATGAGGCGTCGCCGTTTGCGCCGCAGAGCGATGAAGTGACGGTGAAGGCTCCAGACACGGGGGCAGACAGCGGGGCGCAGGCGGGAGCGAAGAAAGACGACGCGGCGAGCAAGAAGGACGATTCGAAAGACGCTTCGAAGGATGAAAAGAAGGACGACAAGGCCAAAGAGCCGTTCCGGATCGATGTGGACGGGATTCAGAATCGGGTGGTGGCGCTGCCGACGCCGCCGGGGAATTTGGGCAATCTGGGTGCGGCGGATGGGCGTGTTTTTTATGCTTCGACGCCGACGTATGGATATTCGGGGCCGCTGCCGGGGCTGAACCCGGAGATTCACGTTTTCGATCTGGATAAGCGCAAGGATCACGTTCTGGTGGCGGGCGCGACGGGGTATGCGCTGTCGTTCGACGGGAAGAAGCTGTTGTATGCGGGACCGGGGAACCGGTACGGGATCGTGGATGCCGCGGCTGCGGGGGAGACGCATCACCTGGGCGAGGGCGCGCTCGATCTCGCGGGAGTGCGGGCGGAGATCGATCCGCGAGCCGAGTGGAAAGACATGTTCAACGAGGCGTGGCGGCAGGAGCGGACGTTCTTCTACTCGAAGGCGATGAATGGGGTGAACTGGGCCGCGGAGCGCGATAAGTACGCGCAACTGCTGCCGTATGTTGCGGACCGGTACGACCTGGATTACCTGATCGGCGAGATGTTTGGGGAGCTGTCGAACTCGCACATGTATGTGGGTGGGGGCGATTATCCGGATCTACATCCGGTGAACGAGGGCATGCTGGGCGTGGATTTCAAGCTGGACGAAGGCAGCGGGCGCTATCAGATGGCGCGGATTCTTCCGGGGCAGAACTGGGATGGCGAACTGCGCTCGCCGCTGACCGAGCCAGGAGCGGTGGTGCATGCGGGGGATTATCTGCTGGCGGTGAACGGACATGAGCTGAAGGCGCCGCAGAATCCGTATGAGCTGTTTGTGAATACGGCGAACCAGAATGTGACGCTGACGGTGAATGCGAAACCGACGCTCGAAGGCGCGCATGACGTGACGGTGCAGCCGGCAGGGACGGATTTCAAGCTGCGGGAGCTGGACTGGATTGAGACCAATCGCGAGAAGGTGGACAAGCTGAGCGACGGGAAGATTGGCTACGTCTATCTGCCGGATATGGGAGCGCCGGGGCTGAACGAATTTGTGAAGCAGTATTTCCCGCAGATTCGGAAGCAGGCGATCATCTTCGATGTGCGGTACAACGGCGGCGGGAACGTGGACCAGATTATTCTGGAGCGGCTGCGGCGGATTCTGGTGGGAATGTCGTCGGCGCGGAACTGGGCGCCGAGCACGGTGCCGGGAAATGTGTTCAACGGGTACATGGCGTGCCTGACGAACCACTATGCCGCGTCGGACGGGGATATCTTCACGTACTACTTCAAGTTTTACAAGCTGGGGCCGGTGATCGGGACGCGGACGTGGGGCGGTGTGCGCGGCATTCGCGGGGAATTTCCGCTGATGGACGGCGGCTACATCACGCGGTCGGAGTTCTCGCTGTACGGGCTGAACAGCCAGTGGATCGTGGAGAATCATGGGGTTCAGCCGGATATCGAGCTGGAAAATACGCCGGACCAGTTGGCGGCGGGACACGATCCGCAACTGGAGAAGGCGGTCGATCTGCTGATGCAGCAGATTCGCGAGCATCCGAAGACGCTGCCGCCGGCGCCGCCGGAAATGCCGGCTTATCCTGACGGACCCGGGTTCTAGCGGACCGATGTGGGTGGGGCTGTCTCGAGGGGTTCGTCTGTTGATAGACTGAAGGCAGCCCACCTATTCGAATTGAGTCTGTCCAACTTGCGTATGCCGTTGTTTTCCCGCCCGCGACGTTTTCTGGTGCCCCTGGTGGTGATTGGATTCCTGCCGGTGGCGTGGTGTGTGGCGCAGCAGACGCAGACGGTTCCCAGCCAGAGTAATCCGGGATACAGCTCTTCGCAAACGGGAGAGAATCCGGCGCCGACGCCGCAACTAAGAACGCCGGCGGAGAAGAAGAGCGCGCCGGGGACGGCATCGCTGATGGATCCGGCGGGGCCGACGGTGAGTCTGGAAACGAGCGAGGCGCTGTTCAACATCGCTGTAGCGCTGAATGCCTGCGGGTACGATCGGGGGCTCGAGGAGAGTAATCCGGTCCGCAAGCGGGTACGCGATGAGGTGAACCAGGCGGGGGTGGATTCGGCGCGGGCGCGTGACGATCGCGACAAGCTTTGCCTGTTTATCGACGAGCACCGGCTGGACGATGCGTCGCGGAGCCTGGCGCAGTATGTGTCGCTGGCGCTGTATCTGACACCGCCGCCGGAGATGACTCCCAGCGTGGAGAAAGAGGATCTGCCTCCGGATGCATCGGGGGTAGAGGAGATTCTGCCGCTGCTGCGGAAGTATGCCGAGGATGCGGATCTTCACGCAATCTGGCTGGAGAACCGGCCTGCGTACGAGGAGGCGGTGAATCGGCTGCATACACCTTTGTCGCAGATGATCGTGAACACCAACTACTACCTGAAGGTGCCGGCGTCGGTGAGCAATGCGCGGCGGTTTCTGGTTGTGCTGGAGCCGATGCTGTCGCCGGCGGAGACGAATGCGCGGGTCTACGGGCAGGATTACGTGGTGGTGGCGTCGCCGAAGGATGGGCAGATCGAAATGAACCTAGTCCGGCATGCCTATCTGCACTACGAGATCGAGCCGCTGCTTTACCAGCGCCAGGATTCAATGGACCGGATGCTGCCGCTGCTGCGGCTGGTGGCCGATGCGCCGCTGCAGTTCACGTTCAAGAGCGACATTGTGGCGCTGGTGATTGAGTCGATGATCCGGGCGATCGAGGCGCGGACGATGGACACGGGCGTGGAACTGGTGAAGGTGCCGGCGGGGCTTTCGCACAGCGCGGCCGACCCGTATGAGCGGGCGCGCAGCGTGGCCCAGGAGAAGATTGCGGCGATCCGGCAGCAGAACGTGGATCACTCGATGGCGCAGGGGTATGTGCTGACGCAGTACTTCTACAACCAGCTTCTGATCTTCGAGAAGAGCCCGGAGAGCCTGGACGAGGCCATCGGTCCGATGGTGTACGGGATGGACGTCGCCACGGAGATGCACCGGGCGAAGCAGATCACCTTCGACGCCCAGGGGGAAGACGACCCGATGAGCCACTCGCCGGTGCAGCCGAAGGGGCTGGAACTGGCGGAGATGAAGCTGATCCAGGGGGACGGGGCGGGAGCCGCGGATCTGGCGCAGCAGGCGATGAAGACGGAGGAGGCACCGCAGGCCTGCCTGATCCTGGGCGAGGCGGAACTGATTTCGAGGAAGGTCCCGGAAGCCGTCGACGCGTTCAACAAGGCGATTGAGACGTCAAAAGACCCGCGGACGCTGGCGTGGGCGCACATTTTTCTGGGCCGCATTCACGATCTGAATGAGGAGCGGGATGAGGCAGTGGCCGAGTATAAGGCGGCGCTGACGGTGCGCGACGGGCAGCCGGATACGAAAGAAGCGGCGGAGTCGGGATTGAAAGAGCCGTTCACGCTGCCGAAGCGGCCGGGACCAGCGAGTGGAACCGGCGGGACGGAGACGGCTCCAGGAGCACCGCCCGCAGTGCCGGCGACATCCGAGGCTGCGCCGGATTCGCAGGCCCATCCGCAGTAAACAGGGAGCCTGCTGCACGATGCAATAATTGTTGAGGCAGCAGCCGCGCATGGAGTCCCCCGCCCCTCATTCCGGCGTTACGAGCGAGCCGCTGCCCGGCAGCGAGCCAGCGTCCGCCGAATCGACCGGATTCGAAGAGCTGGAATCGGCGCTGGGGCACCGATTCGCATGCAAACCCCTGCTGGCGCAGGCGCTCACCCATCGATCGCTGGCGTATGAGCAGGCGGGACCGGACTCGACCGCTGGCGAGGCGCTGCGCGCAGATAATGAACGGCTGGAGTTTTTGGGCGATGCGGTGGTCGGGCTGGTGGCGGCGGAGTTGCTGTACCGGCGCTATCCGGAGCTGCGCGAAGGTGGTCTGACGCGGATGCGCGGGGCGCTGGTGAGCCGCAAACATCTGGGCGACGTGGCGGAGAGGCTGGATCTGGGGAAGCATCTGCGGCTGGGGCGCGGGGAAGAGCGCAGCGGCGGGCGCACAAAGCGCGCGCTGCTGGCCAATGCGATGGAGGCGGTGATCGGAGCGCTGTATCTGGATGGAGGCATCGATCCGGTGCGGCGGCTGATTGACGCGCAGGTGCTGGCGCCGAGTGCGGATCGGCTGCGCGAGCATCTGCTGACGGGAGAAGGCATCGGCGATTTCAAGTCGGCGTTGCAGGAGCGTTTGCAGGCGCGCAAGCAGGGACAACCGGAGTATCGGACGACGGGTGAAACCGGGCCGGACCATCGCAAGCGATTCTTTGTGGAAGCGCGCGCCGGCGGCGAGACGCTGGCGGAGGGCACGGGTTCGACGAGGAAGATTGCCGAGCAGGATGCGGCCCGGCGCGCGCTGGAACGGCTGCGCAGCGCAGAGGAAGAGGCATGAGTTCTGCCGAACAGCCACCCCTGAGCGAGGCCGCGGGACCAGGAGAGGCTGCCGCGACGCGGTGGGATCAATATGCGCGGGAGCCGGCCGCGCGACCGCATCCGGTCGCGCACGGACCTGGGTTGCTGGATATTGTGCGGTCGCTGACCACGGTGGTGGTGATCGCGCTGTTCATTCTGACGTTCATCGTGCAGCCATTTCGGATTCCGTCGGAATCGATGGAACACACGCTGCTGGTGGGCGATTTTCTGCTGGTCGACAAGACGACGTTTGCCCCGCCGGGAATGTGGGCCTGGCTGTTGCCCTATCGCACGATTCGGCGGCGGGACATTGTGGTGTTTCACTATCCGCCTAATCCGCCGGAGCATGTGGTGAAGCGGGTGATCGGGCTGCCGGGCGATCGCATCCACCTGGAAAGCGGGGCAGTGTGGGTGAACGGGGTGGAGATCACAGAGCCCTACGTGGCCTATGAGCCGGCGTATGCGGATGATTTCCGGGATAACTTTCCGACGCCGCTTTACTCGGACCCGGGGGTGAATCCGCAATGGTGGATGGAGATGCGGCGGGAGGTGCGGGGGGGCGATCTGGTGGTGCCGGCGGGCGACTATTTCGTGCTGGGAGACAACCGCAATTTCAGCCTCGACAGCCGGTACTGGGGATTCGTAACCCAGGATCACATTGTGGGGCGTCCGCTGGTGGTGTATTTCTCGCTGCGGGAGCCGTCGGCAACGGATGCGGCGCAGGATCAGGATGATAGACTCGGACAGAAAAGTGTGCTGGGCCGCATGGAGAATTTTGCGCGCTGGGAGCGGTTTTTGCGCATCGTGCGGTGAGCACAATCTGAACGATGGAGCCGACTCTGGAGAACCAGGCGGAACACAAACACGAAGAGACTTCGCTGGAGGCATTCGCCTCAATTTGCGGCGTGCTGGTCGTCGGGCTGTTTATCCTGACGTTTGTTTTTCAGAATTTCGCCATCCCCTCGTCCTCGATGGTGAAGGCTCTGCTGGTGGGCGATCACGTTCTGGTGGATCGGATCACGCTGGCGCCGCCGGCCAAATGGGCTCCGTTTGTCTACTACCGCGACGTGCATCGCGGCGACATCGTTGTTTTCAAAAAGCCGACGCTCGAGGAGAACGGGGATCATTTGTTTCTGGTGAAGCGGGTGATGGGGCTGCCGGGCGACCGGATTCACCTGATCAATGGAGTGGTTTACCGCAACGGAGAGGCGCTGAACGAGCCGTACATCCCGCAGCCGCCGTATCCCGACACCAACCCGTACCGCGACAATTTTCCGGCAGTGCCGCCCAGTGAGAGCAACGACGTGACGGCGGAGTGGAGCGAAGCGCTGCAGTCGCATGTGCAGGATGGCGATCTGGTGGTGCCGCCGGGGATGGTGTTTTGCATGGGCGACAACCGGCAGGTGAGTCTCGACAGCCGCTTCTGGGGGTTTGTGCCGCGAAAGAACATTGTGGGACGGCCGCTGTTCGTCTACTGGTCGTTTGACACGCCGGAGAGCCAGCAGTACAAGACATCGTTCGGCGATCAGGTGAGCTGGGTTCTGCATGAGACCATTCACTTCTTCGATGGGACCCGCTGGCGCCGCACCCTGCATCTGGTGAAATAGCCATGAACAGCACGGAAGAACCGCTGGCTGCCGATGAGCCGCGGGAGGGCCGGCGGAGCAGGCGGAAACTGATCATCGCTGCGGCGCTGGCGGTGATGGTGCTGCTGGCGATTTTCGTGCCACCCCTGGTGAATCTGGGACATTATCGGCGGTCGATCACGGCGAGCATGGAAGGCGCGCTGGGGCGGCCGGTCGCAGTGGGCGAGATGGAACTGCGGCTGCTGCCGGTGCCGGGGATTGCGATGACGGATTTCACGGTCGCGGAAGATCCGGCTTACGGATATGAGCCGGTCCTGCATGCGAACTCGGTGGTGGCGTCGATGCGGCTGAGCTCACTGTGGCGCGGGCGGCTGGAAGTGAGCCGGATCAGCCTGGATGAAGCGAGCCTGAACCTAGTGCGCAGCGGCGGCGGGCAGTGGAACGTGGGGTCGGTGCTGCTGCATGCTTCGCAGATGCCCAACGAGGCGACGGGGCAACGATATGCGGGCGCGCATCCGCGGTTTCCTTACATTGAGGCGACCGATGCGCGGATCAATTTCAAAAATGGAGCGGAGAAGCGGCCCTTCTCGCTGATGAACGCGGAATTTGCCATGTGGCAGGCGAGCAGCGGCGAGTGGCGGGTGCGGTTGAAGGCGCAACCGGTGCGGACCGATCTGGAACTGCATCTTTCCGATGCAGGGGAGTTGCAGGTGGAGGGGTCGCTCCATCGCGCCGAGAGCCTGCGCACCATGCCGGTGAACCTGCAGGCGGAGTGGAGCGGGGCGCAACTGGGGCAGGTGAGCCGGTTGCTGACGGGCGGGGACAGCGGATGGCGCGGCGATCTGGACGTGACGGCGACGCTGGCAGGAACCGCGGACGATCTGGCGCTGAAGACGCGGGTGAGGATTGATAATTTGCGGCGGCAGGAGTTCCAGCCGCCAGGGACGGTGAACGTGGATGCGCGCTGCCAGAGCCGATACCAGCATGAGCAGCGGCTGCTGGGGGATATTACATGTTTTCTGCCGGCGGGCGACGGGCACTTTCTGCTGACCGGGAGCGTGCACGAGGGCGCGCACCCTGGAGCTGATCTGCAGATGGAGATGAACCAGATTCCGGCGCAGTATCCGGTGACTCTGCTGGGGCTGATGCGGCCGCATGCGGGAAATGTAACGGCGACGGGCACAATCAATGGGAGCTTCCATCTGGAGCGGGGCGCGCAAACGACGCTGACCGGCGATGCGGCAACCACGGCGGTGACGCTGACGTGGACGGGGAATACGCTGGCGCTGCCCGAATTACATTTCGGGACGCAGGCGCCGATGGTGAAGAAGCCGGGGAGGCGGACGGCTGCTGTGCAGTCAGCGCCTGTACCGGTGGCCGTGCTGCTGGACGCGTTCGCGGTGCCGATGGGCGAGCCGCAGCCGCTGATGGTGGATGCGCGGCTGATGCGCAGCGGGTTTGTGGTGCATCTGGCGGGCGCGGCGGCAGTGGATCGCCTGACCGCGGTCGGGGGGAACTTCGGTTTTCTGGGGACTTCGCTGACGGCGATGGGCGGGAAGGGACGAGCGGATCTGGATACGACGACGACCGGCGGCTGGGTGGGACCGTTGGCGGGATCGGGGCCGGCCATGATCCCGGCGGGATCGGTGAAGGTGCAGGACGTGGAATGGCGGCCAGGATTTCTGGCTGCGCCGGTGGAGATTGCGTCAGCGGATATGGTGATGACGCCCAGCGCGATTGCGTGGCAGAACGTGGCGCTGCATTATCAGGGGCTGGCGCTGCGGGGATCGGTGCAGTATCCGGCGATGTGTGGCCAGCCGCCGTGTGCGGCGACGTTCGCGATGACGGCGGGGACGATGAGCGGGGCGGCGATCGAGACAGCGCTCCAGCGCAAGCGGCCGGGATTTCTGGGAGAAGTACTGTCGGGATTTGGCAGCGGGACGGGCGGGGCGTGGCCGGCGATGCGGGGAACAGTCGAGTGGGACACGCTGAGCCTGGGACGTCTGGAAGTGCGGAAGGCGACGGCTGCCGTCCGGGTGGAGGGGGCGCGGCTGACGCTCGCATCGCTGGATGGGTCGGCGCTGGGCGGAACGCTGCATGCGACCGGCGAGATGACCATGACGGGCGGGACGCCGGAGTGGGATCTCGACGCGCGGCTTATCGGGGCGAAGGCGAACGAGGCGGGTGCGCTCTTCAAGGAGCACTGGGGCGCAGGGGCGGCCAACGCTGACGCTCATCTGCAAATGGCGGGATGGACGATGGCGAATCTGGCGGCGTCGGCGGCCGGGACGTTTCATTTTTCGTGGCAGAATGGCGGATTGGCGGGAGCAGCGGCCGGCTCGCCGCTGGCGCGGTTCGATCGATGGACGGCGGGTGGGACGATTGGCAACAGCACGCTGACGCTGACCGGGGGCGGCGTAGCACGGGCGGGAGTTGTGGCTCCGGTGCGCGGGAAGGTTGGATTCGACCGGCATCTGGCGCTGACTGTGACGACGCGCAAGGGCGATGCGGCGGTGAGCGGCACCGTGGCTCGACCGCACTAGCGAGACGGGGGCCGTCTCTACGGAGTCGGGGCGGTGGTGAGCGTCTTGCGGTGGAGGGTGGTCTGAACCTCGGGGATGGTTCCGTCGTTCAGGTCGACTTCGGTTGGCGATTCCTGGAAGAGCATGCGGTGGGTGATGCGGTTGTGGGCCGGCACGCGGACCCAGTCGGTTTCCGTGGCGTCGGCACCCTTGAGAGTGACGGGGACGGCGGCTTCAGCGTAGCCATCGTTGACGATGTCAATGGCCACCAGGAATTGCAAGTGCGCTTCCGGCGAGGGGAAAACACCGCCGATGGAGAGGTCGGGGAGACCGCGGTCCGCATCGACCCAACTGGAGAAGAACCATGAGAGATCGTGGCCGCTGGTTTTCTCAACAAGCTTCTGGAAATAGGCGGGCTGGGTGTCGTCGGCGGGATTGTAGGCCTGGAGCGCGGCCTGCAGGTTCTGGTCGCCGACGATGTCGCGGAGCATCCAGAGAACGTAGTTCGCCTTGGTGCGGTAATAGACGGGGCTGATGGCATGGAGCAGGTCTTCGCCGGGGCCCTGGCCGGGGGTTCCAGGCTCGGCAAGAGCCAGGGCGCTACGGCCGTCGTTGAGGGTTTCCATGGCAGCGGTGCGGCCGCTGGCGGCGTCGACCCAGAGGGTTCCGACGAAGCTGGCGACGCCTTCGTTGAGCCAGGCGCGGGGAGACGAGAAGGCGGCGTGGCCGAGCGCGTGGGCGATGACGGGCGCCAGGTCTTCGGGCGCGGAAGCCGTGAGGGGCGTGGCGAGCAGGTCGCCGGTCTCCGCGGGATCGTCGCCGGCTTCCGGCAGATCGAGGATGGTGGCGAGTGCGTGGGACTTGGTGCCGAACCAGGTTTTGAGGAGCGGGGCGGCGAGCGCGGCGGCGGCGGTGTAGTTTTTCACGTCGCCGGAGCGGGCGTCGGTGGCGAGGACGCGGATGCCGCTGTCGGAGATGGCGGTGCGGCGAGCCAGAAAGAGGGAAGGCATCTCGAAGCCGACGCGCCTTGCGGGCTGATCCACGGTGACGACGCCGGGGAAACTCGCTGTGGGCATGGAGGTGGGGCTGTCGAGGGGGATGAAATGGCCGTTGAGGATGGCGGCGTTGGGGGGCTGGCCGATGAACTCGTCGGTGATGCGCAGGGCGACGGTGGCGTCCTGATCGAGGAGCTTTTGGCGTCCTATTTCATTGAAGAGGCGCGCGCCGTCACCGAGCAGGATGGGGACGGAGCTGACGGGATACCAGACGACGTTGCCGAAGCCGCGGAGGCCGGTGAAGTCGGGGGAGATGCGGTCCCAGTCGGAGGCCTGGGCCCTGGCCTGGGGCGCGCCGATGGCGAGCAGGCGCTGCGCGGAGAGCGGAATGGCGCCGCCGTAATCGACGTCGAGGGTGAGCGCGGCCTGGGGCGCGAGGGGCGTGGGTAGGGAGATGGCAGCTTCGACGAGTTGCCCGGTGTGATCGGCGTCGCTGTTGAGGGTGCTGGCGGTGAACGGCAGGCGCTTGCCGTCGAGTCCGATGGTTTCAAAGTGGAGCGACGAGGAAAGCTGGAGAGGGATTACGGTGAGGGAGGCGGGTCCGATGTTGCGCAGGGTGACGCGGGCGTGTGCCTCGATGGACTGATCGCGGGGGGTGAGATGGAGGTCGAGGTCCCACGCGGTGATGGCGATGGCGTGCCGTTCATCGTCGGTGACTTTGGAGTTCTGCGGCGGGGGCTGCGGCGCGGGCGCGGGGTTGGCGGACGGCGGCGGCGAGGAGAAGAGAACCTGAGGCTTCTGCGAAGGCTGCTGGGCGAGAGCGAACGAGCCGCCCATGAGCAGGGCGGCAAGACGGATGCCAATCTTCATGAACCGAGACCTTTTTGTTTGCGCGGCGCCGGTTCGGGGGGCACGGCGGGCGGCTGGGTTAGCTGTACAGAACGGCGCTGGCGAGCAGCCTCAAACAGAACAATAGCGCCAGCGGCGGAAACGTTGACGGAAGCAACCTTGCCCGCCATGGGAATGCGCAGCAGGCGGTCGCAGGTGCGGCGAACCAGATCGTGCAGGCCGGCTCCTTCGCGTCCCAGGACGACTACGGTGTTGGACGTGAAGTCGAAGTCAGTGTAATCCTGCTCGCCGCGCTCATCGAGGCCGGTGCACCAGAGGTTGTGCTCCTTGAGGGCTTCGAGGGAGCGGACCATGTTGACGACGCGGGCGATGCGGAGGTGCTCGGAGGCTCCGGCGGAGGCTTTGATGGCGACGGGGCTAAGCGGGGCCGAGCGGCGCTCGGTGAGCAGGATGCCATCCACGCCGGCGGCCTCGGCGGAGCGGAGCAGGGCGCCCAGGTTTTGAGGGTCTTCGACGCCGTCGAGGGCGAGGACGAGGCGGGGATGGGGACCGTCGAAGAGGTCTTCAAGGTCGAGGAAGTCGCGTTCGCGGACGACCGCGACGACTCCCTGATGGGCGGCGGTTTTGGCGAGGCGGGTGAGGGCTTCGCGGGGCTCGAGGCGGGTTTTGACGCCGGCTTTGCGGCACAGGTCGAGGATCTGGGCGAGGCGGTGGTCGTGACGCTCGCGGGCGAGGCAGACGTAGTCGAAACGGCGCTGACCGGAGCGCAGCGCCTCCTCGACAGAATGCAAGCCGTAAAGAAATTCCATCAGAACCAGTCTAATCATCATCCTGAAGTTGCGGGACCGGGGAATGTAGCAGATAATGTGGGGCTTAGAGGCATGTCTAGCGGGTCGCCGGGGTTTTTGGGGCTCCGGTTGCCGAGGGTGAGCCGGTGAATCTGACACGGAATGTAGAAAAACTCGTGGTGGCGAGCGTCTTCCGGCGGGAGATCTTCGTCAGTGAGAGTGATATGAGCACGGCAGCGCTTCAACTGGCAGAGCAAATCCGGCATGAGAACAGCCTGGTTGCAGAAGGGCTGAAGAGGCACGATCCCGAACTTCTGGACGAGCTGATCGTGCAATACCAGCACCGTTTGCTGCGCTATCTGCTGTATCTTACGGGCAATCGCGAGCAGGCCGAAGATCTGTTCCAGGAAACCTGGATGCGGGTGCTGGTGCGGGGTGCGCAGTTCAACGGGAATTCGCGGTTTGATACCTGGCTGTTTACGATCGCGCGCAATCTGGTGATCGATCTGCGGCGGCGGAAGTCAATGAGCAGCCTGGAAGAGTTGTGCGAGAACGGCGACGACGAACGGCCGTTCGAGGTGCCGAGCCTGGAGAAGACGCCCTTCGATCATCTGGCGACGATCGAGCACGGCGCGCTGGTGACGGAGGCGCTGCTCACGCTCGATCCGCTGCACCGCGAAGTGCTGGTGCTGCGCTTCCACGAAGAGCTGTCGCTTGAGGAAATTGCGCGGGTAACGCGGGCTCCGCTGTCGACGGTGAAGTCGCGGCTGTATCGCGGGCTGGCGGCGCTGAAGCCCCATGTGACCGCAGCCAGAGCCGGCACGGGGCCGAGCGGCCGCCACGTGGAGGCGCTATGAGTGGTGACGCCTTCCGGATGAATCCCCGGGAGCACGCCAAACCCGATGTGCTGCTGCGCACGCGTCGATCGGTGATGGAGGCTGCGCACCTGATGCAGGCGAAGCGTGTCCGGCAACGACGGCATGTAGGGATTGCGTTGTTCGCCCTGGCAGCGCTGATCATTCTGTTTACCCCGGCGCTGTGGAGCGTGGCGAACGACCTGACCACCGGAGAACATTTCTTCGATATGCCGGTGATGGTGCTGATGCTTTCGCTGGTGATGCTCTCAGCCATGTTCGCGATTCTGCTGATGACCTGGCGCGGGCGGCGGCACGATACGCGGGACGAGTAAGCGGGACGGGTTGGCGGCGACGCGCGGGAGCGGGAAGTTCTGATGAGCAATGAGACACGGCAGCGCGAAGGCACGCAGGGCGACGGATTTTCCGGCGAGCTGCGGCTGATTCCGCTGTGGTCAGTGGCGGGGGCGATCGTCGCCTTCACGCTGATGGAGTACGTGATGTGGGTGGTGGTTCCGGCCCATCGGCATCATCCTCCGAATTTGCCGTTCAGCTTCCGGCTCTATTTCAACATCAGCATCGGGGCGCTGGCGGCGCTGTATGTGCTGATGATCGGGTATATCAGCCGCGATTCTCCGCGGCGCGGGATGAGCACGCCGATCTGGATGGCGGTGTGCGTGGTGATCCCGAGCGGGATCGGGGCGGTGCTGTACTTCCTGCTGCGGCTGCCGGTTCTGGCGCTGTGCCCGGCGTGCAGCGCGCGCATTGAGGGCGACTACCATTTTTGCCCGCAATGCGCGTACCAGGTGGCTCCCTGCTGCGGGAACTGCCACCGCACGGCGCGCGTGACCGATCTGCACTGCGTGTACTGCGGGCATCATCTGGCGGCGGATCATCCGCCGGCGCGGCTGCACGCGTTTGCGGATTAGGCATTCTCGATCCGATTGCATAGATTCGACCCGCGAATCGCGCCTCCTGGCGCAGGTTCATTGACCCTTCCGGTTCCGCGTTCCTATACTTTGTAGTTGTACGCGGAACCCCACGACCCACCTATGTCCATCACTGCCCTGATTGTCGACGACGAAGAACTTGCGCGCGAAGAGCTGAAATACCTGCTGGAAAAGGCAGGCGACGTGGATGTGCTGGCGGAAGGAAGCAACGGCGTCGAGGCCGTCGATCTGATCCGCACGCATCATCCCGACCTGGTGTTTCTGGATGTGCAGATGCCGGGGCTGGACGGGTTCGCGGTGCTGAAGAAGCTGCTGGAACTGGGCAAGGGCGATCGGCTGCCGCAGATTATTTTCGCGACGGCGTTCGATCAGTACGCGGTGCGGGCGTTCGACGTGAACGCGATCGACTACCTGCTGAAGCCGTTCGATAAGGCGCGCGTGGATCAGGCGCTGGACCGGGCGCGGCTGCGGTTGCAGGAGCAGAGCGGCGACGCGAAGCCGGCGGCCGGCGACCTGCGCGTGGAGACGCTGCTGCGGCTGATCGAGCAGCAGCAAACGCCACGGGCGCACAGCGGCAAGATCGTGGTGCAGGCGGGCAGCCGTCTGCTGCTGATCGATCAGAAGGAAATTTGCTACGCCACGATCGACGACGGCGTGATCTCGGTGGCGACTTCGACCATCGAGGGGCAATCCAAGTGCCGGACGCTGGACGAGTTGTTCGACCTGCTGGATCCGGGGCTGTTTTGGCGGGCGCATCGGTCGTTTCTGGTGAACATCAACCACATTCGCGAAGTCGTGCCGTGGTTCAAGAGCACATATCAGCTGCGGATGGCGGACAAGAAGCAAACGGAGATTCCAGTGAGCCGAGCGCAGACGCGGCGGTTGCGGGAGCTCTTCAATCTGTAACGCGCTGTGTGTGGCCGGAATTGTGATTGCCGCAGCGAAGGGTGGGTTCTGCCCGCTTCCTCCTGACAAACTGGCGCAGGCTGTGGCTCTGAGCCACTGGCGGACCTGGCTTTATTTCGGTGGGACCGCGTGGATGGCTGTCGCGCTGTGGGCCCTGGTGCGGATGGGACTTGGCGGAGCGGTTGCGCGGCTGACGGCGCGGGTGTCTGCGCGAGCCTGGGTGCAGGGATTGGTGGCGGCGCCGGTTTGGCTGGCGGTGGTCGCGCTGCTGCAGTTGCCGGAGTCGCTGCTGGGGCACCATGCGGGGCTTGCGTATGGCTTGTCGGTGGAAGGATGGCTGCCGTGGTGGGGCGACTGGGCGAAGTCGCTGGGACTGACGGTGGCGGTAGGGACGTTTGTGCTGGGCGTGCTGTACGCGCTGCTGCGGCATTCTCCAGGGCGATGGTGGATTTGGTTCTGGGCGTTCACCGTGCCGGTGGTGGTGGTGGGCACGTTCGCCGCGCCGGTGATTGTCGATCCGCTGTTCAATCACTTTACGCAGCTGGATAAGCGCGATCCTGCGCTGGTGGATCAGCTGGAGCGGGTTGCAGCGCGGGGCGGGCTGGCGATTCCCCGAGACCGTATTTTTTTGATGGATGCGAGCCGCAAGGTGACTACGCCGAATGCGTATGTGACGGGGATCGGCGCGTCGAAGCGGATTGTGGTTTGGGATACGACGATTCAGGAGGAATCGCCGAGCGAGATTCTGTTCACGTACGGGCACGAGCAGGGACATTATGTGCTGCACCACATTCCGAAAGGGCTGGCGTTTGCGGCGGGGATGTTTCTGATCTTCTACTGGATTGCGTTTTACGCCTTGCAGGGTCTGGTGCGCTGGCGCGGGGTGGCGTGGGGCATTGACGGCGTGGCAAGGTGGTCGTCGCTGGGGCTGGTGCTGCTGCTGATGACGGTGCTGAGTTTTCTGGCGGATCCGATGGCCAATGCCTTCAGCCGGATGATCGAGCATCAGGCGGATGTTTATGGGCAGGAAGTGATTCACGGGCTGGTGCCGGATGTGCAGGCGACGGTGGAGCACTCGTTCTGCAGCGATGCGGCGTTGTGGCTGGATGATCCGGCGCCGAATGCGTTCGTGGAGTTCTGGACTTACAGCCATCCGTCGACCGAAGAGCGCGCGGAATTCGCGGCGCGGTACGATCCGTGGGCGGCGGGGCGCTCGCCGCGGTATTTCAGGAAATAAAAACCAGGATTCGGGGACGATCGCTCAGGGCGTGCCGCCGCTTTCCTCGATGGCCACGCGGTCGATCACGCGCTGGACGATGACGACGCTGACGTTGATGTGGCGCGCAACGTCGGGCACGAACTCGGTGACGAAGTTGCCGATGGGCGTAGTGGCGAGGTTGATGGAGATGCGATCGGCGCCGGCGCCCCATCCGACCCGGCGAAAAGGCACGTAGGCCGCGTCGACAGCCTCGTCAACGACGGCGCCGACCACGGTGGAGTAGTTGAACATGCCCTTGCCGGTGTCGCTGTCTGTCCAGATTGGCTGATAGATGCAATGGAAGACGCGCATTTTGAGCGGCGCGTTGGGCATGCGGTGGAAGCGCGGGTCCTGATGATCGATGGAAGGAATGAGGAAGGTTTCGACGAAGGCGTTGGTCATGTCTTCCGTGAGTGAGGTGCCGCTCAGTTTGGCGAATCCCAGCATGCCAGGGCCGTAGGGGGAGTGAGAATCGGTGCCGATGGAGATGGCCGAAGTGCCGGCAATGGTGAGGAGGTTGAAGGGATCGACGACGCCGCGCACCGCCATGGCGGCCAGTTCACGCGGGGTGTAGATGTGGATGGCATTCTGCTTGAGGTAAGCGCTGAACTGGTCGCCGATCTGCTCGCAGCAACTGGTGCGCGGGCCGGCGGCGCTGCAAAAGCTGGTGACGCACAACTGCGGGAGCGGCAGATAGTTGGGCTCGAGTCCGGGCATGCGGATGCGATGGCGGGGCGCGGCGGGGGGGAAGGTTTCCTGGGGCGGGGGATCGGGGAGGGACGCGCGCAGTTCCGCAACGGGCATGGGGGCATCGGGCAGAGCGGATTGCGGGCAGGCTTTGCCGGCCAGCGCGCAGACGAGCAGGAGGGTCCATTGCCACGCAACGCGGGGTTGTCTCCGCATGCTCGATCTCGTGCATGAATGGCTCATTCGAACAGGGTGGGGAGGCGCGTTCAATGTTTTAGACGGTGAAGCCGGTTCAATACGTCGGGCCAGAACTCCAAAAAAAGGTTGTTTCCGGCGGCGCCGGCGATGGACTTGCCCCAGGTTTGCAGCACGACCCGGGTGTTGGCGCTGGGCGCAGGGTAATAGAGCGGAGTCAGGGCAGAGGCGGCGAGGTGGCCGAAGACGTCAGAGAAATTCAGGCCCCGGCGTCCGTTGTCGCGATGGGTGACGAGGGCCTGCTCGGCGGCCCAGCCGGCGCGTCCCAGGTAGCCGCCGCGGGCTTTGCGGAAATAGCGAGGATCTTCGTGGGCGACGACGGGGAAAACGCTGCTGCAAAAGAAGCGCATCGTGGCCTGGCGCAGAAAAGCAGCGCCGAGCCGGTCGCCAAAGGCGCCGCTGTCGGAGCCGTATTGCGGGGAATCCGCCAGTTGGCCGTAGCCGGCGGAAAGAAAGGCCGGGAAGGCGGACGAGACGCGGGCTTCCTGATGCAGCCAGAACTCCATCTTATCTTTGGCGGTGAGCGGAGGAACGTGTTCGCCGGGATCGACATACTGCGCCCATTTGCGTTTCTGATAGGGGGCGTGGTCGACGGAACCGGCGGCGCCGGGCCGCGGTTTTTCTGTGGGGACCGTTTGGATGGTGCCGGACGCGGCCTGCGACGAGGCCGGCTGTGGGGCGTTGGGCAGCAGGGCAGAGGACTGCGCATGCACAGCGATCGCGGCGAGGAGCGATGCGAGCAGAGGCAGGGTGAGGTGCAGAATTGGGCGCGAGTGTTTCAGAACGTTCACGGGTTCAATCTGTTGGAAGAGGAATTTCCGGCAGGGGATGTACCGGCGTTACTGATCGGGCACGCCGGGAACGATGAGATTTGACCCTGCCGTACGGGGCGACAATACTAAAATCGACGGCGGATCGACGAGGAGCCGGCAGGGAGTGCGGAGATGGTTCAGGACCCCGGAGGGCGATTCGAGAATTTCGGGCGCAAGATGGACGAGCATCTGGGCGGGGCTGGCGGCCAGATGGAGACGGAAGTGAAGCGGGTGATCGACTACCTGAACGACCGCGTTGTGCCCGAGGTGCGGGAGAACTCGTCGAAGGCGCTGCGGCTGGCGGCGGAACAACTGGCGAAGCTCGCGGAGCATCTGGACCGCCAGCGGGGCCAGTGATTCGTGGCTATGGCGAGACAATTTCCGAGTCAGCGAACGATTCGATCCCTGAAAATCTGCGCAGGCGGCGCGGCCGTTTTGCTGACGGCTGTGCTGGCTGGTTGCTCCCACCGGCAGGTGGCGTATGCGCCGCCTCCGCCGGCAAGCGCGCCGCCGGTTTCGGCTGAACCGCCGGTGGCCAGGGCTCCCGAACCAGGTGGGAAGCCGAGCGCGTCGCGCGGGTCCGATGACGAATATGTCGCTACGCACGCGCCCATCTATACGGAGACCGGGATGGCAAGCTGGTACGGGCCTCCGTATCACAACCGGACCGGGGCCAATGGCACGGTGTACAACGAGCATCATCTGTCAGCGGCGCATCGCACGCTGCCGATGGGATCGCTGATCCGGGTGACGAATTTGCGAACCGGGCAGTCGGCGGTGATGGAAGTGACGGATCGCGGGCCGTTCGTGCATGGGCGGATTCTCGATTTGTCGATGGCGGCGGCCAAGGCGACGGGGGTGTGGCGCACGGGGATTGCCGAAGTGCGCGTCGATGTGTACAGCACGCCGCACTCGATGAACAAGGGCGGTCGATGGTGCGTGCAGATCGGCGCGTTCGCGCATGCGCGCGGTGCGCATCATCTGCAGTCGACGCTGGAGAGAGAGTATCCGGCGGCGAATGTGATCGAATTCGAGGGCCCGACGGGGTACTGGGTGCGGATTCGGCCGGAGCACGACGATCGCGCCATCGCGACGGAGATTGCCAACACCGTGCGGCCGAGCCAGGGCGAGGCGTGGCTGGTCCGGCTGGACTAAGCCGACCTTATCGTTCAGGAATTCGGTGGTGGGCTTTTGCGGACGCTTCCACGCGTGCGCGCGGGGTTATTCTCTGAACTGCAGTGAATTTCGAGACACAATCAGGAGCGGGGAAGGCGTGCTGTACCCCGGCAAGGCTGCGTTCCGGCGAGAGCGGGTCGTCGGGCGGCGCGGGCTCCGCTTCCGGCGAAATCCGATCGAGAATTGCCGCCGGCATGATCGCTCTGCCAGGCGGCAGCTTTCTGATGGGGACGGATTTTCCAGAGGGCTTTGCCGACGACGGCGAGGGGCCGGTGCGCGCTGTCACGCTGGAT
The DNA here is from genome assembly GCA_036267295.1 of Acidobacteriaceae bacterium. Classification (GTDB taxonomy): domain Bacteria; phylum Acidobacteriota; class Terriglobia; order Terriglobales; family Acidobacteriaceae; genus Palsa-343. The sequence goes on along the minus strand of DATAWI010000028.1, from coordinate 83,036 downwards.
CCGTTTCGGATCGATGGCTTTCCGGTGACCAACGAACGGTTCGGCGAGTTTGTGCGGGCGGCGGGATACCGGACGGACGCGGAGCGGTTTGGGTGGTCCTTTGTGTTCCGGGCGCACGTTCCGGCAGCGCGTTATGTGGAACTGGTGGAGGACACGGTGGCGGCGGCGCCGTGGTGGTGCAAGGTTCCGGGCGCGTGCTGGCAGATGCCGGAAGGGCCGGGCTCGGCGAGCGCGGGCAGGGAGCAGCATCCTGTGGTGCATGTGTCGTGGGCGGATGCTTCCGCGTATGCGGCCTGGGCGGGGCAGCGGCTGCCCACCGAGGCGGAGTGGGAATACGCGGCGCGCGGGGGCCTCGAGCAGAAGCTGTATCCGTGGGGCGACAAGCTACGGCCGGAGGGCCAGCACCTGTGCAACATCTGGCAGGGAGAATTTCCGCGGCACGACACGGCGGAGGATGGGTATGCGGGAACCTGTCCGGTGGATGCGTTTCCGCCGAACGGGTTCGGGTTATATTCCATCACCGGCAATACGTGGGAGTGGTGCGCGGACTGGTTCGATGCGGTGTATCACCGGACCGCCAGCCGACGGAATCCGGCGGGGCCGCCGCGGGGGACGGCGCGAGTGATGAAGGGCGGGTCGTTCCTGTGCCACAAATCGTATTGCAATCGGTATCGCATGGCCGCGCGCACGTCGAACACGCCGGACAGTTCGACGTCGAACATCGGATTTCGCTGCGCGCTGTGAGGGGTGGGCGCGGCGAAGGTGGCCGCAGGCCGAATGCTGTAAGCTGCATGCTCATGCGGACGAGTTAGCCGGGCATCACGGCTGGGAACCCAGGCTTGCTCGGGGAGGACGATGAATTTTGATCACGCGCAGAGAAGCACTGGCACGAATGGGCGGCGCAGCGCTGAGTTCCGCGCTGGGACCGGCGCTGCAGGCCTGCTCGGCGGAGCAGGCCGTGGAGGCGTCCGGGACGCCGGGCGGGACAGCTTCGGCCAGGCCCAACATCCTGTGGATCACGACGGAAGGCGTGCCCACCGCGGCGCTCAGTTGCTACGGGAGCCAGCTGATCAGGACTCCAAACATCGACCGGATTGCCAACGAGGGCATGCGCTTCGAGAACAGCTTCACCACGAATGCGCTGTGCGCGCCGAGCCGCGCGACTTTGCTGACGGGAAAATACAGTCATCTGAACGGAATGGTGTCGAATCCCGGGGAGACGACGAACGGTGCGACCCACCCGACCTTTGATCCGCGCCAGCAGACGCTGCCGCGAATTTTGAAAAGTCATGGGTATCAGACGGGCCTGGTGGGTAAGTGGCATCTTCCGCCGACCCCCGGCGAGACGGGGTTCGATTACTTCGTCTACAAGGATGGAGCCGGCGGCCCCTACTATGCTGCGGATGGTTATCTGCGCAACAAGTATGTCGGCGACCATAGTGTGACGAAGGCGAGTTATCCGGGGTATATCACAGACAATGAGGTGGACTTCGCCATTCAAGGGATCCAGCAGTTCACCCAGCCGTTTTGCATGATGGTGCAGTTCTTCAGCGATCACCGGCCGTTCGAGCCACCGCACCAATACGAACATTTGTATGACGGCGTGCGGATTCCGGAGCCAGGCACGTTTTACGACGACTATTCAAAGCGGGCGGCGGCGGCCAGGGAGGCGCGGATGCGGATTGCGGACATGCCGGATTTTCATCCGCCTGGCGATCTGACGAATCGGCAGCGGCAGCAACGGAATTATCAAAAATTCATGGGGCGCTTTCTGGCGACGCTGCGGGCGCAGGACGACAATGTGGGCCGGCTGCTGGATTTTATGGACAGCAGCGGGTTGGCGAAGAACACCATCGTGGTCTTTACGGGGGATCACGGATTCTTTCTGGGGGATCACGGCTGGTTCGACAAGCGGTTCATGTACGAGCAGGCGCTGCGCGTGCCGTGGATGATTCGTTACCCGGGCAAAGTGAAAGCGGGCAGCGTGAGCAAAGATTGGTGCGTGAACATCGACAACGCGCCGACGGTGCTGGATTTGCTGGGTATTCCGGTGCCGGAGGATATGCAGGGGAAGAGCCTGGCGCCCATTCTGAAGGGGCAGACGCCCGCGGACTGGCGCAAGTCGATGTACTACCACTACTACGAATTTGCTCCGCCGCACTGGGTGCTGCCGCATTACGGGTTGCGGACGGAGCGGTACAAGCTGATTTACTACTACACGGTCAACGAGTGGGAGCTTTTCGATCTGGAGAAAGACCCGGATGAGATGGAGAGCCTGTTCGACTGGGCCGGATACAAGGTGCATCCGGGGTATGAAGCCGTGGTGCCCGGTCTGGTGAGTGAACTGAAGGCGCTGCGCGAGAAATACAAGGACACGACCGGAGAGCCGGTGACCTTGTGGCCGACGAGCAGTTACGACTAAGTTGCGCCAGCGGCCCGATTATCCAGCCACGCAATGATTTTGCGGAGCGTCCGTCGGCCTGTGATACAAAGGGGCGCGACGGAGGGACGCATGAACGTTGTCCAGCCTGTGGAAGCGACTCGGCATGAGTACCGGCTGCGTGGGGAGCGGGTTTATCCGATTGTGGCGGCGGTGGTGATTGGCGTGCTGGTGCCGATCTTCTACGTAGTGGGCGGGTTGTCTTCGGCGCTGTCGGTGGGGACGGCTGGGCTGATCGTTGCGGGATTGCTGATGCTCCACTTGCAGCGCTCGACGCTGGTGATCGAGGGATCGCAGCTCAAGGTGCGCAGCATGTTTCAGGAACGTACCGTCGATCTAAGCCAAATTGCGGGCCGGCGGACCTACCGAAGCCGATACGGCAACTACCAGGTGATCTGCCTGAAGAGCGGACGCAACGGCATCCGGTTCTCGCAATACAGCGTGGACGATGCGTTTCGGGGATGGCTGAGCCAGATTCCCGACCTCGATGAGAAGGAGCGCGAGGCGGTGCTGGCGCAGATCGCGCAGGATCAGGAGCTGGGAGCAACACCCGAAGAGCGGCTGGGGGTGCTGGCGCGGGCGAAGCAGGTCAACATCGGTCTCTGTATCGTGGCGGGAGGCGCGGCTGCGGGGTATCTGTGGGGCGCGGAGGCGTGGCGACCCTGGTGTTTCGCCGCTCTGGCGATTGCGCCGGTGGTGACGCTGTACCTGGTGTACAGCTCTCCGCTGTTATACGCGCTGAACAGCAGACGAGTCGATCCCCGCGCGCCCCTGAACATCCTGCTGCTGATTGCCGGTTTTGGATTGTTCTTCCGCGCGATGAACCTGAATTTTGTGGCAGCCAGTGCGTTGTTTCGCGACGGGCTGATTACGACGGTCGTGTTCCTCTTCGCGTTTTACCGGCCGATGCGACGCAGCGGGCAGACGGCGGCGGCGGTCTTCAGCCTGCTGATCGTCAGCTTTTTTTACGGGTGGGGGATTACGGTGGGCGCGGACACGATCAGCGATCCAGCGCCGGCGCAGACCTACCACGTCTATGTGACGGGGAAGCGCATTTCGCGAGGCAGCCGCTCCGCGACCTACTATCTGCGACTGGCGCCGTGGGGACCGTTTGGGGAGTACGCCAACTCGATGCAGGTGTCGTCGAAGCTGTACAAGGCGACAAGGGAAGGGGAGCCGATCTGCATCTTGCTGCATCCGGGGCTGCTGCATGCGGCGTGGTTCGAGCCAGTGGCGTGTCCGGGGGCGGGACCGTAGGCGATTCGGGCCGCGCCAGCGATGAAAACGCGCTGCTATAATCGACCCCTCGTGACAGTTACAGATTCAATGGCCGGACAGACGGTGTCCCACTATAGCGGCCTGGAGGTGCTGGGCGGCGGTGGGATGGGTGTGGTTTATAAGGCCAAAGACACGCGGCTGGGCCGCAGTGTCGCGCTCAAGTTTCTGCCGGAAGCGATTGCGCAAAACGCGCAGGCCGTCGAGCGGTTCCATCGCGAGGCGCGGTCGGCGTCGGCGCTGAACCATCCCAACATCTGCACCATTCACGACATCGGCGAGTTTGAAGGGCGGCCGTTCATCGCGATGGAACTGCTGGAGGGCGTAACCCTCAAGCATCGCATCGAGCAGAAGCCGATCGACCTGGCGGAGTTGCTGGAGATCGGCATCCAGATTGCGAGCGGGCTGGACGCGGCGCACGCCAAGGGAATCATTCACCGCGACATCAAGCCGGCGAATATCTTTTTGGTGGAGCGCGGGCAGGCGAAGATTCTGGATTTTGGGCTGGCGAAGCTACAGGCGCGGGACGCCGGCGAATCGGCAGGCGGGACCATGGGCGGAATGCATACAGTTGCCCTGCACAACGATCAACTCACCAGTCCGGGCAGCTCCATGGGGACGGTGGCGTATATGTCTCCGGAGCAGGCGCGCGGCGAAGAACTGGATGCGGGATCCGATCTGTTTTCCCTGGGCGTGGTGCTCTACGAGATGGCGACGGGAAGCGCACCGTTCGGCGGGGTCACGACGGCGGTCATTTTCAATGGTATTTTGAATGCGACGCCGCAGCCGGCGAGCGAGGTCAGTGCGCGCGTGCCGCTGGCATTCGATCGCATTCTGGACAAGCTGCTGGAGAAGGATCCGGATCTGCGTTGTCATTCGGCGTCGGAGTTGCGGACCGACCTGAAGCGGCTGGCGCGCGATCTGGGTTCGGGGAAACGGCCGACGGCGGACAGGACCGGGTCCGGACCGGCGGCGCAGGCGGTTCTGCCGGTCAAGCAGAAGTCGGTGGCGGTGCTGTATTTCGAGAACCAGAGTGGGTCGAAGGAAGACGAATATTTCCGTGATGGGATCACCGAAGACATTGTGACGGAGATTTCGAAGATCGGGCAACTGGACATCTATCCGCGGTCGGAGATGCTGGCCTTCCGCGACAAGTCGGTGACGGCGCAGCAGGTAAGCCAGCAACTGGGGGCTCAGTATGTGCTGGAAGGATCGATCCGGCGGTCGGGAACGCGCGTGCGCATCACGGCACAACTCGTCGAGGCGTCGACGCGGCACTCGGTTTGGGCGGAGCGCTATGACCGGCAGCTGGAAGACGTCTTCACCATCCAGGAAGAGATCGCGCGCAGCATCGCGCAGGCGCTGCGCATTACGCTGACACCGCAGGAAGAGAAGATCATCGCGCGGCGCCCGACGGAGAATCCCCTGGCGTACGACTTTTACCTGCGCGGGAAGAACTATACGCGGCGGTACTACACGGAATATGCGCTGCAAATGTTCGAAGAGGCGATCCAGCTGGATCCGAAATTCGCGTTGGCACATGCGGGGATTGCACAGGTATGCGGCCTGACCTACGAGCTGCGCGAGCGGAATCCGCAGCTGATCGAGAAGGGCATGGCGGCATGCGACCGAGCGACCGCGTTGGCGCCGGATCTCCCCGAGGTGTTGGTGGCGCGGGCGCGGCTTTTCTACGCACGAAAAAAATACGAGGATGCGGTCCTGCTGGTGGAGCAGGCCATCGAGCGCAAGACGGACTGCGATGGAGCCTGGAGCATCCTGGGACGAGCCTACTTCGCCTCGGGCCGCTACGAGGATGCCGCGGCCGTCATCCCCAAGGCTCTTGAAGGGAACGGCGACGATTACAACGTCTATTCGCCGTTCATCAATTCGCTGGAGCGGCTGGGGAAGAAGCGAGAAGCCGGGCAGTTGCAGGAGCGCATGGCGATCGTGTTGCGAGAGCAATTGCAACGGGAGCCGGAAGACGTGCGCGCCCGCGTCCTGCTGGCTTGCTACCTGGCAGCGCAATCCGACGGCACCGACGAGGCGATTCGGCATCTGCAGACGGCGGTGGCTCTGCGCCCCAAGGACACGAATACCCTCTACAACGCGGCGTGCACGTATGGCGTTTTGGGACGCAAGACCGAGGCGCTGGAGACGGTGAAGAAGGCGTTGGGCGCCGGCTACGGCAACCTCGACTGGATGGCGAAGGACCCGGATCTGGACTGCCTGCACGACGAACCGGAGTTCCGCAAACTGGTCGGCCTGGAATAGAAATCACACCGCGACGGCTGCCGAAAGGCTGCGCGACGGCGTTTTGTGCCGCTGCTATACTGATTCCCTCGTGACAGTTACAGATCCGATGGTTGGACAGACAGTGTCCCACTACAGCGGCCTGGAAGTGCTGGGCGGCGGTGGGATGGGTGTGGTTTACAAAGGCAAAGACACGCGCCTGGGCCGCAGTGTCGCGCTCAAGTTTTTGCCGGAGGGGATTGCTCAAAATCCTCTGGCGATTGAGCGTTTCCACCGGGAGGCGCGGTCGGCGTCGGCGCTGAATCACCCCAATATCTGCACCATTTACGACGTGGGCGAGTTTGAGGGCAGACCCTTCATTGCGATGGAATTGCTGGAGGGTATGACGCTCAAGCACCGGATCGCGGAGAAGCCGATCGATCTGAGCGAACTGCTGGAGATCGGGATTCAGATTGCCAGCGGGCTGGACGCGGCACATGCCAAGGGGATCGTGCATCGCGACATCAAGCCGGCCAATGTTTTTCTGGTGGAGCGCGGGCAGGCGAAGATTTTGGATTTCGGGCTGGCGAAGCTGGCTGCTCAGATGGCGCAGCCTGGCGATCCGGGCGCGACGCTGGCAGGGATGCTGACTTCGGCCGGCGGCGAGCAGTTGACGAGCGCGGGCAGTTCGATGGGGACGGTGGCGTATATGTCGCCGGAGCAGGCGCGCGGCGAGGAACTGGACGCGCGATCGGATCTGTTCTCTCTGGGCGTGGTGCTCTACGAGATGGCGACGGGATCGGCGCCCTTCGGGGGCGCGACCACGGCAGTCATCTTCGACGGTATTCTGCGGGAGATGCCGCGGCCGGCGAGCGAAGTGAACACCCGGCTGCCGCTCGCATTCGAGAAGATCCTCGACAAGCTGCTGGAGAAGGATGCCGATCTGCGCTGCCAGGCGGCGGCGGAACTGCGGGCAGATTTGAAGCGGCTGGCGCGCGACCTGGGCTCGGGCAGGAAGCCGCAGGCGGACAAGACGGGGTCGGGGCCGACGGCGGCGGTGGCGTCGGCGGTGAAGCAGAAGTCGGTGGCGGTGCTCTACTTCGAAAACCAGAGCGGATCGAAGGAAGACGAGTATTTCCGCGATGGCATCACGGAAGACATTGTCACGGAGATTTCGAAGATCGGACAGTTGGATATTTTTCCGCGGTCGGAGATGCTGCAGTATCGCGACAAACCAGTGACGGCGCAGCAGGTGAGCCAGCAACTGGGCGCGGCGTACGTGCTGGAGGGATCGATCCGGCGGGCAGGGAATCGGGTGCGCATCACGGCGCAACTGGTGGAGGCGTCGACGCGGCACTCGGTGTGGGCGGAACGCTACGACCGGCAACTGGAGGACGTATTCGCGATTCAGGAAGAGATTGCGCGGAGCATCGCGCAGGCGCTGCGCATTACGCTGACGCCGCAGGAAGAGAAGACGATTGCGAAGCGGCCGACAGAAGATCCGCAGGCGTACGATTTTTTTCTGCGGGGACGCAGCTACTCCCGGCGGGAAAATATCGATTACGCCCTGCAGATGTTCGAGCAGGCCATTCAGCTCGATCCGAATTTTGCGCTGGCGCATGCCGGCGTCGGACACCTCGCGGGCCTGATTTACGAGGTGCGGGAGCAAAATCCGAAGTGGATCGAACGGGGCCTCGCGGCCTGCGACCGGGCCACGGCGCTGGCTCCCGATTTGCCGGAAGTGCTGGTAGCGCGGGCGCGCATCGCTTATGCGCAGAAGAAATACGAAGAGGCGGCGCTGCTGGCACGGCGCGCCATCGAGCGCAAGGCCGACTGCGAAGGATCGTGGAACATTCTGGGGCGTGCGCTGTTCGCTTCGGGACGGCATGAAGAAGCCGCGACCCTTGCGCAGCAGGCGATCGACACCAACGGCGACGACTACAACACTTACCTGCCGTATATCAATGCGCTCGACCGGCTGGGGCAGAAGAAGGATGTGGACCGCTACAAACAGAGGTTGACCGGCGTATTGCGGCAACAACTGGAGCGGGTGCCGGAAGACGTGCGAGCGCGGGTGCTATTGTCGAGCGTTCTGGCCGATATGGGGCAGGAAGAGGAGTGCATCCGGCATCTGCAAACGGCCGTGGCCTTGCGTCCCAATGACGGCAACACGCTGTACAACGCAGCGTGCACGTACGGCGTGCTGAAACGGAAGGCCGAGTCGCTGGAGACGCTGAAGAAGGCGGTTACTGCGGGCTACGGAAACTTCGACTGGATGGCGAAGGATCCGGATCTGGATGTCCTGCACGGCGACCCCGAGTTCGAGAAGCTGGTTAAGGCTAAGTAGCGAGCCTCGCGGGACCCGATGACCGTCTTCTATAATTGCCCGCACACATGCCAGCCAATTCCGGAACAAAATATGGACCCTATGAAATAGAATCGCCCCTTGGCGCGGGCGGTATGGGCGAGGTTTACCGCGCGCGCGATACGCGGCTGGGCCGCACAGTTGCAATCAAGATTCTGCCTCCGCATCTATGTGGGACGCGCGAGGCGAAGGAGCGCTTCGATCGCGAGGCGCGCGCCATCTCCTCAGTAAGCCACCCCAACATCTGCCATCTTTACGACGTGGGGGAGCAGGGCGGCGTCAGCTACCTGGTGATGGAGTTCCTCGAAGGCGAGACGGTGGCAGACCGCATGGCTCAGGGGCCGATCGGGGCAGAATCGCTACTCAAAATGGCGTTCGAAATCAGCGAAGGGCTGGACAAGGCACACCGGGCAGGGTTGGTCCATCGCGATCTGAAGCCCGCGAACCTTTTCCTCACGCAGGATGGACACGTCAAGATTCTTGATTTCGGCCTGGCCAAGAGCCTGGAAGCGCTGGGCGCGGGGGCGAGCGGCGATGGCGCAACGGTGGCCGCCGCGGACAACTTTACGAGTCCGGGCCTCGCCGTGGGGACGATTGCCTATATGTCGCCGGAGCAGGCGCGGGGCGAGTCGCTGGACGGGCGCAGCGATCTGTTTTCGCTGGGCGTCGTGCTTTACGAGATGGCGACGGCGCGCAAGGCCTTTGGCGGATCGACGACGGCGGTCATCTTCGACGCGATACTGAACCGGCATCCACAACCGCTGACCGAGGGAAATCCGGAGCTGCCCCCGGCGTTTGTGGCTCTGGTGAGCCGCCTGATTGCGAAGAATGCGCGCGATCGGTATGCCTCGGCGCGGGAAGTCTGCGAAGCGCTCACAGAGATCCAGCGGACGCGGGTCACCGCGTCGAGCGGCAGGACTCGGGCGCAACCCCGTATCCCCTCAATCGCAGTGCTGCCCTTCACGAATCTGAGTGCCGATCCGGACAGCCAGTATTTCAGCGACGGGCTGTCGGAGGACCTGATCAGCGCGCTGGCGCGGCTGCAGGGGCTGCAGGTTGCATCGCGGACCTCGGCGTTCCGCTTTCGCGGGAGCAATCTGGATATTCGCGATATCGGGCGGCAGCTCAACGTAGAGGCGGTGCTCGAAGGCAGCGTCCGGCGTAGTGGGCAGCGATTGCGCATCACGGCGCAACTGGTGAATGCGGCCGACGGCTATCAACTGTGGTCGGAGCGGTACGACCGCGAGATTACCGACATTTTCGAGATTCAGGACGAAATCACCGCTGCGATCATTCGCATGCTGGAGCCGACGCTGCTGGGGCAGCAGGTCTCCGTTACGCAGCGGCACTCGGAGAACCTGCAGGCATATGAGTTGTATCTGAAAGGCCGGCGCTATTGGGATATGCGCTCGGAGAGCAATTTGCGTGCGGGCGTGGAATGTTTTCGCGCAGCGATCGACCTGGATCCCGGCTACGCGCTGGCCTACCTGGGGCTGGCGGATTCTTACGCTATGCTCGCCGTGTATGGGTACATCTCGCTGAAGGACGCCGGAGCGCGGGCGGACACCGCGCTCAAACGAGCGCTGGAATTGAATCCTGAGCTGGCGGAGTCCTGGTTCTCGAGGGGCATGGCCGCGTCGATATTTGGGTCGAGGCTGGAGGCGGAAAAGTACTTCCGCAAAGGGATCGAGCTCCATCCGCGGGCAGCGAACCTGCATGCGTATCTCGGACTGACCCTGGCGAGCCTGCGGCGGCCAGAGGAAGCGGCGGCATGCGTTCGGAAGGCCGTCGAGCTGGATCCGATGGCTCCGCTCATCCGCGGCACGGCCGCACTCTCGCTGCAATGCGTGGGTTTGTACGAAGAAGCGATCCGGCAGGCCGACGAGGCGCTGGCACTCCAGACCAATTTTGTCGTCGCCCTTTGGAGCAGGATGCTGGCCGCCTGCCATCTTGAACGCTGGCCTGAAGCGATCGACGCCGGCCAAAAGCTGGTGTCGATTACCCGCCGCTCGGCGCTGTTTCTCAGCATGCTCGGCATGGTTTTCGGGCGGGCGGGGCAGATGGAGAAGGCGGGGGAGATTCGCGACGAGTTGAAGATGCGCATGGAGGTCGGGGAATTCATGAGCCGCGAGGTGTTTATTGCTCTCGATTTCGGAATCGGGCACAAAGATGCCCTGCGAGCCGATCTGGAAGCCTACATCGAGGGAGGCGGCAACGGCTGGGGGATCTCGGCGATGCTGGGAGCCTATCTCGACGAAGTCGCTGTGGATCCCGATTTCGCGGACATCATGGCGCGGATCGGTCTGGCCGGCTGAGCGCTCCCGGCCCACAAAGTCCTTGCGCAAGCCATTCGCGGCCCATCAGACCCGCGGCGCGGGCGGCTGATACGGCGGCTGGTAGGGTGGCGGATATTGCGGCGGATACGCAGCCGTCGGCACCGGCACCACTTTCCACTCGGAGAACGCCAGCACATACAGCATGATGAGGTTGACCAGGGGAACGATGTGCAGCAGGCTGAGCCACGGGGAGAAGCCCGCCTTCTTCCAGATAACCCAAAGGGGAATGATGACGATGGCCATGAAGCCCAGAAAAATGAAGGGGGCAATGGCCAGGATTGCCATCGCGGCGTGCAGGGCCTGCGGATCTACGTTCTGTGAATTCACGCTCAACCTCGGGAAGCAGGAAATTGAAGAGTCCGCGCCAGCTTAGCGGAGCCGACCGGGTGAGGCAAGCGAAAACGGCCTCAGCCGGGATTCCAGTTAGAGAACGCGCGTTGCTTCTTCGAAAGTGAGGCGCGGGTTGCGCGGGTGCAGGCTGGATGGATCGCCGTAACCGAGATTGCAGAGAAAATTAGCCTTCCATTTCCCATCGGGGAAGAACTCCGCGTTCACCTTTGCCTGATCGAAGCCGGACATGGGGCCGCAGTCGAGGCCGAGCGCGCGTGCCGCCAGGATGAAATACGCGCCCTGCAGCGAACTGTTGCGGAAGGAGTATTCGAAGACAGCCTTCTCCTTGCCGACGAAGTGCTGGCGCATGTCCGCGTGAGGGAAAAGCGCAGGCAGCTTTTCGTAAAACTCGTCATCCCAGGCAACGATAACGGTCGATGGGGCAGACATCGTCTTGTCGACGTTGCCGGGAGCGAGCGCGGGACGAAGACGCTCTTTGGCTTCAGGCGAGGTGACGAAGACAAATCGTGCCGGGGAGCCGTTGGCGCTGGTGGGGCCAAGGCGCGCCAGATCGTAGGCCTGACGCAGAAGTTCTGCGGGCACGGGAATGGGCTGCCAGGCGGTGAGGGTGCGGGCCTCGCGGAAAAGCTGATCGAGGGCGCGCTCGGAAAGCGGAGTGCGCGGAGCGGCGGGAGTCGCGGATGCTGGGCTCATCAGGAATGCCTCGCTGGTACGGTGACCGTTGCTGGACCAGTTTTAAGATGAGGCGCGCGGGCAGAAGGGTGCAGAGAACCCCGGTAAAGGGAAATCGGAAATCGCGGCAGAGACTCCCAACGAAAATCTGAACACCTGGGGGATCTGGTCCGTCTTAGCGGGTGAGAGCGAGAGAAACGCGAAGGAGCCCGCTGACGTGCGACCGGAGGAGGAAGCGGAATTTGCGGGTGTGGTCGAGCGGCAGTGGCGGTTTGCCTACCGGGTGGCGTGGGCGGTGCTGCGGAATGCGCATGACGCGGAAGACGCGGCGCAGGAGACGTTCCTGAAGATGTTGCGGGGCGGGGCGTGGCGCGGATTGCGGGACGAGCGGGCCTTTGTGGCGCGCGCGGCGTGGCGGGCGGCTGTGGACCGTCTTCGCCAGAATCGGACTCGAGCGACGGAGCCGGACGATGGGGCGGTGGAAGAAATGCCGGATATCGGCATGGGTCCGGAGGCGGCGGTAGTGACGGCGGACTGGGAAGCGTCGGTGCATCGGCTGATCGACGGCTTGCCGGAGGAATTGCGCCAGCCGCTGGCGCTTTCCGCTGAGATGAACTCGCGGGAAATTGCGGCGGCGATGGGCATTGCCGAGGGGACGGTACGGACGCGGCTGATGCGGGCGCGGCAGATTTTGCGGCAAAAGATGGGGGCGATGGAGGAGAGGCACTATGCGCGGCGATGAGCGGATGGACGAGCTGATCTCGGGTGCGCTGCGCAGCTATGCCGAGCCACCGGGAATTCCGAACGAACAGGATGTGCTGGCGCGCCTCTTCGCCGAGCGGGGGCGAGGGCAGGCGAAACGGGAAGCCGGGCGGCGGAAGCTGTGGCCTTGGGCAACTGCGGCCTGCGCGTGCGCGGCGATGCTTCTGATGGCGGCGTTGTGGATGCTGCGAGCGCCGGGGACACAGGAAATTGCATGGATGCCGGGCGCGCCGGGCGTGGCGGCTGTCGCGAACCCTGCGCCTGAGAAGCCGATCGCAGGGGTCGCGAGAGCAGTACACACGTCAGCGGCGCCGACGAGACTGCCGAAGCTGGACATCTTTCCGGCGCCCACGCCGCAATCGCCCGAGGAACGAGCGCTGGCCACGTTTTCCGCAAGAGCTTCTGCGACAGAGAAACAAAAGGTGCTTGCCGCTCAGGAACATCTCGACGATCCCATTCGGATCGCCGAACTGACAATTCGTCCTCTTGATGTCGACGAGATGAAGGATCAATCAACCGGAAAGGACCTTCGATGAACAGGACTGCGATACTCGTTACCACTTTGGCGCTCTGTGCTGTGCCAATCTGCCTGACCGCTCAGGATGCGGCTTCGGCAACTCCCAGGCCGCCGGAGCATTTTTACCGGCTGCACCTAACCGTGGAGCAACTGAACGTGGACGGAAAGGTGCAAAACACGCGAAACTACGTGGCGACCATCGTGAACCAGGACAATCAACAGAATATTCGCACCGGAGCGCGCGTTCCGATCGCCACCGGGTCGTATGAGGCGGGCTCAGCGGCGGCCAACATGAATACGCAGTACCAATACATCGATGTAGGTGTGAACTTCGACGTGCGCAAGGTGAGGGAAATCGGCGACAAGCTGGAGTTCGATCTGGTAGCGGATATCAGCAGCTTGGCGCCGATGCCCAATAAGTCGCCCGCGATGGCCAACGACCCGGTGATCCGTCAGAATAAATGGGATTCGATGGTGGTCATCCCGATCGGCAAGCCGACGATTGTGTTCTCGGCGGACGACCTGGACGACAAGGGCACCATGCAAGTGGAACTGACGGCGACGCGGGTGGAGTGACGGCCGGGAGCGCCGGAGCGGCGACGTGTCGTCGTGTCTCCCGCGCAGATACTCTTCCTCGTGGGAGCCAAGACGGGAACGCGCCTGTTTTTGCTGGGATCGGCCTGGTCCTGGTGGCAGCGGCCTGCTGGCTGGGGGGTGGTCCGGTATCAGCGAGCCGAGCGGTGCCGGAGCGCGCGGGCAGCGTTCGTGGGGCGAGTGGGCGAACTGACGCGTGAGGTGCAAAGGCAGCTTGTCCCCGGGGCGAAGAAGGACGCTGTGGCCCGGTTTTTTGCGGATCAGGGGATTGCTCTGGAAATCCAGCCGATGGGTGACCGTCAGGTGGCGTCGGGGGAGTTGAAGATTCCGGCGCCCGCCGAGTGCGTTGCGTCCGGATGTGCGGCGGGGCGCCCAGATTCGGGTGCAGGCGGCTGTCGACGATGCGGAGACTGTCCCGATCAGCCGTTCGTGGTCGCGACCGGGACCAACCGCCTGTCGAAGTAGGCGACCCTCAACTCGCACAGAACAGGCTTGCCAGTGTAGGGAATTCCCGGCATGATGGCTTTCCAGCAGCCGAGGAGGGCTTGGTCGATGCCAAAATTTGTGATTGAACGCGATATTCCTGGGGCCGGTAGCCTTTCGCCCGAGCAGTTGCAGGCAATTTCGCAAAAATCCTGCAGCGTGCTGCGCGACATGGGGCCGCAAGTCCAGTGGATCCAGAGCTTTGTCACCGACAACAAGGTGTACTGCATCTATATCGCCCCGGACGAAGGAGAGATTCGCCGCCATGCCCAACTCGGTGGATTCCCAGCGAGCCGGGTGTCCGAGGTGCGTGTGATGGTCGATCCGACAACAGCGGAGTAGGGTGTGGGCCGCTGGCTGGGTTCCACGCGATCAGGAGAATCGATCACGGTGTTTGAGCCGGGGTGATGCGCACGTCGGCGTGGAAGAGATGGTAGTCCGTGAAAGCAATGTCATTGAGGCTGGTTTGGACGTTGGCAGGGAGGGCCGCGTCTGATCGACGCCGGACCGGAACCGTCGAGAGCGCTACGCCGCGGATCGGGCAGATTCGCGTGGCGTCGCCGATCGCGACGGGACCGTAGTCAACGGCGATGTCGGCCACTAAATCCTGATTCGGAGCGGCCAGATCAGCGATTACCGTGATGCGCAGGATTGCTCCCGTGCGGGGATTGAGCGCAACCTCACCATGGTAGCCAGGAACTTCCTGCAGCGGCGTTTCGCCCACCGGGAGGCTGACCGCATAGTGAGAATTTTCCCGTGGGACACGGTACCGGAGCACAGCGATTGGACCCGGTTCGCCGTTTTCCCAGTAACCCCACGTGACCGTGCCGCGCAGCGCATCTCCGAGGACGACAACCAGGATGGGGCCGAACTCGCCCGATGTGGTCAATCCCTCGGCAGCCATCTGCTGCGTATGTCTGCGGGAATCTTCTACTTCCTTTCCATTGCGGTAAGCGATCCGCAGGCGCGAGACAGTTGTCTCACGCAAGCGCTGCGGATTTGCTGCGGCAGATCCGGGGAGGACGCCCGAGATCTCCAAACCAAGCTGATCGGCTGCCAGGCCGGGAGGAGAATCCCGTAAGGGATCGTCCTGAAAATGCGTGGTCACGCGTGTCGCGAGAAAGTCAGGGAGGGTGGGGAGGGTCTGGCGGACATAAGCAAGGGCGCGAATGAGGATGGCACCCTGATCCTTGAGCGGCGGCGCGGGTGTCGTGGGAATATCGGCGGCTGGCGGATCGAGAAAGGCCGACTGGTCGGCCAGCCGCAGCAGCGCCTCGCGAGTGCGCCTGGCTTTGAAGGAGCTTTGCCATGCCTCCAGCCGGGCCGTACCGGCGCGCTCTCTGAGACGGAGATTGGCGAGTTGGTCAGCGACCTTGAGATCCGGCTTGCCGGCATCGGCGGCGAGGATTTGCTGGAGTTGATCGAGGGTGACCGACTTCTCTCCGCCGGCCGGCTTTTCTGCTTTCGTCGGCAGAACCGGAAGTAGCAAGCAGCACGAGATGGCCAGAAAACGGATCATGCCGGGATGAGGGCGATTATCGCATTGAGGGGCCGCGTTAGCGGCTGCGTATAGGAAGACGGTCCTGCCCTGGACTTGGACCCGTGCGTCCAGTCCAGGGGAGGTGGGTACTATTCCATCAAGGGGTTCGGCACCCAGGGGCAGCGGCCATGCGCAACTATCGTTGTGCCGACGCGTCTGTAGGATAGAGGGCAAGGCTGGAGGTTTGTCGATGTCCATCACGCGGCGTGCGTTTATGAAGGGCGGGGCCATGGCAGTGGTGGGTACGGCAACCGTGCCGACCTTCCTCACGCGCTCGGTGCTGGCGCAGGCGACGACGGCGCAGGCGCAGGGTAAGAAGCTGGTGGTGATCTTCCAGCGCGGGGCCGCCGATGGGCTCAACGTGGTGGTGCCGTACCGCGAGCCTTCCTACTACCAATACCGGCCGACGATTGCGATCCCGCAGAACGCGGTGATCGACCTGGACGGCTTCTTCGGGCTGCATCCCGCGATGGCGCCGCTGAAACCGTTGTGGGACCAGGGACATTTGGCTGTGGTCCATGCTTCGGGGTCGCCCGATCCGTCACGGTCCCACTTTGACGCCCAGGACTTTATGGAATCGGGGACGCCGGGCGTGAAGGCCACGGTGGATGGGTGGCTGAACCGGGCGCTGCAGTCGGAGGATCTGTCGTATCCGGGGCGGGCCCATACGCCGTTTCGGGCGGTGACGCTGGGGGCCGAGGTGCCGCGGACGCTGGAAGGCCGGATTCAGGCTGTGGCGATGGACAACATCCGGGATTTCGGCGTGCAGTCGGCGCCGGCGGCCGCAGGGTTCGCGGCGATGTACGACCAGAGCACCGACTCGATCCTGCACGGGACAGGGCAGGAGACCTTTGAGGCGGTGAAGATGCTGCAGGTGGCCGATCCGGCGAAGTACACGCCGGCCGCTGGGGTGCAATATCCGGGTGGACCGTTCGGCAATAGCTTGAGGCAGATAGCGCAACTTCTTAAAGCAAATCTTGGAGTTGAGGCAGCCTTCGCCGATATCGGCGGATGGGATACGCACGAAAACGAAGGGGCTGCCGATGGGCAGCTTGCCGGGCGGCTGAAGGATTTCAGCCAGGGCCTGAGCGCATTCTGGGCGGATATGGGGGACGAGGCGCAGGATATCGTGCTGGTCAGCATGTCGGAGTTTGGGCGGACGTGCCGGCAGAACGGGACGGGCGGGACGGATCACGGCCACGCGAACGTGATGTTCGTTCTGGGTGGGCCGGTGAAGGGCGGCAAAGTCTACGGACGGTGGCCGGGCATGGAGCAGGAGCAGCTTTATGAGGCGCGGGATCTGGCGATCACGACGGACTTCCGGCAGGTGCTGGGGGAGGCGGCGTTCAAGACGCTGGGGTCTCGCAACCTGGACTTTGTCTTCCCAAAATCTGGCTTAAATAGCAATAACTTTCTGAATATAGTTAAAGTGTAGGATGAAGGAATCAAGTCGAGTACTCCTGCTTCCCCAGCCAGGGGCTGGCCGGAGTGTGCTGTCGCATCCGGTTGAGTTTGGGACTTGAGCACCTCTCCTGGAAATCCTTTACTGAATCGTTAGCCAGAGCGAGCCGAAAGTGGTATTGTTTCGGCAATCGCGCCGGGGAGATGCTGGTAGCCGCGCCATGCTCGGTCCTCTACGTGAGGAAATGCCTGCGCGGAGATACGCGGCAAGCATCTGAAATGGCTTGGAGAACGTCTCAATGAAGTCAGCATGGCTCGCCGCCTTCGCACTGCTCGTCGTTTCAAGTCCCCTCAGCCACCCGCAGCAAACCTCTTCAGAACCAACCCCCGCAAATCAGCCCACCCCCGAAGCGGAGGCGGCGGCCGTGCCGACACCGCAGGACGTGCTGGCGGGGCCGGTAGCCGACGAGAATGCACTGCGTCAGGTATTGGTTGGCAAACAGCTCTATTTGCGTGGCTTATGGCTCGACGATGAGCTGCATTTCCGGATGGACGGCAGCGTGGCAAGTCCATCGCCGAAGGGGTCGTTTACGCTGTGCGCGGTGGAGATCGAACATGTGCGGGTGACGAAGAAGCGCGTGGAACTGGAGGGGGTCCGCTACGGAATTCATTTTGCCGATGAGGGTAGCTGGGCGGAGCAGGCGACCTCGTTCGACCGGATCCGCGTGACGCCGAAGAAGAAGCATCTGGAGATCGTGATCGATCGGCAGCAGGTATTGATTCCAAAGAAGAAGAAGGGCGATTCTGCGCCGGCGGCAGCGGGGGCTCAGGCTCAGGCGGCGGCTGGCGGGGCGGCTTCCACCGCGGTAGCGACGCCGGCGGCCAGTGCCCAGGAACCGGCTGCGAGCCGTTCCGGCGGCCCGACGGCTCAGCCGGAGCCGAGCAAAGAGACAGCCGAGGCGACTACCCAGGATCCGGCCAAGGCGGCACAGGAGTTGCGGATTGCTGTGAATCGCATCTTTGCGCCGGGGCTGGATGCGGCGATGATTGCGGAGATGCCGGACTACTGGCAGTTCTTCTACCACGCGCAGCAGGAGCACAAATCGATTGAGCCGACCGATCCGAGCATCGTCCGGCCGGGACCTGGAGTCGACGGTCCAAAGCTGCTGAAGAACCTGGTGGCCTCCTCGAACGATTACGCCCAGAAGAGCCAGGTGGCGGGGGTCGCGAGCTATAAGGTGATCCTCGGCCCCGATGGAAAGCCGATTGCGGTGGCGGTGTATCGGCCGATCGGATTTGGACTGGATGAAAACGCGGTGGCGGCGATCCGGAAATCGACGTTTGCGCCGGCGGTAAAAGGCGGCAAGGCCATGTCGTCGGTGGTCGATGTTTCCATTAACTTCAGAATTTACTCGAAGTTAACCTCGCAAGCACCGGCAAACGCTCAGGATGCTTCGGACGGTGGGGCTAACATCTCTCCTGTAACGGGGAAAGCTTCACTGCCGGGGCCGTTCTCGACCCAGGCCGAGGTGGCAAAGCAGTAGGGCCGCATCGCGTGACGGCAGGGGGCCCGGAGGGGCACGGGCGGTTTGATTTCCTGAACAAACCTCGCGGGATCGGGGATTCTTCTTGACAGATTTATCTGTAAGATATATCTTACAGATATATGAGATACAGCAAGACAGCTTACGTGCTGCTCGGACTGCTTTCCGTGGAGCCCGATAAGTCGGGGTACGGCCTGCGCAAGGCGATTGAGGGGTCGGTCGGGCATTTCTGGGGAGAGAGCTACGGTCAGATCTACCCGACCTTAAAGCGGTTGGCGACGGAAGGTCTGATTGAGGCGAGCCGGTCGGCCACGACGATGAAGCGGGGCAGGCAGGAATACTCCCTGACCGATGCCGGGCGGACCTGCCTGCGGGACTGGCTGGCCCTTCCATTTCACAACGATCCGCCGCGCAACGAATTCCTGCTGAAGCTCTTCTTTGGCCGCGAGGCGGCGCCCGGCGTGTCCGTCGGGCACATCCGCGACTTGCAGGAGCGAAACCAGCGCATGCTTGCCCTGCTTCTGGGGATCGAGAAGGACGCTCAGTCGCACGGCGGCGGCGGCCCGCATGAAAGGTACTGGATGCTGACGCTGAGCCTGGGAATTGCGCTGACTCGTACTGCCCTCGAGTGGGGAGAAGGCGCGCTGGCAACGCTTGGGGGCGCAGACGCCGTGCCGGATCGCCTGGGGGACGGCGGAGGAATTCCGCCAGCCGCAGCTTAGTCGGGTGGCGAGCTACGGAATGCGCGAGCAGAGTTGGACGGGCGCGGGCAGGAAGGGAATCAGAGACATGGAGACGCATATTCGCAACAGGCGATGGCCGCAGATCAACGCGTGGGCGGTTGTTTGCCTGTTCCTGGCGGGCCTCTTCGTAAGCTCAGTCGGAGCGTGGACGGGGCCGATTCTGGGCGTGTGGTTCGTCGGCACGCAGCGGGTGAGGCGGGGCTTTCTCTGGATGGTCGCCTTTGCGCTGCTGTTTAGCCTGCGGGAGACGTGGCACAAATTTTCGCTGACCGTTGTGGCCCACGGTGTGGGAGCGATCCCTCGGTTCCTGGGGTTGATGGCGCTCGCAGTGCTTCTCAGCGTCCTGCCGTTTACATTTCACCGGGTGGTGGGGGCACGATTGCCTGGGTTCTTGTCGACGCTGGCGTTTCCGGCAGGCGCGGTGGCGCTGACAGCCCTGATCAGGAGGTTCGGTTATGACGGTGCTGGTGGGCGAGCCAGCATCGAGATCTTCGTGGTGAGCTGGGCCGCGACCACCGCAGTCTGGCTATGGGACCAGGAATCCGCAACGGAGTTCGCTGGACCTGGCTTTGCCGCTTTCATTGTGCTGGTTGCGTGCTGGAAGCTCGTGCCTTCGTTCAATGGCACTGTGTTCTCACAAATGCTGCCGGACGACGGCGTGGTCACCCTGTTTTGTGTGCTCGGGGCGGGCGCCATGACCGTGCATGCGGGGATTCGGCCGGTGAAGAAGCAGACGTGGGCGAGCCGGCTCGAAGCGATCTCGCTTCTGCGGAGCCCGGAGAGTGGGTGCTCTCTGTATGTGGAGAATCAGGACGGCAGCGAGAACCTGGTGAGCGAATCCGGGGAAAGATTTCCGATTCGCGCCGGACTTCCGGACTTCCGCCAGCCATCGGATATGGCCGGAGACAACGGGAAGTACAACCACATGTACGAGACGATCGGCGGTTTCTACGACGACACGCAACGGGTCTTTTGTGCGCTGAAGGGATTTGACCGGGACGCGTACTTTCGCAGCTACATGGATTGCCTGGAGGTCAGGCCGGGTGACGGTGTGCTGGAGACCTCCGTAGGCACTGGCTTGAACTACAAATATCTACCCGCTGGCGTCCATCTTTCCGGGCTCGATTTGTCGCCAGAGATGCTGGCGAAATGCCGGCGCAATCTGCGGCGATGGAAACTGCAGGCCGATCTTTACCTGGGCAATGCTGAGAATCTCCCGTTTGTGGATTCGAGCTTTGACGTTGTTTTTCATGTAGGTGGCATCAATTTCTTCAACAATCGCTCGAAGGCAATTCGGGAGATGATTCGGGTTGCGAAGCCGGGGAGCCTGCTGCTGATTGCAGACGAAACGGAGAAGCATGTGAAAGAAGTCTACGAGCGCCAGCCGGGCAGCAAATTCAAGAATCGCCGGGAGTCCGTGACCGCGCCCGTCGATCTGGTGCCCGCTGAAATGCAGGAGATACATCTCGAGGAGACGCGGTCGGGCGAGTGGTATGTGCTCACCTTCCGCAAGCCGGCAGAGAACGGCCAGAGCGCAGCAGCGTCGATGGAGAGGGATGCCGGTCTCGTCGAGGTGCGTGTGTAGAGGTCATCGGTTGAAGGGGCCGGGGTTGACCCAGTGGAATCCGCGGCTGACGATCAGGAACTTGTTGCGATCGTAGAGAGCGAGCTCCATGTGAAGCTTGTGGCCGTCCATGACGCCATCGAGGACGAGGCGATCGGTTGCGGGGCGCGCGTAAGTGAACGTGGATTTCGCGTTGGGATTGGCGCGTGGCGTGACGGTCAGGGTGTTGGCGCGGGCGTCGATGGCGACGCGGTCATAGACGTTCTTGTCGTCCATCCCCTGAAAAATGATGAGGTCGTGGGAATCGAAGAGGATCCGGCGCCAGCGACTGGAGTCGGTGAGCAGCGGGGGGTGGAGCTGGCCGTCGATGGTTTGCTGTTCGACGTCCCAAATGCCGTAGAGCGCGGGTTGGGGGACGCCTCCGCCGTACTGCTTCCAGGCCACGCGGTCGCCGTAGGCACCGGTTCCGAGCAGCCAGAGGATGAAAACCACCTGCGCGATGGCGGCGATGCGGTTGGCGCGCAGGCTGCGAAAGAGGGAGGTTTTTGCGGTTGGTTCGGCGGTCCGATCGAGGAGGAAGAAGTTGAGGATGCTGCGGAATTCGGGCGCGACCAGCAGGATCGCGAGCAGGATAAGGGTGAAGGAGAGGATCTTGACCGGCACGTCGTAGGTCATGTTGAGCATAAAGACCTGGGTCATGTCGGCAATACAGATGAGCGCACCCAAAGTCCGAGTGCGCGGGATAACGAGGAGGATGCCGCCCAGCAATTCCGCCGAGCCGGCGAAGATTTCGTAGGCGGGCGATGCGCCGATGGAATACCAGAGGACGCCCATGGGCGAGAAGTGGCCGAATGGCTCAAGAAGCCTCGACAGCGGCGGAAAGGGCATCTGCAGGGGAACGACTTTGGCGAAGCCGTAGGTGAACATTTGCCCGGCGAGAGCGATCCGGAAGAACAGCCAGAACCACTTGCGCAGGGCAGCATAACTCTGGCGGCGGCGGTCGAAGACCGACCACAGGATCGTTCCGACGATGGTTAAGACGAGCAGGCAGAAGATCAGGACCCAGTCGCAGGGGCGATCGCCACTGCCGGTTTCGACGAAGAACGTTGGGGTTACAGCGAGGTGAAAGAGGTGAGCCGCCGTCCAGCCAATGATGGGCCGCAAAGGCGGCAGCGATGCGGGGTCGGGGAGATCGAGGTTCGGGATGACAATGAGGGTGGTGATGATCTGCGTCGAGAGACTGTAGAGGCAGAAATAGAGGACGCAAAAGCGGAAGGCGATGCGCGTGGCGGGGCTCCAGCGGGGAGCGGTTACCTCGACTTGCGGTTCCTCGATCACGGCTTGACTGGCCATGGATGCCTCGGGAGGGGATTCGTTGTGGATGCAGAGATGATGCAGGAAAGGGCGTGCGCGCGCAAGCCGCGGATCGGGAAGGTCTACGGGCCCATCCGCTCCGACTTCATCTGATGGTCGATTTGATTGACGCGGAAGGTGGCCTCGGTGAGATCGAGATGGTCGGTGCGCTGGACGAGAAGAATGGCGTCGATTTTGCGGCCCTGCTGGAGGAGTGAGCGGATGGAACCGTTCAGCTGGGACGTATGCTGGGCGTCGACATCCCCGCTTTGGTCGGGGGGAGCATCGGGAAGGGGCGACGCGGCGGGAGCACGGGATGGGATGACAAAGCTCTGCAGACGGTCCTGGAGGGCGGCCACCGCACCATGCCCGCTGCTGTAGACATCGGACATGGGGACGTTGCCACCGGTCGTCGCAATGCTGAGGCGATAGGTCAGCACGTTGGCTTTGTCGCTGGAGCTGGATTCGACGTTGATGGCCAGGACTTCTGAAAAGGGAATCGCGCCGGAGGCGAGCCGGAGATAGCGGAGGCGCTTCCAGCGGACCATCTGCGCGGGGCCATCGAATACAAAGTTGGATCGACGCAGCCATGCGATGGCGAAGACGAGCAGCAGCCCCGAGGCAATGGTTCCCCGGTAATTTCTGGTGGCCAGTGTCGCGAAGAAGACGACCAGGAACGCCACGCCGCAGACGGAGGCGATCCAGAGGGAGCTATCCCGGACGACGATTTTGGAATTCGTCTGGCGAACGATTTTCATGCTGAGTGGCTCGTTGCTTCAGGAGTTATTCGACGGCTTCCCACTGTCCGGAGTGCGCGGACTTGAAGATAGCAGAAATGACCGCCATGTTTGAAATGCCTTCTTCGAGGGACACGGGAACAGGCGTGCCGTCGAGGATGGCGCGGGAGAAGGCGTCTCCCTGGAGGGTGTACTGGTCGACGACGGGGAAGGTTTCGGTGAGGATGCCGGCGCCAAAGAGGTCGCTGCCGTCGTCGACGAAGAGACGGGTGGGGCGGTCGGGCGGAGCGTTGAAGGGGATCTCGATTTCGATGCGACCGCGGGTGCCGAGGAACTGGACGCGCTGCCAGGGGACGAGCTGGGTGCCGCAGGTGAAGACTGCATGGCCCGCGGGGAAGTCGAGGACGGCGGAGGTGAGGCGGTCGGTGTGGAGATGGGGGTCGCGGTCGATGAGGCCGCAGACGCGGGAGGGCTCCTGGCCGAAGCCATAGCGCGCGGCCTGAATGCAGTAACAGCCAATGTCGTAGAGCGCGCCGCCGCCGGTTTCCGGGCGATTGCGGATGTTGGCGGGATCGGTATTGAAGTAGCTGAAGGCGGCGACGACCGAGCGGAGGGAGCCAATGCGGCCCTCGTCGATGAGTTGGCGGGCGCGGAGCCATTGCGGGTGGGAGCGGATCATGAAGGCCTCACCAATCATCACGCCGGTGCGTTCGCGGACGGCGAGCAGGGTGCGGGCCTCCTCGACCGACATGGCGAGCGGTTTCTCGCAGAGTACGTGCTTGCCAGCCTCGGCGGCCTGGAGGGTGAGCGGAACGTGGAGCTGGTTGGGGAGCGGGTTGTAGATGACGTCGATGGCGGGGTCGGCAAGGAGTTCTTCGTACGAGCCGTAGGCGGTGGGAATGCCGAGGGCTGCGGCGGCGGACTGCGCTTTGCCCAGGTCGCGCGAGGCGATGGCGGCGACGGTGGTGGACTGGCCGCGCTGCATGGCAGGAATGACTTTTTTGAGGCCGATGGCGGCGGTGGAGAGGATGCCCCAGCGAAGTTTGTCGCTCATGGATACAGGGTATAGGGGTTAGGGTGCAGGGGGTAGGGTGTACGCGGAGCGGCTGGCTTCGGCGCTTGCCGAGGCTTGCCTTGGTGCGCAGCTGGGACTTACTGCTTCGGCGTGAAGAGGCTGCCCGGGTTGTCTTTCACGACGACGCCGTCGCGGTGACCGCCGAGGTCGACCATGAGCTGCTGCAGCGCTCCCTGGTGCTGGACGTTGTTGGCGACGACGCAGTTCTCGAGACCGCGATAGATGATGCCGTTGGAGGGGCTCCAAAGACCCTGATCGCCGTCGTCGCGTCCGGATTCGAGAACGTTGCCGGTGCAGGTGACGCCGGTCGCGTCTTCGAGCAGGATTTGTGCGGAGTCGTGCGTGCCCGCCGGCGCGAATTTGCCGCTGCGCTTGACGAAGTTGCCAGTGATGCTGACCTGGGTGCAGGGACCTTTGTTCCAGCCTGCGGTTTGCGGGTTGTGGCGGAGGGCGATGCCGACGGTGCCGGCGCGATCGAAGAAGTTGCCGGTGATCTGATAGCCGTCGCCGCCCACGATGACCATGTTTTCTTCGTGGTTCCACTCGATGCGATTGGCGGTGAAGGTAACGGAGGCGTTTTCGTCGCGGGCCGCAAAGCCGGCGCGGCCGTTGCCGGAAAGCCAGTTGTCGAGGATGAAGCCATCCCAGCCGCGCAGGCTGAGGCCATCGCCGCGATTGGAAATAGATTCGCAGTGGCGCACGCTGAAGCACCACGCGTGGTCAAGGTGGACGCCGTCGCCGGTGAAGTGGGCGATTTGAGAGCGTTCGATGCGGAAGCCGTCTTCATGCGGCCCGTACGCGGTGCGCGTGGTGAAGATGCCGTGGACGTTCTGGCCGAGGTTGCGGCCGTCGAGAGCGATACCGTCGATCGTCGAACCGCGGGCATCGCTGAGATTGAGCAGGCCGGGTGCATCGGGTCCCGCCAGACGGAGGGTCGTGCCGCCAGGGCCGCTGTAGTTCCACGCCGGAATGCCGATGAGCGCGATGCCGGGACGGACATGCAGTTCGCGGGTGAGATAAACGCCGGGCGGGAGGAAGACGCCGCCGCTTTTTTCCGCGGCTGCGTCGAGGGCGCGCTGCAGGGCGGCGGTGTCGTCGGTGTGTCCGTCGCCGGTCGCGCCCAGGTTGCGGGCGTCGAGCAGGCCGTCGCCGGGAGGGGCAGTTTGCGCGGCGAGCGAGCTGGCGGCGAGCAAAGCGGAAGCGCCGCCGAGGAAGGCGGACCTGGCCAGGCGGCGTCGATTGAAGGCGGGAGAGAGGGGTTCCGGCATGACTCAACAGCTTATGCTGTCAGGCCTCCGCCGACAAAGTGAACGATTTCAAATTTGTCGTTTTCCGCGATGGGGGTCGTGGGCCAGGCAGGGCGGGAGACGATGGAGCCGTTGTGCTCGACGGCGACGCGATCGTTCTTGAGGCCGAGGGCGGAAAGCAGGTCCTGGAGGGTGGGGGAAGGGTTGAGGTCGAAGGCGCGGGTCTGGCCGTTGATGACGAGGTGCATGCAGGTACAGGGTACAGGGCTCAGGGTGTCGCATCAGGGCTTCAGAGACAGCATGGCGACAGTTCAGGTGCGGTTGATTCAGAGGAGGCGGTGGATGACTTCCCAGCAAGCGACGCCCAGAGCGATGGCCATGCCCTCAAAAATGAGGGCAAAAGCCAGGCCGCGGAATGCACCGAGATTGTTGGCATGGAGAGGGATCTGGCGGTCGATGAGTGCGTGGGAGTCCGAATCGGCGGGAGTGTAGCTGAGAACGGGAAAGAAGGCGGGATCGACGGTGCGCGCGGCCATGGTTTGTCCCCTTGTGATGAGGCTATCGGCGGCGCCGGGAAGGGGCGTGAGAAAACGCGAGGAGATTATCGGAGTTGTAGCGAAACGGAACGTAGCTCCGGCGGGGGTTCAAAACGGGAAGCGGTTGAATCCAGACCTGGCGGCGGAAAAAGGCCCGGATCGTGGTGACTCCGGGCCTCGTGGCTATGGCTGACGATGCCGCGATGATCTGCGGCGATTAGCTGATTACATCGAAGGTGACGGTTGTGGTTTTGGTGGTGCTGCCGCTCTTCCCGCTGACGGTGACGGTGTGGTTGCCGAGCGAGGCTCGACGTCCAACCGTGATCTTGAGGGTGGAACTGCCTGCGCCGGTGATCGTGGTTGGGGTAAAGGAGACGGAGTTCTGGTTGCCTTCTCCGGAACCCGAGAGCGTGATGGTGGAGTTAAAGCCGCCGGTGACGGTGCTGGTGATGGTGACAGTCCCGGAGCTGCTGCGCGCGATGCTGAGAGAGGACGGCGAGGCGCTCAGCGTAAAGCCAGCGCTGACCCCGGTGACGGTGAGCGACACAGAGGTGGTTTCGACGGTACTGCCCGAGGTGCCGCTGACGGTGATGCTGTAGGTGCCGGGCGCCGTGCTGGAACCGACCGTGATGGACATGCTGGAGGTGCCGGTGCCGGTGATTGACGACGGGCTAAAGCCAACGGTGACGCCGGTGGGCGCGCCGCTGGAGGTCAGGTTGACGGCCGAGTCGAAGGTTCCGCTGACGGTGCTGGTGATGGTGGAGCTGCCGGCGCTGCCCTGGGCAACGGTGACGGAGCCGGGCGAGGCGGAGAGGCTGAAGCCGGAGGTGGTGGACGATCCGGCAAGAGCGGCAAGGAGAGCTGCCTGCGGACTGCCCCAGCCGGTGGCCAGGTCGTATCCAGTGGTGGCCGAATAGCCGTTGCTGCCGCTGGCGATGTCGTGGAAGTCGGAATCGTAACTGGAGCCGGCGCCGATGGAGTAGAGGCTGGGGTTGACGAACCCCAGCGTCTTATTGCCGTTGGCGACGGATTGCTGGTTGACGAGGGCCAGGAATCCGGCCCACATGGGAGCGGCAAAGCTGGTGCCGCCGTAGTCGTTGGCGGTGCAGGTAGTTTGGTCGGCGCAGACATAGAAGGTGAAGTTGGCATTCGCCGAGACGTCGGGGGCGTTGCGATACGTCTTCGAGCAACTGGCGCAACCGGAGGCCGCGCTGGTCTGCCAGGAGGGAAGAGCGTATTTGTGGGGCGAAATGCCGCCTCCACCGTCGACCCACGTGGTTTCCGAGGCCCAGGGACCGGCGGCGGACGAGGTGGAAAGGTCGGTACCGCCCACAGTGGTGACATAGACGTCATCGGCGGGATAGACTTCGGCCCCGGTGCCGGAAGTGGTCCATTTGCCGCTGTCGCCGGCGGCCTGGAAGAGGTTCTGGCCCTGTGCGGCGAACTCCTTGAAATAGGGATCGTCGGTATTGGGGTCGGCGGGGTTCCAGGTCCAGGACGAGCTGAGCTGGGCGTTGAGCGGCGTGCGGGTC
This sequence comes from Acidobacteriaceae bacterium, assembly GCA_036267295.1. Classification (GTDB taxonomy): domain Bacteria; phylum Acidobacteriota; class Terriglobia; order Terriglobales; family Acidobacteriaceae; genus Palsa-343. The sequence continues at coordinate 55,740 of DATAWI010000028.1, read as the reverse complement.
GCCATGGAGTTGAAGATGGCGGAATCCGTTGAGCCGACATACATGACGAGACTGGAGAGGCCGGGAGCCATGCCCAGAGCCTGGGTCATGTCCAGAGTTTGCTCGGTGTCGTCGCAGCCGCTCCGATCGACGCAACTGGTGCTGGTGCCGTCGGTCGAAAGCAGGGTGACGGGCACGTTGTTGGTCTGGTGGGCGTTGGTGAAGTACGTGGTGAGGTCGGCAAGGTCGGTGCCGTAGTACTCGAGCAGACCGAGCGACTGGCCGGTACCGGTGAGGCCGCCGCCGTAGTAAGCAGCGCGCATATCGCTGCCGAGGAAGGAGGCAGAGGGGCCGGAGCCGGTGGTGGCGCCGGATTTCGCGTTCGCGCTGGCCGGTCGTTTGGAGAGGCCCGCGGGATGCGGAGTGGAATAGTTATCGAGGCCGGCAATGTGCCAAAGCTGGAAGGGCAGGTCGACGGTGGGCTCGCGGTCAGGCGAGAAGAAGGTGCGGTTCTCGGTGGGGTGTTGATAGGTCCGCATGCTGACGTGGAAGGCTCGGTTGATGGCGCCGACGGAACCTTCGACATCGAGATTGACGCGGTTGGGCGAGGTGGCAACGACGGAGAGGCCATGTTCCTGCGCGAAGACGATGGCGGCGTTGTAATCCTCCGGGGTGGGTCCGAAGCGCGCGGTGAATTCGTCGACGGTGAGGAAATGGCGGTATTCGGGACTGTCGGGGTTATAGAGATTCTGGAGGAGATTATCGAGCTCTACCTGGTTGCGCAGGGGCAGCACCAGCACGAGGCGCAGATTCTGGCTGGGAGGAAGAGAGCCGATGGGCTTGGCCTGGCCATTGGCGACAGCGGAGTGAAGGTGGCGGGTGAGGGAGGGTTGCGTCTGGCCGAACGATGTCGCGACGACAAGCAGTGCGACGAGTGAGAGCAGGGACGTCCTGAAAAGGCGAATCACATTCTCTCCTTGAACTCCCGGACTGTGGGATTGCCGCAGAGAGGGCGGCATGATCCGGGGTGCACGAATTCTCAGGCAAGGAGGGGCAGGATGTCCAGCGGAATCGGAGAGCGATGAATGTTAACCAGAAAAATAACAGTAAGAGGGACAGTTTACTGACAGGCGGATGGTTTTAATGAGGATTGTTAGGGGAAGCGGTATTTATCGGACGACACCCATATTGTCCGCGGGCCAGTAAATGAACTCGGCTTTGCCGTAAATCAGGTCGCGATCGACGGGGCCGAAGTCGCGGCTGTCGCTGGAGATGGAGCGATGGTCGCCCATGACGAAGTACTCGCCGGCGGGAACGACTAAATCGCCCATAGAGCGGGTGTCCCGATAGCGGAGCGGGACATAGGGCTCGCGGATGGCGTTGCCATTGATGAGGACGCGGCCTTCGTCGATGCGGATGTGGTCGCCGGGCAGGCCGATGACGCGCTTGATATAGCTCTTTTCCGGATCGCGGGGATAGTGGAAGACGACCACGTCGTCGCGATTGACGGTCTCAAAGCGAAAGAAGAACTTGTTGATGAAGAGGCGGTCCTGGTCGCGGAGGCCAGGCTGCATGCTGGTGCCCTCCACGCGCACGGGAAGATACAGAAACGCGAAGATGAAAAAGGCGGCGAGGAGGGAGATAGCAATGTCGCGCAGCCAGGCATGAAAACTACTGTTTCGCACCGATCAGTGGACCTCGTTGAGGGGAATCAGCTGCAGCCAAGGCTGCCGGCGGGGCAAACCATAGCGGGCCGGTCGCTGAATCCGGGTTTGGCCATAGGCCGCTGCTGGGCAGCGGCGGGGACAAGCGTGGTGGGGCCATTGAGATTATTTTCTTCGAGCACCAGCGGCCGCTGGATGACCATTTCCACCTGCGAGCCGGAGGGGATATTGATGTCAGCGCCGCGGGTAAAGAGCGCGACGATGCCGGCGGCGGCAAGTCCGGCAGCGGCACCTTCGAGGCCGCCCGCGAGCGGATGTCCGGAGCCAAGGCCGCCAATGGATCCGATGGTGGCGCCGGTGGGCACGGCGACCTTCGCGACCTCGCCGGCGTTGTGCGCCTTATTGCTGCCGCCTTCCTGCTGGATGGTGCCTTCGTCTCCCTGGACGCTCTGGTGCTCGGCCCCGGGCAGGCTGTTCACCATCCCGGGAATTTCGACGACTGAGCCATTGGGGAAAATCATGGAGGTGAAGTGCATGTTGAGCTGCGCTTTTTTTGCGCCAAAGCCGCGGCCGGGGCGCTCAACGCTGTCGATCATTCCCTGCACGTAGACGCCGGCGGGAATGAGCACGCGGTTGCCGACGACGACCGGGAAGGTGGAGGCGAGGTAGACGCCGTCGCCGGGCTTCGCACTTTTGGTGTTGATGGCGCTGTGCAGTTCGAGAAGAACTTTGGTTCCGGCTGGGACGATGAAGGTTCTTGGCGCGGCGGGAGGGGCGGGGGCAGCGGTTGGGGCGATTGCGGCCGGCGCGGGTTGCGACGCAGCGGCGACCGTCGATGCCTGGGCTGGAGCGGGCGGGGCCGGGGACTGCGCCGCCGCGGCGAGGGGAGCCGCCAGCAGGCAAACGGTCAGCGACAGGCGGTTAGGAATCATGGTCGGCCTCCGGGAAGCCATCCTTATTGTGCCTGAAAATACCGGCATGCAGCGCGCCGACTGAGCAGGTGCGACGGCACTCCGAGAGACGGCATGCGGAGGCCTCGCGCGGCTGGCGCTCAGGATTGGACTCCGGCATTGGGGTGGGCGTGAGCGGGGCCTGGATGCGACAAGGCGGAGAAGTGACTGGCGGCTGCATTCCAGCGCGGCCAGCCCGTGGAGGTCGCGGCTAGTCCTTCACCCGAACCTTCGGCTCCACGGACATGCCGGGGCGCAGCAGGTGATCCTTGTTCTGCTGCGGATTGGTCAGGTCGATGCGAACCGGGATGCGCTGCACCACTTTGACGTAATTGCCGGTGGCGTTTTCCGGGGGGAAGAGGCTAAGCATGGAGCCGGTGGCGCCGCCGATTTGCGTGACCTTGCCGTCGTAGTCGCGGTCAAACGCGTCCACGTGGACGATGACCTTCTGTCCAAGCTTCATTTGGCGCAGCTGGGTTTCCTTGAAGTTGGCTGTGATCCAGACGTCATCGAGCGAAACCAGAGTCATGAGCGCCTGGCCGACGGCGACGTTCTGGCCGGGCTGAACGCTCTTGGTGGTGATAATGCCCGCGGCGGGTGCGCTGAGCGTGCAGTACTGCAGATTGAGCTTGGCCTGAGCGAGCGCGGCGCGAGCCTGGTCCACCTGGGCGGCGGCCTGGTCGGCTTTGGCCTTCTGGATGGCGACCTGCTGGGGCGCAGTTTTGGCGTAATCGAGGGAGGAGCGGGCTTCGGTGACGTGGTCATGGGCGACGCGGACCGCATCTTCGGCGGCGACGACGTCGGCCTGGGCTTCATCCACGGCGGCTTTGTCCGCATCGGCGGTGGCGACGGCGGCGTCGTACTGCTGCTTGGAGATGATGTCCTTCTGGACGAGCGGCGTGTAGCGGTCGAGGTCGAGTTTGGCTTTCTGGTAATTGGCCTGGGCGGCGACTACACGGGCCTGGTCGGCTTTGAGCTGATTTTCTGCCTCGGTAACGCCTTCGCCGGCGCTGCTCACATCGATGCTGGCGTTGCTGAGGTTGGTGCCGGTATTGATGTGGATGATGGGGACATTGACGCTGGCGGCTTCGTAGCTGGCTTCCGAGGCTTCGAGGTTGGCCTCGGCCTGCTGGAGAGCGGTCTCGTAGTCGGCAGGATCGATGTCGACCAGCTTGGCGCCTGCATCGACGAACTGATTCTCATCGACGTCGACATTTTTGACGTGGCCAACGATGCGCGAACTGATCTGGATGAGGTTGCCGTCGACCGAGGCGTCGTCGGTGTCTTCGTAGTAAGTGGAATGCCACCAGAAGAGAAGCGCTCCGACGACCAGGACAGCGATCACGCCGATGATGAGAAAACGGCGGCGTGAGGGCGGCCCGGTCAGCTCCGGTTCCTCGTGTGTCTCAACTTTGGGTTGCTCGGTTGTCTGGTCCGCCACGCTTACTTTCCTCCCACATAATCCTTGTAACTGGTCTGGGCGACGCCGAGGGCGCGCGCCAGCGATAACTTGGCAATATTGTGCCGGTAAAGGCTGTCGACGTATTGCTCGTCAGCCTGGGCGACGGCCTGCTGCGCCTGCGAGACAGCGAGGTTGTCGGAGACGCCGGCCTTGTAACGCTGCTGCGCTTCGTCCAGCGCTTCTTTGGCGAGGTCGACGTTGCTGTGGGCTACGTCGACGAGCTTCGCAGCCGCCTGAATATCGAGAATACTGTCGCGAACGTCGGCGGAGATCTGGCCGCGCATGTCGCTGAGCTTTGCTTTCTCCTGATCGAGCTGCGACTGGGACTGTTTGGCGTCGCCGCGCAACTTGCCTTCCTCGAAGAGCGGCGCGTCGAGCGATCCGACGGCATCGCCGGTGCCATGCGAATGCGATGGATTGATGCCGATGTCGCCATAGTCGCCGGTGAACTGCACGGTGGGCAGGCGCTCGTCGGTGGCGGCCTTGCGGGCGCGCTCAGCGGCAGCGACGTTCTGCTGCATCGCCTTCAGGTCGGCGCGGCTGGCGAGAGCCTGGCTTACGGCAGCGTCGGGATCGAGGTTGTCGAGGGCGGCGTAGGGCGCCTGGTCGGAGAGATCGAACTGCTGCTCGAGGGGCAGGCCGATGGCGCGAGCGAGAGCGATCTTGTCTTTGGCCCAGGAGTTGCGCGCGGCAATGAGCGTTTGCTGCTGGGTTTGGTAATCGACGCGGGCGCGGAGTTCGTCGAGCAGAGGCGCGGTTCCTGCCTGGTGGTTGGCTTCGGCCTGGTCGAGGGACACTTTCGAGGTGTCGACCTGCGCCTGGGCACTTTGGACGAGCGCCGCGTCCGCGATCACGGTGAGATAAGCGTTACCGATGGTGAGGACGACCATGTCGCGGGCATCGAGCGCCGAGAGATTGGCCGCGGCAAAGCTGTGTTTGGATGCCAGGTAATTCTGCAGCGCGGAAAGATTCACCAGCGACCAGGTCAGCGATCCGCGAATGTCGGTGTATCCATAGGGGCCGATGATGGTGGGAAAACCGGGGATGCGCAGGCCTTGTGCCTGGAGGTCGGTTTCCTGGTCGGCTTCAGTGATTTTGGCGGTGGCCGTGGGCAACAGGGCCTGGAGTTCTTCCAGGCGCTGGCCGCGGGCGGACTGGACGTTCTGGCCAGTGAGGATGAGTCCGAGATTGAAACGCAGACCCCGCTGAATGGAATCGTCGAGGGAAAGATGGAGAACGCCGGGCGTGACTTGCTGCTGGCCGATGCTGCCCTGATAGGTCGACGAGTCGATCTGGGGTTGAGGAATCTGGGTGGGAGCTGCGGGTACGGCCACAGAGTTGCCGCCGACCTGGGCGGAGACGAGCGTGGGTCCGGCCAGCGCCAGAGCGCCAAGCATGAGGGCCGCGCCAGTCCGCTTCAGACGCAGGGAACGAGAATCGGTTGCGACAACCTCCGGCACAGGAACGAGCCTTTCATCAGGACATCACAGGGAGAATCACGACTCCCGTTGAGGATATGTGCTTTGGATGCACACGGCCCGGGAAAAAATTCAGAAGAATCTCTGAGATAAGAGTAGTCGAAGGAGCGCGGTTGCGTCTCGTCTTACGAGGCCAAAGGTAACGCTTTCGACTCCGGGGAGTGGAGAAGATTTACCGAAGGGATTGCCTGGAGTCAGGCATGGGCCGCCGGGGCCGCATGAACGAGGGCGGAAGCCAGGGAACAGAGAGCCTGGCGGAAGAGACTTCCGACAGCTTCGGCGGTCCAGATCGACGGGCGGGCAAAACGGTTGATGGCGGAGGCGGTCGCGGCGTTGTCCTGTCCGAGGACGGCGCGCTGCACGAAAACGGCGCGCTGGGCCTGGGAGAGGCGGTCAAGCCAGTCGCGGAGGCTGCGGCGTCCGGCGCCGGCGACGAGCTCCTCGATCTGATCGCCGGAAAGCGGCGCAGAGGCGTCGTCTTCGAGGCAGGAGGAGACAGGTGTTCCGGCCGGAACGTCGGCAAAGGAGGCTGGATCCTGGCGATGCATGATTTCGAGAGCGCCCTGCAGGACGCGGTCGCGGACGATGCCTTTGGCGGCCTGAGGATCGGAGCAGGGGTCAATTTCCACGGACGCGACCGTGGTCTCAACCAGACGCAGGGCCTCCGTCTCGCTGCCCAGCAGGAGCGCGGCGAAACGATACATCTCGATCACTGCGTTTTCTGCCTTAAGGAGCTCTTCGCTCGCTTGACCGGAACAGGGGGATTCCGCCATGAGGACACCTCCGGGGAAAGCTCGTAACTCTATGGTCACCGAGAGAGCGGGAAGGCGTCAACTTTCTGACTCCTCTGCGAAATTCAGTTAACTTTTGTGTTGCGTTCACATTGGGGCGCCGCGGCCTGGTTTATAGCCAATCAGGTAAACTTCCTGATACGCCGGAGGCGATGTGGCCGAGGCAGCTATGGCGAAACCCAAAGCACACCCGCAAAGCCTGTTTCTGAGCCGCGATGAATCCTGGCTGAGCTTTAACCGGCGAGTTCTGGAAGAAGCCCAGGACGCCGCGAATCCGCTGCTGGAGCGGGTGAAGTTTCTGGCCATTACGGCCAGCAATCTGGACGAATTCTTCGAGATTCGTATCGCGGGTGTTCTGCAGCGGATTGAAGACGGCTACAACGAGGCGGCTCCGGACGGCGCGACGCTGCGGGAGTCGCTGAACGCGATCAAGGAAGAGACACACCGCTTCGTCGCCGACCAGTACAAGTGCTGGAACGAGCAGTTGCTGCCGGCGATGCGCAAAGCCGGCATTCGCGTTCTGGCGTGGGACGAAATGGACGCGGAGGCGCGGGCTGCGGCGACGGAATACTACCAGCGCGAAGTGGATCCGCTGCTGACGCCGATCACGATCGACCCGGCCCACCCGTTTCCGCGCGTGCTCAATAAAGCGATGTGCCTGGCGCTTTTGCTGCGGCGCAAGCGGCGCAGCGTGACGGGGCCGGTGCTGGGGGTGCTGACAGTTCCGCGAGCCCTGCCCAGGTTTGTGCGGCTGCCCTCGGCATCGGGCACCGAGGACTTCATCTTCCTGCACGATTTGATCGAGCGCAATGCCGGCAGCATGTATCGCGGCTACGAGATTCTTTCGAAGGCGGCCTTTCGGGTGACGCGCAACAGCAATCTTTATTTTCAGGAGGAAGAGTCGCGGTCGCTGCTGGAGACGGTGCGCGCGGAACTGCACAATCGGCGCAAGGGCGACGCTGTGCGGCTGGAGATTGAGAGCGTCGCGAATCCGGAGATCGTCGATCGGCTGCGGGTGAATTTCGAACTGGACGAATCGCTGGTGTACCACACCAACGGGCCGGTGAACCTGTCGCGGATTATGACGCTGTACGGTTCTTCGGCGCATGCGGATCTGAAGTTCAAACCGTTCGTGCCGCGGGAACTCCGGCTGAACCGGAAGTCCGTCGATCTGTTCGACGAACTGCGGCACCGGGACATTCTGCTGCACCACCCGTACGATTCGTATGACGCGGTGGTGGGGTTTGTGGAGGCCGGAGCGCGGGATCCGAATGTCGTGTCGATGAAGCAGACGCTTTACCGGACGAGCGCCGATTCGCCGATTTTCTCCGCGCTGACCGAGGCCGCGCAGACCAAAGAAGTGACGGCGGTCGTGGAACTAATGGCGCGCTTCGACGAAGCGTCGAACATCCGCTGGGCGCGCGAGCTGGAAGACTCCGGCGTCCAGGTGTTTCACGGGATCGTCGGGTTGAAGACGCACTGCAAGCTGGCGCTGCTGGTGCGGCGCGACCCGGATGGTATGGTGCGGCGCTACGCACACCTGGGGACGGGCAACTACAACCCGGACACGGCGCGCTTCTACACGGATTTGAGTTTGCTGACGGCCGATCCGGAGATTACGGCGGCCGTGCACAGCGTCTTCAACTACCTGACCGCGCATTCGGAGTCGGACGACTATCGGCCGCTGCTGGTGGCGCCGCTGACGCTGGCGGAGAGCTTTATTCGGATGATCCAGCGGGAGACGGAGCACGCCGCGGCGGGGCGGCCGGCGCGCATCATCGCCAAGATGAACTCGCTGATGGAGCAGAGCGTGATCGAGGCGCTCTATTCAGCGGCGCACGCGGGCGTGGAGATCGATTTGATTGTGCGCGGCATCTGTTCGCTGCGGCCAGGACTGAAGAATTTGAGCGAGCGGATACGCGTGCGGTCGATCGTGGGGCGGTTCCTCGAACACAGCCGGCTGTTTTACTTCCTGAACGGCGGGGAAGAAGAGTTTTACTGCGGGAGCGCGGACTGGATGCCGCGGAATCTGTTCGAGCGCTGCGAAGTGGTGTTTCCGATTCGCGATCCGCAGATCAGGGCGCGAGTGCGCGATGAGATCTTTGCCGCGTACATGGCGGATAACGTGAAGGCGCGCATGGAGCGGACGGACGGATCGTACGTCCGGGTGCGGGACGCGGGCCGCGAGAGCAAAGCGCCGGCCTTCAGCGCGCAGGATTTCTTTATCGCTGTGGCGGAGGGCCGAGCGGACACAAAGGATATCCCGAAGACCGAGGCCGCTGCCGAACCGAAGCGACCAGCGAAGGCGCGGACGAGCGCCGCGGCGGCCGACTAGGGCCGACGTCAAGCTGCATGGAGCGATGCGCTTGCGGCTTGACAGAATGAGGCAAGCGGGAAAAACTAAGCCATCCGGCTCACCGTTGCGCCGTCCCGGTGCATTTCCCACAGGACAAAGATTGAGGAGGGCTTCGCGCGTTGCCGCCCGAGACCGTGAACGTGTATCCGGCGGAAGCCGAGACGAAGGCCGGTTTTGGATTGCGGCGCGGGGTGCTGTCGCCGCTGGAGACGCTGGCGCAGTCAGTGTCGGCCATCGCACCGACAACCACGCCGGCGATGACGATTCCGCTGGTGTTTGCGCTGGCCGGCAACGGGACGTGGCTGGTGTACCTGATCGCCACCGCGGCGATGGCGCTGATCGGCGTGCTGATCGGGTGCTTTGCGCGGCGTTCGGCGACGCCGGGTTCGCTCTATCAATATGTCAGCGATTCGCTGCCGCCCTGGGCGAGCGGTCTGGCGGGCTGGGCGCTGCTGCTCGCCTACATCGGGACGGCAGCCTCGGTTGCCGGAGGGTTCGTGCAATACGCCAATGTGCTGGCGCTGGCAGCGACGGGCCGGCTTGTTCCTCCACTGGCCCTGGTGACGCTGGCGATTGTGGCGGCGGGAGCGATGGCGTATCGCGATATCCGACTCTCGGCGCGTTCGATGCTGTGGCTGGAGACGGCTTCGGTGGCGTGCATCCTGGCGATTGTGACGCTGATTCTGGTGCGGAACGGCTTGCATGTGGATACGGCGCAGTTCCGTCTGCGCGGCGCGAGCGTTTCCGGCATGCGGCTGGGGATGGTGCTGGCGCTGTTCAGTTTTGTGGGATTCGAGAGCGCGACGGCTCTGGGAGCGGAGGCGCGCAATCCGCTGAAGACGATTCCGCGCGCGGTGCTGCAGAGCGCGATCGGACTGGGCGCTCTGTTTGTGGTTTGCGCGTACACCGAGGTGCTGGGATTTCGTGGGCTGCCCACGACGCTGGACCAAAGCGGCGCGCCATTTCATATTCTGGCGCAACAGGCGGGGATCAGCTTGCTGGGGACAGCGGTGGATGTCGGCGCCACCCTGAGCATGTTCGCATGCGTCCTGGCCTGCATCACGGCGGCGGCGCGGGTGCTGCTGCTGATGGCCCACAACGGGCTTACGCACGCCGGGCTGACGAAGACGCATCATCGTAATGAGACGCCGCATTTGGCGGTGATTGTCACCGCGCTGGTTACATTTGTGGTGACGGCAGGCCTGGCAGCGCGCGGCGTTTCCGGCGGTGACATTTACGGCTGGATGGGAACGCTGGCGACGTTTGGGTTTCTGACGGCGTATGCGCTGGTCTGCCTGGCGGTTCCGCGGTTTCTACGGCGCACGGCCGAACTCAGCCCGCTATGGGTAGTGCTGGCAGGCGCGGGATTTCTGGCGATGCTGCTGGCGATTGCCGGATCGCTCTATCCGGTGCCTCAGGGCGCGTACCGCTGGCTACCGTACATCTATCTGGTGTATCTGGCGGTGGGATGGGTTTGGACGGTGGGCAGGCAGCGATTGAATCGCTCACTGGCATAGCGGGCGCCAGGCGTTGTTTTCAGCTCTTCAGGATGGCCAAACTGGCTTCGCGGTTCGAATCGGCGGGAAGGATCAGATCCGTCTTTGTCATTTGCAGCAGGGAAAGGATGCGGGGCTGCACGCCGCAAAGACGAAGGATGCCCCCTTTCCGATTCATGAGGCCGTAGGTGTGGACCAGCAGGCCGAGGCCGGCGCTATCCGCATAATCGACTCCGGAAAGGTCGAGGACGAGGTGCTGCACCTCCTGGGCGACGGCCTGCTGGAGTTGCGCTTCAGCCAACTTGAGAGACGTGCCGGCTGTCATGGAGCCTGTGATGGTGACGACAGCGGTGCGATCGGGCAGGATTTCGGTCCTTGCGTCGAGAGGCATGCGATCAATCTACCGTATGCGGGTGCAGCCGCCAAGAACTGCGGCGTTTGATACGGGTAGGCGGCGTGGGCCGGAGGTTATTTACGCTTCCAGCGGACGCCGTCTTTGGAGTCTTCTATCAGGACGCCTTTGGCAGCGAGGTCGTTGCGGATCTGGTCGGCGCGGGCGAAGTTGCGCGTACGTTTCGCCTGGGTGCGCTCGTCGACCAGCGCCTGAATCTGCTCGTCGGTGATGCCCTGGGTCGCCAGGACTTCGGGCGCGGCTTCGCCAAGGCGGCCTTCACGCTTAGCCCACGCAAGGGCAAAGGTGGTCCATTCGGGGTCGTGGTCGTCGAGGACGGCGAAGATGCGATCGAATTGATGCAGTGTGGAGAGGACTTCAGCTTTGTCGCTCTCGTAGAATCCGCCGGCGTCGGCGCGCGCATTCACAAACCGGACCATCTCGAAGATCGCGGCTTTGGCTTCGGCGGTGTTGAGATCGTCGGCCAGCGCGGCGACGAAGCGGTCCCTGGTTGCGCGGGCGTATTCGGAGACTTCGGTCGGCGCCGAATTGCCGTCAAGTGACGGGCGCTCGGGCCACTTTGTGGTCAGGATCCGGTCGCGAAAATTGCGCAGCCGCTCGACGGCGACGGTTTCCGCTGCCAGTCCTTCGAAGGTGAAGTTGAGCTGCTGGCGGTAGGGAACCGAGATGAGCAGCATGCGGATCGCGGAGGGCTTGTATCCGCGCAGCAGCAGGTCGCGCAGGGTATAGAAATTGCCCTCGGACTTCGACATCTTGCGGCCTTCGACGAGCAGGAAGCGGACGTGGAACCAGTGGCGCGCAAAGGTCTTGTGCGAAGCGGATTCCGACTGCGCAATCTCGTTCTCGTGATGCGGGAACATGAGGTCTTCGCCGCCGGCGTGGAGGTCGAAGGCGTCGCCGAGGTATTCCATGGCCATGGCGGAGCACTCGATGTGCCAGCCGGGACGGCCTGGGCCGAGCGGTGTTTCCCACTTGTGCTCGCCGGGTTTGGGCGCTTTCCAGAGGGCGAAGTCGCGAGCCGCGTCTTTCTCATATTCGTCGACGTCGACGCGGGCGCCGTCGGTGATGCCGGCAAAATCCTTTTTAGAGAGCTTGCCGTATTCGGGGAAGCGGGCAATGCGGAAATACCAGGAGCCGTCGTCGGCGCGGTAAGCGATGTCGTCGGCGGCAAGGCGCTCGATGAGCGAGACCATGGCGGGGATGTGCTCGGTGGCGCGGGCGACGACTTCGGGGTGCTCGACCTGCAGCGCGTCGAGGTCCTGGAAGAAGGCCTCTTCGTACTTGCGCGTGTAGTCGGCAATGGGCAGGTTAGCGGCCGAAGCGTTGCGGATGATTTTGTCGTCCACGTCGGTAATGTTCATAACGTGGCGGACGTCGAGGCCCAGCAGGCGCAGAAAGCGGCGCAGCACGTCGACCTGGAGGAAGGTGCGGAAGTTGCCGATGTGGCCGTAATCGTAGACGGTGGGGCCGCAGGCGTACATGCGGAGTGCGCGGCCATCGGAAGGCGCCAGCGTTTCCACCTGGCTGGTGAGGGTGTTGTAGAGGCGCAGGGCGGGGCCGGAAGCCGGGGAATCGGGCGAGGCTGCCAGCCCTGCCTGATCGCCAACATGCTGAATTTGCTGACTCATGCGGGAACTTAGCTCCGATTCTATCAGCGAGCGGCGCGGCCCAGAGCCAGCGAGGGCTCGGCGGTGAGCGACTCAGTGGCAAAGTCGCCGGTGAGGAACTTGGGCCAGGCGGCTGCAGCGATCATGGCGGCGTTGTCGGTGGAGAGAGCCAGCGAGGGGAACGCAAGGTCGAGATTGCGCTCGGCTGCTTCCGCGGTGAAGCGGACGCGGAGTTCGCGGTTGGCGGCAACGCCTCCGGAGACGAGGACGCGGTCGACGTTAAGAGCCTCGGCGGTGCGGAAAGTCTTGCGGCGGAGATCGTCGATGACGGAGCGCTGAAAGGACGCGATCAGGTCGAGGGTGCGGCGGTCGCAGAGGGGCAGGGCGTCGGGGGGCGTGGGATGGGGAAGGGCGGCGAGGGCGGATCGGCGCGCTTCGATCGACGGTTCCATCTCGTGCACATGGACGTAGCGGAGAACTGCCGTCTTGATGCCGCTGAAGGAGAAATAGGTAGTGTGCGCCGGGTCGAAGGCGCCGGGATCGCCTTTGCGGTGGATCTTGGCTTTGATCTGCGCAAAGGAGAAGGGAACTGCGCCGGGGTTGCCGTGCGGCGCGAGAGCATCAATCCACGGACCGCCGGGATAGCCAAGGCCGAGGAGTTTGGCGACCTTGTCGAAGGCCTCGCCGGCCGCGTCGTCGACGGTGCGGCCGACGTTGCGGTAGGCCCAGGCGCCCCCTTGCTGGTGGGCGAGGTACAGATGCGTGTGGCCGCCGGAGACGACGAGTGCCAGGACCGGCCGTCCAGGCGGGAGCGCTTCGTGCGATGCAGAAGCCGCCGTGGGGGAGATTCGCGCCTCCTCAAGCAGCACGGCGTGGATGTGGCCTTCAAGATGATTGACGGCGATGAGCGGCTTGCCCAGGGAGAGCGCCAGCGATTTGGCGAAGCTGACGCCGACGAGCAACGCGCCGGCGAGGCCTGGCCCTTCGGTGACGGCGACGGCGTCGAGATCCGCCCAGGAGACGCCAGCGTCGGCAAGAGCGGATCGCACGACGGGCAGGATGTTGCGGAGATGTTCGCGGGACGCCAGTTCCGGGACGACGCCGCCGAAGCGCGCGTGGATGTCGATTTGCGAGGCGACGGCGTTGGAGAGGATTGCAGAGCCCTGGCGGACTACAGCCGCGGCGGTTTCGTCGCAGGAGCTTTCAATGCCGAGGATGAGGCCGGAGGACGCCGCAGACATATCTCTAATAGTAGTCAACGGTGTTTGGGGGTGCGACGAGGCGTGGGCCTTCAGTGAAGGCGCTCGAAGATCACAGCGTGGTCGTCCTGATAGGTGATTTTCCAGTTCTGGCTGTTCTCGAGGAGATAGGCGAGGGGAAACTTCTTTTCGAGGAAGACATAGCGGATCTGATATTTGTCGAGGATCGCGAAAGAGTCCTGGATGCCGATGGTCCGCATGTAGTCCATCATGACGCCGTCGTGGACGAAGATGTCGACGCGGCCATCGATGAAGTCCTGCATCTGGGGGACCTGCCAGACGAGGTAGCCGCCCCAGTCGAAGTCGTTAAAGACGTGTCCCTGGCCGGCGAGGGTGCGGATGTAGGGCAGAGCCTTCTCAGGGTATTTGGCGCTGATCGGGGCGTGGAGCTTATTGCGGGACGGCCAGGTGACGGCAACCACGGCCAGCAGGACGGCGAAGGCGATGGCGTTGACCGAGAGGCGTTCTTTCGCGGGTTCGTAGTCGCCGAGGATGCCTCGGAATTCGATGGCCAGCAACGGCGTGATGATGATGCCGAGGAGGAAGACGAAACGGACGTAGGTGAATCCGCCATAGATGGCGATGAGGACGAAGACCAGGTCCTGGAGGCTCCAGCGGCGGCGGCGCACGAGTTGCAACACGCCGAAGAGCAAGAGTGTGGCCAGCGCCGCCTTGCCGCGGAAGTTATGGAAATTGATGCTGAACCATTCAGCGATGTGCTGGATGGTGAGCTTCTGCTGGTAAGCGACGTCGAGGGGATAAGCGACTAAGCGCCATCCATACGGGTTGATGAAGACCAGCGCGAAGCTGATGGCGACGATCCAGAGGAACTTGCGTTTCTGGCGCGGGGTCCACGGAGTCGCGTAGACGTTGCCCCATTCGCCTTTGAAGAATCCGCAGGCGAAGAAGACGACCATGAGGACGAAGCCGACCAGCCAGGAGCCGTGGGTGTTGATCCAAAGAAGGAAAAGCGGCGGCAGCCAGGCGGTGTAGTCGCGGCCCTTTTCGAGGCTCCAGAGAATGGCGAGCTCGATGACGAGGAAGAGCCAGCCAAAGAGCAGCGTGCGCGGGCCCAGAGAAACGGAGACGAAGTGGAGGCCGACAAAGGAGGCCATGAACGCGGCTTTGCAGTCGAGCGAGCGCAGGCAGCCGAGGCAGTAGACGCCGGCGACGATCGCGCTGACCAGGAACATCATGACCAGGTAAAGGCCAAGGTCGCCGAGATGACGGTAGGCGAAGTAGTAGGGGAGTTCGGCGAGCCACTCGAAATTGATCCAGGGTTTGCCGGAGACGGTGAAGCTCCAGTGCTCGGTGCGGATGAAGTGGCCGGTGCGCAGCAGATCGCCGGCGTTGCGCAGATGCCACCAGATGTCCGGATCCTGCATCGGTCCGATGGGGTCGCTGGTTCCGATGAAGAGGAAGAGCAGCGAAACGAGAGTCGCGCCCATGACCGTGGGTAGACTAAAGACACGCGCGCTCCAACTCCTGCGCGGAACCGCGGGCATGGTGGGTTGGGTTGTGGAGCTCATGCGTCGGAGATCACTCTATCAACGAGTTAGGGCCGAGCCGAATAGCACTTTTGTTCGCGGCGCGCGATTTCCAGGGGTGAATCGGCCATGAAACTGACGGCAGCGCAACTCGCGGCGGAACGCATTGTGGGGACGCTGCGCGCGGCCGGGCACGAGGCGTATTTCGCGGGCGGCTGTGTGCGCGATCTGCTGCTGGGGGTTGCGCCGAAGGACTTCGACGTGGCAACGAGCGCGCATCCGGAGAGGGTGCTGAGCCTGTTTCCGAAGACGTTTGCCGTGGGCGCGCATTTCGGCGTGGTGCTGGTTTGCGACGAGGTGGACGGCGCGGAAATTGTCACCGAGGTTGCGACATTTCGCAGCGACGGCGTGTATCTCGACGGGCGGCATCCGGCGGAGGTGCGGTTTTCGGCGAGCGCGGAAGAGGATGTGCTGCGGCGCGACTTCACCATCAACGGCATGATGCTCGATCCGGTGCTGGAGCGGGCGACCTGCAACCTGACTTCGTCGATCCTGGATTTTGTCGGCGGCAAGAGCGATTTGCGCGACGGCATCCTTCGCGCTATCGGCGAGCCGCGGCGGCGATTCGAGGAAGACAAACTGCGCATGCTGCGGGCGGTGCGGTTTGCGGCGCGGTTTGGCTACACGATCGAGCCGGAGACGGAGCGGGCGATCCGCGAACTGGCCCCGGGCATCGCGCAGGTGAGCCGGGAGCGGGTGCGGGATGAGCTGACGCGAATGCTGACCGAGGGGCGTGCGCGGCGCGCGTTTGAGCTGCTGGATCGGACGGGGCTGCTGCGCGAGGCGCTGCCGGAACTCGTGCGGATGAAGGGGGTGGAGCAGCCGCCGGAGTACCATCCCGAGGGCGACGTGTGGGTGCACACGCTGCTGCTGCTGGAGAAACTGCCGGCGGGCGTTGCTCCCACGCTGGCCTGGGGCGCGCTGTTGCACGATGTGGGGAAGCCGGCGACGTTCTCGCATCACCCGCCGGATCGGATCCGGTTCAACGGGCATGTGGAAGTGGGCGTGAAGATTGCGCACGAGATTCTGCGGCGGCTGCGCTTCTCGAACGAGGAGTGCACGCAGATTCTGAGCCTGGTCGAAAACCACATGCGGTTTGGCGATGTGGAGAAGATGAAAGAGTCGACGCTGAAGCGGTTCTTCCGGCTGCCGCGATTTGAGGAGCATCTGGAACTGCACCGGATCGATTGCCTGTCGAGCCACGCGGATCTGTCGTTGTGGGAATTTGCGAAGCGGCGGCGGGCGGAGATGCCGGAGGAGGCGGTGCGGCCAGCGCTGCTGGTAACGGGGCGGGCCCTGATCGAGGCGGGGTATGCGCCGGGTCCGCGGTTCAAGGCGATGCTGGCGGCGGCGGAGGACGCGCAGCTGGAGGGGCGGATCACGACGACGGCGGAAGGGCTGGAGCTGGTTCGGCGGATGTTTGGGTGAGGGTGTCCCCCCACCCCCCCTGACGGTGTGACAGCGGCAAGCTGCTGATTCTGCGGCCCTCAATTTTGTTGTCCAAGTTGACAACATCGCCTGATCCCCGGAATGCGGGATTTTCGTGCCGGTTGGGCTGGTTTTCAAAGAGCGCCTGGCCTTCGCCGAGGCCTGGGCCGGGCGAGACGATCCGGGGGGAAAACAAAAGCCCCGTTCCGAAGAACAGGGCTTTGCTTTTTTTCAGGATACGGATTCGGTGGAGGGGCGCACAAGGGATTTCGGGGGTGGGGATAGTACCAAGGTCATGAGTTGGGTTGGTTGGGGACGCGGTGTTCCTGCGCTGAAGTTAGTTCGAGGGCCGTTCACTTGTCGTCGATCGTCCCGTATTACCGGCAACTCGGACATTTGGGCGGGTTCACGACCGGCTGGGCCGAATGCCAATCGTGAACTCCGTGGCGTCGATTGCGTTCTTGTCGTTTCCTGCGGGCCGCTCGGGATCGTTTCCGCCTTTTAGCGGGAACCAAGGCAACGAAGATCGCGCGCGGCGGCAAATCGGGAGCTTAGGTTTGCCGCTGAATGGTCAATGGAAATTCTGCAACAGAAATGTCGCTTGCGACCAGAAAGGGCGTAGAATTCCGGCACTCCCCTCGGGAAAAGGAAATATCTATGAAGGCCATCCTGACCCTGGCTACGGGGTGCGCTTTCGCTTTCGCAACGGTTCTTCCCTTGCGGGCGCAGGCGCCAAACAACCTTCCGGCTGCTGGGAAGCAGGCTGCGAAGAACTTCCGCAACTTGCCCCTCGCCTTTGAAGCGAACCAGGGGCAGGCCGACCCGGCGGTGCGGTTCCTTGCACGAGGCGCCGGATATGGCATCTACCTGACGGAGCGGGAAGCGGTTCTCACGATGCGACCTTCCCTGCGCAGGCACAGCCCGAGCGAAGGTGCATTGCGCGCGGATCGCACGCCGCCCGAAGTTGTGCGGATGAAGCTGGCCGGCGCCAGCACGGCTGCGCAGCCGGACGGCCTGAACAAGCTGCCGGGCGTGGCCAATTACTTTATCGGCAACGATCCCTCCAAATGGCGTACCGGTGTGCCGACCTACGCCAAAGTTCGCTACGCGGGGGTTTATCCGGGAGTGGATCTGGTTTACTACGGCGATCAGCAGCACCTGGAATACGACTTTGTGGTGGAGCCCGGCAAGAGCGCGTCGGCTGTTCGCCTGAGTTTCGAAGGGGCAAAGTCGGTGAAGCTCGACGCCGACGGCAACCTGGTCCTCAAGTCGAAACGGGGCGAGATGGTTTTTCAACAGCCGATCGCGTACCAGGTGGAAGGGGGAGTACGGCGTGAAGTCGAGAGCCGGTTCCGGCTGTTTGGCGGCAAATCGGCGGGCTTCCGACTCGGGAGTTATGACCACGCTGCCCCGCTCATCATCGATCCCGTGCTCGTTTATGCGACGCTCCTGGGGGGGAACGGCCTGGGCGGCGACAGGGAAGGAGATGCGGCAAATGCTGTTGCTACGGACGCGCAGGGGAACGCCTATGTGACCGGATTCACGGATTCGTCGGACTTTCCCGTATCAAGCCCCTACGATGGGACCTACAATTCAGAATTTGAAATGGCCTTTGTTTCCAAGATAAACGCGGACGGCTCTGCGTTTGTCTATTCGACTTTTCTCGGGGGCACCTGGGATGACGTGGGTCAGAGCATTGCTGCGGACACGAGCGGCAACGCTTATATCGCCGGGGGCACGCGATCCTCAGATTTTCCGCTCGTAAACCCTATCCAAAATGGATCGTTCATCAACCAGTTTGGCCAGTGGCACGGATTTGTCACGAAAATTGCGCCGTCGGGCGAATCCCTGGTCTACTCGACGTATCTCGGGGGCACAGGCGAGGACTACGCTTTCGCAATTGCAGTGGATCCAAGCCGCAATGTCTACATCGCTGGATACACTTCGTCGCAGGACTTTCCCACCGTTAACCCGCTCCAGGCCAAAAACAAGGCGACGACGACAAATCCGTTGACGGGATTTGTCTCGAAGATCAACCCCGGCGGGACGGCATTTGTGTATTCGACCTACCTGGGCGGGAGTTACTCCGATGTTGTCTACGGCATCGCAGCGGACAAAGCAGGCAACGCGTATGCGACGGGTCAGGCGTTATCCTCTAACTTTCCCGTCTACAACGCGCTGCAGAGCAAGTTCGTGGGAACGGCAGGGTATTCAGCCGCTCCGTTCTTATCCAAGATCAAGGGGGATGGATCGAGCTTCGTCTATTCCACTTATGTCGGCGGCGGCGGCGAGGCTCCCACTGGCGCAGGCGACGCGGCCTATGCTGTGGCCGCAGACTCCATCGGAGACGCCTACATTGTTGGCGAGGTATACAGCACATTGGATCTTCCGCTGGTCCACGCGCTTCAAACAACATTGGGTCCGTTGGGATACGGCGCTTTTCTGACGAAGGTGAATCCGGAAGGCTCGGCTTTCGATTACTCCACGTTCATCGGGGACACCAATGGCGCCGATGGCGTCGCCACGGATCGCTACGGCAACGCTTATGTCACAGGCTACCAATACTGTCCCTGGGACCTGCCCGCGCCGGTCAATCCGGTCGCCACCTGCGTTGCCAAGGGCCCGTCAGGGAACGGGTCTGTCATCCTCGAGGCATTCATTTATCGGGTCGCGGCCGACGGATCGGCCATCACCTTTGCGTCGCCTTATGGCGGCGGGTACGAACAAGGGTACGGAATCGCTGTCGATCCATCCGGAAACGTCTATGTCGCCGGTCAAGTCGATCGTGCGTCCGCGTTTCCGACGGTGAATGCGCTGGAGAATCATGCGGAGGGCACGGCTGAGGGTTTCCTGCTCAAGATCGACATGGCCGTGCCGACTGCGACGCTGACTCCGGGCACGTTGAGTTTCGCGAGCACAACGGTGGGCAATACCACCGCCGCAGAGGTCGCGACGCTGAAGAACACCAGCGCATCGCTGACCCTCACCATCGATACGAACGGCATCAGCTTTACCGGCGCCGATCCGGGCTCGTTTACCCGGACCGCCACCACCTGCGGCACAACTCTGGCTGCGGGAGACTCCTGCACCATTTCCGTCGCTCTCAAGCCAACCCATGCCGGGTCGCTCACGGCCGAGCTGTCGGTCGCCGACAACGCCACCGGCTCGCCGCAACTGGTCTCCCTCAGCGGCACCGGCGTTGCCGCCACCGTGCCGACGGCGACGCTGACTCCGGGAACGCTGAGTTTCGCGAGCACAACGGTGGGCAATACCACCGCCGCAGAGGTCGCGACGCTGAAGAACACCAGCGCATCGCTGACCCTTACCATCAACACGAACGGCATCAGCTTTACCGGCGCCGATCCCGGCTCGTTTACCCGGACAGCCACCACCTGCGGCACAATTCTGGCTGCGCGAGCCTCCTGCACCATTTCCGTCGCTCTCAAGCCAACCCATGCCGGGTCGCTCACGGCCGAGCTGTCGGTCGCCGATAACGCCACCGGCTCGCCGCAACTGGTCTCCCTCAGCGGGACCGGCGTTGCCGCCACCGTGCCGACTGCGACGCTGGCTCCGGGAACGCTGAGTTTCGCCAGCACCGCGGTAGGCAATACCACCACCGCGCAGATCGCGACGCTGAAGAACACCAGCGCATCGCTGACCCTCACCATCAGCACGAACGGCATCAGCTTTACCGGCGCTGATCCCGGCTCGTTTACCCGGACAGCCACCACCTGCGGCACAACTCTGGCTGCGGGAGCCTCCTGCACCATTTCCGTCGCTCTCAAGCCAACCCATACCGGGTTGCTCACGGCCGAGCTGTCGGTCGCCGATAACGCCACCGGCTCGCCGCAACTGGTCTCCCTCAGCGGCACCGGCGTTGCCGCGCCGAACGCGACGCGCACACCCTGAGCCTCGGGTTTGACTCTCCCGCAGATGGGGTCGCAACCGCTCTGCCAGCGGTGACTGCGGCGAACACCCCTTCAACGCTCCCCTCATCGTCGCTCCCGGCGAGCTTCGGCGGTTACAAAGGGCAGGAACTACGGGCAACCCGGAGGGATCGCGACGCCGGAGATGCACCAGGGTCGCGGCTTTTCCCCTCGTGCCCTGAGTCAGCACACCCAACGCGCGTCAATCGCCAGCATTGGCCGTTCCGTGGAAGAGGTCGAGGTGCTCCCTGGTGGGCGCTTTGGTGAGGGCGCTGACGACCACCAGCCCGAGGACGGAGGCGAGGAGAGCGGGGAAGATGGCGTCGTGGATCGCGAGGCGGGCAGCGAGTTGCGGCGAGAAGCCGGTATGCAGCAGCCACTGGCTGACATTGCCGTCGGGGAAAGCGATGTTCCAGCCGACGGTGACGACGGTTCCGGCGGCAATGGCGGTGACCGCTCCAGAGGCGGTGGCGCGCCTGGAATAGAACGCCGCCAGAATGACGGGCGTGAGCGCGGCGGAGTAGACGGTGTACGCGTAGAGCGCCTGCTGGAGGACGGAGCCGGTGTTCATGGCCTGGTAGAGCGCCCAGACGCCGAGCAGCACCACCATGAGGCGCGAGACCAGCAGGATGCGCTTGTTGGAAGCATCCGGCGCAATGTAGCGGACGAAAATGTCGTTGATGAGGTTGGTGGCCGGGGAGAAGAGGAAGTTGTTCGCCGTGGACATGATCTTGGCGAAGACCGCGCCCATGAGCAGCGCGCCGAGGAACGCGGGCAGTCCATGGAGCGCCATGTAGGCGATGATTTCGCGGGGACGCTGCGCGACTTCGCCGGTGGAGAAGAGGACCGAGCCGACCACGGCGAGAGCGACGATGACGGTTTCCAGAATGACGGTGCCGATGACCCAGCCGACCACGGCGACGCGGGCGTCGCGCTCCGATTTGGCGGAGAAGAACTTCTGGTACATGGCCTGATTGCCGAGCATGAGGAGCATGGTGGGAATCATCAGCTCCATCGCCTGGACGAAGGTGAAATCGCCGAAGACCTGGAAGTGGGAGGCGGGCAGGGCGTGGGTGAGGCCGCTCCATCCGCCGGCGGAGTGCATGAGAACCGGCAAGGCGACGATCAGAGTGACGGTGGCGAGGAGGCCGATGACGAGGTCCATGTAGGCGACCGAAGCCATGCCGGCGAGGGCGGTGAAGGCGACCACGAAGGCGGTCATGATGTATTTGCCGAGGTCGGCGGAGATGACGGTGGGGAAGACGAGGTGCAGGATGTCTCCGCCGCCGATGAGTTGGTAGCTGGCGATGGCGGTGTAAGCGAAAAGGATGGCGATGACGCCGAGGACGCGGGCCGTCTGGCTGAAGCGCGCTTCGAGAAGATCGGGGATGGTGAACTGCGCGAACTTGCGCGCGCGCGGAGCGATGAAATAGATGAGGGCGAGGCCGAACCATCCGCCGGCGGCTTGCCACAGGGCGGGGAAGCCGTGCTTGTAGGCGTTCTCCGCGCCGGCGAGGAGAGAGCCGGAACCGATCCACGAAGAGAGCAGCGTGAAGATGAGGACGAAGGCGGGCAGGGTGCGGCCGGCGACGAGATAATCCGCTTTCGTCTTGACGCGGCGCATCTGCGAGATCGAGACGGTGAGCAGAGTGAGGACAATCGCGCCCAGCACGATGGCGTAGAGAGAGGACATCGGCCAACCTTCGGAAGTTCAGGATTAATGCAGTGTACGGGAGGGAGGGGGGATTGTCAGAACGGGGGATGGGCGGCTACGGCTTCTTCTTCTTTTTGCTTTTCCCGGAGGAGGATGGTTTCTTTCGTTCGTCGCCGGCTTTGTGCGAACGCGTGTGGCGACCGACGGAGATATGCGCGGGCTCGGCGACGTAGAGGCCCTGGCCGGGGGTGACGGTTTGGGCGCGGAGATGATTCCAGCGGCGCAGCTGGGCGACGGTGACGCCGAAGCGGTCGGCAATGGTGACCAGCGTGTCTCCGCGGCGGGGACGATAGACGGCGTTGCGGAGCGAGCTGGGCTCGCTGGCGGGGGCAACGGGGATGACGAGGGAATCCACGCCGGAGAGATCGGATTTCGGCGTGAGCTGATTTACGAAGGCGAGTTCTGAAGGCGAGACGTGCCAGGTGTGGGCGATGCTCTCGAGGGTGTCACCGTCTTCGACGGAATGGAAGCGCCAGGTGCGGCGCTTGTCGACGGGGATCTCCGCGATGTCGCGGTTGAAGACGTCTTTGGTGCCGGCGGGGAGGTGCAGATCGAAGGAGTCGTCGGGCGGGGTGCTCATGCGGAGCAGGCTGGGGTTGAGGGCAGCAATCTCCTGCACGGGCGCGCCGACGATGTCGGAGACGAGGCGCAGGTCGACAGAGTAGTCGGTGGTGACGGTGTCGGTGACGAGGGGCGGATCGGCGGCGATGTCCTCGAGGCCATATTGTTTGGGATTCTTCGCCATAATGGTGACGGCGAGAAAGACAGGAACATAATTTTTGGTTTCCTGGGGAAGATTGTTGCGGCGGTAGAGCTCCCAGAAATCGGCGTAGCCGGTGCGCTCGACGGCGCGCTGGACGTTGCCTGCGCCCCAGTCGTAGGCGGCCATGGCGAGAAACCAGTCGCCGAGCTGGGCGTAATCTTTTTTGATTTCGCGGGCGTAGGCGTGGGTAGCCTCTTCGGGGTCGAAGCGCTGATCGAACCAGGCGGTGCGCTCGAGTCCATAGGTGCCGAAGGGCATGAATTGCCACATGCCGCCGGCGCCGGAGCGGGGATTCATGGCCTGAGGGCGGAAGCCGGATTCAGCGAACGCCTGGTAGATGAGGTCCTGGGGGACGCCTTCTTCCTTGAGGACGCGCTGGATCATGTCTTTGTAGCGGCCCATGCGCTCGAGGGCGGAAACGATGGTTCCATGGCCGCGGGGATTGTTGGTGAAGAAGTCGATGTAGTTGGCGACGTATTCGTTGATGACGAGGGGGAGATCGGACTGGGTGGTCTTGAGCTCGGCGGTGGCGGTGGCGGCGACGTTGGGATTGGCGGAGGTGGTGATGTTGCCGGCGACTTCGACCGGGGACGGTTCGGCCTGGGGCTGGAGGCCGTTGCCCTGGCGGAGGGCGTCGAGTTCGAGAGTGTTGACGGCGTCGACGATGCGGTCGAATTCGTCGGAGAGGGTCTGATCGCTGCGCAGATCGCAGTTGCAGCGGAGCATGAGGTCGACGGCGTAGTCGAAATTGGCGCGGGCGGAGGCGAGGTGTCCCTGCTGATAGTCGTTGAGGCCGGTGTGGTATGCCTTTTCGACGGAATCGATGAGGGGGCGGTCGCGCTGCGCGTTGGCGGCCTGGGCCTGGGCGGCGGCGGCGCTCTGGAGGGGAGAAGCCTGGGACGGGGCGGCTGAGGTGGTTTGTGGAGCATTGGCTGCGGGGGCGGCGGGCAGAGTGGGCGCGGCGGCCTGCGCCTGGGGAGACGCAGCGGAACCCTGGTTCGACGGGCATCCCGTGAGGGCGACGAGCGCAGCCATGCTGCCTGCGAGGAGGAATCTCTGAACGGCCATGAGCAATGCGGAAGCTCCATTGTATGACCTGGAGCGGCGGCGTGCGGATGGTAAACTGACGGTTCCGGCGAACTTCATTTCCCAGGGCAAGGCGCGTCTATAGCCTGGATCATTGGAGACGATCCCTCAGGGGCTAAAGCCCGATTGGTTTTTATGCTGTTACGGCACGACTGAAGTCGTGCCCCTTCAAAGAATGAAGTTCTTCTGCAAGCTGTGAAGCCGCGCTCCTGCAAAGCCCAATTCCATGGACAACAAACACATTCGCAATTTCGCGATTATTGCGCACATCGATCACGGGAAGTCCACGCTCTCGGACCGTCTGCTGGAGCTGACCGGCTCGCTGACGGCGCGGGAGATGCAGGCGCAGGTGCTGGACGCGATGGACCTGGAGCGCGAGCGCGGGATCACGATCAAGGCGCATTCGGTGCGGATGATGTATCCGGCGAAGGACGGCGAGACGTATCAGCTGAACCTGATCGACACGCCGGGGCACGTGGATTTTTCGTACGAGGTGTCGCGGTCGCTGGCCTCGTGCGAAGGCGCGCTGCTGGTAGTGGATGCGTCGCAGGGCGTGGAAGCGCAGACGCTGGCCAATGCTTATCTCGCGATCAATCACGGGCTCGAAGTCATTCCGGTGATCAACAAGATCGATCTGCCGAGCGCGGATATTCCGCGGACGCAGGAGATGATCGAGCAGACGGTGGGGCTGGACGCGACGGACGCGATCCCGGTGAGCGCGAAGACCGGTTTGGGCGTGCCGGAGATTCTGGAAGCCATTGTGAACCGGCTGCCTCCGCCGAAGGGCGATGCGGAAGCGCCGCTGCAGGCGCTGATTTTCGACTCGTGGTTCGATCCATACCGCGGCGTGATTGTGCTGGCGCGCATTGTGAATGGGCGCATGCGCAAGGGCATGAAGATTCGCTTGATGTGGAACGATAAGGTCTTCGATGTCGAGTCGATGGGGGTGCTGACGCCGAAGCCGGTGGAGATTGAGGAGTTGTCGGCAGGGGAAGTGGGCTTCTTTGTCGCGACCATCAAGAATGTCTCGGATACGCGGGTGGGCGACACCATCACCGAGGATGCGCGGCCCGCGGCGCATGCGCTGCCTGGGTTCGAAGAGATCAAGCCGATGGTGTTCGCGGGCATCTACACCGTCGACTCGCATGAACACACGCTGCTGCGCGATGCGCTGGAGAAGCTGAAGCTGAACGACTCGTCGTTCTTCTTTGAGCCGGAAAGCTCGGTGGCGCTGGGGTTCGGCTTCCGCTGCGGGTTTCTGGGGCTGCTGCACATGGAGATTATCCAGGAGCGGCTGGAGCGCGAGTTCGATCTGGATCTGATCACGACGGCGCCGAGCGTGCGCTATAAGGTCCATCTGACAGATGGGTCGATGATCGAGGTGGATAACCCGTCGCGGTGGCCGGACCAGAGCGAGATTGAGAAGGTCGAAGAGCCAATGATCACGGCGACGATCCTGACCAACGAAGAATATGTTGGCGGGATTCTGAAGCTGGTGGAAGAGAAGCGCGGGCGGCAGAAAAACTTCGAGTACGTGTCGTCGACGCGGGTGATGCTGACGTACGAACTGCCGCTGAACGAGATCGTGCTGGACTTCTACGACCGGCTGAAGTCGGTCTCGCGTGGCTATGCGTCGCTCGACTATCACCTCTCCGGGACGTGGATTTCGCCGATGGTGAAGATGGACATTTTGGTGTCGGGTGAACCGGTGGATGCGCTGTCGATCATCGTGCACAAGGACTTTGCCTACGATCGCGGGCGGGCGCTGGTGTCGAAGATGCGGGAGCTGATTCCGCGGCAGCAGTTCGAGGTGGCGATCCAGGCGGCGATTGGGGCGAAGGTGATTGCGCGCGAGACGGTGAGCCCGCTGCGCAAGAACGTGATCGCGAAGTGCTACGGCGGGGACATCAGCCGCAAGCGCAAGCTGCTGGAGAAGCAAAAAGAGGGCAAGAAGCGCATGAAGCGGATTGGGAAAGTGGATATTCCGCAGGAGGCGTTTCTGGCGGTGCTGAAGGTGGGAGAGGACAGCGGGGGGCGGTAGGGAGCGGCGCGCGCCTGCTGTTGGTCTAGTTGTCCAGGTCATCGCTCTCGCGATAGACTTGTGCCCACTCAGTCCCCCGGTACATCTCAAATCCACTGGCCTTGCACAACTTTGTGTCGACCGGATGCCGGCATTCACTGTCTTTCCGCCGGCCGCCGGGAAAGAGGATCATGAAGACGGTAGCCCAGCAACTGCCCCGGCTTATTTGCAACGCCGGCACACTTCTATTTGCGCTGATCGTGTTGGCAACTGCCGTTCCGACGCTGAAGTCGCAGGAGACCCTCAACAACGCCGCGGTTGTCCGCATGGTGCAAGCCCACCTTGGAACGGATGTGATTGTTGAGCAGATTCGCAGCAATCCGGGCCACTTTCTGCTGACCACGAACAGCCTCATCCAACTGAAGCAGCTTGGCGTTCCGGACAAGGTGATCGCCGCCATGCAGGCGAAAAACGGTGGTTCGGCGCCGCAGCCCGCTTCGCCAGGGACGGTTGCGGAAACAACGTCGTCGGATCCGTGCGGGGCGGAGAGCGGGAAGTGGCGAATTGAGAGCAAGGAAGGCGGTTTAAACGGCAGCGTGCGGGAAGCCGTTCTCTGCGAGCCGTTCCATGACGGACGCGACTACGTCGGTGTATTTGCGACCTGCGGCCCCGGCCTGGCGCTGCAGGTTGTCTATACGTCGCCCGACAAAGACCTTGGCTCTATGTTGTTTCAACCCGACGCGACGGTGGTGATGGGGCAGGTATTCAACCACAAGATGCGCGTGACGGTTCGCTATCGCATTGACCGGGGCGAGATTGTTACCGTCAACCCGGCGACGGATTACAAGAACGAAGCGACGCTCAAATTCGTAGACAAAGATGATGTGTCTGAAACATCCGTCTTTGATCGGTTAGGCGCCGCGGGCTTTTATCAGGACTTCTATCGGGCCAAAGATGTGAGCATCGAACTGCCACTCAACGATGGCGAAACGCCGGTGGTGGATGTGAGGCCCCAGGACCCCATCTTCAGGAAATTCTCCGCAGCGTGCCCGGGCAGCGGCGTGGTGACGGATGCGACAGCTACCTACAGTGCGGATGAATTCGCCGAATTGCTACCCGGGATGCTGCGCAAAGCCGCCGTGGCTCACGGCCTCGATTCCCACGCCTGGGACAAGGAGATCGATTACATATCGTCCGCAGTGAAAACCTGCGCACAAATCACACCGCAGATGGCCGCAGGATCCGGCCCGAAGGCTGACCCGCTCATTTGGCATACCTACGGTCAGGAGTACCAGATTTGTCAGGGACTGGATTCCTACAGACACATGTACCTTCGCAGAGGCGGAGGCGAGGATGTGTCGATGGCGTCAGGGAGGGTGCAGGGATCGCCCTATATGACGCACCCCTACAGGCCCGATGTCGGGTTGAGGATCTACCAGCCCGGACTCGCCAGACCGATGGGAGAAGAGTGGCGGTGGGACGGCGAGAAAGGATTCCGTTTATCGGTGAATGTCCTGGCCGACAGCGAAGGCGACTCTGCGCAATTTGACACGGTGCTCGAGGATGTTGCGATCGAGCGCAGCGCGCATGGGCCTCAGGCCGGGACTGCTGAAACTGCGGTGACACCGGGAGGCACTCCTGCATTGCCAGCCCCACCCCAGTCGCCGACGAAGTCCCGGCAAGCGCCTGCCTCCGGACCGCCGCTGACCACGCCAACGGTCACGGCGCCTTCGAAGGCGGACGCGTATTTCCTCCGGGGTCAGGCTCTCCTGCGCCAGGCCACCCTTAACACCGGGACCGGGAAACTTATCCTGCCGCCCGGATGCGCGGAAGCATTCCAGAAGTATCTTGCATTGGCTCCGAATGGCCAATATGCGGGGCAAGCTAAATCCATCCTGAAAAGCGCTGGCGTGCCGGTCCAGTCGAACTGACGGCGGCCAAGTGCAACGGATGTTAAGGCGGGCGAGGACAGCGGGGGGGCGGTAGTCCGCGGGCGGCGACGGTCCGGCGATCAACGCTGCTTTGATTTTGGCGTCTCGACCAGGCCGCGATATAAGTCGATGGTCTGCGCGGCGATCGATGTCCAGGAGAACATCTGCTCCACGCGGCGGCGGCCGGCGTCGCCGAATTGCCTGGCCTTTGCGGGGTCGGCGAGCAGGGTGGCGATCTTCGCCGCGAGGTCGCGCGCGAACTGCTCCGGGTGGAGCGGGAAGTTGGTCACCGGGTCCTGCTCGAAGGGCACCAGATAGCCGGTTTCGCCGTCGACCACTACCTCCAGAATGCCGCCAGTGGCGCTGGCGACGACTGGTGCGCGGCAGGCCATCGCTTCCAGATTGATGATGCCGAAGGGCTCGTAGACCGAGGGGCAGCAGAAGACCGCGGCGTGGCTGTAGAGCTGGATGGCCTCGGTCTTGGTGACCATCTTTTCGATCCAGACGATGTGGGGATTAGCGGCGCGGGCGTGGTTGACTTTCGCTCGCATCTCGGCGGCAATTTCCGGAGTATCGGGCGCTCCGGCACAGAGGACGATCTGGGTGTTGGGAGGCAGGAAGGGAATCGCCTCGACGAGATGGGTGACGCCTTTTTGGCGGGTGATGCGGCCGAGGAAGAGAACATAGGGCCGGGTGGGATCGACGCCGTTGTTCACGAGGGCGCCGGTGGCCTCGTCCCGGCGATATTGGTCGAGGTCGATGCCGTTGTAGATCACGTGGATGCGGGCGGGATCGATGGCGGGATAGGCGCGCAGAATGTCCTGGCGCGTGCCCTGGGAGACGGCGATGACGGCGTCGGCGTCGAGGATCGCGGTGCGCTCCATCCAGGAGCTCATGGCGTAGCCGCTGCCGAGTTGCTCGGCCTTCCACGCGCGCAGCGGCTCGAGGCTGTGCGTGGTGAGGACGAAGGGAATGTTGTAGAGCTTCTTCGCGAGGAAGCCGGCCATCGAGACATACCAGGTGTGGGTGTGGACGACGTCGAGGGCGGAGAGATCGAGGACCTGGGCGAGATTGAGGCTGAAGGTTTCGAGCGCGGTTTTGAATTTGGCGTTGGTGCCGTCGGAGATCAGGGGCCAGGGATCTGCGCCGCGCACGTGCAGGTTGCCTGCGTCGAGGTGCTGCTCGCCCCAGCAGTGGACCTCAACTTCGATGGAGCGAGCCAGTTCGCGGCTGAGGTATTCAACGTGAACGCCGGCGCCGCCGTAGACGTTCGGCGGATACTCCCGAGTCATGAGGCCAACCCGCAAACGTCACCCCCGATTCGCTTCAATCTTAGCCTGGAGAGATTGGGCAAAAGGGGATGGCGGCGACATCAGCCGCAAGCGCAAGCGGCTGGGGAAGCAGAAAGAGGGAAAGAAGCGCATGAAGCGGATCGGGGAAATGGATCATCCGCAGGACGCGTTTTTGGCGGTGCTGCAGGTGGGAGGAGACTCGGGGGGTCGGTAACCGGTTGTTCGCAGTCTTCGCTGGTACATCGACGGAACCAAAACAGAGTTTGGTTCTGCGCGCTTATTTGGCCATATTTTGCGAACCGGCTCGCCGCCTCGTTATCGGCGCATCATCCTGCCAGCGCGAGACGGAGGACGAAGAGGCAGAGCGCGACGCCGCCGACGGAGAAGTAGCAGCGGGGGAGCTTGAGCGACGGCCCCAGCGCGACCCAGCCGGTATGCCACCAGATTTTCCCGTCGAAGAGATCGGTGAGGCTGGTGGGGTAGTACCAGTTGAGGGCGAACCAGAGGAAATCCTCGACGATGCAGATGGCCAGGAAGGCCGAGAAGTAGAACAGGAAATTGCCCATAGGGGTCGCCGGCACGCCCAGCCCGGTGAGCGCGGCGACGCGGGATTGCGCCAGGAGCACGGTGGGCAGGACCGCTCCGAAAACCAGCAGATGGTAGGCGGTAATGTAGGGCTTGTCGATCCAGCTGGCGAGGGGGGATCCCGCGAGGAGCCGGATGCCGAGGCCGTCGTTGCCGAGAGCGGTGGCCCAGCCCTGGCCGCGCTCCAGCACAATTTCAACGACAGCCAGGATGGCGCTCAGGATGGTCACTTCAGCGATCCACATCCCGGAAACCGCAAAGATCTGCAACATCGTACCTTCCGCAAACGACAATAGATTTCCCCCGGAAGCGCAAGCCGGCAGGAAATTTGGGGACCTGCCCAGCGCCACCCGGTGGATGCTCCGTGCCGGAGTTTTTCTTGTTACAACCAGGTTACAGGATGTTGGATGCCGCTGATGTTAAAAGTCGTTTCCGCGAGCAGGAAAATGCGCGGTCTGCGCCCGGAAACGGGCTGCCACAGCTGCCGGCGCGTTCGGATTGTGCGGCGCGAGCAGAAACGAAGGCCGGTGAGGGATGTCCTCACCGGCCTTCGGGTAAGAGGTTGGGTTCGTTTTCGTTACTTCGGCAGCGCCATCACAGCCGCTGCTCCGGTGATGGCGTGGGGCGATCCGGGGGCCGGTGTGGCTCCGGAGGCGCTGATGGTGAAGACGAAGAGCTTGTTGTCGGTTTGACCGACCGCATACAGGTGACTGTCGTTGTCCCACCAGATGTGGTCGATGGCGTCGCCGGTGAGCAGGCCGGTGAAGGCGGTCAGCGGGGAAGCTCCGTTGAAGTGGAAGACCTGGAGGCCGGTCGAGCCGCCCACGGCGAGGTACTTCCCATCAGGAGACAGCCAGTAGGTGCTGGGAAGTCCGGCTTTGGTGCTGGGCATCTGGGCATAGGTGTTGGTCGTGGTCAGGTTCCCGGTGCTGTTGTTGACGGTGTAGGAGGCGAAGGCATAGGGAGCCGTGCCCTGGAGGTCGTCAACGGGCGTGTTCTGGACGGCGACGACGACGTGGTTGGCGGGATCGGCTGCCGCCAGGTAGGGGCAGTAGAAATAACCCGTGTAGGCCTTCGGCATAGCGGGGTTGATATTGAGCGGGGCGAGGCCGCCGTCGCCGAGGCGCTGGAAGCCGAGGATCTGCGGCGTGCCGTGATAGCAACTGGAGGTGTACGCGAACTCATTGCTGCCGGTGAAAGCCAGCGGGCCCTGATCGCCGGGACCGCCGCCGACCTGGTTGATCAGAGAGATGTGACCGTTCTGCTGATCGATGGCGAAGGCCTGGTAGCCGTTGTTCTCCGTCCCGTTGAGATTGATGTTGAAGTCGTAGAGCGTGGCGCCGGTGTGGTCGAGGAAGACCGATTCGGGACCGCCGGAGGGCGTTTCCGGAGTGGTGTGCGCGAGTTCGCCTTCCGGATTGGACGCTGTTTGTTTGAGAGCGCCGTTACTGGCCATGGAAAAGACATCAATGTTGTAGCCGTCGCTGCCGAAGAGCCATTTGCCGTTGAGAGCGATCGATCCCAGGCCGCAGCTGGTGGAGATTTTGCACTTAGCCACTGGGAATGGCGAGCCCGGCATTACGGTGAGGGCGCCGGTGGAGGAAGTGTAGTAGCCGTCGATATAGTTCGCGCCGGCTTTGGTGGTGTTCGCAACGTACACGTACGCGATGGCAGAACTTTCCTGGGCAGCCGCGGTGAGGGCCGAAGCGGCCAAACCGGCGAGCGCCAGAGAGAGTACGACTGTCGATCGGTTAGGGGTCATACTGCTGGACTCCGTGGATGGATTTTCGTGCGGACGGGCGATTAGTAGGATGCCGGGGGTTTCCCAGGAGAAAGTAACTTCTTTCGATAGCTTGCATTTGGATCGGGGAGTTATGGACCTATTGGGACGCAACTTCGCGGGAGCCGGTGTTACTCCGACTCGGATGATGGTTGGATGCGGAATTTGATGGTGGCCGGGATGCTTTTCTGCGGTGAGAGGCCGGCGGCCGGCAGGGGCAGACTAGGCGCCGGCCTGGCGGTTGCGCCGCCTGCGCAGCCAGATGACGTGCAGGTTCATGGCGAGCGAGAGGCCGAGCAGGACGCCGCGCAGAAATTCGAGAGGGGAGGGCGAGAGTCCGAAGGTGAGGTTCATGCTTTTTGAGGCCAGGCTGAGCGCGAGGCAGAGGCAGCCGACGCTGATGAGCCAGCGTTCGCGACGATTGTCATTTTGCGCAGAGAGGCACATGACGAAAATCTCCTGTGGCGTGGGGTTAGTCGGTGAAGTGAAACCAGGCCATGGCGGTGAATTTGACGGCGACCATGGCGACGAGGACGATGGCGAGATCCCAGTCGATGCGGTGCTGGCGGATGAGGTGGTACTCGAAGAGTCCGCCGGTGACGAGGGCGGCGGCCATGGCGGCGAAGCTGGTGGAGCGGCGGCGATGGTCGAGGAAGCGCTCGTCGATGGCGATGCCGAGGATGCGGCGGGAGGTCAGGCCGGGGGTCGGGCTGCCAGGGGTCATGCGTTCTTCTCCAGGGTAAAGATCTGTTCGAGGGGGAGTTCAAAGGTTTGGGCGAGCAGGATCGCGAGGGGGAGGCTGGGGACGTAGCGTCCGCGCTCGATGGAGATGATGCTTTGGCGGGAGACGCCGACGGCGGCGGCGAGATGCTCCTGGGTCCAGTCGCGGGCGGCGCGGAGTTCTTTGACGCGATTTTGGACGGTGGGTTCCATGTAAAGCTGGCTGAGGATTATCACTTTGACACAAGGTAAGGCAAAGCGTAACCTCAGTACCACTTGGCTTTACGGGTGGACGGGGAGGTGTATGCGATGGGTGTTTCTTCAGGACTTGCCGTGTTTTGGAAGCGATTTACAGCGGCTTCGACGATGCTGCTCGCCAAAGCGAAATCTATTTCATCCGGCCAAAGGAAGATCGCACGGCGGATTTTCTTGGCGGCGGCTTTCATCGCGGCGTGTCCACTCCTGGTCCATTTCGGCCGACTCTATGGCCCCAGACTGTGGAGCAATGTCCACGTTGTCAATTTTGTCGTCAATCTCATACCCACGATGTTCTCAATCCTTTTTGCGTTCGTCATCGACAAGGATTTGGAGCACAAGATGAGGAAAATTTGGCGACTTTCGATCATCCTCGGCGGCGGCTTATGGAGCTTTTTGCTTTGGCATCAACAGGCGCTCACTGACCAGCAGAACGCTGCCCAAATGAGCAGCGCAGTAACGCAAGCAGTTAACGCGGCAAATTTACACTCTGATCGGAGTTTCGGCAACCTCAATACTAGGGTGGATGGGTTAGGAAAGGAGTTGGATCAGATAGCTACGACGCTCTCTACCAGCTTCAAAAACGCCACAAACGAACTTGATGTCAACATTGGGAAGGTGGGGAGAGTGAATCCACCGCCGGAGCCAGCTCAGTTAATGTTTTCCTTTTACGATGACAACTATAGGAATACGAGCCAACCCTCAGAAACCGCCTTCTCATCCGTGAATCCGAATGGCTCGTACACATTCTCTTTCGTTGTGAGGAATATTTCGTCCGTTCAAGCGGAGGCGGCGGAAGTTTGGATACACCTATGTCAAATATGTACGTTTGCTGCGGAGCCCGTGAGGTCTGATAAGCCAACGGGGATGGATGAAAATTCCCGCCACATTGCGATCGGAGATCTCAATGCTGGAGTTAGCTTCCAGAAAACCGACATTTCCTTTCGCGTCGCGTCTAGGGTTCCGTCTGTTGGTGTGGCTTTCACGTGGGCCTGCAAGAACTGCGGCAGCCTGAAGACGACCAAAGACTTCACGGTCGTGCTTGATATCAGGCCGCCGCTGTGAGTTTCTTGTACTCCAGTGCCGAGGCCTCGATCAGCTTAATCAGTGTGTCTCGAAACATATAAGGGTTCTTGCGATTGTTGAATCGGAAAGTCATTTCGTCCAGGTAGGCTTCAAGGTGTTTTGCGGAGATTTTATGCCACGTTCCGACCACGCCGCGCTTCAGCAAAGAGAAAGCGGATTCAATGCTGTTGGTCGTAATGTTTCCGTCCACATAAACGCCTTCCCAGTGGTTGACCGTGCGATGCTTGATGTTCTTCAGGCCGGACTCACGGACCGCTTTAGGATAGGAAGTCAGTTCATCGGTGCAGATTATTTCCGCTTCAGGCGAGACATTCTCTTTGATGTATTTCGCCAGCGTGCCCGACTTCACATCCTCAGCGTGAAAAAACCGGAGTTCTCCGCCGCGCTGCCGGATGCCGACCACGATCTCTTTGTTATCCCGGCGGTGACGCTGCGCTTCAGGTCCACGATACTTGCCGCCCACATACGTCTCATCCATCTCCAGGATGCCGTCCAGGGGCTCAGGATTGACTTCCTTCATCGCCGCGCGGACGCGGTGGCACAGATACCAGGCGGTCTTGTAGGAGATGCCCAAGGTCCGCTTGATCTGGTTCGCGCTCATGCCCTTGCGGGACTCGCAGAGCAGGTAAACGCACAGAAACCACTTCCACAGCGGCAAGTGGGAATCGTTAAAGATCGTGCCAGCGGTCACCGAAAACTGGTAGCGGCAAGCATCGCAGTCAAACTGGTTCCGCTTCGTAATCTGAGAGGTTTTGTCCGACAAGCAGCGCGGGCAATGAATCCCGTTCGGCCAGCGCAAAGCCTCAAGGTAAGCGCGGCACTTTTCTTCGCTGCCAAACTGCTCAATCAAGGCACAGAGATTAACGGAGTCTGTCATGTCTAATCCTCCCAAACCGGCCAAGCATCCCCGCAAGATGAAAACCCATGAAGCGGTGAAGCATTTGTTTCATCCCGAAGTGCTTAAACACATTAAGAAAGAAGCAGTTGGGAGGAAATCGGCCCGTCCAGCAAAGACAGGATAGCAAGTCTCTAGCCTTGTGTCAAGTATATAATCCTCAGCTGGCTTGACGTACAGTAGCAACAGCTCCAGCAAATGTCAAGGTAGCTTTACGTCCACCGACAACTTCGAGGGGTCGGTGGGAGAGTTGTGATCGGCGGGAAAGTATTGTTGATCGAATGGAGCTGCCGCGCGTGCCGTTTGAGGCTGCTTTGCGGCTGGAGCGAAGCGGGAATTCCTGAGCCCCTGAATTATCGAGGCCGGAGGGGTATTGCTGCGGGGATGTTTGCGCCCCTGATCATGAGCCACAAGGCGACCGCCAGTTCGATGGGGAGATCGGGCAGGACGAACCAGGGATCGATGACGGCCTCGACGGCGGGAAAGATGAGCATGGCGGAGCACCCGACGAGGATGACGAGAGCGATGGCGAGGTACGAGATCGACAGGAGTTTGGGGATGTATTCGGACTTCCACAGGAGGTAGCTGTGGATGGCCGCGCCCATGCTCCAGAAGAGCAGGCCGATGGGGCTCGCGGTGACATTCATTTGCTGAAACTGGCCCGCGAGCGCCTGCGCCTGGGCGACGGTGAATGCTCCTGATGAATGCGGAGCGCTGAGCAGATTTAATGCGGTAAAAGCGCCGACGATGCCCACTCCCAGGACGACTGCATTCGCGAAACGCCACAGCGTGCCCAGGAGCGCGAGGGGCGCGTTCACAGGCTTCAGCAGCGCATACAGGGCCACGGCCAGGAGGACATCGTTATTCAACATGAGGAATCCGAAGGCGAGGCCGATTCGGAAGCGGCGTTCATGCGCCAGGATATTTTGGATTTCCGAGCCTGGTCCGCCAAACGACTGAATGAGCATGCCGGTGAGGCCGAAGACGATGATCGCCAGCAGGGCAAAGCCTGCGGTTCTCGCCCAGGCTTGCTGTGAGACTTTGACCGTGCGGTCCATCGTCGCGGCTCCGTTGACTGGTTTTCGTTGTTCTCCAGTCGGTACGCATCGGTTGGGGGCGAGGTTCCGGCGGCAGATCGAACCAGGGGGGCAAATCAGGTCGAATGGAGGGCGTTCGGAGGCCGAAAATCGGCTTGCTGGCGTGCGGAGAGCCCGAATGCGGCACACAGCCGCCAAATTTTGACGGAAAACCGATTTGTGCTATTCTCAAAAAGCTGCTTAAAGCCTATTTCTCTCTGTGGTTGAGGGGGGAGTGTGGACGGGCAGCGGGGCTGCGGGGAGCCGGGAAGTGAGTCCGGCTAAGAAGTGAGCGCAGCATCGCGGTTGGATCGCATCGGAGCCTGCGACACTTGCCACCTTGGCAAGCTATGCGGGCCGGAACTTCGAAACGGAATCGGCTGTTCCATATGCTCCGCA
Organism: Acidobacteriaceae bacterium; assembly: GCA_036267295.1. Classification (GTDB taxonomy): domain Bacteria; phylum Acidobacteriota; class Terriglobia; order Terriglobales; family Acidobacteriaceae; genus Palsa-343. The sequence goes on along the minus strand of DATAWI010000028.1, from coordinate 19,783 downwards.
GGAGTGCGGGGCTCAAGGCACGCTCGGTCACCGTCGCAGGTTCTTGTCTGAGCAGGGAAGAAGTGAGCGGACGCGAAGCAGATCGCCCCTTCGTGCGCGCGGGTTCGGAGTGAACCTGGGGAGCGCAGACGAAGCGAGCGGTTTCGCGTGCTGTGGATGAGTTGGGCCGGAATTGCAGGGCCGGAATTGCAGGGCCGGGATTGGCAGTGCGAAGGAGAGAGTTTTGCCGACATTCAATCAGCTGGTGAAAAAGGGCCGGACGGCGCCGCGGTACAAGACGGCCTCGCCTGCGTTGCAGGGATCGCCGCAGCGGCGCGGAGTTTGCACGCGCGTGTACACGCAGACGCCCAAGAAGCCGAACTCGGCGCTGCGCAAGGTAGCGCGGGTGCGGCTGACGAACGGCATCGAGGTGACGACTTACATTCCCGGCATCGGGCACAACCTGCAGGAGCACTCGATTGTGCTGATCCGCGGGGGCCGTGTGAAGGATCTGCCGGGCGTGCGGTATCACGTGGTGCGCGGGACGCTGGATTCAGTCGGCGTGGCCGGACGCAACCAGAGCCGGTCGAAGTATGGGACGAAGCGCGCCAAGGGCGGCGCGGCGAAGAAGTAGGGATTAGCCGTCCAGAGAGAGGCGCCCTGCGGGGCGCAAGACGGGATAAGGAATAGGAAGCATGCCGAGAAAAGGTCATATTGCGAAGCGGGAAGTGGCGGCGGATCCGGTGTACAACTCCACGCTGGTGACGAAGTTCATTGACTCGATGATGTGGGACGGGAAGAAGTCGACGGCGCAGGGGATCTTCTACACCGCTATGTCGAACCTGGAGCAGAAGGGCGGCGCGGAAGCGCTGACGCTCTTCAAGAAGGCGGTGGAGAACTGCAAGCCGCTGCTCGAGGTGAAGACGCGGCGCGTGGGCGGCGCGAACTATCAGGTGCCGGTGGAAGTAAATCCGGAGCGGCGGACGTCGCTGGCGATTCGCTGGCTGGTGAGTTTTGGCCGGGCGCGGGGCGAGAAGGGCATGATCGACAAGCTGACCAACGAGCTGCTGGATGCGGCGAACGGGCGCGGCGCGGCGATGAAGAAGAAGGAAGATGTCCATCGCATGGCCGAAGCGAACAAGGCGTTTGCGCATTACCGGTGGTAGAGAAGCAGCGAGTTAGCGAGCCAGCTGGTTAGCGAGTTAGCTGGTTAGCTGGACAAAGCAACAGAATAACCGCGGGCTGATGCAGTTCGCGAGAAGCAAAGAGAGATTATTGTGCCGCGACTAGTACCGCTTAATCGTTGCCGGAACATCGGAATCATGGCGCACATCGACGCCGGAAAGACAACGACGACCGAGCGCATCCTCTATTACACGGGGATAACCCATCGGATTGGCGAAGTGCACGAAGGCACCGCGACGATGGATTACATGGAGCAGGAGCAGGAGCGCGGCATCACGATCACGTCCGCGGCGACGACCTGCACCTGGAAAGATATCCGGATCAACATTATCGATACGCCTGGCCACGTGGATTTCACGGCCGAGGTGGAGCGTTCGCTGCGCGTGCTGGATGGCGCGGTGGCGCTGTTCGATTCGGTGAGCGGCGTGCAGCCCCAGACCGAGACGGTGTGGCGGCAGGGCGACAAGTACAAGGTTCCGCGGATTTGTTTTGTGAACAAGATGGACAAGGCGGGCGCGGACTTCGAACACGTGATTGAGACGATCCGCAAGCGCCTGGGAGCGCGGCCGGTGGCCACGCAAATTCCGATCGGCGCGGAAGCGAAGTTCAAGGGCGTCGTCGATCTGATCGATATGAAGGCGATCCTGTGGCACGACGAGACCATGGGCGCGGAGTATTCCGAAGAGCCGATTCCGGCGGAACTGCTGAAGAAGGCGGAAGCGTTCCGCATGCAGCTGATCGAGACGGTGGCTGAGAACGACGACGAGATGCTGCACAAGTTCCTCGAAGGCGAGACGCCGACGGGCGCGGAACTGAAGGCGGCGCTGCGGCGGGCGACGATCGAGATGAAGGTCTTTCCGGTGCTGTGCGGTTCGGCGTTTAAGAACAAGGGCGTGCAGACGCTGCTGGACGCGGTGGTGGATTATCTGCCCAGTCCGCTGGATGTGCCGGCGATTGAAGGCATCGATCCGTATCATGCGGGCGTGGTGCTGAAGCGCGAAGCGAAGGACGAGGAGCCGTTTTCGGCGCTGGCGTTCAAGCTGATCAACGATCAGTACGGGAAGCTGGGATTCATCCGGCTGTACTCCGGCTCGCTGAAGACCGGCGACACGGTGCTGAATCCGCGGTCGGGACGCACGGAGCGCGTGGGGCGGCTGGTGAAGATGCACGCCAACAAGCGTGAGGAAATCACCGAGATTTACGCGGGTGACATCTGCGCGTGCGTGGGGCTGAAGGAAATCAAGACGGGCGACACGCTGTGCGATCCGCATCATGCCATTGCGCTGAGCGCGATTGATTTTCCGGAGCCGGTGATTTCGGTGGCGGTGGAGCCGAAGACCAAGACCGATCAGGAAAAGATGGGCGTAGCGCTGGCGCGGCTGGCGGATGAGGATCCGACGTTCAAGGTGCGGACGGATATCGATTCCGGACAGACGATCATCAGCGGCATGGGCGAATTGCACCTCGAAATTCTTGTGGACCGCATGAAGCGCGAGCACAAGGTCGAGGCGAATGTGGGCGAGCCGCGGGTGGCGTTCCGCGAGACGGTGCGCAAGATCGCCGAGGCGGAAGGCAAGTACATCCGGCAGACCGGCGGTTCGGGCAACTACGGGCACGCGAAGATTCGTCTGGAGCCGAACGAGCCGGGCAAGGGCGTTGAGTTCGTGAACGAGATTCGCGGCGGCGTGGTTCCGAAGGAATACATCAAGCCGATCGAGCAGGGCATTCGCGAGGCGGCGCTGGGCGGGATTCTGGCGGGCTACGAAATGGTGGACTACAAGGCCTTTCTGTACGACGGCAGCTACCACGAAGTGGACTCGAACGAAATGGCCTTCAAGATCGCGGGTTCGCTGGCGTTCAAGGAAGCGGCGCGCAAGGCATCGCCGGTTCTGCTGGAGCCGGTGATGGCGGTGGAAGTGACGGTTCCGGAAGAGCACATGGGGACGATCATCGGCGACATCAACTCGCGGCGCGGCCGGATTGAAGGCATGGAGCACGTGGGCGGGTCGCAGGTGATCAAGGCGATGGTACCGCTGAAAGAGATGTTCGGGTATGTGAACGATATTCGTTCGTCAACGCAGGGCCGGGCCTCGTACACGATGCAGTTTGCGCGGTATGAAGAAGCGCCGCGCATGATTTCCGAAGAGATTATCGGACGGAATCAGGGCAAGTAAGAGATTTGCAGCAGAAGCCGCGATGGGAAATTTGTCGCGGTGGCAGTTACAAGCATCAGGTTTTTGGGGCTGGAGCCGGACAGCCGGCGCTCCGATGTGCAACAGGCGGTACAAGCTACGAAAGGGAATCAGGACTTTTATGGCGAAGGAAAAGTTTGACCGGTCGAAGCCGCACGTGAACGTGGGGACGATCGGGCACATCGATCACGGGAAGACGACGCTGACGGCGGCGATCACGAAGGTGTTGCAGAAGCACAACCCGAAGAACCATTTTCGTTCGTTCGATTCGATCGACAACGCTCCGGAAGAGCGGGAGCGCGGCATCACGATCGCGACGGCGCACGTGGAATACGAGACGGCCAACCGGCACTACGCGCACGTGGACTGCCCGGGCCACGCCGACTACATCAAGAACATGATCACCGGCGCGGCGCAGATGGACGGCGCGATTCTGGTGGTCGCGGCCACCGACGGCCCGATGCCGCAGACCAAGGAGCACGTGCTGCTGGCCCGCCAGGTCGGCGTGCCGTACGTGCTGGTCTTCCTGAACAAGTGCGACGCGGTCGAAGACCAGGAGCTGGTGGATCTGGTCGAGATGGAAGTGCGCGAGCTGCTGACGAAGTATCAGTTCCCGGGCGACGACGTGGCGGTGATTCGCGGCTCGGCGCTGGGCGCGCTGAACGGCGAAGCGCAGTGGGAAGCGAAGATCGACGAGCTGATGGAAGCGGTCGACAAGCAGGTTCCGCTGCCGGCGCGCGCCATCGATCAGCCCTTCCTGATGCCGATCGAAGACATCTTCTCGATCTCGGGACGCGGCACGGTGGTGACGGGCCGCATCGAGCGCGGCAAGGTGAAGGTGGGCGAAGAAGTGGAGATCGTGGGCTTCCGCGAAACGCGCAAGACGGTCGTCACCGGCGTCGAGATGTTCAAGAAGCAGCTGGATGAAGGACTGGCCGGCGATAACGCGGGCCTGCTGCTGCGCGGCGTGGCGAAGGAAGACGTGGAGCGCGGCATGGTGCTGGCGAAGCCGGGCTCGATTACACCGCACACCCGGTTCCGGTCGAGCGTGTATGTGCTGTCGAAGGAAGAGGGCGGCCGGCACACGCCGTTCTTCAAGGGCTATCGTCCGCAGTTTTACTTCCGGACGACCGATGTGACGGGTGTGGCGACCTTGCCGGAAGGCACGGAGATGGTGATGCCGGGCGACAACGTCGAGCTCGAAGTGGAACTGATTACGCCGGTGGCCATGGAAAAGGGTCTGCGCTTCGCGATTCGCGAAGGCGGCCGGACCGTGGGCGCAGGCACGATCAGCGAAATCCTCAAGTAGCAGCGAGTTAGCAAGTTAGCAAGTCAGCGAGTTAGCGGGGTTGGTCGCAAGGCCAGCCCGGCTAACAAGGAAAGAGCAACAACACTATGGTTGGACAGAGAATACGAATCCGGCTGAAGGCTTACGACTATCGCGTGCTGGACACGTCGACGGGCGAGATTGTCGACACTGCGAAGCGGACGGGCGCACAGGTGGCGGGGCCGATTCCGTTGCCGACGGTGAAGAACAAGTACTGCGTGCTGCGCTCCCCGCACGTCGATAAGAAGTCGCGCGAGGCGTTCGAAATTCGGACGCACAAGCGGCTGATCGACATTCTGGAGCCGACGCAGCAGACGGTGGACGCGCTGATGAAGCTGGATCTGCCAGCCGGCGTGGACGTGGAAATCAAAGCGTTCGAGAAGTAAGGACTGGCCGTCCAGGCGGACGCGCCCCGTGGGGCGCAAAAGCCAGACAGGCTGGACCGCGACAACCTACAGTGAACGCGGAAGTGGCGCGGGCATGATGAGGAAAGGGAACTATGTCAGTGAGTGGAATTCTCGGTAAGAAGATCGGCATGACGCAGGTGTTCGATGAGAAGGGTGACGTGCACCCCATCACCGTCCTGCAGGCCGGCCCGTGCGTTGTTACGCAGTTGAAGACGGCGAGCCGCGACGGCTACGACGCGGCGCAGATTGGGCTGGTCGAGTTCGTGAAGGCGTCGAAGGTGACCAAGCCGCAGGCTGGACACTTCGCCAAGCAGAACGTTGCTCCGGTAAGGCTGCAGAAGGAAGTCGCGATTGAGACGGCGAAGGTTGCCGCGAACGGGGATGCAGCGGTTGAAGGCGTGAAGGCCGGCGATCGCGTGCTGGTGGATATCTTCTCCGACGAAAAGTATGTGGACGTGACCGGGACGAGCAAGGGCCGCGGGTTCGCGGGCGTGGTGCGGCGGCATGGTTTCGGCGGCGGTCCCAAGTCGCACGGGCACATGTTTCAGGTGCAGGGCTCGATTGGCGCTTCGTCGTTTCCGTCGCGGGTGTTTCCTGGGCAGCGCATGCCGGGACACATGGGCGTGGACAGGGTAACGGTGCGCAACCTGCGCATTCGCGGCATCGATCTCGACGAGAACCTGATCATGGTGGAAGGCGCCGTGCCGGGCCCTCGGGACGGGTATGTGCTGATCACGAAGTCCAAGGCTCCGCCGCGCGAGCGTCGTGGGTTTGCTGGATCGGGCACGGTGGATCCGCTGAAGGCTTCGAAGAAGGCAATGGGCAAGAAGAAATAGCAAGTCAGCGGCGCAGCGCGCCGTTGGCGGGTCAGCGAGTTAGCGGAATGGTTTGGCTGACTTGCTAACCCGAAGGGCTAACTGGCCGACTTGCTGATGGAACTGGAAGGCAAGGGCAGGAAAGAGTAAACGCGATGGCAAATATTGATGTAGTGGATCTCGGAGGACAGAAGGTCGGCTCGCTGGAGCTGGCCGATGAGGTCTTCGGGCAGATCAACGAGGCGTTGCTGTGGGAAGCGGTGAAGCACTATCGTGCCTCGCTGCGCCAGGGCACGGCCGCGACGAAGAACCGCAAGCTGGTCGCCGGGTCGGGCAAGAAGTTGTGGAAGCAGAAGGGCACAGGCCGGGCGCGCATCGGTTCGGTGCGGTCACCGCTGTGGCGCCATGGCGGCACGGTGCACGGGCCGGTTCCGCACTCGCATGACTATGCGTTTCCGCGGAAGAAGCTGCTGGGCGCGCTGCGCTCGGCGCTGGCTTCGAAGCTGGCCGATGGGAAGCTGACGGTGGTGGAGTCGTTCGAGCTGAGCGAGCCGAAGTCGAAGCTCTACCGCGCGGCGCTGGACAAGCTGGAAGCGAAGAAGACGGCGCTGCTGGTGGAGAACGGGCAGAGCCTGGGCCGCAATCTGCTGCTGGGCGCGCGGAATCTCGAGCGCGTCGAGCTGATGCTGGACAACGAGGTCCATCCCTACGATCTGCTGCGCAGCGAGCGGGTGATCTTCTCGCGGTCGGCGATTGAGAAGCTGCAGAAATCTCTGAAGAAGTCGGTTCCCCGGGCGAAGAAGTCCGAGTCCAGAAAGGCACAGGTGGCCTGATGCTGACGACGTATACAGTGATTCGCCGGGCGATGATCACCGAGAAGGCGCTGGCGGCGAAGGAAACAGAAAGCACGCTGGTTTTCGAGGTGGATGTGAAGGCTTCGAAGACGCAGGTGAAGCAGGCCGTGGAAGCGCTGTTCAAGGTGAAGGTGAGCGCGGTGCGCACGGCAAACATGGTGGGTAAAGAGCGCCGCCGCGGCAAGTTTGCCGGCTATCGGTCCGACTGGAAGAAGGCGTATGTGCGCCTGAAGGCGGGCGAGAAGATGCCGGATTACGTGAACAACCTGTAGCGACAGGGATTCAGGGAACTGGGATCAGGAAACTGGGATTAGCGCGACACGGCGATGGCCGGGCCGCAGGGCAGAGAGAAGAAAAAGATGCCGATTAAGACATACAGACCGATCACCCCGACGCTGCGGTTTCAGACCACGCTGACGCGGGATGAGATCACGACGGACAAGCCGTACAAGCCGCTGGTGAAGAACAAGCTGCGGACGGGGGGACGCCGCAATTCGGGCGATCTGACCATCCGTCACCATGGCGGCGGCCACAAGCAGAAGATGCGGCTGATCGACTTCAAGCGCGATAAGTATGGCGTGCCGGGCAAAGTAGCCACTATCGAATACGATCCGGGCCGGTCGGCGCGGATTGCGCTGATCAGCTACGCGGACGGGGAGAAGCGGTACATCGTGCAGCCGGTGGGCCTGAAGGTGGGGCAGACGATCATGAGCGGGCCGGACGCCGATATTCTGGTGGGCAACGCTCTGCCGCTCAAAAACATTCCGGCCGGCACGACGGTACACAACGTCGAGTTGCGGCCGGGCAAGGGCGCGCAGATGGCGCGTTCGGCGGGCGCCTCGGCGCAGCTGGTGGCCAAGGAAGGCGACTACGCGCTGCTGAAGCTGCCCTCCGGGGAAACGCGCAAGGTGCTGGTGGACTGCATGGCGACCGTGGGCCAGGTGGGCAACACCGATCACGAGAATGTTTCGATCGGCAAGGCGGGACGCAACCGGTGGAAGGGGATTCGCCCGACCAACCGCGGCGTGGCCATGAACCCGGTCGACCATCCGCACGGCGGCGGCGAAGGCAAGACCTCGGGCGGACGCCATCCGGTGACGCCGTGGGGCCAGCCGACGCGTGGCTACAAGACGAGAAACAACAAGCGGACCGATGCGTTCATCGTGGCCCGCAGAGGGAAGTAGAGGGCAAAGATGAGATCGGCAAAAAAAGGCGCGTTCGTGGATACGCACCTGATGGTGAAGATTGAGACGATGAACCGGGCGAACGATAAGAAAGTCGTGCGCACGTGGTCGCGGCGCTCGACGATCCATCCGGAAATGATTGGGCACACCATTGCGGTGCACAACGGCAGGAAATTTGTGCCGGTGTATGTGACAGAAAACATGGTGGGGCACAAGCTGGGCGAGTTCGCGGCGACGCGGACCTTTAAAGGCCACTCGATGAAGTCGGCCGAAACGACGGCAAAGCCGAAGTAAGGCGGAGTAAGGGAATGCAGACACAGACACGGGAATTCCGGGCGGAAGCGAGATTTCAGCGGGTATCGCCGCAAAAGGCGCGGCTGGTGCTCGATCTGATCAAGGGGCGCGGCGTGGAAGAAGCGCTGAATACGGTGGCGTTCACGAAGAAAGCGGTTGCTCCGCTGGTGGAGAAGGTGCTGCGTTCGGCATTGCAGAACGCCAATCATCTGAGCCAGGAGCAGGGTCTGGACGTGGACCTCGACAACCTGTACGTGAAGTCGGCGGTGGCCAACGAAGGGCCGCGCATGAAGCGCATCCGGCCGGCTCCGATGGGGAGAGCGTACCGGTATCAGCGGCGGTTGTCGCACATCGAAATTGCGGTGGCGGAGCGGGCGCAGGCAGCGGGTCTGGTACACCGCGTCGAAGAAGATTCGGCCGAGAAGCCGGCGAAGCAGGCAAAGAAGACGGCAGGGAAGAAAGCTCCGGCGAAGAAGGCGGCTCCGAAAAAGGCCGCCGCTCACAAGCCGGCCAAGAAAGTCGCGGCGAAGAAGCCCGCGAAGAAGAAGTAGCGAGAGGATCAGAATTTTATGGGGCAGAAAGTCCATCCTTACGGATTCCGGGTCGGCGTCAACAAGCCGTGGCGGTCCCGCTGGTTCGCGGGCAAAGATTACAGCCGGTTGCTGATCGAAGACGTTCACCTGAAGCGGGAGCTGAAGGAGAAGCTGAAGGCGGCGGGCGTGAGCTCGGTGGAAGTGGAGCGGCCCGGCAACAAGCTGCGGCTGATGATCCGCACGGCGCGCCCGGGCATCGTGATCGGCCGCAAGGGCGCCGAGATCGAGAAGCTGAAGGGCGAGCTGCAGAAGCGCACCAACCGCGACGTGTTCATCGACATTCTCGAAGTGAACAAGCCGGAGCTCGATGCGCAACTGGTGGCGGAGAACATTGCGCTGCAGCTGGAAAAGCGCGTGGGCTTCCGGCGGGCGATGCGCAAGGCGGTGGATTCGGCGCTGCGCTTCGGCTGCAAGGGGATCAAGGTGCGGGTGTCGGGACGGTTGAACGGCAACGAAATCGCGCGCTCGGAGTGGTATTTGCAGGGACGGCTGCCGCTGCACACGCTGCGCGCCGATATCGATTACGGGTTTGCCGAAGCGCACACGACGTACGGCATTATCGGCGTGAAGACGTGGATCTATCGCGGCGATATTTATCAGCAGCGCCGGCGCGAGCCGCAGTCCGCGGTGGGCACTTCGGTGTTCTAAAGGCAGGGGTCGGTTGTTAGTTGCTGGTTGTTGGCAACGGCGGTCCTCGGGACCTCCGGGATGCGAACGAAGAACTAAGAACGAATAACCAGGAACGGTTCTGAGGTTTTTTTATGTTGATGCCAAAGAAAGTCAAGTACCGCAAGCAGCAGCGCGGGCGCATGAAGGGCAAGGCGTGGCGGGGCAGCCAGCTGTCGTTCGGCGATTTCGGGCTGAAGGTGATGGAGTGCGGATATATCACCGATCGGCAGATTGAAGCCAGCCGCGTGGCCATGACGCGTTTTATCAAGCGCGGCGGGAAGATCTGGCTGCGGCTGTTTCCGGACAAGCCGGTAACCAAGAAGCCGGCTGAAACCCGTATGGGCAAAGGCAAAGGCGCGCCGGATCACTGGGTGGCCGTGGTGCGCCCGGGACGGATCCTGTTCGAGATGGAAGGCGTGTCGGTGGAGATGGCGCAGGAAGCGATGCGTCTGGCCGCGCACAAGCTGCCGCTGAAGACGAAGTTCGTGGCGCGGCACGACGCCAAGGTCGTAGTGGCCGCGAAGTAGTTCGCGGAAGAGACAGGGCGCGCTCGGGAGCTCCGACGAGGAGCCGGAGCGGAGCCGGAGACGAGAGAGACGATGGAAGTGGAGAAGATTCGCAACCTGAGCGACGACGAGCTGGGGCTCGAGGAGCGCAAGACCGGGGAGCAGCTGTTCCGGCTGCGGTTCCAGATGAAGCTCGGGCAGACGGAGGGCGTGAAGAAGCTGCGCGAGCTGCGCAGGGACATTGCCCGCATCAAGACGGTGGCGCGGGAACGCGAGCTGGGACTGCACGGCGCGACCCACAAGCTGGAGTCGAGCGCACCGGCCAAGCCGGCGCGGAAGAAGGCGGCGAAGCCGGCGCACAAGAAGGCGGCGAAGAAGGCAGCGGGACGGAAGTCAAGCGGCCGGGCATCGTCAAAGAAGACATCGGGCGGCCGGACCACGAAGCGGGCGGCAGCGCGGACCGGAAAGGTCAAGAAGGGTTAAGCGATGAGCGAAACAGCGACAGAAACGAAGCGCGAAGCGCGCCGCAACGAGAAGGTCGGCCAGGTGGTCTCGACGAAGATGCAGAAGACCATTGTGGTGGAAGTGGAAATGCGCAAGGCGCACGCGAAGTACAAGCGGATTGTGCGCTCGACGCGGAAGTTCTACGCGCACGACGAGCAGAGCACGGCGCGGGTGGGCGATGTGGTGCGGATCCGCGAGACGCGTCCGCTGAGCAAGCTGAAGCGCTGGAATCTCGAAGAGATCGTGCGCCGCTCGGCTCTGGCGCAGGCGGAAGCAGCAGCGGCAGTCGCCAGGTAAACGGCAGCGGGAACGATCGCCGACGAGTGCGATAAGGGGAGAGTGCCATGGCAGTGCAGATGAGGTCGATGCTCGAGGTCGCCGATAATTCCGGCGCGCGCAAGCTGCAGATGATTTTGCCTCTGGGCGGCGCGAGCGGGAAGAAGGCGGGGCTGGGCGACGTGATCACGGCGGCGGTGAAGGAAGCTTCGCCGGACGGCCAGGTAAAGAAGGGCAAGGTCGTGAAGGCCGTCGTGGTGCGCACCCGCAAAGAGACGCGGCGGCGGGACGGGACGTACATCCGCTTCGACACCAACGCGGCGGTGCTGATCGGCGAAACCGGGGAACCGGTGGGGACGCGTGTTTTCGGCCCGGTGGCCCGCGAGCTGCGGGAGAAGAAGTTTTTGAAGATTGTTTCCCTTGCTCCGGAAGTGCTGTAACGGCAGCGAGGCAGCGAGTCAGCAGGCTAGCGAGTCAGCGAAAGCCACTCCGGAAGGTAAGCGGTAGACGGGCGGCAAAGCGCAGAGGATAGAGATTATGGCGAGTTTGGATATTGTTCGTAACGACACGGTGCAGGTGGTCTCGGGCAGCGACCGCAACAAGAAGGGCCGCGTGCTGCGGGTGTTCCCGGATACCGGCCGGATGCTGGTGGAACATGTGCACATGGTGAAGAAGCACCTCCGCGAGAATCCGCAGAGGCGCATCAAGGGCGGCATTGCGGAGCAGGAAGCGACGGTGCACCGGTCGAATGTGATGCTGGTGTGCACCAGCTGCAACCAGCCGACGCGGGTAGCCCACAAGTTTGAAGGCGATGTGAAGGTACGCATCTGTAAGAAGTGCGGCGGAACGATTGCCGCGAAGAAGAAGTAGGACTGGCCGTCCAGGCGGGCGCGGCTTCGCCGCACAACCAAATGGAAGGGAATCGAACATTCGTAACGGTAAACAGCACACATGCTAATCCGAGACCGAATGGGAATTGAGTGAAGGAAATGGCAGCGAGACTGAAAGAGAAGTACAACAAGGAAATCAAGGGCGCGCTCCAGAAGGAACTGGGTCTGGAGAACCTGATGGCGGTGCCGCGGCTCGAGAAGATCGTGCTGAACATGGGGCTGGGCGAGGCGACGCAGAACTCCAAGATGCTCGACCCGCTGACGGCGGACCTGGCAGCGATTGCGGGGCAGAAGCCGGTGACCACGAAGGCGAAGAAGTCGATTGCGGCCTTCAAGGTGCGCGAGAACATGCCCATTGGCGCGATGGTGACGCTGCGCGGCGACACGATGTACGAGTTTCTGGACCGGCTGATTTCCGTGGCGCTGCCGCGCGTGCGCGATTTCCGCGGCGTGTCCACGAAGAGTTTTGACGGTCGAGGCAACTACACGCTCGGCATTCGCGACCAGCTGATTTTTCCGGAGATCGACTACGCGAAGGTGGAAAAGCTGAAGGGGATGAACATCACGATTGTGACGTCGGCTCCGGACGACAACTCGGCGCGCGCGCTGCTGCGGCAGTTCGGGATGCCGTTCCGGCAGACAGCGTAAACGAGGAATAGAGAAAACATTATGGCGACGACAGCAAAACGAGTGAAAGACGCGCGCAAGCCGAAGTTCAAGAGCCGGCAGCATAACCGCTGCAAGCTGTGCGGACGCCCGCGGGCGTTTCTGAGGAAATTCGGCGTGTGCCGGTTGTGCTTCCGCGGACTGGCCCTCAAGGGCGAGATTCCCGGGGTCGTGAAATCGAGCTGGTAAGGGACTGCGCGTCCAGCGACGGGCGCGCTCACGCGCGCAAAACAAGATTGACCTGGGGCGGGCGCCCTGAGTCAGAAGAACATTCTCGCTGGTTCTCTGCTGAGCGGAACACAACGAGGCAGAGCGAACGGGGAATGAAGGAGAAACGATGAGTTTGACCGATCCGGTAGCAGATTTTCTGACGCGCATTCGCAATTCGATTCGCGCGCGTCATCAGAAGCTGGATGTTCCGGCCTCGAAACTGAAGGCGGAGATTGCCCGAATTCTTAAAGAAGAGGGCTACATCTCCAACTTCAAGACGACCGAAGAGAACGGGCGCGCGGTGCTGCGGGTTTACCTGAAGTACGGCGCGAACAACGAAGCGGCCATTCGGGACCTCGAGCGCATATCGCGCCCGGGTTGCCGTGTTTACATTGGGCGCGGCGAGATTCGGCGCGTGCAGGGCGGGCTCGGCATCAGCATCATGACCACCCCAAAGGGTGTGATGACCGGCCGGCAGGCACGCCGTGAAGGCGTGGGCGGCGAAGTTCTCTGCGAAATCTGGTAGGGACTGCGCGTCCAGCGGGGCGCACGCTTTGCGTGCCGGTTTTGCTGGGGACGACAGAGTAAGGTCCGCGCCGATGGCGCGGGGTAAGTGAAGCTGGGCGGCGGGGAGGCAACTCGCCGGGGCTGCAGTGGAACGGTCGAGCAGGAGCGACGCCGGGACTCGCAAGCCACAAAGGATCAGAAGATGTCGCGTATAGGAAAGAAGCCGATCACGCTGCCCACCGGAGTGAAGTACTCGGTGCACGGCAACGTTGTCGTGGTCGAAGGGCCGAAAGGCAAGATCGAGCAGTCGATTCCGGCGGGGATCAAGCTGGAGACACAGGACGGCCATGTGCATGCGGTGCGCGAAACCGATTCGCAGGCGGCCATTCACGGCTTGACGCGTGCGCTGATTGCGAACGCCGTGGAAGGCGTGACCAGGGGCTGGACGCGGGATCTGGACATTGTCGGCATCGGCTATCGCGCCGAGCTGAAGGGCAAGAATACGGTGGTGTTCACGCTGGGGTATTCGCACCCGATTGAGTTTCCGCTGCCCACGGGCATCACGGCGGCGATCGATCCGAAGCAGACGCGGGTCACGATCAGCGGCATCGACCGGCAGAAGGTCGGCCAGGTGGCCGCGGATATGCGTTCGCTGCGCAAGCCGGATCCGTACAAGAACAAGGGCGTGCGGTATTCCGATGAGAAGCTGAAGAAGAAGGTCGGCAAGACGGGCGCGAAATAAGACAGGGGACAGGAAACAGGAAACAGGGATCAGGAAAGGCCAGCCGAATCTCAACTCTTCGGCCAGCCGCTGCAAGCTAAGCTGTAAGGCCAGTAAAGAAATCCGAACGGGGCCGCAGGGCGGTTCCGCTGTTAGGAAGGGAAACGAAGCATGATTACGCAGAGGAAGAGAAACGAGATTCGGCTGCGTGTGCACACGCGCATTCGCCGCCGGATGGAAGGTACGACGGAGCGTCCGCGGCTGAATGTGTACCGCTCGCTGAACCACATTTACGTGCAGGTGATCGACGACAGCCAGGGCACGACGCTGGCGTCGGCGTCGACGGTGGCGTCCAAGGCGAAGACCGGCGGCAACGTGGCGGCAGCGAAAGAGGTGGGGAAACTGATCGCGGAGCGGGCGAAAGAGAAGGGGATCACCAGGGTGGTCTTCGATCGCGGCGGCTATCTGTACCACGGGCGGATCAAGGCGCTGGCAGATGCGGCGCGCGAAGCGGGATTAGAGTTCTAGGCTTGGCGCTGCCTGGGCGGCGCAGAAGGAAATCAGGAAGCGAATGGCGATACTGAAAAAGAAGCTGGATTCCGGGCAGTTCAACCTGAAGGACCAGGTCGTGGCGATCAACCGCGTCACCAAAGTGGTGAAGGGCGGCAAAAACATGTCGTTCGCCGCGCTGGTGGTGGTGGGCGATCCTGGCGCGGGGGTGGTGGGCTACGGTTCGGGCAAGGCGCGCGAAGTTCCTCAGGCGATTCGCAAGGGGATTGAGGCGGCCAAGAAGAATCTGGTCCGCGTCAATCTGACGAGCACGACGATTCCGCACCAGGTGCTGGGCCATTACGGCTCGGGGCAGGTGCTGCTCAAGCCGGCTCCTGAAGGCACGGGCGTAATCGCGGGCGGTGCAGTGCGCGCGGTGATGACCTCGGCGGGCGTGCAGAATGTGCTGACCAAGAGCCTGGGCACGGCGAATCCCCACAATGTGATCAAGGCCACTTTCAACGCGCTGGTGCAGTTGCGCGATCGTGCCGAAGTGGCAGCGATGCGCGGCAAACAAGTGCAGGAGATTTAGGATGACGCCGACCAAGACCAAAGTCGCCGCGAAGGCGACCATTCAGATTCAGTACTTCCGGTCGATGATTCAGGCGCCGGTGAAGCACAAGAGAGTTATCAAGGGGCTGGGGTTCACACGCCTCAACCAGGTCGTGGTGCGGGAAGACACACCATCGATTCGGGGGATGGTGCGGACGGTTCCGCATCTGGTGCGAATTCTGGACTAGCCGTCCAGGCAGGCGCGCCTTCGGCGCAAAGGCAACGGCACGAGGCTGTGCCCAAAATATGCGAGTCGTGCGGTGAGAGTCCGGGCGGCGTTGAGCGAGGACACAATGAGAAATCTTTCCAATCTGCGAGCGCCGAAGAAGGCCAACCGCAATAAGAAGCGCATCGGGCGCGGCATGGGATCCGGAACCGGCAAGACGTCGGGACGCGGACACAAGGGGCAGGGATCGCGGTCGGGCTCGAGCCTGATGCGCGGCTTTGAAGGCGGCCAGATGCCGCTGCACCGCCGTTTGCCGAAGCGCGGCTTCACCAACATCTTCCGCACCGAATACACGGTGGTGAATCTCGACCGGCTGGCGGAGCTGGGCGAGAAAGATCTCACGCTCGAGAAGTTCACCAAACTGGGCCTGCTGAAGGGGCGCGACGCGCTGCTGAAGGTGCTGGGCAACGGCGAGCTGACGGGGGCGGTCACGGTGCATGCGCACAAGTTTTCGAAGTCGGCACAGGAGAAGATTGAAAAGGCCGGCGGCAAGGCGATCGTGATCGGCGGAGAGATCACGGCGAAGCCCGCGGGCAAGCTGGCGAAGAAACGCTAGCGGGCCGTGGGCAGCAGAAGGCAGTTACGAAGGCGCTCCAGGCCGGTGCGGGATGCGAGCTTTGGTTTTCAGGTCCAGCGTATGATGGGATTAATTATCCATGTTTGAGAAGTTCGCGAATATCTTCCGCATCCCCGACCTGCGCAGGCGCGTCCTGTTCACGCTGGGCATTCTGGCCGTCTACCGTTTAGGCGCGCACATCACCACGCCGGGCGTGAATGTGCAGGCGCTGGAAGCCTTCTTCAACAACCAGGCGGGGTCGTCGCTGGGCCTCGTGGATCTGTTCAGCGGCGGCAACCTGCGCCGGCTGACGGTCTTCGCGCTGGGCATCATGCCGTACATCACGGCCTCGATCATCTTCCAGCTGCTGACGGTGGTGTATGAGCCGCTGGCCAAGCTGCAGAAGGAAGGCGAGCTGGGGCGGCGCAAAATCACGCAGTGGACCCGGTATGTCACCGTGCTGCTGGGTGTCGTGCAGTCGGCGGCCATCGCAATCGCGCTGCAGAGCTCGTCGAGCAATCTGGTGCTTGATCCGGGCCTGGGTTTTGTGCTGATGACGGTCCTGACGCTGACCACCGGCACCACCTTCATCATGTGGCTGGGCGAGCAGATCACGGAGCGCGGGATCGGCAACGGCATGAGTCTGCTGATCTTCGCGGGCATCGTAGTGGGATTGCCGCGCGGCATTGAGGACCTGATCACGACAGCCAAAAGCGAGCGGTTCGGCGCGTTCACCATTCCCGCGCTGATTCTGCTGGTGGTGGGCATGGTGGCCGTGGTGGCGTTCATCGTCTTCGTGGAACGCAGCGAGCGGCGGATTCCGGTGCAGTATGCGAAGCGCATTGTGGGACGACGGCTGATGGGCGGGCAGTCGACGCACCTGCCGCTGAAAGTGAACTCGGGCGGCGTGATGCCGGTCATCTTCGCGGCGTCGGTGCTGTCGGCGCCGATGCTGTTTTCGCAGGCGAAGTTCGTGCAGAACAACACGTGGCTGACGCACACGTTCGATGCGCTGCGCGTGGGCGAGCCGGCGTACGAGTTGCTGTACATGATCGCCATCGTTTTCTTTGCGTATTTCTACATTTCGATTGTGTTCCGTCCCGACGATATCGCCGATAACATGCGCAAGTACGGCGGGTTCATCCCGGGCATCCGGCCGGGGCGGCGGACGTCGGATTACGTCAACGAGATCCTGACCCGCATCACGCTGGTGGGCGCGATCTATTTGATTGTGATTTCGCTGATTCCGCAGTTGCTGATCAGCGGTATTCACCTGAACCACCTGTGGCTGGTGGGCCATTTCTTTGAGAGCCTGCCGCTGTGGGTGACCAACGGCATGGGTTTTAACTTTTACTTTGGGGGAACTTCACTGCTGATCGTGGTCGGCGTGGCCATGGACACAGTGAATCAAGTCGAATCGCACCTGATCATGCGGCATTATGAGGGATTCTCGCCCAAGAGCGGGCGCGTTCGGGGAAGACGGGCCTGGTAATGACAGTGGCTGCAACGGAAGCACGGGTGGAAACAACGGAATCGAAACAGATTGCTCCGGGACCTATTTTGTTGCTGGGGGCGCCGGGAGTTGGCAAGGGAACGCAGGCGAAAGCGCTGGTGGCGAAGTGGGGGATTCCGCAGATTTCGACGGGCGATCTGCTGCGCTACCACCGGGACCATGGGACGCCGCTGGGAGTTCAGGCGAAACAGATCATGGACCAGGGGCATCTGGTCCCCGATGAACTGGTGAACCGGATGGTGGCGGAGCGCCTGCAGCAGCCGGACACGGTGCAGGGTTTTATTCTGGACGGATACCCGCGGACGCTGGGGCAGGCGCACTGGCTGGATACGCACATTGGAGCGGACCCGCAGGCGCTGCCGGTGATTGCGGTGAGCCTCCAGGTCGGCTATACTGTACTACTGCGTCGTATTACCGGGCGGCGCAACTGCCCAGTTTGCGGGACGATTTACAACATCTACCTGCACCCGCCGAAGGCCGATGAGCAGTGCGACCTGGACGGCAGACAACTGGCGCGGCGATCCGACGATACCGAAGAAGTGTTCCGGGAGCGGATGCGGACGTATGAAACGCAGACGGCTCCGGTGGTGGAGCATTACCGTGCTCTGGGACGCTTTGAGGAAGTGAATGGCGACCAGCCGGTGGATACAGTTGCGGCCGCAGTGGTGGCCGCAGTGGCGCGCCTGAGGAGCTGAGCAGGTGGCCATTACGATCAGAACGCCGCAGGAGATCGAGAAGCTGCGGCGGAGCGGGCAGGTGGTTCGGGAAGTACTGGACACGGTTCGCAGGGCCGTGAAGCCGGGGCGCACGACGCTGGAGCTGGAAGCGGTGGCCGCGGCAAAAATCAAGGAGCTGGGGGCGACTCCGGCGTTTAAGGGATACCGGGGGTATCCCTGTGTGTTGTGCACCTCGGTGAACAACGAAGTGGTGCACGGCATCCCCTCGGCGGAACGCAAGCTGCACGACGGCGACATCGTTTCGATCGATACGGGCGTGGTGATGGATGGGTACTACGGGGATTCGGCGATCACCGTGGCGGTGGGCCAGAAGTTAGCCGCGAAGACGCAGAGGCTGCTGGATGTGACGGCGGCGTCGCTCGCAAGTGCGATTCGCACCGTGAAGGCAGGCGCGACGCTGGGCGATGTAGGCGCGGCGGTTCAGGAAACCGTGGAAGCGCAGGGATTCAGCGTAGTGCGGGATTTTGTGGGGCACGGCATCGGGACAAGGCTGCACGAAGATCCGCAGGTTCCGAACTATGGGAAGCGGGGACACGGGCAAGCGCTGAAAGCCGGGATGGTGCTGGCGATCGAGCCGATGGTGAATGCAGGAAAGCCGGGCGTTCAGGTGTTGCAGGACGGCTGGACGGCGGTGACGCAGGACGGGAGCCTGAGCGCGCATTTCGAACACACGGTGGTGGTGACCGACGATGGCGCTCTGGTACTGACGCAGTAAAGACGCAGTAAAACAGATTTTTGAAGGATAGCGATTGTCGAAAGAAGACGCGATTGAAGTGATGGCAACGGTCAAAGAGACCTTGCCGAACGCGATGTTCCGGGTAGCTCTGGAGACCAATGGCCATGAAGTGCTGGCGCATGTCTCCGGGCGCATGAGAAAGAACTTCATCCGCATTCTTCCCGGCGACCGCGTAGCCGTTGAGTTGAGTCCGTACGATTTGAAGCGCGGACGGATTGTGTATCGGTACAAATAGTGACTCGTTGCTGGTTGTCAGTTGTCAGCAGGATGTGCGACGACTGGAAACCAGCAACCAGGAACTGACAACCAGGAACTGGGGATTTTATGAAGGTTCGGGCATCGGTCAAGAAGATTTGCGACAAGTGCAAGGTCATCAACCGCCGCGGGGTGGTGCGGGTGATTTGCGAGAACTCGAAGCATAAGCAGCGCCAGGGCTAAAGAGCCAGGGCTCAGGGCTCAGGGCTCAGAGCTCAGCAGGGCGCTGCACATGGGGAGTTGTGCTTCCTTCGAAAGAAGGGGCAGGGGCGAGTTAACCGAAGTCAGGTTTGCGATGAACCCCGAGGGCATCTTCAGACTCTCGTATTTCCGGATCGAAGCCGATCCGGATGTAACCGCAACCGGCAAGGGAACGCCGGGGGCAAAACGAAGGAAACCGTATGGCACGTATTGCAGGCGTCGATCTGCCCCGCAACAAGCAGGCGAGAATCGCGCTGACGTACATTTACGGCATCGGCAATCCGCGGGCGCTGAAGATTCTGAGCGCGGCGACGGTCGATCCGTTCAAGAAGGTTCAGGATCTCGGCGAAGACGAGGTCAATCGCATCCGTCAGGTCATCGAGGAGCAGGGCGATGTGGAAGGCGATCTCCGCAAGGACACCGCCATGCATATCAAGCGGCTCATCGATATCCAGTCGTATCGCGGGCAGCGGCACCGCCGCGGCCTTCCGGTGCGCGGTCAGCGCACGCACACCAACGCCCGCACCCGCAAGGGACCGCGCAAGGGCACGGTGGCTAACAAGAAGAAAGCGAGCGCGAAGACCTAATGGCGGATCAGAAACCAGCAAAGGGCGCGACCGGCAAAGCGGCGCGCAACAAGAAGTTCAAGAAGCGCGAGCGCAAGAGTGTGCCGTTCGGT
>DATAWI010000027.1:0-149493 GCA_036267295.1 Acidobacteriaceae bacterium | reverse complement strand
CGCATGGTCACAATCACCGCCCCCGGCCGGATGGCGGTCGACTCGCGGCTGATCGTCTCCTGGTGCTCCAGCTGGAAGTGATCCTTCATCTGCCGCGCGGTCTGCTCGTGCCTGCGAAGATTGATGCGTTCTGAAACCGTGAAGACGATGAAGAACGCAATAGAGAACAGCACGCCGCTGATGGTGGCCACCGACTTCGTGAACAGGTTCACGGTGGCAACCGCCAGCAGCACCATGAAGACCGAAAGCAGTCCTAGCGGAATTTCGGTTTTGCCAATCCGGATGTTCGGTGGAACCTTCCAGCCGCGCTCGCCGTGATACTTCCACCGCAGCACCAGCATCGACAGGCCGTTGAACGTGAACGACCAGATGACGCCGAATGCGTATGCTTCGCCGAGCATGATGATGTTGCCGCGGCTGGCGATAATGGTGAACATCTGCATGACGAACACCAGGTTGACGATGCGGTAGCTGGTGCCGAATCGCGCATGCGGCTTGCGGAACCAGTCGGTCAGTACGCCGTCTTCGGCCACGCGCATCAGCACGCCGGTTGAGCCGATGATCGAAGTATTGATGGCGCCGGAGAGAATCAGGAATCCCACCACAACCACGAAGATGCGGAAGGCGATTCGCCACACCATCGGTCCCGCCATGTACATGGCCAGCCCGGCAATCAGGTTGTCCTGGTAAAGGGTCGTTCGCGGGCCGTCGGGGATCAGCATGGAAGCCAGCAGCGTGCCGCCGCCCGTAAAGATCAGGCTGTAGATCGCGATGACGATCGCCGCCCGCTTCAGGTTCTTGAGCTTGGGATGCGCGATTTCGCGGTTGACCTGCGCCAGGCTCTCCTCGCCGCTCATGGCCAGAATGGAGTGGCCGAAAGCCATCAGGATGCCGAAGAATCCAAAGATCGGCAGTCCCCTGCCGCGCAGAAACCCGAGCGCATCGTCGCTGAAGTGAAGGTGAGACGGAATAGGCGATGGAGGCAGCGATGCGCCGCGTATCCACACCGTGTACGTGCCCCAGACGAACAGGATCACCACCATCACCGTGGTGATCTGCATAACCCGCAGCGCCTTGTCGCTGGACTCCTCGATCCCCTTGATGTTCTGCCACCAGTAGTAGATCGTCACCACCGCGCCCAGCAGCGCGGAAGTGTAGTCCATGTTGAACTGGATCGGTTGGCCGCTCGCGTTGATCAGTGCCGGCGGCAGCCAGTGCGCATGGTTGGCCACGTTCAGCAGTTCGTTGACCATGCCCGTGATGTATTGGCCGGCAGACACGCCGGAGATCGGCCCGGTCAGGATGTAGTCGAACATCAAGGCTGAAACGCTGAGCTTTGCGAATCCGCCTCCGAGGGCTTCTTTCACCACCCGGTATACGCCGCCGCGGGTGAACATCGAGCAGCTCTCGACATACACCGCGCGCACCGCGAAGCTGAAAAGCATGATGCCGAGAATGAACCAGGGAGCAGCGGCGCCCACCGCCTGTTCGGCGATGCCGCCCGCGTAGAAAGCGGAGGATCCAAGGTCATTGAGGACGATTGCTGCCGCGCGCCAGAAGGAAATGAACGTCAGCATCACCGAGGAAGCGACAATGAGTCGCACGCGGTCATTCGGAGGTGCTACGGTCGTTCGGGTTGAGGCCATCGCGAAGGGTCCGGCGAGGCGCAGCCGGTGGTTGAATTCGTTTGAGCGAAACCACCGCTCTGCGACGAGTCTAATTTTCAATCAATGCAGTGTCAACGGGAAACTGGGATTCCTTCAATATTGGCTGTATTTGCGCAGGTGTCCGCGCCGCGGCGCGCAATGAAAGGCATATTGAGTCTCTGATTAGACGCCCTGTTCATCAAGCCGCGCCAAACGAGTGTCTCGGGACAAATCGTTCTGTCCCACGGGGCTCGCTGGCCGGAGGGAAACCGCCATCAAAGGCGCGTCTTTGGGGGAATCAGTCCTTGCCGAAAAGCTCTTTGCCGTCCTCAACGAAGCTGATCAGGACAACAATCGCCGATCCGATCATTCCGAATAAGAACATCGCTTCCAGCACGCGAATGGCTACGATGGCCAGCACCATGCTGCAATTCTATCGCAACCCGAATGTTTTACACTCGCCCCTGTATGCAGTCCTCATGGAAACCGTGGGCCGCTGCGGGACTTTCCGCTGGCTTGCTCGAGTTGCCTTTCCCGTTTGCCGGGCCCCTGCCTCCATGGCGTTCCCTGTTTGCGTGGATTGCTCTCGTACCTCTTCTCTGGGCTCTGCTGTCGGGCGTGCGATCGGATCGGCGGCATCCGCTCCGCCGCGCGTTCTTCCTCTCTTATCTCTGCGGCGTCCTCTGGTATGTCGGCAATTGCTACTGGATCCGCGACACCATGATGCACTACGGCGATATGCCACTGTTGGCGCCGGAGCTCCTCACGTTGGGATTCAGCCTCGTCCTCGGGCTCTACTTCGGCCTGTTTGGTCTGGGCGTCGTGTTCGTCCGCCGCGCCACAGGCTCCACGCGCATTGCGCTCGCCGTTGCGCCGTTTCTCTGGACCGCGCTCGATCTCGCGGCCGCCCGCATCACCAGCGTTCCCTGGGATCAGCTGGGCTACTCGCAGATCGACAATGCTCTCATCAATCAGCTTGCGCCGTTCACCGGCGTCTACGGCATTACCTTCATTCTTGTCGCCGTCAATGCGCTCCTTGCCGGAGCTCTCGTCGCGGAGCGCGGATCGAAAAGCCGCTTCGCGGGCCGTTGGGCGTGGGCGGCTTGTGGCGTGGTCCTGCTCATCGCTGGGTATGCAGGCGTTTTCGTCCCATCTCCCAACACGGAGCCCACGGCCACGGCCGTCCTGATTCAACCGAATCTCGATGTAGGCGCGGCCAACAATTGGCAGGGGCCGGACTGGGAGCGCCATGTAGCCGAATTTGCGCGCCTGGCCGGCGAGGAATGCAAAACGTATATTGCCGGAGTTCCGCAAACCGGCGCGCCCACTGGCGAAATCGTCTGCCCGCCCTATCCCACGCATCCCGATCTCGTCGTTTGGCCGGAATCCCCCGCGCCCTTTTTCGGCAGCGATCCCAGCTTCAGGCAGGCCATGCGCTCCATCGCCCGGGAAACACAGGCGCCGCTCGTGGTCGGCGGCATCGGCGCCGATTTCTCGCCGGAAGAGAATGCCTGGAACGAATACAACTCCGCCTTCATTGTCGACGCTGGCGGCCAGATCGTGGGCCGATACGACAAGATTCACCTTGTCCCTTTCGGCGAATACATTCCGTTCCAGAACCTGCTCACGTTTGCGCATAAGCTCACCGGCCGCGTTTCGTCGTTCACGCGCGGAAGCGGTCACAAAGTGTTCCTGCTCGACACGCAGAACGGAGGGCAGCATCGCTACGGCGTCTTCATTTGCTATGAAGCTGTCTTCGCCGACGAGGTGCGCCAGCTGGCGCGCAACGGCGCCGAAGTGCTGGTGAACATCAGCGATGACGGGTGGTACGGCGACACCAGCGCGCCCTGGCAGCACTTGAACATGGCTCGCATGCGCGCCGTCGAGAATCGCCGATGGCTGCTGCGGGACACGAACACGGGCGTCACCGCCGCCATCGATCCTTACGGCCGCGTGCGCCAGAGCATTCCCCGCCACCAGGTGGACGCGTTGCCGGCGGAATTCGGCTTCCGCGATGGCATCACCTTCTACACCGCCCGCGGCGACGTGTTCGCGTGGCTCTGTGCCATACTGTCGTTAGGCGTTGTTGGTTGGTTGATCGCGAGAAGTCAGATGCAGGCAGGAGATTGAGCTCCGCTAACGCCGCCAGCGCCGCTGACACAAAATTCAAAGCCAGGTCTTAAGAGCGAAAAATGTCACTGAACGATCTCGAATTCGCCTACGCTCCCGTGCGCAACCAGGTGCGCGACCTGCGGGAGTATCTTTGACCCTGCACGCATCCGCAGGGAACTCTCCGACTTGGAAACCAAGCTAGCCGATCCAGCAATGTGGTCCGATCCCGCGGCCTCAAAGCCCTTGATGCGCGACCGCAAGCGCCTTGAAGCGTTGGTTCGCGATGACGATGAGCTTGTCCGCCGTACCGGCGACATCGAAGCCTATTTTGAACTGGCGCGCGAGGGCGAGGATGTTCTTGCCGATCTGGAGAAGAGCATCAAGGATCTGGGGGCTTTTGCCGAAGACCTCGAGGCTCGCACCATGCTCTCCGGCGAGGCCGACGCGCTCAACGCCATTGTGACCGTTCACCCGGGTGCGGGCGGCACCGAGAGCCAGGATTGGGCTGAAATGCTGCTGCGCATGTACCTGCGCTGGGCCGAGCAACAGGGCTACAAGACCGAGATGAACGACTACCAGGACGGCGAAGAGGCCGGCATCAAGTCGGCTACATTTACCATCACGGGCGAATACGCCTTCGGGCAACTGGCCGGCGAGAGCGGCGTGCATCGCCTGGTGCGCATCTCGCCATTCGACCAGGCCAAGCGCCGCCACACGTCGTTCGCCTCGGTCTACGTTTCGCCGGAGATTGACGAGACCATTCACGTCGACCTGAAACCGGAAGACCTGCGCATCGACACCTACCGCTCCGGGGGCAAGGGCGGCCAACACGTGAACACCACCGACTCCGCGGTGCGCATGACGCACCTGCCGACGGGCATCGTTGTGCAATGCCAGAACGAGCGCAGTCAGCACAAGAACCGCGAGAAGGCGATGAAGATGCTGCGTTCGCGCCTCTACGAATACGAGCTGGAGAAGAAGCAGGCAACGGCGCGCAAGCTTGAAGACTCCAAGCTCGACATCAAATTCGGCAGCCAGATTCGCAACTACGTTCTCCAGCCCTACCGCATGGCCAAAGACCTGCGCACAAGAGTAGAAACCGGCGACGTCGACAAAGTATTGGACGGCTACTTAGATCCGTTCATTCGCGGCTATCTGCTGATGAAAAGACAAGGCGGCGTCCCGGCAGCGGTCGCGGCCGAGGATGATCTGGAATAGGAATTGTTGGCGAGATAGTAAGCAGGCGGGAGACAACAAAGGCGGACCCTGAAGTTTTTTATTTTTGGGGGAGTTTGGAAAGGTTGACTGGATCGATGAGGGTTAGCGGTTGCCGAGGGGATCGGCGGTCGCTAACCCTTTGTTGTTGCTATCAGGTGGGAGAGGGCCTGGTTTGATCAGCAGACGGGCGTCGCTGATGAGTTGGCGGTGGTGCAGAGCCTATCTGATTCGGTTGATGGCAATTGGGAGACGGCCGTCTGTGGTCACCTGGCGGGCGGGTGTGCGGGGGTTGGCGACCACGGGGTGATCAATGCCGGTTGCGCACCCGGCAGCGGCTGGGATGGCGGCCTGGGTGAGCTGGGCGATCATCGCGAAGGCTTCCTCGATGGCCTTGATATCCAGTTGAGCAACGCCTGGCTGCGATTGGCGGGAGTCGCGCGCGGAGGGCGCCAGGACCTCGCGGGCGGGAGGTTCGATGGCGGCGTCGGAGATGGGCACGAGGGGCACATCGCCGCAGCGCTGGAGGAGGATGCGGAGGAAGCGGCCGGCAGTGCGGTCAGATATCTGGGCGATGAGAAGCGAGGAGAGAATCTGGATGATTTCGTGGGGGATTTCTTCGGGAGGCGCGTCGTTGAGGGAGCGGCCGAAATCGCGCCAGCAGGCGAGGCGGGACCAGTGGTCGCGGAGGAGGCTGGGGTGCGGCTTCTGACGGGGCGCTCCGTGATGACGGCAGAATTTGTGTTCGCGAGTGGCCATGCAGCGGCATTTTTTTCCGGTGGGCAGGGTGAAGGCACATTCGGCTGGCATGATTTCTCCGAGTTGCTGGTTGCTGGTTCCTGGTTGCTAGTTTCTGGTGGGCGTTTGTGGCGCAAAAGGAAAGGCCTCATCGGGCGGCGATGAGGCCTTGGTTCTTTTTTGCTCTATATATTCAGGATATCAGGTTGGGATAATTAGACTGCCAAATATTTTGGGGTTGTTTGGCTGGTAAGTTGTTTGGAATTACCAGTTGTTACCTTGGTGCGGGTGGTGAGACCTTGACAAGAAAACGGTGCGGGGGCGTAGCCCGCTTGAAGTCGGCAGGCTGACTTGCCCCTCCCCATTTCCGGCCTTTTCAGTTCAGCAATGTTCTGAGATTTGACGACAGGACGGCCTTGAAGTTGTTCACCGCGTCGAGATCGCCGGAGTCAACGGTCTTTAGCTCGGCCGACGCCATGCTATAGATCAGAAAATCCGTTGCAGTGACCGATCGAGCCTCATCCATGTTGTCAGTTACGAACCGCTGGTAGAAGGGGTGTTCGACGTTGTACCTGATGACCAGCTTTCGCCCCTCCATGTCGCATTCGTATATCTGACCATTCGGTCCCAAACGCTCCTCGCGAATTACGCAGTTCAGCCTGCTCTCGACGAGTTGCGAACGATTGAAGTTCTTACGCTCTCGCGTTGGCTCCTCTGGGGCGGCGTGCTTGTCCTCGCCTTCTTGCTTTGGAGACGCGCGCCGCTCAATCACTGCCTTGGGTTTGATCAGCAGTTTGTCTTTCTCGGAAATCACCTTCATCGATTGCGCGTGAAGCTTTAGCTGTGCTTCGCTCGTTTGGACGCGCTTTTTTGTCGCCTCTTTCCGCTTTATCGTGCGACAAATGGGAATCAATACGTTACCCAGCTGATCCTGCAAACTCTGCTCGAACTCTACTTTTTGCTTTGTAAACTCGATCCCTACCAAGCCGTCCAAGGTGCCGGGAAAGAATAATTCACCGCGCATGCGATTGAAGTCGTTGTGTTTTGTAAAGAAGTCGAGAGTGACAGCGTTCTCGACTTCCCGCTGGTTGCGCAGGATGTAGAAACCTTGAGATTTTAGGGATTTTCCAATTCCCGTATCTGTCACCGGCGCCTCGGGGATCAGGACGATGCGGGCTCTGACGTTGTCGGTTTTCTTCTCGCCCTCTTCACTCACTGTCACGGGTATCACATCGTCCATCACGACTTCTGTGGCGGGATCAGTGAGTTCCAAAGGATCAACCGGAGAGACTTGTTCCTCATTTACAGTGAGGATTTTGCCGGCATCGATGAAATACCTATGCACTCTGCCGATGTGTCCACGCAAGTTTGCGGCGAACGAAGTCGTGTTTTTGTTGGTGAGGTTATCGCATTTTGTCAGGATGACAAGGGTACCGGTGGCCGAATTCCTGACTTCGGAAGCAAACAGTTCCTCCTCTTCCGGAGTGGCCTTGTCCAGGTGCTTGAGAAAGGCGTTCTGTAAGACGATTTCGTCTACATCCCATGCGCTCGACCAGCATCCGTCTTCGCCGCGTGAAATGACGTGCAGCTTTTTTGCAATAGACAGGCTCGCAGTGACGAGACCCATCCCGAATTTGCCAAGATCGGAGTTTGCATCTCGGTCAGTGAGGGATCCAAGTCGCATGGCTTGATCCAAGGTCTTCTTGGACATGCCTCTGCCGTCGTCGGCGACGGAAATCTGGTGCTGGTTTGATTTGAGCTGGACTCGGATATTGATGTTCTGGGCATCAGCGTCGATCGAGTTATCGACGATATCTGCTATGGCTTCGTAGTTTCCATAGCCTAAGTGACGGAGGGATTCTACAAGCCGACCCGCATTGGGGTCGTTCGGCTGATCGTAACGCATCGCTTTTCTCCTTGTCGATGCAGCTTGCACCAACAATTTCGCTATCGAATTTGTCACCAGCAGGGCCAATGACTGACATATAGTACCTCAACTAACGACCTACTTCAAACAAAGGCCCGCTTGTGCTTCGGGGGTGCTGGCCTGCGCCCGTCCGATCCGCTCCACAGCCACTCTCGCCGCCCATAAAGCCTATGCTGCCGCACAGGAATAGAAGCCGGGCCTGAAGGCCTTGCTCCTTCCGATGCGCATTTCGCCGGGTTGAAACCCGGCGCTTCCACCGTCGTCCTGCTGCGCAGGACACTCATTCGCGGTAGAGGAATTCACATCTCCCGCGGATTGGACGGCTTGAATTCGCGACCGACAAATCGTCCCGGTGTGCGAGTTCCGTCCGCGTCGACGCGCTCCAGAATGCCTCGCCTCTCAGGGTGAGGGTAGAAATGCGGGAAGGGTCCCGCTTCGAGGTAGCACGTGAACCGCTCGCGTCCGGCGGGTGAGTCAACGCTGGCGAGAAGCTCCGACAGCGGCAGCTTTTCCAGGGCATCGTGCGTTTCGGTCACGGGATCACGATAGCCGCGATGCTCCCGCAAAAGGCGGGCGAACTGTTCCGATTTGGGACGGCGAGCGGTCGGCTCCGCGTTTGGGCGTCCAATGGCCTGACCTTCGTAACGCCCAGCGGTCTGACTTTGTTTCTATACGCTTCTGGCGTACCATAGAATTGTCGCTTCGAGAGATCCATGGAACTGATCGAAGCGCCTGCATTCACGCGAAGCCTGTACGCCTGCCCGGATGAAGAGCAGTATCGTGCGCTGCAAAACGAACTGATGAAGAACCCCGAAGCGGGAGACGTGATGCCAGGGACGGGCGGCTTCCGCAAGATGCGCCGGGCCGATCCCGAACGCGGCAAGGGGCGTCGCGGCGGATTGCGGATTATTTACTACTACTTCAGCACGGACCAGCAAATCTGGCTGATGATGCTGTATGGCAAGAACGAGGCGGCGGATCTGAGTGCGGCAGAGAAGAAAGCGCTCAAAGCGGCCGTCGACAGAGAGACGGCCGTGAGAGCGGAGCGACGGGCGGCCGGCTCGCGACGGCCAGGGAGAAAATGATGGCGAAGCGCAAGATTTTCGACGAACTGATGGAAGGCGTGGAGGCGATACGGGCGCATCGGGAGGGCAAGATCACGCTGCGCACGTATACGCACGAACCCGCTCCGTTGCCGTCGCTCGACTCAGCGTTTATTCGGGAGACACGCGAGGCGCTGCGTTGTTCCCGGGCGGTCTTTGCCCGCAAGCTGCGGGTGAACGAACGCACGCTGGAGAAATGGGAGCAGGGGCGGGCCAAGCCTAACCCGCAGGCGATTGCGCTGTTGCTGCTGGTGCGACGGTATCCCGACACGCTGCAGCGGCTGGAAGGGCTGACGAGCCGGTTGGGAGCGGGCCGCAGGGGCTGAAGCCCCTTCCTTTTGGGGCTTCTTCGGCGCGAGTGAACTCGTGCCCCTTCAAAGCGACGGATTCTTTGGCGACAGGAAACTCGTGGGCTTTCGGAGGGTCGGATTCTTCAGAGTGGTCATGGCCCCGCGCGATCCGGTGGACATGGCTTCCTCACCACTGTCTGGCCGAAAATCGGTAGCTCGATGCCATTCCTCGCTGCCGCCTTCTCCTTCGCCGCGCCGGTTGCCTCTGCGTCTGCGCTCGCTGCGTTCGTCTCCTTCCTCGGCCAGCCGCCCATCGTCTCCGCGTGCTACGCTCTCGGCCTCTCGATCCTGCTGCTCGGCCTCATCGTCGCCTTCCGTCGCGACATGCCGCGGGCGCGCGGCCTCGACAAGTTCCTCTGCCTCGGCCCGGTCTTCTTCGCCGCGCCGCTGGCCGTCTTTGCCGGCGAGCATTTCACCATCGCCCGCGACATGGCCGGGATGGTCCCGCCGTGGATTCCCTGGCACCTCTTCTGGGTCTTCTTCGTCGGCCTGTGCCTGGTCGCGGCCGCGCTCAGCCTCGCCGCCGGCCGCGTTGCCGGACTGGCCGCCGCGCTGCTGGGCGTGATGTTCTCCGGCTTCGTCGCGCTCATGGATGTTCCTTACGGCGTGGTCGCGCATCCGCACGATCGCTTCGCCTGGATCCTGATGCTGCGCGAGCTGACCTTCGGCCTCTGCGCCTTCGCGTTTGCCTCCACGCTGGCCGGCGCGCGCTGGCGCACGGCGGGCGAAACCCTGGCCACGGCCGCGCGGATCGGCGTCGGCGCGGTGCTGATCTTTTACGGCGTGGAACAGTTTGTGCATCCGCAGTTTGTGCCGGTGATTCCGCTGGAACTGCCGCTGCCGGCGTATCTCCCGGTGCATGCGCTGATCACCTGCGGCGTGGGCGCGGCGGAAGTGGTCGCGGGCGCGGCGATGATCGCCAACCGCTACGCGCGGCTTGCGGCGACGTGGCTGGGGATTGTGATTTGCGCGGTGGTGCTGCTGGTCTACGGCCCGATTCTGGCGTCGAAATTCAGCGACGTCGGGACGAATCTGAACTACTTTGCCGACACGCTGTTCTTCGGCGGCGGCATTCTGCTGCTGGCGGGATCGATTCCGCCGGAGCAGCGGGCGCGGGCAGCGGCAACGGTGCCGGCGGCGGCGCGCTTCGAGCCCAGCTAAGGGATTTGGCGGCACTCCGCTGGCCCTCGGCACTACACTGGTCGCAGATGGAATCGCTCCCTCAACCCACAGCGCTGGCGGTCGCGAGCATTCGCACGTCGGAGAAGGATTGGCTGCCGCGGCTGACCCAGGCCTATCGCCAGCATGACGAAGTGGAGCTGATCGACGATGCCGGCATCGGCATCGATCCCGCCACGCAGTCGCTGCTGCAGATGGGTGTCACCGGCAAGCTCTCGCGCCGCGAATGGACAGCGGTGTCGGTGTCGGCGGGGCTGACGGTTTTTGGCGCGGCGCTGGTGATCGCAGCGATTCTCGATCCCGACCCGACGAGCAAGCTGGGGCTGCTGGTGGGCAGCGGCGCGCTGCTGGCGCTCACGGGGGGATTTCAGACGATTCGCCTGCTCACCCGGCTGAAGCCGCCGAACATTACGATTTCGCCGAAGGGCATTCACATCGACTGGAAGTGAACCGCAGCTAGCGGATGGCCTTTTCTTCCTGATCGACGGCGGCGCCTGCCGCTTCCTCCAGCAGGCCCGTGTCGGGGAAGAACAGGCTGAACACGGTTCCGGTGGGACCAGCGGCGTGGCTGCGGACGCGCACGACTCCCTGATGCTTGCGGATAATCTGCTCGCTGACCCACAGGCCGAGGCCGGTGCCGGTGGCTTCCTTAGTGGTGAAGAAGGGCTCAAAGATGTGGCGGCGCGCTTCGGCGGTGATGCCGCAGCCGGTATCGGCGACGGTAACGCGGATGCCCTGCACTCCGGACAAGACCGTGGCGCGTGCGCGGACGATCAGGCGACCGCCGCCGGGCGTCATGGCGTCGAGCGCGTTAGTCACGAGGTTGGCGAAGACCTGGCGCAGCTCGCCGGCGAAGCAGAACAGGGGCAAGTCAGCGTCGTATTCACGGACCAGCTCGACCTGGGCCGCGCCGATGCGTCCCATGTGCAGGGTGAGCACGGAGTCGAGCAGCTCGCGGACATTGGCGCGGGCGGGCAGCGTGGATTGGCGGTAGAAGCGCAGGGTTTGCTGGGTGATTTCGGATACGCGCGCGACTTCCTGGGCGGCGAGGTCGGCGAATCGCGACGCCGAGGGCGTGAGGCGCTCCTGGCGGACGAGGTAGAGGAGATTGGTGACGGCTTCGAGAGGATTGTTGATCTCGTGGGCAATGGAAGCGGCGAGCCGGCCGGCGGCGGCGAGCTTCTCGGTGCGGCGCAGCGCTTCTTCGGCGCGCTTCTGCTCGGTGGTGTCGACGAGGATGGCGCCGACCCAGCGGGTGGTGTCAGGGTCCGTGCGCACCGGATAGAGATGGGCGAGCCAACTGCGCCAGCGGCCGGGCTCCGTTTCCCACGCCAATTCAAGATCGCGGATGGGATCGCCTGAGCTGAACACGGATTCGATGCTTTCTTCGAGCCTGGCCGCAGTCGGGGGAGGAAGAATGCCGCCCACGCCGCGTCCGAGGTGCAGCGCGAAGGAGTAGCCGTTCATGTCCTCAAGGAACTGGTTGACGCGGACAAAGCGGTATTTGCGATCGAAGAAGGCAAAGCCGATGGGCGCGTTGGCCAGCATGGAATCCAGCAGCGCCAGGGTCTCGTTGAGACCGGCGCGCTGATCCTGCATGGCGGCCACCATGCGATTGAAGGCGACGGTGAGATCGGCGGCCTCGGTGGTGGATTTGACCGGCAGGGGGAAGTCGCCGGTATCGGCGGAATCCTGGACGAGGCGGCGGGTAGCGCGGGTGAGCAACCCAAGCTGGCGGGTAATGGACTGGGTGAGGAAGGCGGCAATGGCCGTGCATCCGATGAGAACGAAGAATGCCCACAACAGAGTAATGCGGACCAGCAGGCGCAGGTCTTCGTTGTCCTGGTGCTTGCTGGGGTAGATCCAGGCCAGAGCGGTCAACCGTCCGTGGAAGCGGATGGGCGCCACGGCTTCCCAGCCGGTACGTGGGTCGCTGAAGATGATGGGCTGCTGGAGTTCGCGGAGGTAAGCTTGCTCGGTATTGGACAGGACCAGCTTGCCCATGATGGCGGCGTCCGTGCTGGCCTCGGTCCGGCCGGTGAGGTCGGTGATCTGGGCGGCGGTGACGCTGGGGGCGTGGGCGACGCTCATCACCACGCGCTGCAGTTCTTCAGGATGATTGTCTTCCAGAGCCATGGTGCCCATGGCAGCGGCGAGGGAGGCCTGGTTCTCGAGGCGGCGGCGCAGGCGCTGATTCAGCTCCCTGGTCTGCTGGCTCACCACAAGAAAGGCAAAGATGCCCACGACGATGATCTCAAAAACGACCAGCGCCATCATCAACTGCCCGCGCATCGTTCGTGGTGTGGGGAACTTCATCGTTGGCAAAGCCCCTCATTGCGCCGCGGCTCGACGATGAACCGCAATCGAGGATGGTGGTGACCCGTCCGGTCGTCCCTGGGCGGGCAATTACACTGCGGCGAGCGCAGGGTTAGGAGACTGAAGCTTTTCCTTCAGGTCCTCAGCAATTTGGCGGCCGTGGAAGCGGCCATTCTCAATAAAAATCTCGTTGGTGCGATCGCCGGCAATGATGACGCCGGCGAGGTAGATTCCGGGAACATTGCTTTCGAGCGAGCGCGGATCGCAGGCCGGGCAGCGGTATTCCCCTTCGATGCGGATTCCGAGGTTCGCGAGAAAGTGGAAGTCCGGAAGATAGCCGGTAAGGGCAAAAACAAAATTGTTGGCGATGGTCAGCGTGCCCTCCGGAGTCTGCAGTGTGGCGGTGTCCGGGTCGAAGCGGGTGACGGTGGTATTGAAGTGCGCAGCGATCTCGCCATTTTTAATGCGGTTCTGGATGTCGGGGAGGATCCAGTACTTGACGTGGCGATGCATTGCCGTTCCGCGATGGACCAGGGTGACGCGTGCGCCGTGACGCCACAACTCGAGCGCGGCAATGGCCGCTGAATTTTTGCCGCCGATGACGAGAACATCGAGATCGTAGTACGGATGGGGATCGTCGTAGTAGTGGCGAACCTTGGGGAGATCCTCGCCGGGAACATCCATCATGTTGGGCAAATCGTAATAGCCGGTGGCGACCACCACTTTGCGGGCCGCGTAGCTGTGCCCGCGCCCGAAGCGGTCGGTGGTGCGCACGGTGAAACTCAGGTCCTCGCCGGTGACGGACTCGACCCGCTCGTAGGCGCGGACGTCGAGCTTATAAAACATGGCGACTTTGCGGTAGTACTCGAGGGCCTCGTTGCGGGTGGGCTTGGCGTTGGGGCTGGGAAAGGGAATGTCGCCGATCTCCAGCAGCTCCGAGGTGGTAAAGAACGTCATGTGCGACGGGTAGTGGAAAAGCGAGTTGCAAAGGCAGCCCTTGTCGACGAGGGCGGCGCGGAATCCGGCGCGCTGCGCCTCAATGGCGCACGCCATGCCCGTCGGCCCCGCGCCGATGACGAGGACATCGAAAGAGTCAGTGGAAGTGGCGGCAGCTGGGAATGCAACCATGTAACTAGATTAGACGATGGAACCGGCGGTGGGTGATGGCGCGACGGCCGCTCAAGGGGACACAAAGCTGCGCGAGCGGCGGGAAGCCGCGGGCGGCACGATGGTCAGACGCCGGCCAGCTCAACCTCGCTCTCGGTGTGGGGCTCAACTGCGAGGGAGCCGGCGCCGAGTTGGCGGGCGCGGTCGAGGGCAGCCTGCACATGGGGCAGGATGTTTCCATGGCCGATTTCTTCAATGAATTCTGTGCGGGCCAGCAGCGCAGCGGGCTGATGGCGAGCGCCGCAGAGCAGCAGCGTGCGTCCGGTCACGCGGAGACGCCCGGCGAATACTGCGAGGGCGTGGAGGCCGGTGGCATCGAGAGCCGTCATGTTGCGCAGGCGCAGGATGACGATGGGCGGCAGGGCGCGCAGATCCTGCGTGGCTTCTTCCAGCTTCTGGGTCGCGCCGAAGAGGAAGGGACCGTGAATGCGGAGGATGGCGACGCCGGCCGGGATGTTCTTGTCCTGCAGGATATGCGCCTGGCCCTCACGCAAATACTGCGGCGTCACCGGCTCGACCGACGTGGTTTCGGCGATGCGCCAGATGTAGAGCAGGGCGGCGAGCCCCATGCCGACGGCCACAGCGACGGTGAGATCGGCGATGACGGTGAGCAGGAAGGTCACGGCCCACACGGCAATGTCGGCTTTGGAGAGACGAAAAACGCCGCCGATCTCGCGCCACTCGCCCATGTTCCACGCCACGACAAAAAGAACCGAAGCCAGGCTGGCGAGAGGAATGAAGCGGGCCAGCGGAGCGGCCACCAGCAGCACGGCGAGCAGCGTACACGCATGCACGATGCCGGAGACCGGGGTGCGGGCGCCGGAGCGGATGTTGGTCGCGGTGCGGGCAATGGCGCCGGTGGCGGGAATGCCGCCGAAGAGCGGCGCGGCGATATTGGCGATGCCCTGCGCGACCAGTTCCACGTTGGAGTTGTGGCGGTCGCCCGCCATGCCGTCGGCCACCACGGCGGAGAGCAAGCTTTCAATGGCGCCCAGCATGGCGACGGTGAATGCTGAAGGCAGCAGAGGCAGAATCTGATCGGCGTGCAGATGAGGAAGCGTGAGGGGCGGGAAGCCACGGGGAATTCCGCCGAAGCGCGTGCCGATGGTTTCAATGTGCAGATGGAGCAGGAGCGCGGCCACCGTACACAGCAGCACCGCGAGGATGGAGCCGGGGACGCGGCGATTGATCCGCGGCCAGAGCAGGATGATGGCCAGGGTCAGGCAGGCCATTGCCACCGCGGAGCCGTTGAGCGTCCCGAGGTGCATGGCCAGCACCCGCATGCGCGGCAGAAAGCCGCTGGGGACGGGTCCGGTGCGCAACCCCAGAAAGTCGCGGATCTGAGTGGAGGCGATGAGCAGCGCGATGCCGTTCGTGAAGCCGATGATGACCGGGCGGGGGATGAATTTGACGGCCGATCCGAGACCGGTGAGCCCCATGATCACCAGCAGCACGCCGGCCATGAGCGTGACCAGCGAGAGCCCGGCGATGCCGAAGCGGGCGACGATCCCGGCCACAATGACGACAAAGGCGCCGGTGGGACCGCCGATCTGCACGCGCGAACCGCCCAGAGCGGAGATCAGGAACCCGGCGACGACGGCGGTATAGAGGCCGGCTTGCGGAGAGACGCCGGAAGCGATGCCGAAAGCCATGGCGAGCGGCAGGGCGACCAGCCCGACCGTCACACCGGAAGCGAGATCCTGCATGAAACGCCGCGGCGTGTAGTGGCGCAGGGAGGTAACCGACCGGGGCAGCCAGTTTTCGGGAAAAGCCACTATTTGCGCTCCTCTTTTTCCAGCTCTTCCAGCACCGCCATGGAGTTGCTCACCTGACGCAGGAAGTACTTGCGCAGCAGGTCGAGGAGCTTCCAGATGAGGGGATCGCGGACGGAGTAGAAGACCTGGTTGCCGGCCTTGCGTCCGACGACAATCTGGCGGGCGCGGAGGACGGCGAGATGCTGAGAAAGGTTGGCCTGCTCCAGGCCGAGACGCTCGGCACAGACGCCGGCGGTGAGCTCGCCTGCGCGCAGCAGATCGACGATGGCGATGCGGGTGGGATGGGCGAGGGCGCTCAGGATTTCAGCTTTGAACTGGCGGAGGGATTCCGGCATAGATCCAGTATATTCGCATTTTCGAATATACGATGATTCGAATCGTATGGAGTCATGTCGATCGGCAGCAACCGCAGGACTGCTGGTCGCTGCGCTGGGCAGGACAACCGCCTGGCAGATGACCCCCGCGGCCGCCTCTTCAGGCAGGTTGCAGCGCGAGGGTCAGCACGGTGATGTCGTCGTCCTGGCCGAAGTCCTGCGCGGCCTGCGCGATGGCCTCGGCGGATTGCGCGCTGATGGAGCGGGTGCGCTCGAAGCCGAAGAGGTCGCCGGACGGGTTGCGCGCTTCCACGACGCCGTCGGAAACGAAGGTGAGCCGATCGAGGGGATTGAGGGTGAAGGAGATTTCCGCATAGTCCGGCTCGGTGGTGACGCCGAGCGGCAGCCCGGGCGGAAAGGCGATCTCCTGTTCGCCGCGATACGGAGCGATGTGGCCGGCGTTGGCGGCGGTGACGTGCCCCGCGCAGTCGACGCGGGCGATGCAGCAGGTGACGAAGCCGCCGTGCAGCCGCCCGATGAGGCTGCGGTTGAGGATCTGCAGGACCTCGGCGGGGCGGTCGCCAGGGATGGCATGCAGAGCGCCCAGGACCGCGGAGACCGTCATGGCGGCGCGCAGGCCTTTGCCGCTGACATCGCCGACCGCGATGAGGACGGCGCCGTTGTCTTTCGGGAGCACCAGATAGAAATCGCCGCCGACTTCGCCGGCCGGCTTGTAGACGGAATGGATGCGGAGACCGGCAAGCTGGGGGATTTCGGTCCCCAGCAGGACCTGCTGGACGGCGCGGCCGGCTTCGAATTCGGCGGAGAGGCGCTGCTTTTCGAGGCGGTCGTCCAGCAGGTCGCGCACAAAGAAGGTGAGGATGACGGTGCCATCGAGCACGAGGACGAGCGGACCCCAGTTGAAGCGCCATCCGTAAAAGGTGAAGCCGATGGGCATCAGCCACCGGACGCTGGGGATGAGTGGCAGGCGGGCGATCCAGGCGATGGCCAGAGCGATGGCGAGGGAGCGATCCCGGCCGCGGGCGTGGCGCAGTCCGAGGATGAGCAGGATGAGCGAGGCGGCGACGGAGATGTCAATTGCGGCATCTTCGGCCCAGGAGAAGGCGGGGAAATATCCGAGGACGATGAGGATGAGCCAGACCAGGCGGAGGGGGACGATCCAGCCGCGTTTGGAGATGTCGAATGCGTCGGCAAAGAGC
Organism: Acidobacteriaceae bacterium; assembly: GCA_036267295.1. Lineage (GTDB taxonomy): Bacteria > Acidobacteriota > Terriglobia > Terriglobales > Acidobacteriaceae > Palsa-343. Next base: position 132,431 of record DATAWI010000027.1, on the reverse strand, counting down.
TCGACAAAAGCGGCGCTGCCGAGGATCATCGGCGCCCACTCCCAGCCGTCGCCAGGATGGATGAAATCCGCGAAGAAAATCGTGGAGACCATGAGCAAATAGAAGCCCATGGAGCGGAAAGCGTGGAAGGTACGGGCGTTCCACCAACAGATGAGGCAGGCGACGGCGATGGCGAAGCTGAGAACGGAGATGATGATGAAACCCGTCATCGCGACGGGTATCTGGGCCGAGTGCAACTGCTGGGGAAGATCGAGCGGGCCGGTGGCGGCGGCGTGCACGGCAGCGAAAGCTGGTGCGGCAGCGGCTCCGGCAAAGACGACGGCGAGCCCACGTGCGAGCATACGGGATCGGCACAAGCGAGCGGACAACATGCGTTCTGGCGTCCTTTGGGCCATGCTGGGGGGGTGCCAGCCAGCATATAGGGGCGGACGGGTAAGGACAATGGAAGGCGGATGCAGAGGGGCTGGTGATCCGCGGTCAGTCGAGCTGCTTCGACCCGCACTTCCAGAGGTAGAGGCACTTCGCGGATCGGGTGCGCCGGGTATCGATGGCTGGATCGCACAGCATGGGCGCCAGGTCGGTTACGGCGACAATGTCCTGATCCAGCTTCACGTGAGGGTAGGACGGGTCGCGCACCGTGCTGCAATCTTTGGGCGGATCCAGCTGGAATCGATAGACCACTGGGTACCGCTGTTCCGGGGCATTGCCGGCGCCTGGCTGAAATTTGGAACGCTGCGCACTGGCGGTGGCTGCGTCTCGCAGCATGGGCGGCCCGCTCTCCACCTGCACAGTCTTCGGCGTGCCGTCGCTCGCCAGGGTCACGGTGAGCAGGACATCGCCGGTGACGCGAGCGGCGCGCGCGAGGGACGGGTAGATCGGCGGCCCCAGCTGGACGATCGACGCGGGAGGAAGCGTTGCGGGCGTTTGCGCCGGAGGGGGCGTCTGCGCCCATCCCAGGCTGCACGACAGAAGAGCGATGACGGTGGCCACGATCGGACGCATGCGCAGGAGTATAGGCCTCGCAGCGGCTGCGCGCTCAGGCGAGCTGAAAGTCCTGGAGGCGGGCGGCTTTCCGGTCGCAGGTGAAGGTGGCGGAGCAGCCAGCCCAGCGGCCGAGGGGACTGGAGCGCGGCCGTGGCAAACGCTTCGGTAGCGGGTACATGACCAGCGTCATGAGGAGAGCCCTCTCGGAGCCCTCCGGCAGCAGCCCGGTCGATTACCCTAGGCAAAGAGAGACTTTCTATGGCGACGATCAGGCAGGACGACTTCATTCAGAGCGTGGCGGACGCGCTGCAGTACATCAGCTACTACCATCCGGTGGATTACATCACCAGCCTGGCGCGGGCCTATGAGCGCGAAGAGTCTGCGGCGGCGAAGGACGCGATCGCGCAGATTCTGGTGAACTCGCGCATGTGCGCCGAGGGCCACCGGCCCATCTGCCAGGACACGGGCATCGTGACGGTGTTTCTCAAGATCGGCATGGACGTCCGCTGGGACGCCACGATGACCGTGCAGGAGATGTGCGATGCCGGCGTCCGCCGAGCGTATCTCGATCCCGACAACACGCTGCGCGCGTCGATATTGACCGATCCGGCAGGCGCGCGGAAAAACACGAAGGACAACACGCCTGCGGTCGTCAGCGTGGAGATGGTGAAAGGTGGCGACGTCGAGGTGACGGTCGCGGCCAAGGGCGGCGGCTCGGAAGCGAAGTCGAAGTTCGCGATGCTGAATCCGTCGGACAGCGTGGTGGAGTGGGTGCTGAAGACGGTGCCGACCATGGGGGCGGGGTGGTGTCCGCCGGGCATGCTGGGCATCGGCATTGGCGGGACCGCAGAGAAAGCGATGCTGCTGGCCAAAGAATCGCTGATGGATCCGATTGACATGCGCGATTTGCTGGAGCGCGGCCCGCAGAATCGGCTGGAGCAAATGCGGGTCGAGATCTACGACAAGGTGAACAAGCTGGGCATCGGCGCGCAGGGGCTGGGCGGTCTGACGACCGTGCTGGACGTGAAGATTCGCGATTATCCGACGCACGCGGCGAATCTGCCGGTGGCGATGATTCCCAACTGCGCCGCGACGCGGCACGCGCACTTTGTTCTGGATGGCAGCGGCCCGGTGGCGCTCGAGCCGCCGTCGCTGGACCTCTGGCCGAGGCTGACGTATGACGTGTCGAATGCGCGGCGCGTGAATCTGGACACGGTGACGCGCCAGGAAGTCGCCACCTGGAAACCTGGCGAAGTGGTGCTGCTGCGCGGCAAATTGCTCACCGGACGCGACGCCGCGCACAAGCGCATGACGGAAATGCTGAACCGCGGCGAGAAGCTGCCCGTGGACTTCACGAATCGCTTCATCTACTACGTGGGGCCGGTGGATCCGGTGCGTGAAGAGGTGATGGGGCCGGCGGGTCCGACGACGGCGACGCGCATGGACAAATTCACGCGGCAGATGCTGGAGCAGACTGGCTTGCTGGGAATGGTGGGCAAGGCGGAGCGCGGGCCGGCGGCGATTGAGGCGATCCGCGACAATAAGGCGGTGTATTTGATGGCCGTGGGCGGCGCGGCGTACCTGGTGTCAAAGGCGATTCGCGCGGCGAAGGTCGTGGCGTTTGAGGACCTGGGCATGGAGGCGATCTACGAGTTCACGGTGGAGGACATGCCGGTGACGGTGGCCGTCGACTCCGAGGGAACGTCGGTGCACGAGACCGGCCCGCGCGAGTGGAAGGCGCGGATTCAAAGCGAATTCGCGGGCGTGCCGATTCTGGCGTAGCGACAGCGTGCACAGATGAGCCGTGCGCAGGACTGCGTTTACGCGACGTCGGCCGCGCCGTGGGTGTGCCGGCGAAGGATTTGCCCATCGCGATACACCGCGCAGTGATGCGCCGCCATCCTCTCCACCAGTTCCGCCGGGAAGAGCGTTTCGTTGTACTGGCAGAGTCCGCCCAACTGGCGGGGCCAGCGGCGGCACAATTCCTGCTCGTACTCGCACAGGCGGCCGAGCGCGGAGGGAAGATCGAGGGCCCAGGACATCTCTCCCGTGACGCGCAGACCGGCAAAGCCGTTTTGCAGGGCCAGGCCCACGTCGCGGTCGAGGTCGGCGATCATTCTTTCCGGCTCAAAGATGCCGTGGCGCAGGTAAGCATCGTGCTTGGTCACCACGCTGAGCGCGCCGCTGGCCGTGGCCTCGCCGATATCGACGCCTGCCCAGCGGAACTCCGCCAAAATATGCGGGACAGTGTTTTCGTCGGCGACGTAGACGCAACGCTCGTTCCTCTTCAGTCCGCTGACTACCCAGGGAATCACGTAGGCAAGGCGTTCGGGGTTGGTCTTAAAGAAGAACGCGACGTGGTCGCCCAGCCCAAATTCTTCGTTGATCACAGGCACCAGTTGATTCAGCATCGCGCCCCCCCGTTCGATGGTTCGATACTACGGGGATATTAGACATTTGATCAAGGCATACAGCAGCATTTTCCCGGGGCGCTCCGCAATTGGACTGGGCGATCCGGCTGCCGGCGGCGCGATCCGGCTGATTCCGGCGGTTGGTGCTACTTTTCTCGTCAGGTCATCTGATGAGGAGAGGTGCGGGCGATGGCGGATATCCGCAAAGAGAAAGACTCGCTGGGGTTTGTTGATGTCCCGGCCGGCGCGTATTACGGCGCGCAGACGGCAAGGGCGGTGGAGAACTATCCCATTTCTGGGATGCGGGCGCACCCGCTGCTGATTCGCGCCATCGGCATGGTGAAGCGCGCGGCAGCCGAAGCCAATCACGAACTCGGCACCGTGGATGCCCGCCGCGCCGATGCAATCGTCCAGGCCGCGCAGGAAGTGATCGATGGAATTCGCGACGCGGATTTTGTGGTCGATGTGTTTCAGGCCGGCGCGGGCGTCAGCTTCCACATGAATGCCAACGAGGTGATTGCCAATCGAGCCAATCAGATTCTGGGCGGCCAGCTGGGCGAGTATGCGTTCGTTCATCCTAACGATCACGTGAATTTCGGGCAGTCGACCAACGATGTGTTTCCGACAGCGATGCGCGTGGCGGCGCTGCTGGCGCTGGAGACGCTCTACCCGGAACTGGATGCGCTGGCCGATGCGTTCGCGCAGAAGGGCGCCGAGTTCGATGGCGTGGTGAAGGCCGGGCGCACCCACATGCAGGATGCCGTGCCGATCCGCCTGGGGCAGGAATTTGCGGCGTACGGCGTGGCGGTGCGCAAGGCGGCTGCGTCGATTCGGCAGGCGGGGGATGCGCTCCGCGAACTGGGACTGGGCGGGACGGCGGTGGGCACGGGGTTGAACACGCATCCCGAATACAGAACTCTGGCGGTTACGAATCTGGCGCGGATTGCGGGGCAGGCGCTCTTCCCTCCTGAAGATTTGCGCTGGGCGATGCAGTCGCAGGCTCCGATGGCGCAGGTGAGCGGCGCGCTGCGCGGCCTGGCGCTGGAGCTGATTCGGATCAGCAACGATCTGCGGCTGCTGTCGTCGGGGCCGAATACCGGCTTCAACGAGATTCATCTGCCGTCGCTGCAGCCGGGGTCGTCGATTATGCCGGGGAAGATCAATCCGGTGATGGCGGAGCTGGCGGCGATGGTGAGCTTCCAGGTCATCGGCAACGACGCGACGGTGGCGCTGGCGGTACAGGCCGGTCAGCTGGAACTGAACGTGATGATGCCGGCGATGGCCTACAACGTTCTGCAGAGCATCACGATTCTGGCGAATATGCTGCATGTGTTTGCGGAGCGTTGCGTAGCCGGGGTCACGGCCAACGCAGCGAAATGCCGTCAGTACGCGGAGAGCACGATTGCGCTGGCGACGGCGCTGAATCCGGCGCTTGGGTACGCGAAGGCTGCGGAGCTGGTGAAGGAATCGGTGGCCAGCGGCGCGTCGATTGTGGAGCTGGCGCGGAAGAAGAAGCTGCTGAGCGAAGGACAGATTGCGGAGCTGCTGGATGTGCAGAAGATGACGGAGAAGGACCACGGGCAACGGGATCCGGAGTAGGGTCCGGGTCTCCAACTCAACATCCGGGCTGGCGAATGTCCGCGGGAAGGGTCAGAAGGGCAGCGCGGTTTGCTGAAGAAGCTGGTCGATCCGCTCGCCGAGGAGGTCGCGCAGGCGGCGCAGCTCGGCGATGGACGGATCGGGGGCGCGGCGGTCAGGAGATTCGGAGGCGGCGAGCTGCGCACAGAGGGCGTGGACGGCGAGGTGGGTCTCGTCGACGGCGGTGAAAGAGGGCAGATCGGCGGCGGCGCTGCTGCGCTCTCGTTCAATCCAGCGGCCCAGCCGGCACTGACTGGAATCGAAGGAGGGAGGAGCGTGGCGCTGGCCGAGAAGGAAGGACTCGGTAGCGGAGGACCAGGCGCGATGGGCAACCGCGGCCTGCAGCAGGTGGCGCCGTCCGGGACCGAGGGTGGAGATGGTGCGCCAGGCCGGCTCGGGTTTCCAGGAGGCGGCCCAGGCGGGCAGCATTTCCGGCAGCATAGGCCAGGCAATGCCGTAGCCCTGGCCGAAGACGCAACCGAGGCGGAGCAGCAGGCGCCCGTGCTCGACGGTCTCGACGCCTTCGGCGACGGCGGTGCGGTCGAGCGCACTGGCCAGGGTGAGAACGCCTTCGAGGATGCCGATATCTTCAGGGTTGTCGACCATGTCGCGGACGAAGCTCTGATCGATTTTGAGGATGTTGACGGGAAGGCGGCGCAGCCAGGTGAGCGAGGAATAGCCGGTGCCGAAGTCGTCGAGGGAGACGGAGACGCCGATTTCGCGGCAGGTGGCGAGGACTGCGGAGACCTGGCCGACATCGCGGAGGGCGCCGCTCTCGAGGACCTCGAGTTCGAGGAAAGACGGGTCGACGGTGGGATGAGCGGCGAGGAGATCGGCGACGCGCTCGGCGAAGTCGGGAGCCTGGAGGTGATGGGCGGCGATATTGACGCTCACGGGAATCTCGATGCCGGCGGCTCGCCATAGCTCGTGCTGGGTGAGAGCCTGGTCCATGACCCACTCGCCGATTTGGTCGATCAGAGGATGGTTTTCGACGGCGGGCAGGAAGAGCGAGGGCGGGAGGAGTCCGCGGGTGGGATGTTGCCAGCGAATGAGCGCCTCCGCTCCCACGAGGGTGCCCTTGCCCATGTGAACGCGCGGCTGATAGGCGAGCACAAACTGGCGCGCCGCGAGGGCCAGGCGGATCTGGTCCAGTTCGTCCCGGGAGGAACGCAGCAGCGCATCCTGGCCGGAGTCGAAGATATGGCAGCAGCCCTTGCCGGAGAGTTTCGCGTGATACATGGCCTGCTCGGCCTGGCGAAGGAGCTGGCCGGAATCAATGTCTTCAGGCTGCGGATAGAAGACCGCGCCCATGCTGGCGGAAACGGCAATGGCCGGCTCGCCGCAGGGCTCCGGCTCGGCGGCGGCGGCGAGCAGGCGGGCGAGCAGCTGAGAGGCGGAGGCCCGATCGCCGACGTCAAGAAAGAGGGCGACGAATTTGTCGCCGCCGACGCGGGCCAGCGTATCCGCTTCGCGCAAAACGCCGCGCATGCGGTGGGCGAGAGTCATCAGCAGGTTGTCGCCGGCATCGTGGCCGTGGCGTTCGTTGACATGGCGGAAGCCGTCGAGGTCGAGGCAGGCAACGCCGAGCGTCTGATTGCGGCGCCGAGCCTGCGCCATGGCCTGGCTGAGGCGGTCGGCCAGCAGCGTGCGGTTGGGCAGGTTGGTGAGCGCGTCGTAGTTCGCAATGCGCTCCATCTGCAGCTTGTGCTCTTTGTATTCGGTGATGTCCGTGAACATGCCGACGTAGTGGCTCACCTGGCCGGCGCGATCGCGCACGGCGTGGATGGCGAGCATTTCCGCATAAATCCTGCCGTCCTTCGCTTTATTCCATACCTCGCCCGACCACTGGCCGTTCTGGACCAGGGCACGCCACATATCGCCGTAGAACTCCTCGCTCTGGCGGCCTGACTTGAGGATGCGGGGATTCTGGCCGAGAATTTCGTCGCGGCGGTAGCCGGTGATGTGGGTGAACATCTCATTGACGTCAAGAATCATGCCCTGGGGATCGCAGATGGCGATGCCTTCGCGAGCATGGGTGAACACGCTGGCCGCCAGCCGCATCTGCTCGCGGCTGTGCACCCGCTCGGTGATGTTCTCAATGAAGAGCAGAATGCCGCCGATCGCGCCGCCGGACGCCCGCCAGGGAAGGACTTCGCGCCGCACCCACTGGACGGAGCCGTCAGGCCGGGTAAAGGAGTCTTCGTCGCGGAGCGTGCTTTCGCCGGCCAGGGCGCGGCGATGGTCCTCCTTCCATCGGTCGGGAATCTCTGGCGCGACCGCGGCGTGAGAGCGGCCGATGATCGAGGAGAGACCCCGGCCGTAGTCCTCGGTCCAGCGGCGGCTGACGGCCAGGTACCGCAGATCGCGGTCGAGCATGGCGAGGGCCACGGGCGCGCTTTCGATAAACAGGCGAAGGAGTTCGGTATTCTCGACGAGCTTGCGCTGGGCCTCCAGCGGCTCGGTAATGTCGGGGCAGATGCCGAAGATGCCGATGACTTCGCCGGACGCGCTGCGGAGCGGATACTTGCGGTTGTCGATCCATCGCGTGGAGCCATCGGCTGTCCGCAACTGCTGGACCTGGTGGATGCACCGTCCTTCCAGCGCCTGGCGGTCCATCCGATACAGCTCGTCGGCGTACGGCTCAGGGTGCAGATCGTAGACGGTGCGGCCGGGGAAGCCCAGGTCCCGCTGCGGCTGGAGTAGAAACTGCGGGACGGTGCGGGTGGCCCCGAGGAAGACGTGATTGCGATCCTTCAGGTACATGTAGTCGTCGCTGTCGTCCATCAGGGAGCGAAAGCTGGCAAAGAGGGCGCGGGCCTCCTGATCGGGGAGAGAGGCAGGCGGAGAGAGGGAAAGATCGAGGACGATCAGGCCGGAGTCCGGATCGCGATCCCTGGCGTAATCGGCACGCAGGATGCGGATGCGGCCGTCCTGATGGCGTACGCGCAGAAGGAGAGAGCCTGTGGCGAGGGGAAGTGCCGGCGCAATCAGGAGCGACCAGGGTTCGAGATCCCCCGGATGGATGCGGCTTGCGAGGGCAACGCGCGCTCCCAGGAAATCCTCGGGGAGGTAGCCGAGCAGTGTTTCGGTGGGGCCGGAAACCGACAGCACCTGCAACGGATTGGTCAGCGCCATCCGCAGCCTGGCTGCCTGCGCGTCGCTCGTCATCAGTTACCTGCGGACAATGCGGGAATGATAGACCCGGCCGATAGGAAACGGTCAAGACATTTATCGGCGCAGCGCCCACATTCGTTACGCAGGGAGCGGCGGAGATCGCGCCTTTAATTCAGAAACATGGTCCGGTAGAGGGTATCGCGCTGCGCCGGCCTGAATCCGGCATCGCGGATGATGCGGCGCAACTCCTCTTCCGTCGTGCAGTTGGAGGTGCCGGCCGCCTTCACGACGTTTTCCTCGAGCATGACGGAGCCGACGTCGTTGCCCCCGAAGCGCAGGCCGAGTTGCAGGACTTTTAACCCCTGCGTCACCCAGCTGGACTGCACATTCTCGATGTTATCGAGATAGAGGCGGGAGATAGCGAGGACTTTCAGGTATTCGACGGCGGTGGCCTCGTCCCAGCCACGTCCGCCGAGGGCGGTGTTCCCGGGCTGAAAGCTCCAGGGGATGAAGGCGGTGAAGCCGCCGGTTTCTTCCTGCAGGCGGCGGATGACGTCGAAGTGATTCACGCGCTGGTCGAAGGACTCGCCGACGCCGAACATCATGGTGGCGGTGGTGCGCATGCCGAGCTGATGCGCGGTGCGGTGGACGAGCACCCAGTCTTCGGTGCGGCACTTGAGGCGGGCGATGCGGTGGCGGACTTCGTCGTCGAGGATTTCAGCGCCGCCGCCGGGGATGGAGTTGAGTCCCGCGTCGCGGAGGCGCTGAATGGTCTCACGTACGGAGAGATCGCTGTATTCCGCGATGGCAAGAATCTCTGACGCCGAGAAGCAATGCAGCCAGATGGAGGGAAAGCGCTCTTTGATGCCGCGCAGCAGGCGCTCGAACCAGTCGATCTTGAGATCGGGATGCAGGCCGCCCTGCATCAGCACGCCGGTGCCCCCCATTTCCAGGGTTTCGGCGATCTTGGCGTAAATGGTGTCGAAGTCGAGGATGTAGCCTTCCGCGGCCTGCTTGCCCTTGAGCGGGCGGTAGAAGGCGCAGAAGGTGCAGTACTCCGTGCAGAAGTTGGTGTAATTGATGTTGCGATCGATGATGTAGGTGACGACGCCTTCAGGATGCAGGCGCCGGCGCACGGAATCGGCCTCCATGCCAAGGCCGATGAGGTCGTCGGAGCGAAAGGAATCGAGGGCTTGCTCGCGGGAAAGCGGCATAATTGTATTGTCAGGAAAAACGGGCGGCGCGTCCAGCGCTGCAACGCTGCGCAGTGCTGGACGCATCGCATACACCATCACCGAGCAATTCAAATCCTGGGCCCCGAACGAGAGGACCGTTTGTCTATGAAGTGGTTGTTGCGCATCTCCCCCCGTCTGTTGGTGTGTTTGCTCCTTGCCCCGCTGTCGATGGCTTGCGGAGCCGAGGACAAGAAGGCGCCCGCGCCGGAGCCCGACGTTCTGGTGCTGGCCAACGGCGATACGCTGCACGGAACGTTTGTGAAAGAAGTGAGCGGAACGGTGACGTTCCACAGCGACGCTTTGGGCGATCTGAATGTCGCCTGGGCGAAGATCCAGTCGCTGCACGTGAGCGAGAAGGTCGCCGTGCTGAGCAAAACGATGACGGCGCACGGCAAGCAGGCTGCGGAACAGATTCCAGCGGGCCCGCTGGATGCGACGAACGCGACGGTGACGGTGCACGCGGAAGGCGGGGCGGCGCCCGCGCCCATTCCGGTAAAGGACGCGCAGTACATCGTGGATAAGGCGACGCTGGACAAGCAGCTAACCTCGTCGCCGGGATTCTTTACGGGCTGGAACGGATCGGCGACCGCCGGCGCGACGCTGGTGAGCGCCACGCAAAATCAGTACACGGTGTCGGGCAGCCTGGGACTGATGCGGGTGGTGCCGACGGTGAGCTGGTTGGATACGCGCAACCGCACGTCGACGGACTTCAGCGGCTCGTTCGGCAAGATCACGCAGCCGGCGTATACCAGCGGGGGCGTGTACACACCGGCCAGCACCACCAAGGCGACGATTATGCATTTCGACGCGGAGCGGGACCAGTATGTGTCGCCGCGCTTTTACGCGCTGGCGCAGACGGCTCTGGATCACAACTATGGACAGGACCTGAACCTGCAACAGATCTACGGCGGGGGCATGGGATGGACGGTGATCAAGACGCCGATGCAGGAAGCCGATCTGAAGGCCACTGTGCAATACGAGAAGCAGGACTTTATCGCCGGGACGGGATCCACCGACCAAAATCTTATCGGGTCGACCTTCGCCGCCTCGTACCTGCGGAAGCAAAAGCTGGTGACGTGGACCCAGGAAGTCGCCTACATTCCGGCATGGAATGACACGCGGGCGTATTCGGTGAATGAGACGAACACGTTCGCCTTTCCGGCGTACAAAAACTTTGCCTTTTCGGTGGGCACGCTGGACAGCTACCTCAACGATCCGCCCGCGACCGAGCCGCCGACGAAGCGGAATTCGTTCCAGTTCACGATGGGGCTGACCTACGCGATCAAGTCGAAGTACTGAGTGGCTGATTTTCGAACACCGCGCGCGGCGCAATTCGGTTTTGCCCATGGAAGAGTTCGCTGGGTACGCGATACCATGATGAGCATGGTGAATGGGCCCTGTGCTGTCCTGGATGGGCGGCCATGATGATGGGCGCCGCAATGCAGACTGCTCCGCCTCTGGCTCTGGCCTGGCAGCACACAGGAGAATTCTGGGCGCAGACGGGCGCGGCGATTGCCCATCATCCGTTCGCGATCCTGGCCTGCGCCGCTGTGCCCGCGGCGGAACGCGGATACGTGCTGGGGCAACGCCAGCCTCCCGGTCGAGGTCAACTCGCTCTCATGGAATTCGTGGTGACGCTGTGGCGGATTTTTCTGCTGGCGGTCGCCATCTGGGTCGCCTGCACCGGGCATGAGTGGAACTACCTGTCTTCGCGCGTAGGCGCGGCGGGCGCGTGGCAGGTGGCGCTGGGCATGCTGGGCGTCTACTTCGCGCGACACCTGCGCATGCTGCTGTGGGAGCTGCTTTTTCTGGCTGTGGCTCTGTTGCTGGGGGCAACGATTTTGCGCTGGATCGTGCGCGCCATGGCTCCGGGGGTGGCGTGGCTGCGGGATCCGCATCATCAGAAAGCCATGCGGAGCGTGCTGCGGAATCTGATCCTGGCGCCGGTGCTTGTGATCTACCTGGTGGAGATGGCGCGACCGGTTTTCCGGTAGCGCGCGGCTCTGCGCACATCCCCAATCGGCAATTCGGGACTCAGGAATTGGGCGGCGCGCCCATTTCCTTCAGAGCTTTGCGAGCTTCTTTGGCGCGCGGGCCGTCGGGCAGGGCGCTCAGGTAGAGGCGATAATTGCGCAGCGCCTCGTCGCGATGGTTCAGGCGTCGCGCGGCTTCCGCCAATCCAAAAACGGCCTCGGCGTTGCCGGGATCAGCAAGGGTAGCTTCCCTGAATCGATCGTATGCACCCTGATAGTCGTGGGTCTGCAGATAGAAGGCGCCGACCTGCGTGTCCTTTTTCGCCAGGTGGGAATCGACGTCGGCGGAGCTGCCGCTGTCCTGCAGTTCCGTGCCCCGCTGCTGCGGGAGATCGAAGCCTTTCATGCCGCTCTGGCTGGAGCTGTAATCCTGGCCGGGCGCAGCGGCAGCGGGCTTGCCCTTCGGGGCGGAGGGTGCGCCATCGGCGGGTGGCGCGGAGTCCGGCTGAGGCGCGGGCGCCGCGGGGGGCGCCGTGGCGTCGGCGGGCGGTGGCTGGTGAGACGCAGCTTCCGACTGCTCTAACGGAAAGGGATTTTCCTCGGCTGCCGAGGGCTTTCGGGCTGGCGGGTTGGCCGCCTTTTTTGCCGGCGGCGCGTTGGGCACGTTTTGCTGCTGCGCGGGCGGCGCAGACGTATCCTGCTGCTGCGCGCCGAGCGGCAGCGCCAGCAGGAGGGGGATCGCGCCCATCAGAAAGCGTCGCATCTCTCTTTGTCCGTCTTTCTTTATCTTAGACGCGGGCGGGCTGGGGAAGGCGCACAGGAGGGGTGGGCCGAGCGTCATCATTTAAAGTGAGAAGCTGAGGGCGTGCATCCGACGCCCAGGTTGTTAGTCCAGCCAAACGCCGTGTTTTCATGCTGAATCAGAAGAGAATTGCCGTCGTGCTGCCTGCGTACAACGCTGCGCGGACGCTGCGCCGGACGATCGATGAGATACCGAAAGACATCGTCGACGACATTATTTTGACCGACGACGCCAGTTCCGACGAGACGGCCAGCGTTTCGCGGCAACTCGGCATTCCGACCATCCAGCATGAGGAGAATCGCGGCTACGGGGGCAATCAAAAGACCTGCTATGCGGCGGCGCTGGCGCGCGGAGCCGACGTGGTGGTGATGCTGCACCCGGACTACCAATACACGCCGCATCTGGTCCCGGCCATGGCTTCGATGATTATCTCCGGCGAGTACGACTGCGTCTTTGGATCGCGGATCCTGGGCGGCGGCGCGCTGCGCGGCGGCATGCCGGTTTACAAATACATTGCCAACCGCGCGCTGACCCTGGCGCAGAACCTGATGATGGGCCAGAAGATGTCGGAGTACCACACCGGCTACCGCGGCTGGAGCCGGACGGTGCTGGAACGGCTGCCCCTGCTGCGCTGCTCCGACGACTTTGTCTTCGATAACCAGATGCTGGCGCAGGCCATGTATTTTGGATTTCGCGTGGGCGAAATCTCGTGCCCGACAAAATATTTTCCTGAGGCCTCGTCGATCAATTTCCAGCGCAGCGTGACGTACGGATTCGGCGTGCTGCGGACCTCTGCGGAGTTTCGCCTGAAGAAGTGGGGGCTGGCCGACCCCGCAATTCTCCGCGATGCGCCGGACCAGCGCCTGACCGCGCATCCGCAGTTCAGCGCTGGTCCGGTTCTGTCTCTCTGATGCAGCCGTCGACGCGGGTATTGTCATCGCCGATGGGCGCATTGCGCGCTGGACTGGCCGCGGCGCTGGCGCTTTGCTGCGCGCTGTACGTGATTTTCTCGCGGCACTGGCCGATGATCGGCGACGCCTCGATGGTGCATTACCTGGTGCTGCTGATGCAGCACGGGATGGCTCCGTATCGCGACATCGTCGACGCGCAGATGCCGGGGACCTATCTGCTGGACTGGCTGGTGATCCACGGGTTCGGTGGAGGCACGGTGGGGATGCGCGTCTTCGATCTCACGCTGGTGGCGGTGGCGGGATGCGCTCTGCTGTGGATCGCGTGGCCGACGGATCGTCTCGCCGGACTCTTCGCGGCCGCGTTGCTGGCGTTGCTGCACGGGCGTGACGGGATTCCGCAGACGGCGCAGCGCGATTTGATTATCGCCGTGCTGATGCTGCTGGGGTATGCGTTCGCCTTCCACGCGGTGCGGCGCGGGCAGGCGGCGTGGATGCTTCTGTTTGGGCTATGCGCGGGGGTGGCGGCGACCATCAAGCCCACCGCCCTGCCACTGGCGTTGCTGCTGGCGCTGGCCGTGGTTGTGCTGAAAAGGCGCGGGCGGCCGTGGGGTGGTTCTCTGGCGTGGGGCATCGTGGGACTGGCGATTCCGGCGGCCACTGTGGCGGCTTTTTTGGTCGAGGAGCGTGCGCTGCCGTACTTCTTTGACGCTCTGCGGGGAATGTGGCCCTACTATGCGCGGCTCGATAATCGGCCGCTTGGCTATCTGCTGCTGCACAGCGTGTCTCCGCTGATGCCGCTGGTGGTGCTGTGGCTGCTGATGCTGGCAGTACGCCGGGCGCAAACGCCTCGCGCAGAGCGCAAGCCCGACTGGGAGCGGGTGGCGCTGTGGCTGGGTCTGGCGCTGGGGATGTTTTCTTACGTGAGCCAGCGCAAGGGCTTCCCCTACCATCGCTATCCGACGCTGGCGTTTCTGCTGCTGCTGATGGGGCTGGAGTTCAGCGAGGCGCTGCGGCGGCGCGGCGTGCTGCGGGTTTGCGGCGTGGTTGGCCTGGCGGCCGGGGCGCTGATTATCGCGCCGGTTTCGACCTACAAGATCAGCACCTACGACTGGCGGCACGACGAGTTATTCGGGATGCTGGAGGGCGACCTCGAAAAACAGGGCGGTCCCGCGCTGTCGGGCCATGTGCAGTGCCTCGATACCTACTCCGGTTGCATCAACGCCCTCTATCGCATGGACCTGGCCGAGAGCACCGGTTTTCTGGTCGACTTTTATTTCTGGGCGCCGCGGCAGACGCCGGTGACTGAAGAGATGCGGGCGCGGTTCTGGACGGCGATCCAGCAGAATCCTCCGCGCGTTTTTGTCGTGATGAAGCAGGACTTCCCGAACGGGCCGGACACCTTCGGCAAGCTGCAGCGCTGGCCGGAGTTCGACGCTTATCTGCAGGAACACTACACGCTGGCCGCCGACCGCATGGCGCAGCACTGGGTGAAGCGCGAGAGCCGGGCGTATCCGCCGACGGGCTACCGGATTTACGTGCGCAACGACGATCCCGCTCCGCACGCTTAGGCTGTATTCTGCAATCGATATGGGTTTGCTGATTCGCTCTTCTGCCATACACGCCGCGGGCTGCTATACGACTTCCCGCATTCGCAAGGGCACGCTGATCGTGGAATACACCGGTCCCCGCATCACCAAGGACGAGGCGGACGAGAAGTATGCGAACTCGCCGACCACCTACCTGTTCGGCGTGGGCGACGGCGCCACGGTGATTGACGGGCACGGGGCGGCAATGTTCATCAACCACTCCTGCGACCCGAACTGCGAGACCGAGGAGATCAAGGGCAGGGTGTGGATCATGGCTATCCGGAACATTCGCGCCGGCGAGGAACTGACCTACGACTACTACCTCTACGACGGCGACGAGGACGAAGCGCTGTGCAATTGCGGCGCGGTGATGTGCCGCAGGACGATGTATGCGCCGGAAGAGATCAAGAAGCGCGCGCGGGCGGAGAAGAAGACTCTCGCGCAAGCCGACGACGCGCGGAGGCGGCGCGACGCCGCCGGTTCAAAACGAAAAAAAGCTCAAAAATAGAGTCAGTCGTCCTTCGTCATACGCACAATCGGCAGAACTTCGCCGCCTGCGAGGGGCAGGTCGATGCGCTCCTGTTCCACATACCCGTGGCGGCGGTAGAGCGGGATGCCGGTCAGCGTGGCGCCCATTTCGAAGCGGGTAAAACCTTCGGCGCGGGCGGCTTCTTCGCAGAGCGCCAGAATGCGGCTGCCGATGCCCTGCCGGGCCCACGCGGGATGCACGAAGAAGGCGCGAATCTTCGCGGCGTCGCTGCGCGGATCGAGAAGGGCGTCGTCGCGGCCAGGGCGATGGTCGCTGCCGTAGGGAGTTTTTCTGCGGGACCATCCGCCACAGGCGGCCAGCGTGCCGGGATCGGCGACGGGTTCGACGGCAAAGTAGGTGCCGTCCGCGATCAATTGCGTGTCCAGCCCCAGCCAGGTGCCGAGCGCGCCCTCGAGTTGCGCCGGCGAGTATGCGGCCGGGCCCAGCCCCCGCACCGACGCGGCAATGAGCGCGGTCAGGCGCGGAATCTCGGCAGGGATGGCAATGCGAAAACGCAGACGGGCGAGGCTCTCCTGCATCCGATGATTGTAGAAGTTGAGGAAGCGGCAGGGTGCAGCGCGAGGCGGGCCGGGGCTCTGGGGATGGGTACGTTTCGATACAATCAAGCTCTGGGCTGTTTTGTGCGCTGCCAGAAGGTTTCCGCGAGCCAGGCGCACTTCACCATGATCCTGATCGATCCTGCGATACAAACGAGATTCGGGCGCGTGGTGCGACGCCGCGCGCTGGCCGGCTTCCTGGCGGAGGCGAGCGCGGCGGCCAGGCTCGCGGGGGATATCCCCGTCCTGCTGACCACCGACCGGGAGATTCGGCGGCTGAATCGGGAGTTTCGCCACAAAGACAAGGCAACCGACGTGTTGTCGTTTCCCGCGCTTGAGCCAGTCAACGGCCAGGAGGCGCAGGCGGGCGATCTGGCTGTATCGGTGGAAACCGCGGAGCGCCAGGCCGCCGAGGCTGGGCACGCGCTGTTTGTCGAATTACAGGTGTTAGTGCTGCACGGGGTTCTGCATCTGGCGGGATACGACCACGAACGCGACAGCGGGCAGATGGCGCGGAAGGAAGCGACGCTGCGCAAGCGGTTCGGCCTCGGATCAGGGTTGATCGAACGAAGCGCAACAGCAGCGCGCACGCGGCCGGCGCAACGGCGCGGGAGCCGGCAATCATGACCATCGCCTCAGTCCTGCTGATCGCCGCGCTGTTGTTAGTGTTGACGCTGGCGTCGTATGTCGACCGGCTGTACTCGGAGATGGGCAAATTTCTGGCGCGCGAGTTCCAGGAAAACATCGACGTGTGGGAGCAGCGGGTCGAACCGCGTCTGGGGATTGGCCGCAACAGCGTCGCATTGTCGGCAGCGATCCTGATGAACCTGTCGCTGGCCTTTCTCACGCTGATCTTCGGGATGCTGCTCTTCGCCCGCAACAGCCCGGGGGATCGGCCGAATGCACCGGAAATTGCGCAGGTGGCGCTGGGCATTGTGCTGGTGGTGGTGCTGTTCAATCGGCTGCTGCCCTTCGCGTTCTTCACGCGGACGCGCGGCGAATGGATTGTGCGCTGGCGCTGGGTGCTGCAGGGGCTGCTGTGGCTGGTGCTGCCCATCACGCTCTTCCTGCAATTCCTGCTGTCGATTGCCGCGCTGGCGGAAGCGCCGGCGAGCGGCAACGGGGAGAGCGCCGCGGCAGAAGCGGTGGACGCGCTGATTGAAGCGGGTGAGGAAGAGGGCATTCTGGAGGAGACCGATCGCGAGCTGGTGCGATCGGCGGTGGAGTTCGGCGATAAGGTGGTGCGCGAGGTGATGCGGCCGCGGCCCGCGATCTTCGCCGTGCCGGACACCATGACGCTGGAGCAGTTTCTGGAGGCGATCCGCGCGCATCCCTACTCACGCGTGCCGGTTTACTCAGGAACGGTGGACAACGTGACCGGGATCGCCTTCGCGCATGACCTGCTGCAGATTGCCGATGCCGACGCGAAGACTAAGACGGTAGCGAACATTCAGCGCGCGGTGACGTTCGTTCCCGAAACGAAAAAGGTAAATGAGCTGCTGCGGGAGATGCAGCGCGAGAAGCAGCACATGCGGATCGTGATCGACGAGTACGGCGGCGTGGCCGGTCTGGTGACCATTGAGGATCTGCTGGAAGAGCTGGTAGGCGCGATCAGCGACGAGCACGAGGGCGAGGACAATTCCGCTGCGATCCGGGAGCCCAATGGCTCGTGGGTGGTGCCGGGCAATCTGGAGATTGCGCGCCTCGAAGAGATTCTGGGCGGGCTGGAGCTGCCCAAAAATCTGGAAGCGACCACGGCGGGAGGCCTGATCAGCGAGACGGCCGGCCGCATTCCCCAGCCCGGCGAAGTGGTGGAAGGATACGGGCTGCGCTTCGAGATTCTGGCCTCCACCGACCGGCGTGTGAACCGGTTGCGCATCGCGCGCCTGCCGAAAGCGGGATAATCGAAGCAGACTATGCAGAAGCCTTCCGGAAAGACGCGCTCGGGATTTGTCTCGGTCATCGGTCGCCCCAACGCGGGCAAGTCCACGCTGGTGAATGCGCTGGTGGGCGAGAAGGTGGCGATCGTGACCAGCAAGCCGCAAACCACGCGCACCCGCATTCACGGGATGGTGGAGATTCCGTCGCGCAAGGGCGTGCATGGGGTGGCGCAGGCTGTCTTTGTCGACACGCCGGGCGTGCACAAGGGCGGGTCGCAGCTGGACCGCAGCATGATGCAGGAGATCTGGCAGGCGCTGCAGACGCGGGACGTGGTGCTGCTGGTGGTGGACGCCGTGCGGCGCCAGGCACGCGACGAAGACGCTCCGCTGAAGCTGGACCGCGTGAGCGAAGAGGCGCTGGCCTTTGAAATGATCCGCGAGCTGGATTGCCCGGTGTTTCTGGTGATCACGAAAATCGACCTCATCCCGAAGGAGCGGCTGCTCCCGCTGATCGACGACCTGAGCAAGCTGCATGGCTTTGCGGAGGTGATTCCGGTATCCGCGAAAAAGGGCGACGGGCTGAAGGGGCTGCTGCATAAGATCGCGGAGTATCTGCCGGAAGGCGAGCGGTGGTTCCCGAAAGAGCAGTTCACCGATCAGCCGGAGCGGTTTCTGGTGGCTGAGCTGATTCGGGAGCGCATTTTGATGGAGACGGGCGAAGAGGTTCCGTACGCTTCCGCGGTGGTGGTGGAGCGGTTTGAAGAGCCGGAGGCGGGCAGCAAGCGTCCGCTGACGCGCATTACTGCTGCAATTTACTGCGAGCGCACGGGGCAGAAGGCCATTTTGATCGGCAAGGGTGGCAGCAAGCTGAAAGAGATCGGGGCCAGTGCGCGCCGGGAGATTGAAAGTCTGCTGGGGACACGCGTTTATCTGGAGTTGCGGGTTCTGGTGCGGGAGCACTGGCGGGATTCGCGGGTATTTGTGGATTCGCTGGACTGGCGGCGGCAGCTCGAAGGGATGCAGGGTAACGGGAGCAACGACCAGGAGTAACTCATTGCGATCACCAAAGTGAGTGCCTCTGTTTGAATTTCGGGCAGCGCAGACGGTGATGGGCGCCGATTTCGTAACTGCGGGAAGATTATTTTCCGCTTGCGGAGCCGAAGGCCCCGGGGGAAGAAGACGACTTCCTCATCGGTGCGGGCACTCCTTACCCTTTCTCTTACATCGCCGTCATTCCCTTGCTCGGGCCAGCCCGCGCTGGCCGTTGTGATCTGTGGCCGGCCAGCCAACCGTAGAGGTTGAACCGCTTTGGATTCTGCTTTGCCGCGGAGATGCGGACGGACTGCTCGCAGCGGGAGTTAGGCCACGAGTGGGCACTTGCCCTGTGGACGCGTCGCGCAGGGCTTTTGACGCTACGAATCTTCTGATTCCTGGATTCTTGAGGGAAAGGGTGAAGAAGCCGCGCCAGCTAAAACCGGCCGCGGGCAGGCCGCCTTTTGCGATGAGGCCAAAGCTCTCGCAAAAAATTGGTTCATCCAGTGATAAATTCCAGTACTATCAGGCGGAAGCCTATGAATGCCACGAGCATCCGGAGATGGATCGTTGCTGTAAGAAGGGCTATGGCATTCAGCGACTGCAGTGGCGGCCGGAGCAACCTTTGCCGTGCAGTAAGCGTTGCTCCGCGGGTGAATTGCTTTGTAACGAGGCGCTTCGGTTTGCTATGGTAAGGAAGTTGCATCCGTTCCCTGGATAAGTACACACACACATATACGAGAGAAAAATGACAAGAGAAGAGTTAATCGCTGCAGTGGATGATGAAATCAGTCGCCTCGAGAAAGTCCGTGCGTTATTGCAAAGCACAGGCGATTCCCGGATCGCAACCCCTTCCTTCGGAAACAAGCCGCGCAAGAAGCGGGTGCTGAGCGCGGATGCGCGGGCCCGGATTGCGGCCGCTCAGAAGCGTCGCTGGGCTAAGCAGAAGGCTGCGCAAGCCGCGAAAAAGTAAGCGCCAGCCCCATCGCTGAGAAATCGCTCACGGGCCATGCGAACACTCCCGAGGCGCGAGCGAATCGGTTGATCCGATCGCGCGCTGGGTCGTGCTGTGGCCCGCGCAAAGGCATGGCCGGCGTCTTCACTTTCTCAGATACGCATCCGTACCGGCGATCCAATCGGCGCGGGGCGGGGTGAAGACGTCGAGGTCGACGGTATCTTCAAGCGCCTCCGCCTGGTGCGGCAGGTTCGAGGGGATGACCAGCACCTCGCCGGCTCCGACGGTGATCACACGCCCGTCGCCGAGCGTGAAGCGCAGTGCGCCCTCGAGGATGTACGAAATCTGCTCGTTCTCATGGCTGTGCCGGGGCACGATGGCCCCGCGGCGTAGGATGATCCGCGCGAGCATGGTGCGCTCCCCATAGACAAACTGGCGATCCATGAGCGGATTCAGGGATTCGACGGGCATGGTATTGAAGCTGGCGTATTGCAGATTCTCCTGATCGGGCACGAGCGCCTCCACTTTGCATTGCGGGTATTCCGCCACGTTCCAGGTGACCTGTGCCGTCTGGCAGGCAGAGTCATGGTTTGACACTGGAACGTCTGCACTATCATAGGGCGCATGGAAACCGGATTGAAAGACCGCGTCGCTGTGGTGGCTGGCTCCAGCCAGGGAATTGGCCGGGCCATTGCCATGGCCCTGGCTGCCGAAGGTGCGCATGTGGCGCTGTGCGCGCGCACGAAAAACACTCTGGATCTGGTGGCGACGGAGGTGCGCAACCGCTTCGGCGTCGAGACATTCTCGCAGGCGCTGGACGTGGCGGACGATGCCGCCGTGCGCGACTTCGTGGACGCGGCGCACACGCACTTTAAACGCATCGATGTCTGCGTGCCGAATGCGGGAGGGCCGCCGGCCAAGCCGTTCCTGGCCACGACCATGGAGGAGTGGGAACGCGCCTGGCAACTGAACCTGCGCAGCGCCGTCAGCTTTTGCCAGGCAGTGCTGCCCACGATGCAGCAGCGGCATTGGGGACGCATCGTCACGCTGACGTCCTACACGGTGAAGCAGCCGGTGCCGGAACTGGTGCTCTCGAATACGATTCGCGCCGGCGTGATGGGGCTGGTGCGCTCGCTGGCGGGGCAGTTTGGGCGCGAGGGCATCACCGTGAACAACGTCGGCCCCGGTTTCACGGCAACCAACCGCTCGCGCAGCCTGCTGGAACTGCGCGCGAAGAATCGCAACGTCCTGCTGGCGGAAGTGCAGCAGGAGGTGGAGCGGGAAATTCCTATCGGCCGCATGGCGACGCCGGAAGAAGTGGCGGCGACGGTGGTCTGGCTGGCGTCGGAATCCTCGGCCAGCATCACGGGCCAGACGATCCTGGTGGATGGAGGCAGTTACAAGGGGTTGTGATCCGACCCTGCGACGAGGGATGAAGATGACTTCTGAATCGGGACTGATTCCAGCTTGCGAGCCACGGCCCCTTACGGAACGTGAGCGCAACGTCGTTCTTTGGTTACTCGATCATTGCGACCGGGGCGACGAGTTACGCGATCATCTCGTTCACATTATGGTCTGTTCGCACTGCACTTGCGGCTGCCCCACAGTAGATTTTGCGTATGATGGCATGCCGGTTCCCCGGAAAGGCGAGTCCCTCATCAGTGATCATCTTGCTGAGATGGACGGCGAGTTGTTCGGCGTCATGCTTTTTGAATCGCACGGCAAACTCAGCACACTCGAAGTGTATTCACAGACGGGGAATGTTCACACATTTCGTCTGCCCACGATCGGAGAGCTCTTTCCATGGGAGGAACTGCGGAACCATCCTCCGCCAACTTTGTAGTAGCTTTCTCTACTGGTCCGTATCCGGGCGCTTATAGGGCGTCTGGATCCAGTGGCGGGCTTCGTTGAGGGCCCCGGCGGTATTGTCGTTGGTCTGCAGCGCCTGGCGGTATTCCTGGATGGCGCGGTCGCGCTGGCCGGTCATGTCGAAAATCTTGCCGACGGCGATGTGGCTCCAGACTTCGGTCCAGCGCGGCTCGTCGTCGCCGTTGAGGCAGTCGCGATAGGAGTTCACCGCAGCCTGATAGTTGCGCATGGAGAAGAGCAGTTCGCCAATGCGGTAACTGGCCAGCGAGCTTTGCGGATTGGCCTTGAGTGCGTTCTGATATTGCTGCAGAGCGCCGGCCGTGTCGCCCTGGGCGGCCAGCTGTTGACCGCGCAGGATCGCGACGCGGACCTGCAGGTCGGGGGTATTCTTCAGGATCCAGTTATCGGGATCGATGACCACGGTGCGGGGACGACCGAAGGTGTCAATTACATACTGCGAGTCGGTGCCCACCACATCCACGCGCTTGTCGACGGTTTTGCCCTCGGTCTCGATGCGCAGGTCGATGGGCATGTTAAACAGATCCAGATCGCCCTGGATCTCGCCGATCGTGCGGAAGCCTTTGTTATTGCCGAGACGGTAGACGGCATAGTTATCGGCAAAATTCGGCGCGCCGGTGCCGTCGAGCCACTCGCTGAAGAACGGCGTCAACTGCTGCTGCGACTGCTCCTCGGCGACCTTCTCGAATTCGCTGGTGCGGATGCCTTTGTCCTTGTAATCGGATACGACGGCGCGCAGGACCTTGGCAAAGCTGTCCTCACCCACTTCCCAGCGCAGCATGTGGTAGACGAGCGCGCCTTTGTCGTAGGTCATGGACTGGAACTGCGGCGAATAGGCGGCCAGCGTGCCGGCACTGGCCAGCGGAATGGTGTCGTAGGCCAGCGCCCCGGCGGAGATGTCCTTGATGGCCGACTCGAGCGCGCCGTGGCCCTGGTCGTCTTCGAGATACAGCAACTCGGCGTAGCGAGCCATGCCGTTGGTGATCCACTCATCGTTCAGCGTGGCGGGGCTGACTTCGCTGCCCCACCACTGGTGGGCGATGGTGTTGGCCAGCAGGCGGAAATCGTTCTTGCCGCCGATATACGAACTGGCGACGGCGGCGATCTCCGGCGCCCAGTAGGAGGGGACGGTGCCGTCGGGCAGCTCGACCACGTTGAGCCGGGTGGATTCCGGGATGCCGAAGGAGCTGCTGAAGTAGGCAAATTCGCGCAGGGCGGTACCGGCGTAGTCGGCAGCCACGGTCTTGTGCGCGGGCAGGACGAAGATTTTGATATTGGTCGCGCCCTGCACCGAAACCGGCGGATCAAATTTGCCGACGATGATGGTGCCGGGGAAACCTGGCTTATCCCAGTTGAAGTCCCATTCCTGTTCGCCGCCTGCGGCTTCCTTGTGGCTCTCGACACCGCCGCTGCCGATCACGCGATAGCCGGCCGGAGCCTTGATGTGCATTTGCGCGGTGAAGCGGTCGGTGGTGTAGCCGGTCATGGGGAACCAGGCCGCGGCATACAAAAGATAGCTGACCGGATCGCCGACGTAAGCCAGCTTGAGGCCCTCCACCGGGCCGCCTTCGCCGTTCTCCAATTGACCGGTGTAGTGGAAAGTCCAGGTGAGCGGCTGACCCTTCACCAGGGGCGTGGGCGGCGTGACCACCAGGGTCGCGCTGGGGCCTTTGGTGCCGTTGAGCGGGGTACCGGTTGCGTCGTTGACTTTGTCGACGGTGAGCGCGCCATGGAGATCGAACACCACGGTGGGCAGATCTTCCAGCGGTGTGAAGGTGACCTGGGCCGTCGCGTCGAGGGTGTGCTCTTTGGGATGAATATCCGCGTCGATGGTGTAGGCGGTGATGTTCAGCGTGGGCCTGGCCTGAACAGTCTGCGCGGCCAGCCGGGAAGCGGGCACCAGGGCCGCGAGCAGCAGGGCCGCGCAGCAGGAAGCGGGACGAAATGTCCGAAGCGAAGCGTGGGGCCGCACTGGCATATCGATAGTTTCTTTCGTCATGGAGCCGGGTTGTGTCTTTCTTCGATCGTGGATGAATCTCGCAACAACTGCACGGTCACCTGCGCCACGCGGCCGATGGAGCTGCCGTCGCAGCGCAGCATTTCTGCCACCTTCCGCAAGCCGGCCTGCATCTGCGACCGGGCCTGGTCATTCCCCAGCAGTGGTCTCAGGTGTGAGACGACATCTTCAGCCGTAAAGTCACCCTGAATCAGTTCGGGTACGATGCGTTTTCCGGCAATCAGGTTCACCATGGCGACGTGCGGGACGTCGACGACCCGTTTCGCCACGGCGTAGCTGAGGGGCGAAATCCGGTATACCACGATAAATGGATTGCCGATCAGCGCGGCTTCGACCGTAGCCGTGCCGCTGGCCACCACGCTGGCACGGGCGAACTGCAGAACGGCGCGCGCATCGTCGACCAGGGTCATGCGCGGAGGCTGCGCCTGGGCGGCAGCCAGCTCAGCCAGGACCGCCCGGATGTGGTCGCGCTGCGGGGCGGTCAGCGTCGAGGCGAGGGGCAGCAGGTACTCATAATCCGGGGAGAGCAGCGCGGCGGCGCGTTCCATTTCCGGCAGGTTCAGGCGAATCTCTTTGCCGCGGCTGCCGGGCAGCAGGCCGACCCACGTTTTGGACGGGTCGAGACCCTCGCGGCGGGCAAACTCCTCGCGCGAGACGGCAGGCGCGTCCAGTTCGGCGAGGGGATGGCCGACAAACTCCGCGTCGACGCCACGGTCGTGGTAGAAGCGCTCCTCGAAGGGAAAGATGACCAGCATGCGGTCGACGTAGCGCTGGACGCTGCGGATGCGGTGCTTCTTCCACGCCCAAAGCTGCGGGCTGACGAAATAAATGACGGGGACGCCCTGACGGCTGAGGTGCTTCGCCAGCAAAAGATTCACGTCGGGAAAGTCGATGAGGATGGCGGCGGCGGGCTTTTCCTGGGCGATGGAGGCGCGGAGGCGGCGGTATTCGCGGTAGATGCGGGGCATGTGGCGGACGACTTCCGTGATGCCCATGACGGCCACGTCTTCTGAGCGGACGATGGGGCGGAAGCCGAGGGATTCCATGCGGCGGCCGCCGAGGCCGAAGAACCGGGCGTCGGGGACGAGGTCGCGCAGGGCGGCAATCAGCAGGGTTCCGTAGTGCTCGCCGCTGGCTTCGCCGGCGGAGAGGAAGATCTTCGGAGGGGATTGCGTCATGCTCAATGGGAAACTCTTGCCCTGCTTCGACCCTGAGTTTATCCCGTTCGGTATGCTGGCCCTATGCCGACGCGACCGGGAGTGCTGCTGCGCCTTGAAGGGTTGCTGGTTTTGGCGGCGGCTGTGGCGAGCTACGCCGCGGTCCTGCATGGCCGCTGGTGGATTTTTGCGGTGTTCTTTCTCGCCCCGGATGTGTCGCTGCTGGGGTATCTGGCGAAATCGCCTGGCGCGGGAGCGGCGGCTCTGTACAACGCGATCCACAGCTACGCGCTGCCGATTGTTCTGGGATTGGTTTCCTGGAGGATGGGCAGCCTGGCGGGTGGCGAGGCCGCGCTGATCTGGATGGCGCACATTGGTTTCGACCGGCTGCTGGGGTTCGGATTGAAGTATCCCGAGGCGTTCAAGCCGACGCACCTGCAGACGGTCGCGGTGTTCCGGGCTTAGCGAAAGACCTTCACCCTGGAGAGCCCAGACGACCCCGGGGAAGGTGGGTTCCTGGTGGGTGCCGATTTCACGATCCAAGCCGCCCTATAAACTGGACCCATGGCGGGACGGGTGATGGCTCTCGATGTGGGGAAGGTGCGCGTGGGCGTGGCCGTCACCGATCCGCTGGGCTATACCGCGCAGCCGCTGCTGACGCTGTGGCGCAAGAACCCGAGCGAGGACCTGCGCAGTCTGCTGCGGCTGATTCGGCGGCACGAGGTCACGCGGATCGTGGTGGGCCATCCGCTTCATCTTTCCGGGGCGGTGAGCCCGTGGGCGGCGAAGGTGCAGGCTTTTGCGGAGACGCTGCGGGCGCGCTCCGGGCTACCCGTGGAGCTGTGGGATGAGCGGCTGAGCTCGGTGGCGGCGCACGAAATTCTGAATGAGGCCGGGCACGGTCAGCGCGATCGGAAGCGGGTGATCGATCAGGTGGCGGCGGTGGTGATTCTGGAGGGCTGGATGGCGGCGCAGGAACGGGCGCTGCTCCAGGGGGAGGCCGGCGCTTCTGCCGGAGAATGATTTGCCTGTTTGGGAAACGGCGGCAACGCTTCCCTGCCCGTCGGCTCGCGCTTTAATCTGAGAGAAGCGGGTTCATTTTTTTCCCGTCTGTTTCTGAGGATTCCATGGCCGCACTAATCGAAGCAATCAGCATCAAGCGCAAGAGTGTTTTCGAGCTGGAGAATGTTCCCTACTATTGCATGGACGTCGAGGTCAATTCGCCGACGGCGCGCGGCGGCCAGACGCTGGTGCGGGTGAAGATGCGCAACCTGCTCACCAGCGCGGTCTTTGAGAAGACTTTCCGGGCGAATGAGAAGTTCAAGGAGCCGGATCTCGAGCTGGTGCCGGCGACCTATCTCTACAGCGACAGCAGCAGTCATTATTTTCTGGACCAGGTGAGCTTCGAGACGCTGACGCTGACCGAGGAGATGATGGCAGGGGCGCTGGATTTCCTGACCGAGGGCCTGACGCTGCATCTGCATAAATTCAACGGCAACCCGATCGGCGTGCAGCTGCCGCTCTTCGTCGAGCTGAAGGTGAGCGAGACCGAGCCTGGGGTGAAAGGGGACACATCGAGCGGCAGCGTGACGAAGGTCGCGAAGCTGGAGACGGGCCTGGAGATCCGGGTGCCGCTGTTCATTAAAGAAGGCGAGACAGTGAAGGTGGCCACCGAGAGCCGGGATTTTGCGGGACGGGCGTGAGGCAGCCTGGCGGGTTGGAGCCGCTGAGTGGTTTGCGCACGCATAGCCGCTGGGTCTAGTCGGTCCCGACCGCCAGCGAAGGCGTGAGTCCGCCGGCCGGTTCGCTGAGTTCCTGGTCCTTGTACTGCAGCTGGTAGAGCTTCCAGTAGATGCCCCGGGACGCGAGCAGCTCCTGGTGGGAGCCGATCTCGCGCAGTTGGCCGCGGTGCATCACCAGGATGACATCGGCGCGCTGGACGGTGGAGAGGCGGTGCGCGATGACCACCGAGGTGCGGCCCTCCACCATCTTTTCGAGGGCGGCGCGCACGCGGAATTCGGTATCGGTGTCGACACTGGAGGTCGCCTCGTCGAGGATGAGGATGCCGGGGCGATGCGCCAGGGCCCGCGCAAAGTTGATGAGCTGCTTCTGGCCGGTGGAGAGGCCGGCTCCGCGCTCGCGCAGCGGCTCGGCATAAGCGCCGGGCAGGGAGCGGATGAAGTCGTCGACATTGACCTGCTCGGCGGCCAGGCACATTTCTTCGTCGGTGATGCTCTCCGTGCCGAGGCGGATATTGTCGGCGACGGTTCCGCTGAAGAGGAACGGGTCCTGGAGGACGACGCCGAAGCGCTTGCGCAGGGCGGTCAGGTCCTGCTCGCGGACGTCGATGCCATCGATCAGCACCTGGCCGTGCTGCACATCGTAGAAGCGCATCATCAGGCTGGTGATGGTGGTCTTCCCTGCCCCGGTGTGGCCCACAATGGCGGCCGTCTGGTCCGGCTCGATGACGAAGGAGACGCCGCGCATGACCCACTCGATTTCCGTCATCGCTGCCAATTCCGCGGGGCTGGCAGCGGCCACGCGCGCCGCGGTTTCCGCGTCGAGGCGGTGGTAGGTGAACCACACGTCGCGAAACTCGATGCTTCCCGAACCGTCGCCGGATTGAGGCTGCGCGGGGGAGACGATCTCGGGCGGCGTATCGATCAGCTTGAACACCCGTTCGCTGGCCGCCATGGCCGCCTGCAGGATGTTGTATTTCTCGCTCAGGTCCTGAATGGGGCGGAAGAAGCGCTGCGCATATTGCATGAAGCCGACCAGCGTTCCGAGCAGGACGGCGTGGCGGATGACGCCGCCGCCGCCCAGCCAGATGATGAGCGCGATGGCCACCGAACTCAGCAGCTCCACCGCCGGGTAGTAGAGCGCGTACGCCATGATGTTGTCTTTGAACGCCTCGAGGTGCATCTGGTTGATGGCGGAGAAATCGCGGAAGGCGCGCCGCTGGCGATTGAAGAGCTGAACGAGTGACATGCCTGTCACGTATTCCTGCGTGAAGGCGTTGATGCGGGCGATGGCGACGCGAATGCGGCGGTAGGATTCGCGCACGTATTTGCGGAAGATGCGCGTGACCAGCAGGATGAGCGGCAGCACCGAGAAAGCGGCCAGGGCAAGCCACCACTTCATCCGCAGCATGACGAAAACAATGGCCGCGAGCACGAAGACGTCTTCAAAAATGGCGAAGACGCCGGAGGTGAACATCTCGTTGAGGGCGTCGACGTCGGTGGTGAGGCGGGTGACGAGGCGGCCGACCGGATTGCGGTCGTAAAAGCCGATGTGCATGCGCTGCAGGTGGCGGAAGATCTGGCTGCGGAGGTCGAACATCACCTTCTGGCCGGTCCACTGCATGAGCCAGGTTTGCAGCGCTTCGAGGGCGTAGCTGAAGAGCAGCGCGCCCATCCAGAGCCCGGCCAGTTCGCTCACGCCGGACCATGCGCCGCCGTTGGCGTAAGGGCTGAGCCAGTGCGCCATCCAGGAATGGCCCTGCACACCGCGAGCCGCCACGGCCGCCGCGGCTTCAGGCGTCTTCTGGGTCGCCGGGGTGAGGTAGAGGTCGACGGCGACCATGGTGAGGTAGGGGCCGAGGACATCCGCGCCCGCCTTGAGCACGATGGCCACAATGGACGTAACGCAGGCCCATTTGTAAGGGAAGAGGTAGGTAATAAGCCGCCGCATCAGGCGGCTGTCGTAGGCCTTGCCCAGGACTTCTTCGTCCTGGGTACCGGACTTTCCGGACGGCTTGGCAGAGTGCCCGGCCGTGGGGGTCCCGGCCTGCTCGCGCTGCGGTGCTGCTGCGGATTGTCCGTTGGCGCCGGGCATGAGTTCCCTTCCTCATCTTACCGGCAGCGAGCGGCCTGTCGAAATCAGGCGCTGCGGCTGGGGGGAATGGCGGGGAATCCCGCGCAGGGGGGTCCTGGGGACGCACCCAGGCGTGCGGTTTTGCAGCCGGCAACATCCCTGCTTGACATCTGCGGTCCCAGCAAGCAAACTTCGCCTACGGGCAAAGTACCCGTGGAAAACCCGCGCAATGCAAGCGAGGACCCGGATTTGACAGGACAGCAGGCAAGCCGCATCACGTATACGCTGGATTCCTCGCTGGACAGCGTGAACAAAGTGGAGCAAACCGCCGAACAGATGGCCCGGAAAGCGGGGGTGGATGAGGATGAGATATTCCGCATCTCCATGGCGGTACGCGAAGCGGCGGTCAACGCGGTGCTGCACGGAAACGCCTACGATCCGGAAAAGCGCATGACGGCGTCGTTTGAGAACACCGGGGCGGACCTGGTGATTCGCATTTCCGACGAAGGCCGGGGACTGGACCCGGCCACACTGCCCGATCCGCTGGCTCCCGAAAATCTGCTGCGCGGCTCCGGCCGCGGCATCTTCCTCATACGGTCGTTTATGGATGAGGTACACTTCAGGCAAACGCACCCGGGAACCGAGCTGACGCTGATCAAGCATCTGGGAACTGCTCCAACCGGCGACTAAACACTTCTGCAGTACCAGCTTCCAAGGAGGAATCTCTCGTGAGTATGAAAATCAGCACCCGTCAGGTGGACGGGATTACCATTCTGGATCTCGGCGGGCGGATCACCCTCGGCGAGGGCAGCGTGCAGTTGCGCGACTCGGTCCGCGACCTTCTCGCCAAAGGCCAGAAAAAGATCCTGCTCAATCTGGGCGACGTGAACTACATCGACAGCTCGGGCATCGGGGAACTGGTCAGCGCCTACACCACCGTCCGCAACCAGGGCGGCGAGTTGAAGCTGCTGAACCTGACGCGCAAGGTGCACGATCTGCTGCAGATCACCAAGCTCTACACCGTCTTCGACGTGAAGGACGACGAAGCCAGCGCCATCGCGGCGTTCGCCACGGTCTAAGCGCGTCGCCAATTGCACAAGGGGCTGCCCAGTGGGCAGCCTCTTTGTATTGGGGCCGGATTGGCTGCGCTTATTTCTGTTGCAGGCCGCGATCCTCGAGCATGGCGCCGATTTCCGGCGCGCGCCCCCGCCAGGTGGCATACAGATTCGCCAGGTCCTCGGTGTTTCCGCGCGAGAGCACCATCCTGCGGAAGCGATCGCCATTGGCGCGGGTCAGGCCGCCGTTTTCCTCGAACCACTGGTAGGCGTCATCGTCCAGCATTTCTGTCCACTGATACGCGTAGTAGCCGGCGGCGTAGCCATTGGCCCAGATGTGCAGGAAATACGTCGACCGGTAGCGTGGCGGAACCGCGGCGAGATCGACGCGAGATTTCTGGAGCGCAGCCTTCTCAAAGGCGTCGACGTCCTCGAGCGGCGCGCCGGGCGCCAGCGTATGCCACTGCATATCGAGCATGGAAGCGGAAAGCAGTTCGGTGAGGCTGTATCCCTGGTTGAAATCCCGCGACTTGTGGATTTTTGCGACTAAGTCGGCGGGCATCGGCTCGCCGGTTTTGTAATTCCGGGCGTAATGCGCAAAAACTTCGGGATAGCTGGCCCAATGCTCGTTGAACTGGGAGGGGAATTCGACAAAATCGCGCGGGACGTTGGTGCCGGAGAGGGTCGGATACTCCACGCTGCTGAGCATGCCGTGCAGGCCGTGGCCGAACTCATGAAACATAGTGATGACGTCGTCGAAGCTGATGAGCGCAGGCTCGCCGGGCGCGGGCTTGGGCAGGTTGGCAATGTTGTAGATGACGGGCAGATTGCCGAGCAGGCGGCTCTGATCGACAAAGCTCGACATCCATGCGCCGCCGTTCTTGTTGTCGCGCTTGAAGTAGTCGCAATAGAACAAAGCGAGCGGCTGGCCGTCGGCGTCGTGCACCTCGAAGACGCGGACATCCGGCTCCCAGACCGGAATGTCTTTGCGCTCGGTGAAGGAGAGGCCGTAAAGCTGGTGGGCCGCGTAAAAGACGCCGTTCTCGAGCACGTTGTTGATCTCGAAATACGGCTTGACCTGCGACTCGTCCAGATCGTACTTCGCCTTACGCACCTGCTCGGCGTAGAAGTTCCAGTCCCAGGGCTGGAGAGTGAACCCGCCGTGCTGCGCATCGATCACCGCCTGGATTTCTTTCTGCTCGGATGCGGCTTTCGCGGTGGCGGCCGGGATCAGCTGATTGAGGAAATGCAGGACCGTCTCCGGCGTCTTCGCCATCTGGTCTTCGAGCACCCAGGCGGCGTAGGTGGGATAGCCGAGAAGCTGCGCCTTCTGCGCCCGCACCTGCGCAAGGCGGGCCACCGTTGGGCGCAGGTCGCCGTCGGGCTGCTCGCCGCGCTTCCATCCGTTCTGAAAGATTGCCTGGCGCGTGGCGCGCTTGCTGAGTTCGGTGAAGACAGGCTGCTGGGTCGTGTTTTGCAGCGGAAGGACGTAGCCCGGGACTCTGCGGCTCGCCGCCAGCTGCGCTGCTGAAGCCATCTGCGCATCGGAGAGGCCGGCGAGCGCGGCACGGTCCGTGGTGGCGAACGCGGCCTTCTTCGTATCGTCGAGCAGGCCGCGCTGGAAAGCGTCTTGCAGCTTCGACTCCTCCTCGTTCACTCTCTTCAGCTTTTCCTTGTCGGCGTCGCTCAGCGCGGCTCCGGCATGGACAAAGGAGTCGTAGACGATCCTGACCAGCCGCTGGCTTTCGGGATCGAGAGGCAGGCTGTCGCGCTGGTCGTAGACCGCCTTCACGCGAGCGAACAGTTGCGTGTTCAGGTAGATCGCGTCCTGATGGGCCGCCAGCTTCGGCGCTTCTGCCGTCTGCACGTTCTGGATGGCCGGATTGGTGTTTGCGCCGGCGATCGCGGAGAACGTCGCTAATGCCCGATGCAGGAGTTGCCCGGTCTTCTCCATCGCGACGAACGTGTTCTCGAAGGTTGGCGGCTCGGGATTGGCGACGATGGCGAGCATTTCCTTTTGCTGCTGCGCCATGCCGGCCTCGATCGCGGGCTGGTAGTCAGCGTCCCTGATCTTGTCGAAGGGCGGCGCATGAAAGGGGAGCGGGCTGGGCGCGTAGAAAGGATTGTCCGGCCCGAAGGCCGCGGTCTGAGCGAGGATAGATGGGTGTGTCATGCAAAGTGCGGCGGCAGCCAAAACGCTCGCGATGGAGACAGCAAAGTTGCGAGTCAAGGCGATTCTCCCACGAAAGATTAACTGCTGAATCCGGTCGAACGGCGGAAGAGGCATTGTACCGCCGCAACGTCCGGCGGTCCGGCTTGGTCTTCCGCGCGAATGTGCTTGCTTTTGCGTCATCGACTGGGGAAGATGAGGGAACACTTCCATCATGCGCAAATCACGAGCTGTTCCTCTCACTCTGCTTACCGCTGCCGCGCTCGCAGCCTCGCCGGGATGCGACGACCGCCCCACCGAAGTGCGCCACTGCGTCGATAGCCAGAACCATATCGTGTCCGACGACCGTTGCGACCACCCCTCGGTGTACGCCGGCTCTTATGGGCCCGGGGGCTACCGGTATCTCTACGGGGGAGCCAGTGGCGGACGGACGGGCGACACCGTCGTCGGCGCGTCGGACACACCGGAAGCCGGAGCGCGGGTGGTCTCCGGCGAGACAGAGGGCGTGGTGCGCGGAGGATTCGGCGGTGAGGGCGAAGGCGGCCACGGCGGGGGCGAATAGTGCGCCGTTCGGAGCGAGTTCAGCTGACAATTCTCGCTGGAGCGGTCATGGTGGCTGCGTCGGGCCGCGATGCACTCCCGCAGGCGGCACCGACGCCTAAACTGATTGCCGCAGATGTGGTGTCGGACGCAGTCGAGCGGGGCGGGTTCGGCAAGGCGGTTGAACCCTACTGGCCACTCCTCTTGGCCGTGCCATTCGTCTTTTTATGGCTCCGTTCCGGCGGTGGCGAATAGTGCTGAGACATCTCACTGTCGCGCGTCCGGACTGGCAGCAGAGAGTCGAAAAGGTGGGGCTGACGTATCACTCCCCTGGCGGACAAATCTACTGGGACGAATCGGCCTATTGGGAGTTCACCGCGGCGGAGATCGACCGCATCGGGGCCGCAACCGCCGAGTTGCAAACAATGTGCCTGGCAGCGGGAGACTTTATCCTGGACAACAACCGGCTCGGCGATCTGCGCATTCCTCCGGCGGCCGCGGAGAAGATTCGCGCAACCTGGAACGCGGAGCCGCCCGCGCTCTACGGCCGCATGGACCTGGCGTATGGCGGAGACAGCCTCAAGCTGCTGGAATACAACGCGGACACGCCGACTTCGCTCGTTGAGGCCGCGGTTGCGCAATGGTACTGGCTGCAGGAGCTCTTTCCCGGTGCCGACCAGTTCAACTCAATCCACGAGAAGCTGGTGGCCAAGTGGAAGGACCTTTCGGATTTCGTCCATCCGCCCGTGTATTTCGCCTGCGAAGACAGCGACGAAGACTGGATGACGATTACCTATCTGCGCGACACGGCCCAGCAGGCAGGACTCACCGCAGCCTCCATGGAGATGGAGGCAATCGGCTGGGATGCGCGTCATCGTCGCTTCGTGGACACGAGTAACCGGCCCATGGAAACGATCTTCAAGCTGTATCCGTGGGAAGCCCTGCTGTCGGACCGCTTCGGCGCCCAGGCGCTGGAAACGATGGGGCCCGTGCAATGGATTGAGCCGATCTGGAAGATGCTGTGGTCGAATAAGGCGCTGCTGGCCGTGCTTTGGGAGATGTATCCGGGGCATGAACTTCTGTTACCGGCGTATTTGGACGGCCCACGCGATCTGGATGCCTGGGTCCGCAAGCCGCTGCTGGGGCGGGAAGGCGCAAATGTCACGGTGAAGCTGCACGGCATCACGGTCGAAGACACGGGGGGCCGCCACAGCGACGGTGGGTTCGTCCACCAGCAGTACGTCGATTTGGCTGCCGGCGGGAATAAGCGCGTGGTGCTGGGGAGTTGGCTGGTGGATGGCGAACCGTGCGGCGTGGGCATTCGCGAACCGGACAGCTATGTAACGACCAACTCCAGCCGGTTCGTGCCTCACCTGTTTCGCTGAGATCTAGCGCTGCAGCAAATCCACCGGCGCGTCGGCATCGGTGGAGCGGAAATATTCGGCCAGCGAAGGATGGGTGCGCTTCACCGCCAGGTACATTTCCCAGGCGACGCGGCGATAGGAAAAATGTCCCTGCGGCGCGGAGCGCAGCTCAGAAATGTAGAGCGCTTCCGCGAAATCCATTTTGAACAGCGCGCGATTCTTCGTGGCCAGCGGCAGGACGTACCGGGCGGATTCAGCCGCTTCCGGCGCGGATCCCTCAGCGAGCGTCGCGTAGGCGCTGTGCGCGCTGCGCATCGTTTCCTCGAAGAACGGCAGAAGGCCGGCCTCGGCAATGCCTTCAGGAACGGCGTAGCCATTCGAGGACGTGAACGCCTGCAGCACCTGGACGCAGCGCCGATGGCGGTGCATATCGCGAAAGCCGCCGATATCCATGAGGATGTCGAAGCGCAGCGCCTGGCCCGCGGAGAACTCGCGCAGCAACTCGTCGTGGCGGCCGCGATGGCGGATGCCGAGATCGATAATCTCGTCGCGACGAGCGGCAGAGAGCGCAGCCACGTGACGCCGCACCTGCCGGTAAGGATGCTGGCAGGCTCCATAGAGCAGGGTCGTGGCAATCTCCACTTCGAGCGCTTCGGCATCGTCGATCAGATCCACCGGAGGGGCGGCGTCGACGGCCTCTCCGTGGAGCATTTCGGCAGCCACCTGGCGCAGTTCCGCGTGGGTGCGCATGCGGTAGTCGTTGGCGGCGGCGTATTTCACCAGCGTGGGCGCGGTCTTTACCTCGCGGGTCAGCAACACGGCGGCGCGTTCGCCCAGCGCAGGATCGAGGGCGGCAATCTCCCGCTGCAGCGCGGCCAGGTCGCTGCCGTTGACGTTCCAGGCAGCGCCCGAGGCGGCCGCCTGCAGCCGCTCGCCCAACTGGCGCACTTCGGCGGTGGGGCTTGAGAGCAGGCGCGAAATCTGCGTCTCCAGCGTGCGCGCATTCACGATCTGGCCGAGCGAGGTATTGGTGGCCAGCGGCAGCAGATAGCGGGCGACGTCGAAGGCGCGGGCTTTGAGGGTGCGGTCGTAGGCTTCCTGCTTCATCTCCTCCGGCTTGCGCACCTGGTCCTTCAGCGATGCGAAGACCGCCTCAAAAACCGTGTGGTAGTCGGAGAAGAGCCGTTCAACCGTGGTTTTGTAGTGCGCCGCCGCATCGGCATCTGTCCCAAAATCGGGCATGTACCAGCCGCTCTTGCGGAAATTCTGGTAGCGCGTGGAGCGCTCCTGCCCATCCCAGCGCTGCTCGTCGACCAGCACGATGGCCGCCAGCAGCGACAGGCGCTCGATGGCAAAGGCGACGTGCGCCAGGTCGGCGATGGAGCGGTGTCCGTACTGGAAATAGAAGGTGTTGAGAAACTGCTCGGCGCGCTGGCTGCTGATCTCCTTCAGCGACTCCTTCATGGAGAGCGAGGAGCGCGAGTACTTCGCCATGGCGTAGGCCAGCACTTCGGGATCGGCTCCATGGACGGCGAAGACCTCGGTCTGGTTGTTGCGGGATTCAGGAGAGGCCGGCGATTCGGGCCGGGTGACAGGCGTCTCGGTCATCGAGGACATGCAGGAATGCTAAACCCAAAGCCCAAGGAAATCCCCACAGGAAACCCGGGCGTCCGAACCGCCGTGCTCTTCGTCCGAAAACCAAAGACGCGTACTATGAGGAGTGTTTTCTTCGACTGGTTTTGCAACGGGACCATGCGCTAATCGATGAACAGGATTCTCGCAACGACGGATCACCGTCCGTGGCCGCTGCCCAAGTCGCCGTGGGTGATGACGCAGCGCTGGAACGACCTGCTGTTTGCGCACTGGCCCGTGCCGGCGAGCGACCTGGTTCATCTGCTTCCGGAAAATCTGGCCGTCGATACGTTTGACGGATCGGCGTGGGTGGGCGTGGTGCCCTTCTGGATGGACCAGATTCGCCTGCGCGGGATGCCGGCGGTGCCAGGGACGAGCCGGTTTGCGGAGTTGAATTTGCGGACCTACGTGCGCGACCGGCACTCCAATCAACCGGGCGTCTACTTTTTCTCGCTCGATGCCGCCAACCCGCTGGCCGTTTCCGTGGCGCGGATGTTCTTCCATCTGCCGTACTACTGGGCGCACATGAAGGTGGATTTCAGCCAGGAACGGGAGATCCACTACAGCAGCGAACGGCTCATCAGCCGGCCCCGGGCCAACTTTCGCGCCCGCTACCGCAGCCTCGGCAAGCCCTGCACCAAAGGCGGCATGGAGAGCTTCCTGACCGAGCGCTACGCGCTGTTCACGGCGGGGAAACGCGGCGGCCTGGAGCGCGTGAACATCCACCACCTGCCGTGGCCGCTGGAGCTGGCGGAAGCCGAATTCGAGATCAACGACCTGCCCCAGGCGCACGGCATTCGCCTGCCGGCGACGCCGCCGCTGCTGCAATACAGCCGCGAGCTGACGGTGTATATCTGGGGCGTCGAGCCGATGCCCGCGCGGGCTGCGCGGCTGGCCGGGGAGCCCGTGCCCGCGCCGGGTGCTTAAGAAGGCGGCTGCGAAGACGGTTAGATTCCGCAGCTCGCGATCAGACGCGCTCTTGCCATCGTTGCGGGTCGCGGCTCGCGTGGAAGCAGGCGATTGCCAGCAACGTGCTGTCGTTCTCGATCATGAAAAACAGCGAGTAGGGGAATCGGCGCAGCAGCGCCCGCCGCACATTTGCGAATACAACGGGAAACACCCGAGGGTTTTCGGTCATGCGCTCGGCCAGTGTGTCTACGGCCGCGCGAAAACGCCGCCCCAGTCGCTTGCCTTCGGCTTCATACCAGTCCTGAGCTTCGATCAATTCGAGCCGGCGGCCTGAGTAAATACGAGAGAAAACACTACGGGCAGCGCCGTTCCAGCTCGGATCTTAAAGCGGCCCAGGTGACACCGTCGCGACGATCGCGATCGAGGGAGGCGAGACGGTTTTCAAGCTCGGTCTGCTGGTTATGGGTGAGCGGGATCTGATCGTGGTCGAGGCTGTCCCAGAGCTGCTCGATGAGGGCCAGACGCTCGGGTGGCGTCAAACGGACAATCTCGTCAGGAGTCAGCATTTCCATACCGTGAGAATAGCGAAGAGCGTCAGGTTCCGACAACCCTGGCGGCTGCGGTAGGCTGTATCCATGTCGAACCTCGAGGGAAGAACTGCGCTGGTCACCGGGGCCTCGCAGGGCATTGGACGCGCCTGCGCCCTCGCTCTTGCAGCGACGGGCGCGCGCGTGGCGCTGGCAGCCCGCAACGAAGCGAAACTGAACGAAGTGGCAGCGGAAATCGCCAACGCCGGGGGCAGCGCGGCTGTGTTCACGCTGGATATTGCCAGCGAAGAATCGATCAAAGCCTGCGCTAAAGCCGCGATCGCGCACTTTGGCAGCGTCGAAATCCTGGTCAACAATGCGGGCATCACGCGCGACACGCTGACGCTGCGCATGAAACGCGCGGACTGGGACGATGTGCTCCACACCAACCTGACGGGAACGTTTCTGATGACCCAGGCGCTGCTGAGTCCGATGCTCAAGGCGCGCTGGGGGCGGATTCTCAACATCTCGAGCGTGGTGGGCGAGACCGGGCAGGCGGGCCAGGCGAATTATGCCGCCAGCAAGGCCGGGCTGATTGGGCTGACCAAATCGCTGGCGCGCGAACTGGCCTCGCGCAATATCACCGTGAACGCGATTGCCCCCGGCTACATCGAGACTCCCATGACGGCGGTGCTCGACGAGAAGCAGCGCACAGCGATGCTGGGGGCGATTCCCCTGGGCCGCGCCGGCACCGATGCCGAGATTGCCGCGGCGGTACGCTTCCTCGCCTCCGAGGATGCTGCGTACATCACCGGTCACGTGCTCGACGTGAACGGCGGCATGTACATGGGGTAGAGGCAGCGGTGAAACGGTCAGCGGAAAAGCGGCCAGTGAAGAACCGGTCGGCGTAAAACCGTGGGGCAGAAGAGAGACCCCTTGCACGCGGCCCCACGTCCGCTTGATCTACCATCCAATGTGGTGATGAAGATTCTGACGTCAGAGGAAATGCGCGCCGTCGATCGGGTGACGGCGGAGCGATTCGGCATTCCTTCGATCGACCTGATGCGCAACGCCGGCCGCGCCGTCGCCGAGTTTGTGCTGCGGGAGTATCCCGGCCATCGCCGCATCTGCGTTCTTTGCGGCAAGGGGAACAACGGCGGCGACGGATTCGTTGCAGCACGGCGTCTGGCGGCTGTCGGCTGCGAGGTTCGGGTGGTGCTGCTCGGTTCTCCCTCCGACCTGCAAGGCGATGCCAAAACGGCTTTCGAGGAACTGGAGCTTGCGCCCGTTCTTCTCCCGGACGAGGCGGCGCTGGCTGCAGAAGACGTTCAGGACAAGCTGCGATCCGCGGACCTGCTTATCGACGCGGTGGTCGGCACAGGGTTTAAGCCGCCACTGCGGGGCGTGGCCGCGGCGTTGCGCGACCAGGTGAACGCGCTCACCGCGCGGGTGGTCGCCGTCGATCTTCCTTCCGGATGGGACGCCGACGCGCGTGACTTCGCCGTCGAGGGAGCGTTTCGCGCCGACGCCGTCGTCACCTTCACCGCGCCCAAACTCGCGCATATCAGCGGCAATCTCACCGGCAGCGCGACGGGGCCGATTGTCGTCGCGCCGATCGGATCGCCGGAGGAAGCCATCATATCGGCCACCGGCCTTACCTGGGCCGGCGCCTCGAAGGCCATCACCGAAAAGCCGCGCACGCCCGACGCCAACAAAGGCCTCTACGGGCACGTGCTCGTGGTGGCCGGGGGCCGCGGCAAATCGGGAGCGCCCGCCATGGCTTCGCTGGCCGCGTTGCGCGCCGGAGCAGGCCTGGTGACCGCAGCCATTCCGTCATCGATCCTGCCGACCGTGGCCTTAATTACTCCGGAGTTGATGACGCTGCCTCTGCTCGAAGGCCAGGACGGCGAGGCCGCCGCGTCCAATCTGGAGCCGGAGCGCCTGCGACAACTGACTGGACGCGCGACGGTGATCGCCATGGGCCCGGGGATGGGCGCGGAGCCTGAGGAATTTGTGCTGGGCCTCATCGAGAAGACCACGCAGCCGCTGGTCATCGACGCCGATGCCCTCAACATCCTGGCGAAACACCCCAATAAGATTGATGGCCGCGGCCGCACCGTCGTGCTGACGCCGCATCCGGGAGAGATGGCGCGCCTCGCGGGCATCAGCACCAAAGAGGTGCAGGCGAGCCGCGAGCCTCTGGCGCGGGAGTTCGCTGCGAAGCATCATGTGACAGTCGTGTTAAAAGGTTGGCGCACGCTCATCGCCCATCCCGACGGGAAGATCGCCGTCAACACCACCGGCAATCCCGGAATGGCGAAGGGCGGCAGCGGCGATATTCTCACCGGGATTGTGGCTGCCATGCTGGCCCAGCATAGCGATACGCCGCGCGAGGCGGTCGAGGCCGCGGTCTACCTGCATGGGTTGGCCGCCGACTTCGCACTGCGCGAACAGGACGAGCGCACGCTGCTGGCCACCGACACGATCCGTCATCTTTTTCGCGCTTTCCTCTTTCGCTCGCAGGACGAAGCGGGATATGTTTGGTTGGAGGGACTTCCTTCCTCCGCAGCGAGGGTGCGATGACACAGACGGCAGATCTGAAAGTGCATCAGTTCGCGAGCCACAGCGCCAGCGAAACCATCGCTGCCGGTCGGCGCATTGCCGAGATGCTGATCCCGCCAAAGTTTCTGATCCTGCGCGGCGATCTGGGCGCGGGCAAAACTACGCTGGTGAAAGGCATCGCCGAAGCGCTCGACGCCGCCGATCCCGACGAAGTGACCAGCCCCACGTTCACGCTGATCCACGAGTACGAAGGCACGCGCGACGCCGGCGGCCGCAAAGAGCCGGTGATGCTCTACCACCTCGACCTCTATCGCATCCAGAACGAGCGTCAGTTGGACTCGCTCGGTCTGGAAGAGCTTTCCACGCCCGACAGCATTATTTTGGTGGAGTGGGGCGAGAAGTTCCCCAGCGTCGTACGGCGCAGCCAGGGCGAAATCGAAATGCGCGCCACCGGCGGCGACACGCGCAGCATCACGCTCACCCTCAAAGACTAAAGGGACTGGGTAGCATCTCCGCCTGGATTTTCCGCTCACGACCCAAGGTGAACCGGACGCGTCGGCGCAGTCCGCCGGGCGAGTCGCGCGATCAAGCAGGAACGTACGTCAACCGAATCAGATCCTCGGCGATCAGATCGCTTGCCACCAGGTGGAGCGGCGGCCGGGGGCCGGCGAAGAATGGCTTGCCGCTGCCAAGCACGACGGGGCGGAGGTAGATTCGATACTCATCGATAAGCCCGGCCTCGGTCAGGCTGTGCGCCAGGTCCGGTCCGCCAACGTCAATCTCGCCAGCCAGCTCAGCCTTCAGCCTGCGGATCGCCGCCTCGACACCATCCCCGACCAGCGTGGCGTTGGGGCCGACGGACTGGAGCGAGCGCGACACGACCCATTTCGGTTGGCTCCGCCACGCCGCCGCGAAGTCGCGGTCCTCCGCGTCCCAGTCAGGAAGGTCTTCGTCCCAATAACGCATGACCTCGTACATGCGGCGGCCGTATATCATGCCCGTCAGGCCACGCATCAGCTCGATGAAGTGACGGAAGGCCGCGGGCACAGGCGGCCCCAACTTCATGTGGTCGACGTAGCCATCGAGAGACTGATTCAATGCGTAGACAAGTTTTGCCATGCTGCGAATCTCCATCCCAGATTTTCCAGAATAGTTTATGCCGACGTCGCGCGGAGGTGAGGTTGAACATTGCAGCGCGTCGAAAGGCCTGCCGCAAGTCAGAAATGATGGATTCGTTCCGGCTGCGGCACTTCCACCGGCCGCGCCGCTTCGCGCTCGAGCGAGCGGCTCACCAGATCGCGCGAGCCGAGGCCAACCGCCAGAGCGAGCGCCAGAACAATGCCGCCAAAGAGAATCCCAAAGCCCAGTTCCACGATCGCCCCGCCCAGCGCAAGATGATCGAGTACCATCGCGCCGGTCAGCACCAGGATCATCCAGCGCACGCCCATGCTGAGCAGCCGCGCATAGCTCAGGTTCAGATTGACGGCGGTAATCAGCACGCTGCGCGAGGCAAAACGCGCCAGCACATTGCCGGCGAGCAGCAGAATCGCTGCGCCGATGAGGCGCGGAATGTACGCCAGGATCCAGCCGGAAACGATTTGCTCCGAAGTGCCCGCCTCGAACGCTGAAGCGCCCACGATGATGCCGGCGACCACCCAGAACCAGAACACGATGCGCGCGACCAGCAGCGTTGGGGTGATGCGCGGCGTCCACTCGGCAATGGCATTGCGACCGCGATTCATCCGCTCGTCGAAGTGCAGAGCGACGAGGATGCGGCGCACGACCCACGCCATCAGCCACCCCACGAGGAGAAAGAACAGGAACGCGACGATGAACGCGAGGATGCCGGGGAGCAGCGTGGCGATCTTGTTCATCACGCGGCTCATCGACGAATGCAGCGACTGTTCGACTTCGTTCCACATAACTCTTCTCCTTCGTTCCCGGCTACGGGTTGAAGCGATCCGGCCATCTCCAGCGGGAGAGCAGGTAGGGCTTCTTCATTTCCCAGGCGCGCGCCAGCAATTCAACGCGCTGCTCGGCGGCGGCGCGCGTGAGGCCGGCCACCTCGCGGACATACGACGCCACCCAGCCCAGATAGAGCGGCGTCAACGCGCCCAGCAAATGCACGCGGCTGATGGTGCGCAGCCGCCATGCGAGCGCAAAGTCATAGACGATGCCGGCCCACAGCTCATCCGGCATGTGAAACTGATCGGGCGCAAGCCGCGTGAGACGCCGCAATTCCAGCAGGGTGTTGGGCGGCAGCACCAGCCGCCACACTTCATCCAGATTCTTCGATCCCAGCAGAAACGAATCGAGCATGGGCTGCGGATCGATGGGTTCGCCGCCTGGCTCGTCGGCGGGCGGACTGCCCCAGGCCGGCGCGGCCTGCGATCCGCGCACCCGCTGCCAGTGCGCCGCATCCATCTCCATTTCGTGAAAGAGCGATCCGGCCAGTTGCCCGAGCACGGCGCTGAGATCCAGACCGGCGGTAACGACCTGGTGATGCACATCCAGATGGACCTGACCGATGGACGATTGCGGAGATTGCGTGGCGGCGACAGCGACCGGCCACAGTAACCCATTGTGACTGCTTTCCGGCCTCGGCTCGCTGCGCGCCAGATGTGCGCACATCGCGCCGGAGGCGGCGAAATCGTAAGTGACGGGGAAGCGCACGCGCTTTCCGTAGAGTGCGCGATGCAGCGGCGAGAGGATTCCCGTATTGATGAGCCCGTCGTACTTCCCCGCCGGATAGAGCGGCATGGCCAGCGCGCACTGGCGTTCGAGAACTGCGTAGGTGAGCAGCCGGATGGGCTGCGCCTGCAGGGCCGCCAGATCCGACCCGAGGACGATGCAGGCGCGCGCATTGATCTCTGCGGCCAGGGCCAGCACCGCCCGCTGATTGGCGGAAACGTCGGACCAGAACTCTGCGCCGCTCGGCGGGGGCTGGTAGGAAACCACCGTTGTGGGAGGAGGCCCGTCGCTTTCGCCGGACGCGGGTGGCGGCTCGGGCAGCGGGCCGGGGCACGCAAAGACGATGCGCAGAGCCCCGGTGCCGGAGCGCAACTCCGCGGCGATCTGCTCCGCGCGGATGCGGAAGTCGTCGGAAGACACCGAGCCGGCGACGCCGACAAGGACGTCGGGCGCGCCCGGTTGCTCCGGCTGCTGTTCGGTCTCCACCGCGATTTGCATCTCCGCCATGGGGGAATGCGTCCTCTGTTTACAGGTTCAGCGAAAGGATGCCGTTCAGCGGGATGCGCATCCACGCGGGACGATTGTTCAACTCGTAGACCAATTCGTAGAGCGCCTTGTCGAGCATGTAGACGTCGAGCAGCGCGGCGAAATCCGCGCGCGCCGCGGGCACAATGAGCGATCCGTCGATGGCCTCCTGGTATGTCCGCAGAAATTCGCCGGCTACCGACGTCTCCCACAGACGCGCCCACGATTCCAGCTGCGCGTAGTCTTCCGGTCGCCTGCTGGTGTATTTCGTCAGCGCCACCAGCGCCGCATAGCTGAAGGAGCGCAGCATGCCGGCCACATCTTTCAGCGGAGAATGTTTCGCGCGGCGTTCGGCGAGGGGCCGGGCCGGCTCACCTTCGAAGTCGAGGATGACGAAGTCGCCGCGGGTGCGCAATACCTGGCCGAGATGGTAGTCGCCATGAATGCGCGTCCACTGCCCGGTTGACTGCAGATCGGGCACGCGGCGGAATTTCGCCAGCAGCGCGCCGCGCCGGCTCAGCGCCAGCGCCGCCGCCTCCACCGTATCGTCGGGCAGCCGCGAAAGATTGCTGCGCAGCGCGTCAAATGCGCTGACCGCGTGGGCCGTTAGTTGATCGCGCATCGCCTCCAGATCGGCCCCCGCGGGATTGACAGGGAGAAACGCATCGGTCGTGCCCGAGGCCAGCGCCAGGTGCATTTCGCCGGTGCGCCGGCCTAGCGTCGCCGCGGCTTCAAGGTAAATGCCGGCGTATTCCTGGGCTTCGCGCGGCACGCCGCTGCTCTCCACGGACTCGATGGCGGGAGCGGCTGTCTTCAGCGATGCCGTCTCTTCGTAGTAGCGGTCCAGCTCTTCGAGCGTCCACACCCATCCGTCGCCCTCGTTCTGCACCAGGCCCTGCAGCAGGGCCAGCGTGGAAGGTTCGGCATCGCCGCGGCGGTATTCGATCGATCCGCCGAAGGGAGGGACATGGTGGAAGCGCGTGGACTCAGTAAGGAACCGGCCAATCTCGACGTCGGGATTCGGCCCCCACACCTGGCGGCGGAAGACCTTCATGATGAGGCGGTCGCCGAAAATCGCTGAGGTGTTGCTCTGCTCCGCACCGGAAACGCGCGCAGGCAGAGGATCAACACCGCGCAAGCCCGTCAGCGCCGAGCCTGGCAATCCGCGCAGAACGCCGCTGCGCGTTTTCAGTTCCGCGCCTTCAGCCAGCAAATCGAGTAAGGCCTCCGCGAATCCCGGCTGCTGCAGTCCGTCGTGCAGCACGCCGGATTGCATGGCCGACTGGAGCGTGCCCACCACCT
Organism: Acidobacteriaceae bacterium; assembly: GCA_036267295.1. GTDB lineage: Bacteria > Acidobacteriota > Terriglobia > Terriglobales > Acidobacteriaceae > Palsa-343. Next base: position 88,673 of record DATAWI010000027.1, on the reverse strand, counting down.
GTTGCGATGCCGATTCCAGGAGCTTGGCCGCCGCTTCGCCAAAACTCATCGCCAGCCCCAGCAGCCAGTCGCCCGATTCGCCCTCGGCGTAGCCCACCTTCACCCAGACGAGCGCAGAGCGATTCTGATTAAACAGCAGCGTGTCGGAGACCTGGGCGCGGGAGATGGTCTTCGCTTTGCCGCCGAACCAGCGCTGCCGCTGCAGATAGCCGGGCAACAGCGCTTCCAGCTTGCCAACGCCTTCGCCCGTCAGAACGTTTTGCCAGTTTTGTTCGCTCTCGACGTAGAACGAGTTTTCTTCGCCCTCGCCCGCTGCCGGGCCGGCCTGCTCCGGCGCCGCCTGCAGTTCCAGCCAGAGAAATCCGTAGGGCCCGAGCGTGAGCGAATACGGCTGCTTCGTAACGACCGGGAACTCGACGTAGCCGAGCATTTCCACCGGTGTCATGCCTTCCAGACCCGACAAATCCAGTTGCACCGGCTGCGCGAAGCGCGACAAATTCGCCACGCACAGCACCAGCTCGCCATCGTATTGGCGCAGATACGCGAGCACCTTGCGGTTGGAGGCGTTGAGAAAGCGCAGCGATCCCCGGCCGAATACCTGGAAGAGCTTGCGCAGCGCAATCATATTGCGCATCCAGTTCAGCAGCGACGAGGCATCGTTCTGCTGCGCTTCGACATTGATGGCCTCGTAGCCCCACACCGGATCCATGATGACCGGGCTGTAGAGCTTGGCGGGATTGGCGCGCGAGAAGCCCGCGTTGCGATCCGGCGTCCATTGCATGGGGGTGCGGACGCCGTTGCGATCGCCGAGGTAAATGTTGTCGCCCATGCCGATTTCGTCGCCGTAGTAGAGGATGGGCGTGCCTGGAAACGAAAACAGGATGCTGTTGAGCAGTTCGATGCGGCGGCGGTTGTTGTCGAGCAGTGGCGCGAGCCGGCGGCGGATGCCGATGTTGATCCGCATGCGCGGGTCGGCGCTGTACGCCAGATACATGTAGTCGCGCTCGTCGGCGCTGACCATCTCGAGCGTCAGCTCATCGTGATTGCGCAGAAACAGCCCCCACTGGCAGTTCTCGGGAATATCCGGCGTCTGCGCCATGATGTCGGTAATCGGCAGGCGATCTTCCTGGCGCAGCGCCATGTAGATGCGCGGCATGAGCGGAAAATGAAAGGCCATGTGGCACTCGTCGCCGTCGCCAAAATACGGACGCACGTCCGTCGGCCACTGATTCGCCTCCGCCAGCACCATCCGTCCGGCATAGCCCGCGTCGATGGCCGTGCGGATGGCCTTGATGACCGCATGCGTTTCCGGCAGGTTCTCGCAACTGGTGCCGTCGCGCTCCACCAGGTACGGAATCGCGTCGATGCGCAGCGCATCGACGCCCATATCCAGCCAGAAGCGCATCACTGAGAGCACTTCTTCCAGCACCACAGGGCTGTCGTAATTCAGATCCGGCTGGTGCGAGAAGAAGCGATGCCAATAGTAGGCCTGCGCGACCGGATCCCAGGTCCAGTTGGATTTCTCCGTGTCGGTGAAGATGATACGGGCGTCCTGATATTTCTGGTCGGTGTCGGACCAGACATAGAAATTGCGCTCAGCAGAGCCGGGCGGCGCATGGCGCGCGCGCTGAAACCACGGGTGCTGGTCGGAGCTATGGTTGATGACCAGCTCGATCATCACCTGCAGTCCGCGGTCGTGCGCGGCATCGAGAAAGCGGCGGAAATCGTCGAGCGTGCCGTAGCTGGGGTGCACGCTCATGTAGTCGGAGATGTCGTAGCCGTCGTCGCGCAGCGGCGAGGGAAAGAACGGCAGCAGCCACAGGCAGGTGACGCCCAGATCCTGCAGGTAATCCAGCTTCTGCATCAGCCCGGGAAAATCGCCAAGCCCATCGTTGTTGCTGTCCTGGAAGGCCTTGACGTGGATCTCGTAGATGACGGCGTCCTTAAACCACAGAGGATCGGTCACGCTGCCCGCCCTGCGCACGATAGTCTGGGTCTCCGCCATTCGTCCTCAAATCCTCACAGGTAGTAGTCGAAGTCTTTCTCGGAACGCACGCGCCGCAGGACGCGGAAGATGTGGGCCGGCATCTTCTCCGGCGACAGCTCGACATAATTGCGGGGGCCATGCCAGACGTAACGCGCGCCGCTGAGTTGGTCGTGCACCTGAAAGGCCGCGTCGCCGCCGGCATGCAGCGCGTCCACATCCAGATCCACCCAGCCCATCTGCGAGTGGAACGGATCGAGATTCACCACCACCAGCACCACGTTGCTGCCGTCGCGGCTGGCTTTGCTGTAGGCAATCAGGTACGGGTTGTCGGTCGCGTGGAAATGCAAATCGTGGCTGGCATGCAGCGCGGAGTTCTCGCGTCGAGCGCGATTGATCTCCGCGAGCACGCCGGCAATGCTGTGGGATGCGTCAAGGTTCCAGTCGCGAATCTCATATTTCTCTGAGTTCAGATATTCTTCGGCGCCGGAGCGGATCGGTTGATTCTCGCCCAGCTCGTATGCCGGCCCGTAAATCCCGTAGCTGGCGCCCAGCGTCGCCGCCAGCACCGCCCGGCTCAGGAAGGCCGGACGCCCGCCGATCTGCAACGCCTCAGGCAGAATGTCCGGCGTATTGGGCCAAAGATTCGCCCGCATGAACTGGCTGGCGCTGCCGTAGGTCAGCTCTGTCAGGTAATCCGTGATCTCCTGCTTCGTGTTGCGCCAGGTGAAATAGGTGTAGGACTGGGAGAATCCCACCTTGGCCAGCCGCTGCATCACGCGCGGGCGGGTGAAGGCCTCGGCCAGAAAAAGCGCGTCGGGAAAATCGCGCCGAATCTCGGCAATCGCCCACTCCCAGAACGGAAACGCCTTGGTGTGCGGGTTGTCGACGCGGAAGATGCGCACGCCCTGCTCGATCCAGAAGAGGAAGACGCCAAGCAGAGCGTCCCACAAGCCCTTCCAGTCGCTGCTTTCGAAATCGAGAGGGTAGATGTCCTGGTATTTCTTCGGCGGATTCTCGGCGTACTGGATGCTGCCGTCAGCGCGCTTCTTAAACCACTCCGGATGATCTTTGACCCACGGGTGGTCGGGGGAACACTGGAAGGCGATGTCCATCGCCAGCTCGATGCCCTTCTTTCCGGCTGCGCCGAGCAGATGGCGAAAATCGGCCAGCGTGCCCAGGTCGGGGTGGATCGCCAGATGCCCGCCCTCGCTCGCGCCAATCGCCCACGGGCTGCCCACGTCGTTCGCTTCCGCGGTGACGGTGTTGTTTTTGCCTTTGCGAAAGCCGCGCCCAATCGGGTGAATCGGCGGCAGGTAGAGGACGTCGAAACCAAGGCGCGCGACGTAGTCCAGCCGCGCCTCGCAATCGCGAAAGGTTCCGTGGCGGCCTGGCTCGGAGGTCGCCGAACGGGGGAACATCTCATACCACGCTGAGAACCGCGCCTTCTCGCGGTCCACGGTCACGCGCAGCTCGCGCTCGTAGCGCGTCTCCAATGCGGGATCGAGATACTGCGCCATCAGGGTGGCCAGCGCGGGATCGAGCGCGGCCTGCTGCGCGGCGGCAGAATCCTTCGCGTGGCGAACCTGCGAGGCCCAGCGCCGCAGCGCATCCGCGTCGTCACGGCCGGCGCGCTCGGCGGCCTGCTCGATGAGCTGCGCTCCGTTGAGCAGATCGACGCGCACATCCTGCCCCGCCGCAATGCGCTTTTCCAGGTCGCTGCGCCAGGTGTCGAAGTGGTCGATCCAGCCAGCGACGGTGTAGACGTATTCGCCGAGGCGCACTACCGGGAAGGAGCCCCGCCAGCGGTCGTTGCCCAGCGGCTCCATGGAGATCGCGGTCCAGTTGGGAATCTGCGAGAAGCGGAAGAGCAGACGCGCGGCGACGTGGTCGTGGCCGTCGGCGAAGACGTCGGCCTCGATATCGACCTGATCGCCGGCGATGCGCTTGATGGCGAAGCGCCCGGCGCCGATCTCCGGCTCAACGCCCTCGATCACAACGCGCTTCCTTCCATCCTCTGGCTTGCTGAACATGACAATTGGCTTTCCGGCCGGCCGGAGCGTGGAAATGCCGGCCACCCTGGCGAAGATGCGCACCTGCGCGCGCGCGTTGGATACGGATTATACGGAGGCCCAACCGCGGCCTGCTCGCCCCGGCCCGCGAAGCTCGCAGGTTCGATGCGCGGTTAGGGGTCCCCGCATGCGGCCCGGCGCTGCGATTAATTCTCTGACAACATGCTCGGCTCTTCAGGAGCCCGCAGCCGCACCAGGCGGTCGATGGTGTAAGGAGCGCGCTGCGTGCCGGTGTGGTAATGCCGCACCTGCAACTCGCCGAGCAGTCCGATGGCCAGCAACTGCGTGCCCGCCAGGATCATGACGGCGGCAATCACGAAGAGAGGACCGTGCTGATCCATCACATGCTGGTGGGTCATCACCTTCAGTGCAAACAGGAACGTCGAGATCATGCCGCCGCCCATGATGCCCAGCGCGCCCAGCACGCCGAAAAAGTGCAGCGGACGCGTCATGTACTTGAGCAGAAACCGTATGGTCAGCAGGTCAAAGAAGACGCGGAAGGTGCGCCCGATGCCGTAATGCGACTTGCCGCGCTCGCGATGGGCGTTGGTGATGGGAATTTCGCAGATGCTGGCGCCATACCAGGCCGCCAGCGCCGGAATAAACCGGTGCATCTCGCCGTAAAGCGGGATGTTGTGGATCACTTCGCGTCGATAGGCCTTGAAGGTCGTGCCGAAGTCGTGGATATCCACGCCCGAAAGTTTGGCCATTAGCCAGTTGGCGCAGCGCGAGGGGATGCGGCGCATCACGAAGTTGTCGGTCCGCTCCCTGCGCCAGCCGCTGACCACGTCGTAGCCCTCTTCCAGCTTCTCGAGGAAGGCAGGAATCTCGTTGGGATCGTGCTGCAGGTCGCCGTCCATGGCCAGGATGAACTCACCCTGGGCATGATCGAAGCCAGCAGCCAGCGCCGAGGTCTGCCCGAAGTTGCGGCGCAGCTTGACCACCAGCACGCGGCTGTCGACCGCGGCAATCTCCTCCAGAAGCCGGCAGGTGCGATCGTTCGAGCCGTCGTCGACAAACACCAGCTCAAAGGGATCGCCCACCAGTTCCATCACGCCTTTCAGACGGTCGTAGAGGACCGTTACGTTCTCTTCTTCGTTATGAAAGGGCACGACGATGGAGTACTTGGGCATGCTTCTATTATAGACTTTCAGGCTTCGGTTTCCGGGATCGAGCCGGGTACAAACGGCATGGCGCGCGTGCGCATCCGTTACCAGGTCTTCATTTTGAGGAGATTGCGCGGGCCACCGTCTACGCGTTGAGTTGCGACGCCAGTTCGACAGTGATGCGGCCCGCCGCGTCGCAGGCGGCTCGGCTCACGTCGCGATGCGTCACGAAACGGACGCCGTCGCGGCCGACCGTCCCCGCCAAAACACCGCGTTCTTTCAACTTCGCAACGAAGGCAGTTGCGTCCCCGCGATTTCTGAGCCGGAAGATCACGATGTTGGTCTGCACGGCGGGGAGATCGATGTCGATTTGCGGAACCGCCGCCAGCCGTTCGGCGAGCAGGCGCGCGTTGGCGTGATCCTCATGCAGACGCTGCGGGCCTTCTTCGAGCGCGATCAGGCCGGCGGCGGCCAATATGCCCGCCTGCCGCATCCCTCCGCCCAGCCCCTTGCGCACGATCCGCGCGCGATCCATCAATTCCCACGACCCCACCAGCATCGAACCCACCGGCGCGCCCAGCCCCTTCGAGAGGCAGAACATGACGGTGGCGAATCCGCGCGTCAGGTCCTGCACGCCGACGCCGAGCGAAACGGACGCATTGAAAATGCGAGCGCCGTCCAGGTGAACCGGCAACCCCCGCTCCTGCGCGCCCGCCCAGATTTCCTCGAACACCGGCAGCGGCGTCACCGTGCCGCCGGCCAGGTTATTCGAGTTCTCAAGGGCGATGAGACCGGTCTGCGCGCGATGGTAGTGCTTGCCGGTGATGTGCGGCTCGATATCGGCCCACGTGAGGATGCCGCGTTCGGCGGAAACGGCGCGCAGCAGGCACCCGGAAAATGCCGCGGACATGGCCATCTCCCAGTCCAAAATGTGGGAGCGCCCTTCGCAGATGATCTCCTGGCCGTGCTGCGTGTGCAGGCGAATCGCGGTCTGGTTGGCCATGGTGCCGCTGGGAAAAAAGAGCGCGGCCTCGCGTCCGAAGATCTCCGCGGCCCGCGCCTCGAGGCGATTGATGGTGGGATCTTCCGCGTAGACATCGTCGCCGACTTCGGCAGCCGCCATGGCCGCGCGCATGGCGGGCGTGGGCTTGGTGACGGTATCGCTGCGCAGGTCGATCAGGGCAACGGCGTTTGCCGCCTGAGCGGAATCTTCGACGAGGACAGAAGTCTCCTGGGACATGGCTTTCCTTTTAGCACAACGTGCGAGGGAAATGGCCTAGGCGACTGCTGGCTCGGCCAGGAATCGCGCAAAGACCTCGTTCGAGAGCAGGCGTCCGCGCGGGGTCAGGGTCACGCGATCCCCACTGATGAAGTGGATCAGCCCCTCGCTCTCCAGTTCCGACACCGTGGCGAGGCACTCACGCACCGCCGGCGCTGAATACTGCTCGCGCAACGCCGCCAGGCTCACGCCCCCGGTCATCCGCAGCCCCAGAAACCACGCCTCTTCAAGGCTTTCTTCCTGGCTCAGATGGCGCGGATCAGGCCAGCCGGAGCCGGCAACGTAGGCGTCCAGATCGTCGGCGGTCCCAAAGCGCAGCGCTGCGCCGGAGGTGGAGTGCAGCATGGAGTGCGCATCGAGGCCCAGGCCGAGATACGGCTCATGCCGCCAATATTTCAGGTTGTGCTGCGACTCGTTGCCGGGGCGCGCGAAATTCGAAATCTCGTACTGCGCCAGCCCATGACCGGCCAGATACCCAATCGCCTCGGTGTAAAACCCGGCGATCAGATCGTCACTGGGAACATCCTGCGCGGAGTAGCGCTCGCCGCGCTCCAGCACTTCGCGCCCCAGCCGCGAGTCCTCGTCCACTTCCAGCATGTAAATGCTGGCATGATCCACGCCGGTATCCACCAGCACGCCCAGCGATTCGTACCACGAATCGAGCGTCTGGCCAGGAAGCCCGGCAATCAGATCGATGCTGATGTTCTCGATGCCCGCGCTGCGCACGCGGCGAATGTCTTCCAGCGCGATGGCGCGCGTGTGCAGCCGCCCGGTGCGCCGCGCCTCGCTGTCGACAAAGGACTGCACGCCGAAACTCACGCGATTCACGCCGTACTCCACCAGCGATTCCAGAACCGCCGGCTCTAACTGACCGGGCGCACACTCCACGGTGATTTCCGCCGTCGGCATCACGGCAAACTCGCGGCGCAGGTCGGTGAAGAGGCGGCGCAGCAGGCTCGGCGCCAGCAACGAAGGCGTTCCCCCGCCCAGGTAAATGCTGTCGACGGCGTTGGGCAGCACCGCACCCCAGCGCTTCGCGCTTGTTCGGATGGCACGCAGATCCGCTTCGATCCGCGCCATGTAACGTTCGTGATATGTGGCGGGAAAAACTCCGGAGGCAAAATTACAGTACGTACATTTTGAGCGGCAAAACGGAATGGATAGATAAAGACCTAGCTTTTCCATATACCTCTATTTTCCCACCGCGCGGAGATCTATGCCGATCGTCCCGTACAACGGGACTATGTGCCGTAGAGCAGAACCGGGAACCTGGCGATCACGACGCCTGCACAAGCTCCTCGCAACATTTTCCCTGCGTTTACGTTCATTCCCGCAAGAGAGGACGAGCGGTACCGGAATTCGAGAGCAGTTCGAATCGGCGCCCAGGAGGTCTTCTTATGAAACAGTTCCTTCGCACCCTTTTATGCACCGCCATTCTGGGCACGGTCGCGGCAGCCGCCCAGGCTCAGGCGAGAGTTTACGCCGGCGTCCGCGCGCCCTTCCGCCCGGCCATGGTGGCCGCTATGCCCGCCTGCCCCGGCGTGGGCTATGTGTGGACCCCGGGCTACTACGCCGGCGCCCTCTGGTATCCGGGCCGCTGGATCTATCGCGGAGGCTACGTCGGCGGAGGCTATATAGGCGGAGGCTACGTGGGCAGCGGATACGGGGGCGGCGGGTATTACGGCCGAGGGTACTACGGCCGCTATGACCACCGGGACCGCGACCATTACCGGGCATACGATCGCCATGACGATCGCGCTTACAACCGCGGCTACGACCGAGATCACGACCGCGGCGGATATCGCCGCTAACCCAGGGTGAAACGGGCGCGCCTCCCAGGCCGCGCCCCATACGCACCCGTCGAAGCTCCCCGCTTCCGGGTGCGTTTCCTTTGGGGGCTCCGTCGGACGGATTTGCGCTCCGCCGGACCGGTTCCGCGCTACTATCCTTATCAGCGCGGCGGGAACCGCGGGCCCAGCCGCTGCGTATTGGTTTCTGAAGCATTTTGGAGGCTTCGATGGCCGGTCTGATCGGTGTCGGACTCTATTTCCTGCCCTCGCTGGTTGCCGTTGCGCGGCACACGCACAACGCGACGGGCATTTTCCTTCTCAACCTGCTGCTCGGCTGGACCGGCATTGGCTGGTTCATCGCGCTCATCATCGCCATCTGCTCGTCACCCTATCCGCCCTATTGGCACTACTATTACCCTCCAGCTCCCTGCTACCCTCCGCCGCGTCGCTGGTAGGGTGCGGGTGCGCCCGGAAACCCTGTATTTTTGCCTCCTTCGCCCCTCCCGGAGGTTGCACAAAAGTTGCATGCAATTTGCTTGCAAACCGCTCCAGCAGAGAGCAGAATCGCCGCAACATTTCAGAGCGTCTAACGTTAGTAGGTGTAGCGAGCCAGCCAATCCAGAATGGACGACTGGCAGGCTCGGTCAGCTCCGCGGCAGCAAGGGCGGTCTGACAGGAGGTTTCCCTTATGCGCGCTCTGCGCTACGTATTGATGATTGCTCTTTTGGCTGCGCCGCTGGCGCTGGTCAAACCGGCGCACGCCCAGGTCGCGGTAGGGATCGGCATTGGCCCGGACGTCGCTTACCCTGCTCCCGTCGATGTGGCCGGTCCTCCGGCCTGCGATTGGGGCTACTACTCGTATTACCCGTATTCCTGCGCGCCTTACGGCTACTACGGACCGGATTGGTTCGACGGCGGTCTCTTTATCGGCGCGGGTCCGTGGTTCGGCGGGTGGTATGGCCATCCCTGGGGCTGGGGCTACGGACGCGCCGGCTACGGATGGTGGGGTCACGGCGGCTGGGGCCGCGGCTACGGTTACGGACGCGGGTACGGTTATGGACGCGGGTACGGCTACGGCCGCGGGTACGGCTACGGCCGCGGCTACGCCGGTGGCTATCGCGCTGGATTTAACGGTGGATCCCGCGGCGGTTACGCATCGCGCGGCGGCTACGCGGCAGGCGCCCGCTCGAATGTCTACGGCGCACGCAGCTACGGCGGCGGCTATCGCGGCTATGCTGGCGGATATCGCGGCGGTTACTCGGGCGGAGCTCGGGGCGGAGCGGTCGGCGGCTTCCACGGCGGCGGCGGCGGCGGCTTCCACGGTGGTGGCGGTGGCGGCTTCCACGGTGGTGGCGGTGGCGGAGCCCATGGCGGCGGCGGCGGACACCACTAATTCCTAAATCAGCATGAACCAAACGGGCCTGCTCTTCGGAGCAGGCCTTTTCTTTGCTGTGCGCGACTCCTGGAGGCACTGGATCAGGAGCCTGGGCCCGCCGCTAAACCCATGGCCATCTGCGCGATCCGTTCAGCGGCGTCGGGATGCGCCAGCGATCTCGCCCGCTCCGCCATGGCCGCCAGCCGGTCCGGACGTTGCAGCAGTCCGACCAGCATGGCCTCAAGTTTCTCCGAGGTCAGGTCGGCTTCAATCACAACCTCCGCCGCCCCCGCCTGCGCCATCACCGCGGCGTTGCGGCGCTGGTGGTCATCGGCCGCCTGCGGAAACGGGATCAGCACCGCGGGCTTTCCCGCAGCGGCCAACTCCGCCACGGTGGACGCGCCGCTGCGCGCCAGCACCAGATCGGCGGCGCCAAACCGCTGCGGCATATCGTCAAGGAACGCCGCAACCTGCCAGCGCTCCGGCGGCGCACCGCTCGCCGCATAGGCAGCCAGGGTTGTTTCCGCATGCCGGGCGCCTGCCTGATGCAGGAGGGTCAGCCCGGGCACAGCTTCCAACAGCCCGCGCGCGATCAGCGGCAGGGTCGTGTTGAGCACGCGAGCGCCCTGGCTCCCGCCGAAAACCAGCAAATGCGGCGGAGCGCCCGCGGGCCGCGCAGCCAGGCGGAAGAACTCCGCGCGCACCGGGATGCCGGTGATCTGCGCGTTGCGAAAATAGCGCGCCGCCGGAGCAAAATTCACGGCAGCCGCTTTCACCCAGCGCCCCACCAGCCGGTTGGCCATGCCAGGCATCGCATTCGGCTCAAAGGCCAGCGTCGGGATGCCGAGCAGGATCGCCGCGCCCATCACCGGTCCGGAAGCGTAGCCACCCACGCCGATGACCGCCTGGGGACGAAAGCGGCGCAGCAGCCGCGCACATTGCAGAAAGCCCAGCGGCAAATCGAGGAGCGTTCGGGCGCGCGTGGCCAGCGAGACTTTGTTGAGCTGGCCCACGCGGATCAACTCCAGCGGGTAGCCGGCCTGGGGCACCAGGCGCGATTCGAGACCCCGCGCCGTCCCCGCAAACAGCATCTCCGCCCCATGCTGCGTTTTCAGCTCATCGGCAATGGCGAGCGCGGGAATGATGTGGCCGCCGGTGCCGCCGCCGGCGATCAGGATGCGCGGCCCGCGCTCAGAGACCATCAGGAACCTGCGCCACGACAATCGCCACGGGCACGGAGAAACGAATCTGCGCGCCGTCGCGGTGCGGCTCGACATCCATCGCGTCGTCCGCGAGAGCGCTCTCGAACAGGTCGCGGATCTGCTGCTTGCCGCCAGGCCGAGGATACGAGCGGCCGAGAAACTCGTCGAGATCGAGCGCCAGCCGGGTGCGATCCACCACGGGATTCGGCAGTCCGGCCTCGGCAAAAAGCTGCATCATTTCTTCAGCAGGCAGCGCGCGTGTATGCGAGGGATCGCGCATGGTCTCCATCGCGTTGAACGCCGCCGCTTTGGCCGCGGAGGGCGCGCTGTCGGCGACGACCACGCGGCCGCCGGGAGCGCACACGCGGCGCGTCTCCCGCAAAACCGCCAGCGGATCGGGAAAGTGATGGAAGGCGAACCGGCAGGTGACGATATTGAATGCGCCATCCGTGTAGGGCATGGCCGTCACATCGCCGCGATCCCACGTCACGTTCGTCAGGCCCTGCGCCTGCTGCGTGGCCCGCGCCTGGTCGAGCATGGCGGGTGTCAGATCGATGCCCGTTGCGTGCCGCACCAAACCGGCCAGCGCGCACGCCAGCAGCCCCGGACCGCAGGCGACATCGAGCGCTGCGTCATGGGGACCCGGCCGCGCGGCCCGCAGAATGCGCTCGAGGATGTCCTCGCTGCGCGCCGTGGGCGATGCCGCAAACTGCGCGGCCTGGCGCGTGAACTGATCAACAATTTGTTCGCTATGGCTCATGTCCCGGCTCGGACCTGGTCCTGGTTGCTTGTTCCTGGTTGCTGCCGCTACTCCACTTCTTTGGTGATGTTCAGCAGCACGCCAATCAGCACCAGCATGATGAACAGCGAGGTTCCGCCATAAGAAATCAGGGGCAGCGTGATGCCTTTGGTCGGCACCAGCGCCAGCACCACGCTGATGTTGAAGAACGCCTGGATGAGAATGGTCGCGGTGATGCCGAAGGCCAGGAAGCGCGCAAACGGATCCTGCGACAGGATGGCAGCGCGCATGCCGCGCCATCCGATGAAGATGAAGAGAGCCACCACCAGCAGCGCGCCTACCAGCCCCAGTTCCTGGGCCACGGTGGCGAAAATGTAGTCGGTATGCGGCTCCGGCAGATAGAAGAGCTTCGCGGCGCCGTCCATGTAGCCCACGCCTTTGACGCCGCCCGACCCCACCGCGATGAGCGACTGCAGGATGTGGTACCCCTTGCCCAGCGGATCGGATTCCGGATTCATGAAGGCCAGCAACCGGTCGCGCCGCCATGCCACGCGAAACAGCATGAAGTAGAGCACCGGCGTGGCCGCCAGCATGGCAAAGCCCAGATATTTGAAGTTGACGCCGGCCAGCCACAGCATCAGCGCGGTCACGCCCGCGCACACCAGCGCGGTGCCCAGATCCGGCTCCTTCAAAATAAGCGCGATGAAGATAAGGCTGGGCAGCGCGGCGGGCAGAATGGTCTGGCGCACATTCTCGATCGCACCCATGCGGTTCTGGAGGAACCATGCCAGAAACAGCACCATGGCCGGCTTGGCAAACTCCGATGGCTGAAACGACAGCGGCCCGAAGCGAATCCAGCGATGGGTGTTGTGCGAATCGCGCATCAGGAACGCGGCCAGCAGCAGCATGATGGTGATGCCCACCATGGGAAAGACCACGCTGGGCCGGTTGTACTTGCCGTAGTTCACCTTCATCAGCAGGGTCATGCACACGAGGCCGGCGGCGGCGTAGACAGCCTGCCGTCCAACGAAATAGTAGGGCGAACCGAAACTTTCCTTCGCCATCACCGCCGACGCGCTGAAGACCATCGCAAGTCCGATGACCACCAGCGACATCGTAGCGAAATACAGCCACTTGTCGACACCCACTTGTTTCGCCATACGATAGTTCCTGGTTCCTGGTTGCTGGTTGCTGGTGGTTAGTTACTCGTGCCTGGTTTCTCGTTGTTGGTCTTTTGTGCGTCGATATTGCTGGATAGCGACCGCAGCAACCACCCCGCGAACAACCAGCCACCAGGAACTAGCCACCAGCAACCGCCTTTAATTCCCGTCTTGCCAGCACTGTCTCCTTGAAAACTCGTCCCCGCTGCTCGTAGTTTTCGAACTGATCGAAGCTTGAACACGCCGGCGCCAGCAGAACGATCTCGCCTGGCTGCGCCGCCGCTCCCGCGCGCGCCACGGCTTCCTCCAGCGTGCCCGCGCTCACAATCGGGGCTGCGCCCTCAATGTGCGTGTGAATCTTCTCCGCCGCCGCGCCGATGGTGTACACCGCCTTCACCCGCTCCGTGATGAGCGCGCGCATCTGCCGGTAGTCGGAGTTCTTGTCCTTGCCGCCGAGAATCAGGTGAATCCCGCCCGGGAAGGCCGCAATCGCCTTCATGGAGGCATCGACGTTGGTGGCCTTCGAATCGTTGTAGTAGTCGACGCCGTTGAGCGTGGCCACAAACTCCAGCCGATGCTCAACCGCCTGGAACCCAGCCACCGCGCTGCGAATCGTCTCCGCCGCAACGCCCGCGATCCGCGCCGCGCACACTGCCGCCAGCACATTCTCCACGTTGTGCGCGCCCTTCAGCGGAATCTCCTCCACGCGCAGCACCGGCTCGGCTGCAGCCTGCTCCGAGGCGCGAAACATAATCACGCCGTCGTGGACGAACGCCCCCTGACGCACCACCCGCGTTCGGCTGAACCAGAAGATCCGCGCCTGGGCCCGCGCCGCCGCTGCCTTTGCGGATTCGTCGTCGGCGTTCAGCACCAGCGCGTCATCTGCGGTCTGCCTTGCGAAAATGCGCTCTTTGGCCGCCACATAATTCTCAAAGGTGCCATGCCGGTCGAGATGGTCCGGAGTGATGTTCAGAATGACGGCAATCCGGGGATGGAAATCGTAAGTCGTCTCCAGCTGGAAACTCGACACCTCCAGCACCGACCATCCATCCTCGCGCGACGCGTCCACCAGCGCGATGACCGGCACGCCGATGTTGCCGCCCACCTGCACCGGAAGCTGCGCCGCGCTCAGAATCTCTCCGCACAGCGTGGTGGTGGTCGTCTTGCCGTTCGAACCGGTAATCGCCAGCACCTTGCCGCGCAGGTAGTGCGCCGCCAGTTCCAGCTCGCCAATAATCGGCAGCCCAAACTTCTTCACCTGCACCAGTTCCGGCGTATCGATCGGCACGCCCGGGCTCACCACGATCAAATCCTGCCGCCGGAAGGTCAACAAGCCATGTCCGCCGGCCTCGACCGCGATGCCCTCGTCAATGAGCGCGGGGATCTCCCTGGCCAGCGCCTCGGCGCTGCGCACGTCCGACACTGTCACCTGCGCGCCCTGGCGCCGCAGAAACAGCGCCGCCGCCAGACCCGACTTGCCCAGGCCTACAACCAGTACTTTTTTCCCTTTGATTTCCATGCATTCTCGCGGCAGGACAGATCATTGTCCCACGCCGGCTCACCTCTTTACCGCAGCTTCAGTGTGGTGAGTGCAAAGAGTGCAAACACCAGCGCGAGGATCCAGAAGCGCGCAATCACCTTCGACTCCGACCAGCCCATCAGCTCGAAGTGATGATGCAGCGGCGCCATGCGGAAAATCCGCTTGCCCCCGCGCAGCTTGTAGCTGCCCACCTGCAGGATGACCGACAGCGCCTCCAGATAGAAGACGCCGCCGATAAACGGCAGCAGCAGTTCCTGCTTGATGACGACCGCGACGGTCGCCAGGGCGCCGCCCAGGGCCAGCGAGCCCACGTCGCCCATAAAGATCTCCGCCGGGTGCGCGTTGTACCAGAGGAAGCCGATGCTCGCCCCGGTCATCGCCCCGCAAAAGACGGTCACCTCGCTGACCAGGGGCATGCGCTGCAGTTCCAGATAGTCCGCGAAAGTGACGTGGCCGCTGACGTAGGTGAGCATGGTCAGCGCGCCGGCCGCGATGATGGTGCAGCCGATCGCCAGGCCGTCGAGGCCGTCGGTCAGGTTGACCGCGTTGCTGGTGAGCACGATGAGCAGCATCACGAAAATAATGAAGGGGAAAAACGCCAGCAGGCCGAGGTGGGGAATATGCGTCAGCCACGGAATCGCCAGCCGCGGGCGGAAAATCTTGACGAACGGCACCATCAGCTGGGTCGAGTAGCTGCCGCGCATTTCCATCAGCACCAGCGCCACGGCGATGGCCCCGGCTGCCAGAAACTGATATGCCAGCTTGGCGCGCGCCGTCAGCCCCAGATTGCGCCGGTGGATCACCTTAATGTAGTCGTCGGCGAATCCAATGGCCCCGAAGGCCAGCGCCGAGAACATCACCACCCAGATGAAGGGGTTCGACAGGTCGGCCCACAGGAACGTGGGCAGCAGGATCGCGATGCAGATGAGCACGCCGCCCATCGTCGGCGTTCCGGCCTTTTTCTGGTGCTCCTTCGGCCCCTCTTCGCGAATGTACTGGCCGATCTGGAACTCGCGCAGCTTGTCGATCACATACGGGCCGATGATGAGCGTGATGAGCAGCGCGGTCAGCGAAGCAAAGGCCGTGCGGAACGTCAGATAGCGAAAAATGCGAAAGGGTCTGAAGTAGGGGAACAGCTTTTGATAAAGGAGCCAGTAGAGCAAACTTCCTCCGGCGGCAGGTGAGTTGCCGCTATCTTATATTGCCAGGCTGTGCGGAATCGCCGTCTTTTTCGGCCTCCGCAATCATCGCCAGCGCGCGCTCCAGGCGCACTCCGCGCGAGCCCTTCAGCAGGACCGCGTCGCCGGCGCGGAGATGATCGCGCAGCCAGGCGCCTGCCTCTTCCGGCGTCTCCACAAACAATGCTTCCACGCCCCATTTGGCCGCAGCATCGACGAGGTGGCGAGCATTTCCCCGCACACCGAGGACGACGTCGATCCCGGCCAGCGACGCCTCTTTCCCGCAGGCGCCATGCAGCGCAGCCGCCTCGGGGCCCAGCTCCAGCATCTCGCCCGCCACCAGGATGCGCCGCCTGGCCGGCGTTTGCGCCAGGGTTCCAATCATCGACCGCAGCGCTTCAGGATTCGAGTTATACGTATCGTCGATCACCGTCGCGCCGCGGAGGGTGAGCACCTCGCCGCGCTTGCCTTCCGCACGCAGTTCCTCGAGCGCGCGGCAACACTCCGCCAGCGGAATTCCCGCTTCCACACCCACGGCGATCGCCGCCAGCGCATTGCTGACGTTGTGCTCGCCGGGCAGATGCAGGTGCAGATCGCAGCTCTGCGCGAGGTTTGGATCGCTTCCGCCTGGACGCGATGGCGCGATCGCGCGGACTTTCATCCGGATCCCGTGCGCTCCCAGCGTTTCGAGAGTGTCCGCGCGCGGTCCGGCGCAGGGCCCGCGCCCGAAATAGACCACCTTCCCCTCAAATCCCCGCCCAAACTGCGAGACGTAGGCATCGTCGCAGTTCAGAAAGGCCACGCCCTGCCGCGGCAGTGCGGCCACCAGCTCGAATTTGGCGCGCGCAATGCCGGCCACGCCGTCGGAGAAAAACTCGGCATGCGCATGTCCGACGTTGGTCACCACGCCCCAGTCCGGCGCGGCCATGCGGCACAGCGCGGCAATCTCGCCGGAGGCGGACATGCCCATCTCGATCACCGCGACGTCGTGCTCCGGCTCCAGCCGCAGCAACTGCAGGGGCAGGCCGAATCCATTGTTGAGATTGCCCTGCGACTTCAGCACGGTGAATCGTGCACCCAGCGCAGCGGCTACAGCTTCTTTGGTGGTCGTCTTGCCGGCCGACCCGGTGATGCCCACCACGCGCTTGCCCCACTGCCGGCGGACGCTTGCCGCCAGCCGCTGCAGCGCCGCCAGCGGATCGTCGACCGCCAGCAGCGGATGCTGGCGGGCCGCTTCCGGCAGGCTCGCAAGGCGACTGCGCGCAACCACCGCCGCGCGCGCGCCGCGCTCCAGCGCTGCCGTCACAAAGTCGTGCCCGTCGAAGCGCTCGCCGCGAATCGCGAAGAACAAATTGCCCGGCTGCACGGTGCGCGAGTCGATGGAGTAGCCGGTCGCCGTCAGGGCCTCGCCGCCCGCAATCGGCTCCGCCGCCACCGCGCGCGCCACGTGCGCCAGCGTGAGCTTCACGCACGCACCCCCGCCCGTTCGCGAATCGCTGCCGCGGCAACGGCCGCATCGTCGAAAGGAATCGTTCCGTCGCGCAGCACCTGTTCCTTCTCGTGGCCCTTGCCGGCCAGCAGCACAATGTCGCCAGGCCGCGCCGCTTCCACCGCCAGCCGAATCGCCCGCGCGCGATCCACCTCCAACCGATATTTCGTGCCGGTGGCCAGCAGTCCAGGCAACGCATCCTGCAGGATCGCCTCGGGATCTTCGCTGCGCGGATTGTCCGACGTGAGCACCACCAGATCGCTGCCCTCGCCCGCGGCGCGGCCCATCTTCGGCCGCTTCGCACGGTCCCGATCGCCGCCGCAGCCGAAGAGCGTGATCACGCGATGGTCGCGTCCGACAAACTCGCGGGCCAGCGTAGTCAGATTTCGCAGCGCATCGTCGGTGTGCGCGTAGTCGACAACCACAGTGAACGGCTGTCCGGCATCGACGGTTTGAAAACGCCCCGGCACACACGCGAGCGCCGCTGCGCCCGCGGCGACCTGATCCAGCGTCAGACCACGCGCCAGCGCCGCGCCCGACGCCGCCAGCAGGTTGTAGAGGTTCACGCGCCCCGTCAGACGCGTGCGGATCTCCGCCGCGCCGTGCGGCGCAACCAGCCGGAAGCGCATGCCCGCCGCCGCCATCTGCGCGTCTTCCGCGCGCAAATCCGCCGCCGTCAGTCCGTAGGTCACGACTGCGGCGCCGGCCTGTCGCGCAGTGTCCACGAGCCTGGCGCCATACGCATCATCCCGGTTGATTACGGCCACGCGCGGCGGAGCGCCCAGTTCCCCATCGAACAACATCTGCTTCGCCGCAAAATAGTTTTCCATCGTGCCGTGATAGTCCAGGTGGTCCTGGGTGAGATTGGTGAAGATGGCCACATCATACGGCAGGCCGTGCACGCGCCTCTGGGCGAGCGCATGCGACGACACCTCCATCACCGCCTCGGTGGCGCCCGCGTCCACGCCCTCGCGCAGCAGCGCCAGCAGGTCGCGCGACTCCGGCGTAGTGTGCGCGGCAACGCGAACGACGCCGGCCACGTGATTCTCGATGGTCCCCACCAGCACCGTTTTTCGTCCGACAGAATTCAGCATGGCGTCCAGCAGGAACGCCGTCGTCGTCTTGCCGTTGGTCCCGGTCACCCCGCTCAGGGCCAGCTGTTTTTCCGGCTGTCCAAAGAAATTCGCTGCCAGCGTGGACATCGCGCGACGCCCTTCGCCAGCAGGAATCTCCGCTACGCCGAGCACGGGAAATTGCCTCGCCGTCTCCTTGAAGGCGGCCGCGGAATCGGTCACGATGGCGGCAGCGCCCTGCGCAATCGCCGGCCCGATATAGCGGTTGCCGTCCGTCGTCCCGCCCTGCATCGCCAGGAAGAGCGACCCCGCCGCGACGCGCCGCGAGTCATACTCAACGCCGCGTATCAGAGGAGCCTGCTCCGCGTGCGGACCGGCCCGCCGCACCACTGCACATCCGCGCAGGATCTCGTCGAGGCGCATCTCTGGCTGCATATCAAGGTGATTGTAAGCGTTGTGTGCCGGACCAGGTTCGTCCGGCATAGACTCGCCGGGCGGCCCAGCCTACTGTGCGAACCGCACCACGATCTCGGTGCCCGCGGGCACCAGAGTTCCCGCCGCCGGCGCCTGATCGCGCGCCAGTCCCGAGCCCACCACGCGCACACCCAGTCCCATTGCGCTCGCTTCCACCACCGCTTCGCGCAGCGACTTCCCGGCGAACGACGGCACGGCAATCGGCTGATTCAGAATTGAGACCGTGCCGCTCTCCCCCGTCGCATTGACCGGCATCATTCGTCCCGTTGCAGGAGCGGGCGCGACCGGCGAAAGCGCAGCCGTTTCGCGCGACTCGGTCACGCGAGAAGGCTCTGGCGCGCTCGGCGCAGCGGACGCAGCCTGCGCAATGTCCGCCGTCGTGGCCACTGGCTCGGCGCTCGGCGTGGGGTGCGCGGAATTACTCAGCGGATCGTCCGCCGGCAGATTGTTCGCCTCCGCGAACAGCGACTGCAGATTCTCCGTCGGCTCCGGCGGCGCATCCTCCTCTGAGGGCGGGCTGTCCTTCGCGGTCAGGTTCTTCTGGATCATCTCCTGATCGTGGGGCACGCGCAGATACTCCAGAATCTGCTGCGCCAGATCATGGAAGACCGGCGCGCTGGCTGAATGGCCGAAGTGTCCGCCTTTGGTCGGAGAATCCATGATGATGGCGATGGTAATGGCCGGATTGTTCACCGGCGCGAACCCTACAAACGACGCCACGTACTTGGTCTTCGAGTAGGTCCGCGTCGCTGGGTCGATCTTCTGCGCGGTGCCGGTTTTGCCGGCCGCGCTGTACCCGTTGAGCTGCGCGGTGTCGCCGGTGCCATAGAGCACCACACCCTCCATCATTTTGCGCATCTCGGCCGAGGTCATCTCGGAAATGACGCGATGCGCGCCGGGGGGCAGCGGGCTGGGCAGCTCATCGCCGGGATGAAAGTCCGCCGGCCGGAGCAATCCGCTCGCCTTGCTGTCCGGCGATGAATCGAGCACGACGTGCGGCGGCAGATAGACGCCGCCATTCGCGATGGCCGACGCCATCGTGACCAGCTGGATGGGTGTCACCGCGATTTCCTGGCCCATCGGAATCGATCCGATCGTGGTCGGTTGCCATCGTGCCGGAGGCTTCACCAGGCCGCGTGTCTCGCCCGGCAGCTCGATTCCCGAGCGAACCCCAAATCCGTAATTGTGAATGTACTGATAGAAGCGATCCACGCCCATCTTCTGGGCAAGCTCGACGGCGGCCACGTCGCTCGACTCCCACAGCGCCTGATTGGCTGTCAGCACATTGCCGTGATGACTCTCATAGATAACCGCGTCCCGGTCGTCATGCACCAGGCGGCCGGCCACATTGATCACGCCGCCGAGCGTCGGAATCATCGAGTCCGGGGTGATCACCTTTTCCTCAAGAGCCGCGGAGTACGTCACCAGCTTGAAGGTCGATCCCGGCTCGTAGACGTCGCTCACCGCGTGGTCCTTCAACAGCGCCGGATCGGTGTGGCGAAAATCGTTGGGGTCGAAGGTGGGACGGATGGCCAGCGCCAGGATCTGCCCGGTGTGCGGATCCTGCACGACGACCGTGCCGTTGGCCGCGCCGGTCCGTTCCATGTTGTGATCGAGCGCCTGCTCCGCCATGAACTGAATATTCGCGTCGATGCTCAGCACCAGGTTCTGTCCGGGCTGCGGATCGCGCTCTTCGCTGTCCAGCACATGCCGCCGCGCATCCACGGCGGTGAGCATGTGGCCGGGCGTCCCGTGCAGATCGTGCTCGAAGTCCTCTTCGACGCCGGCCAGCCCTTCGTCATCCATGCCCACATAGCCGAGCATCTGCGCCGCCATCGACCCGTCCGGGTAGAAGCGCTTGAACTCGTTCTGGAAAAACACCCCCTTGAGTTGCAGCGCCTTCACCCGCGCAATCACGTCCGGCGTTTCCTTGCGCGCCACCCACGCAAAGTTGCGCGAATCGCGCAGCCGCGCCAGAATCTGCTGTTCCGAGGTGAACCGGTCTTCGGGATCGGTGTGCACCACCCTGGCCAGCGCTGCAGCCGTCGCCTGCTTCGCCGCGTCGTTGGGCATTTGCGATGGGACCGCGTAGACGGACTCGGCCGTCACCGTCATGGCCAGTTCGTGCAGATTGCGGTCATACAGAATGCCGCGTCGCGGAGCCACGAGGAATGTGCGCTCCTGCTGCCGTTGCGCCTTCTCGGTCCACTCCGCATGGCGGATCACCTGCAGCCACACCAGCCGCCCGGTGATCAACCCGGCCCACACCATGAAGATGGCCAGCACCGCCACGATGCGCAGACGGCGCATGGGCGTCACCAGGGGAACATGGCTTGTGGAGCGGGACAGGTCAGGGGCCGCAGCGCGCCGGTTGCCGGCTCGCTGGGATGGAGGATCGGAGGAGAATGGAGGACGGCTCACTGCGGAAACTCTCCTCCCTCGCTGCGGGTCAATGGGTGCTTAGTGAATGGCCGGAACCGCGGCCGGCGTAGCTTCCGCCACAACCGCTGAATTTCCATCCGCCGCCGCATTGGGGTGAACCACCTGCCCTGGCCGCGGAGCGCCCAGGCCCCAGGCGCGCGCCATGGTGTCGATCCGCGCCGGATCCGCCAGTTGCGCCTTCTGCAAACGCAGCTCGCGGTTCTGCTCTTCCAGTTGCTGCACCTGCGTCTTCTGCGCTTCGAGGCGGTAGCCGAATTCGATCGCGCTGAGGTGCTGCCATCCATAGACCAGCGCCAGCGACAGCAAAAACATCATCGCGCAGAGAAAGCTCCGCATCTCCCGCGCACGCGCCGGATCGGCGATCTTGACCAGCCGCGAATTATCGATGCGCTTGGCGAACAAAGCTTCCGGCGTAGGACCGCGGCGCGCCCGCCGCTGCGCTGCCATGCGCAGCGCGTTGTGCTCCTCGACCCATTCCGTGCCGCGGCCGATGCCCGTCAGTATCTGCGCTGCTATCGCCTGTGTCGCCATTACAAGTCTCCCGTTCCTGACTAACCACGAACCGCTGTCTTTTCCGCCTTCCAATGCGACCGGGCCAGAGCCGCTGATGCTGGAAGGGAGTTGTCTTGCGGGTCGTCCTCTGAACTGCTTTCGCCGTAATGCGGTGGGACGGCCCTGGCCCGATCCTGTTTTTAGCTATCCCCCGATAGCTGCCTTTCTCTCCGCCGCCCGCAGCTTCGCGCTGCGTGCCCGCGGGTTGCGATCCGTTTCTTCCTCGTCCGCCGTCTCCGGCTTGCGCGTCAGCACTTCATATATCCCCTGCCGCGCTCCTTCGCGCAGCGCATCTTTCACCCGCCGGTCTTCCATGGAGTGAAAGCTGATCGCGACCAGCCTTCCTCCCGGCTTCAGCAATGCCGGCGCTGCCTCGAGCAGAGCGTCTATCTCGCTCAATTCCTCGTTGACGACGATTCGGAGAGCCTGAAAAGTTCGGGTCGCCGGGTGGATTCGCTCGTGTTTCATTGTTCCGGCCGCGCCTGCAACGATTCGGGCTAACTGCGCCGTGGTCGTCACCGGTCGCGACCGGACAATGGCTCTGGCGATTCTCCGCGACCTCCTTTCCTCTCCGAATTCGTAAATCAGATCGGCGAGCTCTTTTTCGCCGGCCTGGTTTACCACTTGTTCGGCGGTCTTCCCCGTCCGCGGATTCATCCGCATATCCAGGGGTCCATCCGCCTGAAAACTAAATCCCCGATGCGCATCGTCGAAATGCATCGAGCTGGCGCCAAAGTCAGCCAGCA
Source organism: Acidobacteriaceae bacterium (assembly GCA_036267295.1). Taxonomy (GTDB): domain Bacteria; phylum Acidobacteriota; class Terriglobia; order Terriglobales; family Acidobacteriaceae; genus Palsa-343. Next base: position 66,472 of record DATAWI010000027.1, on the reverse strand, counting down.
CTCCATCGACCTTCGTTCCCGCCAGCCAATCGCTGGCCTGCGAAAACTCCACATCGTGCAGAACCAGCCTGGGCATCTCCGCTCCCAGCTCCTCTCGGAGCGCTTCCAGCCGCTCCTTCGCCAGCGCCATCGCGTTGGGGTCCCGGTCGAAGCCGATCAGCGTTCCTTCCGGCCCCAGCCTCCGCGCTATCTCGCTCGCGTGTCCTGCATAGCCGAGCGTGGCGTCCAAAATCACGCCCCCTCGACGGACATTCAACATTCGGATCGCAAGTTGTAAAAGAACCGGCACATGCCTGGGGTTCGCTTCCGCCCGTTCCGTCATGTGCTCCCCCTGGGGGGTTTGCAAATCTCTACAGCCCGTTCCTGGAGAGTTCCACTTCGTCGTCCTGGGTCATCGGAATCTCTTCCAGCTCGCGGTCGTACTCTTCCTTGTTCGAAACTTCCAGGTGCCACTCGCTCCCGGCCACCACCACCTCGGCCAGCAACTTCGCCTTCTCGCGCAGTACCTGCGGCAGCAGAACTCTTCCCTGCGCGTCCATCTCCGCCATCGCCCCGTAGTAGTTCAGCCGCTTCAGCAACCTCTTCTTCGCCGGGTTGAAGCTGGGAATCGCCGCCAGCTTCGTTTCAAACTTTTCCCATTCCTTCATGGGGTGGATCTCCGCGGTCTTCCCATCCCGGCTGGTGATGTAGAACTGCCCTCCGTACTCCTCATCGATCTGCCGCTTGATTTCGGCAGGAAGCTTGAGCCGGCCCTTTTCATCTACCCGGGTTATGTGACTGCCGCGAAACATCGTGTTTTTCCTGTGTCCGAAGTGGATTCCCCGGTGAAATGCTCCGCAGGCCAAACCCTTTTAGTGCTATCGTTTGCCCTGAGGAAGCCCGGAATCGATTGATATGGTCCACTTCAGACCACTTTCGACCACTTCAATGTAACTGACTAGATGCCCGCTGCAAAGTGGAAAATTATTGGTCCTAAAAGGATTTCTGCGGCGGGACCAGGCGGCTTCCCAGGATGGAACAAAAAACCTCACGGCTTGGGCTCGCGAGATCGACCCACCACAATATCTTGTAGTTGCCGATTCAGATTCCTCCCCTTTACAACTTGTGGGTCAGGCCCTTGTCACGATGCGCGAGGTGGAGTAGGCGGCGCGGTGCGATCGGCGCCGTGGCCGGAGGTTCAGAGGCGGCCGTTCCATCCCCCGCCGCTGGTACGCTGCTCTCATGACCGGCACGCGCATCGACAAATGGCTGTGGGCGGCGCGCTTCTTCAAAACGCGCACCCTGGCGGCCAAAGCCTGCGATCTGGGCCGCATCCATTCGAACCAGCAAACCGCGCGTGCGGCGCGCGAGGTCCGCATCGGCGACCGGCTGTCCATCAAAAATGAAGGCGGCGAGTTCGAGGTCGAAGTCCTGGCTCTGAGCGAGGTGCGCGGACCGGCGGCGGTCGCGCTCACCCTCTATCGCGAAACCGACGCCAGCCGCGCAGCCCGCCAGTTGCTGGCGGAACAGCGTAAAGCCGGCCTCTACTTCGAGCCGGCGCCCGCTGGACGTCCCTCGAAGAAAGACCGCCGGCTCATCCACCGCTTTCGCTCGGACTAGCTTCCGCTCCGGCGACTCGATCCTGTCGAGGGCTGCTACTCCGCCAGGTGGCTCTCTTCCGCCCGCCGGCGGGTTTCTTGCGGGCAAATCACCTGGGGTTGCTCCAGCAGGTCCTGCGGATCGTACGACGAGACGTGGAACTGCTCGCCTCCGCAGGGATCGTATCCGCTGGGCGAGACGGTGATGATCGGGATCTCCGGGCGGATCATCCGCAGTCGCCGGATCAGTTCAGCGCAGGTCGTCCCGCGCACCGCCGTGTCGATCACCACGCAATGCGGGCGCAAAACAGCGACCCGTCCAGCCCAAAGATCGCGGCGGCTTCGATGCCCCGGTGCAGGGCATGGACCCGCATTGCAATTTCCACGATTCCGCCGCATCATGGTGCCGATTCTTCTTGCAAGGAAAGCAGGCGCCCTGTGCCCACTCCCGTCCTGAAGCAGACTGTCGCCCAGAACGAGTCCTTTGCCGGCGTGACCTATCGCATCGAAGGCGAACTGGTCCCGGTTCTGCACCTTGAGCTCAACGCCGTCCCCGTCTATTTCGAGCACTACATCCTTCTGTGGAAAGATCTCCGCGTGCAGATCGGCATCCGACCGCTCAAAGGCGCGCTGAAACGCGTGCTGGCCGGCATGCCCGTCTTTCTTACCGAGGTCAGCGGGCCAGGACAGATCGCCTTCAGCCGCGACGGCGCAGGACACATCTTCGCCATCCATCTGAATCGCGGCGAGGGCATCGACATGCGCGAGCACCAGTTCCTTGCCGCCACCGCCACCGTGGACTACTCCTTTTCCCGCGTAAAGGGCGTCTCCAACATGCTGTTCGCCGGAACCGGGTTCTTCATCGATCACTTCCGTGCCCAGAACAGCGAAGGCATCGTCTGGGTTCACGGCTATGGGAACGTCTTTGAGCTCACTCTCGGTCCGGGCGAGCAGATCGACGTCGAGCCGGGCGGCTGGATTTACAAAGACCCCACCGTCACCATGGAAACGCAGATGCAGAAGTTTTCCACCGGAATGTTTGCCAGCGCGGGCAATCTGGTATGGAACCGCTTCACCGGCCCCGGACGCCTGGGAATCCAGTCCATGTACGTCCACATGCCTACGGCGGAATAAGCGCGGCTGCGGGGTCGCCATGATGACCCCGTAGCCCGAAACCCTGTCGTCATGCAAAATCGGATCACCGGCACCACCATGCCCGTGCCCGAGTTCCTGCTCGAGCCGAACAACGCCATCATCTCTGCGACAGGCGAGTTGTCCTGGATGCCGCCCAACGTCCAGATGACAACCCACACGCAGTTTGCCGGGGGCGGCGGCTTCTGCGGAGCCTTCAGGCGCATCGCCGGCGGCGGCAGCCTCTTGATCACCGAGTACCGCGCTATGAGCGGCGCAGGCGAACTGGCCTTCGCCACCCGCGTCCCGGCCACATTCTTCCGTTCGAGGTTGCGCCCGGCTACGAGTTCATGATTCGTCGCTGCGGATTCCTGGGCGCCACCGCCGGCATCAACCTCAGCGTCGGCTACCAGCAGGCGCTGGGCGCGGGCTACTTCGGCGGACCTTCGCTCTCCTCAAACTTCTCGCGGATCTCTTTGGGACACAAGACCTGCAGCTGTTCCAGCAAGTCCTGCGGATCGTAGGACGACACGTGGAACTGCTCGCCGCCGCAGGGATCGTGGCCGCTGGGCGACACACTAATGATCGGGATATCGCCGCGAATCGCGCGCAGTTGCCGGATCAGCTCCGAGCAACTCATGCCGCGGACTTCCGTGTCCAGCACCACGCCGTCCACCCGCGGGAACCGTCCCAGCATCTCCACGGCTTCTCCCGCGCTGTACGCGGTAATGACGTTGAGCATGGCGGTTTCAATCACCAGCTTGCGGCCGGAAATCGAACCCGGATACTGCTTATCGATCACGAGAAAACACGGTCGAGTCATGGAGTCTAAGATGCTGCCCGGCCGGCAAACATCTCCATCCGCCGCTGGAAAGCCTGAGTGACGCAATCCGGCCCCTGAATCTCTCCAGGGGCCGGATTGCGTTCGCTTTCCTGCGTGTCGGTTGTTTCCGGGCCGCAGCCCGCATCAACGTCGCGTCCTCAGAGCACCGAAACCGTCGTCGGGTTCGAAGGAGCGCTCTCATTCCCCAGTCCATCGATGCTCGTCACGTAGTAGTTGTAGGTTGTCCCGCTCACCACCGCCGTATCCACATAGGCCGTCGCCCCGTTGGAAATCGAATTCAGCAGCGTGTAGGCGGTGTCGGTGCTGGCTTCGCGGTAGACGTTGTAGCCCGTCGGCGCTTCGGTGGGGTTGCTCGGCGCGTCCCAGCTCAGGCTGATTTCGTTCGCTGGTGTCATGCCCGTACCGCTCACGCTGATGGCCATCGCGCCCATCGAGCAGTTGGTGCTCACCGCGACCGATCCCGTCGATGCTCCCGCAACGGTGGGATCGAACTGAACATTCAACGTCGCCTGGTCTCCGGGATTCAGGGTCACCGGCTGTGTGACGCCGGACGCGCTGAATCCAGGTCCGCTGACCGATGCGCCATTCACGGTCACCGGCACGGTTCCCGTCGACATCAGCATCACGGTCTGCGTCGCCGGCGACCCGAGGGTCACATTGCCGAAGTCCACGCTCGTGGAACTCAGCATCAGCATCGCTACCGCCGCATTGAGCTGCAAACTGAAATTCGCGGCCGCGCTTCCCGCAGTCGCCGTCAGCGTTACGCTCTCCGCCGTCGTCACCGCCGCAATGCCCGCGCTGAAGGTCGCGCTGGCCGTGTCTGCCGGCACGGTCACGCTCGCCGGTACGCTCACGCTCGCGTTGTTGCTGCCCAGGCTGACCGCCAGGCCGCCGTTGCCCGCAGGGGCCGTCAGCGTCACCGTGCACGCATCGGTCCCCGCTCCCGTCATCGACCCGCTGCTGCACGAGATTCCACTCAACACGCCCGGCGTCACCGCCGTTCCGGTGAGCGTAAGGGTGGTGATCGTCGGCGATGTATTGCTCCGGAGCGTCACCGTGGCGCTCTTCGCTCCGGTGAGATTCGCGTCGAATCCAAACGTCAGCGTCGCTGTCCCGCCCGGAGGGAGAGTCAGCGGAAAGCTGGCGCCGGAGACGCTGAAAGCGGACGGTCCGCTCAACGTCAGCGAGCTGATCGTCAGCGGCACGGAGCTGGAGGAGGTCAGGGTCACGCTCTGCGTCGCCGCCGCCGTGCTCACCGGCACGCTGCCGAAGCTCACCGCATTGGCGCTCAGCGTCAAACCCGCCGCCACCGCCGTCCCGCTCAGCGCGATCGTGGTTGTCGAGGGAGAGGCGTCGGTCCTCAGGGTGATCGAGCCGGATTTCGCTCCGGCGGTACTCGCATCGAAGCCCAGCGACAGCGTGGCCGCGTCGCCCGGATTCAGCGTCAAAGGAAAGCTTGCTCCGGAAACGCTGAACGCCGAAGGCCCGTTCAGCGTCAGCGAGCTGATGGTGAGGGGCACTGATCCCGAGGACGTCACGGTCACCGTCTGCAGCGGCGCCGCCGTCGACAGAGGCACATCGCCGAAGCTCACGGTATCCGTGGTCACCGTCAGCCCTGCGGCGACGGCCGTTCCGCTCAGCGCGATCTTTGTGGTGGGGATCGCCGCATTCGTGGTCAGCGTGAGTGTCCCGGTCTTCGCACCGGCCAGACCCGCGTCAAAGCCGAATGTCAGCGTTGCCGTGTCTCCCGGGTTAAGGGTCAACGGAAAGCTCGCTCCGGACACTCTGAAAGCCGTGGGACCCGCCAGCGCGGTCGCGCTGATGGTCAGCGGCGCAGTTCCCGTCGATGTGAGCGTGACCGTCTGCAACGGCGCAGGGGTATTCAGCGGGACGACTCCGAATTCGACGCAGGTCGCGCTCACCGTCAATGCCGGTCCGGATCCGCTTTGGCCATGAGCCATCCACTGCAGCCCTGGAAATAACATCACCAGCAGGCCGATAAGACATAAATGCGATAGACAGCGCGTGGCTGCGCTGCGAAAACGATTGGTTGCGGTTGAACGTCTGCCGGCGTCATGCGCCTGCTCATTGGGGGAGGAAGTAAGAAGAACGACCATCTGCGACACCTCGGGCGGCGTCGAGACACACGTCCACTGTCCGCGCCACAGACCCTTTGCGGGCGCGTTATGCAGCGAAGAAACATAGTGGAGCGACGGTGTTCGGCGCTGGTCGTATTATCGGGAGGTAACTACTCGAAATGAGTGACGTTTGTCACATGATGGCAAGAGAGTGGTTACCTTAGGAATTATGTGTGCCATTTTGAATACGACTTTCATCCCGTTTTGGCATTCAAGCCCACCTATTATCTGCGCATAACTGCGGCTAACTATATATCCGATTGCAATTTATCGCGCAGACCAGCCGCGCGCGCCCGGCGCCATGACTGGCCGCGCATCTGATGTCTCCTGATCGGCTGATGAGGTCGCTTTGAGCAGGAAACTTGCCCCGGAATCCAGTTACGTTGGTCACCCTGTCGCAGCGCTCATGGCTCGTGAGCGGATGCCTTGACTCTGCCCGCAACGCGCTCCGGATCCCGAGTCGGGCCCGGAGCCTTTCTCCCGGTCGCCAAACCCTGTACCCTGTCGTCATGCAAAATCGAATCACCGGCACCACCATGCCCGTGCTCGAGTTCCTGCTCGAGCCCAACGACGCCATCATTTCCGAAGCAGGCGAGCTGTCCTGGATGTCGCCCAACGTCCAGATGACCACCCACACGCAGTTTGCGGGAGGCGGCGGCTTCTTCGGCGCCTTCAAGCGCATCGCCGGCGGCGGCAGCCTCTTCATGACTGAGTACCGCGCGATGGGCGGCGCAGCCGAGCTGGCCTTCGCCACCCGCGTTCCCGGCCACATCCTTCCCCTGGAGGTTGCGCCCGGCTACGAGTTCATGATCCATCGCCACGGATTCCTCTGCGCCACCGACGGCATCAATCTCAGCGTCGGCTTCCAGCAGTCGCTGGGCGCGGGCATCTTCGGCGGCGACGGCTTCCTGCTGCAGAAGGTCGGCGGCCAGGGAACCGCCTGGCTCGAGCTATCCGGCGAAGTGGTCACCCGCGATCTGCAGGCCGGACAAACCCTGCTCGTCCACCCCGGCCACGTGGGAGCCTTCCAGGGCAGTGTCTCGTTTCAGATCACCATGGTGCGCGGCATCAAGAACCTCATCTTCGGCGGAGACGGCCTCTTCCTCGCCCAACTCACCGGGCCGGGACGTATCTGGCTGCAAACGCTGCCCATTTCCCGTCTCGCCCACCAGTTGATGGAATACATGCCCTCTGAAGGCCGCCGCGAGACCCAGGCCGGCGTTCTCGGCGGCATCGTCGGCTCGGTGCTCGACAACATGAACCGCTGACGCCACGCGGCCGACCGGGCAATCCCTGCTCGCCGGCCGCGCTATCCCCCGGCTGCGGCATTACCTAAGTCAACCAATCTCTCCTCCGGCATCTGTTCGCGGCCGTGCGCCCGCCCTATGCTCGAAACAAGTCGTTATCGAGCGCGGAAACATGCTGAAAAACTCTTCGGATCGCCCCCTGGTCTCTGCCGTGATTCCCACACGCGGCCGTCCCGACCTGCTCGTCTGCGCTATCCGCAGCGCTCTGCGGCAAACCTGGCGAGAGCTGGAAGTCATCGTCGTCCTCGACGGTCCTGACGAGGAAACCGTGCGCCGCCTCGCCGTCATTCCCGATCGCCGTGTGCGCACCGTCATTCTTCCCCGGATTTCCGGCGGCTGCGCGGCGCGCAACGCCGGCGTGCGCGCTGCCTGTGGCGAATGGATCGCCTTTCTCGACGACGACGACGAATGGCTGCCCGGGAAAATCGAGTTGCAGATGGACGCCGTCGCACAGATGCACGCCTGGTTCCCGGTCATCACCTGCCGCCTGATCCAGCAATCGTCCACGGCCAGCCGCGTGCTGCCGCCACGCGTCTACCAGCCCGCTCAGCCGGTGGCGGATTATCTCTTTTGCCGCAGCGGCCTCTCCGATCCCGGCGGCCTGATGCAAACATCGACGCTGCTGGCTGCGCGCGATTTGCTGCTGGCGATTCCCTTCCGGGACGGGCTGGCGCTGCATCAGGACTGGGACTGGATCATCCGCGTCGCCGCGCACGATGGGGTGGTGGTCACCATGCTGGCGAAACCGCTCTCCATCTGGCGGGTGGAGGACGGCCGCGCCACCGTGAGCCGCAGCCCGGGCTGGCAGCAGTCCCTGGCGTGGATTCGCGGCATCCGCGATCTCGTCTCGCGCCGCGCCTTCTCTTCCTTTGTCGCCGTGCAGTGCGTGTGGCGCGCGCGCACAAGCCATGCCGGCCTGCTGGCCCGCCTCGGTATTCTGCGCGCGTTCCTCTTTGAGGGCCGCCCGGAGTGGCGTTCTCTGCTGCACTTTGCCGCGTTCAGTCTGGTGCCCGTCCGCCTGCGCCTCGCCCTCCGCCATGCTCTCTGGTCGCGGCAGCCGGCTGAGGAAGCCACCCCCGGCCTGACTCTCGCCTACAGCCGCGGCCCGGCACGCGCCTCTCTCCGCCGCACTTCTCGTTGAACCGGAGCCCCTCTTGCCCCTGGCCCATTCTTCTGTCACCGACTACACCCGCAGCTATCTGGCCGAGGTCCGCTGCCTCGCCGCCATGATCGACCAGGAAACGATCGACCGCATGATTGGCTTGATTGTGGAAACGCGCGAGCGGGGCGGCCGAATCTTTTTTCTCGGCGTGGGCGGCAGCGCCGGCAACGCCGGGCACGCGGTCAACGACTTCCGCAAGATTGCCGGCATCGAATGCTACGCGCCCACTGACAACGTCTCCGAGCTCACCGCGCGCATCAACGACGAGGGCTGGGACACCTGCTATGCGGAATGGCTGCGCGGCTGCCGCCTGAGCGAGCGTGACGCCATTTTTGTCTTCTCCGTCGGTGGCGGCAATGTCGAACACCGCGTCAGCATGAATCTGGTAGCCAGCCTCGATCTGGCGCGCAGTGCCGGCGCGCGCATTCTGGGCATCGTCGGCCGGGATGGCGGCTACACCGCCCAGGCCGCCGACGCCTGTCTGGTCATCCCCACCATCACGTCGGAAACCGTGACGCCCCACGCCGAAGAGTTTCAGGCGATCATCTGGCACCTCATCGTCTCGCACCCGCGGCTGCGTTCGCATGAGATGAAGTGGGAGTCGGCGCCATGAGCCAGCCTGCGATTTTTCTCGACCGCGACGGCGTGATCAACGCCCTGGTCCTCAATCCCGCGACCAGCCGCATGGAGTCGCCTCTCACTCCGGACCAATGCCGACTGTGCGATGGAGCCGTCGCCGCGCTGCTCCGCCTGCAGCAGGTGGGTCTGCCTCTCGTGCTGGTGTCGAATCAGCCGAATTACGCGCTGGGGAAATCCACGCTGGAGACGCTGGGCGCCATCCACGACAACATCGCCACCACGCTCATCCACGCCGGGATTCGCTTCGCCCGCTTCTGCTATTGCCTGCACCACCCGAAAGGCGTCGTCGCCGGGTACTCCGGCCTGTGCGTCTGCCGCAAACCTTCACCGTGGTTCCTGCTGCGCGCGCGAGACGACTTCGGCTATACACTGGCCGACAGCTGGATGATCGGCGATCAGCCCGGCGACATCCAGTGCGGCCGCGCTGCCAAAGCCCATACCATCCGGATTGCTTCAGGCCCGCTGCCGGCCGGCCAGGACGCCCGGTCCCGGGCCGACTACTCCGCGCGGAATCTTGCTGAGGCCGTGGAGATCCTCCTCACCCAGCAGAGCTGTCGCGGCGTCTAGCCGGGCAGCCGCCAGCGGAGCCGTGTCGATCCGGTAGGCCGCCGCGCACGCATCCCGATAGAACATCTCCACCGTCTCGAGAGAATAGGCCGCGAGATCCTTCCCCACCAGGCTGAGCTTGCCCAAAATCTCCGGAGCCACGGTGATGATGTCGCATCCCGCCTCGTTGGCCTGAAAGATGTTCAGCAACTCCCGCGGGCTCGCCCACAGCAGTTGCGCGCGCGGCCGGTCCCGCAGGATGCGCTTCGCCTCCGCCATCACCGGTGCCGGATCGACGCCCGTATCCGCAATGCGTCCGGCGAAGACCGAGACAATCGCCGCAGCGTTCGGAGCCAGTGCCTCTGCCACCCTCCGCACCTGATCGAGTGACAGGATCGCCGTCACATTGAGCGCTACGCCCGCCTCGCCCAGGCGGCGAATGAGAGCTCCCATGAAAGTCCCCGCCCGGTTGGTCACCGGAATCTTGACGTTGACATTCGGCCCCCACGTCGCAATCGCCAGCGCCTGCTGCTCCATCTCGTCCTCTTCGTCGGCAAACACTTCGAACGAAATGGGCCGGTCCGGGACGGCCAGCAGCAGCGCGCGCGCGAAAGCTTCGTAATCGTGCACCCCGGCGTGGCGCATCAGCGTTGGATTGGTTGTGAAGCCGCGGATCCAGGGTTTCGCGTACATCTCCAAAATGCTGCGCAGGTCCGCGCCATCGCTGTACAGGCTGATGCGTAGCTCTTCGATCCACTTCATCGTCTTAGTCCCCGTGGCCCGGCGCTTCCGCCGGATTCTCGGACGCACGGTTCCCTGCTGTACGGTTCGCCGCCGCCCGTTTCGACATCCGCTGCACCGCGCCGATTCTCTCCTGCGCCCACTGCCGCAACACCAGTCCAATAAACTTTGTGTTGCCGATCAGATAGCGCCGCCACAGCCGCGTCGGCTCCATCGCCAGCCGGAAGAACCACTCCATGCCCAGCATCTGCGTCCACTTCGGGGCGCGTCGCCGCAATCCAGCCTGCGTATCGAGCGCAGCGCCCACCGGCAGAATCGCGCCGACCCGTAGCTTGCCGCGATTTTCCTGCATCCAGATTTCCTGCCTGGGCGCGCCGAATGCGACGCACAGCAGGTCCGGCGCGGCGGTGTTGACCTCATCCAGAATGTGCGCCAGCTCCACGGGATTCTTCTCAAATCCCAATGGCGGGCAGCTGGTCCCGCAAATCGTCAGCCCCGGATACCGTAGCTTCAGGTTGTGCGCCGCCATCAGCGCCGCGCCCGGCAACCCTCCCAGGAAAAACACTCTGAAGCCGTAATGCGCCGACTCCGCGCACATGCGCTCCATCAGATCCCCGCCCGGCACGCGCTCCGGAATCGGAACGCCCAGCAGCCGCGACGCCATCACCACCGAGACGCCGTCGGGGACCGCCAGATCCGCCGCCTGCATCGCCTCGGCAAACCGGTCGTCGTGCTCGGCCAGGTTCACCAGATGCGCATTCGGCCCCACGATCGTGAGCGGCGGCAGCTCGCCGCGATGGAGCAGCACCTCCGTCACCAGCAGGGCGGCATATTCCATCGAAATCCTGTCCACCGGCGACCGTCCCAGCAGAAACCGCGGCGGACGCGGCAGCAGCGTGTACGTCGCCTCCGCCTTCTCCTCTGCCACGCACACTTCCGACTCGATCATGACCACAAGGCTTCCTTTCTTTCCAGAAACAGGCGCGGTTCCACGCCATTGGCAATGCATTGGGGAAGAATCTCGTCGCGCAGCCGGCCGATCACATAGGCCGGCGATTCTCCGATTGCCCGCGCCAGAGACACCAGGCCGTGCAGCCTGCGCCGCTGCGCCAGATGCATGTTGCAACGGCGCAGCCACTCCTTGGCGCGCACGTACGAGGGCCGCAACATTTCGACCAGCGCCGGCCCCACCTCGGCGAGCGCGCGCGGGCGCAGATGCCACAATTCCGACAGCAGCAGATACTGCACAAAAAGTCCCGCGATCTGCTGCTCTTCGGCATGCCGCGAGCTCACGCTGGCGGCCGTCTGCCGAAAACCCACCAGCGTCTCCGGAATGAACCGGATCTCAAAATTGCGCGCCATGCGCCACCATAAATCCGCGTCCTCGGCATGGATATCCATCCGGTAACCGCCGACCGCCAGCACCTTCTCGACCTGCAGCGCGACCGTCGAGTGACAGATCGACAGCAGATACCCCTGCTCCACGATCGACCGCAATTCCGCCGGCGTTCCGCGCGAGCTGCGAAACTGCCCGGCGCACAAATCGCGAGGATGATAGTCAGCCAGTGAATAAATCAGCCCGGCCTCGGGATATCTCCCCATAACCTCCAGCAATTTCCCGATCCGCTGCGGATAGGAGACATCGTCGGCGTCCTGGCGCACCATCCACGGGGTGCGCGTTTCGTGCAGCAGCCGGTTCAGCGTCGCCGTGACCCCGGCGTTCGGCTGCTCCAGCACTCTGAGCCGCGGGTCCCGGAGGCTGCGCAGGTACGCAAGGCTGTCATCCGCGCCCCCATCGACGATGGCGAGAATCTCGAAGCGTTCGGCCGTCTGCGCGAGCAGGCTGTCCATCGCCTCCGGCAACCATCGCATGGCGTTGCAGACCGGCATGCCAACGGTGATCAGGGGATCATGCTGTTTCTTCACTTATGAACCAGGCCCTTTATTGCACGATTCCTGCAGATTCTGAATTTTGACACGCGGATGTTATCGCTCACTTATATCCTCGCGGCTCCAGGGCGCAGTGGTGGTTTTTCTCCTCTCTCATGACTCAGGTAACCACCCTGACTTCGGTAACTGCCGCTGTGACGCACTCTATTGCTATTGATGCTGGCTTCCGTGACGATCAACTTTTGCTTCCCGAAATGGGCCAGATAGTCCCAACTCCTGGCCCTCCACTCTGTCCGAAGACGTCCCCCGTGGAGGACCTTCATGTTGTTGCGCGAATGCAGTTACTTCATCGTCGGCGGCGCCGGCTTTATCGGCAGCCACTTTACCGACGTGCTTCTCGCCTCGCCTCTGACGCGGCGCGTTACGCTCTTCGACAATTTTTCCTCGGGCCGCGAATGGCACTTCGAACATCATCGCAACGACCCGCGCCTCAAGGTCATCCGCGCCGACGCCAGCGATGTGAACGCGCTCACCGCCACGATGGACGGCCATGACTGGGTCATCCACCTCGCCTCCAACCCCGACATCGCCCTGGCCGTGGAAAATCCCGAGATCGACTTCTACCGCGGGACGCTGCTGACCAACAACGTCGTCGAGGCAATGCGCCGCGCCAACGTCCGGCGTCTGATCTACGCGTCCGGCAGCGGCGTCTACGGCGACGCCGGGGACCAGGTGGTGGCCGAGGACTTCGCGCCCCTGTGTCCGGTCTCGACCTACGGCGCCAGCAAGCTGGCAGGCGAGTCTCTGATCGCCAGCTACTGCTCCATGTTCGGACTGCGCGCCTGTGTTTTTCGCTTCGGCAACGTGGTGGGAGCGCGGCAGACGCACGGCGTCGGCTTCGACTTTCTCCGCCGTCTCTCCGCCAAACCCAATCGCCTGCGCATTCTCGGCGACGGCCGCCAAAGCAAGCCGTATATCCACGTCTCCGACGTAGTCGGCGCCGTCCTGTGTGCGGCCGACAAGGCCACTGCCCCGTTTTCCGTCTTCAACGTCGCCACCGACGACGCCGTGAGCGTGACCGAAATTGCCGAGTTGGCCGTCGCCGCCCTCGGCCTGCCGGCTAACCCCGCGTTCGCTTACACCGGCGGCCGTTGCGGCTGGCGCGGCGACGTGCCCGTTCTGCGCCTGAACTCCAGCCGCATTCGCTCCCTCGGCTGGGTCCCGAAATGGAACAGCCGCGAGGCGGTTTGCCTCTCCCTTCAGGAAATTTCCGCCGATGAACGCACCCTGCGCAGTTGACACGGTCTGGCCTCCGCGGCTGGCGCTGCTGGCCGGCGGCCTCGCCACGCGCCTGCGTCCTCTCACCGCGACGATTCCCAAGTCGCTGATCACGGTAGCCGGCGAGCCTTTCCTCGCGCATCAACTGCGCCGGCTCCGCGCGAACGGCCTCCGCGACATCGTCATCTGCTGCGGCCATATGGGCGACCAGATCGAAGCCTTCGTCGGCGACGGCCGGGGCTTTGGCCTTTCCATCATGTACAGTCACGACGGCAACCCGTTGCTGGGCACCGGCGGCGCCCTGCGCGCCGCGCTGCCGCTGCTTGGCTCGCGCTTCCTCGTGATGTACGGCGACAGCTGGCTCGACCAGCCCATTGAGCCTTTCTGGCGCGCCTATCTCGAGTCCGGCAAACCCGGGCTGATGAGCGTCTTCGCCAACGCCAATCAATGGGGCCCCAGCAACGTCGCCTACCTCCGCGGCGCGGTCCTCGCCTACAACAAAGCCCGCCCCTCGACGGCCATGCACTACATCGACTACGGGCTGGAGCCGCTCGACGCCAGCGTCCTCGCGCAGTGGCCCACGCCCGCATTCGATCTTTCCTCCGTCTGGTCGGCGCTTGCGGATCATGGCCTGCTCGCGGGCTTCGAAACTTCGCAGCGCTTTTACGAAATTGGCTCCCTGCCCGGCCTGCGCGAGACCGAAGCGGTGATTACCGCCGGCCTTCTCGCGTCCGACACAAGATTCACCCCTCCCCCACCACCAGATGCGCAGGCGGCCCGTTCATGATCATGACACGCACACCCCTGCGCATCTCCATCGGCGGAGGCGGCACCGATCTGCCCTCCTGGTATCGCGAGTTCGGCGGCTTCGTCATCTCCGCGGCCATCAACAAATACGTCTACATCTCCGTCAACCGCAGCTTCCTCCCCGGCTATCTCCTCAAATACTCCGAAGCCGAGCACGCCCAGACCTGCGATGAGATTCGCCACCCCCTGATGCGCGAGGCGATTCGCCTGCATCGCATCGCGGCCCCGCTGGAAATCGTCAGCGTCGCCGACGTTCCGGCAGGCACCGGGCTGGGTTCGTCCGGGACCTTTCTCGTGGGCCTGCTCCATGCCTTCTACGCCCTGCGCCGTACGCCGGTCACTGCGGAGGCGCTGGCGCGCGAGGCTGTGGACATCGAAATGAACCTTCTCGGCCAGCCGGTGGGCAAGCAGGATCAGTACATCGCGGCGTACGGCGGACTGCTCTGCCAGGAATATCTGCCCGACGGTGAAGTCCGCGTCACGCCGCTGCATATGAGCGAGGAATCGCTGCACGAGCTGCGCGATTCCCTCATGCTCTTTTTCGCGGGAACAACGCGCAGCGCGTCGACTCTGCTGGGCGAGCAAAAACGCCTCTCCGAAGCGCACGACCCGGCCATGATCGAGGGCCTCCACTTCGCCTCCGCGCTGGGGCGCGAAATTCGCGGCGTCCTCGAAGGCGGCCGCGTTGCGGAGTTCGGTTCGCTCCTGCACCAGCACTGGATGCGCAAGCGCCAGCGCTGCTGCTGCATGTCGTCCTCCCGCATCGACGGCCTCTACGATCTGGCCCGCGGCTCCGGCGGCGCCACCGGCGGCAAGCTGGTCGGCGCAGGCGGCAGCGGCTTTCTGCTCTTCCACACCCAGGATCGACGCCGCCTGCGCGACACCATGATCCACGCCGGCCTGAGCGAAATGGATTTCAGCTTCGACTTCGACGGATCGGTGGTGCTGCTGCGCGATGCCTGACCGCCGCTCCAACTGCGAGGCACGACAGTGACAGCGCACGCCCGCGCCCTCGCGCCGCCCAGTGATGCCGGGCCGGCTCCCGAGTGGACCCTTGCGGACCTCGTCGCCGTCTGCGCGCGCCGCCGCACCTGGATCTTCGCATCGGTGGCCTTCTGTTGCGCAGCCGCCCTGCTCTACTACCTCTGCGCAACCCCACGCTACCGCGCCACCGCGGTCATTGAAGTCCAGAAGCAGCCCCACGGCGCCTTCGGCCTCGAAAACGCCACCTCGGACGCCCCGATTGCGGAAGCCAGCGACTCTTTCGAGGACAATCTCACCCTCCAGACCGAAATCGGCCTGCTGCAGTCCGACTCGCTTGCCCTCGACGTCATCCACCGCACCGGCCTCGAAGCGACGCGCGACTACTTCGCGCCGCGTCCGGGCGCGTTCGACTGGCTGCATCGCCTGCTCGTCGGACGCAAACCTCTCGAACCGCTGTCTGTCCCCCTCGCCGACGCGCCGAACCGCCGCTACATCGCGCTCAAGATCTTTGCCAACCACGCGAAGATTGCTCCCGACGCCGGCACACGCCTCATCTCCATCGGCTACGCCGATCCCGATCCGCACCGGGCCGCGGCTGTCGTCAATGCCCTCATCCAGGCGCTGGCGGACTCCAGTTCTCAGTCGCGCTCCTCCGATGCCGCGCAGTCTGCCGCGTGGCTTCAGGCGCAATTGAATGAGCTGAAGGCGCAGACCGACACTCTGGATGCGCGCGCCGCCGCCCTCGATCGCGCAGCCGGAGCTTACGGGGACGACGACGCCCACAATGTCACCCTCGGCCGCCTCGACGATCTCAACGGCGCGCTCTCCGCCGCGCAATCCAACCGCATCGTGCGGGAAGCCATCTGGCGCGCGGTCCAGAGTGGCAACCCCGAAGTCATCTCCGGTCTGGGCGGCAACTCCGCTGCCGGCGTCAACACCCAGAATGCCTTCGCGCTGCTGCAATCGCTGCGCGCCCAGGAAGCCGTCGCCCAGTCGCAGGTCGCCGAGTCGGCCGATCGCTATGGCGCGAACTGGCCCGCGCTCGCCGAACAGCGCGCCGGTCTCGCCACCGTCCAGAAATCCATTCAGGAAGAGGTTCGCCGCCTCGGCGACCGCGCACGCTCCGACTACGAAGTTTCGCTCCAGTCGGAGAACTCCGCCCGCGATGCCTTCGATCAGCAGAAGGCTCTTGCCTCGAACCTGACCGGCAACGCCGTCGCCCTCCGCCTCGCGCGCCAGGAAGCCGGCGAGAGCCGCGCGCTCTACACCAGCCTGCTCGGCCGTTTGCAGCAGACCGGCATCCTCGAGGGCCTCCACTCCGACAACTTCGTCGTCATCAGCCCCGCGCTCGTTCCGCCCTCCGATCATCCCACCAGCCCCAGCTTTCCCCTGCCGGCGGCGCTGGCGCTGGCCGCCGGGCTGACTGTGGGCTGCGCCGCTGCCGTCGTCCGCGAACTGACCGACGACGCTATTCATTCCGCCGCCGACCTCGCATTCCTGCTGGAGACTCCGATTTTCGCAGCCCTTCCCGCGGCACAACCCGCGCCCACCTGGGTTCGTCGATTCCTCCCCGCGCCCGCGCACGAAGCCCTGGCCCTCGAGGCCGCGGCCGCTTCCGATTTCGCGCTCCCCTCGCCGGAGTCGCCCTTCGTCGAGGCTCTCTATCGGCTGCGCGCCAGCCTGCTGCCGGGCCGCGGCGATCCTCCGCCGCAGATCATCGTGTTCACGCGCGCAGGCGGCAGCATTCCGGCCCGCAACGCCGCGCCCCACGAAGGCTATCTGGAAAACGAATCGCCCTCGCTCGCGCTCAGCTTCGCCGCCATCCTCGCGCAGCATGGTGCGCCGGTGCTCTACGTCGATGCCGATCTCCGCGCGGCGCCGCCGGCCTCCGCGTTCCCCGTTTCGCCGGGACTCAGCGACGTCCTCGCTTCCGATGACCCTCCTCATTACGACCGTGACCACGCAACGGCTCCCCTGCTCACCGTTCTGCACGCGGGACCGCGCCCACCCGGCCCCTCGGAACTCATCAGCTCGGCGCGCATGTCCGCGCTGCTGGCTCGCTGGCGCGGCGAATTCGCTTTCGTCGTCATCGACGGCCCCGCCGCGATGTTGGCCGATGCGCTGGTCCTCGCGCAGCGCGCCGACGCTGTTCTGCTTGCCGCGACCGCCGGCAAGACCCGCCGCGCCGAGATCCTTGCCGCCGCGAATGACCTGAGCCGCCAACTGCCGGAGAGCGCCCTGCTCGGCATCATCCTTGAAGACGTCCCGCGGGGAGGCATGTATGCGCAAAGTTAAGCTCGCCCTGTGGTTTCTGCTCGCCTTCTGCGTCGTCGCCGTCGTCGCCGCGCAGCAGACGACGCCCGCCGCCCCGCTTCCGCCGGCCGCTGCCCCAACGGTGACCGAGAGCCTCCTCATCGGACCCGGCGACCTCCTCCACATCACGATCGTGCGCGAATCCGAGCTCGATCAGCACATCCGCGTTCTCGACTCCGGCGAAATTGTCCTCGCGCTCGCGGGCAATCTCCCCGTCCAGGGGCTCACCCCCGCTGAGGCCGCCGCCCGCATCGCCGCCAGGTATCGCGACGGCCAGTTCCTCCTCCATCCCGAGGTTTCCGTCTTCGTCGAAGAATATGCAACCGAAACGGTGACAGTTACCGGCCAGGTCGCTCATCCCGGAGCCTTCAGGATCGCCGTGCCCCGCAGCCTCATCGACGTGCTCTCGCTCGCCGGAGGCCTCACCGAATCCGCCGACCGGCATATCGTCATCGAGCGAAAATCGCCCGGCGGCGAGAACGACGAACGCATCCGCGCCTTCCTTTCCAACCGCGCCGATGCCGCGCTCAACGCCGACATCCTCGTTCGCCCCGGCGACACCGTCGTCGTGCCCAAAGCCGGCATCGTCTACGTGCTCGGCGACGTCGCGCACCCCGGCGGCTACGTCATGGAAAACGATTCGCAGCTCACCGTGCTCGAGGCCATCGCGCTCGCCGCCGGCACGTCCAAAACTGCCAGCGAGAAGCGCGTCCGCCTCGTCCGCAACGTCGATGGCCTCACCCAGTCCCTCGACCTGCCCCTGCGCGACATGGAGCGCGGCCGCGAACCCGACGTCCCGCTGCAGGCCAACGACATCCTCTACGTCCCCTTCAGCCTGGCGAAAAATCTCTCCATGGGCATCGCCAGCATCACCGCCGCCGCCAGCTCGGCGCTCATCTACGCCACCCGCTGATGACTCCGCACCGGCTCGCAGCCCCGCATCCGCACTTCATTCCGCAGATCCCGCTCGAAGACCTCGCCTGCGCCGCGCTCTTCGCCTTCTTCTCCATGCAGGGATCGATCCCCGGCATCGCGCCCACCGCCGCCTTCGAAATCACTGGCTCCGCGCCCAGCAGCCTCACGACCCTCGGCGGCATTCTTTCCCAGGCCCTCGTCGACGTTCTCATCCTCTTCCTGGTCCTGCGGCGCCCGCGGCTCCTGGTCCGCCACAGTGCGGCCCTCCCCGCCATCGCTCTGCTCGCGCTTCTTGCTGTCGCTTCCACCGCGTGGTCGCTCGATCCGTTGCTCACCGCGCGCCGCTCCATTCCTTTCGCTCTCGCCGGCCTCTTCGGCATCTACTTCGCGTCCCGCTTCCCCACCGAACGCCAGTTCGCCATTCTGCGATTGGCCATGGTCGCGGTCGCCCTCGCCACCATCGCCCTGGTCGTCTGCGCGCCCGCCATCGGCCTCGACCACACCCCCGGCCACGCCGCCGACTGGCAAGGCGTCTTCACGCAGAAAAACGCCTGCGGCCGCATCATGGTGCTCGCCTCCGCCGTCGTCCTTTTCGGTTCACGACTCACCCCGGCTCGCCTCGCGGCCCTCGCCCTTTTCCTCACCATTCTCGTCATGAGCGGATCGCGCGGCGCGTGGGCCATCGAGGCCGCCATCCTCATCCTCTGGTCCGTGCTTTGGTACGCTCGCCGCTCCAGCACCCGCTCCCGCGTCCTGCTCGCCGTCGCCGCGCCCGCCGTCCTCGCCGCAGCCGTGGCCGCGGCAGCATTCTTCCTGCCGCAACTGATGCGCCTGCTGGGCCGCGACGCCACCTTCTCGGGACGCACCGCGATTTGGCCGCAGGTCGCGCACTTCGTCGCCCAGCGGCCCTTCTTCGGCTATGGCTACGACGCCTTCTGGCGTGGCGCCTCCGGCCCCTCCCTGCAAATCAACACCGCCGTCCACTTCATCGTCGAGCACGCGCACAACGGCTTCCTCGAAATCTGCCTCGAGCTCGGACTCGCCGGTCTCGCCCTCTTCGCCGTCAGTTGGCTGGGCGCCTGGCGCCAACTCTGGCCCCTGTGGCGCGCCGGACGCATCGCCTCCATCGCGTTTCCGCTCGTCCTGATCGTGCTGATCCTGCTCTACGACCTCGATGAAAACACCCTGCTCATCTACAACGGCATCTTCTGGCCGCTGTACGTCGCCGCGCTCGTCAGCCTCGACTCCGCCGCTCGTGACCGCCGTCACCGGTCCGTGGCCATGCCCGATGGCATTCTGGACCCACACCGCCCACCACAATCCGCGCTCCAGGAAGTTTCATGAATCCCATAGCCCTCATTTTCCGCACCGGTCTCCTTCCTCCCTCCGAGACGTTTATCGCCACCCAGGCGCACGCGCTGCGCCGTTACGCTCCGGTCTTTGCCGGGCTTCGCCGCATTCCCGCCGGATTCGACCTCGACCCCTGCGAAACCGTCCTCCTCACCCGCACCAGCACGCCGGCTGACAAGCTGCGGCGCCGCCTGTTCCTGCACACCGGCATCGCCCCGCAGTTCCAGCGCGCTCTTCGCGTCCGCCATCCCGCGCTCCTTCACGCGCACTTCGGCGTCGACGCCGCCATCGCGCTGCCCCTCGAAAAGCATCTCCGCGTCCCGCTTCTCGTTACGCTGCACGGCTACGACGCCACCACTTCCGACGCCTCGCTGCGCCGCACGCTGCCCGGCCGCCTCTTCCTGCGCCGGCGCACGGAACTGCGCACTCGCGCGCGCCTCTTCATCTGCGTCTCCGAACACATTCGCCAGCAGGCGCTAGCGCGCGGCGTCCCCGCCGACAAGCTTCGCGTCCTCCCCATCGGCGTCGATCTCAGCCTCTTCGCGCCCGACCCCTGCTACTCGCGCTCGCTCGATCCCATCGTCCTCTTCATCGGCCGCCTCGTCGAAAAGAAGGGCTGCGAGCATCTGCTCCGCGCCATGGCCCTCGTCGAAAAGCGCCATCCCACCGCCAAGCTCCTCATCGTGGGCGATGGCCCGCTGCTCGATCCGCTGCGCGCGCAGGCGCGCGCCACCGTGCAGCACTGCACGTTTCTTGGAGCGCAGCCGCCCTGCGTCGTCCGCGACCTCATGCACCGCGCCAGCGTTCTGGCCGCAACCAGCGTCGTCGCCGCTAACGGAGACACCGAGGGCCTCCCCATCGTTCTCTGCGAAGCCCAGGCGATCGGACTGCCCATCGCCGCCTTTCACGGGCCCGGCGTCGACGAGGCCGTCGTCGACCAGGAAACCGCGCTGCTGTCGCCCTCGGGCGATCACGCCGCCCTGGCCGACTGCATCGACGCCCTCCTCAACGACCCGGCTCTCGCCGCCAGCCTCGCCGCTGCCGGACGCCGCCGCGCCGAAACGCATTTCTCTCTCTCCACGCAGACCGCGCTCCTCGAAGATATCTACGACGAGCTGCTGCGATGACCGAGGAATCCCTGCGCCGCGGCTCGCTCTGGATGATCTCCGGCCAGGGCGTCTCGCTCCTCGCGCAGGCTGTCTACTTCGTCCTCATCGGCCGCACCCTCGGCGCTCGCGAATACGGCGCCTTCATCGGCGTCGTCGCCCTGGTTGGCGCGCTCAGCCAGTTCTCCTCGCTCGGCATGGAGATGATCCTCGTCCGCAACATCAGCCGCGACCGCTCCTCCTTCGCGCGCACGTGGGGGCAATCGCTCGTCATTCTCATCGGCGGATTCGGGCTGCTGCTCGCCGCCGCCCTGCTCTTCGCGCACTTCGCCCTGCGCCCCAGCCTCCGCGTCCTCGTTCCATGGATCGCGCTCACTGACGGCCTCCTCGGCAAGCTGGTGCAACTGGCCGCGCGCGCCTTTCAGGGCGCAGATTGCCTGGCCTGGACCGCGCGCCTCAACGCGCTCACCAACCTCTTTCGTACCGCCACTGCCGCCGCCGTCTTCGCCTGGTCTCGCACCCACAGCCTGCATCCCACTGCGTATGACTGGGCCAGGGTCTACTGGCTTTCGACGCTCGCCGCCGCCGTGGTCGCAGCGATCGTCGTGACGGCTCGCCTCGGACGGCCGCGCTTCGTCCGCCTCCGCGCCCGCGATCTCAGCGAGGGACTCAGCTTCTCCTGCAGTTCCTCCTCCGTCTCCATCTACAACGACATCGACAAGACATTCCTCGTCAGCCTCGGACAAACCTCCGCCGCCGGCATCTACTCCGCCGCCTATCGCGTGGTCGACGCCGCCACCATGCCCATTTACAGCGTCTATGCCGCCGCCGCGCCGCGCTTCTTCCGCGCCGGGGCAGAGAGCGTCGCCCAGGCCGCCGCCTTTTCCCGCAGAACGCTGTCGCGCACCCTGGGGTATTCCGTCTGCGCCGCTCTCGGCCTGTTCCTGGCGGCTCCGCTCCTGCCGCTCGCCTTCGGACCGTCGTTCCATGATTCCGTGACCGCCCTCCGCTGGCTCTGCCTGCTGCCCGTCTTCCGCGCGCTCCACTACGCCTGGGGATCGGCCATCACCGGCGCCGCCTCGCAGTGGAATCGCACCGCCACGCAGTTCGGCGCAGCCGCCCTCAATTTGTGCCTGAATGCGTTGCTCATTCCCCGCTGGTCGTGGCGCGGAGCCGCCGCCGCCAGCCTGCTGACCGACGCGGCACTCGCCGTTTTCAGCTACGCTGTGCTCGCCTGGCTTCTCCAGCGCGAAGCTGCCGCATCGCGGCAAGCAGCGCCCGTCTGATTCGCGGCCGGCCCCGGCTTACGATTCGTGAATCGCCGCCAGTGGGTCGACCCGCATCGCCCGCAGCGCCGGCAGTGACGAGGCTGCCCCCGCCACCACCGCCAGCAGCAGCGTCACCAGCAGAATGGTGACCGGATCAGCCGGGCTGACCCCATAGAGCTGTGCGCTCACAAACCGCGTCAACGCCAGCGTGAGCACGATGCCGAGAGCAATCCCCAGCGCGGCCAGTTGCAATCCCTGGCGCAGGATCAGCCACAGCACATCGCCGCGCCGCGCTCCCAGCGCCAGGCGGATGCCGATCTCGTGCGTGCGCATCTGCGTCCGATACGCCAGCACACCATAAATCCCCGAAGCCGCCAGCACCAGCGCCAGCAGCGCAAACGCGGAGGCGAACGTCGACTCCACAATGGCAAACGTGCTCGCCGCCAGCGTGGTTTGTTGCAGTGGCCGCACGTCGTACACCAGCCACTGCGGATTGACCTCGTGGATCGCCTCCACCAGCTTCGGAGCCAGCGCCTCCGGATCGCCCGGCACGCGCACCTGCACGATGGTTTCCGGATCGCTGGACTGCAGGATCGCGTTGTAGACCATCGGCTCCGGCGTTTCGCCCACCCGCGCGTGCGCGGAGTTCTTCGCCACCCCCACCACCGTGTACAGGTCGCCCCACATGCGCAAGCGGCGGCCCATCGCATCCTGCCCCGGCCAGTAGCGAGCCGCGGCGGTCTGATCCACGATCGTCACTCGCGGCGCTTTTACGTCGTCCGCATCGGAGAAGGCCCGGCCCTCGATCAACGGGATCGCCATCACGTCGAAGTATCCCGCGGAGACGTCGATGCGCCGCACTTCACCCGATTCGTGCGGCTGCGGCACATAACCCTCCGGCCATGCGTCGACGGTCTTGCGGTTCATGCTCATCGGCAGCCAGTCGGCGAGCGATACCTGAGTCGTCCCGGGAAGTTCCCGCGCCCGCGCCAGGATCTTCTGCTGCAACTGCCAGATCTGCTCGCGGGAATAGCCCACGTCGAGACCCACCGTCGCCGTCAGCACATGCTCCTGATCGAATCCCCGCAGCGCGCTCGAAGTGTTGTGCAGCGTGCGCAGAAACAGCCCCGCGCACACCAGCAGAGCCACCGAAAGCGCAATCTGCGCCACCACCAGCGCGCTCAGCACGTGCCGGTTGCGCGACCCGGACGATAGGCTCTGCGACTGCTCCCGCAGCACCTCGCCGGGCGTGATGTGGGACGAGCGCCACGCAGGCAGCGCGCCGCACAGCACGCCCGTGCCCAGCGCCACCACCAGCAGCACCAGCACCACGGTGGGATCGACGGTGCCGCTGATCGCGATTGGGTTGCCGCTCGGCGGAACGAAGCGCCCCAGCATCCGCGACGTCCACACGGTGAGCACGAGGGCGACCGCCGAACCGCCCAGCGCGACCAGCAGGCCTTCGAGGATCATGTGCCGCATCAGCACCCCGCGGCCCGCGCCCAGCGATTGCCGGATGGCCAGATCGCGCGCCCGCGCCACAAAACGCACCAGCATCAGCG
Organism: Acidobacteriaceae bacterium; assembly: GCA_036267295.1. GTDB lineage: Bacteria > Acidobacteriota > Terriglobia > Terriglobales > Acidobacteriaceae > Palsa-343. The sequence goes on along the minus strand of DATAWI010000027.1, from coordinate 42,914 downwards.
TGGCGATATTTGCGCACGTCAGCAGCAGCACCAGCGCCGCAAACGCCAGCAGAATCGGCAGCGTCGCCGAGAAAAACGCGTTGCCCCCAAAGGGCGATCGCCACATTGGGTCGAGCGTGATCGTGTTCACGCCCAAATGCTCTGGGGGGTACGCCGCCGCCAGCCGGTGCATGATCGCGTCCAGATCCCCCGTGGCCGCCAGCCGGCTCACTCCGGGACGCAGCCGCCCGACCACGTTGAGCCAGGTATTCTCGCGATGCAGCACACTCCAGTCATTGCCGCCGGGAGTCGTGCTGGCGGCCAGCGGCGCCCACAGGTCCTCGCGGATCGCCGGCATGCATCCGACAAACCCCCGCGGCGCAACGCCAATGATCGTGAACGGCTGATGCTGGATCTCAATCGACTTTCCCAGAATCTTTGGATCGCCCGCGAAGCGGGTCTGCCACAGCGTGTAGCCCAGCACCACGTACGGCACGCCGCCCAGCCGCGCCTCTTCATCGACGCGGAAGAACCGCCCCATCGCGGGCTGCACGCCCAGCACATCGAAGTAATTCCCCGTCACCTGCGCTGCGTACACGCGCTGCGGCAATTCGCCCGTCGTCAGCGTGGCCCACTCGTGGTGATAGGCGAGAATGCCGGCCAGCGTCCGGTTCGCGCTGCGCAGATCGCGATAATCCGGATAGGAAAATGGCGGCGACGGCGAGGGATTCCAAACGCCGCGCATGATGCTCACCAGCCGCCCCGTGTCGCGCGCGCCCGGCACGGGGTTCAGCATGGTGCCTTCAATCCAGCTCAGCGCGGTGCTGGTAGCGCAGGTGCCCAGCGCCAGCATCAGGATTGCGGTGGTGGTGAACCAGGGGCTGCGGCCCAGTTGCCGCAGTGCATAGCGAATGTCGTGGAACAGTCCGGTCATACGGCTCCCGTCGGTGCTCGCTGCCCGACATGTAGCAGGAAGACGCGACGGCGTCAGTGACCGGTGTCACCCCGGATGAAATGGATTGAGTCGAATGAGCACCGCGAGCCCGCCGCGCGCATTCTGCGGCGTCCCGCCTACCCAACCACGCCCAGTTCCCGCAGCAAAAACGCGAAATCCAGCGCGATCTCTTTCAGATAGTCGTAGCGGCCCGACGCGCCGCCATGCCCTGCCGTCAGATTCGTATGCAGCACCAGCGCGCGGCCATCCGTCTTCAGCGTCCGCAGCTTCGCCATATACTTCGCCGGCTCCCAGTACATCACCTGGCTGTCGTGCAGCGAGGTCTTCATCAGCATCGCCGGATACGCGCCCTTCTGCAGATTGTCGTAAGGCGAGTAGCTCAGCATGTACTCGAACGCCGCCTTCTGGTTGGGATCGCCCCATTCCTCGTATTCCGGCACCGTCAGCGGCAGCGAGGGATCGAGCATGGTGTTCATCACATCCACAAACGGGACCACCGAGATGATCGCGCGATACAGATCGGGACGCATATTCGTGATCGCGCCCATCAGCAGGCCGCCCGCGCTGCGCCCTTCCGCCGCCACGCGATCGGCTGCGCAGATTCCCTGCGCCACCAGAAACTCCGTCACGGCGTTAAAGTCGGTGAAGGTATTTTTCTTCTCCATCAGCCGCCCCGCATCGTGCCAGGGCTTGCCCATGTCGCCGCCGCCGCGCACATGCGCAAACGCCAGCACCATGCCGCGATCCAGCAGGCTCAGCCGCGTGCTGCTGAAGCCGATCGGCAACGAGTACCCATACGATCCGTATCCATATACCCAGATCGGATTCTTCCCCGCCGCGCGTTTGTCTTTACGCCACACCAGCGAGACCGGAATCTTCACGCCATCCGGCGCCGGCGCGAAGACCCGCTCGGACGCATACTGCGTGCGATCGAAGCCGCCCGGCACTTCCTGCTGTTTCAGCAGTTTCTGCTCGCCGGTCGCCACGTCGTACTCGAAGACTGAACTCGGCGTTACCAGCGACTGATACGCATAGCGGTACTTCCCCGTCGTAAACATCCGATTCGAGCTGGGATGCACGCTGTACACCGGCTCCGGGAACGCAATCCCGCGCCCCGCCGAGACCTCCGGCCCGCGTCCCGCAAAGGGCCGGATCACCACATGCTGCAGCGCGAGGGTCCGCTCCCACACCGCTGCAAAGTCCGCGAACAGGTCTATCTCCTCCAGTAAGGTTTCCGCGCGATGCGGAATCAGCTCCGTCCAGTGCGCCCGCCCCGGCGTCTCCAGGGGCGCGGTGACCAGGCGAAAATTCCGCCCCGCATCGTTTACCCGGATATAGAGCTGTCCAAACCGATGATCGACGTAGTATTCGATCTCGTCGCGCCGCGGCTCGATCAGCGTCCACGCACCCGCGGGATTGTCCGCCCGCAAATACTGATTCTCCGTCGTCGTGTGGCTCGCGCTCTCGAGGATCAGGTATTCGTCATCGCGCGTCCGCCCCGCACCAATGTTGAAGCGCTCGTCCTTCTCCTCGTACACCAGCGCATCGTCTGCGTGGGGCGCCCCCAGTGCATGCCGATAGAGCTGGAACTGGCGCTTCTGCTCCTCATCCTCCACCGTATAAAAGAGCGTCCGGTTGTCGGCGGCCCACACCAGCGAGCCCACCCGCTCCGCGCGCTCCGCCAGCAGCGCGCCGCTGCGCAGATCTTTCACCTGCAGCGTGTATTGCCGGAAGCCGCGGTTGTCCATTGAATACGCCAGCAGGTTCCCATCGTCCGAGATGCTCATCGTTCCCAGCGACATAAACGATTCGCCCTCTGCCAGGACATTCACATCAAGCAGAATCTCTTCGTCGCCCTGCGGCGCTTCGGCGCTCCCGCGTTTGCGGCAGAAAATCTCGTACTGCTTGCCCTGCTCGGTGCGCGAGTAGTACCACCACTCCCCATCGCGAACCGGCACCGACTCATCCGTTTCCTTGATGTGGCTCAGCATCTCGCCGTACAGCTGTTTCTGGAGTTCCTCGGTGCCGGCAAAATTCGCGGCACACCAGGCGTTTTCCGCCTCCAGATACGCGATCGTTTCGGGGTTCTCTTTGTCCTGCAGCCACGCGTAATCGTCCACCAGCGTGTGCCCGTGGACGACCCGCTCCGTGTGCTTCCGCGCCGCGACCGGCGGCTGAACAGCCGCAACTGTGCTCTCCATGCTCATGCTTTGATCCTACTGTGGGTGGGAATGACCAGCCTGTGCAGTGGGAATTCGAGCTGCCCGGGCGTTGCCCGCTGCCGATCCCCGTAGCTCGGAATGCCTGAATCCGCCCGCCTTAATGCGCCTCAGCCTCGTCCAGCATCGAGAACAGCTTGTTGAAGTCCATCACCTGTTTGTAGCCGTGCTCGGTCACCACCCACGCGGTCGGCGTCTCGTGGACGCCCATGCGGTCGCCCAGCGCCCCATCGGCCTTGGCCGCGGCCGCCAGCGTGCCCTGCGGATCCATCACAAACGGCAGCGCCGTCCCATGCTGCTGCGCAAATTTCTGCGTAAACGTGAGCAGATCGCTCTTCGTCTCGATGTTCGGCTGATTTGCGAAGACCGCATTGCGGTAGTCGGCGCCCAGTTCCTTCGACTTCGAGTCGAACCAGCGCGCGTTCACCGCCGCCTGAAAGCTCCAAACGTGCTGCGGCAGCGGAAAATCATGCCACACCCGCGGCACGTGATAGTGCGCTTCTGCCTGCATGATGACCGGATTCTCCATCGCGCACATCGGGCATTCGAGGTCGGCGAACTCAACAATCGCCACCTTCGCGCCCGCCGGCGGATGCAGCGCCGATGTATCCGCGGGATGCAGCGGCTTCTCCTGCGCCCGCGCACCCACCGCCATCAATAAACCAGTCACACTCAGAACGACAAACTTCTGCAATCTACGCATTTTTCTAATGTACCGTTTTGCAAGGCTGGACGAAAACCCGTGCTTGTTGCTTAGATTAGACGGGGCAGGCCGACGCAGGTCGTCGATTACCCATAGCCAATCGTGGACAGATGGGGTGGAAGGATGAGGCTTTTTTCACCGGCTTGGCATCTGGCTCTTATTTTCGTGGGGTTGGCGTGCGCTCAGCAGCAACTGAATTCCGCGTTTGCGTCGGTCCGCGTGCGCGTCCCTGACAGTGCAACCGCCGTGAACATTGCGGAAGGCGCCCTCAAACCTGTTTATGGCGAGAAGCAGATCCTTTCGGAGCGACCCTACCACGCCGAACTCCTGAATGGAGTGTGGACCGTTTCCGGAACCCTCCATTGTTCGGATGGGAAAGGTGGCACCACCACCGTATGCGATGGCGGAGTCGCTGTCGTCCGAATCTCCCGGAGGAGCGGCCGGGTGCTCTCCATGATCCACTACAAATGAGCGCCGCCCGGCGATTGCAACACGGCTACCGTTCGGCCCGCTTCGCCGCCCGCCACTTCACCGCGACATAGCTCAGGTAAACCAGATGAATCAGCAAAGTCGCCGCGTATCCCAGAATCAAATGACGATGTCCCATATCCATAGCTATCTCCCCGCCCCGGCTACGCCGGCCGGTTCCACATCCAGCAACCGCAGCGCCTCATCCTGCTCGGCCTTCTGCGCCCGGTACTCCGACACATACCGCAGGCTCGCCACAAAAATCCCCCACATCACCCAGCCCGCCAGATTCCACCACACCGCCGGCATCATGCTGGGATCGATCCCCGACCCCGGCGCACCGCCAAACACCGGCGCCGGATGCTGCGTCCGCCACCACCGCGTCGAAAAGTAGACCAGCGGCACGTCGAGATACCCAAAAATCGCCATCACCGCCGCCAGCGTCCGCATCTGCGGACCCGCCGCAAACCGCCGCAGCAGCAGATAGGCCACGTAGATCAGCCACAGCACCAGCGTCGAGGTCAGCCGCGCATCCCACGTCCACCAGATGCCCCAAACCGCGCGTCCCCACAGCGACCCGGTTACCAGGCCGATCAGGCAGAAGACCACGCCAATCTCCGCCGACGCCACCGCCAGCGCATCCGCCTTCAGCGCCAGCACCTGGTTGCGGTTCTTCACCGCCAGATACAGCAGCGAGCACACCAGGTTGATCGCGAAGAACAGCCCCATCCCCGCCCACGACGGGATGTGGTAGTAGAAAATTCTCTGCACATCGCCCTGCGCCGCGTCCGTCGGCACCACAAACAGCGCCACCCGGAACCCCTCCGCCAGCACGCCCAGCGTTACCAGCAGCCACAACCATCGCCACAATTTCATACCTTCACCTTTACGCCGAAACCTCGGCCGTGCCTGTTGCGTTCCTCGTTCCCGCTGATTTTGCCCAATTTCCTCTTCCCACTCATATCCCCGATACGGTACAAAAGTAACGTGTTGACCTGGATAACCCTCGCCCTCTGCGTCGTGCTCATGGCCATCGGCCTTGGCGGCCAGATTTTCGGCGTACGCAAATCCTCCACGCTGGCCCCGCACGACCGTCCCGTCCGCCGATGGGTCCTCACCGTGGGCAGCCTCGTCGCCGGACTCTGGATCGTCGCCTTCACCGCCGCCCATTACCTCCATCAGCACCACACCGTACGCTAGGATCTGGCCGCTCCGGGCCATCGCCTTCGGCACTCCTGCACCAGCGAATCTCCTCCGCGAAAAGCTCTGCCATCAATTTCTCCCGCCAACCGATCTCCAGTCCTGCAACAACCGCTTCCCTCGAAGGCCGAAGGCGACTGCCTGGACGGCCAGTCCCTACTCTGCGTGCAGAATGACCTCAAACAGCATCAGGCACACCGTCGTAAAAATCGCATCGTAGGCCGCCAGCGACTTGATCGACGTCACCGCGTCGCCTTCCCCGGTCAAAATCGAGGACGTGGCCATCACCATCCACACCAGCGCCGGAATAAAAATCGGAAACAGCAGCAGCGGCAGCAGCAACTCACGCACCCGCGTCCGGATCGACATCGCCGCGAAAAACACTCCGTTCACAATCAGCGCCCACGTCCCCAGCGGCAGCACCAGCGCCAGCAGCCACGGATTCCCCAGTGCATGCAGGTTGTAGAAGATGACGAACACCGGCGCCAGCACCACTTCGACCACGGTGACGAACAAGAAGTTGGCCAGCGTCTTGCCCAGAAACAGAGACGCCGCCGGAGCCGGCGTCATGCGCAGCGCATCCAGCACCTGATTGCGAATCTCCCGCCCCCAGGCCTGGTTCAGCGCGCTGACTGCCGCAAACATGGTCGCCACGCACAGAATGCCGCCCGCAATTTGCCGGCTCACCGCGCGCGTTGGATCGAACGCCATGCTGAACACCACGACCACCAGCAGCGCAAAAAACAGCATGGAGTTGATGGCGTCTTTCGACCGCCACTCCAGCGCGATGTCTTTCTTCAGATGGGTCAGAAAGTAGGCGGCTTTCATGCGGACTGCTCCTGCGCACGCACTGCCTTTGTTAAATCAGCGACCGTCGCCTTCGCCGCCCGAACATAATCCTCCGGCTGCAGGACCACCTGCACGCCGCGCGTCCCCGCCGAAACGCTCACCACATCGAACAGCTCAATGGTCTCGTCCACGTACACCGGGAAATCCTTCTTCGCCCCAAACACCGTCACGCCGCCGCGCACGTAGCCGGTCAGCGGCTGCACGTCTTTCACCGCCACCATCTCCGCGCGCCGCGCCCCGGCCGCGGCAGCCAGCTTCTTGAAATCCAGCTCGGCATCGCCCGGCACCACAGCGAAAACATGTTCCTTTTCGCTGGTCACGCACAGCAGCGTCTTGAATACCTGTTGCGGCGGCATCCCGACCTTCTCCGCGACGTGGATGGCCGAAAACTCCTCGAGACTCACCTCGTACTCGCGAATCTCGTAGGCAATCCCCAGCCCGTCCAAAATCCGCGCGGCGTTTGTCTTGGCGTGGGTCTTCATCGCGCAGCGCTCCCGATGGCCACGCCCGCCAGCCGCAATTCCCCAGCCTGCGTATAGGGGCCTTCGACCAGCGAGTCCACCGCGCCTGCCCGCAGGGTCAGCACGAAATCCGCCAGCGGTTCGGCCAGCTCCCGCTGGTGCGTGGTCAGCAAAATCGTCCGCTGCTCGGAGCGAAACGTCTCCAGCAGCCGCAGCATCTGGTGGGCGCTGCCGATATCCATATTGGAAAACGGCTCATCCAGCAGCAGCAGTTCCGGCCGCGAAATCAGCACCCGCGCCAGCGACGCTCGCTGCTTCATGCCCTGCGAATACTGCCCCACCGGCCGCGCCAGCTTGGGATCGAGCCCCACGCTGCGCAGCGCCTCTTCGGGAGCCACGCAGTCCCGGTCCCGATACAGGCTGGCAAAGTAGCGCAGGTTTTCGACGCCTGAAAATTCGTCGTACAGCATCGTGGCATGGCTCATGTAGCCGATCCGCTCCCGCGCCTCCATCGGATCCTGCGGCGTGCCCTTCGCCCCGAAGACCTTCACCGTTCCGTAGCTCGGCTTCAGCAACCCGGCCAGCGTCCGCAGCAGCGTCGACTTGCCCGCGCCGTTTTCGCCGAGGACCAGGTAGCAGCGCCCCCGCTCGAACTGCACCGAAACCTTGCGCAGCGCGGCAAAGGTCCCGTACAGCTTCGATACCTGCTCGAATTCGGCAATCACGTTCGTCATGCTTCGCTTCGCGTCTGGAAAACCGCCCCCGCTGACACACTCCGGCGGGAGCGCCGGAATGCATTCCTACACCCTAATCCCTGGACCCTGTGCCCTGTCTTGTAAGCCTCTCGCCGCTGCTCGCCGCAACCGCGCTGGGGAAAATCGAGGCTGTCCCGAACTTTTCCCGCCTGCCCTAACTCCCGGGCGTCGCCGCCATCGCCGTCTGCGTGGGAGCGCCCGCCGTCTTCTGCTGCGCCGGCGCATATTTCGACGCGCACTTCGCCTGCAATCCCGTGGCGTGGAAGACGCCATCGCGCCCGTACGTTCCGATGGCCAGCGCCTGGCTGTTGTCCTTAAAGGTGTCGGGCGGCGGCTCTTCGCCGGTGTAATTTACCGTCAGCTTGCGGTCGTTCTCCACCAGCACAAAATTGGCATGCGCCCCGTCCCGCGCAATCGTCCCCGGCAGCACGCTGCCCGCCACGCGCAGATTCCGCGTATAGGCCTTGTTGCCCATCGACTGCAGTTCCTGAATGGTGACGTAGTAGCTCTTGTTGGCCGCTGCGCCGGTGACCGCCAAATACAGGATCGCGCCGATCACGACCACCACCGCCGCGGCAATCCGAATCTTCTGTTGAGCCAGCTTCATGATGCTTCTATTGTATGCAGTCCCGGCTTCGGCGCGCATGTGACGGATATCACGCTGCAAAAATGGATCGGCCACCGTCCCGAAACAGGTCTCCGTGATCGGCACGGTGGCTGCGAGGTTTACGCGGCAAATCCTGCGGAGTTTTCGGCGATCCACTGATCCAGGCCAAGCGGCTCCCGCCCCAGAATCCGCCGCACGCCGTCGGTCACCGCGGCCAGGCGCCCTGCGCGAATCGCCCGCCACAGCTCCACGTGCGCCTGCACCTCTTCCGGTCCGGCGCCCGTTCTGGCAAAGCGCTGCCCCGCCTCCTCATCGGAGATCGTTGCAAACCGCAGCGGTCTCCCTATGATCAACCCGATCCGAGCCGCGACCTCGCCAAAGCTCAGCGTTTCCGGTCCGGTAATCGCCAACGACTCGCCCACATACCTCCGCGTCAGGAGCGCCTCCACTACAACCGCCGCAATATCTTCAGAATGAATGAACGGCCGCTGGCCCGCGCCCGTCGACGACCGCACCACGCCTTCTTCGCGGATGCCATGCGCCCACGCCAGCAAATTCGACATAAACCCGGTGGGCCGGACGAACGTGCAGGGCACGCCAGAGGCCCGCAGCGCTGCTTCCCCGCGCTCATGCCACCTGCCGATGGCCAGGCTCTGTTCCACATCCAGCGACGAAAGCTTCACCAGATGCTCCACGCCTGCCCCCTGCGCCACCGTAGCCGCCAGCGCATCCAGTTCCGGAATCCGCGGGCCGGAGGTGACCAGAAACACCGCATCCACTCCCGCCATCGCGTCTCCGACGGACTCCAGGTTCGCCAGATCGCCCACACGCATCTCGACCCGGTCGCCAAAGAGCGCACAGGCCCTGGCACGATCCCGCACCAGCACGCGCGGCCGCTCGCCCCGCTCCAGCAGTCTCCGCACCACCTTCGATCCCACATCGCCGGTCGCGCCCGTAATCAGAACTTTCATTTGTTCTTCCTCTCGTCTTTCTCATTTTCAATATTTATGAGTTTTTGCTCACTTTTATTGAAGAAACTAACCCCTGAAGGCTGCGCTGTCTACTCGCTTTCCTTATCTTTCATGGTGATTACCAGTCTTCTGGTTGCGCGGATTTTGTAGATTATTACTCATGTTTATGCTAAACTGCTCTCGTGAAAGCTCGGCCATCGGCGCCCGAACGGCGCAGCCCCACGCAGCAGCGCGCCCGCCAAACGGTCGAAACCATCCTCGATGCGGTGCTCCGCATTTTGCGGCGCGGCGATCTCAATGCCCTCACCACCAACCACATCGCGGAAGCTGCTGGGGTCAGCATCGGCTCCGTCTATCAGTACTTCCCGGACAAGCAGGCGATCTTTGCCGCGCTCCACCAGCGTCACCTTGCGGAAGTCGACCGCGTCATCGGGTCGGCCCTTGCGCAGCATGGCTCGTCGTCGCTGCAAGCGCTGATCGCAGCGCTCGTCGAGGCGATGATCGACGTGCATACCGCCGACCCGAACCTCTACGAGCTGCTTTCCACGCAAATTCCGCCCCGGCCAGGGGGCTCGCGGGATTTTTCCCAGCGTCTCCATGGTGCTTTCCGGCTGGCGCTGGCCGCCCACGTCCGGGAACTCCCCCCTGAGCGCGATCTCGATCTCACCGTCTTCGTGATGACGCACATCGTCGATTCGCTGGGCCACGGAGCGGTGTTGCGCCGCCCGGCGGGCGTCTCCCTGGCCGCCGCCCGGGAAGAAACCGTGCGCGCGGTGCTGGCCTATTTGCGCTCGTAGAAAATCGCCGTCACAGCCACGATCGCGCAGCGGATTTATAATCCGAGACAGTTTTCATCCGGCAATCATCGAATCTCCAAAGCAAAGATCCACGACACAACCTGAGAGGGGTCTCCCATGGCAGCGCAAAATCCTACCCTTGAAATCCTGAAGCCCCGCGCCGACTGGATCGTCCGCCGCAAAGCCGAGGCCTCCCGCACCGGCGACACCAACGTGTCGCAGATGCACTTCGCCCGCAAAGGGCTGGTCACCGAAGAAATGGCCTACGTCGCCGAGCGCGAGAGCATCGCCCTTGAGCTCGTCCGCGACGAAATCGCCGCCGGACGCCTCATCATCCCCGCCAACATCAACCACCCCGAAGTGGAGCCGATGGGCATCGGCATCGCCACCCGCTGCAAAGTCAACGCCAACATCGGCAACTCCGCCATCACCTCTGAAATCCAGGAAGAGCTGCGCAAGCTCCACATGGCCATCCAGCATGGCGCCGACACCGTCATGGATCTCTCCACCGGCGGCAACATCCCCGAGATCCGCGATGCCATCCTCCGCCACTCGCCCGTCCCCATCGGCACCGTGCCCATCTACGAAGCGCTGGCGCGGGTCAAGCGGCTCGAAGACCTCAACATCGATGTCTACCTCGAAGTCATCGAAGAACAGGCGCAGCAGGGCGTCGACTACTTCACCGTCCACGCCGGCGTGCTCATCCAGTACGTGCCCATGGTGGCGAAGCGCATTACCGGCATCGTCAGCCGCGGCGGCGCCATCCTCGCCCAGTGGATGACCCATCACCACAAGCAGAATTTCCTCTACGAGAACTTCGACCGCATCGTGAAGGTCATGGCGAAGTACGACGTCAGCTTCTCGCTCGGCGACGGTCTGCGGCCCGGTTCGGTGGCCGATGCATCGGACGACGCGCAGTTCTCCGAGCTGAAGACTCTCGGTGAGCTCACCGCCATTGCCTGGAACGACGACGTCCAGGTGATGATCGAAGGCCCCGGCCATGTGCCCCTCGACAAGATCAAGGAGCAGGTGGACAAGGAAGTGGAGTACTGCTTCGGCGCGCCCTTCTACACGCTCGGCCCGCTGGTCACCGACATTGCCCCTGGCTACGACCACATCACCAGTGCCATCGGCGCGGCGCTCATCGGCTGGCACGGCGCGTCGATGCTTTGCTACGTCACGCCCAAAGAGCACCTCGGCCTGCCCAACGAGAAAGATGTGAAGGACGGCATGATCGCCTACAAGATCGCCGCCCACGCCGCCGACATCGCTCGCCATCGTCCCGGCGCGCGCGATCGCGACGACGCCATCAGCTATGCCCGCTACACCTTCGACTGGGAGAAGCAGTTCGCCCTCTCGCTCGATCCGGAAACCGCCCGCGCCATGCACGACGAGACGCTCCCCGACGACTACTACAAGGAAGCGGCCTTCTGCTCCATGTGCGGCCCGAAATTCTGTTCCATGAACTGGTCGAGCAAGGTCGATGAGTTCAACAAAACCGTGCACGGCCTCGAAAAACAGGACCTCAGCGAACTGGTGACGCTGCAGGCCCGCCAGCTTGGCGACAAGCGATGACCCGCCTTCGCGGCGAGCGCAAAAAGCCGCCCTTTCCCGGAGCGGCTTTTTCGTTTTCGGCGATTTTACGCAACCATCGTACGAACTGTGGTATCTGATGGAGTAGAGTGCCACCCTCCAATACAGGAGAAATACATATGAGCACATGGAAGTTCTGGGCAGCCTTTGGTGTGGGAGTTGCCGCCGGCGCGGCGCTCGCCCTCATTTACGCGCCGCAAACCGGCGAACGCACCCGCCGCCAACTGCGCCGTGGATTCGAAGACGCCACTGACTACGTCCGCGAAACCGCCGGCACCGTCGGCGAGCAGGCGGGCAAAGCCTACAAACGCAGTAAAGCCGTTGCTGAAGACGTGGTGGATTCCGCGCAGAATCTCGCTTCCGCTGCCAAGCGCGTCGCCTCCTTCGGTTAATTCGCTCCTCATCGGACGGCGTGGCCTGCGCGGCCGCGCCATGTCCCTCTACGCCCCGCCCGTTTTCGCTCAGCAGGGAATTCCCTGCTCGCGATAGCGTTCCGTGAGCCGGCGCGTTCGCCGTTCCCTCAGCACCCCTTTTCAGGCATCATGGAGTCGACACGGATTCCTCCGGAGCCGACCTTTCCGATGCTGCGCTGTCGATCCTTTCTCCTGCCTCTCAGTGCGGGTGCGCTCCTCGCCTTCATCAGCCCTGCACAGACCGCGCCCACCAGCCAAAACGCCGCCCCGGCAGCGCAGACGCCCGCGCCGCCCGTCCTGCGCACCGGAGCCAACCTCGTCCTGGTGGACGTCATCGTCACCGAAAAGGGCAAGCCTGTCGACGACCTCGCCCAGAGCCAGTTCCATATCCAGGAAAACGGCAAGGAACAGAAGATTTCTTTCTTTGAGACGCATCGTGCCGCCGACGCCCCGCAGATCGCGCACCTGCCCACCCTGCCGCCCGGCGTCTACAGCAACGCGCCCCGCTACGCCGTCGCCAGCGCCGCCAACGTCCTGCTGCTTGACGCCCTCAACACCCCGCTCGCCGACCAGCAATACGTCCGCAGCGAGATGAAGAGCTACGTGCGGCACATTCCACCCGGCACCCGCATCGCCGTCTTCACTCTCGCCTCGCGCCTGCGCATGGTCGAAGGATTCACCACGGACGCTGGCACGATTGAAGCCGCCGTCACCCTGGGCAAGGGCCGCCCGCAGCAGTCCGGCGTGCTCGAATCGCCGCAGGACCAGGACACCGAGAACGACATGGCCGCCAACATGAGCAGCATCGACAACGGCCTGATGCAGCAGTTCCTCGCCGACACGGCCTCCTTTCAAACCGATCTGCGCGTGCGCATCACCCTCGATGCCCTCGCCCAACTCGGCCGCTATCTCAACACGGTTCCCGGGCGCAAAAATCTCATCTGGTTCTCGGGCTCATTCCCGCTGGCCATCGATCCCGATCCCACCCAGAGCCCGACCCTCACCTCCAACGCCCCCGCGTCGCCGCTCGACCCCTTCTCGCCCATGCGCGACTACGCCGAGCAGATCCGGCAAACCGACTCCCTCCTGGCTGCCGCCCGCGTCGCCGTCTACCCTGTCGATGCCCGCGGCCTCATGGACCTTGCCAGCACCGACGCGTCCCGCGACTTCTCCAGCCCCACCGGCGTGCCCGGCGGCCCCAGCGAGCGGATCCGCCCCAGCGCCGCCCAGCACACCGATTCCGCCTTCGTCCGCCAAACCGTCACCGAACACCAGGCCATGCAGCAAATCGCCGAGGAAACCGGCGGCGAAGCCTTCTACGAGGACAACGGCCTGAAAGAAGCCGTCGCCAAAGCCATCGCCAATGGCTCCGACTACTTCACCATCGGCTACGTGCCCCAGGTGCATGGCTGGGATGGCGCCTTCCGCAGCCTCCAGGTCGGCGTCGACGGCGGCAAGTACGACCTCGCCTATCGCCGCGGTTACTACGCTGTCGATCCGTCCAAACCCAGCGCGGAAACCCCCGGCATCGTCAGTCCCATCGTCGCCTCGCTGCAGCATGGCGCGCCGCCGATCTCGCAACTGATCTTCGAAGCCCGCGTCCTCGCCGCCAACGATCCCGCCGCCAAAGATGTGAAACCGGTCCCCGGCCCGGTTGGCGAAATGGCGCAGTCGCTCAAGTCGGCGGCCCATCGCTACCTCGCCGACTTTTCCGTCGATCCCCACGCGATCACCTGGTCGGCTGCGCCCAACGGCGGCGCGCACGCTGAGATTGAAGTCTCCATGGTTGCCTGGGACGCCGACGGCCACCGCGTCAACTACACCGACCACGCCTTCGCCGTGAACCTCGACCTCGCGCAGTCGGGCAAGGTGCTGAGCAGCGGATTGCCGCTCCACCAGGAAATCGATCTGCCGTCCGGCGCGATCGGCCTGCGCCTCGCTGTCCACGATCTGCGCAACGGCCGCATCGGCTCCATGGAAATTCCCCTGACGGTACCGAAGTCGTGACAAAATCTCCGGCATCGATCTCCAAAATCTGAAAAAATAGCGGTATGCCTACCACATCGACCGCACTCTTCTCCGACCGTATCGGGCGGATTGAAATCTCCGCCACCATGGCTGTGACTGCCGAAGCCGCCAAGCTGCGCGCGCAGGGTGCGAAGCTGGTGGATTTCGGCGCGGGCGAACCACATTTCGCCACGCCCCAGCACATCAAGGACGCGGCCATCGCCGCGATCCAGTCCAACTTCACCCGCTACACCGTCGTCTCCGGCATTCCCGAGCTGCGCCAGGCCATCGTCCAGCGCCACACATCGGACTTCGGCTCCAGCTACACCCCCGACGAAGCCGTCTTCACCACCGGCGGCAAGCTCGCGCTCTTCAACGCCATCCAGGTGCTCGTCGATCACGGCGACGAAGTCATCCTGCCCGTCCCCTACTGGGTCAGCTTCAAAGACATCGTGCAGTACGCGGGCGGCAAAGTCGTCTACCTCGAAACCAGCGAAGCGGAGAATTTCCGCGTCACCGCCGACGCCATCGAAGCCGCCATCACACCGAAAACGAAGGCCATCATCCTGAACTCGCCGTCGAATCCGTCCGGCGCCGTCGTCTCGCCCGCCGATCTGGAGCGCATCGTCCGCCTCGCCCACGAGCGCGGCATCTGGCTCCTGCTCGACGAGTGCTACGTCTACCTGCAGTACACCGGCGCGCTGGTCAGCGGCGGATCGTTCACCGATGCGAAGGAGCATCTGGTCGTCCTCGGCTCGCTCTCCAAGACCTATGCCATGACCGGATGGCGCGCCGGCTTTGCGCTCGCGCCCAAGCCGGTCATCGCCGCCATGGGCAAGCTGCAAAGCCAGTCCACGTCCAGCACCGCGTCGTTCGTGCAGAAAGCGGCCATCGCCGCGCTCACCAGCTCGCAGGCATGCGTCGCAGAAATGCGCGCCGATTACCTGAAACTGCGCGACAAGATTCTCGCCCGCCTCGCCGAAATCCCCGGCATCACCTGCACGAAGCCGGAAGGCGCCTTCTACGTCTATCCGAACGTGTCGAAATACCTGGGCAACGCCGGCGTGCCTTCGGCGATGGAGTTGTCGAAGCGCCTGCTGCACGAAGCCCAGGTCGTCACCGTGCCCGGCGAAGCCTTCGGGACCAACGAGCACATCCGCCTCAGCTACGCCACGAGCCACGCCGACGTGGAAGAAGGCCTGGACCGGATGAAGGCCTTCTTCGCCAAGCTGTAATGTGCGGCTGAAGGTTAAGCTGCTTTGAAACGGCGGATTTAATCCTCGCTCGGGGCTATGTGCGCCCTGCACGCTGCGCTCTGCACGCTTTCAACCGTCCAGCTTCAGCACCAGCAGCGTCATATCGTCATGCTGGTCGGCGCCCGCCGTAAACGCGTCCGCGTCCGCGAACATCGCCCGCAGCACCGCATCCGCCGACTGGTCCCGCACCCTCAGCGCCGAGGCGATCATCCGCTCCTCGCCCCACTCTTCATCGTCATTCGTCATCGCCTCGCTGATGCCGTCGGTGTAGAGAATCAGCAAATCCCCAGGCTCCAGCGTCAGCGCCTGCTCGGTGTAGGGCGCAAACGGCAGCAGCCCCACCACCGGCCCGTCCGCCTCCAGCCGAATCACCTCGCCCCGGCGCAGCAGCACCGGCGGATTGTGCCCCGCGTTCACGCATTCCAGCCGCCGCGTCTGCGCATCGAAGGCCGCAAAGAAGAACGTCGCGTAGCGATTCGACGCGGACGCCTCGTACACCAGCTTGTTCACCTTGTGCATCAGCTTGGCGAAATCGCGCGGACTGTCGAGCGTCACGCCGCGCAGGCTGGCCCGCAAACTGGCCATCAGCAACGCCGCCGAAATCCCCTTGCCGCTCACATCGCCCACCGCCAACCCCAACCGGCCGTCTTCCAGATGAAACACGTCGTAGTAATCCCCGCCCACGCCCAGCGCCGGACGGCAATGCCCAGCCACCGATCCGCCGGCAATCGCCGGCATTTCCTGCGGAAACAGCCGCTCCTGCACCTCGCGCGCAATCTCCATCTCGCGGTTGATGCGCTCCCGCTGCGCCGCTTCCGCCGCCAGCGAATGTGCCAGCTCGCTCACTTCCAGCGCCAGCCCCGTCTGCCGCGCCACCGTCTGCAGCACCTGTAAATCGGTCCGCGACCACGCCGCTTCCGATCGCTTCGGCCCCAGGCACATGATGCCCATCAGCCGATTGCGTCCCGGCAGCGGCAGCAGCAACTCCGCGTGCAGCAGATCGAGCGCGCGGCGCTCCGCGGTGCCCGCCATCAGATACCACGCGTCCGGATCGTCCCGGTAGAGCCGTGCCGGCTCGCTGGTGTTCAGCAGGTAGCGGACCGACGACGCCTGCGCGCCCAGGGTCAGCGCCCCGTCCGGCGTCACGCCAATGCCCTGCTCCAGATAAAACGACTCGCCTCGCCGCAGCAGCAGCGCAATCTGCGTAATGTGCAGCGTCTCGCAAATGCGCTGGGCAACGGTCTCCAGCAACGGCTTGGTTTCCGTAAAGCGCCGCACCTCGTCCGACAACTCGCTCAGCATCACCTCCGCGTTGTAGGCCTCGCGGAAGAACTGCCGGTCCAGCCATTGCTGCAGGCGGTTGCGGACGCCGAAACGCATGGCCAGCACCAGCGCGAGGAAGGCGACGCTGCCGAAGATCGCCGCCGGCGTCGGCTGCTGATCGCGCAGCGCCGGCAGCAGCAGCCGGAATCCGATCACCGCCAGCAGCGCGGCCTGCAGCACCCACAGCGACGCCTTGGCCAGCGCATAGCGCGTCCCCAGCCGCAGCAGCACGCGCACATCGAGCGCTCGCTGCACCACCACCACATACGCCAGCGTCAGCGGCGCCACCATAAACAGATACGCGCCAATGTAGCGAACCCAGTAGAAGCGGACTTCGTTGCCCGTGATCCCAAAGTGCGGCAGCGCCACGAAAACGACGATCAGCGAGCCCATCCCCACGGCCATGCCCGCCGTCAGCACGCGCAGCCTCCGCCGCGCATCGGCGGTCGATGCGGTGCGCAGCTTGTCCAGCGTCAGCAGCAGGAACAGCAGCACGAAGAGCAGATTCAGAGCGTTGATCGTCTCCCCGGTTGCGTTGCTGGCCACGGTCAGAAAATGCCCGCTGCCTCCTCCGTAGTACAGAGCATAAATCTCCGGATAGAGCACGCCCATGCACGCCGCGAGCAGCACCAGCAGAATCCACTTGATCCACCGCGCGCGTGCGTCGATGCGCGACCGCTCGGGAAAATACACGCCGAACAGCAGCAGCGCCGGGCCCACGGCCAGTTGCAGATTCTGATACCAGAAATTGCGGAGGATAAACGCGGCGCCCGTCGACAGGCCGGTATTCACAAAGGCGACGCTGGGAAACGTGAGCAGCACCAGCAGCAGCCAGGCATTGCGGTCCATCGGCCGCGACAGCACCACCCAGTACCCGATCAGCAGGCAAATGAGCGGCAGCAGCCCGACCACCAGGAATTCTTTCCAGAAATACCCCATCGCCGACGTCTTGCCGAAGGCGTACGGCGGCCGCGCCAGGGTCAAGGTCAGCGTCTTCCGCGCCCCGTCCGGCAGCGATACATCCACATCCAGAATGTCCCCCGGATGGCTCTCCGCCAGCACCGCCGCCCACTGCGACAGTCCCGCATACTCCGCGCCGTTCAGCGCCTCGATGCGGTCGCCCGCCGCTACGCCCGCCGCGCGGGCTTCCGGCTGCAGATCGTTCCCGTGAATATGCCGCGAGTCGCCGTCGAAGCTGAAGGGAGCCTCGACGCGCTGATCCCAATGCACGCGCAGTTGCCAGTTATCCAGGGTCCCCGCAACCCAGTAAGACAGGCTGGCAAGAATCCACAGGCCAGTCAGAAAACGCAGCAGATTGGGAGAGAGTTGTTTCTTCCGCGGCTTCATCCGTGGTGCCATAGTATCCCGTCATCGCCCGCCGCGCAGCGTGGATTTTGCCCCGTGATCGCGGTATTCTCGATACGCATTGCGGAGGCCCCCAGTTCATGCGTGTTCCCGGTTGGATCCTTGCGTTTGCCTGCCTTTCCTGCGCCGCTCAGTCGCGTCCCGCCATTCTCGGCATTTCCAACATGGGCGTGTACTCGAGCGATGCCGCGAAGGCCGAACTCTTCTATGTGCATCAGCTCGGATTCAAAAAAGCCGTGGACCCTTACAACGCAGCCGGCGTCCGCTACTCCGTCAATCAGGAACAGTTCGTTGAAGTTCTGCCTCTTCCCGCCGACGCCGGCGTCAATCGTCTGGATCACGTCGGCTACATCACCGCGAACGCCGCCCAGCTTCTCGCTTACCTCAAAGCCAAAGGCGTCGAGGCTCCTGCCGCCGTGACCCACGCCTCCGACGGCAGCGCCTGGTTCGAGGTCAAGGACCCCGAAGGCAACACCGTGCAGTTCGTCCAGCCCGCGGCCAAACTGCTGGCCGCAAAGGACACGGCCCCGATCTACGCCAACCCCGGCGCCGATCCCATCGGCCATCGCATCATCCACGTCGGCTTTGCCGTGCATAGCCAGCAGAAGGAAGACACCTTCTACCGCGCTATCCTCGGCTTCAATCCCTACTGGCACGGCGGCATGCATCCGGAGCGCACCGACTGGGTCTCGCAGCAGGTCCCCAACGGCCACGACTGGCTCGAATACATGCTGTCCGTGGGCGCGAACGCCGCGCCCAGCGGACGCGAAATTGCCGAGGCCGGTGCTTCCGGCTCTTCTGCGCTGGTCTCGCAGGGAGAACTCGGCGTCCTCGACCACTTTTCCGTCGGCGTCGTGAACATGGAGAAGTCCGTCACGCAGCTCTCGTCGGAAGATCGCCTGGGCGGCGCCGATGCGCGTCCGCAGATGGGCAAAGATGGCAAGTGGCAGTTCAACCTCTTCGACCCCGACAAGGTCCGCGTCGAACTCATGGAGTTTTCCGCCGTCGAAAAGCCCTGCTGCTCCGGCTTTACTGCGGCTAACCCCACCCCGACCGGGCAGCCATAGCCGTTATCGAACCTCTCGATTCCCACAAATTCGTAGCGCATGGGAGAACCCTGTCCTTCAAGGGGCGGGTTCTCACCGCTTGCTGAAGAACTGGACTCTTTGAAGGGGCATGACTTCACCGCTCGCGGAAAAACGAGATGTTTTGAAGGGGCACGGATTTATCCGTGCCGAAGAAACCAGGGCAGGAAAGGGGCTTGAGCCCCTGAGGGACGGTTTTTCTCGCCCGCGGGCCTATTCGCCAATCAACCTCGTCTGCGCATCGACGCCAAACAACTCCGGCTGCGCCGGCTCCTCCTCCGGATCGCTGAAGTTGTGCAGCCCCACCCCGATCAGCCGAAACCGTTGCTCCTCCGCCAGATGCACCCGCTCCCGCAGCGACAACGCAATACTGGTCAGCTCCTCGCATGACGCCACCGCCGCCAGCGGCGTCAGGCTGCGTGTCAGAATCCGGAACTCCGCCGTCTTCAGCTTCAGCACCACCGTGCGCGCAATGCGCGTCTCTTTCCGCGACGCCGCCCACACTTTTTCCGCCATCCGCCGGATTACCGCCTCGGTGTCTTCGAGCGGAATATCGCGCTCAAAGGTGTCCTCCGCCGAGATCGACTTCGTCGGCCGGTCCGGGACCACCGCGCTCTCATCGATCCCCAGTGCCAGCTCGTGCAGCCGCAATCCGTGCCGCCCGAAGTTGCGCTCCATCGCCGTCAGGTCCATGGCGCGCAAGTGGCCGACGGTCTTGATGCCCAGCCGCCCCAGCCGCTCCGCCGTCACCTTGCCCACGCCCGGCAGCCGCTCCACCGGCAGCGGCGGCAGAAACGCGTCTACCTCCTCGGGCTGGATCACGAACAGCCCGTCTGGCTTCTTCCAGTCCGACGCAATCTTGGCCAGAAACTTGTTGGGAGCCACGCCCGCCGACGCGGTGAGTTGCAACTCTTCGCGAATCGCTGCCCGGATCGCCTTCGCCACCTTCGTCGCCGTCGGCAAACCGCATTTGTTCTCGGTCACATCCAGATACGCCTCATCGAGCGAAAGCGGCTCAATCAGCTCGGTATGACGCCGGAAAATCTCCCGCGTCTGCCGCGAAACCGTCCGGTACCGCACGAAATCCGGCGGAACAAAGACCGCATCAGGACACAGCCTCTCTGCCCGCAACGCCGGCATCGCCGACCGCACGCCGAACCGCCGCGCCTCATACGACGCCGCGCACACTACCGACCGATTTCCCCGCCATGCCACCACCACCGGCCTGCCGCGCAGCTTCGCATCGTCGCGTTGTTCCACCGACGCGTAAAACGCATCCATGTCGACGTGGACGATCTTCCGCAGCGTCATGCCGGAACGATAGCAGGATCGGAATGGGCGCAGCATGCCGGCCGGGGCTCTGCAACGCAAGCGCAGCAATGCTCCCGAAACGCAGCCGCTCCGGTGCGCTCCCTATCGAAAGATAGAGACAACCGCGCCGCCCCCCATTCAATCTCACCTGCACAAACGATACGCAGGACTTGCCGGTTCTGCGGCCCGCTCGGATGCTGCGCAGGGAAATCCATAGGGGTTCGCGCATCTTTCTCCTTGTATCCGGGGTTACCTCCGGGAGAGGTCTCCCGTGAATGAGCCAGGGGAAGGTGAATTTGTCTCTCCAGATCACCGCTGATAGGCGCGTCCAACCTTTTTCGCTTGCAGCGGCCTTCGGCGTTTGCGCCCTGGTCGCGGGGTGCGGCAATTCCCGCCAGGCGACAACTTCGCCGACCCTGGGTCTGACCACCCACATCAAGCATGTAGTCGTGATCATGCAGGAGAATCGCTCGTTCGACAACATGTTCAATGGCTATCCCGGCGCGGACACCGTGCAGTCGGGCAGCGCCGGCGGCGCCACCGTCCAGTTGCAGCCCGTTCCTCTGGAGAATGAATCCGACATCGATCACACCCACACGGGCTGGTGGGCCGACTGGGACCACGGCGCCATGGATGGCTTCAGCCACGCGTATATCTACGATCCCCTTCCCGTCCCCAACTATCCCTATGCCTACGTGCCGCAGAGCGAAACCGTCCCGCTGTGGACGCTGGCGCAGCAATATAGCCTCGGCGACCGCATGTTCCAGTCCAACACCGGCCCCAGCTTTGTCGCGCATCAATACATGATTGCCGGCCAATCGCACGAGGTGGACGAGAATCCGACCCCCGTCCAGTCCAGCCGCATCTGGGGATGCGACGCGCCAGCCGGAACAACCGTCGCCCTCCTCGGGCCGAATGGGACGGATCTCCCCGGAGTCTTTCCCTGCTTCGACTACGAAACGCTGGCGGACGAGATGGATGCCAACGATGTGACCTGGCGCTACTACGCGCCGCAAGCCGGCAAAGCCGGCTATATCTGGTCGGCGTACGATGCCATCCGCCATATCCGTTACGGTTCGGACTGGACGACCAATGTCGTCTCCCCCGATACCCAGTTCTTCACCGACATCCAGAACGGCAATCTGGCGCAGGTCACCTGGATCGTTCCCAATTTCAATTACTCCGATCACGCGGGCGACCATTTGACAGCGGAGGGTCCCTACTGGGTCGCCGACCTGGTGAACGCTATCGGAACCAGCCCGTTCTGGGATTCCACCATCGTTTTAGTCTCGTGGGACGACTGGGGCGGCTGGTACGACCATGTCAATCCGCCGCAAGTCGATGCCATGGGTCTCGGCTTTCGCGTGCCTCTGCTGGTGATTTCGCCGTGGGCGAAACACAACTACGTCTCCCATCGGCAGCATGAATTTGGCAGTTTCCTGCACCTCACCGAGGAAGTCTTCAACCTGCCCAGCATGGGGACGCGGGATCGAATCTCCGACGATCTTTCCGATTGTTTGGACTTCACCCAAACGCCGCTGCCGTTTGTGCAGATTCCCACGCTTTACCCGCCCAGCTACTTCCAGCATGAAAAACCCTCCGACCAGCCCCCGGACGACGACTAACAGCTGCGCGGCTACCTGCCATTGCGGACATACAAGGTTGGATTTTTTCGGGATGAGTGGGCGCCCAGCGCTACGACGGAAGCGCCGGCGTCCCGTCGTATTGCTCGCGCGGCGCCGGCCGGGTTGCGGATCGCCCCCGCACCTCGCCGCGCGCCACTTCGCCCCGGCGCTCATCGCGCACCAGCTCGGCCGGATCGCTTGAGGGCCTGCCCAGCAGATAGCCCTGCGCCTCGTCCGTGCCCAGCGATTTGATCAGCTTCAGTTGCTCCTGGGTCTCGACGCCCTCGGCGATCACGCGCATATGCAGATTGTGCGCCAGCTCCAGAATCGACTTGATGAATGATCGCGTTTCCCGGCGCTCCGTCAGCTCGTGGACGAACGACCGATCCAGCTTGACCGCGTCAAACGACAGCTTGGGCAGGTAGCTCAAACACGAGTAGCCCGTCCCAAAATCGTCGACCGCGACGCTGACCCCCATCCTCTTCAGGCGGCGCATCATCTCCGCCGCGCGCTCCACGCCCGCCACCGTCGCCGATTCGGTCAGCTCGATTTGTAACAGGCTCGGATGCAAACCCGTCCGATGCAGAACGTCCGCAACCTCTTCGAAGAAGGAGTCCCGCGAAAACTGCACGGTCGATACATTCACGGCAACCTGCACTGGATGACTGGCAATCTCCTGCCAGCTGACGGCCTCCGCGCAGGCTCGCTCCATAATGTAAGCGCCCAGCGGGATGATCAGCCCATTTTCTTCCGCCACGGGAATGAAGCTCATGGGCATAATCAGCCCCATCGCGGGGTGCGTCCAGCGAGCCAGCGCCTCGAACCGCACGATCGCATTCGTCTCCAGGTCGAACTCGGGCTGATAGACCACCGAAATCTGCCCCTTCGCCACCGCGTGTTGCAGCTCGCCCTCCAGCGTCAGCCGCTCGCGCGCTGCGCTGCCCAGGTTGTCGGTGAAGCGAACGATCCGCCCCTTCCCATTCCGCTTGGCCGCATACATCGCGCAGTCCGCCTGCTGCAGCAACTGGCCGCGCTCATTGCCATCGGGGAAGATGCTCATGCCGATGCTGGCGCTGACGCGCACCGTCTGGCCGCTGATCTCGAAGGGCTGCTTGATCAGCTCCAGCAGGCTCTCCGCCGCGCTCTGCGCATCGTCCCGGCTTACGATCTTGTCGAGGATCAGCGCGAACTCATCGCCGCCGATCCGCGCCAGCGTATCCGACTGGCGAAAGTTCGTTTTCATCCGCCGCGCCATCTCTGCCAGCAGCGCGTCGCCGCCGCTGTGCCCCAGGCTGTCGTTCACCAGCTTGAATCCGTCCAGATCGACGAACAGCAGCGCCACAATCGTCGCGTCGCGCTGCGCCTTCGTCAGCGACTGTGACAGCCGGTCCGACAGCAACCGCCGATTCGGCAGCCCGGTCAGGTCGTCGATCAGTGCCCAGTTCTCCAGCCGCGATTCGGCCGCCCGCCGTGCCTTTTCGCGCTGCGACAGTTCCGCCAGCATCGCGTTCACGCCGATGGCCAGCGGTGCCACTTCCGGGTCCCCCTGCACCGGGACCTCCATGTCGAACGTCCCGTCGCGCGTCAGCCGCTGCACCGCCGTGGTCAGCAGCCGCAGTGCGTGCGTCGACTCCCCCGCCTTCTTCAGCGCGCTTCTCTGCCCCACGCCCCACCAGTGCAGCACCAGCAGCCACGCCAGCAGAAATGCGCCCACCGCCCCCAGCACCATTTCCCGCGACCAGTCCCGCTCCACCGTCATCCCCGTGAGCTGGACGCCCGCCGCGGCATCCGTAATCGCCAGCGGGCGGTCGCCCTCCGCTGCCGCGCCGCGCCCCACATCAGGCCCCGTCGCGCCCTTCTGTCCGCGAACGCCGGCCTTCCTGGCGGCCACCGCGCCCGCGGCTTTCCCCGCCGCGCGATTCCCGACCGCCAGTGTGTCTTTCGCGCCCTCCTGCGACGCCTCGGGACCGCCGGTCTTCGTGGCCTCGATCGCCACGCGCTCGCCGGCCTGCACACCTGCCTGCGCCGGATCGAGCCCAATGGGCATGGCTCCCGTCGCATCCCGAATCCAGAATTGTCCCGGAATTTCGCTGCCCGCAACGACTACGCCGGCCAGGTGAACCGCCGACTGATCCGGCAGGCTCGCGAGCCGCTCAATCGGAGTGAGCTTCGCCTGGACGGAGTACTGCCACAGCGCCGTCCCGGCGGTTCCCGCTCCCAGCACTGCAACCAGGACGGCGGCCCATCGGATTCCGGGCATGCCGCTGCGCTCCATTCCGGGGATGATAGCCCAGGATTCCGGCCACCGCTATAACATTCCTGGGCCATCTCGGCCCGCGCGTATCGCTGGTTATGATCCGCACGGTTACATTTTTCCTCGGTCACCTTACTTTGGAGGAGCAGCCCCCCTCCGCCGATGGACTAGAATCTGTCCTGGCTCCTGCACTTTTTTCCGCGTTGCTCATCGCCGGTCCGCCGCCGGCAGGAGCGCGCAGCAGTTTGCCGGACTGGACTGGTGATGGCAAAGATTTTCGGCGAGCGTTGGCACGTTGTTTCGGCCCGCCCGCTCGCCAAAGGGCCTCAGGCGGAGGTCTTCCGCGTCATCGATACCCGCGGCGCCTTCGAGGGCGAGTACGCGCTCAAGCACATCCTTCACCCCCTGCAGCACGACCGCTTCCGCCGCGAAATCGAGGCCGTCACCGCTCTCCGGCACCCCAACGTCATCGGCCTGGTCGACGACTCGGCGTTCCGCAATCCAGCCGGCGACCCGGAAAAGCATTTCCTCGTGATGCCGATCGCCGATGGCGGCGAACTCGGCTCCAAAGGCCGCATCGACCGCTACAAACAGTGCATCGACGTCGTGCTGCAGGTGGGCAGGCAGGCCGCCTCAGCCCTCATCGCCGCCCATGACGAGGGCATCCTCCATCGCGACCTCAAACCTTCCAACATTCTGTTTATGGGACTCGGCCACGAGGTCTGGCTCTCAGATTTCGGTATCTCCCTCATCCGCGAAGCGGCGCTCCCCGACCCAGCCAACGCGGCGGCTCGCGCCTTTATGGCGCCCGAACTGGAGAACGGCGCCCAGCTTGACGTAGCCCCCGCCGCCGACGTCTTCTCCCTCGGCAAAGTGCTCTACTTCATGTATTCCGGCGGCATGATCCCGCCTGGAGAGCGGCTCGCCGACCCCGCCTCCAACGGTCTCTTCCAGAAGGGCAAACGCCCGGGACTCCTCGAAAACCTGCTCCGCACCATGGTCTGCCCGCTTGAAGATCGCGTGAAAACCATGCCCGAAGTCCTGATGCAGCTCGAAGCCATCGGAAACCGCGACTAATCGGCAGAGCGCAGGGGTAAAGTCGTGCCGTCCCGGCGCTCGCAGTTGCCTTCTCAGTTTCCGCCGCAGGAGACTTCAACGGTGCGTCGGTTTCGGCTTTCGATCCTCGGCTCGCTGATGCCCATCGCTGGCGCGCTCATCGCTTCCGGGCCGGCAGACTGCGGTGGCAATTCGGGATCGATCACCATCCCGCCGACGGCCGCATCGCCCGGGTGTGGAACCGCCCCGTTGCGCCCGGCGCGCTCGCCATCGCCATCGAAACCGCCCCCGGCAGCGGCCCCCTCGTCCCCGACAGCCTGGTCCCCGCCCCTGAACTCGGCGAATCACGCGGCTATCGGACAGCCGGCGGCGAGGGAACTGGCCCTCCCCGGCCTATCGCAATCGTCGGAAACAAAACCGGGGGGGATTACTGTCGACCAACAACCATCCACTCTTGCAAGTGGACTGTGATCGGAGTCACAGACACCCATGGACCGGATGAGGTTAGCTGATCCTGCCTTTCTCATTTCAGGGTCTCAGACCCTGAATATCTGCGACCAATCGCGTCCTGCATTGATCCATCCATATTCGGTCTGAGTCCCAGCCGAGGTTCGCCATGCGTTCCGATCGCCTTCGCCCGTTCTCCATTGCCTGTGTATTTTGTTTCGGATGTTTGCTTGCTTTGGCTGATGCCGCCCAGGCGCAAACTGGATCCTTCGCTGGCCAGGCAACCCATCTCGGCTCCGTCGCGATGAAATCAACGACGCCTGCCAGCGCCACGCTGACGTTTACGTTCGCCTCCGGTGGCAACATCGCCGCCCCTGTCGTCGTGACCCAGGGCGCCACGAACCTGGACTTTACCGACGCCGGAACCGGCACCTGTACCACCAACGGATCCAGCCACAACTATGCGACCAACGACACCTGCACGGTCGTTGTGCACTTCACGCCAGGTTTTGTGGGAGCTTGCTATGGCGCTGTCGAGATTCTGGATACATCCGGCAATCTGCTCGCCACCGGCAACCTCGAGGGGACCGGCGTGGGTCCGCTGGCGGTCTTTGCCCTCACCACCTCCGGCAAATACGCGGCAGGCCGCCAAACCGTCCTGAGCAGCGGAGTCTCCAGCCCCAATGGCGTCGCGGTGGACGCCAGCGGAGACATCTTCGTCACCAATGCGGGCGACAACACGGTGGAGGAGATGATGGCGGTCAACGGCAGTGTCCCGGCGTCGCCCATCATCAGGACGCTGGGCAGTGGATTCGTCGGCCCCAATGGCATCGCGGTGGACGGCAGCGGCAACGTCTTCATAGCGGATCGCGGCAGTGACTCGGTCAAGGAGATCGTCGCGGCAGGCGGATACACCACCGTCAATATTCTGGGCAGTGGCTTCGGCGGCCCCAATGGCGTGGCGGTGGACGCGAACGATAACGTCTTCGTCGCCGACTGGGTTAACGACGCCGTATATGAGATCGTAGCGGCGGGCGGATACACCACCGTCAAAAGCCTCGGCAGCAGATTCGACGTCCCCGACCATTTGGCGGTAGACGGGAACGGCAACGTCTTTGTCGCCGACTTTTTCAACAGCGCAGTGAAGGAGATATTGGCGGCGGGGGGATACACCACCGTCAATACCCTCGTCAGCAAGCTGCCCAGCCCCCCTTGCGGCGTGGCTGTGGATGCGAGCGGGAACGTCTTCGTCACCGGTTGGGAGAGCGGTGTGGCGGAGGAGATTTTTGCGGCCGGCGGGTACACGACCGTCCAAACTCTGGACGGCGGATTCGACCTCCCCAGCGAATTGACCGTGGACGGGAATGGCAACGTCATCGTCACCGATACGGGCCGCAGCCGCCTGGTGAAGCTGGATTACGCCGACCCGCCTTCGCTGACCTTCGCTACAACAGTTGCTGGCCAGACCAGCGGCGGCAGCCCGCAGACGGTAACCGTGCAGAACATCGGCAACCAGCCGTTGATCTTTCCCATCCCGGCGACCGGCAACAACCCCACCATCTCCGCCAACTTCACCCTGGACAGCAGCGGCACCGACGCATGTCCTCTGATCGGCAGCGAATCCGGCTCAGCGGGAACCCTGGCTGCCGGTGCATCCTGTCAGTTGGCGATCAGCTTCACGCCCGCCAGCGGGAACTACGGAAGCACGTCGGGCTCGCTGCTGCTGACCGACAATATGCTGAAAGCCGCCGGACCGGGTTACAGTGTGCAGACCATAACGCTGACGGGCACAGGGGCCGGAATTCCGCCGTTCGGCACGATCGGTCAGATTGTCGACGCCACCACCCGATCCACCACCGTCGCGCAGGGCGACGATGTCCTGATCTCCGGCTGGGCCGCCGATCCGCAGGATGGCGCTCCCGTGCACGGCGTGACCGTTCTGATCGATGGAAGCGCTGTCGGTCAGGCGACCCTCGGCATCCTTCGCCAGGACGTGGCCGCAGCCCGCAACAACCTCTTGTATTCCAGATCCGGGTGGAGTCTGGTTTATCCGGCCGCCACCCTCTCGACAGGAAGCCACACAGTCACGGCAGTAGTCACCGACTCGCAGGAGCTTTCCACGACCCTTCTCGCGAAGTCCTTCACCGTGACCGCATCGCCGGTTGCAGGACCGCCCTTCGGCGCGCTCGGCGGAGCCATTGATGCCACTACCCACTCCACTACCGTCGCCATTGCCGACCCGCTTCTGGTCTACGGATGGGCAGCCGACGTTCACGACGGAGCCCCGGTCTCCAGCGTCACTGTCCTGCTGGACGGCGCCGCGGCCGGCAACGCCTCCCTCGGCATCGCGCGCCCAGATGTGGTTGCGAACTCGGGTCAGTCGGCGTATCTGCACTCCGGCTGGACATTCACCACATACCCCGCCGGCTTGGCGCTCGGCAAGCGCTCCGTGACCGCTGTCGCCACCGATTCTCTGGGGCTCTCCACGACCTTCGGGCCAAAGACGATCACCGTAGCGGCCGCTCCCGTCGATGGACCACCCTTCGGATCCCTCGACAAGGCAGAAGACAGCGCCACCGGATCCGCGACGGTCAGCCAGAGTGACGGCCTGCTCGTCTCTGGATGGGCCGCCGATCACCACGACGGCGCCCCCGTCAGTTCCGTAACGATTCTCATCGACGGTGCCGCGGCAGGCAACGCGACCCTCGGCCTCTCT
The DNA here is from genome assembly GCA_036267295.1 of Acidobacteriaceae bacterium. GTDB lineage: Bacteria > Acidobacteriota > Terriglobia > Terriglobales > Acidobacteriaceae > Palsa-343. The sequence continues at coordinate 14,499 of DATAWI010000027.1, read as the reverse complement.
CGGCCAGATGTGGCCAAAGCGGAGAACAATCCGAGCGATCTTCACTCGGGCTGGAAATTCACGAGTTCAGCCTCTGGACTAACGCTCGGAACGCATACCGTGACTGCCGTTGCCCTCGACTCTCTGGGCCTTTCCACCCAATTGGAGATCAGGGTCATCACGGTGACCCCGTGAGCAGATAGCCCAGGAAAGATCGATGAACGGAATGCTGATATTTGGCGTCCCCGACGGGATTTGAACCCGTGTTATCGCCGTGAAAGGGCGGTGTCCTGGGCCGGGCTAGACGACGGGGACGCTCGTAGCGCGGGCACCCTTGCGGGCGCGCACCGCGGGCGTGGCCATCTCTGACTTTAACGGCCCCACCCCCCAAAGTCAAAGCGGAATCAGACGCTCCCCACGGCGCAACACATCGCCTCCCGACCGCCCGGCACAGCAGCGGCACTCGGCCGGTCTCGGCAGTCCATCGTTCCCAGGCGGCCGCTGCCGGCATCGTTGCCTGCGCCCGCAGATGCGGCACAGCTTAGAATCGTGGCACGCTCCGCCCACGAAGGCCGTCAGCCGTTGTCCCGCTTTTCCAACTCTGCTGCTTACGGGGAACCCATGAAGAGAATTCGCTCTCTGCACGCGCCGTTTGGCTCACTGGCACTCGGCCTCGTTTTGGCCTGCCCCCTGTTGGCGCAAAACAGCAGCCAGCCTCCGCCGGCTGATGGCAGTTCCTCCCCCGGCCAGCCGTCGATGCCGCACGAACCCGACTCGATCACCACCGGCCTCGTCACGGCCGGCGGCGAGGCAATTCACTACCGCGCCATTGCCGGCACCCTTACCGTCGGATCGACGGACGCAATCGATAACCGGATCGATGCCGACGGACAATGGTTGCGGACCGCGGGCGTCATGCCGCCCACCGATCCGGAAACCGCCCCGGCGACCGCGCGCATCTTCTACGCGGCCTACTTCCGGACCGATCCCGCCACCTCGCCCCGCCCCATCATCTTCCTCTATAACGGCGGACCGAGCACCGCCTCCGTCTGGCTCCATATGGGCGCGTTCGGTCCCCGGCGCGTAGTCATTCCGGATACCGCGCATCCCTCCGGCGCTCCCTACCCCATCGTCGAAAACCAGTACACCCTGCTCGATGTTGCCGATCTGGTCTTCATCGACGCGCCCGGAACCGGATACAGCCGCATCATGGGCCGCGATCACGAACGCGCCTTCTGGGGCGTCGATCAGGACGCCCATGCCTTCGAGCGTTTTATCCGCCGCTTCCTGTCGAAATACGATCTGTGGAATCACCCGAAATATCTCTTTGGCGAGAGCTACGGAACTCCACGTTCGGCTGTCCTCGCCGCCGACCTCCAGTACGTCGACCTCAACGGAATCATTCTCCTTTCGCAGATCCTTTCGATGGACAACAGCATCGATGCCGCCAGAGGAAATCCCGGCGTCGATCAGGCCTTCGCTCTGGCTCTGCCCTCGTTTGCCGCCGCGGCCTTCTATCACCACCGGCTCTCTCCTCAGCCGCCCGCCCTCGAGCCTTTTCTCACGGAGGTCGAAAACTTCGCACTCGGCGACTACATGGCGGCGCTGCTCAAGGGCAGCACTCTGCCGCCCGACAGCAAACGTGCCATGGCCGAGCGGCTCCACCAATACACCGGCCTGTCCGCCGATCTCTATCTGCGGTATAACCTGCGCATCGATGTCGGCGTGTTCTGCAAGAATCTGCTCCGCGACCAGGAGTTAGTAACGGGCAGGCTGGATTCGCGTTACACCGGGCCCGATCCCAACCCCGGCGCCGAGGAAACCGATCCCGGGCTCGATCCGCTGGGGACCGCCACCGGCGCGGCTTACTTCGCGGCCGTCAACCACTACCTGCGCAGCGACCTGAAGTTTGGCGCGAACGATGTCTATCAGCCCATGCTCTATTCCGTTCCCGCGTTTCACTGGGACTGGCGCCACCAGGGACCGGACAGCCCGGCCCCGCTCTTCGCCTACACCGGAACCAGCATGATGCTTGACCTCGCCTTTGCGATGAAGCACAACCCGAAAATGAAAGTCTTTCTCGCCGGCGGCTACTTCGACCTCGGCACGCCCTACCTTGAAGGCATCTACGAAATGCACCACCTTCCGATGCCCGACTCGCTGCAGAACAACATCTCCTACCACTACTACCGCGCCGGCCACATGATCTACGTCAACGAAGATATTCTGCGTCAGTTTCACGCGGACGTCGCAGCCTTCATCCGCAGCACAGAAACCAACCAGTAACTGAGAGATGGCCCGGGAACGGCGTCCTCCAGACCGGGGCGCCGCAACGGACGTCGTCTGCGCTACACCCCTGGTCACACCATCGGCGTCATGATCCTCTCCTCCTACCTCACCAAGGTCGTCTACGAAACCGTAGCTACGCCCGTCACCTATGCCGTCGTCGCTGCTCTCAAGCGCGCCGAGAACGTCGACGCCTTCGACCGCGCCACCAACTTCAATCCCTTCGCCCGAACTTCCCCCAACCACGGACCTGCGCGTCGAATCGTGAGCCTCTGGGTACCCTGGCGTCCCTTGGCGGTACGATTCCCTCCCCAGCTCCCCGCATCGCAGCAGATATAATCAACCTGTTCGCAGCCGAAAGGAGCAGGCATTTCCATGCCCATCCAGCCAACCGCCAAAATCTGGCACAACGGCAATCTCATTCCCTGGGACAAAGCCCAGATCCACGTCATGAGTCACGTGGTGCACTACGGCTCCTCCGTTTTTGAAGGCATCCGCTGCTACGCGCAGCCCCAGGGCGCCGCCATCTTCCGCCTGCCCGAGCACATGCAGCGCCTGCTGGATTCGGCCCGCATCTATCGCATGGCCCTCCCCTGGTCCCTCGACCAGCTTTGCTCCGCCGTCGTCGAGCTGACGGAAGCCAACGGCGTCACGCCCTGCTACATCCGTCCCATCGCCCTGCGCGGCTACGGTGAAATGGGTGTCAACCCGAAGGGCTCGCCCATCGAGGTCTACATCGCCAACTATCCCTGGGGAAAATACGTCCCCGGCGATGCCGCCGACGTCTGCATCTCCTCGTGGAACCGCCTCGCGCCCAACACCATGCCCTCGCTCGCCAAAGCCGGCGCCAACTACATGAACTCCCAGCTCATCCGCATGGAAGCCGACATCAACGGCTACGCCGAAGGCATCGCTCTCGACACCAACGGCTATCTCTCCGAAGGCTCCGGCGAGAACCTCTTCCTCGTGCGCAACGGCGTCATCTTCACCACGCCCCTGGCGAACTCCGTCCTCTCCGGCATCACCCGCGACTCCGTGCTCACCCTCGCCCGCCACTTCGGCATCCCCGTCGTCGAGCAGGCGCTGCCCCGCGAGATGATCTACATCGCCGACGAGGTCTTCTTTACCGGAACCGCTGCCGAAGTCACGCCGATTCGCTCCGTCGATCGCATCGTGGTCGCCGACGGCAATCCCGGCCCGATCACCCAGCAGCTCAAGGATGAGTACATGGGCATCGCCGGCGGCCTCAAGCCCGACCGCTTCGGCTGGCTCACGCCGGTGCGCGTCCAGACTGAGCAGCCCGTCACGGCGTAGTCGTCCGCACACAGAAAAGCCCGGCCATCGCGCCGGGCTTTTTCTATCTCCGCTCACTTCCAGTTCGGATGGAAATCCAATGGGTTTGCCACCACCACCGGCGGCGTGAACCGCACCACTACATTCACCGTCTGCATGTCATGGTCTGCCTGAGATTCGTAGGCCGGAACCATGTGCTCGAGACCCTCGGCCACGATCAACTGATCTCCGCGTGACCGCATATACGCTCCGCGCCACGCCGCCAGGAGCGACGGCTGGAACGGCGCGCCCTTCGGCATCCGCCAGTAGCGGAGTACCTGACCCGCCTGCCTCTTGTTCAACCCAATCAGCGTCAGCGTACCCATGCGGTAAACCGTCCCCGGATCCACCGTGAATGTGTACGCCACCGTATGCTGCGCCCGATTCACCGCTTCGCCCCTGTCGACGCCCACGCCTTCGTATCCTTTGGCCTTCCATGGGGCCTTCAACAGATCGCCGGTCACCGCCACCGCATCGCTGTCCGCCACTTCGCCCACGTGAATTTTCGCCTCCGCCTTGAAGGCCTCCGGCGTGGTCGCCGCATCGCCCGCAAAATTCACCGCGGACACCGTGTACGGCTCCCCTTCGCTGCTGATCGTCACTGTCAGCGGCGCCATAATTTTCCCGTCCTCCACCACCGGAGCTCCCCACACCGGCTCCGTCATCGCAACATCCAGATAACCGCGCCGCGTGTACACCGCGCGAATCGCCGCCGCCAGCGCATCCGGCGCCTCCTGCGCAAGGTCGTGCCCCGATGCGGCCTTCTCGATCGGCTCGATGTCCGCGGCGAACGCCTCGCCCGCCCCGTTGATCGTCAGCGACGAAATCACCACCGGCGGCGCATCGATGTGAAACCGCGTCGCCATCATCTTCCCATGGGCATCCCCCACCGGCGACGTGCCGACCTTTGCGCGCACACCCTTCTCCGCCACCAACTGCGTCAGCGCCGCCGCCACCTGCTGCCGCATCGGCCCACCCGGATACAACTCCCCGCCGAACAGCGGCACCTTCGCCGCCACCAGCGCGGTCAGCGTCTTCGTATCCCACCACGGAAAATTGTCGTAGCGGACCGGCAGCAACGCCGCCGACAACGTCAGCGTGTAGCGCAGCGCGTCATCATCCAGTTCGTAGTTCGCCTGGATGAAAACCCCGCTCCGCGTCAGCCGATCCGACGCCGCCTGCATCTGCGCCTTCGTCACGCGCCCCGGCTTCAGCCCGGTAAACGCCAGCAGTTGCTGCTGCGGCACATTCGATCCCGAAAACGTAATCGTGCTGGGAAAATATACCTGCGCCGCGCAAGGCAAACTTGCACCCGGCAGCCCCAGGCCCATCGCCACGAAGAATGCAGCTGACACCAATCGCCGAGCGCGCATAACGACACAGGGAAAAAACCAGGCGCAGGGTGCGTCCCTTCCCGTAGACGTCCCCGCGCCTCATTAGTTCCACGGTTCGGCGCGTTCTACGGGCGCAAGCCGCCCTTTTGGAAGGTCACCACCAGATCGACAATCTGCGAGTCGTCGTGCTCGAACACCTTCCACTGCGCCGACCACCCGTCGAGCGAATGCAGCCCGGCCCTGTTCTTCACCAGAAAATCCCTCTGCACCGTCGCGTCGTACACGTCCCCTTCGCGCAGCGGCCACAGGTTTGTGAACTCCGCCCGCTGCTGGTCGTTCAGGTTGATCAGCGAAATCTCGCCCATCCGATACACCGCTCCCGGCTCGACCGTCACGGTATACGCCACCGTGTGTGCCGCCGTGTCCAGCTTCGCCGCGGCATCGATCTTCGCCTTCAGATACCCACGCGTCTGGTAGGGCGCAGAAATCGCCCCCAGCGTGTCGTGCAGCAAATCCTCGTTGGCCACATCGCCGGTGTGCAGCTTGGCCGCCTTCGCAAATTCCTCCGCGGACAGCGCGCTGGCGCTGGTCAGCGTCAGCGACGCAACCGTATATTGCGCGCCCTCCACGATGCCGGCGCTCAGCGGGACCAGCACCTTGCCCTCCGCCGCCTGCGGCGTCCCCACCGCGAACCCGTTCATCGCCATCTCCAGATAGCCCTGGCGGTGATAAATCGCCCGCAACGCCGCGTTCAGCGTCGTTTCCGCCGCGCCGTCGAAATCCAGCCCGGACGAAGTCTTCGCAGCGGCAGCCACCGCCTCCGTCCACGCCGCGCTCGCCCCGGTCAACGTCACCGCGCCAATCTCCACCCGCGGGGAATCGATGCGATATTGCAAGCCCGCATCGTTGCCGGCAGCGTCCTGCGACGGCGTCGACGTCACCGTCGCGTGCACGCCCTTCTCCGCCACCAGCGCCGTCAGCGCATCCGCCACCGCCTGCTGCAGGCTGCTGTCCGCCGGCAGCATCCCGTGAAACAGCGGCACCTTCGCGGCCACCGCGGCATTCAGGCTCGCCTCGTCCCACCATGGAAAGTTGAGGTAGTGCACCGGCTGCATGCCGCTCGCCGGCGTCAGCGTAAACAGCAACTCCGTCCCGTCATATTTGAACTGGATATCGCCGAACAGCCCCGTGTCGCCCAGCTTCTGCGCCGCGGCCTGCACCTGATCGTGCGAGAGCGGCTTATGCGGAGCCAGCCCGCTATACGCCAGCAGCTCCTCCTGGCTCTGCGTCGCCCCGGTGAACGTCACCTTCTTTGCGATGATTTGCCCACACGCGGACAATCCCAGCGCCAGCATCCCCAGCGCCACGCCCATTCGCCCCATACTGCGCATGCCCGCAAGATAGACCCGTCCCCGCAACCGCGCCACAGAAAAATGCCCCCGCAAACGCAGAGGCATTCTCCCATCCATTGCCTTTGGTGCTGACCGTTCTTGAGCTGACCGGTTCTGAACTGGCCGCTTTAGTAGCTGGCCGCTTTTTCCCCGGCCGCTTTTTCCCTGACCGCTTTTTCCCTGACCGCTTTTCTAGCTGGCAGTTCCTTCGCCCACCGTCTCAATCACCACCGACTCCACCACCACCGGCTTCACCGGCTTGTCCGAGCGCGCCGATACCTTCGAAATCTTATCCGCGATCTCCTGCCCCTCGACCACTTCGCCGAAGATGGTGTGTTTGCCCGTCAGCCATTCCGTCCCCGCCACGGTGATGAAAAACTGCGAGCCGTTCGTATTCGGCCCCGCGTTCGCCATCGCCAGCTTGCCCTTCTTGTCGAAGCGATGCGGCGAGTTCCGCGTCTCGTCCTCGAATCGGTACCCCGGATCGCCCATCCCCGTGCCCGCCGGATCGCCGCCCTGGATCATGAAGTCCGGGATCACCCGATGAAAGATCGTTCCGTCATACAGCTTGTTGCTGCTCTTCTGCCGCGAGACCGGATGCGTCCACTCCCGCTTGCCTTCCGCCAGATCGACGAAGTTCTTCACCGTCTTCGGCGCTTCCTTTTCAAATAGACGGCAGACAATCGTGCCTTCCGTGGTGTTGAACACTGCGTACGTTCCTGGTTGACGAGTCATAAAAGCTCCTGTTTGAGATTTTCAGAGATTGCTGTGGTTTGCGGGGCGAGCGACGGTGCGGTTTGCGGTCCGGAGAGTTGCGGTGCAGCAACCTTCGCCACTCCCACCGTTAAAATGAATCGCGCTGCCGCGACGGATACCAGCGTGAGCAGGATGCCTCCAAAGACATCCGTTAAATAATGCCAGCCCGTCGTCAGCGTCGACACGCAGATCAGCAGCGCCAGCGCCCACGCCGCCACCCGCAGCCGCCGCATGGAGCTGAGCGCGATCGCCGAAAGCAGCGCCAGCAGCACGTGGAACGATGGAAACGCCACGATCCCCGCGTCCTTCATGTCGAGAACCACCGGCGCGCTGGTTTTCAGCTGCGTCAGATAGGCCGTCACCGCCGCCTGGTCTCGCGACGCTTTGTAGCCTTCGGTCGTCCATGGACCCGCCGCCGGGACCAGCGCGAAGACGCCCGCCGTGATGAACGCGGCCACCACAATCCCCAGCGCATACCGCCGCGACGCAGCCGCATGCCCCATAAACGGAAGGAAGATCACCGCCATCAGCAGCATCAGCGGCTCCAGTGCGTAGCTCAGATTCAGAGCAAAGTGCAGCCACCGCCACTGCGCCACCCAATGCACCGCCGAGGCCGTCGAAAAATGCAGGTGTGCATCCAGCCACCGCAGCCGCTCATCCACCAGCGGGAAGCGGCTTCTGCCCGCGATCTGCATCACCACCGACAGCGCGTCGAAATACAGATCCGTCCAGATCGCCAGCTCGCAGGCTTCCACCAGCTTCGGCAGCGGACGCCACCGGCAATACGCCAGAATCGCGCCCAGAAACAGCGCCGTCGTCCAGATCTGCAGGCTCTGCCCCGACCCGACAAAATGCACATGCCGCGCCAGCGCCACTTCCGACGGCACCAGCACTGCCAACACCACCGCCATCACGATGTTGAACCGGCGTCGCTCCGCCGAACGCTGCCACGCCGCCGTCAGGACAGCGGAGCTTTGAGGAGTATTCGTCATGGATTCTGAGGTGTCGCCGGCGCAGCGGCCGCCGTGCTCGCCGCCGGAACCGGCTGGCCCACCGGAATCACCGTGACCTTGTTCAGCATCACCGGATCGATCGGCTTGTCCTGATCGTCGCGATTCACGCGCGCAATCGACTGCACCACCAGCACGCTGTGATCGTCGCACTGCCCAAAGATCACGTAATGCTGATCGAGGCTCGGATACGGCGCTTCGGTGATGAAAAACTGCGTGCCGTTCGTGTTGGGACCCGAGTTGGCCATCGCCAGCCGCCCCGGCACATCGAAATTCAGCGCGGGATCGAACTCATCGTTGAAATAGTAGCCGGCGTCGCCCTCGCCCGTACCCAGCCGATCGCCGCCCTGAATCATGAACTCCGGAATCACCCGGTGAAACGTCGTTCCGTCATAGAACGGCTTGCCCTGCACCTTTTGCTTGGTCGCCGGATCGGTCCACTCCTTCGTCCCCGTGGCCAGCCCCACAAAATTCGCGACCGCCACTGGCGCCTGCTTGTCGAAGAGCTTGCAGGTCATCCGCCCCATGCTGGTGTCGAAGAGCACCGTCGCCCCGGTCGGCTGCGGCGCAGGCCGCGCATTCATGTCGGGAGCATCCGGTAACGGCTGCGCAGAACCCGGCACAGCCTGCTGCTCGGCGGGCGCGGACTGCGGAGTCGATGGCGGAGTCGATGGCTGGGTCTGGGGCACCGGAGCATCCGGCACCGTGCTGCCCGGTTGCTGCGCAAAGACCGGCGCGCCCATTCCGAAGGACAGCAGAACAGCAGCAGCCAAAAACGAGGTGCGACGAAGAGAAATCATCCGTCTTCCAGACTATCGCATCGGCCTGACCGACGAAATCACCGGTCGAAAACAGTGTGACCTGCCAGTCGCCGGTCGGTCGAAAAGGCGATCCGGGTCCTGCAGATGACTTGTCAGTGGCACGATGCGGAACGATACAATTGCGAGCAATTCCGAGAAATCCGGATGACGGAGCAAGTTACATGCGTGCAAGACGCTCGCTATTCGCATTTATTCTCGCAGGCGCCCTCCTATCCGCACAGTCTGCCTTGGCACAGTCGGCCCCAGAAGCTCGGACAACCATTCACCTTAGCGGTCAAAAGGCGCACCGGTTGATCTCAATTCTGGCGAGCGGCGACGCTGTCGACCCCACGCTGACACGCTCAGTGCCGATGCCCCACAAGGCCGAAATTGCGCTCCACGATCTGCATGTCAATCTCGCGTCAACGTCTAAGTACGATCCAAACGTTTGGATTTACCACTTGCACCTGTACTCCGCGACGGCCAGGATTGGGTCGTCTGAGAACGCAAGTAAGATTGGCGAGGCGATGGCACTCTGGTCGTACCTTACCGGGTTAGGGTTGAAAACAGATCTGGGCCTAGGAGCAAGTGACCTGGCAGTGCAGGAACTCGACTGCAACATCGATGCGGAGAAGCCGATGTCAGAGCAGGCGCGCTTCCATTGCGATCTAACAATTCCCCAGCGGGAATTGAATTGACCGGCAAACCGAAAAGTGACCGACCCTTCAAACGGACGGGCCGCGAAAAGGTATGCACAAAACCCACACCCCGCCGCAGCCCCGTTATCCCCTACACCCTATCCCCTACACCCGTGCCCTTGCCCTACTTCCCCGTATACGAAACGTGCCAGATCGACCCCGACCCGTCATCCGTCACAAACAGCGACCCATCCTGCGCCACCGTCACGCCCACCGGACGCCCCCACACTTTCCCGTCCGCGGTCGTAAACCCCGTCAGGAAATCCTCGTACTCGCCGGTCGCGTGCCCATCCTTCATCGGCAGCACCACCACCTCATACCCCGCGCGCTTCGATCGGTTCCACGACCCGTGCTCTGCCGCGAACCCGTCGCCCTTAAACTCCGCCGGGAACTGCGACGCCTCATAGAACGTCAGCTCCAGCGAAGCAAAATGCGGCTCCAGCAGAATGTCCGGCGTGATCACCTTCCCTGCCAGTTCCGGATGCTTCCCCGGTTGCCGCGGATCCTGCACCCCGCCGTTCGTGCTCATGTAGTACCACGGCCAGCCGTAGAACCCGCCCTCCTGCACATGGGTAATGTAGTCGGGCACCAGGTTGTCGCCCAGCATGTCGCGCTCGTTCGTCGAGCACCACAGCTCGCCCGTCGTGGGATTAATCGCCTCCCCGACGCAGTTGCGAATGCCGTACGCGTACACCTTCTCGAACTTGCCCTCCGGTGTGAACTCCAGCACATCCGCGCGATGAAATTCTTCCGGATGCGTATCCGCATCGTCGTCGTTCGAATGCGACCCCACCGACACCAGCATGTGCCGCCCATCCTTCGTAAACGCGATATCCCGCGTCCAGTGGCCGCCCCCGCGCAGCCGTCCGCCGCCCGGCAGATCGGTCAGCTTCTCCGCCGGCCCGCGCGCTTTCAAATCGCCATTGCGATACGGAAACCGCACCACCGAATCCGTGTTGCCGATGTACACCCACTGCGGATTCGGCCCCGCCGGATAAAATTTGATCCCGAACGGCTGGCTCAAATCCTCGGCGAACGTCGATACCTGCTGCGGCTTGCCATCCGGCCCCACGCCGCGAAACACCATCACCTTGTTCTGGTAGCTCACCGCCACAAACAGGTCGCCGTTCGGCGCGGTGCGAATCAGCCGCGGCTGATCCAGTCCGGTCGTGTACTGCTCCACTTTGAATCCCGGCAGCGCCTGCGGCCACGCGTCCGCCGGCTTCGCCACCATCTCCGCGCCATTGTCCACGCCCTTGGTCGCGTACGGAGCGGGCAAGTCAGCGGCGGTCAGGTGCCGAATCACCCCCGGATGTTCCTGGCTGTAGTCCGTGAAAGCCTTTTGCCCGGTCAGAACCTGACCGTGAGCCGTTACAGCAAACAACGCAACCAGCGCGACGCGCGCGGCAGCAACGAGGGCAGGCGAACTCTGCATGTTTCCTCCGGAAGAATGGCGAATCGTTCGGTTTAGGGTTGCGCCCGGCGAGGCGCATGCTTTCCAGATGCCGCAGCCACGGGCGGAGATACTTTTTGCGTTGCGGGCGTCGGCGTTTCCCGCCCCGCCAGCGGCAGGGCGCTCATCTCCTGCGGCGAGGCCAGCACATGCTGCACCAACTCGCTCGGAATGGTGGCCGTCACCACCGCCTTGTTCCCATGCCGCTCCACCGTCACGCTGTTCACCACCGTCTGCATTTGCGGATCGATCGGCGTGTTCCCTCCCGAGCTTTGCAGAGACTTCAGCAGCGTCAAAATCGTCTGCAGCGACTCCGTCGTGTCGGCGGCCGCGGCGTCGGTCGGCGCAATCTCCTCCACCCGCAGGTGAATCCGCCCCACCCACGTCAGCGACGCAATCAGCGTGGCGTCCAGCGGCACCGGCAGCGTCAGCCCCATCACACGCACGCCGCCGTTTTTCCCCAGCGGCAGCGCGATCTGCCCAATGCCCCAGGCCACCGACAGCAGCGGCACCTGCGCATAATGCTTCGACAGCAGCGATGACCCGGCAAACGGCAGCGCCGCCGTCCGGTACCGGTCCACCATCGAATGAATCTGCTCGGTCGAAGGCGCGTTGCTCACCGCCACCACGTCGTATCCCAGCAGCGTCACGCGCACCGTTCGCCCTTCGCTGGGAATGTCGTAGATGGTGTGGCCCGCGTAGTCTTCCTGGCTCGCCGCCAGCGTCGCCAGGTAGCCCATCAGCCGCCGCCCGTCGAAATGCCCGCTGAACACCTCAGAGAACGCCACCGCCCCATTCGGCCCGGTCGGATCGCTCATGCGATGCAGCGCAAACGCCGCATCGTCCAGATCGCGTTCGAACTCAATCCCGGTCGCGTCGATGAATTTCTGATAATCCGGCGAATGACTTACCGGATGCTGATCGAAATGCGTCGCCGCCCGCAGCGGCCGCAGATTGATGTAGACAATCCCGTCCGACTCCGGCAGCAGCCGCGCCGCTTCCGGCGGAGCCTGTTTGCGAAGATAAATCGCGCCGCCCAGCAGCAGCAGGACGACGACAACAATGGCAATGGAAAGCTTCGTGCGCCGGTGGATCATCGGGTCGCTCCTATCATCTCACCGGGCGTCCCTTTTCCCCACCGCAGCCAGGCTCGGCGCATTTCCTCCTGAGCATTGCGACCGCCCCCGCCGTGTGATAATTTCATTCTGTACCTCCCGAATTGAGGACGCAGAGTTGCGTCCCTGAAACGGCTGTGTATCGCTGTCCGGGCTGGCGTAGCTCAGCTGGTAGAGCATCTGATTTGTAATCAGAGGGTCGGGGGTTCAAGTCCCTTCGCCAGCTCCAGTCTCCCGGCCGCGGACAATTGGAGCAGGATTTCCCTTCGCAGCGAAAATCCCGTAACCAGCGCGTGCAGAATCAGCCGGAGGCGACTCCGAAAAGCTGGCGGGTGTCCGAAGCGAGGTGCGGCAAGAAGTTTGCGGGAAGCGCACAGGTGGCCGAGTGGTTAATGGCAGCAGACTGTAAATCTGCCGCTCTTTGGAGCTACGGAGGTTCGAATCCTCCCCTGTGCACCAGAGTTTGGGGCGAAAAGATGTCGCCGGATTTGAACGGGTGAATCGCGGCGTGAGCGCTGGGATGGCGCTCACAAAGCGAGAGGGATTCGACGAGAGCCGCAGGCGCGAAGTCGAACCCTTGAGAAAGGCACTACGGAGGTTCGAATCCTCCCCTGTGCACCAGAGTTTAGAAGTTTTGAGGGTAAGCGCAATGCCATTGACCGGAACAAGGCGCAAATACGCTGCGCTCACCGGGCTCGCTGTCATCGCCACCCTCGCGTGGTTCACATTGGATCCTGGCAGGGTTCGGCTGGTCGTGATGATCCTGCTGGGTGGCTTTGCTGCCCGTATCGCCCTGACCGCTCTGGCGCGTCACGACGAGCCGGCGAAGGAAAGCTAACAGCTTTTGCAGGGCTGATGTAGCTCAGTTGGTAGAGCACTCCCTTGGTAAGGGAGAGGTCACCGGTTCAATCCCGGTCATCAGCTCCAGATTTGAGCAGGTCAGCGAGTCAGTGGGTCGGCGCGGTTTCTGCTGACTTGCTGACTCGCTTCTGCCGAAGGCAGGCTGACCTGCTGCAGTACAAGCGGGAGTAACGAAGGGTGAGAGTCACAGCCTTCGCGGAAGGCGGAGCGGCTTTTCTGAACGCTGCACGCTGTTCCCTGATCACTGGTTTCAACGCGGGAGTAACTCAGTGGTAGAGTCACAGCCTTCCAAGCTGTTGGTCGCGGGTTCGATTCCCGTCTCCCGCTCCATCCATTCGCTGCGGAGCAGGTTTTGAAGGGTCACGGTTTCAGCTTTTCGGATCAGTCGCAGAACCAGGGGACCCTGGTCCCTGAGGGAAGTCACGCAATCATGTTCGAGCAAGCCACCATCCCCGTGCAGGACGAGCAAACCTTCGCCGTCGTCCGCCAGTCTCTCGACGAGGCCTTTGCGCCCGCCCGCGTTGCCGGTTTCCTGCGCAACGTCGCCGGCGCCCGCCTCCGCGTCCGCCAGTTTGAAGCTGTTCTCGCCAGCGGATTGCTGGGCGCGCCGGCGCAGAAAAATTATGCCGCCCTCGGCGATGCCGACCGCGGCCAGATTCGCGAGCAGTATCTCCGCCGCGTGGAGCAGGTCGCTCCCGATGTGCGGCAAAAATATTTCCGGCTCTACGCGGGCTATTGATCCGTAGCGCCGGGGTTTTCAGAGCATCACGACAACCATTGAGGGTGAGAGGGTACAGGCATGGCGAAGGAAAAGTTTGACCGGTCCAAGCCGCACGTGAACGTGGGGACGATCGGGCACATCGATCACGGCAAGACCACGCTCACGGCGGCCATCACGAAAGTGCTGGCCAAGCACAATCCGAAAAACAAGTTCCGCTCGTTCGATTCGATCGACAACGCGCCGGAAGAAAAGGCGCGCGGAATCACGATCGCGGTGGCGCATGTGGAGTATGAAACGGCGAACCGGCACTACGCGCACGTGGATTGCCCCGGCCACGCCGATTACATCAAGAACATGATCACCGGCGCGGCGCAGATGGATGGCGCGATCCTGGTGGTCGCGGCCACCGACGGCCCCATGCCACAAACGCGTGAGCATATCCTGCTGGCCCGCCAGGTGGGGGTGCCGTCCGTCGTAGTCGCGCTGAACAAAGTAGACATGGTGGACGACGCCGAGTTGCTCGAGCTGGTGGAGCTGGAAGTACGCGAGTTGCTGAGCAAGTACGAATTTCCGGGCGACGATCTGCCGGTGGTGCGGGTGAGCGCGCTGGGCGCTTTAAACGGGGAAGAGAAGTGGGAAAAGTCGGTGGACGAGCTGATGGCGAAGGTGGATGAATATATCCCGATGCCAACGCGCGACATCGACAAGCCGTTCCTGATGCCGATTGAAGACATTTTCTCGATTCAAGGCCGTGGAACCGTAG
>DATAWI010000026.1:0-55745 GCA_036267295.1 Acidobacteriaceae bacterium | reverse complement strand
GAGGACGACGCTGTAGCCACTGTCTGATCAAAACGAACCCAACCAGCGAACAGTTCGCCGGATCACCATCTCTGCTTCCTCAGGATATTCGCGTGTAGTGGATCGTTACCCGTAAACGTATTTCAGAAACAGCAGACTAGTGACTCTGCGGAGTCGCCGGAACCGATTGTCGCATTTGCTCGCAAAATCCGCGATAGCGGCGAACGAAGCGGAAATCCGTGAAGATGGTGGCCGCGGCGAGCACCAGGCAGGCCACAAGGAACCAGCGGCTCGCGCGCGAGGTGTGGCGGCCCATCTGTCGAAAGCAAACGGAAATGAGGAACGCGGCCAGCGTGGCCAGCACGGTCAGCGGCGCGAGCGTGTCGCACGGCGCGGGTCCGCGGACCATGAGCCACCACGAGGCGCACGCCGCAGCCGCCGTGAGCGCGCCGGTGATGAGAAGCCGCGGGGGAAATCGCGCCGGGTTTGAAGCGGGCTGCATGATCCGCACGTCCCGCGTCAAAAGCCGCCCTTGCCGATGTCCATTTCGGCAGGCAGCGGGTTGCGCTCATCGATGTACTGCTCGATGGTCTGCTCCAGAATGCCTTTGGCGTCGAGGATGAACTCGACCGCATCGCGGGCCGCGCCATGCCCGCCTTCGTGGGGTGTGACGTAGTGCGCGGCGGCTTTCACCTGGGCGCGGGCGTTGGCCACGGCAACGGCCAATCCACAAACGCGCATCACCGGCAGGTCGATGACATCGTCGCCGACATAGGCGATTTCCTGCAGCGTCAGATCTTCTTTCGCCATGATTTCGCGGATGGCGTGCATCTTGTAGGCCTGGCCCATGTAGACATATTCCAGGCGCAGATCGCGGGCGCGCAACGCCACCGTCTCCGAGATGCGTTTGGTGATGATGGCGCACTTCATCTTGCCCAGCCGCGCCAGGGAAACGCCTGTGCCGTCGTGCGCGTTGAATCCTTTGGCCTCGATCATGGTGGGCGACGCGACTGCAACGCCACCCTTTTTTTCCTGCTTGGCCGCCTGCGCGGCGGTCAGCGGGCTGGGCGCGGGGGCGGGGAAGAGCCAGATGCCGCCGTCGGTCAAAACGCCATCGACGTCGAAGACGATGAGCCGGATTTTGCGGGCGCGTTCTTCCGCGCTGGATAAGTCCAGGGCTGTCATACTTCGCATTGTACGGGCGCGATCTTCAATGGGCAGTGACCGTTGTGCGACGCCTTCCTCGCCGGAACTCCGCGGCGCGATAAAATAGCGGGATGCCCCCATCCCACTTGCCGGAGCCTGCGCACGCATGAAGCGAATCGGGCGCCTGCTGTACTACGCGCGCCGCTACTGGCTGCAGGTCCTGTCGGCGGTGGTATTGGCCGCGGGCGTGGGGCTGCTGGACGCTTTCCGCGTCCTGCTGATCGGGCCCATCTTCGACAATGTGCTCAATCCCGGCCAGGCGAGCCACGCCAAGCAAACGCCGCTGCTGGGGCAGTTGGGCGAGCGCTGGCACATCAATCTGCGGCCGGAGCTGCTGGTCCCGCGCTGGATCCACAACGACTGGACCTCGATTGCCTTCGCGTTTGTGGCGGCCACACTGCTCAAGGGCCTCTGCGACTATCTGGGAACCTACCTGGCCAACTATGCCGGATTCGGCATGATCACCGACATGCGCGACGACCTGTACGAGTCGATCCTGCGCCGGTCGGTTTCGTTCTTCCAGAAGCACACCACTGGATCGCTGCTCTCGGCGCTGATCAACGACATCGAGCGCGTGCAGTACGCGGCGTCATCGGTCCTGTCGGACTTTCTGCAGCAACTGGCGACCCTGCTGTGCATGATCGTAGTGGTGGTGGGGCTGGGCGGCAGGCTGGCGTGGGTGCTGCTCATCTTTGTGCCCATCGTGGCCGGGTCGATCCGGCGCATCGGGCGCGACGTGCGGCGCACGACGCGCCGCGGACAAGACAAGCTCGCCGATATCCAGAACATTCTGCACGAGACGATCACCGGCAACCGCATCGTCAAAGCGTTCAACATGGAATTCTGGGAGCTGCTGCGCTTCCGCCAGGCCGCGCGCAAGCTGTTCCGCGCGAACCTGCGCTCGGTGCGGGCGCAGGCGCTCACCTCGCCCCTTATGGATTCGATCGGCGCGGTGGCCATCGCGCTTTTGCTGCTGCTGGGACGGAATCAGATCGGCCATCGCGGAATGAAGGAAGGCATTTTCTTCGCGTTCATCGTGGCGCTCTTCAAGATGTACGACCCCATCCGCCGCTTCGGCGTGTATTACAACAATTTCCAGCAGGCCGCCGGTGCATCGACCGCGATCTTCGATTTCATGGACGACCAGGACGAGGTGCCGGAGGCGAAGCATCCGCAGAAGCTCGACGGATTCAAGGACGCGATTGCCCTGGAAGGCGTCAACTTCCGCTACCGCGATCAGGAAGGCGACACTGAAGGTCCGCGAATTGTGCTCGATGACATCAATCTCACCATTCATCGCGGCGAAGTCGTCGCGCTGGTGGGCCCCAGCGGCGCAGGCAAGTCGACCCTCGTCAATCTCATCCCGCGCTTCTTCGATGTCACCGGCGGCCGCATTACGATGGACGGCATCGACCTGCGGCAACTGAGCCTCGAATCCTTACGCACGCAAATCGGCAAAGTCACGCAGGAGACCATCCTGTTCAACGACACGGTGCGCAACAACATCGCCTACGGACAGCCGGATGTGCCTCTGGCGCGCGTAGTGGACGCGGCGAAAGCAGCCCTGGCGCACGATTTCATTCTCAAGATGCCGGATGGCTATGACACGGTGATCGGCGAGAAGGGATTCCGCCTGTCCGGCGGAGAACGCCAGCGCCTGGCCATTGCGCGCGCGATCCTGAAAGGCGCGCCGGTGCTGATCCTTGACGAAGCAACCTCGGCGCTGGACGCGGAGAGCGAGTCGCTGGTGCAGGCCGCGCTCAGCAATCTGATGACCGGACGCACGGCCATCGTGATCGCCCACCGGCTGTCGACCGTCCGCAGGGCCAATCGCATTGTGGTGCTCGAACAGGGCCGCATTACCGCCATCGGCACCCACGAAGAGCTTCTCCAGTCGTCGGCGACCTATCAGAAACTGTATCGGTTACAGTTTATGGGGATGGCGGAAGCCAACGGCAGCCACGGCATTCCTGGGTCAGAAGAACCGGGCATCCCGGCAGCCCTGACTGGAAAGACAGACGCATGAGCGAATCGAAGAGCGACGCGGGCCAGGGGAAAGCCGGGCAGCCGGTGAATTCCATGACGGGATTTGCCCGCATCGCGGGACGAGTCACGGAGACGCTGGGCTTCTCCCTGAGCCTGAAGAGCGTCAACCATCGGTTTCTCGATCTGCATATGCGGCTGCCTTCCGGCATTGAAGCCGTCGAGATGCAGTTGCGCCGCATTCTGAAAGAGAAGCTGAAGCGCGGCCACGTCGAGGTCACGCTCAACCTGGAACGCAGCCAGAAGGCCGAAGCCGGCTACGATCACGCGCTGG
This sequence comes from Acidobacteriaceae bacterium, assembly GCA_036267295.1. Taxonomy (GTDB): domain Bacteria; phylum Acidobacteriota; class Terriglobia; order Terriglobales; family Acidobacteriaceae; genus Palsa-343. The sequence continues at coordinate 52,243 of DATAWI010000026.1, read as the reverse complement.
TCAGCGCCTATGTCGAGGCCTTCCGCGCCGCCGCCGCCGAGCACAAACTCAGCGGCGACCCGGACCTGAATGCGATCTTTCGGCTGCCCGGGGTGCTGATGGCCGAAGCACGCAGCAGCGACGACGAGATGCGCGGCCTCGAAGAAGCGGTGCTGCGCGAAATCGACGGCCTGGTGGCGGCCCTGAACTCCATGCGCACCCAGGAAGGCGCGGTGCTGGCTGGCGAGATGTGCGCCGGCATGCAGCGTCTGCGCGGCCTGGTCGACGAAGCTGCGCTGCTGCGCGAAAAAGTCCAGCAGGCCTACTTCGAGCGCCTCACGCAACGCATGAAAGGCATGCTCGACGGCGGATTCGATCAGGATCGCATCCTGCAGGAAGCTGCGCTGATTGCCGAACGCAGCGACGTGGAGGAAGAGGTGACGCGGCTGCGCACCCACATCGACCACTTCACCGGCCTGCTCGAACAGGGCGGCGAAGTCGGCAAGAAGCTGGATTTCCTGTTGCAGGAAATGAATCGCGAAGCCAATACGCTGCTGTCCAAGACCAGCGGCGTCGCCGGCAACGGAACGCGCATCACGGAAGCGGGCCTGGGCATGAAGTCGGAGATCGAGAAAGCGCGGGAACAGGTGCAGAACCTGGAATAAATCAACGCAGCGGGAGAAGAAAGACGCTTGGCTGGCATCCTGTTCATCATCTCGGCGCCTTCGGGCTCCGGTAAGTCCACCATCGTGAACCAGCTGCGCTCGCTGGTGTCGGGGCTGGAGTTTTCCATCTCCTGGACCACGCGCGGCCCCCGCGGCTCGGAAATCGATTCGCGCGAATATCACTTCACCACCCGAGAACATTTTGAGGCGATGATCGCCGGCGGCGAATTCCTCGAGCACGCCCAGGTCTTCAGCAACTACTACGGCACCGCCCGCAGCACGCTCAATGAGGCCTTCGCCGCCGAACGCGATCTGCTGCTCGACATCGATGTGCAGGGCGCCTCCCAGGCCCGGAAGAAGATGCCGGAAGCCGTTTCCATCTTCCTCATGCCGCCTTCGCCGGAGGTGCTGGCCTACCGTCTCCGCAACCGCAGCCGCGCCGAAGGGAACGAAAGGGAAGAGGACATCAAAAGAAGGCTTGCGCAGGCCAGGCAGGAGATTGAGAATTACCGGGAATATGACTATATTCTCGTCAACGATGTTCTGGATCGCGCTGTCGAGGAGATGGTCGCCATCGTCGCCTCGGAGCGTGTGCAGCGCAACCCCACCGCCTCCGGAACCACTGCGGATGCGGATCGGCTGATGCAGGTCGCGGAGAGTTGCCGTCTGGCCAACTCCGAGGCGCGCATCCAGCCGGTGCTCAGGGCTTTCGGAGTGCCGCTGAGCGACGATGGATGCAGGCTTATAAAGGAGCAGCAATGACGATCGAACGCGAGTACGACAGCAATTTTCGTTACGTCCTGGTGGCCGCGCGCCGTGCGCGTCAACTGCAGAACGGCGCGGAGCCGCTGGTGGCAACGCATTCGCGCAAGGCCAGCAAGGTGGCCCAGGCGGAGATTGCCGCGGGCAAAATTGCCTACGTCAGGCCGGAGGACGTTCCGGTTCTGAAGCCCGAGATCGACGCGCCGGAAGTCCCGAAATTCGCGTCGTAGCGCCAGCCGCAAAGCCCGTTACGCAATGATTCCCGGCCTTTGCAGGGGAGCGTAAGATCACTGTATGAAGGTGACGGTCGGCGTTTCTGGCGGCATTGCTGCGTATAAGGCAGCCGAACTCGTGCGCGCCCTGCAAAAGCAGGCGCTGGACGTCCATGTGGTGATGACCCAGGCGGCGCAGCAGTTTGTGCAGCCACTCACCTTCGCGGCGCTTACCGGGCATAAAGTGATTACCGGCATGTGGCAAACGCCCGAAGATCCGGGCGGCAATGCGGCGTCGTCCATCGAGCACATGGATGAGGCACAGACCACCGACGCCCTGGTCATCGCTCCGGCGACGGCCAACATCCTGGCAAAATTCGCGCACGGCATCGCCGACGATTTCCTGAGCACGCTGTACCTCGCCACCACAGCTCCCGTGATTGTGGCCCCGGCCATGAACGTGAACATGTGGCAGCATGCCGCCACCCAGTCCAATCTGGAAACGCTGGCCAACCGCAACGTCCGCATCGTTTCTCCTGACAGCGGCTACCTCGCCTGCGGCATGACGGGCGCCGGCCGTCTCGCCGACAACGACGCCATTATCGAAGCCGTGCTCAGCGTCCTGCACCATCGCAACGACCTCGACGGCGAAACCGTTCTGGTGACCGCCGGCGGCACGCGCGAGGCTCTCGACCCGGTGCGCTTCCTGGGCAATCGGTCGAGCGGCAAGATGGGCTATGCCCTGGCCGAGGCCGCACAGAAACGCGGAGCCCGCGTCATTCTGGTCACGGCGCCGACCGCTCTGCGCGCTCCTGCCGACTGCGACGTCGTCCCGGTCATCACCACCGAGGAGATGCGTCAGGCCGTCCTGAGCCGCCTCGATCAGGCGTCCATTGTCATCAAGTCGGCCGCCGTTGCGGATTACCGCCCGAAGGTGCAGGCCGATCAAAAGCTGCGCCGCAGCGGTCCGCTGACCCTCGACCTCGAGCCCACCGGCGACATCCTGCGCGAAGTCGTGGAGCGCCGTCGTCCGGGCATGCTGGTGATTGGCTTTGCCGCCGAGACCGAAGACGTGCTGGCTCACGGACGGGCCAAGCTGCTGCGCAAGGGCGCGGATGCCATTGTCCTGAACGACGTTTCGCGCGAAGGCGTCGGCTTCGATTCGGATCGCAACGCGGTCACCTTCCTCACGCCCGATCGTTCCATCGAGATGGCGGAGATGCCCAAGCGCGAGCTGGCCGATCATCTGCTGGACGAGATCGTGGCGCTGCGCCGCCCGCGGCATCTTCTCGCGGAGGCGGACACCGGCCTCTCGGTCGCTCCCGGAGACTAACGTTGGCAACCCGGCTTTCCCCTGAAAAAGAAGAGCAGGTGCGGGCGCGGATCGCTTACTTTCGCGATCTGGGCATCTTCGATTTTTACCGCCGGTCTTCCGCAGACGGCGAGACGCTTCGCACGGACGCCGAGGAGACGCTGCCAGGTGAAGAGAATTCCGCCGCGTCCATCACGGAACCCCAGGAGACGACCTTCATGCCGAAAGCCGCAGCGCTGCCTGTGATCGCACCGCCAGGCGCGCCGGTTGCGCCGGGAGACAAAGCAGCCGCGCTCGCGGCCATTCGTGCGGACCTCGGCGACTGCACGCGCTGCGCCCTGGCGCAAGGGCGCAACAAAATCGTCTACGGCGATGGCGATCCCAACGCGCGCCTGATGTTCGTGGGTGAGGGCCCAGGTGCGGACGAAGACGCGCAGGGGCTGCCCTTTGTGGGCCGCGCCGGCCAGTTGCTGAACAACATGATCAGCGCCATGGGCCTGCGCCGCGATCAGGTGTACATCGCCAACATCGTCAAATGCCGGCCGCCGCAGAATCGCGTGCCCGAACCGGTCGAAGCCAACACCTGCTCGCCGTTCCTCTTTCGCCAGATCGACGTGATCCGCCCGGAGGTGCTCGTGGCTCTGGGCGCAACGGCGGCCACTTACCTGCTGGGCGGCAAGAGCCCCTTGGCCGCGCTGCGCGGACGCATCCACCAGGTGCGCGGCGCAAAGCTCATCGTCACCTATCACCCGGCATATTTGCTGCGCGATCCAAGGCAGAAGAAGGAAGCCTGGGCCGATCTGCAGATCGCGATGGCGGAATTGGGACTGGCGAAGAGCAGCTAAAAAGCGGCCAGCGATGAGACGGTCGGTTGATAAAACGGTCAGTGATGAAGCGGCCAGCGGAATTCCAGCGGGATTCAACGCAACTCGCTGACGGCTTCTTAGCTAACCGTCCTATCCCTGACCGCTTTATCCCTGGCCGCTTCTTGCTGGCCCTTCACCACGGCAGCGGATCGTTCATGTGGAAATACCCGCCCGTCGGCCCATCGTCCGGAAGCGTCGCCAGGCGCACGCTGGTCTTCGCGCCGTCCTCAATCTCCATGGGCGCGGCGTCGGTCCCCATATCCGTCTTCACCCAGCCGGGGTGCGCGGAGTTGACCTTGATCTTCGTGTCTTTCAGCTCATGCGCCAAATGGATCGTGAACGAATTCAGCGCGGCCTTCGACGCGTCGTAGGCAAACGCCTTCGCGTTGTAAATCGGCGATTGCGGATCGGCATGCAGCGCCAGCGAGCCGAGGATGCTCGACAAATTCACGATGCGGCCAGCCGGCGATTTGCGCAGCAGCGGCAGCAGCGTCTGCGTGATCTGGATGACCCCAAAGAAATTCGTGTCGAAGGTGTCGTGCAGCACCTCGGCGGAGGTGGTGCTGGTCCGGTTTCCCGCCATAAACGCTTCCTTCGACACGCCCGCGTTGTTGACCAGGATGTCGAGCCGGCCGTATTTTTTGTCGAAGTAGTCGTAGACCGCCTGAAAATCGCCAGGCTGGGTGACGTCGAAGCGTACAAATTCCGCGTGGACGCCGTCTGCCTTGAGCTTTTGCACGGCGGCCGCGCCCTTTTCCGGGTCGCGCGCGCCGATGACGACGGTGATGCCCTGCTTGCCCAGCTGGCGGGCCGTTTCGAGGCCGATGCCCTTGTTCCCGCCGGTGATGAATGCGACTTTTTCTGCTGCCATTGATTCCTCCCAGAGACTTTCCTTCTGATTCGCCAACGGGTCTAAGGATTCAGAGGTCGTTCTGGTAGCTTCGTGGAAGACCTCGATGCCTGCCTTCTGCGATGTGGCCGTCCCCGTTCCGCTGGACCGCGTCTTCACCTACGCGGTGGGGGACGAGGTTCCGGCCATCGGCGCGCGCGTCCTGGTCCCGTTTCGCAACGAAAAGCTGGCCGGCGTGGTGGTGAAGGTCCACGACGATCCGCCGCCCGTGGACGCCAAGCCTCTCCTCGGCATCCTCGATGCCGAAGCGGTGCTGTCGCCCCAGTTGCTCGAATTGGGGCAGTGGATCGCCCAGTATTACCTCGCCCCGGTTGGCGAGGTCCTCCGCTCCATGCTGCCGCTGACGGGTGAGGTGCGCCGCAAGGTGCTTTACCGCATCGCCGACGCGGGCCGTCTCGCGCTGGCCTCGGGTGCCGAGCGGGGTGCGTCGCGGCGGTCGCGTCTGTCGCCGGAAGAGCAGGATCGCGAGTACTCCGTCCTCAATGCGCTCGAATCGGGGGATGCGGTCACCCTGGCCAGGCTCCGCTCCGCTACCGGCGCGTCGGTTCGGCTCATTCTCGGCATGGTCCGCAAGAAGTGGATCGCCCGCGAGACCTCGGCTGAGCCGCGCGACGCTCGCCGCACGGTTCGCTACGCCGTCCTCGTCGAAGGCGTGCGGCTGCCGAAGCTGAACGAGAATCAGCAAACGATCCTGGCCGAGTTGGCCGGAGCCGACGGCCAATTGCCGGTGGCTGAACTCCGCCGCCTCGACATTCCCGCATCGACGCTCACGACGCTGGTGAAGCGCGAGCTGGTGCGCATCGAGGAGCGCCCCGCGGATTTCCATCTCACCGGACTCCATCATCTCGCGCACAACGACTACACGCTCAACCCGGTGCAGGTCAAAGCTCTGGAGACGATCAGCGCCGCCGTCGCCGCCTCCAGGTTCCAGCCCTTTCTGCTCTACGGCGTTACTGGATCGGGCAAGACCGCTGTCTACCTGGCGGCGATGCGCCGGGCGCTCGCGGCAGGGAAGTCTGCGATCCTGCTGGTCCCCGAGATCGGCCTGACGCCCGCGATGGCCGCGCAACTGCACCACGCTTTCGGCGCGGAGGTCGCGCTTCTCCACTCGCAGCTCACCCCCGAGGAGCGCGGCGAGCAATGGCATCGCATCCGGCGCGGCGAGGCGCGCGTGGTGGTCGGCACGCGCTCCGCGATCTTCGCGCCCGTCCAGGACCTGGGGCTGGTCGTCGTCGACGAGGAGCAGGACGGCAGCTACAAGCAGGAATCGATGCCGCGCTACCACGCCCGCGATGTCGCCGTGATGCGCGCCAAGCTGGCTGGGGCCGCCATCGTCCTGGGCTCGGCCACGCCCTCGCTCGAGACGTGGCATAACGCCGCGCAGGGCAAATACCAGCGCATCGAGATGCGCGAGCGCGTGATGGACCGGCCGCTGCCCGAAGTGCGCCTCCTCGACATGCGCCGCGAGTTCGAGGAGACCGGCCAGGAGAATCTCTTCGCTCGCGTCCTGACCGAGGCCACGCAGGAGACGCTGGACCGCGGCGAGCAGGCGATCATCCTGCTCAACCGGCGCGGCTATTCCTTCGTCGTGATTTGCCGGGCCTGCGGCGAAAAGCTGGAGTGCGAGAACTGCTCCATCGCCCTCACCTATCACAAGCCGGTGGCGGGCGACGAATTCCAGGCGGCGGGGCAGCGCCTGGAATGTCACTATTGCGGTTACAAAAAGACGGTGCCTAAGAAGTGTCCCAAATGCGAGAGCGAATACCTCTACTTTCTCGGCGCCGGCTCGCAGCAGGGCGAGGAGCGCCTGCAGGCAATCTTTCCCGGGGCGCGCATCGGCCGCATGGATCGCGACACGGTGCGCGGACGCAACGACATGGAGCGGCTGCTGCTCCGTCTGCATTCCGGCGAAATCAACCTGCTCGTCGGCACGCAGATGATCGCCAAGGGCCACGACATCCACGGCGTAACGCTGGTGGGCGTGGTTGGCTGCGATCACGCGCTGGGGATGCCGGATTTCCGCGCCGCCGAACGCGTCTTCCAGCTGCTGACCCAGGTTTCCGGACGCGCCGGGCGCGGCGATCTGCCCGGCCAGGTCATCGTGCAGACCTATCATCCCGAGCACTACGCCGTGCAGTATGCGGCGAAACATGATTTCGAGGCCTTTGCCGAACGCGAGCTGCGCTTCCGCCGCGCCATGCACTATCCGCCCTATGCCGCGCTGGCCAATGTGCTGCTGCAAAGTCAGAGGCTCGAAGAGGCGGCCGCCTGGGCGTCAGCCCTCGGCAAGTGGTGCCAGCAAACCCTGCTGCGCGGCGTGCGCGTGCTGGGCCCGGCCACCGCGCCGATAGCCCGGATCAAGCGAACCTACCGCTTTCACCTCGTCATGAAGGCGGAGAGCCGCAGCGCCCTGCAGCGCGCCTTGCGCGCGATGCTGGCCCACGCGGAGACGGCGGGGATTCCGCGGCCCAACCTGATCGTGGACGTGGATGCAGTGAGCCTGATGTAGCGGACGCCGGCGAGGAGGATGCAACGATGGAATATCTCAACGAAGACCAGGTCCGGCCCCTGCTGACCTACGAAGAGCTGATCCCCGCGGTCGAGCGCGCCCTTATCGGCCTGTCCGCAGGAACGGTTCGCCAGCCGGTGCGCGGCATCCTGCCCGTGCCCGAACACCGCGGCTTCTTCGCCTGGATGCCGGCCGTCGATGGCGATCTGATGGGCGCAAAGCTGGTGACCTTCTACCCGGAGAATCGTGGGGAACCGACGCATCAGGCGGTGATTCAGCTCTTTTCCGCGAAGACCGGAGAGCCGCTCGTCGCCATGGATGGGCGTCTGATCACGGAAATGCGCACCGCAGCGGTAACCGCCGCGGCGGTTCGCTGCCTCGCCCGCCCCAATGCGCAGGTCCTCGCGATTCTCGGCAGCGGCGTCCAGGCACGCTCGCATATCCACGCGCTGCGTCTGGTGCGGGATTTCGCAGAATTGCGCGTCTGGAGCCGGACGCCGGCCAACGCCCAGCGTTTTGCCGACGAGTTCGGCCTGAAAGTTTGGCCCACCGCCGAGGCCGCTGTGCGCGGAGCCGACGTGGTGGTGAGCGTGGCCTGCGGCGAGGAGCCGATGGTCCGCGGCGCATGGCTGACCGAGGGCGCGCTGGTCTGCGCGATCGCCTCCGTCGGGCCCACGAAGCGCGAACTGGACGACGCCGCCATGCAGGCCGAGATCGTCGTCGAGTCGCGAGAAGCGGCCCTGCGCGAATCCGGCGACGTAATCGGGGCAGGCCGGCCCATTGCAGCGGAACTGGGCGAGCTATTGTCCGGTCATCACAGCCTTTCAGGTGCGGGCCAATGGATTGTCTTCAAGTCGCTGGGAGTGGGCGCTGTAGATCTGGCGGCGGCGCGCCTGGTATGGGAGAGAGCAATCCAGGGGAGCCTAACTCGAAAGTAACCGGAAAGTGACCGGAGATTGGACACCTTTTAGATATCTAATGACATTCGTGACGGTCGCGTGCAATCTTGAGAGCGGCAGATGCGTCGCACTCGCACGTTACTGAATTCTTATCTCGCATTAGTCGTCATGGCCTGCGCCGTGGGCTCCGGAGCAGCAGTCTCGCCGCCCAGCCACGCCGCGGAGGGTCAGTCAGCCGTCCCGCATCAGCCAGCAGCCGGTGCCGCGGGCGCGACCGCACTGCTGACTTCCGTGGCGCAGATTCGCGCGCTCCCCGCGAGCGGCGCGGCCGCCAGCATTCCCGTCGAGCTGCACGCGATCCTGACGTATTACCAGCCGAGCGAAGGGCAGATTTTCGTTCAGGACGCGACCGGCGGCATTTACGTCGTGCCCCCAGCTCATCCGTCCGATTTGCAGCCCGGCGACGAGGTCGTGGTGCGCGGGGTAACCGTCCCCAGCTTTGCCACCAACGTAAAGGCGGCTTCCATCGAAGTTGTCAGCAAGGCACAGTTTCCCGAGCCCGTTGCGGTGGACTGGCGTGAGCTGCTGCAACGGTCGACCGACTGCCGGTACGTGAGCATCACCGGCACGGTTCGGTCCGCGACGCATCAGCAGGACACCGGACAGAATTCGGTGGCGCGCATACGCCGCCGGGAAGGCGCTCCCGACACCAGCCAGCAAGCGCAGCCCGAGGGTGACGATTCGGGCTATCTGCTCATCGACCTGCAAACCGATGGCGGCCCGCTCCGCGTGCACATGGAAGACGTGGGGACCCTCGACCCTCTCTCTCTCCTTGACGCGGACGTGAAGGTGGAAGGTGTAGCCGGCGGCATCTTCGACGGCAAGTACCAGCAAACCGGGGCTGAGCTGTGGGTCAGCTCGGCGGCCCACATGCAGGTGGTGAAAAAGGCGGCGGGCAACCCCGCCAGCCTTCCGCTCACCAACATCGCGCGGATCGAGTCGCACTCTTACGTCCAGGACAGGAGCGATCGGCTGCACGTGCGCGGCAGCGTGACGCTCTACGAGCCGGGCCTGCAGATGGTCGTCGAAAATCAGGACCGCCAGGCAGCGTTGGTGAATACCTACGAGCAGTCGCCCATCCGCGTCGGGCAGGTCGTGGACGTCGTCGGCTTCCCCTATCCGCACGAGTATTCCGAGGCGATCGGGCAGTCCAATGTTCTGCCCACGGCGGCCATGAACGTGATTCAGCCGCTGGCGATCCAGTGGGACGATGCGATGGCCGGGCACTTCCCCTACGAACTGATCTCGATGGAGGGAACGCTGGCCGCTGAGGTGCATGAACGCCACCAGGACACGCTGGTGATTCAGGCAGGCCCGCATGTTTTCTCCGCTGTGCTGCCGCGGACGGTATGGAATCAGGACTTCGACCAGCTGGTGCTCCCGGAATATTCGATTGGGAGCAAAGTGCGCGTGACCGGCGTGTGCTTTGTGCACGCCGGAGGGCCCTGGAACACCGAGCGCTGGTTCGACCTCGAGATGCGGAGCCCGCAGGACCTGGCCGTGCTGGCCCATCCCTCCTGGTGGACCGTGCGCCACCTGTTCTATCTGAGTGCCGCTCTGGTGGCGTTGATGCTGACCGCGCTCATCTGGGCGATTGTTCTGCAGAAGAAGGTTCGGCACCAGTCGGAACAGATCCGCTCCACCATGGAAACGGAAGCCGCCCGCGAACGGCGCATCGCGCGTCTCGAAGAGAAGCGTGGCCGTGTGCTGGAGGCGATCAACAGCAAGCTGAATCTGGATGAGGTGCTGCTGATGATCGTGCAGCTTATCAGCGGCCAGTTGGGCGACCGGGCATGCTGGTGTGAACTGCCGAACGCCGCGCGCGTGGGCATGCCGGCGGCCGAGAAGGGCGCGGCTCCGACGGTCCGTCGCGATATCTCTTCGAGCGCGGGGGAGCGGCTGGGATCGCTGGTGCTGGCCGGAGCGCATTTCCGCGATGCCCACGTGGGCGAAGTGATGGAGATGGGCGCCAGTCTCGCGGCGCTGGCCATCGACAATCGCCGTCTCTACGAAACCCTGATGCACCGCTCGCACTATGATCAGCTGACCAACGCCGCCAACCGCTTCCTGCTGGAGAGTCGGCTGGATGAGGTGATTGGGAACGCGGATCGCAACCAGACAAAGTTTGCGCTCATCTACATCGACCTCGACCAGTTCAAGCGCGTGAACGACGTCTACGGCCATCGCGTCGGCGATTTGTTCCTGCGGCAGGCGGCGCAGCGGTTCTCGTACAGCCTGCGCGGCATGGATACGCTGGCGCGCGTTGGCGGCGACGAGTTTATCGCGCTGATCCCCGTGGTTCGCAGCCGATCCGAAGTGGAAGAGATCGGGCAGCGCCTGATGCGTTGTCTTGATACGCCGCTCGATATCGAGGGACAGCCGGTCAGCGGCTCAGCCAGCATCGGCATCGCCATCTATCCCGACGATGGCCCGACGAAAGAGGATCTCAAGCGCGTGGCGGACGCCGCCATGTATCTGCAAAAGTCGCGCGTGGCGCGATGACGCACGGCCGTTGAGCGGACCGGCTTAGACCGGCCGGATCCACTGCAGCAGCAATCCAGGGAAACAACCCAGGAGTACAACCAGAATCGCAATGATCCACAGGGTGACCTGCGTGAGCAGGGGAATCGCGATCGGCCGCGTCGTCGCCGAACCCTCCTCGGCGACGAACACCTGCTTCAGCACGCGCAGGTAGTAGTAGAGCGAAACAGCGCTCATCGCGACAGCCAGCAGGATCAGCCAGAGAAGGCCGGAGTCCGCCTGGAGCGCGGCCGAGAAGATGTAGAACTTGCCGAAGAAGCCCGCCAGCGGCGGAATCCCCGCCAGCGAGAGCAGGAAAATCAGCAGGCACAGGGAAAGACCCGGTGCGCGGCGATTGAGCCCGCGCAGATCTTCAATGCGATCGATGCCCGCGGATTCAAGCGCGCCCAGCACGCCGAATGCGCCCAGCGAAGCCAGCGCGTAAGTGATCACGTAATAGATGAGCGCGCTCAGACTCTGCTGGGTGTGTGCGACGATGCCGATCAGCATGTAGCCCGCATGGCCGATCGCGGAGTATGCGAGCAACCGGCGCACGCTGGTTTGCACGATGGCCGCGGTATTGCCGAGGATCATCGAAAGCGCGGCGAGGATGGCCAGCACCGGGACCCATCCCGGCGCGTAAGCGTGCAGCGCGCCGCTGCCGGCGGCTCCGGCGAGCGCAAGCGTCGCCACCTGCGCGAAGATGAAGAAGCTGGCGACCTTGGAGCTGGAAGCAATGAATCCCGCACTTACGGTCGGCGCGCCCTGGTAAGCGTCCGGCGCCCACAGATGGAACGGCGCGGCGGCGACCTTGAAGCCGAAGCCGACGGCGACCATCACGATGGCGATCATCAGCAGCGGGTCCAGCCCCGGGCCGCTGAGCGCGGCAGCAATCTTCGGCAGCTCAATCGAGCCGGAAAGCCCGTAGAGCAGGCTGAAGCCGAACAGCAGGAAGCCGGCGGACATCCCTCCGAAGAGGAAATATTTCAGCGCCGCTTCGGCCGATTGGCGGCTTTGCTTGTCGAATCCAGTGAGGATGTAGAGCGAAAGCGAGAGAAATTCGAGCGCGACAAAGATCAGCAGCAAATTCTGCGTGGCGACCAGAAACATCATGGCCACGGTGGCGAAGAGAATCAGGGCAATGTATTCGCCCACGTGCCGCGTGAACTGGCTGGAGCGCGCCAGCATAACCGTAAAAATCGCCAGCAGGACTACCGCAATCTGCACCAGAGTGGTCAGCGGCGTCATCACGAACATGCCGTCGGGCAGGCCGTACGCCTGCGGCGCGCGGGTCAGGAAGTGGATGGCAAAGACGCATCCGATCACCGCGATGATGACTGCGCTGCGCAGCCGGTTCGCCAGCGGAGCCTTGCGCAGCGCCGTGATGTCGAGCGTCAGCGCCACCAGGCCCGCCAGGGCGATGGCGATCTCCGGCACGGTGAAGTGCAGCACATCCAGATAGCTCACCGGTGTCATCGCCACGTACCTCCGCGGAGTCCGTGGAAGAGCGGCGAATTGAGCGCGGGCAAAATCAGATCAGTCAGCACGCGCGGATACAGGCCAACGGCCAGCGTGGTGGCCAGCAGCAGCACCGCGCCGCATTTCTCCGGCAGGGTGATCGGCGGACAATCGCAGTGAGGTGCAGCCGCTCCCGGTGCCGGCTCCCCGAAGAACACCTTCGTCAGCGCCCGCCAGGTAAACGCGATGCCGAGGAGAATGCCAATGCCGGCGACGACGGCCATCCACGGCAGCGTGCGCCCCGCGCCCAGCAGAATCTGGAACTCGGCGATGAACCCGCTGAATCCAGGCAGGCCGATGGACGCCATGGCTGCCAGGACGAAGGTGACGGCGGCAAAGGGAATCACGCGCGCCAGGCGCATGGGTCCCAGTTCGTTCAGATCGCGCGTATGCGTGCGGTCGTAAACCATGCGGCCCACAACGGCGAAAAGCAGCCCGGCGATCACGCCGTGCGAAAACATCTGGAAGACCGCGCCGCCGAGGCCAATCTGCGTCAGCGTCATCAGCCCCAGCAGCACAAAGCCCATGTGCGAAACGCTCGAATATCCGATGACGAATTTGAAATCGCGCTGGACGAGGGCCACGCCGGCTCCGTACACAATGCCGATCAACGCCAGCAGCGCGAAGACGTCGCGCCACGATCCGAAGCCGAGAACGTGGAAGCCCCACGGGTCAAGGCCGCGGGGGAAGAGCATCATCGCCACGCGCAGGCAGCCGTACGCGCCCAGCTTCATCACCACGCCGGCCAGCAGCATCGAGGCCGCCGTCGGCGCGGCCGCGTGACCGGTGGGTGCCCAGGTGTGGAAGGGCCACATGCCGGCCAGCACCGCGAATCCGACAAAGACGAGCGGAAACGCCCACAGCTGAAAATGCACGGGGAACGGGTAGCTGGCCAGCGCTTCGAAGGTGAGCGAGTGCCCGCCGGAGACAGTCCACGCCGCCACCATGCCCGCCAGCACCAACGCCGATCCGGCAAACGAGTAGAGGGCCAGCTTCATCGCCGCGTATTCGCGCAGCGAGCCGCGATTTTCCGGGCTGGCGTCGCGCGGCACCGATCCCCAGATGGCGATCAGAAAATACTTCGGGATAATCGCGATCTCGTAGAACACAAACAGCAGAAACAGATCGAAGCTGAGGAAGACGCCGTAGACCCCGCCGATCAGCACCAGATAGAACGCGAAAAATTCCTGGGTGCGATGCTCGATGTTCCACGAGAAAAGAATCCCGGCGGTCGCGGCGATGCCGGTCAGCAGCAGCAGTGTGAGGCTGATGCCATCTGCGGCCAGGTGGTACGAGAGGCCAAGCTGCGGAACCCATGGAACATTGGCGACCGTCAGAATTTCGCCGGGTTGCCAGTGGACGAGCGTCATCAGGCTCAGCGCGAAGGCCGCGAGCGCCGTCAACAGCGCCAGCACTCGTGCGATCTGTTTCGTCGGAGACAGCCGCGCGGCCAGCGCCCCAAGGAACGAGAGATAAATGGTCCAGGCGAGCATCAGAAGTGCCCTCCTGCGACCCATTGCAGAATCGTGCCGTGCACCATGCCGGTAATCAGTTGCGGAAACAGCCCAACGATCAACATCAGCGCAATCGCCGGAATCAGCGTCAGCCGCTCCGCGGTCGTCAGATCCGCAAGCCCCGACCAGCGCGGATTCACCGGCCCTGAAAACACCTTCTGGATCACGGTGAGCAGAAAGACCGCCGTCATCAGCAGCCCCAGCACCGACACCGCCGTAGCCCAGGGTGCCAGCGCGAACGAACCTTTAAAGATGAGAAACTCCCCAGGAAATCCGTTGAGCCCCGGCAGCCCCAGCGAGGCGAAGATCGCGATGCCCATCAGCCCTGAGAACACCGGCACCACGCGCCGCAGCCCGCCGAAATCGTCAATCCCGCGCAATCCGCCCGTCCGCCGCTCGAGCAGCGCGACGAACCAGAACAGTCCCGCCGCCGTGATCGCGTGCGCAAAGACCTGCAGCAGCACGCCGGTGAGCGCAGCCGAGCGTTCCACCGCAGAGCCTGCAAGTTGTGACGCGGCGACGATGCCGAGCAGGCAGTAGCCCAGGTGATTCACCGACCCATACGCGAAGGTGCGTTTCAGGTCCTTTTGCACCCACGCGGAGAACGCCGGCAGCACAATGGTCGCGACGGCCAGCCACAGCAGCGGCGTCCGCGCCTGCTGCATGGGCTCCGGAAAGATCGGAAGCAGGATGCGCAGGAAGCCGTAGATGCCCATCTTCGACATGGCGCCGGTCAGCAGCATGGTGGTCTCGCTGGGTGCTTCGGAATACGCTCCGGGCAGCCAGGTGTGGAAGGGAACCACCGGCGTCTTGACGGCGAATCCCAGAAACGCCGCCCAGAAAAGTCCTTGCGCAATGTGCGCCGGGCTCGCGGCCCAGTGCAGATTGCTGAGCGAGGCCGTCAGCCCGCCCGACTGCGCCAGCCCGGCCAGATCGACAAAGTCGAACCGGCCCGTCGCCTGAAAAATCGCCAGAAACGCCAGCAGCAGCGCGATGCTGCCCACCATCGTGTAGAGGAAGAACTGCGTCGCGGCGCGGGCGCGCTGCGGCCCTCCCCACAGGCGGATCAGGAAGAATGCCGGAATCAGGCTCAGCTCCCAGAAGATGAACCAGTGGACGAAATTCAGCGCGGTAAACGTGCCGAACAATCCCGCTTCCAGAAACAGCACCAGCGCGAAGTAGGTCGAGTTCTGCTTCTCGTTCGACCACGAGGCGGCGAGCGACATCAGCACCACGATGGCGGACAGCGCGAGCATCAGCACGCCCAGTCCATCGACGCCGACGTGATAGGCAATCCCCAGCGACGGCGCCCACTCGTGGAACTCCTCCAACTGCATGCCGGGCAGCGCAGCATTGAAGTTGCGCCAGAGGCTGTACACGACAAACAGGCAGGCCACCGCGACCGAAACGGCCATGGAGCGCGCGAGGCTGCGCGAGCGGCCGAAGATCAGAATGAGCAGGCCGCCGAAAATCGGGAACAGCGTGAGGACGGTGATCATCCGCGATGCCCCCACAGCAGAACGATGGCCAGCAGCACCAGGGCCACGGCAATGACGCGCAGATAATTCTGCACGCGGCCGTTTTGCAGGCGCGTGAAGAAGCGTCCGAAGAGGGAAACCTCGCGGCAGCCCATATCGAAGCCGCCGTTCACCACGAACCGGTCGACGCCCAGATCGAACCAGCCGAAGCCCGTGGCAATCCACGCAACCAGGTTCACGATGCCGCCAAAAATCCAGCGGTCGAGAAACGCCGAGAACGCCGAGACGAAACGGGTGAGCGCAATGAACGTCACGCCGTAAAACTCATCCACGTACAGCCGATTGCCGAGCGCGGCGAATATCGACGGCTGCAGCCGCTCCAGCGCGTCGGCATCGGTGGCGCCCTCAATGGGCTTGCGTCCATAGAACAGCCAGCCAAGTCCGAGCCCGGCGAACACGATCAGAGTGGACACCACCATCAGCGTCATCAGCCCCGGCTCGGAGAAGCCGGTCCAGTCGAAGTGAACGCTCTGTCCGGCAAGAAATGCCTGGAACCACGGCCACGCCGGCGTGCCCACAAATCCTAAAAACGCGGCAAACACCGCCAGGATCACCAGCGGCACCGTCATCACCGGCGGGCTCTCGCGCGCTCCCGCCACCTCGCACACCTCGCCGTGCCGTCCTGCAGAGACAACCGGCTCGATCTCATGCGCAGGAATCGCGTGCGCCGCGGTTTCAGCCGCGGAAACGGTGGCCTGCGGCAGACGATGCGGCCCGAAGAAGACGTAATACATCTGCCGCGTCATATAGAACGCGGTCAGCAGCGCGCCGATCGCGCCCAGATAGAACGGCCCCATCGAAACGCCCCAGCCGTGCGCGGAGTGCAGAATGGCGTCCTTGCTCCAGAACCCGGCGAACAGCGGCACGCCGCACAGCGCCAGCATGCCCGCGGTATACGCCGCAAACGTCACCGGCATCAACCGCCGCAAACCGCCCATGTTGCGGATGTCCTGCTCCTCAGTGCAGCCGTGGATGACCGACCCCGCGCCGAGGAAGAGCAGCGCCTTGAAGAAGGCATGCGTGATCAGGTGGAAGATGCCGACGGCGACGCCGCCGACGCCGAGGCCCAGCATCATGTAACCGAGCTGCGAAACCGTGGAGTAGGCGAGAATCCGCTTGATGTCGTTCTGCGCGACAGCAATGCATGCGGCAAATAACGCCGTGATGGCGCCCACCCACGCGACCACTTCCAGCGCGCCCGCGCTCATCAGCGGATACACGCGCGCAATCAGATAAACGCCCGCCGCCACCATGGTCGCGGCGTGAATCAGCGCGCTCACCGGGGTCGGGCCTTCCATTGCATCGGGCAGCCAGACGTGCAGCGGCACCTGGCCGGATTTTCCAACCGCTCCGCAAAAAATCAGCAGTCCGATGGCCGTCGAAAGAGCCATTCCGCCCACGGCAGCGTGTGCGGCCAGCGCCGTCAGCGCGCTCTGCTCCAGACACCCCGCGCCGTTGTTGTAGAAGAGCAGCGTCCCCGTCTGCGCGTAGAGCCACACCATGCCGATCAGCAGGCCGAGATCGCCGATGCGCGTGGTGATGAAGGCCTTCTTCGCGGCAGCCGCAGCCGCGGGACGATGGAACCAGAACCCGATCAGCAGATACGACGTCAGGCCCACGACTTCCCAGCACATGAAGAGCAGCAGCAGGCTGTTCGCAATCACCACGCCGAGCATCGCGCCGGCAAACAGCGACAGGAAGCAGAAGAAGCGGCCCGCGTTGTCGTCATGCGCCATGTAGCCGAGGCTGTAGATGAAAATCAGCAGCCCGACAAAGGTCACCATCACCAGCATCACGGACGCCAGTGGATCGAGCAGCCAGCCCAGCGTCACCCACTGATCGCCAAACTGCATCCACTCAAAATTCACTGCCTGGACGGCGGGATGAGCCAGCGCCTCGGCAAACGCTATCAGCGCCAGCAGCAGCGAGACGCTCATCGACCCGATCGCCAGCGTGGCCGACGCGCGCTTCTGACTCCGCCTGAGCAATGCCGCAAGGCCGGACGCCAGCATGGGCAGCACCGGAATGAGCCAGAGATGGCGAACGATCCAGGTCATCCCTTCATCTCCGTAATCTCGCTCACGTCAGAGGTCTTCGCGAAGCGGTAGATGGCCAGGATAAGCGCGAGGCCGACGGCCGCTTCTGCCGCGGCCACGGCGATCGAGAAGACAACAAAAATCAGCCCGGTCAGGGCTTCCGGATGCGGCCCAAAACGCCAGAAGGCGATGAAGTTCAGGTTGGCCGCGTTCAGCATCAGCTCAATCCCGGCCAGCACCAGGATGGCGCTGCGACGCGTGAGCGCACCCGCTAGTCCGATGGCGAACAGCAACGCGGAAACGAGCAGACAACCACCGAGAGGAGTCATCAGGCGCGCAACTCCGGTCTCGCAGGATCGCCGGAATCGGCGCTGCGCTTGTCGCGCAAGGCAAGGATCACGGCGCCGATCATCGCAGCGGTCAGCATCAGCGCAATCACTTCCAGCGGCAGTACGTAATGCTGCATCAGGGTCAGCCCAATCTGCTGCATCGGCGCGGAAGGCGCGGGCCGCACCGCCGCCGAGCCAGCCAGACTGCTGGTTTCCACGGCCCAGGCCAATACAGCAAACACCGCGAGGGCGACGACCACTCCAGCGAAACTGGCAGGCGAGAAGGACGAGGCCGAATCGGTGTCGCCGCGCGTCAGCAAAATCACAAAGACAATCAGGATGGCGATCGCGCCGACGTAGACCAGCAACTGCGCCAGCCCCGCGAACTCCGCGCCGAGATTCAGATAGAGCGCCGCCAACCCGATAAACGCAATGGTGAGCGCCAGCGCGCAATGCACCAAACGGCGCAGCGTCATGGCGGCGATGCCGCCGGCGAGTGTCAGGAGCGCAAGGATCAGAAACGGCAGAGTCATCGTCTTTCGAACGCGGCGTCTCGCGCGCCGCTGATCATCCTCAATTGCTGCTGGTTGGAACCTGCTCTACGTTTTCACAGCGGCGCATCTGCGGCTGTGACTCCAATCACTCCGCAAACCGGTAGGTTCGTTTCTCAATACTCCGGCCCCGCTCCAAAGTGCGGGCCAGAACCACATAAGGGCCGATGATGATCGACGCACAGACCAGCCAGCGTACCATAGCGCCCAGCGCCGTTGACCCCGCCACAGCGAGAGGCAAAAAGCGCCAGATTCCGGCCGAAAAAATCACGATCAGCGACATGGGCAGCATAAATTTCCACGCGAAGTTCATCAGCTGATCCATGCGCAGGCGCGGCACCGTGCCCCGCACCCAGATGAAGGCGACAATCAGCGTGAGCAGCTTGCCAAAGAACCACATCCAGGAAGGAATCCACGCCAGGAAGCTGAACGGCGACGACCATCCGCCCAGAAACAGCGTGATGCCCAGGCCGCTCACCGCGAACATCTCGAGATATTCAGCCAGGAAAAACAGCGCAAACTTGAAGCCGGAATATTCGATGAAGTACCCGGCGATGATCTCCGACTCGCCTTCCGGCAGATCGAAGGGGCTTCGATTGGTCTCCGCCGTCGCGGCAATCATAAAGAGGACGAACCCGGCCAGTCCCCACGGCGTGAAGACGTTCCAGTGGGCCAGCGTTCCCGTCGTCTGCGCCTGCAGTTCGACAATCCGCGTCGTCGACAGCGTGCCCGCGATCATGATCACGGCGACCGAAGACAGAATCAGCGGAATCTCGTAGCTGATCATCTGCGCGATCGCGCGCATTGCCCCCAGCAGCGAATATTTGTTGCGGCTCGACCATCCGGCCATGAAAACCGCCAGTTCCGTGCCCGCTCCAATGGCGAAGAAGAACAGCACGCCGGCGTCCAGATTCACGGCGACCATGTTGCGTCCGATGGGCAGCACCGCAAACGCGAGGAACGCCGCGCCCACCAGCACCAGCGGCGCCAGATAGTGCACAATCTGATCCGCCGCGCGCGGAACCAGGTCTTCCTTGGTCAGCGACTTCACCGCGTCGGCCATCGGTTGGAGCACGCCAAACGGCCCAACGCGATTCGGTCCGTAGCGGTTCTGGATGCGGCCCAGCCCCTTGCGCTCCAGCACCGTGGTCACCGCAAACAGAGCAGGAAAGATCACGATAATGGGAACGATGGTCAGCAGGATCCCGACAACAATCTGCAGCGGTCCCGGCGTATGCGCGACGCACCACAGCTTCAGCGTGACGAAGATCTGATCGACGCCCTCTGCCGAGAGAAAAGATGCTGCAAGGCTCGCCGCCATCATGAGGTCACCGTCTTCGCGGGATTGGCGGGCGCCGGAGCCGCGCCGTTCGACGAGGCATCCGCAGGCTGTGCCGCCGCCGCGGCCTTAGCGGCCGCCGCCGCCGCTGCTGCCGCTGCTTTCGCCTGGGCATCCACGAGTTCTTTGGCGCGGCGCTCATCCGTCTCCGCCGCTTCCACCGGATGAATCTGCTGGTAGTACTCGTTCGATTTCGACAGCTCGTGCTTGTCCCACAGCAGCCCGCCGAAGCGGTCGCTGGTGCTCAGCTCAAATACCTTGTCCATGCGGATGGCGTCGAAGGGGCAAACCTCGACGCAAATCTGGCAGCTCATGCACACCGAAACATCGATGTCGAAGACCGCTGGATACGCCTGCATCTTGCCGACGAAATCCGGCTTCTTGTCTTTGCTCTTCTCAATATGAATGCAGCGCGGCGGGCATTCCTTCTCGCAAATCTGGCAGGAGACGCAGCGCAGACCGGCATCGGGATCGGGCCCGTCGAACAGCAGGAACGGGAAATTCCGCGACGCCTCGGGCAGCGTGTGCCGCTCCTCGGGATACTGCACCGTAGTGAGACGGTCCTTCTCCACATAGCTTCCGAAGAAGTTCCGCGCCGTCTCGAACAATCCCTGAATGATGCCTTCACCCAACATGAGAAAATCCTTAGTTAAAAAACCAGTTCTTAGTTGCTAGTTATCAGTTCTTAGTTGCTAGTTTCTGGTTCCTGGTTCTCAGTACCCGGCCCCTGGCTCTTGCAACCAGCCACTAGCCACCAGCAACTAGTAACTAACAACTAGCCCCCCGCCTCACCGGTCCACCTCGCCCAGCACAATATCCACGCTGCCCAGCGTGATCACCACATCGGCGATGTTTTCTCCCAGGCACATGTCTTCCAGAATCGTCAGGTTGATCATGCTCGGCGGCCGCACCCGGTAGCGATACGGATTGGTCGTTCCATCGCTGATCAGGAAAAATCCCAGCTCGCCCTTCGGCGATTCAATCCGGCCATACGCTTCGCCCACCTTCGGCCGCAGTCCGCGCAGCCGCGTCTTCGGGTCCATAATCGGGCCTTCCGGAATATCGCGCAGCGCCTGCTCCAGAATCTTCACCGATTCGCGCATCTCCAGAATGCGCATCATGTACCGGTCGTACACATCGCCGTGGTCGCCCAGCGGCACGCGAAAATCGAAGCGGCTGTAGACCCCATAGCCGTCCACTTTGCGGAGGTCGTAGTTCACGCCGCTGGCGCGCAGCATCGGTCCGGTCACGCCGGCGTTGATGGCCAGATCGCGCGGCAGCACGCCGGTGCCCTGGGTGCGCGCCATCAGAATTTCGTTGGCGCGCAGCAGATTTTCAAACTCATCCACAAAACGCGGCAGCGCAGGCAGCAGCCGGCGCACCTCGTCCAGCCACGCTGCGGTGCAGTCGACCCGCACGCCGCCAAAGCGCATGTAGTTGCACATCATGCGCGCGCCGGAGAGCGATTCGAACAGGTCGAGCACCTTCTCCCGCTCACGGAAGGCGTACATGAGCGGCGTGCCGCTCGCGCCCATATCCTGCAGCAGGAAGCCGACCAGCCCGGCGTGATTCTGAAAGCGCGTCAGCTCCGCAACGATGACGCGAATGAATTCCGCGCGCTCCGGAACCGGAATCCCCGCCAGCTTTTCCACCGCCAGCACATAGCCCCAGTTGTTGGTCATCGAGCAGAGGTAATCGAGCCGGTCGGTGTAGGGAATCGCCGACAGATACGCGCCATGCTCGGCAATCTTCTCGTGATTGCGGTGGAGGTACCCGAAGACCGGCTTCAGCCGAACAACCTTTTCCCCCTCCAGCCGCACATCCATGCGGAATACGCCATGTGTCGAGGGATGATGCGGCCCCATCGAGATCTCCATGATCTCGCCTTCGCCGATGCCGATCGGATCCAGATCGATCGCCGCGCTCATCGGTGCGCCTCCGTGACCAGAATGTCATCGGCGGGCGGCACATAATCGCGACGCATAGGGAAATCGACGAAGCCGTCCCACATCAGAATCCGCCGCAAATCCGGATGGCCGTCGAAAAGGATGCCGTAGAGATCGAAGGCCTCGCGCTCTTGAAACTCCGCGCTGCGCCACACCGGCGTCAGCGAAGGCAAGTGCGTTCCATCGGTGCGGTTCGCGGTGCGCATCCGCAGGATCACCGGCCCGTGCTTCTTCTCCATCGAAAACAGATGGTAGACGGCTTCCAGATACCCCGGGTGCTTCGTTTTGCGGACCTCTTCCACTTCCTGTTCCTGCTCGGTCCCGTCCGCAGCCGCGACCATCTTTTTGACCTTCACTTTTTCCGACGCTTCCGTGTCGAGCCAGTCCACGCCCGTCATCAGCGAGCAGAAATCCAGCCGAAGCTCCGCATGGTCGCGCAGGAATATCGCCACCGCGCGCGCGTGCTCGTGATCGAGCAGCAGCGAATGTTGCCCGGAAGGGCTGCCGTTGGGAACGACGGTGACCACCGCGCCGGGAATCCCGGCTTCAATCTGCGCCTTGATGTCCTCGACCGGGGGAAGCGCCGTCATTGAATCACCTTCAGCGGATTGCCTTCTTCGGCGACGAAGACGTCGCGATTCTGTGCCGGCTCCAGCCCATGCTCGCCGAATGCGGGAACCGGAAACTCGCTCGGCTGATCGGCGCGCAGATGGCGAGGACGCTCGGAACCTGTCAGCGACTGCTCGTCAATCTTCTTCTGCAGCGTCATGAAGGCATGAATCAGCGCCTCCGGCCGGGGCGGACACCCGGGAATGTGCACGTCCACCGGAATATAGCGGTCGATCCCCTTCAGCACGTTGTAGCCGTCGCGAAACGGGCCGCCGGAAATCGCGCACGCGCCCATGGCGATGACGTACTTCGGTTCCGGCATCTGGTTGTAGAGCCGCACCACCTGCGGGGCCATCTTTTTGGTCACGGTGCCGGAAACAATGATGAGATCGGCCTGCCGCGGCGAAGGCCGAAAGACCTCCGCGCCAAAGCGGGCCAGATCGTACCGCGCCATGGTGGTGGCGATCATTTCGATCGCGCAGCACGCCAGGCCAAACGTCAGCGGCCACACGGAGTTCTTCCGCCCCCAGTTGTACAGCTCCTCCAGGGTGGTGGTGAAGATGCCGTTCTTGCTCAGCTCGATCTTCAGGTCCTTCAGGTCTTTTTCCATTAACCCGCTCAAATCCGCCGCATCTCGCTTACCGCATCGCGCAGACCGTCTTCCGCTAACCGTCTCTTGCTAAAAGCCTTTCGCTAACCGGTTCCAGCTATACGTAGTTGGCTGCACCCTCAGGCCCACTCCAGCACGCCTTTTTGGCAAGCCCAGACCAGCCCTTCCACCAGCAGCAGCAGGAAGACCAGCATGGCCAGGCAGGCTCCGACGGTCAGGCCGGTAAACGCCACCGCAAACGGCAGCAGGAAAACGGCTTCCACGTCAAAGACCAGAAAAACAATGGCGTACAGATAATAGGACGCACCAAACTGGATCCACGCGTCCCCCTTCGACTCCAGCCCGCACTCGTAGGTCGCGTTCTTCACCGCGCCCGTTTTCTGCGGCGAATACGCCTGCGCCCACAGCCAGGCCAGCGCCAGCGGCGTAAAGCCGAAAGCCACAGCGCCTACCAGAAGTGCGACCACGGTCAGCCAGGGGTGTGTTGCGTTCATCAATTGATCTCGACTTCTGCGAAGCTACGCGTCCCGAGGGAGTTCTCTCCGTGACCGGAATCACACACCGCGAGCAGGCGGGCTGTCGGAGGTCATACAAGCCAGCAGCGCGGCCCCGCCCCACCGTTTTCCACGAACAGTTTATCCTCGCACACTTGTGTTCTCTGTCACAGCCGGAGGTAACCTGCGAAGCGCAGACTTTTCCTGTGTACGGTTGGCGGCGCAATCGCATGCGTCCCGCGCGACCAGGAGAGACATGAGCGCACCCAGCAAAACTGCAATCTTCGACGGCAACGAAGCTGCCGCCTCCGTGGCTTACCGCTTTTCGGAAGTCGTTGCCATCTATCCGATTACCCCGTCGTCCACCATGGCGGAGTTCGCCGATCAGTGGAGCGAAGAGGGCCGCAGGAATATATGGGGCGCGGTGCCCAGGGTTGCCGAATTGCAGAGCGAAGGCGGAGCCGCCGGCGCCATGCACGGCGCCTTGCAGGGCGGCGCTTTTGCCACCACCTTCACCGCGTCGCAGGGCCTCCTGCTGATGATCCCCAACATGTATAAGATTGCCGGCGAGTTGACGCCCTCGGTCATGCACGTCACCGCCCGAGCGATCGCCACCCACGCGCTCTCCATTTTCGGCGACCACTCTGACGTCATGGGCTGCCGCCAGACCGGTTACGCCATGCTGGCCTCGAATTCCGTGCAGGAAGCCGCCGATCTGGCCACCGTCGCCCACCTGGCCACGCTCGAAGCGCGCATCCCGTTCATGCACTTCTTCGATGGATTCCGCACCTCCCACGAGATCAACAAGGTCCTCCCCATTTCGGACGAAACCATCCTCGCCCTGCTCGACGAGAAGGCCGTCCGCGCCCATCGCGAGCGCTCGCTTTCTCCGGACCGCCCCGTGCTGCGCGGCTCGGCGCAGAATCCCGACGTCTTCTTCCAGGCCCGCGAAGCCTGCAATCCCTACTACCTGGCCTGCCCGGTGATCGTGCAGGACGTGATGGACCGCTTCGCCAGCCTCACGGGCCGCTCCTACCGCCTCTTCGACTACTACGGCGCTCCGGACGCGGACCGCGTCATCATCCTGATGGGCTCGGCAGCGGGCGCAGCCGAGGAAGCCATCGACGCTCTGAATGCCTCTGGCGAAAAGCTGGGCCTGCTGAAAGTCCACCTCTATCGGCCCTTCGCAGCCGAGGCTTTCCTGACCGCTCTGCCGGAAACGGTCCGCAAAATCGCGGTCCTCGACCGCACCAAAGAGCCCGGATCGACGGGCGAACCCCTCTACCAGGACGTCGTCACCGTCATCGCCGAGGCTCTCTCCAGCGGGCGCATGCCGCTCTCGCAATTCCCGGTCATCATTGGCGGCCGTTACGGTCTTTCCTCCAAGGAAGTTACGCCGGCCATGGTGAAGGGCATTTACGACGAGATGGCCAAGCCCCACCCCAGGAATCACTTCACTGTCGGCATCGACGATGACGTCACGCATTCCAGCCTCAAGTGGGACCCCTCCTTCTCAACCGAGCACCCGAAAACCGTGCGCGCCCTGTTCTACGGCCTGGGATCGGATGGCACCGTCGGCGCCAACAAAAACTCCATCAAGATCATTGGCTCCGAGACGCCCAACTACGCCCAGGGCTACTTCGTCTACGACTCCAAGAAGTCCGGATCGCTGACCACCTCGCATCTGCGCTTCGGCCCGGAGCCCATCCGCTCCACCTACCTCATTTCCCGGGCCAACTTCATCGCCTGTCACCAGTTTGAATTCCTCGAGAAGACCGACGTTCTGGCCGCGGCCGAGCCGGGCGCCGTTTTCCTGCTCAACAGCCCCTATGGACCGGCTGACGTCTGGCAGCATCTGCCGCGCACCATCCAGAAGACCATCATCGAGAAGCACCTCCGGCTCTTCGTCATCGACGGCTACACGGTCGCCCGCGAAAACGGCATGGGCAATCTCATCAACACCGTCATGCAGACCTGCTTCTTCGCCATCAGCGGCGTCCTGCCCCGCGAAGAGGCCATCGCGCAGATCAAGAAAGCCATCAAGAAGACCTACGGCAAGCGCGGCGACGCTGTGGTCCAGCAGAACTACGCTGCCGTCGACGCCGCCCTCGCCCATCTCCACGAGGTCAAAGCGCCGGAAACGATCTCCGCGCACTTCGACATCCTGCCGTCCATTCCGGCCCAGGCCCCGGCCTTTGTCCGCGACGTGCTGGGAGCCATGGCTGCCGGTCACGGCGACCTGCTGCCGGTCAGCGCGCTGCCTCCGGGCGGCACCTTCCCCACCGGCACCGCCAAGTGGGAGAAGCGCAACATCGCCCAGTTCATCCCCGTCTGGGACAAGGACCTCTGCATCCAGTGCGGCAAGTGCGTCATGGTTTGCCCGCACGCCGTCATTCGCGCCAAAGTCTTCGACACGTCGCTGCTGCCCGGCGCGCCAGCCACCTTCAAGACGGCCAAGCCCAAGTGGCGCGGCATGGACGAAGAGCTGTACAGCCTGCAGGTTTCTCCGGAAGACTGCACCGGCTGCCAGCTCTGCGTCGAAGTCTGCCCCGCGAAGAGCAAGGCCGATCCGGCCCACAAAGCCCTCAATATGCAGCCGCAGCAGCCGCTGCGCGTTGCCGAGCGGGCCAACTGGGAGTTCTTCGAAGCGCTGCCCTCCGTGGCGCGCGACCGCCTGTCCCACGGACAGGTGAAGGATCTCCAGCTCCTCGAGCCGCTCTTCGAGTTCTCCGGCGCCTGCTCCGGTTGCGGCGAAACGCCCTACATCAAGCTGCTGACCCAGCTCTTCGGCGATCGCCTGATGATCGCCAACGCCACCGGCTGCTCGTCGATTTATGGCGGCAACCTGCCCACCACGCCCTATTGCCAGAACGACGATGGTCGTGGTCCGGCCTGGTCGAACTCGCTCTTCGAGGACAACGCCGAGTTCGGTCTGGGCATGCGCCTCGCCGTCGATCAGCAGAAATCCTATGCTGAAGGGCTGGTCGCCAAGCTGACGCCCATCCTCGGCGAGGAACTGGTCCGCGCCACGCTCGATGCCGACCAGTCGAAAGAAGCCGGCATCACCGCGCAGCGCGCCCGGATCGCCCAAATCCGCGCCAAGCTGGCCACGGTGGATTCGTCCGACGCCCGCAGCCTCGACACGGTCGCCGACACGCTCGCCCGGCGCAGCGTCTGGATCATCGGCGGCGACGGATGGGCCTACGACATCGGCTTCGGCGGCCTCGACCACGTCCTCGGCTCCGGCAAGAACGTCAAGGTCCTGGTCCTCGATACCGAGGTCTACTCCAACACCGGCGGCCAGATGTCCAAATCGACGCCGCGCGGCGCAGTCGCCAAGTTCGCGGCCGGCGGTAAAGTTACCAGCAAGAAAGATTTGGCCATGGAAGCCGTCGCCTACGGCTCGGTCTACGTCGCCCGCATCGCGCTCGGCGCCAACGACAGCCACACGCTCAAGGCCTTCCAGGAAGCTGAGGCATGGGACGGACCCTCCATCATCATCGCTTACAGCCATTGCATCGCCCACGGCTACGACCTGACCCAGGGCCTCGACCACCAGAAGGCCGCGGTCGCCTCCGGCTACTGGCCGCTGATGCGGTATAACCCGGCGCTCCGCACGGAAGGGAAGAACCCCTTCATTCTCGACTCGCGCGCGCCGTCCATTCCGCTTGAGGACTACATCTACAACGAGTCGCGCTACACCATGCTGCAGCGTGCGCATCCGGAAGTGGCCGCGACGCTGCTGAAGGAAGCGACCGACGACGTGGAGCGCACCTGGCGGGTCTACTCCGGACGGGCCGCCATGCCGGGCCGCGAGGCGTCGCCCAATATTTCCCCGAGCAACGGGCATGAGACGGCCAAGCCCGCTGCCGGCGACGACTAAGTGCTGTTGTGTTATTGCTTCGACCGGGATCGGCTTCCACCAGCGGTCCCGGATTTGTTTCTACCGGACGAAAGCCGTTGCCCCGCGCCCGATGCTCTCGTCCCCGCTGTTCTACAATGACCAGAAGCCGCCAGCCTGCATAGTTGCTCTGAGACTTCCCAGTCTGTCGCGCATCACTTCATCATGATTGAGTATCCTCTCGCAGAAGCCCTGACATTCGACGACGTCCTGCTGATTCCTGCCTCGAGTGAAGTTGTGCCCGCCCAGGTGAGCACGCAAACCCGGCTGACAAAGCGCATCGTCCTCACCACCCCGCTGCTCAGCTCCGCCATGGACACCGTGACCGAGTCGCGCATGGCCATTGCCATGGCGCAGCAGGGCGGCCTCGGCATCGTGCATCGCAATCTCAGCATCGAGCAGCAGGCCGGCGAAATCGACAAGGTCAAGCGCTCCGAGAGCGGCATGATCGTCGACCCGGTCACCGTCGCCCCCGAACAGCTCATCTCCGACGCCCTCGACGTGATGCGCCGCTACAAAATCTCCGGCGTTCCCGTCACCCGCAAAGGCAAGCTGGTCGGCATCCTCACCAATCGCGATCTGCGCTTTGAGACGCGCACCGACATTCCCATCAGCGAGGTGATGACTAAAGCCAACCTCATCACCGTGCCCGTCGGCACCACCCTCGAGCAGGCCGAAGAAATTCTCCACCAGCATCGCGTCGAAAAGCTGCTGGTCGTCAACGACGAGTACGAGCTCAAGGGCCTCATCACCGTCAAAGACATCCAGAAAAAGCTCAAATACCCCAACGCCTCCAAGGATTCCCAGGGCCGCCTGCGCGTGGGCGCAGCCATCGGCGCCACCGGCGACTTCCTGGAGCGCGCCGCGGAGTTGGTCCGCAACCGCGTCGACGTCCTCACCATCGATTCCGCGCACGGCCACCAAACGCGCGTTCTCGAAGCGGTGCGCGAAGTCAAGAAGCGCTTTCCCGATCTCGATCTGTTGGCCGGCAACGTCGCCACCCGCGACGGAGCCGCAGCCCTCATCGACGCGGGCGCGGACGCCGTCAAAGTCGGCATCGGCCCCGGCTCCATCTGCACCACCCGCATGGTCACCGGCGCGGGCATGCCGCAGATCACCGCCATCAGCGAAGCCTATAAAGCAGCCTCGGAACATGGCATCCCCATCATCGCCGACGGCGGCATCAAGTACTCCGGCGACATCACCAAAGCCATCGCTGCGGGCGCCAGCGTCATCATGATCGGCTCGCTCTTTGCCGGTGTGGACGAGAGCCCCGGCGAGACCATCCTCTACCAGGGCCGTTCGTTCAAGGCCTATCGCGGCATGGGATCGCTCTCTGCCATGGCCCAGGGCAGCGGCGAGCGCTACTTCCAGGGCAGCCGCGACATCGATTCCGGCGAGGCCAGCACGGAAGGCGTCGTCGATCGCGAGCGCAACAGCGGCAATCGCCTCGGTAAATTCGTGCCCGAAGGCATTGAAGGCCGTGTCCCCTATCGCGGAGCGCTCGAGGGCATGGTCTATCAACTCGTCGGCGGCCTGCGCTCGGGCATGGGCTACGTGGGCTGCGGCACCATCGAGGATCTCCAGAAGAATGCCCGCTTCGTCCGCATCTCCAGTGCCGGTCTGCGCGAAAGCCACGTCCACGACGTCATGATCACCCGCGAGGCGCCCAACTACCACGTCGAATAACGAATCGCGGCGAGGCACCGACCGATGACCTGGCATGCATACGTGGCGGCGTTTTTCGCAGGCGCATTCCTCGCGAATGCCGTGCCGCACTTTGCCTACGGTATCTGCGGCGATCCGTTCCCCACGCCGTTCGGCAAGCCTCCCGGCAAAGGCCTTTCCTCCCCGACCGTCAATGTTCTCTGGGGCCTTTTCAATCTGCTCGTCGGCTGTGTTCTGTTCCGGTTCGGCCACGTCTGTCGGGGAGGTCTTCCCGCCCAGCTTGTCTTCTTCGCCGGAATCACGGTCCTCAGCGTCCTGATGAGCCGTCAATTCGCCAACAAATTGCCCCGGTAACGCCGAGTTTCCCCCGCCTCTTTCTCGCCAGGGCAGCCCTCTCTTTTTTTTCGAGCCTCCCGAACAACCGGTGCGGTATTCTTCCCCTTCAATTCTTCTCCCCCCGGAGGCAGGAATGGTGGATGCTGGGTTGGAAGCCGAGCGGCTGGTCTGCTGCTTCGATCCGCATGCGTCGCTGGTGCAGGGGGAGTCGGAGCACCTGGTCATCTCGCCCCGCTGGGGACGCCTGCGGCGCAATCACCCGCTGCTGGCCTCCGCGCCCCATGCGCAGGATCCCGTCCGCGCCTGGCTCGCCGCCAAAGAAAACCTGCTCACCTGCCGCGACCGCTCCATCCAGTTGGCGATTGCCACCTACGAGCACCGCATCCGCATGAATGTCTGCTTCACCATGGAGGAGCTGACCGATGGCTCGTTCGACCTGCACGAGCACTGCCATTCCGTGCTGGATCGCTGCAGCGGTGAAAGGCAAGCCGTGACCCTGCGCCGCGACACCTTCTGGATCCGCTCCCTCGCCCCCGACCCCGACGGCTATGTGCACTTCGAAATCGGCAACGTCTTTCTGATCCCCATCACCGAGCAGGCCATCGAGGCGGAGTCGCGCACGATGCTGGGAGGATAAATGCCGCAAGCGCCTCCGAAAATAGCGCGCGGCTCCCAAAAGGGAACTGAAAAGGATCAGCCGAACGAGGCGACGGCGTCCTCATCCACATCGTAGACATCGAAGAGCGGAAGCAGCCGGCACATGCTCAGCGTTTGCGACACTACCCGCGGCAGGCTGGTCAGCTTGCAGTTGCCGCCCGCCCCCTTGCACGACTGCAGCACCTTCACCAGCAAGCCGATGCCGCTGGAATCCAGACGATCGATGCCGCTCAGGTTCAGGACCAGCTGCGTCTCGCCATGTTCGGTCAGGTTGTCGAGCGTTTGCCGCAGCGACTCCACCGGCGGTCCCAGCACCAACCCGCCTTCGACGGTCAGCAACCCGACCTGACCGTGCTTCATGTAGTTCACCTCAAGTGGCCTCAACCGATCTCCTCTTTGAGCGACTGGTGCAAATGAACTCACAGCCTAAGCGGATTTGCTTCCGTTGGCCACAGAAAAATCTGAAAAGTGGCGGGCCAATCCTGAAGTTCGCCGGTCCGCGCCGCCGACAGGAAAATATCTAACCCACCAAAGCAGCGGCAGGATACCATACTACCCATTCCCCCTCAGTAAGAATCCCCGGAGGCTTTGCGGTTGGCAAAACCCGCGGTGGCAATACCAGTAGCGGAGATTGCAGCGGCATTGCTTGGCGAGCAGGAGATCGCTCCCCGAGCGCGCATTCTTGCGAAGACCATCGCCGATGCGCTCCCCGATGCCGCCGTCGTCGTCTTCGTCATTGAAGACGCCGCGGCCACCATGTGGTCGGCGCGCGCCTATGCGGGCGATGTCTCCGTCGACGGCAATGCCATCGCCGTCGATGTCGGCGCCATGGGCGCGGCGGCCCGCGAGCAGTCCATTCTCCAGTTCTCCGGCGAAGACCTCGCGCGCGACGAGTATGCCTGGCTCGATGTGCGCCAGAATCTCACCGGCCTCACCTGCATCCCGCTCATCCTCCGGGAGCAATTGCTCGGCTGCGTCGCCGTCGTCAGCTTCAGCGAAATGCCGGACGATTCCACCCTCGAAAGCCTGGCCCAGCTCGGCGAAATTGCCGCGCCCGGTTTCGCGGCCTCGCTTTCCTACGCCAACGAGCGCGATGCGCAGCTGGCTTCGGTCATGCGGCTCACCCAGCTCTACGACATCGAAAAAGTTTTCAGCGCCAGCCTCGAAATGACCACGCTGATGCCGGTCATCTGCGAGAAGGTCAGCGACCTCATCCGCGCGCAGGCCGTGAATCTGTGGATGGTCGACAACCAGGACCTGCTCCTCATGCAGCAGGCAGGCGTCGATCCCGTCGCCCAGCCCGGCGACCGCCAGAAGGCCGGCGGCGGCATCGTCGGCGACGTCGCCGAAAGCGACGAAGCAATCCTTCTCGAATCCGGCGAGCCGGCGCTCATCGCGCGCAACGCCCTCGCCGAAGAAGCGCCCGTGGGATCGCTCATCGCCGCGCCCGTCGTCGATGGAGAAAACCTCGTCGCCGTCATCGAGGCCATCCGCATCGAGGGCGACTCGCCCTTCACCGACGACGATCTCTTCGTCCTCACCCAGGTCGCGTCTTCCGCGGCCCAGGCGCTGCACAATTCATCGCTGCTCCAGGCCGAACGGAAAATCGAAATCCTGCAAACCCTGGTCAGCGTCGGCCAGGAAATCAGCTCCACGCTCAATCAGGATCGCGTCCTCCACGCCATCGTCAACCAGCCGCAGCTCGTCATCCCGTACGAGCGGGCCGCCATCGCCCTCGAGCAGCGCAATCGTCTCACCATCAAAGCCATCTCCGGCGTCACCAAACTCGACACCTCCGAGCCCTCCGCGCACCGCCTTCAGGAAGTCCTGCGCTGGGCCGCCGGCCTCGACACCGAAATCCAGGTATCGATGCGCGACGACGAAATCAGCGATGACCGCCCCGAGACCCGCGAAAAATTCCGCCGCTACTTTGAAGAGTCCGGCTACCGCGGCTTCTACGCGGTTCCGCTGAGCGACGACGAAGGCCGCCTCGGCATGCTCTCCTTCGAGAGCGCCGATCCCGATTTCCTCACCGAGCTCCACATCGAAGTCATTAAGCTGCTGGCCAGCCAGGCGACCCTCGCGCTGCGCAATGCCTCGCTCTACAAAGAAGTCCCCTTCATCGGCATCCTCGAGCCGCTGATGGAAAAGAAGCGCCGCTTCATGGCGGTCGACCGCCAGCGACGCGCCCTCATCCTCACCGCCGCGACTTCGCTGATGCTGGCCCTGGTGACGGTGCCTGTGCCCATGCGCGTCTCCGCGGGCGCCGAAGTCGCGCCGGGACAAACGGAGTCGGTGCGCGCCGAAGAAGACGGCGTCATCCAGACCGTCCTGGTGCACGAGGGCGAAAGAGTTTCCCCCGGTACGCCTCTGGTCCAGATGGCCGACTGGGGCCAGCGCGCCGCCGCCGCCGCCGCCGAGGCTCGCTACAACACGGCCATGGCGCAGATGTCCCAGGCGCTGGTGAATAACGATGCCACCCTCGCCGGACAGCGGCAGCTCGAAGCCCAGGTCCTGCGCGGCGAACTCACCCGCGCCCGCGATGAGCTGGATCGCACCACCGTCCGCGCAGCGATGGAGGGCATTGTCGAAACGCCGCACCCGGAAAACCTCGCCGGCCGTAAGGTGGCCGCCGGCGACTCGCTCCTCGACTTGATTCGCACCTCCGAATCCATGGTCGACGTCGCCATTCCTCAGCAGGACGTGACCCTCGTCCAGGCCGGCGATCCAGCCAGCATCAAGCTCGAGTCGTTTCCCACGCAGACCTTCCGCGGAACGGTCAGCGTCGTCAGTCCCGCCGGCGAAGTAGTCGGCGAAGATCGCGTCTTCTACGCGAGGATTGCCGTCCCCAATCCCGACGGCAGCCTGCGCCCGGGGATGCAGGGCTTCAGCAAGATTCACACCGGGCTGCGGCCTCTCGGCTATGTGATGTTCCGCGACATCGCGGTGTGGACGTGGGCGAAATTGTGGACGTGGTTTGGATGGTGAAGACGGTGATCAAGCGGTTGTTGACGGGATTATCAATGGTCGTCGTCGGGTTCGCGCTCGCCGGTTGTGACTCCGGCACTCAGCGCAGCACGGTCACGGTCGCTGCAGCCACGACGCCGGCCGCGCCCGCGCCCGCGCCGCTCCAGAACCCGGCTCCGCCCGCCGCGCCTGCCGACCTCGTCGTCACCGGCCCCGTCACCATGGAGCAGCAGCTCGACGTCGTCGCTCTCCGCTCCGGCGTCGTCAGCTCCCTCGATGCCGACGTGGATGCGCAGGTCCGCAGCGGTCAGCCTCTCGCCCGCCTCGACGACCGCCAGCTCGCCCAGGATCGCAGCGAAGCCGACTTCAAGGCGAAGAGCTTCGAAGCCGACCTCAAAAACTGGCAAGCCGAAGTCGAAGTTCGCAAAGCCGACCTCACCCGCGCCCAGGAACTGCGCAAAGACGGCATCAATACCCAGGAAGCGCTCGACCACGCGCAATACGATCTCACCGCCACCCAGTATGAAGTCGATCGCCAGCGCGCCGAGATGCAAAGCGCCCAGGCCGCGCTCCAGTCTCTCGATCTCGAGCTGGAGAAGACCCGCATCGTTGCTCCCTTCAACGGCGTCGTCTCGCAGCGCTACGTGCGCCTCGGCCAGTACGTCCACACCGGCGACCGCCTCTTCCAGATCACCGGGGATTCGCCGCTCGAAGTCCGCTTCACCCTGCCCGCGCAGCAGGGAACTGCCCTTCGCCGCGGCTCCCAGGTCACCGTCGCCGCCACGCCCGATTTTCGCGATGCATCTCTCGCCGCCGTCACCCACATCAGCCCGGTCGTCGATCCCGGCAGCGGCACCATCGAAGTGACCGCGGTCCTCAGCCGCAAACTCCCTGGCCTCTTGCCAGGCATGGTCGCGTCCATCCGTGTGCCGCGTGAACCATGAATCTCGCTGAGGCCCTCAACGCGGCTCTGCCCGATCTGCCCACGCGCACCACCCGCGTCGGCTATCCCAGGGTCGATCCCAACCTCATCTGGCAGGAAAACACCGACGACGGCAAGCCCGTCATCGTCGCCATGATCCGCGGCCGCGACAGCTTCTTCCGCTTTCCCCCCGAGCAGTGGAAAATCATCGAACTCTTCGACGGCAAACGCTCCTGGGACGATGTGGCCGACGTCTACGCCGAGCGCTACGGCACGCGGTTCGATCCCGACGACCTGCGCGAATTCACCAGCGGCCTCGACGCCATCAATTTCTGGTACAAAACACCGCTCGAGAAAAACATCGCCCTCCAGCAAAAGCTCGAAGAGGGCCGCCACAAACACGCGCATCGCAAATCGAAGTGGGGCGACGTGGCCCACATGCAGTTCTCCGCCTGGGACCCGGACCACTACTTCAACCTCATCTATCCCTGGCTCAAATGGCTCTACTCCCGCTGGTTCGGCATCATCTGCCTGGCGCTGTTTTCGTTCATGATCTACGTCTTCGTCGCCAACTGGGGCCAAATCGCCCAGGATTCGCTGCTCTTCTACAGCTTCCGCCAAAAAACTGCCGGCGACCTTCTGGAGTTCTGGATCCTCTTCCTCATCCTCGCCTTCTTCCATGAATCCGCGCACGGCCTTACCTGCAAGCACTACGGCGGACAGGTGCACGCCATGGGCTTTCACCTCATCTACCTCACGCCCGCTTTTTTCGTGGATGTCAGCGAGGCCTTCGTCTATGCCGGACGCTGGCAGCGCTTCCTCATCATCCTCGCCGGCATCGGCGTGGAGATGATCTTCTGCGCCGTCGCCACCGTCGTCTGGTGGGGCACGCCGGCCGGCAGCGGCGCTCACGACCTCGCCTACAAAATCATGCTCATCACCGGCGTCGCCGTCGTGATCGTCAATATGAACCCCCTCATCAAGCTCGACGGCTATTACGCCTTTTCCGAAATCATCGGCTTCTCCGACATCAAAGAGCGCTCCACGGCGTACTTCTCCGGCCTGGTCCGCAAGCGCATCTTCCGCCTCCCCGTTGAGATGGATTTCGTTGCCCGCCGCCGCCGTCCCGGCTATCTGCTCTACGCCATCCTTTCCGGCGCGTACAGCTACATGCTGCTGATCACGGTCCTCCGTTTCAGCGGCAACGTCTTCTCCCACTTCAGCCCGGAGTGGGGATTCGTTCCCATGCTGGCGCTCGCTGTGCTCATCTTCCGTTCCCGTCTCCGAACCCTCCTGAGGTTTATGCGAACTGTGTATCTCGACAAGCGTGACCGCGTGCGCTCCTGGCTATCGGTGCCGCGCATGGCAACCGGCGCAGTGATTCTTCTCGCCCTCCTCTTCATCCCGCTCTGGCATGACACCATCACCGCCCGCTTTCTACTGGAACCGGCGCGTCAGGCCGTCGTGCGCAACCCGCTGCCCGGCCGCGTGACCAGCGTGCTCGTGGGCGAAGGCCAGTGGGTCCATGCCGGTCAGCCTCTGCTCGTCATGAGCAGCAGGCAGATCGACGCGGCCAGTGCCTCCTCCCTTGAACAAGTGGCGCTCACCGGCGGCCAGCGCACCCAGGCCCTGCTCGCGCACCTGAGCCTCGGCGTCGCCTCCCAACAGCAAGCTGCGGCGGAGAAGAACCGGGCCATCGCGCAGGAGCAATCCGACCAGCTTGTGACCCGCGCCCCGATCGATGGCGTCGTCACAGCGCCGAACCTCAGCGACCTGGCGGGCAGCTATCTGGACGCCGGCAGCACCATCACCGCAGTGGCCGACACGCGCCGGATGCGGGCGCTCATCTATGTTCCGGAGTTCGCCGTCGGCCAGATTCAACCCGGGGCGCGGGTCAGGCTGCTGGTCGACGGATCCTTCGAACCGCACACCTCATCCATCCAGCGCGTTGAACCGGCTGTCGGCAATCCTCCGGCGGCGGTCGAAACCATCAAGGAAATCCAGGCGGGCGCCAGCCTCAACGATTACGTTGCGGAAGTGGAGATGGAGAACAGCGGCGACCTGCATGACGGAGTGACCGGGACCGCCCGGATCGTCGTCCGCCGCACCAGCCTCGCCGGCATCGCCGCGCGCGAACTCCGCGACTTCATCGATCGCAAACTCTGGTAGGCAGAAACGCAGACCCCACAAACGCAGAGAGGAAGGGCCTAAGCCCTTCCTCTTGCTTTGGGGATACGGGGCACTCTTGGGGAGAGAGCCGCGCGGAGTTGCACGGGCCGTTAGCCCAGCGTCGGCCGCTTGGACAGAACCGGAACCTTCGACAGGACCGGGGTCTTCGAAAGCACCGGGGTCTTGGACAGGACCGGCATCTTCGACAGAACCGGCATTTTGGACAGCACAGGCATCTTCGACAGGACGGGCGTCTTCGAGAGCACCGGAGTCTTGGACAGAACCGGCGTCTTCGACAAAACGGGGGTCTTGGACAGAACCGGAGTCTTCGACAGAACCGGCGTCTTGGACATGATCGGCGCTTTGGACATGACCGGCGCCTTCGACAATGCCACGTTCGACAAGGCGGAGTTGGACAGGCGCGTTGCGCCATCAGCCGGCTTGGTGGCCGGGGCAGACTTGGAGGTGGACTTCAGGTTGCTGATGAGCGACTTCTTCTGGATGGCCACTGTGTGATTCTCCTTAAGCTTCGTCAATTAGCTTCCTGGATTGCTCCATTCCGCTCTCGCACCTGTCTATTGCGATTTGCATGCCAAACTCAAAATCGCGCCAAAAGCGCACCAAACCGCCCAAAATCCGCTGCTGGGACCCTCCAGGAGGCCTGTTTTGCCAAAAACGGCTTCCACAAGGGTTAAAAAATGACCCGGGCCGAGGGTTAATAATTAACCCACCCCGCGCCGCGCAGCCGTCAAATCCCATGCTTGCGGCAAAGGTACTTCACTTTTTGGATAGGAATCCCCAGCACCGCCGCCGCGCCCCGCTTGCTCCCCGCGCGCCGGATCCCCGCCTCCAGATACGCCAGCTCGATCCGCGTCAGTTCCTCGTCGAGGTTCACGCCCTCCGGAGGAATCAGGATCTGGTCCTGGCTCGCCGCGCTTTCGATCACCAGCTTTTGCGGCAGGTGCTCTACGCCGATTACTTCGCCGTCCACCATCAGCGCCAGCCGCTGCGTCAGGTTTTCCAGCTCCCGCACATTCCCCGGCCAGCTGCTGCTCTCCAGCATCTGCACCGCGTCCGGAGAAAATCCCTTCACCGGAACATTCCCGGCCACGCAGTACATCCGCATGTAGTACTCCAGCAGAAGCGGCACGTCGCCGGCGCGCTCCCGCAGCGGGGGCAGGGAAATGGGGATCACGCAGATGCGGTAATACAGGTCTTCGCGGAACTGCCCCGCCTGCACCATCTCTTCCAGGTTGTCGTTGGTCGCCGTGATCAGCCGGAAGTCGATCGCCCGCGGGCTCTTCCCGCCAATCCGCTGCACGCTGCGGTCCTGCAGCACGCGCAGCAGCTTGCTCTGCAGCGCCAGCCCCAGCGAGCCGATCTCGTCCAGAAACAGCGTTCCGCCATCCGCCAGCTCCACCTGCCCCGGCCGCGTGGCGTGCGCTCCGGTGAACGACCCCTTCTCGTGCCCAAACAGCTCGGACTCCATCAGCGCCTCGGGCAGCGCCGCGCAATTCACGCTGATAAACGGCCGCTCGCGCCGCGGGCTCAGCGAAACCACCGCGCGCGCCGCCAGCTCCTTGCCCGTCCCGCTCTCCCCGCGCAGCATCACCGTGGTGCTGCTGGGAGCCACGCGGCGCAGCGCCTCATACACCCGCTGCATCGGCTCGCTGCCCCCAATCAGCCCGCAGAACGAGCTCTTCCGCGTCACCTCATCCCGGTACGCCCGCGCCTCCAGCTCGCGATACCGCTGCTCGCCCGCCTCCAGCAGATACTCGCGCAGCTCGCTGAAGTCCACCGGCGCCAGCAGAAACTCATCGCCCCCGGCCTTCTTCGTCCTCTGCCGCGCATTGCGCAGCGGAGTCCGCGAAATCACCACCAGCAGCGTGTCCCGCGCCGCGTCCCGAATCGCGGCCACGTGCGCAAACACATCCGCCGCATCCGGAAAAACGGTGTCCAGGTCGATCACCACAATTTCCGGCGCGTGTTCCTCGAGACTCTGCAGCAGGGCAGCGTCGTCCGTCGCCAGGCTCACAAAGAACGCCGGCGCCAGCTCCTGCCCGATATCGGTCAGCGCAGCTTCGTCGCTGGTAGCAAACACCAGCCGAAACCGCTCCTGATGGCCCGCAGCCGCCGCATGTCCCTCCATGGGCATGTCCTCAAATGGTTTGGGGGTGTGCCGCGATTATACGGAAGGGAGAGGCTCTTGCACACAAACAGGTACGCTTGCATCCAGGTGTCTTGAATCAACACGATGCTCTGAAAAGCGGACCTGCGCTGACCGCATCCCACTTCGCCCGGCATCCGGGGGGGATTCTCTCTGAAGGAGGTCGGAAAGCTGCATGGCACCGATGGTGGTGCGCCGGAGGGCGCGAGAAACGAATTTCCAGGAAGCCTGGGACAATACCATCGGGGGATCCGGCCTGGAAATCTCAGCCCTTTCGGCCTTCGTCCCTAAGCCGGGTCCTGGCAGCACGGAGGCATCGTGGCACTACCGCAATTCCCATTCCGCCTTGATGATCATGGCCCCATTCGAAGCCAGGTTGGCGACGTAGAACCTGGATTCTCCACCCAAATTGATGCCAAACTCGGCCGTGACCCTGGCGGGGCGTTGATCAATTGGCATCGATATGAACGATGCCATCAAAGCGCCGCACACCGCACGGATCGAGGACTCCAACGTGATCGCGGCCTCTCGCGAAGAACTTGCTGCCGGGTCAGGGCCGTCGTGCGCAACCGCCAACTCGCCGCCAGGCTCTCCCGACTCCATCCAAACCTCGGCGTTGTTCAACCTGAGTCTTACCAATGTCGGCATGCTGACTCCCATAGTCCGGACCTTCCCTTCTGGTGGATCATACGCGTACTCGCCATGGACTGCCGTGAGAGCCCCGTTCACGGGGAGGACCCGTATTCAGCAAAAGTGACCGAGCCGATTCAGATGGGAGTCTGCGGACCTCTGTTGCGCCCCGCGGAACCTTTTGACCCTCAATCCTTCGTCTACCCGGCCCAATCATCGTTCTCTTTGGACCGCGCGGGCGGTCGCTTTCGAGAATCCCTGTAAGTTGTCGAAGGGTTTGGTAGCGCCATCGGGGATCGAACTTGAGCCGATTTGCGGGCGTCCGAGCCCGCGGGCGAAATCCTGAGCGAGCGCAGCCAGTCGAAGGACCTCAGCCAACACAATCCTGAATCGAAGATTGGTAGCGCCATCGGGGATCGAACCCGAACTCTTCGCCTTGAGAGGGCGACGTGTTAACCAATTACACCATGGCGCCGCAAGAGGAGCGACGGGTCCCGTTGAGACCGGCCTCTATCAATATAGCAGCGAACCGCCCGTCGACCCTGCCTCTCAAGCCCCGCCCCCGCCCCCCATGCATAGACTGGTTGCATGAGAATCTGGATCGCCGCCGTCGGAGCGCGTCCCCGCGATGCCTTCGAATCGCTGGCGCAGATGTACGTCGAGCGCAGCGCGCCGCTCGTGTCCGGCAGCAAATCCCCCATCGAGACGCCCGTCTTCCGCACCGAGCAGGCCCTCTGGGACGCCATCGAAAAAGAGCGCGCCCGCACCGCGCCGCTCCTGGTACTGCTCGACGAGCGCGGCAAAACCATGGCCTCCGAGCCCTTCGCCGCGTGGCTGGGACGCGAGCGCGACGAAGGCCGCCAGCTCATCATCTTCGCCATCGGACCCGCCGACGGCTGGCCCCAGGCCTCCCGCCCGCGCGCCCAGGTGCTCCTCTCGCTCGGACCCATGACCATGGCGCACGAACTCGCCCGCGTCGTCCTGTGCGAACAAATCTACCGCGCGCTCACCATCCTCACGGGCCATCCCTACCACCGCCCCTAGCGCGTGCGGCGCAGCCGATGCGCCGACCCAGCCCATTCAGAGACAATCAGAAAAAGGAGCAAAGCCAGCGTGGCAGAAACGAAATCCGAGACAACAGCGGAAACCAGGAAGGGGCTCATCCTCATCAACACCGGCCCCGGCAAGGGCAAGACCACCGCCGCCATGGGGACGGCATTGCGCGCGGTCGGCAACGGCATGCGCGTCCTCATGCTGCAATTTCTGAAAGGCTCCTGGCACTACGGCGAGCTGGATTCCACCAAAGCCTTCGGCGACAACTTCGTCCTCCGCCAGATGGGCCGCGGCTTCGTCAAGATCGGCGGTGCGGAAACCGATCCCGAAGACATCCGCCTGGTCGAGGAAGCGTGGGAGGAGGCGCGCGCCGCGATCCTCTCCGGCGATTGGGACATGATCGTGCTCGACGAAATCAACTACGCCATCAGCTACGGCATGCTCGATCCGGCGAAAGTGGTCGCGACCCTCGAGGAGCGCCCGGAGATGGTCCACGTCATTCTCACCGGCCGCAACGCCCATCCCTCGCTCGTCGCCATCGCCGACACGGTCACCGAGATGAAGCAGGTGAAGCACGCCTACGAGAAAGGCGTCCTCGCCCAACGAGGCATCGAGTATTAAGGGAACAGGGAACCAGCAACCAAAAACCAGCAACTCGATCGGCCTTACCGCCAGTCGTCGAACGTCCCCACCCGCACCGCCGCCGCCAGCGCTTCAATCTCTCCCGCCAGCACGCGATCTTCGGCCAGCGGGCGCACATGCTTCCGCACCGCGGCCACGGCCCCGCCCACGCGCACGGCGGGTTTGAGCGGTGCGCGATACTCCAGCCCCTGCGCGGCGCACAGCATCTCGATCGCCAGCAGGCGCTCGGCATTCTCCACGATCTGCCGAAACTTCAGCGCCGCCGTCATCCCCATCGATACGTGATCTTCCTTGCCGCCCGACGTCGGCACGCTGTCCGTGCTCGCCGGATGCGCCAGCACCTTGGCTTCGTTCAGCAGCGCCGCCGCCGTCACGTGCGCAATCATCAGCCCCGACGAAACCCCTGGCGTCCGCGACAGAAACGGCGGCAGCCCTTCGTTGATGTCGGGATTCACCAGACGGTCGATGCGCCGCTCCGCAATGCTCATCAGCGTGGTCAGCGCAATCGCCGCCGTATCCAACGCCAGCGCCAGCGGAGCACCATGGAAATTTCCCCCGGAAAGAATCTCGCCCTCGCGCGCAAAGATCAGCGGATTATCGGTAGCAGCGCCGGTTTCAATGGCGAGCGTATCCCGCGTATGCCCCAGCGCATCGCGCACCGCGCCATGCACTTGCGGCATGCAGCGCAGGCAATACGCGTCCTGCACCCGCGGATCGTTCAGCCGGTGCGATTCGCGAATCTCGCTCTCCGCCAGCAGCGCGCGCAGATGCGCCGCCGCCGCCACCTGGCCCGGATGCGGCCGCACCGCATGGATGCGCGCATCGAACGGCGTCGGCGTCCCCCGCAGCGCTTCCAGGGTCATCGCGCCGGCCAGGTCGCTCAACTCCGCGACGCGCAGCCCGCGCGCCAGCGCCAGCGCGCCCACCGCGGTAATCGCCTGCGTCCCGTTCAGCAGGGCCAGACCTTCCTTCGCCTCCAGCGTCAGCGGAGCCACGCCCGCCTGCAACAGGGCAAACGCCGCCGGCACTGCGCGTCCATGAAGGTGGACTTGACCCTCGCCGATCAGCCCCAGCGCCAGATGCGCCAGCGGCGCCAGATCGCCGCTCGCGCCCACCGACCCGCGCGCCGGAATCGCCGGATGGATGCCATGGTTCAGGAACGCAATCAGCGTCTCGATCACCAACGGCCGCACGCCGCTGCATCCTTTCGCCAGCACGTTCGCCCGCAGCAACAGCATCGCGCGCACCGCGTCCGCGGGCAGCGCTTCGCCTACGCCGCACGCGTGGCTCCGCACCAGGTTACGCTGCAGCGCCTGCACCTGGTTGTTCTCAATGCGGACGTCGGAAAGCTTGCCAAAGCCGGTGTTGATGCCGTACGCCGTGCCGCCGCTGGCCAGCAGCGCATCCACCACCTTGCGCGATCCAAGAATTCCCGGCAGCGCTGCAGGATTCAGCGCAACGGAGCGACCGTCGACCGCAACCGCAGA
Source organism: Acidobacteriaceae bacterium (assembly GCA_036267295.1). Lineage (GTDB taxonomy): Bacteria > Acidobacteriota > Terriglobia > Terriglobales > Acidobacteriaceae > Palsa-343. Next base: position 10,466 of record DATAWI010000026.1, on the reverse strand, counting down.
GATTTCGTCGAGAGTAAGAGGCTGACCGGCAAGGAGCAGGGGATCGGACATAAGAAAGGCAGAAAACAGGGTATAGCGTTTAGCGGCGAGGGTCCACCAGCAATGGTCCAGTCCGGCAACGATCCACGCTGCTGAACAGAACATCACTCCTTGCTGGAAGGACAACTGTTTCGAAGGGACACAGCGCCACGGCTTGCGGAGAAATGATCAGAGCCGCCGGAATGCGCCGCTGTATGAGGGCAAGACTGCACCGCCTTCAGAAAAATGATCAGCTTTGAAGGGGCACGACTTCACAGCTTGTGGATAAACTCCCAGGGAGCAACCGCTTCGAAGGGGCACGGCTTCAGCTGTGCCATAGGGCATTCAAATCGAACGCTGCTTTAGCCGCTGAAGGACGCATTCTTGCCTCCCTGCCCAGCCTTCACGCCGCAACCGGCTCCTTGATCCGCGACCCGCGCACCCCATACCACGCGATAAACAGATAGCAGAGAATCGGCAGCACAAACGCGTGATGAATCCCAATCTTGTCCGCCAAAATCCCCTGCAATTCCGGAATGATCGCTCCGCCCACAATGGCCGTAATCAGCAGCCCCGAGGCCTCGCCCGTCAGCGGCCCCATCTCCGCAATGCCCAGCGTAAAGATCGTCGGGAACATGATGGAGTTGAACAGCCCGACAAACAGAATGCTCCAAACCGCCAGCGATCCATCCGTCAGCATCGAGATCAGCACCAGCAGCATCGCGCCCACCGCGCACAGGCTCAGCACCTTGCCCGGCTTGGCTTTCTGCAACACGCCCGAGCCGATAAAGCGCCCCACCATCAGCCCGCCCCAGTAGATCGGCACCCACGTGCCCAGCACCTTCGTCAGAAAGCGCAGCAGCGCCGCCGACGTCATGTGCAGTGATCCACCGTCAACCGCCGTCGCGATCCCGCCAATTTCCGGCCGCGCAAAGTAATTGATCAAAAAGCTGCCGATCGAAACTTCCGCGCCCACGTACACGAAAATGCCGATCGCCCCGAACACCACATGCGGATGCCGCCACATGCTGTCGGCCTTCTGCCGCGAAAGTTCAGAGGGCCGGTAATCCTTGGTCGTCTCGATGCGAGGAAATTTGTACATTGCGATGGCGAGACCCAGCAGCACCAGCGCCAGCGCAATCCCCAGGTACGGAATGTTGACCGTGGACGCTTCGTGAATCTGATATGCGCGCCGCTGTTCCGGTGAGAGCGTGGACAGATTGTTCACAATGCTGCTCGCGCCGCGCAAAATCGCAAAGGCCCCGAAAATCGGCCCCAGTACGGTTCCCAGCGAATTGAACGCCTGCGTCAGATTCAGCCGGCTCGATGCGGTCCGCGCCGGCCCCAGCACCGATACATAAGGATTCGCCGCGACCTGCAGCGCCGTGATCCCGGCCGCCAGCACAATCAGCGCGCCCAGGAACAGTGGGTACGACGGCACCTTCGCTGCGGGAATAAACAGCACCGCGCCCAGGCCCATCGTCAGCAGCCCCACCACCATCGTCCGCTTGTAGCCGATCCACTCCACAATCTTGCCGGAGGCAATGCCCAGCGCCGCGTAGGTGCCGAAAAACGCGAACTGCACCAGCATCACTTCGGTGTAGTTCAGCTCGAAAATCGATTTCAGGTGCGGGATCAGAATGTCGTTCAGCGAAGTGAGAAATCCCCACATGAAGAAGAGAGTGGTGACCATCGCCAGCGCGCTGCCGTAGCTGGTTTCGTCGCCGGGCGCCACCCTGACGGTTTCGGAACTGCCGGAGCCGGAAATTGCCATGATTTTTTGTTGGCCTCGATGCGGAAAAATGTCCAGTTTCGGACAAACCAGCGGCCGTTTCCGAACACAAAAACGGCCACTGCCGATCATACCCTGCCGGCGACGCCCCGGAGCATCGCAAAAAGTTCGCCTTCCGGGACGGAACTCATGTGTTCCTGAAACTTTAGCCCGCCGGGCGCGTCAGATTGGCAGGGTCCTTTGCCTGTGCGGTCCTGGCAAAGCCCCTCTCTCAACAGACATAATGATGGATATGAATTCAGCAGGGCGCAAGCTGATCGGGTTCGCAGTGTGGGCAGCACTCTCGCTCGCCCCGTTCTCGGTCGCAGCGGCACAGCAGCCAGCAGCCAATCGTGTCATCGGCACGGTCGTTTCCGTCAGCGGATCGACCGTCGCCGTCAAGACCGATACCGGAGCCACCGTCAACGTCACGGTCCCCGATACGGCCCGCATCATGCAAACCGCGCCCGGCCAGAAAACGCTTGCTGGCGCAACCAAAATCGCCGTCGGCGACATGGGCGCAGGCGACCGCGTTCTCATGGTGCTGGCAGGCGATCCGCCCGCCGCTTCCATTGTCGTGGTGAACAAAGCCAGCGACATCGCCGCCATGCAGCAAAAGGAGCAGGCCGATTGGCAGCGCCGTGGTGTAGGCGGCCTGGTCAAAAGCGTCGACGCAACGGCGGGCACAGTGACCATCGCGCAAAGCACGCGCATCATCACCATCACCACGACGCCAACGACTGTGTTTCGCCGCTATGCGCCGGATTCCGTGAAGTTCACCGATGCCCAGCTCTCCACCCTCGCCGCGATTCGGCCCGGCGATCAGGTGCAGGCGCGCGGTGACAAGAGCGCCGACGGCGCCTCCGTCGCAGCCGAAGAAATTGTCTCCGGCTCCTTCCGCAACATCGCCGGCACCGTGGTTTCCACAAATGCAGCCAACGGCACCTTCGTCGTGAAAGACCTGATGACGAAGAAGACCGTCACCATCAGGACCACGCCCGATTCCGATATGCGCAAGATCGATCCGCAGATCGCGCAGATGATCGCCATGCGCTTGCGCGCAGGCGGCAATGGCGGCAACAACGGCAGCGCGCATGGAACAGGTGCCGCGCAGGCAGCGGGCGCTGCACAAGGAGCCGGCGGCAACGGCCAGTGGCGGCAGGGCGGCGGCGCGGCCGCAAGCGGTTCCGGCGGAGGCCTCGCCCGCGTCCTCCTCCGCTCTCCGCAAATTCAGATTGGCGATTTACATAAAGACGATGCAGTCATGATCGTGGCGACCTCGGGCAATCCCGATTCCGCCACGGCCATCCGGCTCGTCGCTGGGGTAGAGCCGATGCTGCAGGCATCGGCCAGCGGCAGCCAAAACATGTTCTCGTCCGCGTGGAGTCTCGGCGGCGGGAACAGCGGCGATGCGGGTGGAGGCGATAGTAACCAATAACCACGCCTCCCTTGTAGGCCCCGAGCGACGGTTCGCCGTCTCTCTTCATAGATCGCTCAACAGACCACGAACCACAAGCGACTCAGATCGCACAACAAATTTCAACCCTGTTTGGAGAACTGTGAAACTCAGAATTCTCGATTGCCTGAAGTGTGGGAGCGCCCGGCTGGCGCAGTCGGCCGCCCTCTTAACTGCGTTCCTGGGGATACTCATTCTCGCCGCGCCGGCGTCCTCCGCACAGACCGCTGCACCCACCACCACCGGCGGCATTCACGGCCAGGTGGCTGACCCCACCGGCGCTGTCATTCCCGGCGCCAACGTCGTCGTCCTCACCACCGCCGGTAAGGTGGCCGGCAAGACCGTTTCCGATGCGGGCGGACAATACAGCGTCCATGGCCTCAACCCCGGCACCTACAGCGTCACGGCCACCGCCCAGGGCTTCGCCGCGTTTCGCGTGCCCAGCATTGCCGTCGCTGCCGGCCAGATGCGCACCGTCAATCCCGCGCTCGAAATTGCCGTCGAGCAGCAGCAGGTCGAAGTCCAGGCAGAGAACACGAAAATCGGCACCAACCCCGACGAGAACGCCAGCGCGATCGTCATCAAGGGTGACGATCTCAACGCCCTCTCCGACGACCCTGACGAACTGCAGAACGAACTCCAGGCCCTCGCCGGTCCCTCCGCTGGTCCCAACGGCGGCGAAGTCTACATCGACGGATTCACCGGCGGCCAGCTTCCTCCCAAGTCCTCCATTCGCGAAATCCGCGTCAACCAGAATCCCTTTTCCGCCGAATACGACCGCCTCGGCTACGGCCGCATCGAGATCTTCACCAAACCCGGCACCGACAAGCTCCACGGCCAGATCGAAGGCCGCGGCAACGACTCCGCCTTCAACTCGAAGAACCCCATTCTGCAAAATTCCGTCGAGCCTGCGTACGATTCCTGGGACATCCACGGCTCAGTCGGCGGCCCGCTCGGCAAGGGCGCTTCTTACTTCGTCAGCGCGTTCACCCGCCAGCAGCAGAACGAGAACATCCTCGAGGCCATCGATCCCGCCAGCGTGACCGAGACCCTGGTCAACGGAGTCCCGACAGCGACCGGCACCTCCATCAACGAAGCCTTCGGCAATCCTGGCTCCCGCCTCGACGTGAGCCCACGCCTCGATCTGCAACTTGGCCAGGCCAATACGCTGACTGTGCGCTACGAATACAACCTCTCGAAGAGCACCAACGGCGGCCTCGGCACCTACAGCCTTCCCAGCACCGCGATCGACAGCAAGAATCAGGAGAACTCCCTCCAGATCTCCGACAGTCTGGTTATGAACAAGAACCTGGTGGACGACATTCGCTTCCAGTACCGCCGCATTCGCGATCAGTCCAACGCCGTCTCCAGCCTGCCTTCCTACTCCGCGCAACAGACCTTCAGCGCCGGCGGCAGTCCGAGCCAGACGGACGAAGACCACGAGAATGACTTCGAGCTGCAGAGTTATTTCTCCGGAGCCAAAGGGGCGCACTCGCTCAACTTCGGAGCCCGGCTGCGCGCCTATCAGGACGTGAATTACACCACCGCCGGCAGCAACGGCTCCTATGTCTTCGGACCCACGCAGAGCGGCGGCGGCGCAAACCAGTCGACCCTGACCAATTTTGTCGGCTGCCTTTCGAATCCCCCGGCGGCCACCTGCCAGCCGACCCAGTACAGTTATACGAAGATCAATAATCCCGTCGCCCGCGCCGTCCCCTTCGACGCAGCCCTCTTCTATCAGGACGACTGGAAAGTGGACCCCCGCCTCACCTTCAGCTACGGCTTACGCTGGGAATCGCAAAACTACATCGGCGACAAAGATGACTGGGCGCCGCGCATCACCGTCGCCTACGCGCTCGGCAAATCAAATGGAAAGCAGCAGCCTAAAACCGTGGTCCGCGCAGGCTATGGATGGTTCTACCAGCGCTTCACCGTGGCCAATGGATTCGGCGCGCAAACCCCGTTTGTCGTGCAGACCATTCACGAGAACGGTTACAACGAGCAGCAGTACATCCAGAACTCCGGCATCGCCTTCGATCCCACCACGCCGACGGTCATTACCTCCAGCAGCCCCGGAACCAAGGCGCCGACCTTCTACTCCATCGCGCCGAATATGAAGGCCGCGAACGATATGGAGACGGCCATCGGCGTCGACCGTCAGCTTTCGAAAACGCTCACCGGCAACGTCACCTACGTCTTCTCCCAGGGAATCCATCAGTTCTTCACGGACAACCTGAGCGCTGCGGGCATCTTCCCCGAAGAAGACGCGCTCAACAACACCTATCCCTCAACGGCGGTCGGAGAGCCCACCACCAACAACCTCCAGTACCAGTCCGGCGGCTTCTACAAAGAGCAGCAGATTATGACCACCATCCGGGCGACCTACCGGAGGTTCAGCTTCTTCACCAACTACACCTACAGCAACGCCAAGGGCGATACCAGCGGCGTTGGATCGGTCCCGTCCATCTCGAGCGACCCCGGTCTCGACTACGGGCGCACCACCTTCGACGTGGCGAACCGTTTCATGCTCTTCGGCAACTTCACGCTCCCGTGGCAGATTTCCTTCTCACCTATGGTGGTCGCGAACGCCGGCACGCCCTACAACATTACGATTGGCAGCGACCTCACCGGCAACAACCAGTTCAACGCGCGCCCCACCTTTGCGGCCCGTTGCACCGAGACGGGCGCCGTGCAGACCCAGTTCGGCTGCCTCGACACCAACCCAACGGCGAATCCCGGGGAGAAGATCATCCCCTACGGTGTCGGCACCGGTCCCGCCAACGTGATGGTGAACGCGCGACTCAGCAAGACCATCGGCATCGGGCCCAAAGTCGAAGCCGGCCATGGCGCCGGCGGCGGGGGCGGCGGCCACTATGGTGGACCTCCCGGGCTGGGCGGTGGCGGATTCAGCGGGGCCCGCAACGGCCCTGGCCGCATGGATGCGGCGGTCTCCCGCAAATACAGCCTCAACCTCTCCATGTGGACGACCAACGTCCTCAACCACACCAACTATGGAACGCCGGATGGCGTGCTGCTCAACCCCCAGTACTTCGGCAAATCGCAGTCGCTTTCCGGCGGCTTCTTTGGCGGATCGACAGCAGGGAACCGCAGCATCTTCCTGCAGGCAGGCTTCAACTTCTAAACACGAACCTGGGTGTCCCCATCGGGGACCTACGTCGGGTGCCCCATCCTACGCGCCGTGGGTAGGGTGGGCCGCGCCGCAGGCGCCTTCCCGAACCCTGCGCCCAGCCATCAGCTTTTTTGCCGCTCTTTCCACAACCGGTACAGCCCCCACGATGCGATCGTGCACCCGTCCATAATCGTCCCGTCCAGCAGCATCTCCTCAAACTCCGCAATCGTCGCGGTGCGCACCACCAAATCCTGTTCTTCGGGATCAAGATCGCGCGTCCCCGGCGTCAGCCCCGTCGCCAGGTAGACATACTGTTTCTGCCGCGCAAATCCGTACGCGATCCAAAGTGTGCCGAGCAGCGTCAAGCTGGCCGCGTTCAGTCCGGTCTCTTCGCGCAACTCGCCCCGCGCCAGTTCTTCCGGATCGACGCCCTGCATCTCCCAGCTACCCTGCGGCAGTTCCATGCAGCGCTGCTGGATGGTGTAGCGAAACTGCTCCACCAGATAAATCGTGTCGCCTTCAAGGGGCAGAATGACGACGCACTCGTCCTTGTCCACCACCCCGTAGATGCCTGGAGCGCCGTTGCTGCGTTCAATCTGGTCTTCGCGCACGCGAATCCACGGATTGCGGTAAACCTCGCGGGAGCTGAGGGTGCGGATGCTCATGGCTGACAGGTTATCAGCGCCTCCTGGGAGAACCGCAACTCACAGTACCCTGGGAACCTCTTTGTCCCGGCCCCGGTTTGCCTGGATCCTCTGCGGTCCGTACCATAGAGGCAGAGTCAGTTCAGCGCATGGTTCTCGCCGCGGCGCCTGTGCGGCGATACGCAGAACCCTCGATCATTCGCCGCTCCCCTCGGACCGCCGTGCACCGCAAGTGCCCGGATCGGGCGGGAACGCGGCCTGGGAAGGCTTACTTTGACCACTGCTGAGACCACTGAAAAGACGCCCGCTGCTGCGGCGGACCCCGCAATAACCCCAACCGGTCCTGAGGTTCATGACCACGAGGTCCACGACCACGAAGGCCACGACCACGAAGGCCACGACCATCACGATCATGAAGGTCACGAGCACGCCCAGCCCACCCTCAATCCCGAGTGCACCCGCGAAGTCGACGTCGAAGCGCCGGCCGACGAAGTCTCCAAAGCCTTCCGCACCGTCCTCCGCAAGTACCAGAAGGCGGCCCGCATCCCCGGCTTCCGTCCCGGCAAGGTGCCGGAATCCGTCCTGCGTTCGCGCTTCGCCGGCTCCATCCGCGAAGAGGTCGTCGAGTCCGTGCTGCCGCAGCATTTCCGTCAGGCCATTGCGGAGAAAAATTTCCGCCCCGTCTCGCAGCCCCAGGTGACGAACCTCCAGCTCGAAGAAGGCCAGCCCCTCCGCTTCAAGGCCATCTTTGAGGTGTTGCCGGAAATCTCCGTCGACGGGTACCAGGACGTCAAGGTCGATAATCCCTCCACCGAGCTGACCGAAGCCGAATTCGACGCCGAGTTGGATCGCATTCGCGACAGCCACTCCACCATGGAGCAGGTCAACGAAGAGCGCGGCCTCGCCGACGGCGACTGGGCGCAGATCACCTTCAAAGGTCAGTTGCAGGGTGAAGCCACCGAGGGCGCCGAACCGCCTGCCAATCCTATTGAAGGCTCCGACGTCTCCGTCGAAATTGGCGGCAAAGACACCGTCGAAGCCTTCTCCGATGCCCTGCGCAGCGCGAAACCCGGGCAGGAGCTGAAGTTCGAGGTCACCTATCCCACAGAATTTGCGCAAAAGCGCCTCGCCGGGAAGACCGTCGCGTACGATGTCGAGGTTCGCGGCATCCGAAAGAAAGTGCAGCCGGTCCTCGACGATCAATTCGCGAAGGAAGTCGGCGACTACGAGAGCCTCGACGACCTGAAGAATAAGTTGAGAGAACATCTCGCATCCGATAAGAAAAACAGAGTCACGGCGGAGACGCGCAATCAGCTTCTCGACGCGCTGGTGGCCCGCTACCCCTTCCCGGTTCCCGAGTCGCTGGTGCAGAGCCAGATTGACGCCCGCCTCGAGCGCGGCCTGCGCGCCCTGGCTGCCCAGGGCATGCGCACCGAAGACATGCGCAAGCTGGATTTCGAGCATTTGCGCGAGGCCCAACGCGAATCGGCGGCCAACGAAGTGAAAGGAACCATCCTGCTCGACCGCATTGCCGACGTCGAAAATATCCAGGTCGGCGACGACGAGGTGGAACGCGAACTCCAGGTTATCTCCTTGCAAACAAGAGAGCCGCTGGAAACCCTGCGCGATCGTTTGACCCGCGAAGGCAATGTGGCTAGAATCCGTGAGCAATTGAGAAGGGAAAAGACGGGAAACCTTCTGGTCGAACGGCTGGCCTGAGGGAGACGGCAATACCTGTCCCAGACAATGAGGCCGCACAGGCCTCAGAAATGAGAGAAGGGAAGAACGATGGCGTTAGTACCCATGGTGGTCGAGCAGACGAGCCGCGGCGAGCGGGCTTACGACATTTACTCGCGCCTGCTGCGCGACAACATTATCTTTCTCGGTACGCCGATCGACGACATGATTGCGAACCTGGTGATTGCCCAGTTACTCTTCTTGTCGGGCGAAGATCCGGAAAAGGACATCCAGCTGTACATTAATTCGCCCGGCGGTTCCATTACCGCGGGCCTGGCGATTTACGACACCATGCAGTTCATCCGCAACGACGTGGTGACCTATTGCATTGGACAGGCGGCCAGCATGGGAGCCTTTCTGCTGATGGCGGGAACCAAGGGCAAGCGCTTCTGCCTGCCCAACTCGCGCATCCTGATCCACCAGCCCTCCATGGGCGGACTCGCCGGGCAGGCGACGGACATCGACATTCACGCCCGCGAGATCATTCGCATTCGCGAGATCACCAACAAGCTCATGGCGAAGCATACGGGCCAGGACCTCGAAAAGATTGAGCGGGACGTCGAACGCGACTTCATCATGAACGCCCCGCAGGCCAAAGAATATGGGATCATCGATGAAATCATCGATCGGCCACGAGCCATAAAGTAGATGCTGGGAGCGGGGACGACGCGCAGGACCGCTGCCCGACCGCTGAAGGAGTAGCCGGTACATGAAGCCTCGCACGGGATCGGACGAAGCACTCCGCTGTTCGTTCTGCCATAAATCGCAGGACGCAGTCGCCAAACTCATTTCCTCGCCCAGCGATTACCCGCGCGCATACATCTGCGACGAGTGCGTCGCCGTCTGCAATTCCATTCTCGAAGACGACCGCACCGAAGCCTCCACCGGAGCCGCGCCCACCCATCTGCCCAAACCCCTCGAAGTGAAAGCCTTCCTCGACGAATACGTCATCGGGCAGGAGCAAACCAAGAAGAAACTCGCCGTCGCCGTCTATAACCACTACAAGCGCGTGCAGATGAACCGCACCCGCGGCACCGACGTCGAACTCTCCAAATCGAACATCCTCCTCGTCGGCCCCACCGGCAGCGGCAAGACGCTCCTCGCGCACACCCTGGCCAAAATGCTCGATGTGCCCTTCGCCATCGTCGACGCCACCACGCTCACCGAAGCCGGCTACGTCGGCGAAGACGTCGAGAACATTATCCTGCGCCTGCTGCAAAACTCCGATTGGGACGTGCAGCGCTGCCAGCAGGGCATCATCTACATCGACGAAATCGATAAGATCGGGCGCAAGGACGAGAACCCATCCATTACGCGCGACGTCTCCGGGGAAGGTGTTCAGCAAGCGCTGCTCAAGATTCTAGAGGGGACCGTTGCCAACGTTCCTCCCCAGGGCGGCCGCAAGCATCCGCACCAGGAATTCACGCCGGTGGACACCACCAACATTCTTTTCATTTGTGGTGGCGCGTTCGTGGGCCTCGAAAAGGTAATCTCGAAGCGCGTCGGCACCAAGTCCATGGGTTTCGTGCAACAGGAAGAGCATCGCCCGGAAGGCGCGCCGGCTCGTACCGCTTCTAACCGCCGCGATGTGGATCTGCTCGAAAACGTCCAGCCGGTGGATCTGATCAAGTTCGGCTTCATCCCGGAATTCATTGGCCGTATGCCGGTGGTGGCCGTCCTGGAGGATCTGAGCAAGGAAGCTTTGGTTCA
>DATAWI010000025.1:0-264831 GCA_036267295.1 Acidobacteriaceae bacterium | reverse complement strand
CCTGGGATTGCGCGAGATGCGATACAGCCTGCACCCCGAATCTCATGTTCCCCGCCTCACGGCGAGCGAGAGTTGACACCGATGTCCCGAATTGCTCAGGCCGGTTGTCGTGGCGTCACAGGGCCCGTCCCTCAGCCACTCTGCATGAAATTCAGGCTCGCTCTTGCGGAGCAAACTTGAATAATCATTAGATACCACAGCCGTGCCGCCGCTGCAACTCCGCTCGCATGGAATCGCGCCAATTCGCGGGCGAACGGCGCGCAGAAGCCGTTTAATTGAGAGCATCTATGGAAGAGTGCGCAAATTTATTCCAAACCGTCCACTACGCGGGGCTGTTGGCAGCATGAACCGCCGGCATTCGTGCAACGCTCCGCGATTCCGCGCGCTCGCCGTCACGTTTTGGCTCGCGTTTGCGGCTTCCGTCTTTGCGCAAACACCGCACTCCCTCAACTACGCTCCCGGCAAATCCATCACGCTGTCGCTGCCCGACTCGTTCGACATCGACCTTGCCGCCACCGGCTTGCGCCGCGTCCGCTTCTTCGCCGTCTCGCCCGACGGCCGCGTCTTCGTCACCGGCATGCACGACCTCTCCGACAATCGTGAAGGATCCGTCTTCATCCTCGAAGGCTGGGACGCCCAGGCGCACAAATTCACCCGCGTCACCCACTACCGCGATCACCTGCACAACCCCAACAACCTTGCGTTCTGGACCGATCCCGCCACGCATCAATCCTGGCTCTATCTGCCTCTCACAGAAAAACTGGTCCGCTATCGGTACGCAGCCGGAGACAGCGCACCCCATTCGCCGCCGGAAACGCTGATGCAGTTTCCCGACTACGGCCTGAATTACAAATACGGCGGCTGGCACCTCACGCGCACCGTCGCCATTGCTCTGGTGCACGGCGCACCGCGGGTCATCGTGGCTGCTGGTTCCTCCTGCAACTACTGTCAGGAGCGCGAAGTGCTGCGCGCGGCGATCGTCTCCATGGACCCCGATGGCCGACATTCCACGCTCATCGCGCAGGGCATGCGCAACGCCGTCGCCCTGCACTACCTGCCCGCCTTCGATGGCGCCGCGCTTTTCGCCACCAACATGGGCGACGACCATCTCGGCGACCTGTTGCCGGAGGACACTTTCTTCCAGGTTAATACTGCACCGCCGGCTCCGCTCAATTATGGATGGCCCGCGTGCTACTTTGCGCACGGCCAGCCCGTCCACGACGCGACGCCGCTGCCGACGTTCACGGATTCCGCTCTCATGGCGTCCGGCCCTGCGCCCGCCGCCGATTCCGTCTATGGAGAACAAACCGGCGTCGCTGCGGCCGGAACCAATCTGACCGCTGGCGGAGGTCACGCGACGGCTCCCGATCCCAACGCTGCGCTCGGGCCTCCGCCCGCGCCGCTGGCGTCGTGCGGGCGCGTGCCCCCGTCCTACACGACCTTCGCCGCGCACAGCTCGCCACTCGGCTTTGCTTATTTTGGCGAGCAGAACGGGGCGCTCCGCGACAGCTTCCTCGTCGCGCTGCATGGCGCCAGCCATCCCCGCATCGGCACCGGCTACCGCGTGGTTCGCTTCACGCCGCAGGATCGCACGCCGCGCCCGTTCATCACCGGGTTCCTCACGCAGCAAGGCGGTAAGGCAACCGTCCATGGACGCCCCTGCGGCATCCTGCGCGTCGGACCGGACAGCTTCCTGCTGACGGATGATTATCTCGGGCTCATCTACTACATCCACCCGCGCAACGCAGCGCCGCTCCCGGCGCACGATGGATGAGGCGTCACCGTCCTGAGCTGCCGAATCCCTTCGCGGCCCGCTCAGAATTCTCGAGATCGCCCACCACCTCGACCTTCCCCGTCAGCACCGGCACGGGAATCATCTGCGCGATCTTCTCGCCGGCTTGCAGCTCGACGGTCGCATCGCTCAGGTTCGTCATCACGATAAGAATTTCACCGCGATAGCCCGCATCGATCACGCCGCCCGTGCACGCCAGACCCCGCGCGGCCATCGACGACCGGTCGCGCACCAGCAGGCCGAGCGGCGCGCCGGTCTGCGGATGCCGCGCCTCCACAGCAATGCCGGTCCGCAAACGCGTTGTCACGCGCGGAGCCAGATGCACGGCCTCCAGCAGGAAAACGTCGTAACCCAGGTCTTCGCCTGGATGGGCCACCACTGGTGGCCGAGCTTCTGTCTCCAACAATTTCACGCGCAGCATAGATCTATCGTAGGGCCTCGCTCGACCCGGCAATCGGCCGGCCGTGGCACGACCCGCTCAGGCATTCTTCGTTGGCGATGCAACGTCGGCCTTCCACTGAAAGCACAGCCCAAACCCGTCAGGATCGCGAAAATACATCTGCTTCATCCCGTACGGCGCCACCTTTGGCGGACGGGGGATGACGACGCCGCGCGCCGTCAAGTCCGCGTACGCCGCATCCACGTCAGGACATCCAAAGAACAGGCAAGTGTCGCGATGACCGCGCTCGCGGAGATGCTCTTCGCGCGTGGGACGCTCCTCGTCGAACTCGTAGACGTCGTTCAGCATCAGGTCCGCGGTGCCCAGCCGCAGCCAGACCCAGTGGTAGTGGTAGGGGTCGCCTCCGAGATGCGGCGAGTGCTCGACGATCGCGAAGCCAAGCTGGTCGATATAGAAACGCAACGAGGCCGGCATGTCGTAGACCTCAAAGTAGGGGCAAACGCCGCGAATGTCGAGATGCATGGGATTTCCCCGGGGTGGAGGGTGCGCTTCACGCTGCCAAAAGCGGCCAGGGTTCGGCACCCGAATCTATTGAGTGGCGAGGAGTCGGTCGCGGACTTCAGTCCTCGTCGCCATGTCGATGCAGGTCCAGGCCATAGCCAGCGCGCCGTCAACGAGCGCTTTGTCGGCGTCGGCGGTAATACAGTGCGCAGTGAACTCCGGCTGATGATTGACCGCCGGCAAGGAGTTGATGCCAATCATGGGATGAATCGACGGCATGGCGCGCGACACATTCCCCATATCCGTCGAGCCTGTCGGGCGCCGGCCCAGCTCGCCGAGATCCGGGAACGGCCGCCCGAGCGCTTCCGAGTTCGCGCGATAGATCGCCGCCATGTCCGCATCATGATGCATCTCGGCGTACGGTTTGTCGCCGCCGGTAATCTCCACCTTGGCTCCGGTCGCCAACCCGCCGGCCTCGAAGCAGCGGTAGACTTTGGGCCGCAGTTCATTCAGTTGGTCGAGGTTCTCCGAGCGCACGATATACCGCGCCGACGTGTGCGCCGGAATCACATTTGGCGCGGAGCCGCCATTCGTCACGATGCCGTGAATCCGATCGGTCGAGCGCATATGCTGCCGCAGCAGCCCGATGGCCGTCTGCGCAATCGTGAGCGCATCGGCCGCGTTCACGCCCAGTTCCGGGTACGCGGACGCATGCGACTCCTTGCCCGTGCAGTGCACATCGAACATCGACGCCGCGATGATCTTCGCCCGCAGCATGTCCATCGGCGCGGGATGCACCATCATCGCCGCATCGATGCCGTCGAATCCGCCGCGTTCCAGCATCAGAATCTTGCCGCCCGCGTTGCCCACTTCCTCGGCGGGCGTGCCAATCACGCTGATCGTCAGTCCGACCTCGTCGGCCACCTGCGCCGCGGCCAGCGCCGCACCCAGCGCGGACGCCGCGATGATGTTGTGTCCGCAGGCGTGGCCGATGTCCGGCAGCGCGTCGTATTCCGCGCAGATGGCGATATGCAGCGGCCCCGATCCCGCCGTCGCGCGAAAAGCTGTCGGCAGATCGCAGATGCCCCGCTCCACGCGGAAGCCGGCCGTATCCAGTTCGTCGCACAGCCACGCCGACGCCTGCTCTTCCTCAAAGCCCAGCTCCGGATGCGCATGAATCCGGCGACTCAGCGCAATCAGCCCGTCGTGCGCACCGTCGAACCGCTCCCGCGCTCCCTGTTTTGCGTCCATGGTGAACCTCCCCTCGCCGTGTACGCAGAAACATACCACGCTGCCCAGGCGCGCATCCGCAGGGCGAGGTGTGATATCGAATGGAATGACCCGATCATCCGTCCTGGAGATGTCATGAAAGCCGCCGTCGTCGAGACCTTCGCCGCTCCGCCCCGCTATGAAGACTTCGCCGATCCCACGGCGACTGGCGACGAAGTCCTCGTCACCGTCACCGCTGCCGGATTGCACCCCATCGTCAAAGCCCTGGCCAGCGGCAGCCATTACAGCAGCACCGGCGCTCTGCCCTTCATTCCAGGCGTGGACGGCGTGGGTCGCCTCGACGATGGCACCCGCGTCTTCTTCGGAGCAGCACGCAGCCCCTATGGAACCTTTGCGGAGCGCGCGCCCGCTGCACGCCGCCGCTGCTTTTCCATTCCCGACGCGCTCGATGACGTGACCGTCGCCGCGATGATGAATCCCGGCATGTCCTCGTGGGCCGCGCTCGCCGAACGTGTTCACTTCACCGCCGGGGAAGCTGTGCTGATCCTGGGCGCAACCGGCAGCGCCGGTCAGCTTGCGGTCCAGATTGCAAAACGGATGGGAGCGCGCCACGTCGTCGCTGTCGGGCGTGATCCGGTGGCACTGGACGAGACGCGTGCCCTGGGCGCGGACGCCACCATCTCGCTCGGGCTTGAACACGATGCGCTGGTGGCGGCCCTCCGCGAGGAAATCGCCGGCAACCAGATCGACGTCATCCTCGACTACCTGTGGGGAGCGCCAGCCGAGGCGGCCCTCGCCGCCATCGCCCAAAAGGGACCAGGTCAGGCAGCGGCGCGCATCCGCTACGTGCAGATCGGCAACAGTGCCGGACCCACGATCACCTTGCCCGCAGCGATTCTCCGCAGTTCCGGACTCGAAATGCTCGGCAGCGGATTTGGCAGCGTCTCGATGGAGCGGCTCTTCGCCGCGCTGGCTGACTTTCTGCAGGCGGCAACACAGTCGCCGTTTCAGATCAAAGCCACCGCCCTTCCTCTGCGGGATGTGGAATCGCTCTGGAATGCGCCCGACCGCGGGGCGCGGCTGGTCTTTGCGCCCTGACCGCGATCCAGGCCCGCGTGGTCTGTCCGCTATTGAACACCCGCGTCCGATCACGGACGGCGCGACCCTGACCCGTTCGCCTTAGCGGCGGCGATCTCGAACGATATGAGGCGCTTGCACTCCGGCGACCGATGGGTCATGATTTGCTCCACACGTTACAGTCATCACTCGGACGAGGCACCCATGGCAAACCTGACCCACGACCTGAGCTACAGCCTGCGCACCCTGCGCAAGTCGCCCGGCTTCGCCATCACCGCCATCCTGACGCTCGCGCTCGGCATTGGGGCGGTCACCTCCATCTTCAGCGTCGTGGATTCGGTTCTGCTGAAGCCGTTTGCCTTCCCCGATCCTGGACGGCTCGTCTCGCTGCGCGAGTACGAGCCTGGGATCGCCTTCGATGCTCTGCCGGTCAACCCCAAACACTTTCTCAACTGGCAGGCCACGGCGAAGACGTTCTCCGGGATGGCCGCCTTCCAAAATGGGGGCTTCAGTCTCTCCTCCGGCACCGATCATCCGGAGATCGTGAACGGACTGCGCATCGCTCCCAACTTCTTCTCGGTGCTGGGCACGCACCCGGCGCTGGGCCGCGACTTTTTGCCCGAAGAGGCCACCACCGGACATGACACGGAAGTGATTCTCTCGTGGAATGCATGGCAACGGTACTTTCATGGCGACCCAGGGGCCATCGGCAGCATCCTGCGCAACGGGGGCACTCCCTTCACGGTCGTCGGCGTGCTTCCGCGCGGCTTCAGCTTTCCACGGGTGAGCGAAATCCCCGGCACCATGTCGCAGAACGCGGCAGAGCCTTATGAAGTATTTGCGCCCATGGTCTACGATCCGAACCAGCTCAGCGACTCCGGCGATTTCAATTACATGGCGGTCGGCCGCCTGCGGGTGGGCGTCTCGAACGCGCAGGCGCAATCGGAACTGAACACCATCCAGGCCGCGTTCAACCAGGCGAAACATCTGACCGCCGGGCCAACCGTGATCGTTCTTCCGTTGCTGGCGGAGATTGCCGGACGCGTGAGCTCATCGCTGTGGCTGCTGCTCGCCTCGGTGGGCGCGGTGCTGCTGATCGGCTGCGTCAATCTGGCTAATCTGCAACTGGCCCGTGCGGTTTCGCGGGATCGCGAACTCGCGGTGCGTGCTGCCCTCGGCGCCGGACGCGATCGTCTGGTGTGGTCGGCGCTCGCGGACAGCCTGATCCTCGCCGTCGTCGGCGGCTCGCTGGGCATTCTGCTCTCGTTTGCGGGAGTGCGGTTGTTCATCGCCGCTGCGCCGCAGAACATGCCGCGGCTCGACTCCATCTCGATCAGCTGGCCCGTGCTGCTGGGCGCTGCCGGCATCTCCATCCTGACCGCGCTGCTGTTTGGGCTGCTGCCGGCGCTCCGCTCCATGCGCATCGATCCGCAATCGGCTCTGCAAACCAGCACCACACGCGTCTCCGCCTCGCGCGACAGCCAGCGCACGCGTCATCTGCTGGTCGCCGCCGAAGTGGCCTGCACCGTCGCTCTGCTGATTGTCACCGGCCTGCTCGTCCGCAGCTTCGCAACGCTGCTCGATCAGAACCGTGACTTCGATGCGAGCCACGTATCGCTGGTCCGCGTCTTCCTCTACGCCCCTCAGTACGGGGACACCGTTCCCAAATCCGAGACGGTGCGCGCTGCTTTCGTCGACCGCGCGCTCCAGGACCTCGCCCACATCCCGGGCGTGCGAGCCGTCGCCAGCACCAGCGAGGAGCCCATGGCCGGCGCGACGTGGATCGACAATGTCGAACGCCCCGATCGCCCGCTGCCTCCAGAACGCACCCCCGACGCGAACATTCGCTGGGTCAGCCCCAGCTACGCCGCTACATTGCGCATTCCGCTGGCGGCGGGCCGCGACCTCAGCCCCTCCGATAAGGATCATCCGAAGAACGTCCTCATCTCGCATCAGGCCGCGCAGATCATCTTTCCCGGCGAAAACGCCGTCGGCAAGCAGTTTAATCTCGGGGACGACAAAGGATTCACGGTAGTCGGCGTGCTCGCCGATGCGCGCATCAACGACCTGAAGCACACTGCGAACATGATCTACATTCCGTATTGGGAGAATCCGTGGTGGCGCGTGAATTTTCTCGTGCGCAGCCCGCAGCCGACCAGCGCGCTCGCTTCCGCCATCCAGCGCACCCTATGGAACATCGACCCGCAGGTCGCGATCCCCAGCATTAAGTCGATGGACCAGCAGGTTTCCGATTCTGTGGCCGGCGATCGCTTCCAGACGCTGATGCTCTCGAGCTTCGGCGCGGCCGCGCTGCTGCTCGCGCTGCTCGGTATTTACGGCGTGCTTGCCTATTCCGTCTCGCTGCGGCAGCGGGAGTTCGGCATCCGCATCGCTCTGGGCAGCGACAAGGCGAGCCTGATGAGGTTTGTCGCGCGCCAGGCCGCGATGCCGGTCTTCGGCGGGATTCTTGCTGGTCTTGCGCTGGCCTTTGCGGCCACCCGCTGGGTGCACAGCATGCTCTACGAAACCAGCGCCGCGGATCCCGCTGCCATTGCGGGCAGCGTGGGTCTGCTCATCGTAGTGGCGCTGCTGGCCACGTTACTGCCGGCTCGCCGGGCGGCCCGGGTCGACCCCGTGCAGGTGCTGCGCAACGAATAGCGCTACGGCTGCCCGCTGAAATCCGCACGCAGCCGCCGCCCCTGCGCGGCGCTTTCGCGGGCCAGCTCAATCAGCCGCGTGGTTTGCCACGCCTGCCGGGGCTTCACCACCAGTTCCGCGCGGCCCAGCAGCACATCCCGCACGTTCGCGTAGAAGCCGCGATAATCTCCGCGCAGCGTCGGGACGCGCCGCGTTCCGCCCTCGTGCAGAGTCAGTTCGCCCCACGCGCGCTGCGGTTCCTCGCCCATGCCCGGCGCGTCAAAAGACATGCCGGCTTTCAGTTGCTCTTCCTGGGGATCGATTCCCCACTTCGTGAAGCTGCCGCGCGTGCCATGCAGAACGAAGCGCGGTCCGGGCGCGCACGCCGTCAGGGTCGCCCGCAACAGCACCGACGCCGGCGATCGATGCGCATAGGTCAGAAAGATGTCCCACGCATCGTCGACCACCGCGTCCTCGCGCTCGATCCGAATGCTCGCCCAGATTGTCTCCGGAGGTCCAAACAATGTCAGCGCCAGGTCGACAAGGTGGGGGCCGAGATCGAAGAGGATGCCCCCGCCCGGACCGCCGCTCTCGCGCCAGGCCTGCAACCGCGGCTCGGGCCGGAAGCGGTCCATATGCGTCTCGAAGGACACCAGAGGTCCCAGCTTTCCGCTTTCAATCACCTGCAGCACCGTCTGGAAATCGCCGTCCCATCGGCGATTCTGATACGCGGTCAGCAGCAGCTTCCGCTCGTCCGCCAGGTGGATCAGCTCGGCCGCGTCCCTGGACGTTAGCGTGAAGGGCTTGTCCACAACGACATGCCGCTGATCCCTGAGGCACTGTTTGGCTAATTCACAGTGCGAGTAGCTGGGCGTCGCGATCACCACCAGCTGAATGCCGGAATCGCCGAGCATCTCCTCCACCGTCCGCGCGATGCGCACACCCGGATACGCCTGCGCGGCCTCGTCTCCGGTGCGCTGCACGATGCAGGCCAGTTCCAGACCCGGCGTCGCCGCCACAACGGCTGTGTGGAAGATCCGCCCGGCCAGCCCAAAGCCCACCACGCCCACCCGTATCGGCTCATGCATGGACCCCATTATCGCAACCGGGGAGTGGCTGTAGCGGCCTTCCGGTCCGTGGAGTAAATTCGCCGGCGATCGTTCCCCGGCCCGGCATATTTATTGATATCTCGATCAAACCTTCGCGCGTATACTCACTCGCAACCCCCATTAATCAAATTGCCAGCTTTTCAGAGAAAACCGGCCATGAGAATCTACGCCCGTCATTGTCTGCTGCCCGTCCTCGCAGCCCTGGTAGCATCCTGCCTGTCACTGAACGCACAAAACTCCGCCGCCGTTCGGCGCGTTACGGCACCCATCGACGAAACCCACCTGATCACACTGCCCGGCAATGTCCATCCGCTGGCGCAGGCGCGCTTCGATCGCGGGCCCGCGCCCTCGTCCACGCCGACCGGGCGCATCCTGCTGGTGCTCCAGCGCAGCGCCGCGCAGCAGCAGGCCCTGACGCAGTATCTCGACGACCTGCAGAATCCATCGGCGTCAAGCTACCACCAATGGCTGACGCCGGCCCAGTACGGCGCCCGCTTCGGGATCTCCGACTCCGATCTGCAGACCGTCGAGACCTGGCTCCTCTCCCACGGCTTCAAGGTGGAGAAAGTGCCGCAGGCGCGCAACATTGTTGAGTTCTCCGGAACCTTCGGGCAGATACAAAGCGCCTTTCACACCTCGATCCACACCTTATCCGTCCACGGCGAAACCCATTTCGCCAACATGAGCGATCCGCAGATCCCCGCCGCGCTCGCCCCGGTGGTCGCCGCGGTCGGGCCGCTGCAGGACTTTCATCCCAGGTCAAATCTGGCGATGGGGCCGCGGGGACGCTACGATCCAACGACGCATTCGATCGTGCCCACCCTCACTCTTTTCAGCGGTACTACGCCGCTGCTCTTCGTCGATCCGGCCGATGCCGCCACGATTTACGACACGCCCAACACCACCCTCAACGCGAATGACTCGAGCGGAACCACCTACGACGGGTCGGGCGTCAATATCGGCATCGCCGGCGACTCCGACGTGAGCACCGCCGACGTGGGAAATTACCGCATCGCGTTCATGAATCAGTCGGCCCCTTCCTCCAACATTCCGATCGTGGTCGTGGATGGGAACGACCCCGGCTTCAACGGGGACGAGATCGAGGCTCTGCTCGACAACGAGGTGGCGGGCGGCCTGGCGCCGGGCGCGAATCTCTATTTCTATACATCGGCTAACAGCGACCTTGCCTCCGGCCTCTACAACGCCATCTACCGCGCGCTCGACGACAACACCGTCAGCATTCTCAGCATCAGTTTCGGCTCATGCGAAGCCGCGCAGGGCAGCGGCGGCAATCTCTCCATTCTGGAAAGCGCGGAACAGGCCGCGGCGCAGGGGATCAGCGTCACGGTGTCCACCGGGGACAGCGGCTCGGCCGGCTGCGACAATCCCGACACGGAGACGACCGCCGTCAACGGCTATGGCGTCAACGGCATCGCCTCCACGCCCTATAACATCGCCGTCGGCGGCACCGATTACGACGTACTTGCTGATTTCTTTACCTCCTATGTCAAGGGCACTACCGACGGCTCGGCCCCTTACTATGGAACAGCCCTCAAGTACATTCCGGAAGAGCCGTGGAATGATTCCACCTCTATCAACACAAATGTTGCGTCGAATACTCCCCTGGAGGAGAGCGGACAAACCCTCATCGTGGCCGGCAGTGGGGGCGAAAGCAGCATCTACGTCAAGCCTTCGTTCCAAAACTCGCTGACGTCCGCTTTTGTTCACCGCGACCTGCCCGACGTCTCATTGCTGGCTGGAAACGGCCTCTACGGCGCCTTGTGGGTGGTGTGCGCCGACAATCAGGCGGAAGGCGAATCCGCGACGGTCACCCATGAAGACTGTGGCACAACGGATGGCGCCTTCACCAACTCGACTACGTTCGTGGGGGTCGGCGGAACCTCCGCGTCGGCGCCCGCGTTTGCCGGCATGCTCGCCCTTGTATCCCAGGCGCAGGGAGGCGCCCGCCTCGGGCAGGCCGATACCGTCCTGTATCAGTTGGCGAAGTCGAAGTACTCAACCGTCTTCCACGATGTAACTACCGGCGATAACTCGGTCGTCTGCACCGCCGGCACTCCGGACTGCGGCTCCAACGGATTCCTGCTGGGTTACGACGCCGGCAGCGCCTATGACCTGGCCTCCGGTTTGGGCAGCGTCGATGTAACCCAGATGATCAGTAACTGGAGCAGCGTCCATCTTGCGTCCACCTCCACCACGCTCAACATCAATGGCTCGACGGCGGCCTACAGCGGAACGCACGGCCAGTCGCTCACCCTCAACGTGGGCGTGAACCCCACCGCGGCCAGCGGCGTCGTCGGCATTCTCGATACGGCCAACGAGACTGCGGGAGGAACCGCGAGTGGCCCGCAGAACAACGGCCAGATCACAATTCCGCTGACCAGCGGCGCGGGGACGACGAGTTACAACGGGCTGCCCGGCGGCAGCTATACCGTCACGGCGCGCTACGGCGGAGATACATCAGACGCGGCCAGCACTTCGACGCCGATCAGCGTGACGATTGCGCCGGAAGCCAGCACGACCACGCTTGAGGCCAACGCGTACAACCCCCTCACCGGAAATGCGATCACCTCCGGCCCCATCCCGTATGGGTCGATGATCATCGCCGACGCCCAGATAACGGGAAGCGCCGAAGGGACGAGTACGCAGGGAGCGGCGACCGGCAAGATCACGTTTATGAACGGCAGCACGACTCTGGGGACGTCCGTGGTGAGCAGCCTCAGCCAGGCTTCATGGCCGCCCCTGAGCGGAAAACCTTTCATCCCCGCGACGGCAGGGACTTACAATCTGACTGCTGCCTACACGGGGGACGCGAGTTACAACCAGAACACGAGTGCCGCGGTTCCGGTCATAATTGCCAAAGACTCAACCAACCTGACGGCTGGCCCAACACCTGTTCCTTACTCGAGCAGCTTTAACGGTGCGCCGAGGATTGATGTGACATTGATCGCGCCTTATAACCTGGGAGCCGCACCGACGGGGACGGTAACTGTAACGGTAAACGGCAAGCCAGCCGGCTCGATCACGCAGTTGACTGCTACTGCGGTAACTTCAGGCCCGGCGCCATCCTATAGCCTGACTGGTTCGCTGAACCTTCCCCCCGCGCTCCTCGTCTCCGGCTCCAACCCCGTAACCGCGGCCTACAGCGGAGACAGCAACTACACTGCGTCATCGGCTTCAACCGCGCTCGACGACACGGACGGCGTTGGCAGTTTCACCTTGAGCGGTTCCGGCGACATTGCCCTGGTTGCCGGCGAGGCTTCACCGGTAGGCGTCACGGTGACCCCGTCCGGTGGGTTTTACGGCAATGTTTACATCACCTACACTCTTCCGACCGGAGTCACTTTCACGACTCCGCTTGGAAACGTGCCCATTCTCGATACATTGCCAAACGGGGACAGCACGCAATTATTCACGAGCTTTACGATGGCTCCGGGCACTTACCCGATTAAGATCACGGGGACAGATGTCACCGGGAAGACATCGGCTTCGATGATGTTCAATCTCGTGGTCAGCGCGGTGCCGTCCGACGCGAGTTTTACTCTTTCGAATCAGGGGCCAGCCTCGTTCGTGGCCGGCTACCAGGCATTTCCTGATGCCACTCTCACAATCACTCCCGTAAATGGCTTCGTCGGACCGCTCAGTTTTACCTGCAGCATCACGACATCGATGTCGAACGTCCCTAACCCTCCGGGGTGTAAAGGATTCAATTATCCGATTTATGCGCCGAACCCCGTCGCGTTCGGAGTGTCGTTTGCGACAACGATAACGACAACGCCGGGCGATTACACGGTTACTTACACGGCGACGGACACGGCTAACACCACCCTCGCCGGGATTACCAGTTTGGCCCTGACAATTATTGCCCCTCCGCCTCCTGAATTGACCCTGGGAAATTCCGGGGATATCACTCTGGCTGCTGGCGCTACGACGGGAAATACGAACAATATTTCTGTGACGCCGTCGAACGGGTTCCTGGGAGCGGTAAATCTGACCTGCGCGGTGACAACGAGCATCGCCAGCCCCAACGATTTGCCAACGTGTGCAGTTATCTCACCGGTGACTATCAATTCGACCCTTGGAAAGACGGCCAAATTGACTCTCACTACGACGGCCTCTACAACCAGTGCCCTCAATTCGCCGCCTGGCATGTTCGTCCTGCGCGGTGGTGCGACGCTGGCTCTGGTCCTTTTGATCGGCATCCCGGGGCGGCGGCGCGCCTGGCGGGCGCTTCTCGGTGTTGTGGTGATCCTGCTGATTGGAGGGACCATCGGTTGCGGTGGTAGCGCTGGAGGAGGTGGCGGCGGGGGCGGCACGCACACCATCCCAGGAACCACGGCAGGTGCCTATACGATCACGGTTACCGGGACCGACGCGGCAACGGGGACGATTACAGGAAGCACGACGTTGACACTCAACGTGACCTAAACGCGAATCAACCAGAAGTCGTGAACGTCATTGCCCCGGGGGCGCTCTCGCCTTTGTGCGAGCCCTCCCGGGCTTTATTCTTAAATATGACCGACCCCAATCAACCTCAGCTTTTCCTCGACTGCGACGGCGTTCTCGCCGATTTCGACAGCCTCGCTGCGCAGATCTTCGGCATGCCTCCGCGCGCAGCCGAACACAAAGTGGGCGAATCGAATTTCTGGGTCGAGATCCAGAAGCATCCGAACTTCTACCGGCACCTTCCCCTCATGCCCGATGCACGCGAGCTGTTCAATGCCGTCGCGCATCTCAATCCCACGATCCTGACCGGATGCCCCATCGGGGGCTGGGCCGAACCGCAAAAAAAGGCGTGGGCGGCCGAGCACTTCCCCGGCACCCGCATCATCACCTGCATGTCGCGCAACAAGCGCGATCACATGCAGCGTGGAGACATCCTGGTCGACGATTACCTGGTATACCGGTCGCGTTGGGAGGAACGGGGCGGAGTCTTCATCCATCACACCTCCGCCCGCTCTTCGATTGCCGCGCTGGAGCGCCTCGGCATCCTGGGCGCTCCAGCGCCTTCTCAACGCTGATCGTTTTTTGGACGGGGTGGTTAGCGCCTGTGTCCGCCGGAATGCCCTCCGCCGGAGCGTCCTCCACCGGAATGCCCTCCACCGGAACGTCCTCCACCACTGTAGTGACCGCCGCCGCCCCCGAAGTGATTGCCGCCACCAAAGTGGCCGCCGCCCCCGAAGCTTCTCTCCGCGCGGCCGCCGCCAAAGGAGCGCGACCCGCCGGAGTTCGGCATGCGCCCCGAATATCCTGAGAAGCCGCGCGAGCCCTGACCACCGTAGCCGCCTCGTCCGAAATTTTCTCCGCGATTCGCCTGCCCAAAGCCGCGATAGTTTTGGGATGGAGCGCGGAAGGTCTGCGCTGGTTGACGGAAGCCCTGTTCCGCTCCACGATAGCCGTTCATGCCCTCAGAACGTCCCCAGCCCATGCCTTCATTGCGGGCCATCTGCGTTCTTCCGCCGCCCTGTCCGTAGGCTCCCGCGCCGCGGCCGTACGCGCCCCCGCCATGGGTTCGGCCATAGGCGTTTGCGCCGCGGCCGTTCATCCCCGGGCGGTAGTTTCCACCCACATTGCCGTAGTTCCGGCCGTTGAACTCGGGCATCCGGCTGCCCGGTTGGCGCGACGGCATTCCGTACTGGCCGCGATACGCATCCGCGCCGCGAAATCCTCCAGCCCGCTGTTCGGCAGCGAGCCGCGCCGGGCCCTCGCCGTACGCGTGGAATTCACGATTGCCATAGCCGCCGCGGTTGCCGTAGTAGCCGCCGCGGCTGCCGGCGTATCCGTCCGGCCGGCCGTAGCCTGCCCGATCCCAGCCGTAGCCACGCTCTCCGTAGCCGCGTTCGCCATAGCCCCCGCGACCACCCCAGGCGCGCGGGCCGCCGTGCGCAAATCCCCAGTCGGCCACGGTGCGGCTGTGCGACCAGTAGGCTCCGCCGTGGTACCACAACGATTCTCCGCCCCAGTTCATGCCCCACATCGGCCAGCCCCACGCCATCCCTCCAAAAGCGGAGAGAGCGACGCCCGCGCCAAACTGCATGCCGTTCGCGCCGTAATACCCGCCCCAGCCGGTGAAGCCGGGATACGGAGCAATCGGCTGCCCATACGCGGCCCACGGATTGTATTGCGGCACATACACCACCTGCGGATTGGCCGGAGCCACCTGGATGGCGCCCTGATCGTCGTCGACCGTTTCCTGCGGCGTGCTGCGCAGCGTGCCCGCCGACTCAGCCTGCTCGCGCAGGGTCTGCACGGTGTTCATCACATCCTGCGGCTCGTTGTAATAGGCATTGCCCAGTTCCGTCGTCCACGAGAGGTTCTGCGCCATCTGCTGCAGCACCTGCGGAAATGCGGTCAGCCCCTTCACGCTCGGATCCCATGGCTGCGCGTTCGCCCCCGCGGCAATCTGATCCGGAGCGGCGTTGCCCTGCGCCTGGAGCCAGTGGTCGGCGTCCACAACCTGCTGCGGATAGGTGGCAGCGGCCAGCACCTGCGCGACCAGAGCGTCTGGATAAAGCGCGATCGGCGCGACGAGCTGCTGCATCTGCTGCGGGGCCAGGCCCTGGGGCTGCGCTCCGCCCATAGCGGGATTGTGCTGATCGTAGTCGGGAGGCGGCGGCGCCTGATCGTCCGCCTGCGGCGGCATCGGATTGGGATCCTGCTCGTAGCCGGGCTGCTGAGGAGGATAGGCCTGCGGCTGCTGAGGATACTCCTGCGGCTGCGCGGGATATTCCTGCTGCGGCGGCGGCGCGGCTTGCTGCTGCGCGTAGCCAGGAACTGTCGAACCCGGAACAGTGCCGGCATCGGGCGGCGGAGGAGGCGGCGCCTGCTGGTACGCCGGATCGGCGGGCTCCGTCTGCTGCGCGAACGCGCAGGCCCCGCTCACCGGAAGCAGCAACGCGGCCATTCCGAGTGCCAGGTTGCGCGCGTACCTGCCTGCCCGATTTGCGCCTGGTTGGGTCGCAGAGTTATTTGGCGAAGCCGGAAGAAGTGGTCCGGCGGTGGGTGAGAGAGGCGGGTACGCGTGAGTTTTCATGGTCCCCTTCATGGCCCGGTGGGCTTCCTCGCAAACGAGCCGTCGCAGCCCACATTCGATGCCTTACGTGCAGTCGTCCTTGTCCCTGCTGCTTGCGGAAACTGCCGGCTCCGTTTGCGATTTCAGAGGGTCTTCGTTTGAGTAAACCCCGATGTGTGTAAATCGTTCCGGCAGATTGCGCGGCGCGGCCACGAACTTTTCGCTCCGGGGCCGCCCCTTGATTCTTCTGCGCTTACGTTGCGGCAGTCGCGTTTCCGTGGTTGCCGCGGCCATCCAGGGGTCTGGTACTGGCCCGCTCCGTGCTATCCTTCGCTGTTTTCCGAAGGTTGTCCTGCTGATGAAGGAAAATCCGATGCGCCGTTTATCTTTTGCTCTGTTGGTTGCCGTCTTCTCTGCCTCCGCGCTTCATGCCAAAGTGGTTGTCTTCGCAGAATCTGGCTTTCCCGTGGTGAGCAGTCAGCCCGTCAGCCGTGAGACTCTCGCGGCCGCCCTTGGGCCGGACGCCACCTTTGCCGGGATCGAAGAGCTCTCCAAACCACAAACGCTGCACGGCGCCAGCCTTCTGGTGCTGCCGTATGGTTCCGCATTGCCGGTCGACGCCTGGGACGCCATCGAGGCCTACCTGCACAGCGGCGGCAACCTACTCGTGCTGGGCGGACAACCGCTGCGCGTCCCGGTCACGGGTCATGCCGGAGACTTCCACGAGCGGTACCCTCAGGACACCTACGCGCGCAGCCTCGACTTCCGCAACACTTACGAGGTTCCGGCCGTTGACGCAAAGTCCACATTCGCATGGCGCGACGGCTACAGTTTCCTGCCCAGGCTTTCGATTCGCGCGCAGCACTTCTTTGCCGTGGAGGGCCATCTGGACGGGCTGGGCTACATGATCGACGGGACTGGCGACAAGGTGGCGGCTCCGATGATCGTGGCTGACTACGGAGCGTCGCGCATCGTCGCGCTCGATTTCGATCCTGCGCCGGGGTACTGGGAGTCGGCGGACGGAACCTCCCTCATCCGTGCAGCGGCGGCCTACACTGAGGGGGGTCCGACCAAGTTCTGGATCGAGGAACAATACTGCGCACTGCGCCCAGGCGAAACTCCGCTGCTGACGCTGCATCTGCGGCGTACCCAAAGCAACGCACATGCGGATGGTCAGGTCCAGGTGGAGTTAGTCTCGAACGGAAAAGCGATCGACTCCGCCACGGTGCCGCTCGCCGGCGCAGAGGCGGACGCGGAGGTTCCGTTTCGCAAGCCGCTGCCGATGGGCTTCTACGCCGTACGCGCCACGCTCATGATCGACGGCCAGCCGCGCGAGGCTTACTCCAACGGCTTCTTTGTCGAGGACCCGTCTGCGCTCGATACAGGCGCGGCTCTCGGCGTCGACGGCAATTTCCTTACGCGCGGCGGCAAACCGTTCTTTCCGGTCGGCACCAATTACTTCAGCACCGAAGCGGATGGGTGGGATTTCTCCGGCCCGCGCAACGCGCAGGTTTGGGAAGACGACTTCGCGGACATGGAGCGCCATGGGGTTTCGTTCGTCCGCACCGGCGTCTGGATGCCGAACGCGAAATTCGTCGAGCCCAGCACCGGCGAGGCGAACGAGCGCTTCCTGCGCAACGTGGAAGCGTTTCTGGCCGCAGCGCAGCGCCATCACATCGCCGTCAACTTTACGTTCTTCGCGTTCAGCCCCCATAGCGGCGAAACATCACGACGCGCCAATGCCGGCGCCGAGGCCACGCCACCGAATCCGTACCTGAACCCGGGGATCGTCCGCGCCGAGCAGGCTTACGTTCTGTCGGTGGTGCGCCGCTTCGCGCACGTGCCGTTTCTCTCCTACGACCTCATCAACGAGCCCAGCTTCTCGAATCCGCGTCTCATTTTTCACGGCAACGTTCCCAACGGCGATCCCTCAGAGGTTGCGGCGTGGCACACGTGGCTGCGCGAAAAGTACTCAAACATCGACGCGCTCGCGGCGGCGTGGTCCGTTCCGGCCAGCCAACTCGGCGCGTTCGACAATGTGCCGCTGCCCGAGCCCGCAGACCTGAACTACGACCGCTACCGCAATGCGCATGAGGTGCGCGCGCTCGATTACAACCTGTTCGCGCAGGATATGTTCGCGCAGTGGGTGCACGGCATGGTGGAGGCGATTCGCGGCGCTGGCAGCGCGCAGCTCATCAATGTCGGCCAGGACGAGGGCAGCGTGACCAACCGCGTGCTCAACCAGTTCTACGCAACCAGCGGCGTCTCGTTCACGACCAATCACACCTACTGGCAGGACGACGCGCTGTTGTGGGACTCGGTCGCTGCCAAACACGTCGGCATTCCCAACATCACCGGGGAGACCGGCTATCAGCCGGTGTGGGCTCCCGATGGAACCTGGCGTTACGACGAGCTGACCGGCACCGGCCTCGAAGAGCGCAAGTGGGCGCTGGGCTTCGCCGCCGGATCGAGCGGCGCGATGCAGTGGGATTGGGACCGCGAAGTGGATTTCGGCATCGAGCGCAGCGACGGCTCCGCCAAAGTGTGGGAAAACATGATGCGCGATCTCGGGCATTTCGCCGAGCAAGCGGCTCCCTATGCCACCGGGCTGACGCTGCCCGAAGTCGCAATCGTGCTGCCCCAGTCGCTGCAACTCTCGGTCTACAATTCCGAGGCGATCGAAGCGCAGCAGACCGCGGTGCGCGTGCTCTACAACTACAACCGCACACCCGCCTACGCGGTGGGCGAATACCAGATCGCTACGCTGGGCTCGCCCAAACTGATCATCCTGCCTTCCGCCTACGGCCTCACCGATGCGGCGTGGCAGGCCCTCGCAGCGCATGTGCGCGACGGCGCGGTTCTGCTCATCTCCGGCCCCTTCGCCGCCGACGCGCATTTGCACCCCACCGATCGTGCCGCGCAGGCCGGCCTCGGTTACGAGACCGTCCCTCTCGAACTGCGCAATCAGACCTTCACCTGGGCCGGCCAGCCGCTGCCGCTGACGTTTGGCGGCCAGAAGACCACCGTCCTCAGCCGCGCGGAGTTGCCCGGCAACAAAGACTGGGGCGAGGTGACGCTGGGCAAGGGCAGAATTCTCTTCTCCGCGTTGCCGCTCGAACTCAACGACCGCCTCGATTCCGTGGCCGCGGTGTATGCCTATGCGATCCACGCGGCCGGCATTGCGCCCACCTTCACCACCACGACCACCGATCCCGGCATCCTGATTTGCCCCACGCTGCTGCCGCACGCCACCTTATATGTGCTGGCTTCGGAAACAAATCAGACAGACGTCTCTTTCCGCGACCAGCGCAGCGGCAAGACCTTTACGGGGACGCTCGATCCTGGCCGCGCTTCGTTGCTGCTGGTGGGAGAAGACGGCACCCTGATCGCGAACTACCGCTGGCACGGGAATTAGCGTGCATCGGGCTGGCTCCGGACGCGGTGTGGATACAGCCCCAGCGCCTCGGCGGCCGCATCGGCAATCTTCCCGCGCAAGACGGTGATCCGCTTCGGCCCGTTGGGGTGCACGGAATTCGCCAGCACAATCACGTAGGTATCGCTGTGCGGATCGATCCACAGCGACGTGCCGGTGAATCCCGTGTGCCCGAACGACCCGATGGGGAAAATGCTGCCGCGGTTGCTCGAGTAGGGCGAGTCGATATCCCATCCGAAGCCGCGCAGAGCTTTCCCGCCCCCCGGTTGTTGGGGAGAAACCATCAGGCGCAGCGCGGCGCGCGAGAGCGGAAAGCGGCTCGGCTTCCCAGCCAGCCGATCGAGCAGGTTTTGCGCGTAGACCGCGAGGTCGTCGCCACAACTGAAGAGCCCCGCGTGTCCGGCCACGCCACCCATCCGTCGCGACGTTGGATCATGCACCACTCCACGCAGCATCACGTCGCCGGGCCCAGTCGGTTGTCCAGGAATGCCCGATGCGGAATCGCCATGCTCGTACTGGGTCGGCGCAATCAGCGGGATCCAGGACTCGGGCGGCAGATACCGCGTGTGCTGCAATCCCAGCGGCGCGATGATGAACCGCTGCGCAACCACATCGAGCGGCATGCCGGAGAGGCGCTCCACCAACGCTCCCAGCACGATGAAGTTGATGTCGCTGTAGACGAACTTCACGCCCGGAGGCCCGGCGGGGGCGATGCCAAACGCCAGACGGTACGCTTCGCCCTTGCCTGCCCACGGCGCAGCGAGCGGCAAATCCGGCGGCAATCCCGAATAGTGCGTCAGCAAATCGCGAACGGTGATGTCGCCTTTGCCGTTGGCCGCGAACTCCGGCAGATATTGCGCCACCGGTTCGTCGAAGCCGATTTTGCCCTGCTGGTGGAGTTGCATCACGGCCACTGCCGTCATCAAGGGCTTGGTCAGCGAGGCCATGTCAAAGATAGTGTCCGGCGTCATGCGCTCGCGTGTCGGCTCCAGCGAACGCCATCCATAGGCTTGCCGAAACACGACGTGGCCATCGTGACCCACCACCACGACCGCGCCGGGCAGCAGATGCGCGTCAACTGCCCGATCCACCAGCTTGCCAATCCTGGAGAAGTCCCGGTGCGTCTGCGCCGCAGCCACCGCGGACAACAGCGCCACAACCAGGCACAGGCGCAACAGCAATCGCATCCTACTCACCCCTCGATTCAATTCCATCCGCCTGAGGAAAAACCACGCTGCCGACATAGCCGACAACGCAAGTGGTGAGCGAACCGATGAGCACCCACCAGGTCCAGGCGATCTTCGGAACGAGGACACGATGACTGGCGAGCGGAAGCGTGAGCGCATGCGGCTGGATCCATAACAACAAATTCACCGCGACGCCTGCGATCATGCCGGCGATGGTCCCATTCTCGTTGGCGCGCCGCGTGAGCGTTCCCAGCAGGAAAACGCCCAGCATGGCGCCCCACACTACCGAGGCGATGGACAGCCCAATCTCCACCACGTGTCCGCCGTTGCGCGAAAACATGGCCAGCGCAAACAGCACCACGGCCCACACCACCGTCAGCAGGCGCGATAAGCGCATGCGCCACGGCTCCGAGATGTCCGGATGCCGGGGTAGGTAGAAGTCGACGACCGACGTCGACGCGAGCGAATTGAGGGCCGCGCTCAGATTCGACATCGCCGCCGCCAGAATCGCCGCCACCATCAGCCCGGCAATCCCTGTGGGCATCTCCCGCACAATGAAGTCCGGGAAAATGCGGTCCGGAGTGAGGCCCGGCGCCATCCCCTGATGCTGGTGAAAGACCCACAGGCCCGCGCCAATCAGCAGGAAAAGCGTGAACTGGAAGAAGACGACGGCGCCGCTGACCAGCAGCGCGATGCGCGAATCGCGCAGGTTCTTCCCGGCGAGCAGGCGCTGCACCATCAGCTGATCGGTCCCGTGGCTGGCCATGGTGAGGAAGCATCCGCCGATGACGCCCGCCTGAAACGTGTAGGTCTGCGCCAGGGACCAGGAGAAGTGGAACACCGTGAGTTTGTGCGCCGATGAAGCCGCGGCAAGCAGCGCGCCAGCACCGCCAGGAATTTTGTGGCAAACCGTCGCCAGCGCTACCAGCGACCCCAGCACGTAGAGAAACATCTGGAGCACATCCGTCCAGATCACCGCCGCCATGCCGCCCTCAAACGTGTAGAGCAACGTGAGCGCGGTGAGAATGGCGATGGACACCACGTCGCCCGTCCCAATCGCCACGCCGACCACAATCGCCACGGCAAAGACGCGGACCCCCTCCGCCGCAGCGCGCATGGCGAGGAACAGCCCCGCGGTGCAGCGGTGCAGGTGCGAACCAAAGCGCTGTCCGATGAGTTGATAGGCCGTGAGCAACTCGCCGCGAAAATAGCGCGGCAGAAAAACAATGCAGATGACGATGCGGCCCAGCAGATAGCCGAGCGCCAGTTGCAGAAATCCAAAATCGCCGGTGAAGGCCAGGCCGGGCACGCCGATGATGGTGATCGTGCTGGTCTCCGCCGCCACGATGGAGAGCGCAATCGCCCACCACGGGAGATTGCGGTCGGCGAGGAAGTAGGAGCGCAGCGAGCGCTCGCCGGACTTGCGGAATCGCAGGCCGAAGAGCGTGATGCCGGCCAGATACACCGCGACCAGCACCAGATCGACAGAGCGCAGATGCGGAGGAGTAGGCGGGATCTGCATCAACGGGATCTCAGCCCCTCGCCGAACCAGGAGGCTGGCGGTGTCCTTTTCCGAAGAGATTCACCTGCCCATCGTCCAACGCCGGTGCGGAAATGTCCACTCCGCGCGCGGCGTCGACTGCCGAAAAAGCAAATGCCGCCCGTGCGGGCGGCATTTGGCAGTTGCGGTTGCGTAATTTGCGATTAGTAATTTAGCTTGAGTGAAAATTCGATCTGCCGGCCCGGATTCGACCCGTCCAGCAGTCCGAATTGCCCCACCGTCCCGGCTCCGCCGCCATAGTAGCCGGTGGTGCGAACGCCGTTGCAGGCGCCGCAGGAGCTGTACTGACCCCACCAACTGGCCGGCACGCTGAAGATCGGCGTGTTGGTCAGGTTGATGAACTGCCCGGCCAGAGCCAGGTTCACGCGTTCTGTGATCGGGAACTGCTTGGTCAGGTTCAGGTCAGCGGTCTTCAGGCTCGGTCCGCGAAGCGAACCGTTCTGGCAGTTGCCGAAGCTCCCATCGCCGACTTCGGTCACAGCCGCTGGATTCAGATTCGTCCGGCCGATGCTTCCGCCAATTTGCACGGTCTGCATGGCCTGCGATGACGAAACTCCGGCAACACAGTCAGGACGCGGCTGGTATGACCCGGTCAGCGAGGCAGCGGAGTTCGGATTCTCGTCGCCCATGTACGCTCCGGCAAAGGGAGTGATCCCAAACCCGGAACGCAGCGTCAGATCGAGCGCCGTCTGCCATCCGCCAATTACTTCGTCCAGCGGACGGTTGATGTTGCCGGCAAATTGCTTGCCGCGGCCAACGGGCAAATCGTAGACGCCGTACGCACTGAAGTTATTCGTCGTGTCGATCGTGCAGCGCCCGTAGTCGGCCATGGGATCGTATTCGTTCTGGAAGAAGTTCTGCGTGGCCTGGGTTTGCGATTCGCCGGCGCCTTCTTCATCACCGTACGAACCGAAATAGCCCAGCGAGTTCGCCATGCACTTCGACCATGTGTAGCTCGCCTGCAGATCGAGACCGTGGAAGTTGCGCTGCTGCAGCGTGGCTTCAAGCGCGTTGTAGCGCGAGATGCCGTCGGAGGCGTTGTAGCGCGCCTGGGCGCCCGCGTTCACGATAGGCTGCATAAACGGCCCCGGGCTCACCACGCCGGCGGAGTTGATCACCTTCTGGTTGTAGAGGTAAATGTCCGACATGTGGTCGTCCTTGTTCCCCACATAGCCGAGGGTCGCGGTGGTATTCGCCCTGAACTGGTGCTGGATGGTGACGTTCCACTGCTGATCGACTGCCGGTTGCAGGTGCGGATTGGTGGCGTGCGCCTGGCCGCTGGCGAAGCAGGCAGGAGCGAACGCCATCAGTTGCGACGGTGTGCAGGCCGCGGAGAACGGCGTGTATCCCTGATCGAGCGTCGTGACCGGATATTCGAGAGCCGCGCCGGAATTGTTCACTTCGTTATGCAGTTCGACGTTGGGCGGATTGACCACGGCCATGTTGTTCACGCCGTTGCCTTCCATGTAGCTGGAGATGTCGTAAGCGCCGCGCAGCACCGTGTTCCGCGCCCAGTCCGGCTGCCACGCAAATCCAACACGCGGCTGGAAGTTGTCCCTCCCGGTGTAGGTGTCGTAGTTCGTTCCGATCTCCGGCGTTCCGGTAATCAGATTAAAGTTCACGTTGTTGCTGGCAGTCTTGTCGCCGCGCGGAGTGTTCAGTTCATACCGCAGGCCGAGATTCAGCGTCAGGTTGTGCGTTGCCCGCCAGTTGTCCTGCGCATACGCGCCCATCAGGCTGTTGCGCAGATGGAAGTTGAAGGGCACGCCCTGCTGGACATTCGAAGGCAGTCCAAGCAGGAAGTCGGCGAAGGCGCTGCTGAAGTTCGCTCCCGTGCCGGTGTACTGGCCGTTGAAAGTAAAGGAACCGGCTGCGCCCTGGTTGCCGGCGTACACGTCGTTCATCAGGTAGTGGTAATACTCAAATCCGCCGTGCAGCGTGTGCTTGCCGTGCGTCCAGGTAACGGAGTCTTCCGCTTCGATGGTGGTGTCGTGGAAGATCTCCACGCCATCGGAGCTGCCGATGGGCTGATAGCCGAAACCCATCGCGGGCAGGATGCTCTCCTGCACGCCGGGAAGCCCGAACTGCTGCGGAAGATTGCCGCTGACCGCGTTGGTGTAGATCTGGTCGTTGGCCGGGAAGATCTGCGCGCCGAGCCGCACTTCGTTCACCAGCGTCGGAGAAATCGTCCGGTCGTAATTCACGACGAAGTTCTTCAGCGGATATTCACGCGTAAGATTCGGCGTCAGAACGTTCGTGCCGTTGCTGCTGGTGTTGATGGTGTAGAGCTGCGAATAACGGCCCATGATGTGATCGTTGGGCGACGCCTGCCAGTCGATCTTCAGATCTCCCTGGTAGGAGTGAACATATCCGCTGGTGTAGTAGGTCGGCTTCTCTTCCTGCTGCGCGAAGAGCGGCGAAGCGACCAGCGCCGATGCAACTTTGCTGTTCAGCGGCACCTGGTTGTTCGCGAAAGGCTGACGGCTGCCCACCGGCGCGGGCTGGCCTGCGTTGGGTCCGGTGAGGTAGGTCGGGCTGTACAACTGGTACGCCGGGTTCGAGCAGACGCCGCCCACAAACGATGCGTTCTGGCTGGTGCACAGCGCGCTCAGATCGCCGGTGAGGAAAGCCGACGGAAGCACGCTGTTGGTATTCGCAGTCCTCGGCGTGTTGTTAATCTCGGTTTGCTCGTCGGCAAAGAAGAACAGCTTGTTTTTGATGATGGGGCCGCCGATGGTGCCGCCAAATTCATTCCACTGCAGCACTGGACGCGGCAATGTGGTCGACGTTACGCCGGGGATGACCAGAAACGCGTTGGCTTTGTCCTGCCATGAATTCGCATCCAGATCCGTGTTGCGGATGTACTCATACACATCGCCGTGAAACTGATTCGTCCCGGACTTGATCGACTCCACGATCACGCCCCCGATGTAGTTGCCGTAGTCGGCGGGCGCGTTGCTGGTGATGATGTTCATGTTGCCCACAGCGTCCGGGCTGGCCACATAGGCCACGTCGTTATTGTCCGGCTGGTTCACATCCATGCCGTCGAGCGAGAAGTTGTTGTCCTGCTCGCGCGCTCCGTTGACATACGGACGGCCGGTGCCAAAGGTGGTCTGCGACGATTCGAAGGCGAAAATATTGGGGCTCACCACGCCCGGAACCAGCAGCGTGAGCTGATTCACGTCGCGGGTAGCCAGCGGCAGAGAGGAAACCGTGTTGGCGTCCAGCACCGTGCCCACCTGGGTCGAATCCGTCTGCAGCAGCGGAGCCTCGCCGGTAACGCTGACCGTCTCGTTCACCTGCCCGACCGCCAGCTTGAAGTCGATGCGGGCCACCTGGTTCAGCACCAGGGAAAAAGCGGTGTGCTGCTGGGCAGCGAAACCCGAGGCTTCCACCTTGATCGCGATATCGCCGACGTTGACCCGCGGAAACTCGTAAACGCCGGCGCTGTCGGTCTTCGTGGTCCAGGTGGTTCCCTGCTGCACATCGCGCGCGGTGACGGTCGCGCCCGGCAGGGCGGAACCGGAGGGATCGGTGACTGTGCCGGTGATGGAGCCGGCAGACTGCTGCGCTCGCAGGGACGCGGGCGCGGCTAACAACAACAGCAGCATACAGATGCCGCTGAACGCCGACAGCAAAGTCCTGATTTTCACGTTCATTCGAAGCCTCCACAAAGGGTAAATCCGGAAAGATGACCGCAGCGAGCTATATAGCACGTTGTTAATGCTATATAGCTTTCCTGGAGTGCTGTCAAGCCGCCGCGACGCACAAAACCTGTGGATAATCGCGCCCCTCGACGCATGCGAAGGCTGGCTCCCGTCGAAGTGATCGCCTGAATAGCTTTTGTTTATGCGCTTATGTCGTTACTTCTCATGGATTTCGCCGCCGCGGCCAGATCCTGGAAACGATCGCCCCGGAGAGGGACGACGAATCGCATCCCCACCCGCTGCTTGCCAGCTATATAGCAGACTGTTACGATGATCGCGCAGTTCTATAGCACCCACGATGCAAAACCATGATTCTGCTATCGTGTTTCGGGATGGCCGGACTGACCGCGCAGACAGTTCCGGGGATCGTTCCGCGCCCGAAACCTTGAAGACCACGACCTCACGCAGTGAAGAGCCGGCCTATAAACGCATTCAGGCCGCCATCCGCCGCCGGATCGACTCCGGGCAGCTCAAGCCCGGCAATCTCGTTCCCTCCGAACGCGAGCTGGCCCGTCTGCATCGCGTGAGCTTAATGACGGCGCGCCACGCCCTCACCGAACTCGCCCGGGATGGCATTGTCGAGCGCCGCCACGGCGCCGGCACTTTTGTCGCCCCGCCTCGCGTCCAGTTCAACAAACTGCTCGGCTACACGGAACAGATGGCGAGCCTGGGCCTGACCGCGCATTCGCGGATCGTCTCCTCGGCCATCGTCAACCGCGAGCACGAAATTGCCGCCCGGCTCGGCCTGCAACCCACCAGCCGCCTCGGCCGCCTGGAGCGCGTCCGCCACGCGGGCGACGAGCCGGTCGCTCTGGAAATCTGCTACTGGTCGGCCGACGACTTCCCCGCCCTGCTCGATGCTCCGCTCGACCGCGTTTCTCTCTTCTCGCTGCTGGAGCAGGAATGTGGCGTGCAGATGGCCTATGCCGACGAAGAGATTGACGCCACCGACGCGGATCAGCGCATGGCCGACCTGCTCGCCATACCGCGCGGCGCGCCGCTGCTGCGCATGCGCCAGCTCATCTTCTCCACCACCGGCAAGGCCACGGTGTACGTCACCGGCTTCTATCGCTCCGGCCGCCACACCCTCAGGATTCGCCGCTTCCGGTAAAGTTGCGGCGCCGCGGCCGCGGACCTCATCGCAAAAAAAGAGCAGCCGGTCCCCTGACCCGGCTGCTCCATTCCTGCTTTTGTCTGTGGCTTACCCCTGCGCCGCGTGCAGCACGCGGAAGGTGTCGCCGCCGTTCGACCACACCAGCACCAGCGCATCCTGTCCCGCGGGCACACTCTCGAGCGCCTGCACAACGTCGGAGGCGGAGTGCGTCGGCTTACGATTCACCGAGACGATGATGTCCCCCTGCTGCAGGCCCGCATCGTCCGCGGGGCTGCCGGAGCGCACATTCTCGATCACCGCGCCGTCTACGCTCTTCGGCGCCTGGATTTGCTGGCGCACATCCGGCGTCAGGTCCGCGAGGCCCACGCCCCAGCGCCCTTTGCCGTTGCCGCTCTGCGCCACTTCTTCTTTCGAACTGCCGTCCATGGACTCGAGCGTGACCGGCACATTCTCCGTCTTCCCGCTGCGCGAGATTTCCAGATGAATGGTGGTTCCCGGCTGCTGCTGGCCGACGCGCATCTGCAGTTCGCCGGCATCGTTGACCGGTTTGCCGTCGAGACCCGTGATCACGTCGCCGGTTTTCAGGCCGGCCTTTTCGCCCGGCGCATCGGGATTGACCTGGGTCACGACCGCCCCCACCGCCTTCTGCATATCGAAGAACTTCGCGTTTTCCGGCGTCACGTCGCTGATGGTTACGCCCATCATGCCGTGCTGCACATGACCGCTCTTGATCAGCTCGTTGACGATCGGTTCCGCGACCTCTGTCGGAATCGCAAAGCCCATCCCCGAAAACGACCCAGTCGGCGAAATCAGAAACGTGTTGATGCCGATGAGCTGGCCGCGCGCATCGACCAATGCTCCGCCGGAGTTGCCCGGATTGATCGCCGCATCGGTCTGGATGAATTCGCCAGGCTTGCGCGGATCCGCTTCCGGATTCGGCCGGTTCAGCGCGCTGATGATGCCGCGCGTGACTGTGAACCGGAATCCGTAAGGATTGCCGAAGGCCAGCACCAGTTCG
Organism: Acidobacteriaceae bacterium; assembly: GCA_036267295.1. Classification (GTDB taxonomy): domain Bacteria; phylum Acidobacteriota; class Terriglobia; order Terriglobales; family Acidobacteriaceae; genus Palsa-343. Next base: position 237,035 of record DATAWI010000025.1, on the reverse strand, counting down.
CCCGGCCGCAGATCGGCCGATTCGCCCCACTGCACGCTGGGCAGATTCTTCGCGTCGATCTTGATCACCGCCAGATCTGTCAGCGGGTCGGCCCCGATCAACTTCGCCGAGTAGACGTCGCGATTGCTCATCGTCACGTGAATGTCCATCGCGCCGCGGACCACGTGGTTATTGGTCACGATGTAGCCGTCAGGAGAAATGATCACGCCGCTGCCCAGGCCCTTCTCGATCTGCGGTCCCTGCTGCTGCTGCTGCATCGGCCCCTGAAAGAACTGTCCGAACGGCGAGCCCTGCCCGAAGAACTGCTGCATCTGCTGTTGCTGTTGTTGCGCCTGGCCGCCGTCGTCCTCGGCCATCTCCTGCTGCGTCAGTTTCGAGGTCACCGTCACGTTCACCACGGCAGGCGTAATGCGCGCCGCCAGCGCCTCCATCGCCTGGTCCATCGCCTGCAGTGCGTTGCTCTCGTCCGCCGGAGCCGGCGCAGCAGCGGCGACGGCCGCAGAAGCCGGCCGCGCAAATTGCCAGATGCCCATCCCCACCAGCGCTCCGGCTGCGATCACCGGAACCACGACTCGTTTCATTTTTCCCAGATTCATTGCTCTTCTCCCTTTGCAACTAATGAATTAGTTTCCCGTCCCAAAAAAATTTAGATCGACGACCGCCGCGATCCATCCTCAACTGCCGGAGCCATCAGCACTACGCGATACGTCCGCACCTGCCAGCCGCTTTCTGTTTCCTCCACGACCTGGGTCGTGCGTATTTGCACGATGCGCGCACCCGCGGTCGCCGCCATTCCCGCGTTCGTGGCCAGCGGCGCTCCCGCTCCTTGCTGTGCCGGGACATACTCCGTCTCAGCCGTCTCCACCACCATCAACACCTGCATCGCCGGAGCGCCGGCCGAGGCCGCCAATCGGGGCGTGGATTCATTCAGCTTCGCCATCACCACGGGAGGCGCAAGAGCCGATTCTTTTTCGCTCGCCGCCGGTCGTTCGGCCGGAACCTTCGTTGCGGGAACCGCGCTGCGCGCCTTCGTTGGCTTGCGGACTATCAGCGGTCTGCGCGCGTCGGCCGGATGATAAATCGCCGGCACAACCGCAGGCGCACGCACATCGCGCATGCCCAACTCGCCCTGGCCGAGAGGCTGCGCCTGCGCTGCAGTCTCCTGCACCGGCTCGAAAGCCACAACCCGCGGCGCAACTTCAAGAATGCCGCAGCACGCAAGACTCAGCGCCGCGGCCAATCCCAGGGCAACCCGTCCCACGCGGGTTGTGGCGGAGGCTCCGCCTTCGAGAATCCTCGCGATGCGCACCGACGCTTCCCGCGCCCGCGCTACCGCAGCCTGTGCCATGGACCAGCCGCGCCGCGCGCAGCCCCGCTCCAGCAAGCCGATCAGGCTGCCGGCGTAGGCGCGCGCATTGCCGGTCGCCGCCAGCACCGCATCGTCGCACGCCATCTCGCGCTCAGCCGCCAGGCGCGCATCGATCCACCAAACCGCGGGGTGAAAGAACAACACCGCGCGCACCAACTTCTGTAGCAGATTGGTCCAGTCGTCACGCCGCTGCAAGTGCGCCATTTCGTGAATCAGGATGGGCTGCAGCGCCTCCATGCTCAATTCGCGCAGGCACCACGCGGGCAGCACAATGGCCGGCTTCCAGAATCCGATCGCCGCGGGAACGCGCGCTCTCTCGGCCACCATCAGGCGTACGCTGCGCCGCATGCCGGCTGGCCGCATCGCCGCCTGCAACGCTGGATCCAGATCCGCCAGCGCGACTTCCGTGCACCCCCGCCGAATCGTCCGCACCTGCCATACGCCCGCAATCAGGCGAGCCAGCGCCACGCACACCAGCGGAATCCACAACGCAACGAAAGCCACGGCCCACATTCCTGGCACCATCACCTCGGCTGAGCGAGCCACGGCTGATCCGCCGCCACCCACCGCGAACCCGGCCCTGGCGAATCCACTCAGCAGCGGCAGCCCGGCAACGCCCAGCAGCGTCGTCAACCAAACCGCAAACCGCGTTCCCGCATTCTGCCGGCCCACCAGGCGCAGCAGCAGCCACGCACCCATCGCCAGCAGCAAACCTTCGGGCAAGGAATTCAACAGACGCCCGACGGCGGCCTGCGCAAAGTTCTCCATACCTGCAGGGATGAGAAACGCGCTCATTGCGGCGACCTCCGCCCTGCGCTTTTTCCCGCATCGCTGACTTCGAGCATCTTGCGCAGCCGCTCCAGTTCCAGCGGAGCAATGCCGCGATCCTCCAGAATGTTGAGAACCAGGTCTTCGTGCGAGTTGCGGAAAAATCTCCCCACCAGATGCCGAATCTCCGACCGGCTCGCTTCCTCGCGCTCCACCAGCGGATGAAAGATGTGGGCGCGCCCGTCTTTCGCGTGCCCGATGTAGCCCTTCTTTTCGAGGATGCGGATGGTGGTGAGAACGGTGTTGTAGGCGAGAGGCGGCGTGCCGGGCAGTCCATCGAGAATGTGCTGGACCGTGCCCGATTGCTTCTGCCACAGCACCTGCATGATGCGCAGCTCAGCTTCGGTCAGCGTTTCCGACGTTTTCCGCGGCACCGGGAAATGCCCTCCACTTCTTTAGATTTAGACCCACGTTCATCTCAAAAGTAACTAATTTTGTAGTTGATCGCAAGAAGCGGGGGCAAATCCCGGCGGATCAGCAGGTTGTGGCTTAGTCGGAATCGAATGCCGGGCGCCGTCCGAAGGAATCGGCAGGGACGACGCCGATCCCTCAGGGCTGGGCGGTCGTCCCGCCAACCCGGCCCCGCAGCACCACAATCGACGCAGCCGGAAGCTCGAACTCGCCGCCTGCCGTAACCGTTTGGTGAACGATCGGCCCATCGGGGTCCGCTTTGCCCCCAGCATAAATCTCCGGCGCCTTATCCGTCTTTTCCGGAGGGTGCGCGTTGAAATCCTTCACCGGCGGATGCCACTGGTACTGCTCGCGTCCGAACACAGACTCCTCGACCGGGCCGCTGAACGACACCACCGCGCCCTTACCGGCAGCAAACGCCACGCGCACGCGATGGCTGTTTTCCTGGTCCTTGTTGATCAGCATCACCGACCACTCACCGTTCTCGCGGCGCGCGGCGTACGACGTGACCAGCGCGTGCCCCACGCCGTCGCTCACGTCCGAAGAAGCCTCGTAGATCTGGTTCGGCTGATCGCTCTCGAGCCACTCGTGGTTGATCATCTGGCTGGCAAAAAACTGCGCCAGCGGCTGCTGGATCGAGTAATCGTCGTGGACCGTAAACATCCCAAAGGTCCCGGCGGAATCGTTGCAGCCGCGCTCCAACTGCAGCGGCAGGTAGTGGAAATAGTAGACGCCGCTGCCGCCGTCGCTGAGGAACGACCCAATGTAGTCGGCCAGCCAGAGCCCGCTGAATATATCCATATAGGTTTCGCTGGTCGAGGATGAAAGATTCGATTCGGTGATGAAGAACGGCACCGAAGGCGGTAATCCGTCGGCGTGCCAAACGTCCACAATGTGGTGAACCAGTTCCGGCTCCTCGTAAAGGCTGCCCCACGTGATGTGGCACGGATCGTAGGGGTAGTGCTCGAAGGAGAAGAAGCTCAGGTCCTGCATGCGCCCATGCTGCTGCAGGTAGGTAAGAAATCTTGCCAGCCACGAGGTTCTGCCCTCCGCGTCAGGCCACGCCTCGATGTCGTCGTTGACGCCCTGGAATGACGGGCCGCCCAGCTTGAGCGCCGGGTCCACGCGATGCAGCGCAGCCGCATACTGCAGATACAGCGCTGCGTAATCCTCGGGCAGCATGTACTGGCCATCCGACTCTTCGCCCATCTCGATGTACGCCAGCGGATAGTGATGGTTTTCGAGATAGCGAACTTCCGCGGCCGCGTTGTCGGGCGTGTCGTAGAGCATGGCGATGGGGATCATCGCCGGCAGGCCGCGCGTGACGCCGCTCTGAAAGAAGAGATCGAACCCCACCTGCGCTTCGTGCGGATTCACAGCGCTCTGGCTGGTGTGCCATGGGTCCGTGGACGAAGCGTACGTCGTGGTCTGCTCCTGGTCCGCCGTGTGGCGCACCAGGTCGTGGAAGACGCCGTCCTTCGACGTGGTGCCCAGATAGAGTTCCTTGATCGCATACCCGACGCAGTCGCGCGGATCGTTCGATCCCGGCGCGGCGCAGGTATTCGACGACGCCGTCATCCAGATCCGCAGGTACCGCGTCCGAATGGGAATCTCGGTGAGCGCCTGCACAACCGCACCTCCGTGGCCATCCGCAATCACGCCCCCGGGGAACGTGACCCACACGCCGCGGGCAGGCAGATGGATGGGATCGGGCCCCTCCCAATACTGGATCAAATACTGTTTGGCGTAGGGCTCGGCCCACGCAATCTTCAGCGTGTCGATCAGTTCTTCGCGCGAAAGATCGACGATCACCCACTGCGGATGCTGCGCATCGTCTTCGCCGGTGAAGCGCTGCGTCAGATACGGATTGCTTTTCCAGTAGGTGCTGTCGTCGCCGTCGGTGATGCGCGAATAGCCGGAGTTGCCGGTCCCGTCATTGCGCGTGGTTCCGCGCCTCGGCAATGCGTAACCGAAGGAGTGACGAATAAAGTCCTTCGAGGTCGCGGAGCCGACGAAGTATCCCTGATCGCCGGCATCGCTCCACGTTCCCTCAGGATTCCAGTGCCATGCTTCAATCGCCAGGTCGGTGTTCTGGCGATAGGTCACCGGCTGCCATCCCGATTCCAGCACCGGGGCCAGCGCCTGCGAAGTCAGATCGTGATCGATAGCCGCCACCGGAATGCGGTCCACTCCCGCTCCGACAGACTTTCGCGGATCGATGGTGTTGACCGGATGCGACGTGTCGATGCGCACGGCTTGGGCAGCGAGAACCAGTGGGGCCAGCAGAAAAACAAAAACAAAGCAGCGGCGAAGCCGCGTGGGGGGGATCAGAGAATTCATCAGCTTTCAAAAACCTCTTTTTCGGATACAGGATTCTTATCGGGGAAAACATTCAGGGACGGCGACGTTTGGGCTTCGAGCAGCGGCTCGCCATTTCTTTCGAGGAATGCGGCCAGCGCCGCCCGATTGCGAAACGCCAGCGTGCCGCCCGCCGCGGTCGTCGAAAAGGCGCCAGCAGAGTTGCCCAGGTGAACGCAGCGCTCCAGCCCCCAATGACGCAGATAGCCAAACAGGAAGCCGGCGTTGAAACTGTCGCCCGCGCCGACCGCATCGACGGACGCAACCACCAGCGCCGGCACAGCGACTCGCTCCATGCCGCGCACCGCGATCGCGCCACGCCGCCCGCGCTTGACCACCAGCAATGGCACCCGTTGCGAAATTCGTTCAACCGCCTGCTCCACATCGTCTTCATGCGCAAGATGGCAAAGTTCGCGCTCATTCGGCATCAGCACGTCGACCCACGGCAGCAGTTCGAGGAAGGCCGCGCCCCACTCTCCCGAAGGATCGTCGTTCGGATCGAGCGAAACGCTCATCCCCTGCTCCTTGCAGAATCGCAGCAGCCGCGCAACGTCGGGTTGCAAATCCCGCTGCAGAAAATACGACGACAGATGCAGGTGCCGCGCCGAGCGAATGTATTCGAGATCGAGATCGGCGAATTGCAGCGTCGCGGTCGTTCCCGGATACGTCAGAGTGCGGCGCGTATCGCCGTGCTCCAGCAGGACGCTGACGCCGGTCTTCATGCCCGGCCGCGCGGCAACCGTCCGCGACAGATCCACGCCCATGTTCGCCAGTTCGCTGCACGCCATGCCGGCAAAGGCGTCGTCCGCTGTGCGGGAAATGAAGCCGACCCGGCACCCCAGCGCAGCCAGATTGTGCGCGGTGATAGCGGAGGAGCCGCCGAGCGCGAAATGCATCGCATCCGCCAAAAGCTCCCGCTCCAGGGGCAGATCCTCCGGCAAACCATAGAGAAGCAGATCGAGATTTGCCTCGCCGGCGATGACGACATCGAACCGCGCCACAATGCACCTGACTCAAAGAGATAAAGACTCAAAGAGATAAAGCCGGGGCCCGACAGCACTATTGAAACGTTTGAATACCTAGATTAAGGCGATTGCTCCGGGGCTGTCAACGGGAAATTGCTCATTTTTATGAGTTGCGACGGGTGAGTCGGCGACCCCTGGTTTGCAGGCAGCACCATACGCGGGAATGCGCTGAGTGCCTCGCGAAGAATCAGTAAACCGCGACGGACACGCGCAGCACTTCTGGCTCGGACGCGAAGTTGAGCCCCCAGTCCGTCTGATCGCCGTTCAGGATGCGCTGAAAATGAAATGCGCCGTCCTGGTACGCTCCCTCTTCCACGCGCAGAAACTGTCGATGCTCCCATTGGCCATCGATCCGTGCCGACGGAATCTGGCCCGTCCCGGCGATGATGCCACCAGCCTGCCGTTGCTGCTCGGTGCCGGCCGGCCGGAAGTCGACGCGGCAGTCGTAGCCGGTCACCAGAAACTGGTTATCCGCAAGTTGGGCAACGAGCGCGCGCCCCGGCGGCTCATGATCGCCCTTGATGGAACCGCCACGGCGGCCCGTCTCGTAAAACACCACGGCGTCCCAGGCTCCGAAATGGAGAGTCTGCGGCGCCGCATCGTCCTCTTCCGACGTAGCCTGCAATTTGCCTTCGAAATTCAGCCGCGCAATATCGCGTGCCATGGGTTCGAGCAACTTATAGTTCTGCGCCGTCGGGTCGAGAAACGCATTCTCCGCATCCGGCTGGGCCGCCGCTGCAAAATGCGGACGCGTGTAGTCCAGGCCAAACGGCGAATAGCCAATCGCCCCAAGGCCAAGCGCCGCAAACAGGAAGCGCGCCGCTTGCGGAGTGCCCAGCGTCTCGGGAATGAAGAGCGCATTGTCCGCGCGACGATACAGTTCCATCACCTTCAGATAACTCGCGGTCTCCGGCAGATAAATATCCGGCGCGGCGATGTCGATGGCCGGCGCCTCCGCCTTCCAGATGGGAATCACGTTGTCCGTCGGACCGCCGCTCTCATACGTCCCGGGCGCGCCCTTGAACGGATCGCGCAGGGCCGCATTGACGTAGAGCGGGAGCGGATAGACCGCCTTGCCCGCCGCAGCCACTTCGCCCACATACCGCGACACCGCCCACGCGTGGAAGAAGACCTCAGCCTCCGCGCCGAAGACGTCCTTCCAACTGGCCGAGGCGCTGGGCGCCGTCGCGTTCATCGCCTTCAGCACTTCTGCAGGCACAGCAGACTCGAACAGCTTGTTAGCTTCCGGAGAGTAATCGCGCTCAGCGCCCCATGTGCCGGCTTCGTTTTCCACCTGCACCATCAGCACCGTGCGCTCAGAATCGACAGCCTTGAGATGGCTCATCAAGGCTGTGAACGCGCGCTTGTCCGCCGCCAGCGAGGCCGCGGCAAAGGGCGACGGCGAATCTTCCCGTTCCCCGTCCTTATTGATCACATGCGAATAGCGTTCGGGATCGAGCTTCATCCACTCCGGCATGTAATGCTGGCTGCCGTTCTTCCACGTGCCGAACCACAGCAGGATCAGGTGGACATGGTGCTGGCGGGCCTGCGCGAGAACCAGATCGATCTGCGAGTCGTCGAACTGTCCCGGCTTCGGCTCAAACTGTTCCCAGTAGATCGGCGTCTCCAGCGTATTGGCGTGGAGATAGTCGATCGCGCTCCACACCCTCGGCAGCGTGGCCGGCCAGTCACTCGAATTGTTGGATTGCGCGCCGAGGATCAGATACGGCGCGCCATCGACCATCAGCGCGTAGCGTCCCCCGCTCTCGACAATGCGCGGAAGGGGATGCCCCTTCGCCGGCGTCTGCGCAGCCAACCCGGCGCTCAGAACCGCCCCCATCGCCGCCAGCGCGAATAGTCTCGTCTTCAATCAGCTCTCAGTTCCGGCCTCTATTTTTCGTCCAGCACCAGCACCTGAATGGAGTACGGCGGCATGGTGTGGTGCAGAGTCCCCGCGGCCGTCGGCACCGTGCTGTCCACCGGCACAATGTTGGTGGGGTCGGTCATGCTGTTGGTCGCCTGCGTATCCATCGCTTTCAACGTCACCAGCTTACCCGATGCCGCCAGACTGCCCCCCTCCACCTTGATTTCGACCGGTTGCGCGGTCGACGAGGCGTTGACCAGCTTCAGATACAGCCGCTTTTTCGCCGAGTCGCGCGTGACGGAGTAGAAGAACTTCGCGCCGCCATGTTCCAGGCTCGACGTTGGCGTCTCATTGCCGAGATACTCGGCGAACATCACCTGAGCGTAATAGCTGGGCGAGCCATAGCTCTTCTCCGCGTTGTAGCCAATCAGGTCCGGATCCCACTGCAGACCGCCAGGATTCACATTGGTGAACAGCGGCGCGTAGGAAGCCATCACGACGATGTCGCTGTTCCGTTCCAGGCCCGTCATCCACGCAGCATCGCCCAGCGCCGCGCCAAAGTTGGGCGTCGGCCGGCCTTCGCGGGTCGCCCACTCGCCGACGAAGATCTTGGGCCCGCTCCGGTCGGTCTTGTCGTAGTGTGTCGCGTCATGGAAGAACTGCGTGGCGCGCAGGTAGTAGTGCTCATCCAGCACATCGGGCTTTACGCCTTTAACCGGCGCGGTGGCAATTAACTGCAGGTCGGGATACTTCGCCTTGATAGCTTTGTAAAACTGCGCATAGCGCCCGTCATAACTCCCTGACTTATCAAACCAATCCTCGTTGCCAATCTCAACATAAGTCAGATGGAAGGGCTGCGGGTGTCCATCCTTCACCCGCTCCGCGCCCCATTGCGTATCCGCGGAACCGGTCACGTACTCGATCTCGTCGAGAGCGTTCTGCACATAGGGATCGAGATCGGGCCCGGGATTCACATGCTCGCCCCCCAGCGAGTATCCCGCGTAGACGGCCAGCAACGGCTGCATTTTCAGATCTTCACACCAGTCGAGAAACTCCAGCAGCCCCATGCCGTCGGTGGACATGTAGTTCCATGGGCTGGGATGGCCGGGCCGATCGACCAGCGGGCCGATGGTCTTCTTCCACGGGTAGCGATCGGCGATGCGATCGCCTTCGAGATAATTCCCGCCGGGGAAGCGCAGAAACGCCGGGTGCATCGCCGCCAGTTTCTCCATCAGATCGGGGCGATTGCCGTTGGCGCGATCGTGATAGGTCGGCGGAAACAGAGAAACCAGTTGCAGCCACAGCGTTCCCGGCCGCGCGACCGTCAGTTCCAGATGATTCCCCGCGCCGCCGCCGACGGCGCCCGTCTTCAGCACGAAGGTGAACGGCTTCCACTCGCTGCCGATTCCGGGAACGGTAGCCTGCGCCAGCACGCGTCCGCTCGCATCGTTCACCAGGCTCGCCGTCACGGCGTCGGGGCCGGTGCTCTTCGCATAAAACGAACCGTGATAGACGGTGTTCGGCCGCACTGCCATGCCCCAGTACCCATCGTTCAGCACGCCGGCGGGGCTATGCGCGTCGGCCGCCGTCACCACCACCTTCAGGCTGCGCGGCAGCGCGCCGCTCGGCCCTGTCTTGTCGTCAAGATCCAAACTGGCGGCCGCGTTGCCCTTCTCCAGCAGCAGCCAGTCATTGATGCCCGACCAGTCGCTCAGAAACGTGCGATTGCGGACCATCTCCGCATACAGTCCGCCGTCGTAGGAGTAGTTGATCTCCTCGGTCATCAGCCCGTAGAGCGTGGGGCTCACGGGCGTGGCCTCCTTGTCCGCCTGAATGGTGAGCATGGCGGCGGGCGCGGCAGCTTTCTGCGCAAAAGCAGCCGTCGCGCAGACCGCCGCTGCGGCTACAAGAATGCCGCACACAGCAAACGTTTCCTTCCTCATCCCGAACCTCGCCTTTCACTCCCCTGATCTCTTCGACGCGCCAGTATAGCGCAGCTTCAATCCGGCTCCCGGTCACTTCTTCAGCCCGGAAACGCCCGCCCCGCGCTGGCTCCTGGCCTTGTCGCGCAGATGCTGCATGGTGCCGCGCGGAAAGCCCGTCGACTCGCGCACCACCAGTTGCGTGCTGATTCCATATTCCCGCTGCGGCGAGGTGCCCTCAATGTGGGCACGCAGCGCCGAGACCGCCGCCCGCGCCAGGTCGGTGCGCGACATCTGCACCGAGGTCAGCGGCGGAATCATCACCTCGTTCAAATGGATGTCGTCGAAGCCGATCAGCGACAGGTCGTCCGGAACCCGCACCTGGCTGCGATGCAGCTTATGCAGCACGCCAATCGCCGACATATCGTTGGAGCACATGACGGCCGTGGGCAGCGCCTTTCTGCTCAGCAGCAGATCGGTCGCGGCCATGCCGCCCTCCATGGTGTGGTCTCCCTGCACGATCCACTCGCCCGCCACCTGCAGGCCGCACTCCTGCATCGACTTCTCAAACGCCGCCAGCCGGGAGTGCGCGGAATGCAGCCGCAGCGGGCCGGTGATAAACCCAATGCTGCGGTGTCCGAGCGCCGCCAGATGCTGCACACCCTGGCGAATGCCGGAGTGATAATCCACCTTCAGCACGCTGATGCCCGGCCGCTCCGGGCCTACATCGACAAACACGAGCGGGATTTTGCGCTCCGCCAGTTGCGCCAGCAGCGGCTCTTCAATGCCGAACGTCATGACGGCGACGCCATCGACTTTTCTCTCCAGCATGCGCCGGATGCAGGTCGACATGCGATCCGGATCGTAGTTCGTTGACCCGATCAGAACCTCGTAGCCGTTCTCCACGGCAACGTCCTCGAAGCCCTGCATCAGCTCCGGGAAAAACGGATTCGTGATTTCCGAAACGATCAGGCCGAGCAGACGGCTGCGGCCGGAGACCAGCGCGCGCGCCTGGGTATTCGGAAAATAATCCAGCTCGCGAATCGCCTCCCACACCCGCTTCGCCATTTTCGGATTCACGGTGGGCACGCGGTTGATGGTGCGCGAGACCGTGGCGATGGAAACGTTCGCGAGTTTCGCCACCGCATGGATGTCCATGCGCGCCGGCTTCTGAGCCGCCCGCCGCGACGTTTTGGTTTTGCGATTCGCCATAGGCGTCTTCGGAATGCGTTTACAGGATACGCGAAGGCGCAATATCCTTGACACGTATCCTATGGCAAATCTAGTGTTGCTGTTTGGGTAAATGTTTACTGGCGCGTTTTCCGCCCCCCTCTGCCGGTGAGGCGTGCAAAACTGCGCAGCCACCGGCGCTCGCTGCGCCCCGGGGAGCAGGATCATGACCATCGTTGCAGGAGTGGATTTCGGAACCCTCAGCGTCCGCGTGTCCGTCGTCGACAGCGAGCGCGGACGCCTGGGCACCGCCGTCGAAGAATATCCGCTGCACCGCCGCCGCGAAGACCCCGACTACGCCACCCAGTCCCACGAGGACCACATGCGCGCCCTGGCCGCCGCCACCCGCAACGCGGTGCGCGCCGCGGGCGTTTCAGCCGACCAGGTCGCGGCCATTGCCCTCGATACCACCGGCTCCAGCGTCGTGCCCGTCGATGCGCAGATGCAGCCGCTCAGCGAGTACTACCTGTGGTGCGATCATCGCGCCAAATCGGAAGCCCAGGAGATCACCGCCCTCGCCCACGAGCAGAACCTCGAGGCCATTGAGTGGTGCGGCGGCGTTTATTCCCATGAGTGGGGATTCGCCAAGCTGCTCCACTGGCTCCGCCACAACCCTGAGAAGCGCGGCCAGTTTGCCTCCGCCTTTGAGCATTGCGACATGGTGGCCGCCACGCTCTGCGGCATCATCGAACCCCACAAGGCGAAGCGCAGTGTGTGCGCCATGGGCCACAAGTGGATGTGGAACCCGAAATGGGGCGGCCTTCCTGCCCAGGCGTTTCTGTCCAGCGTCGATCCGCTGCTCGACGGCGTTCGCGAGAAATTGCAGGGGGACTACCAAACCTCCGATCACATCGCCGGACATCTTGCCCCGGCCTGGGCGGAAAAGCTAGGCCTCCGCGCCGGCATTCCGATTCCCGTCGGCGCCTTCGACGCGCACTGGGATGCGCTGGGAGCCGGCTGCCGCGAGGGCGACGTCGTCAATGTGGTCGGCACCTCCACCTGCATTATCGCCATGGCCAAAGAGACGCAGCTCATTCCTGGCGTCTGCGGCGTTGTTCCCGGCAGCGTGCATCCGCAATACACCGGCATCGAAGCCGGCCTCTCCGCCACGGGCGACATCTTCGAAGCCATCGCGCGCCGCGCCGGCACGCAGGTTGCGGAATTGTCCAAAGGCCTGGAGAAATATCGCGCCGGGCAGACCGGCCTGCTGCGCCTTTCCTGGGACAACGGCGACCGCACCGTCCTGGTGAACGCGGAACTGGGCGGCGTCACCCTCGGCTGGAATCTGCTGCACACCGCGCAGGACGAATTGTTCGCCGCCATCGAGGGCACCGCCTTCCACACCCGCATCATTCTGGATCGGCTCGCTGAGTTTGGCGTCCCGGTCGATCGGGTGATCAACGCCGGAGGCATCCCGCAAAACAACGCCGTCCTCAATCAGGTCTACGCCGACGTGCTGGGCAAGCCGGTGCTGGTCCCCTCCGCCGTGCCCACCAGCCTGGGCTCGGGCATCTTCGCCATGCTGGCGGCCGGAGCCTTCCCCTCCATCGAAGCCGCGCAGGCTCAGCTTTGCCCCACCCACCGGGTTTTCTCCCCGGCGCCGGCCGCTTCCTCGGTGTGCGAGCAGCTCTATCCGCTCTACCGCAAAGCCTACTTTGCCCTGGGATCCCGATCCGCCGCCGCCGACAGTCTCGGTGCAATCCTCCCCGAAATTCGCCGCATCGCCGGCGAAGCAAACCGCAGCGCCTGAGCGGGTCGCCGGAATCGGCCGCCCCCGCTCCCGCCCCGCCCGCACCGACGATACAAATCTTTACCCCACTCCGACTTTCGTCGGATTCGCATCGTCGCTGTACACGCATACATTTCTCCCGTAGCTGGGGCAGCGTGTGCATCCTCTGCTGTGCCCGCGAAAATCCGGCATCTGTGCCGGTCTACAGGCCACCCACGATTGGTATACCGCGGCGGCACATTCGATCGTTCGGAACGAGTTCAGGAGGCATCGGCGATGCAGGCACATGGATGGCGGCAATTAGCCCTCGGGATAGCGGCGGGTTTCGCGCTGCTGCTGGCGCAACCACTGGGAGCACAGAACACCAACACCGGCGAGATTAAAGGGATCGTCACCGATCCCACCGGCGCCGTCATTCCCGCTGTCGCCGTCACCCTCACCAACCTGCAAACCGGCGTCAGGACAGCGACCACCACCAACGGCAGCGGCCTCTACGATGTTCCCTCCCTGCTGCCCGGCAACTACAACATCAATTTCAAAGCGACCGGCTTCAAGGATTACCAGCAGCAGGGCGTCGTCCTCGAAGTGGAAACCATCGGTATCAACGCCACCTTGCAGGTGGGCTCGGCTTCGCAGGAAGTCACGGTCACCGCGCAGAATCCGCTGATCGAGACGGAGAGCTCTGACCAGCACGTCATCTTCAGCACCAAAGTGGTTGAGGATGTGCCGACCGTCGGCGGCGTCTGGTACAACGAACTGACCAATGTGCTCCCCGGCGTCAACCCCGGCGGCGGCGGCAGTCAGGACGCATCCGGCCAGGGCGTGGGCATCAACGGAACCCAGGGCTATCTGGGAAACTGGCTGATTGAAGGCTCCGACGCCACCCAGCCCCGCGACGTGAATGCCAGCGATAACTATCCGCCGGTCGACTCCATTGCCGAAGTGCAGGCCATGACCGGCAACTTCGGCGCGCAATACGGAACCGGCGTGGCCGCGTTCAACGTCATCCTCAAGAGCGGCGCCAACCAGTGGCACGGCTCGGCCTTCGAGTTCATCCAGAACGACGCTTTCAACGCGGTCAATTACTTCACGCCCAAAGGCGAATCGACGCCGCTGCGCTGGAATGAATACGGCGGCAGCGTCGGCGGACCCATCCTCCGCGACAAGCTCTTCTTCTATTTCACCTATCAGCGCAACCCGGCCCACTCGTCGTTTGTTGAGACCACCACCGTCCCCACGGACGCGATGAAGGCTGGAGATTTTTCAGCGTTCGCCAACCCGATCTACGATCCCAGCACCACCACCTGCGGCTCCTACAACGGCACGCCCTGGTGTTATCGCAGCCAGTTCAGCGGCAATAAGATCACCACCGCGATGGATCCGGTGGCTCTCGCCATCCAGAAGTATTTTCCCGAGCCGACTGACAAGACGGCCCTCTACAACAACTACCGCGTCGTGGTCACCGAGCCCAGCCTCTCGCAGTATTACGCCGGCAAAGTGGACTACAACATCAGCGCGAACCACCGCCTGTCCGGATCGATCCTCGAATACCCCATCTCCCTCATCAACAGCATCGACGCCCTCTGCCCGCTGGGTTTCGACTGCACCAACGCGCCCCAGAACCTGAACCAGGACGCACAGGTCACCGAAACCTGGACCATCAGCTCGCGGACGCTGAACGAAGCGCGCATCGGCGGCGTGCGGGAACTCGATAAGTACGTTCCGCCCACCTATAACCAGGGCTACCCGGCCAAACTGGGCATCCAGCCGGCCTACGGATCGAATGCTCCCGGCGATATCTTCCCCGACCTGACCGTCAACGGCGGCGACGGCGCAGGCCAGATCGGCATCGGCGGCGGCGTACACGCCGTGCTCGCCGATGGGGCCTACGTGGCGGCCGACATCGTCACTCTGGTGCGCGGACGCCACACCATCAAAATGGGCGGCGAATTCGACAAGAGCTATCAGAACTACACCAACTGGGGCGACGTCAGCTCCGGCAACTTCCAGTTCAACGGCATCGGCACAGCGGAATTCTGGCCGAACAGCAATTATCCCGACACCACCGGCGGCTATGGAACCGTGGCTTCCGGTTCCCCCTACGCCGACTTCCTCCTCGGCCAGGTCTACGGCTGGTATGTCTACGACTACGAGGAAACCGGCGCCCGCATGTGGAACCTGGCCGGCTTTGGCCAGGACGACTACAAGATCCTCCCCAACCTGACCCTCAATCTCGGCCTGCGCTATCAGTTCCAGTCAGGATGGGGCGAAGAGCACAACCGCTTCGGCAGCTTCGATCCCACCCTCGTGAACACCGGCCAGTACGTCCCCGCCGGCACGCTGGGCGCGATGATCTACGGCGGCCAGAATGGACGCAACACCATCGAATCCGGCGTGAATGAATGGGATCCGCGCCTCGGCCTGGCGTGGTCTCCGCGGCCTGCGTGGTCCCTCCGCGCCAGCTACGGCGTTTTCGATGCCCCGCGTTCCGCCGAATCCTACACCGACGGCGCGCTCGGCCTGGGCCTCAATCCGCAGGGCTCGAACGGCTACTCCTCCAACTTCACCACCGGCGTCAGCTATTACCCCACCCCGTGGACCCTGCAATCCGGACCCCCGGCCGGGTCGGTCATCTATCCGAACCAGTCCAGCTTCAGTAACGCGAAATATAACTACCAGGGCGTCTACTACTACCCCTTCAACATGCCCATCGAGTATTACCAGGAAGCGATGCTCTCCATCGAGCATCAGCTTCCCGGCAACATGCTGGTGGAGGCGAGTTATGTCTACACCAAGGGCACGCACCTGAATTTCAACCGCGACATCAATCAGGTTCCCGCCGGCAAGCTCAGCCAGGGATCTGCGGGCGAGCCCTACCCGCAGTTCACCTACATTTACGGAGCCATCTTCGACGGCTACTCCAACTACAACGCATTGCAGCTGCGTTTTGAAAAACGCATGTCGCACGGCATCTCGTTCCTGGTGAATTACGCCTGGTCGAAAACCATGGACGCAGGCACCAGCAACGGCCATTACGAAACCATCGACGCATGGCAGAACGCCTACGACCCGTCCGCGAACTACGGCCTGTCGCAACTCGACGTTCCGCAGTCCCTGAACGGTTATGCCACCTGGGAACTGCCCTTCGGCCAGGGACGCGATTTCGCCCTGCATGGAGTCGCCGACGAAGTGCTCGGCGGCTGGCGGCTCACCGGCGTCTTCCAGGCGCATTCCGGCGTTCCCTTCACGCCCACCGTCGGCAGCGCGGACCAGAGCAACTCGCAGGCTGGCCAGTGCTACTGCGGCTATGCCTGGTTCCCCAACGTCGTCGGCAATCCCAAACTCTCGCACCCCACCATCAACGAGTGGTTCAACACCGCGGCCTTCGCGGTCCCCGCCGCCAACACCTTCGGCGACGCGCGGCGCGATATGCTCCGCGGGCCGCAGTGGCGCGACGTCGACTTCAGCCTCGGCAAAACATTCTGGCTGGGCGAATTTGCCGGCGATAACTTCCACATGGAGGTCCGCGCCGACGCCTTCGACGCTCTCAACAACGCCAACTTCTCGCAGCCCAGCGCCGGGGTGGGCGTCGCCGGCGGCGGCGTCATCACCAGCGCCAATACCAGTCGACAAGTCCAGCTTGGAGCGCGGCTCTCGTTCTGATTCGGAACGCGCGACGCGTACGCAGAAGCCTGGATGCGACGGCCTCCCCGCATTCAGGCTTTCTTTTTGCCGGAGCTTTAGAATGACCCTGCCGTTTCCTGCGGAGTTTTGCATGGTCCCCTTTCTCTCTGTCTCAGGCCCCAGGCGTCGCTTCCGGCGGCGCTGGCTCGCGTCCTCCTTGCTGTTCCCAATCCTCGCCCTGCACGCACAAACCGCCTCGCTCCAGGCCCATCTCAAGGCCGGCACGGCGGCCGTGGCTCGTGGCGATTGCACCGCAGCCGAAACGGAACTGCACGCCGCGCTACTCACCGCTCCGGCTCAGCCCCAGGCGCTCGGGCTGCTCGGCATCTGCGAAAAACGCATGGGCCAGCCCGGCGCACAAACGCACCTGGAGGCCGGATTCGCCAGGGTCACCGACCCGAAGCTCCGCACCGAAATCGGCGTCGAGCTGGCGGATTTCGATTACCAGCGCGGCGATCTGGATCGCACCCTGCCCGTAGTCCGCACCCTCGTCACGCTCAACCCCGAGAACATCGACATTCTTTTCTTCGCCCAAAACGTCTACCAGGATATGGCCGACGGCACGCTCAACAAGCTCGCGCTGCTGGCCCCCGACTCTCCGCAGATGCAGGAAGTCGTCGCCGAGCACCTCGTCAACGCCGGCAATCTCGCGAGCGCCGCCGATCACTACCGCCAGGCCCTGACGCAAGACCCGTACCTTCCCGGCGCGCATTTCGAACTGGCCGAAGCCATTCTCGAAGCGGACCCCAACGATCCCGCAACGCAGGCCGCCGCCGAAAGGGAGCTGGCAGCGGCTCTGCGCGTGGATGGCGAGAGTGCGCGCATCGAGTGCGAACTGGGGCGCGTCGCCTTCCTCCAATCCAACCTCGACGCCGCGCTCGACCACTACCAGCGCGCCCATCGCCTGATGCCATCGAACGTCGACGCAATGATGGGCGTGGCGCGCATCCTCATGCGCCAGGACAAGCCGGCCGACGCGCTGCCCTTGCTGCAGCAGGCCGTCGACGAGGACCCTCTGAACTCTGAAGCGCATTACCGCTACGCGATGGCGCTGAAGGCCGCTGGCCGCACCCAGCAGGCGGAGGAGCAGATTCAGATCTACCAGACCATCCACGCCGCCCACGACAAAGTAGTCCACGTCTACGGAGAGATGAATCGCCGCATCAAGTCGGGGGCGGACAACGATCCCGAAGCCGCGCCCCATCAGCCCTAAGCGGTCGTGACGACCAGCGACGCCGACCGCAGCCCCGGAGACGACGCGTCAATCCTGATTTGTCCCGCGTTGGCCGTAGACTGCACCACGGCCAGGCACAATCCGTGAAAGGCGCGCCGAGTGGAGGCCTTGTAGCTGGCGTGGCTGAACGGATCGCCGTTGTCGACGCCAATCAGCCGTCCCTCTCCCTCAAGGGCGAAGCTCACCTCATGGTCGGCGCCCGGGACGACGCGGCCTTCCGCATCGACAATCGAAACCGTGACGTGGGCAACATCGCGGCGGTCGGCGGCGATGCTGCTGCGATCCACTGAGATTCCAAGAGCCACAGCCTCGCCCGTCGTCGAAACTTCCTCCGTGACCGCGACCCGGCCGTCCTTCATCCCCACAGCCCGCAGCGTTCCTGCCTCGTACGGCACATCCCACGAGAGGTGCAGATCGGCAGTCGTCCGCAGAACTTTGGCGCGTTCCGGGAAATTCCCGTACTTCCCTTCCATGCCCATGCGCGGAAATTCATAGCCCTTCACGCCCAGCGATTTGCCGTTCAGCAAAAGCTCGACCGTGTCGCAATTCGTATAGCAAACCACGGGAATGACCGTCCCCTCGCGGCCCTTCCAGTTCCAGTGCGGCATCAGATGCGCCATCGGCTTCTGCGTCCACTGGCTCTGATAGAAATAGAAGCCGTCCTTGGGGAAACCGCAGGTATCCAGCGCTCCCGAGGACGCGCTCTTCATCGGCCAGCGCGACTCGCCGAGGTAGTCGAGGCCCGTCCACATGAAATCCCCGGCAACATAATCGTGCACCGCGACAAACTGCCACAACTGCTCCGCATCAACCCGCACGTTCGACGGATTCCGGAACCAGGGAACCGGATCCTCGCCCTTCTGCGGCGCAATCTCGCGGTATTCGCCGCGAATGCCGCCCATCCCCACGCTCTCCGTCCCGATCATCCGCCGCTGCGGAAAGGCCGCGTGATCGATGCTGTAGTAAAGCTCGGCGCGGTTGCGCCAACGGTCGGCGTAGTTGTACCCCACAATGTCCAGCTCGGCCAGAAACTCCGGTCGCACCCGCTTCTCCAGCGGCTCCGACGCAATCTGATCGCAACCCACCGTCACCGGCCGCGTGGGATCCTCCGTATGAAAGATCTTCAGCAGCCCGCGCAGCGTCGCCGCCCCATCGGGCGCCGATTGGTCCGGAACTTCGTTGCCCGCGCTCCACAGCACCACGCTCGGATGGTTGCGATCGCGGCGAATGAAGTCTTTCAAATCGCGCTCGTGCCACGCGTCGAAGTGCTCGTGATACCCATGCTGAATCTGTCCCTTGGGCACGCGCCACTCGTCGAAGGCCTCGTTCATCACCAGAAAGCCCATGCGGTCGCACAGGTCGAGAAACTCCGCGGGGTACGGATTGTGGCTGGTGCGGATGGCATTGCAGCCCATCGAGCGCAGCAGTTCCAGGCGCCGCTGCCACATGCGCTCCGGGACCGCCGATCCCACGCTGCCGGCTTCCTGGTGCAGGCAGCAGCCGTTCAGCTTCACATGTACGCCATTCAACAGAAAGCCGCGATTCACATCGAAAACCGCTTCGCGAATCCCGACGGGCGTGTCATCGACATCCACAACCCGCGTCCCCTCCCGCAGCGTCACCCGCACCGTATACAGATACGGATGGTCCACCGACCACAGAAGCGGATCCTGCACCTGCAGCTCCTGGACAAAGCGAAACGTTGCCCCCGCAGCCAGCGAGTGCGTCGTCTCCAGATGCCCGTTCGACGCATCCAGCAGAACGGCGCTCAACGTGCAGTTCGCCGCATGCTCCGTGCCGTTGACCACCTCTGTCTCCACGCGAACCAACGCATGATCAGCGGCCACGCGCGGGGTCGAGACAAAAATTCCCCGATACGCAACCCGCAAGGCATCCGTCTTCAGCAGCCAGGTGTGCCGATTGATTCCCGAGCCGGTATACCACCGGCAATTCGTTTGCAGCGAATTGTCCACGCGCACCGCGACGACGTTCTCGCTCCCGAAGCGCAGATACGGCGTCAGCTCATAGGCGAAGGGAACAAAACCATAAGGACGGACGCCCAGCGAGCGCCCGTTGATCCAGACCTCGCTGTTTTGATAGACCCCGTCGAATTCGAGCGTCACCACACGGCCCCGCTCGGCGGCAGCCAGCGAAAACCGCTTGCGATACCAGCCGATCCCGGTGGGCAAATACCCGCCCGGCCCGGACGCCGGCTCATCCTCGCTGTACGGCCCTTCGATGCTCCAGTCGTGCGGCAGATCGACCGCGCGCCACGCCCGGTCATTGAAATCGGCACCCTGCGCGCCCGGCGGGTCGCCGCGCGTGAAGCGCCAGTCAAAATCGAACGTCTCGCGAGTGCGCGGTTCGCTGGTTTCCTCTGCCAGCATGAACTCCGCCCGGCCCAACCAGGGCGAAACAGCCAGCGCCGCCGCGCCCCGCGCCGTGTCCCGCAGAACCTCGCGCCGTGTGAGCCGAAGCCCTGTGTCCCCGTCCTTGTCTTCCATGCCGGCCCGTCTCCACAACCCGTTAATTTGCAGCCCGGCCAATTGCGCCGCGCAGACTCTCAGGTAATCTACGCGCACGCGCGCAAGGAAGAATCCAACCAAAGTCGGAGCGCTGGTTACAGATGGACGAGCCCGCGCTGCAGCGCGGTGACCACCGCCTGCGTCCGGTCCGCGACCTGCAGGCGCATCAGGATCACGCTCACGTGGCACTTCACCGTGGCTTCGGTGATGCCCAGGTGACCGGCAATCTCCTTGTTCGTCTCGCCCCGGGCCAGCAGCGACAGCACCTCGCGCTCCCGGGCGCTCAAGTCCGAGTCCGGCGTGCGCGAAGCCAGCGCGCGCGACACCATCGGAGGCAAAAACCTTCCCCCCGCGTGGACGCGCCGCAGAGCGTCCACCAGCGTCTCATGCGGCATCCCTTTGATCACGTACGCCCGCGCGCCTGCCTCAATCGCCTGATAAATGTCCTCATCGCCTTCGTAGGTGGTCAGCACCACAAAGCACGCCTTTGGGTGGCGCATGCGGATCGTCCGAATCGCGTCCACGCCGCTCATCTTCGGCAGCCGCAGGTCCATCAGCGTGATGTCCGGGTGATGCTGCTCAAACAGATCGATCGCCTCTTCGGCCGTGCCGCATTGCGCCACCACCGCCATATCCGGCCGCGCATTGATGATGGCGACAATGCCTACCCGCACGATGGGGTGATCGTCGACCACCAGCACCTGAATCGTCTTCGCGGCGTTCTCCATCGATCACACACCCATCATCGCGCTGTGCGCGCCTGAAAATTTCCGCGGGATCCGGACAGTCAAGTCTGTGCCTTTCCCCGGCGCGCTGTCGAGATGAAAGTCGCCGCCCACCGCCTGCACGCGTTCCCGCATGCCCACCAGTCCGTAATGGCGATCGTCGCGCGCGAACACCGCCGCCGGCTCGAAGCCCGTGCCGTCGTCCCGCACGGCCAGCGTCAGCTCATCGCGCGCAAAATTCACATGCACTTCGATCCGCCGCGGATGCCCGTGCAGCACCGCGTTGTACACCGCCTCCCGCGCCATCATCATCAGCTCGTGGGTCGCCATCTGGGTCAGGGAAAATGGCTTCCCGCTGATCTCGCACGCCACCGGAATGCCCGACTCCGCGCTGATCTGCCGCGCCATGCCTTCGAGCGTTGTCTGGATCACCGTCCCCGAGGGCCGCCCCTGGCGCAAATTCCACACCGCCTGGCGCGCTTCGTCGATGGTGGTGCGCACCTGGCGCCGCGCGTGCTCCAGCAATTCCTGCGGCAGCGATGTTTCCTCTTCGCGCAGGCTGGCCAGCGCCTCCAGCAGCGCGGAGATCCCCGCGCATCCCTGGATCACCGTGTCGTGCATTTCCCGCGCCAGCCGTCCGCGCTCATCCAGCACCGCCTCAAACCGCATCTGCACCTGCCACAGCCGAAAACGATGCGCCCCCAGCACCCCCGCGGCCAGCACCAGCAGGCAACAGCCCAGAAACCACCACGTCCGCCAGAAATGCGGCTTCTGCACCACCGGCAGCGTCAGCTCAGAGACCGCCTGCGGCCGGTTGATTTCGAAGGCCGCGACGTGCAACGAATAGCTGCCCGCCGGCAAGTTGGTCCACGAGGCCACGCGCCGCGCCGACGCCTCGCTCCATGCGCTGTCGAACGGCTCCAGCCGGTAGCGAAACCGCATCCCCTCCTGCGAGCGCAGCAGAATCGGCGACCACGAAATCTCCAGCCGCGTCGCCCCCGGCGTCAGCACGATCGGTTGCGCGGGATCGACGCTGCGCCCGTCAATCGCCACGTCGTCGATCACGATGGGCGGCAGCGGCAGCGGCGGAGCCGTCTCACGCGCAATGTGGATCGGCCCCTTATTGCTCGGAAACCATACCCCGCCCTCTCCATCCACGCAGCCTGATGGCTGCCGCCCTCCGTAAATCTGCGTCGTCTCCACTTCATCGGAGACGCCGTAGAGAGTCAGCGAAAGATGTTGCGACGGATCGGCCGCGGCCGCGTCCAGCTCCTGCCGGCGCAGCAGCGAAATGCCATTCGGACCGCTGAGCCACATCCCGCCTTTGTGATCCTCAACAATCTGATAAATGCTGTTGCTCGCCAGTCCCTGCGCGGTGGTGTAGTGCGTCAGCCGCCCCTCCTTCCACCGGTACAGGCCGTTGCTGCGCGTGCCGAACCACAGCCCTCCATCCGCGTCCTCGTGGATCGACCACACTTTCTCTTCCGTCAGCGCCGCCGTCGCCGCATCGTGGACGAATCCGCCTCCGCGCATGTGGCTCAGCCCGCGATCGGTGCCGATCCACAAATCGCCGTTGCGGTCTTCAATCAGCGCGCGCGTGCTGAAATACGCCAGCCCGTCCCGCATCTGATAATTCGTGAAGCCGCGCGGCGTCCAGTGACTCACGCCTTCGTCGGTCCCAAACCACATCGTGCTGTCCCGGCTTTGCAGCATCACGCGGATGAAATTATTCACCAGCCCGTCGCGCACCGTGAGCCGCAGCACTTTGTCTCCGTCGACGCGAATCAGCCCATCGCCATCGGTGCCGATCCACAGCGCCCCGCCTCGCTCGCGGAAGATATTCCGCGCGTGCAGCGGTCCCAGTTGCGGATGCGCCCATGGCCACGCCACGCCGTTGCGGACCTGGAAGACATCGGTCGAGACCACCCACAGCGTTCCATCACGATCGGCATACAGCGTGCCAAAGTCGGAATCGGCAGACTGTGGCAGCGGCACAATCCGCACCGGCGTTTGCGTCAGCCGCAGCATCCCGGCCTGGGTGCCGATCCACAGGTTCTTCTCGTCGTCCTCGAATTCGTTCAGCACCGTGTTGCTCGGCAGCGAATCAGGCGCCGTAATCGCCGTCGATTCCTGGCCCGCAATCCGCCGAATCCCCTCCCCGATCGTCCCCACCCAGAGCGAGCCGTCCGACATCTGCCGCAGAACCCGCACCGTCTGCGTGATCCCCGGCACGCGCTTGAATTGCAATTCTCCAGGCAGCCGTCGATGGAGGCCGGAAACCGTCCCCACCCACACCGTCCCGTCGTGCGTCTCCAGAATCGATTTGACGCGATTCTGGCTGCCCCCTCCCTGCAGGGTGTATTCCTGCACCTCTCCACCGTCCAGCCGCAGCAGCCGCGAGCCGCCTACCCACAGTCCGCCCAGATGATCTTCGGCAATGGCATGCACAGCCAGCACCGGCACGTTGCCGACGCCGTCGATGCGGACCAGGCGTCCCCCACTGAACCGCAGCAGCCCATTGTCGGTGCCCACCCAGATCGTGCCGCCGCGATCCTCATAGAGCGCCCGCACAAATCCATCGCTCAGCCCGTCCGCCGCCCCGTAGGCGCGAAACTGCCCGTTGCGGAAACGAACCAGCCCGCCGCCCTCCGTGCCGATCCACAAGCTGCCATCGCGCGAGGCGAGCAGCGCGAAAATGCTGTTCTCCTCCAGCTGCGGTGTGTTCCCGTGATCGAAAAGTGTGAAGCGCGCGCCATCGAAACGCAGCAGGCCGCCGGTCGTGCCGATCCACAGGTAGTGATCGGGCGTTTGCGCAAAGGCCTGCACCGTTTGTTCGGGAAGCCCGTCCTGCGTCTGCCACAACTTGCGCGTGTAGCCGCCAGGCGCGGCCGTCTGTGCGCAGGCTGCCCCCGCAAGGCAAAGCGCCCCCAGCCACAGAAGCAGACCGCGGTGCGCAAAACGCCATCGGACTGGGCTTCGCATCGTCACTCGGAATTGTAGGCGTTACCGCTGCACGCTCACCGCATACCAGGTGGTGGCCGGCGTCCCCACCGGAATCACCCAGCCGTCACCGTCCGGCACAGCCTGAATCGGCGGCCCCAGCGGCTGCCCGCTGCCATCGAGCGGCTGAGCCGCAACGCCGGTAGCCCCGGCCAGTCCATGCAGCGTGATGTGCCCCGTCACCGGCTCGATCAGCGTCGGCGACCCGCCCCACGCGGCCAGCCCGGTGTGCCCGGCGTTCCATTGCATTCCGGTATTCACGACGCGCGCCCCGGCCACCAGCAGCATTTTCCCGCTGCGCGCAATCGGCTGCGCATCGAGCGAGGTCAGCTCAATCGCGCGAAAGGGGTTGTCCACCTCGACCGAAAGATTCGCCGGCAGCTTGCCCTGCGTCGCGGAGAAGCCAATCAGCGCCTGCATCCGCGGCGTGTCGATCGCCACCTGCCCCGCATCGGCTTTCGACCAGGACCATGCCAACTGCGCAGTATCCGCCACGATCGGCGAGGGCGCCGATTCCCCCGGAAACTTCTGCGTCGGTCCATCATCGAGCGCCGCAATCCGCGAACCATGCTCCAGTGGAATCCACAGCGGAAATCCCGGCGTGAAATACGGCCGATCCTTCTCCCACATCCGATAGCTGTCGAAAACCTGATCCTCGGAGTACGACCGCAGCACCGTCGACTGCGCCGCGCTCACATCTCCCCGCAAAAACGTCAGCGCACCCGCCGCCAGTTCCGGCATCTTGATCGGATCGAGCGAAATGTCGAAGGGATCGCCGATATATGGCTTCCAGTTCGCGTCCTTTTTCGGCTCAAAGGTGTACCAAAGGATCGCGTCCCAGTCCTCCAGATCGCCATACGCTGCCAGAATCGGAATCTGCTCCGCTCCGTAGTCGTTGGGAAACGCCTCGTTCACCTCGCTCACCGTGTAGGGCTTCCCGGCCTCCGCCGTGCGCGACAACTCCACCACCGTCGAATTCAGCGGATCGTCGACCATCGGCGACTTCACCTTCTTCTCCCACGGATGCTGCCAGTAGTCGTGCCCATCCACCGCATCGAACGACGACGTCGCCAGCAGCAGCGGATAGCCGGTGTTGTGATGGCTGTGATCCGCGGTCGCCAGGATCAGGCAGCGGATGCCGAGGTTCCTGCGCAGGTAGTCGCGCATATAACTGAAGTAGCCGCTCTCCAGCCATAAGAAAAAGCGCGACTCCACATCGAATCGATCCTTCGGCGCATTGCCGACGTCAGGGCCGTTCAGCAGGGGAATCGGCTCGCTGCCCTGCACGCCCGCTTCTTTGCGCAGCGACCACATCTCCGCCGCGCTCGCGCCTTTCTGCAGCCACCCGTTGTAAATCGCGTCCAGTTCCTGCGCATAGAACGGCGAAGGCGCGGGAAATCCCAGCCAGATGGCGTTCTCGTTGTTGATCTCCACGATGGCCACCGCGGGATCAGCGGCATACGACCGCTTCGTGTAGGGATTCACATGGGTCAGCAGTTGCCGCGCGTAGTCCTTCTGCAACTCGATCAGCGTCTTGTCGTAGAGGCTGACCGCCTTGGCGCCCTCGTGGAGCTTATCCGCATCCACGACGCCGTCGCCGGCCTTGAAGGGCCGTCCGACCAGCAAATTCAAGTCAATATAGATGCCCCGCTTTTCCAGCTCCGCCAAAAAATAATCTTCGCGATCCAGTTGCTCCGGATCGAAGGCGCGCGTGTCGTTGCGTCCCGCCGCGATCAGTCCGCGCGGAGCCGGCAAATCCAGAAACTGCAGCCGCACGCAGTTCACCCCGTAGCGAGCCAGCGTGGCCGCCCACAAATGCGCATCCTGCTTTGACGGAATCATCGTCGAGCCGGGGCTCCACTCGGTCAGGTTCACGCCCCACAGGCGAATCCGCTGCCCCTCGCCGGTTACCAGGTGCCCGCCCGCTGCGTGGATGAAGCCATGCTTCCCCGCGGGAGCATCCAGCAGAAACGACACGTCCACCGGCGAAGGCGCTGCCAACCCTGCTCGATGATCCATGACAAATGGCCGCAGGACCGGCGCGCCGGACGTCGAACCCGATGCCGTCGCCTGCCCTCGTCCAACCCCCGCCGTCATCGCCAGAACCACCGCGATCCATGCCGTATAACTCGATGCGATCTTCACTCCGCCACTCCGTCCGCGCGTCCTCTTGAGCCGCACCCATTCAATGCGAAAATGCCGCGCCGCGAATCCGACTTCCGTCGGATTGCACAGGGATTGCCGAGCGATACCATCGCGTGTACCGGAACGCAGAGCCGCCGCCCGCCGCGCCGGCCGTGAGATTGGGCTGGTCCCACCTTGACGGAATTGTCGCAGAACCTCTCTGAAACGGAAGCGCCCGCAGCCGCCGCCTCGCCGATCCGGGTCATCCTCGTCATCTCTTCCCGGCTCGAGCGCCTCGGCTGGAGCATCGTCGTCGACAATCAGGCCGACATGGAACTGAGCGGCCAGTTTGATTCCGTCGGCAAAGCGCTCGCCTTCCTCGCCGCGCACCCGGTCGATGTCGCGCTCATCGACGAAGCCATGCTCACTCCGAAGCACTGCGAAGCCCTGCGGAAACACGCATCCCAGCATGCCTCGCGCTTTCTCCTCGTATCGCAGCACCCTGTCGATGAGTCGCTGGAATCCTCGCGCTACTCGTTCGCCAGCGCCTGCCTGTTGAAGGGCATCCCCGCGGGAACCCTGCTGGCGGCCGTCCGCGGCGGTCCGCCGACTCGCGGCTGACCTCTGCGCAGCGGCGCAGAACCTGAAGATGAGCCTCGCTTCCGGTACACTTGTGCGGAAAACCGTCCTGCCCGCACGAGGGAATTCAATGGAAAGCATGAGATTGCCTGGCCTCACGACGATGTTCCTCTGCGCGGCGCTTCCGCTGGCAGCCCAGGTCGCGACCAACGTTCCGCCCGTGATCCCCGGCGCCAGGCCGGTAACCGTGGAGCATATTAAGGTTCACGGAACTTCGCTCGAAGGCAATCTGGAAGGCGAAGCCACCGACCGCGACGTCATCGTCTTCCTGCCGCCCAGCTACGCCAAAGATAAGCATCGCCGCTTTCCCGTCGTCTACGCGCTGCACGGGTTCTCCATCGGCGCCGAACAGTGGACGCACGAGATTCACGTCCCGCAGACCATCGAAGGCGCCTTCGCCCAGGGCGCGCAGGAGATGATCGTCGTCCTGCCCGACTCGAAAACCGCCTTTGGCGGCTCCATGTATTCAAGCTCCATGGCCACGGGCAACTTTGAAAAGTTCATCGCCCGCGATCTGGTCGCGTACATCGACGCCCACTACCGCACGCTGCCCGCGCGCCTCAGCCGCGGCCTCGTCGGCCACTCGATGGGCGGCTATGGCGCGAGCCGCATCGGCATGAAATACCCTGACGTCTTCGGCAGCCTCTACATCATGAGCCCCTGCTGCATGTCGCCGCGCCCATCCGGACCGCCTCCGGGAGCCGACGTCGCGGCCTTTGCCAATGCGCAGAAAAAATTCGAAGCCGATGTGGCCGCACTCAAGTCGCCGGCGGATGCAGCCGACCTGCCATTTTTCACCAAGGCGCAACTGGCGTCGGCGGCCGCCTGGTCCCCCGACCCGAAGAACCCGCCGCTCTATTTCGACCTGCCGATGAAGGATGGCGTAGCCCAGCCGGCAGTGCTGGCCAAATGGACGGCCAACGCGCCGCTGGCTTTCGTCGACCAGTACATCGACAACTTCCGCCAGTACCGTGCCATCTCCATGGATGTTGGCGACCAGGACGGTTTGCGCTTGGACGCGCAGAAGCTGCACGACGTGCTGGATTCCTACGGCATTCAAAACAGTTTCACCATCTATCCCGGGACGCACACCAGCGCGGTCGCCGACCGATTCCAGAACCACGTGTTGCCCTTCTTCAGCCAGCATCTGTGCGCAACCAAAACCTGCCAATAGATCGATCCTGAATTTGATTCCGTTGGCTGCCGCCGCTCCCTCTGACCGCAAGAGAGCAGCTATGATGGACCCTTGCTCGGGAGGACCAAAATGAAGGAGAGCCAAGTGCGCGTTGTGTTGCTGGCCGTCTGTGCCGGAATGCTGTTCTCTGCTGTTGCCTTGCCGCGGGTCGATGCGCAGGAGACAACGGCGCTGCCTTACCTCAATCCGGCGCTGCCTCCCGATGTGCGCGCCAAAGATCTGGTCAGCCGCATGACCCTCGAGCAGAAGGCGTCGCAATTGGTGAACCAGGCGCGCGCCATTCCCAGCCTTCAAGTGCCCGCCTACGACTGGTGGAGCGAGGCCCTGCACGGTGTCGCCGTCGATGGCACCACGGAATTTCCGGAGCCGATCGGCCTCGCCGCCACCTTCGACGCCCCCGGCATTCACGCCATGGCCGTCGACATCGGCACTGAGGGGCGCGTCGTCAACGCCCAGGCGGTGCGCGCCGGAGGCTCGACCATCTTTCATGGCCTCGACTTCTGGGCGCCCAACGTCAACATCTTTCGCGACCCGCGCTGGGGACGCGGCCAGGAAACCTACGGCGAAGATCCCTTCCTCACCGGGCGCATGGCCGTGGCCTATGTCACCGGCATGCAGGGCGACGATCCCAACCACTACCGCGTGATCTCCACGCCCAAGCATTTCGACGTGCACAGCGGTCCCGAGCCCACGCGCCACTTCGCCGACGTGGACGTCAGCCGCCACGACCAGGTCGATACCTACGAGCCAGCCTTCCGCGCCGCCATCGTCGACGGCAAAGCCGGATCGGTGATGTGCGCCTACAACGCCATCAACGGCCAGCCGGCTTGCGCGAACGAATATCTGCTGCAGGATCTTCTGCGTGGCAGCTGGGGCTTCCAGGGATACGTGGTCTCCGACTGCGACGCGGTCCACGACATCTTCTCCGGCCATCATTACCGGCCGACGCAGGCGCAGTCGTCCGCCATTTCGCTCACCCGCGGCATGGATAACGAGTGTGCCGACTTCTTTACGAAAGTGAACGACGACCACGACTACAAACCGTTCATCGAGGCCGTCCAGCAGGGCTATCTGAGCGAGGGCGCAATCGACACCGCGCTCGTCCGCCTCTTCACCGCGCGTATCAAGCTCGGCATGTTCGATCCGCCGGAGATGGACCCCTACGCGAAGATCGACGAGAAAGAACTGAACAGCCCGGAGCATCGCGCCCTGGCTCACAAGCTGGCCGACGAGGCCATGGTGCTGCTGAAGAATGACGGCACGCTGCCGCTGAAGCCGACGATTCGCAGCATCGCCGTCGTCGGGCCCCTCGCGGACCAGACGCGCGTCCTGCTCGGCAACTACAACGGGACGCCGACCCACACCGTCTCGATGCTCGAAGGGCTGAAGGCCGAATTTCCTAACGCCAGAATTACCTATGTCCCTGGCACGCAATTCCTGCGCGACGACGGCGGTCCCGTGCCGAACAATCTGCTCACCACGCCCGACGGCCAGCCCGGTCTGCAGGCCGACTATCGCAGCCTGGCAGGAATGGAGATGAGCCCTGACGCCAAGCTGCCCAAGCCTCTCCTGAGCCGGGATGAACCCAACGCCGATCTCACCCAGGCGAGTCTGCCCGCTGCCGTCGCAACGAAGAAGATGCTTGGCGTGGAGTGGACCGGATTCCTCACCCCGCCCGACACCGGCGATTACCTCATCGGCATCCGCGCCGACGGCTTTGGCCGCGTGACCGTCGACGGAAAGGAACTCGCCCAGGAATTCGGAACCCACGGCGTGGAGGCGAAAGTCGGCCGCGTGCATCTCGAGAAGGGAGAGAAGGTCGCGCTCAGCGTGCAGTACGGCAATATGGGCGGGGGCGAACCGGCCGCGCAACTCATCTGGGCCCCAGTGAACAACGCGCCTTCGCCCGAAGCGGTCGCCGCCGCAAAACAGGCGGACCTGACCATTGCCGTCGTGGGCATCACCAGCCAGTTGGAAGGCGAAGAGATGCCGGTGAACCAGCCCGGCTTTCTCGGCGGAGACCGCACCAGCATCGATCTGCCGCAGCCCGAGGAAGCCCTCGTCGAAACCGTCGCCGCCACCGGCAAGCCCCTCGTCGTGGTGCTGATGAACGGCAGCGCGCTCGCTGTCAACTGGATCAACCAGCACGCCAACGCCGTTCTCGACGCATGGTATCCAGGCGAGGAAGGCGGAACCGCCATCGCCGATACGCTGAGCGGCAGGAACGATCCCGCGGGCCGCTTGCCCGTGACCTTCTATAAGGATGTGAGCCAGTTGCCGAACTTCGAGGATTACTCGATGCAAAATCGGACCTACCGGTACTTCACCGGCAAGCCGCTCTATCCCTTCGGCTACGGACTCAGCTACACGGCCTTCTCTTACAGCGATCTCTCCGTGCCGGAGGCGCCCATGCATGCCGGCGATCCGGTAAATGCAACCGTGACAGTCACAAACACCGGCAAAGTCGCAGGCGACGAGGTGGTCCAGCTTTATCTCAAGTTCCCGCCCGTAGCCGGAGCGCCGCGCATTGCTCTGCGCGGCTTTGAGCGCATTCACCTCGATCCCGGCCAGAGCCGGCAGGTGCAGTTCGAGCTGAAGAATCGCGACCTCAACATGGTCACCGAGACCGGTCAGCCCATCATCGCCGAGGGCGACTACACCATCACGCTGGGAGGCGGCCAGCCCGAGACCGGAGCGCCCGGAGTCACCGGCCACTTCCGCATCGATGGCCAGATTGCCTTGCCGGAGTAGCGCCGCTCCCCGCCCAGGACTCTCGATTTTCGAGGCCGCTACTCCTCGCGGGAGTCCGACCGGGGATCCAGTCCCCCCACCGGCAGAAACACCTCAAACGTTGTGCCGCTGCTCTCGGTGCGCGTGGACGATCGAAACCGAATCGTCCCCTTGTGCTTCATCACCAGGCTGTTCGACACCCACAAGCCAAGCCCTGAACCGCGCAGCTCTTTGGTCGTAAAGAACGGATCGAACATCCGCTTCTGCACATCTTTGGCAATGCCGCGGCCGTGGTCGTGAATGGTCACGCGCGTTCCCGCTCTTCCCGCCCGGCGAACCGGCCGCACCCGCACCGTCACGTCGCTGTCCGGCCGCGCCGCTTCCATCGCATTCCGCAGAAGATTCCCAAAAACCTGCCGAAGCTGCCCGGGAAAGCCGTAGATCGCCAGCGCGGCCTGGCAATCGCACACCACGCGCACCCGCCGCGAGGCTGCCGATTTCTCGAAGAGCTTCACCACCTCCGTGACCAGCTCGCCGATATCGATCGCCAGCGGAACGTGCGTGTCCCGCTGAAAGGCCAGCGTCTGCCGCGTAATCCGCGAGATGCGGTCCAGCTCTTCGGTCGCCTGCGTCAGGTATCCATGCACGTCGTCCGGAGACGGAGAGCTTTGCGCCAGATACAGCAGATTCGTCAGCGACTCCAGCGGATTGTTGATCTCGTGGGCAATCGCATTGGCCAGCTTGGCAGCCGCGGCAATCTTCTCCGCCGTCCGCAAAGCGTATTCGGCCAGCCGCCGGTCGGTCACATCGGTCAGCACCAGCACCCTGTCGCTGTTCGACGACGCGCTGTCGATCGGATTCACCGAGAGATGGATATTCCGGTCCGCGATAATGCACTCGGCGTGCGCCCTCTGCGGCTCCGGCTGGTGCAGGATTTCACTCGATCCCGTCAGTTGCTCCAGCAGCGCGCCGGCATCGCTCCCTGCCATCAGCCCGCCCTGAGCGTTGCACATCGTCGCGAAGGCCGCATTCCAGCGGACCAGCCGCCGCTCGGCATTCAGGATCGCCAGCCCTTCTGAAAGCGCGTCGAAGGCCGCCTGCCACTGCTCCGCCGACTGCCGCACCACCATCTCCGCCGCCCGCAGGCGCAGCAGCGAACGTACAGTCGAAACCAGCACCGCGCCGTCGATCGGATGCATCAGGTACCCGTCGGCTCCCGCCTGCAGCGCTTTGGTCTTGTGTTCGTTTGAGACCATCGAAGCCGAGATTTGCAGAATCGAGATCTGCGACAGATGCGGATCGCTCTTGATTCTTCGGCAAACGTCGAACCCCGATGTATCCGGCAGGCTCACGTCGAGAATCATGATCTCGGGCAGCGTGGCCGCCAGTTGCAGCGCGGTCGCGCCATCGCTGGCTTCCAGGCATTCATAGTTCGCCTGCCTCAGGACGCGGCACAGCACATACCGGTTCTGCTCCCGGTCATCGACCACCAGTATTCGTGCCTGCTTCTCAGCCATCTGCCTCATGCGCCGGGCCCGCGGGGGTCAGCCCGGCGAAGTTCATCCAGTCGAGAAACGGTTGGGCCGAGAGCCGTGTCGAAACATCTTCCTTGCGCACGATCCTCACTCGCCACGCCTCCAGCTGCGCCCGCTCCGGCTCGCTCAGCACCTTTGAGGTATAGATCAGCACCGGGAGGCTTTCGGTTGCAGGGTTCGCGCGCAATTGTCGCAAAATCTCCACGCCCCCGATGTCCGGCATCAGCAAATCGAGGATCAGGCCGTCCGGCAGGCTCTCCCGCAGCGCCGCCAGCGCCTCCGTCCCGTTGCTGGCTTCCTGGATATCCAGCCACGGCTGCCGCAGTAATTCGCGCAGGATGTACCGCGAAACGTCGTTGTCGTCCACCAGCAGCAGCCGGCACGTCCCCGTCTGCGCCGTCAGCCGCCGCAGCTCGCGCAGAATCTTTTCCCGGTCCAGCGGCTTGGGCAGAAATACATCCACCCCGCCGGCCGCGCCCCGCTGGCTCTCGTCGAACATGCTGGTCGCAATCAGCGGCACATCCGGCATCCGTTCCCGCAGCCTCGACAGAAATCCCCACGCCGTGTCGTCTCCCAGGTAGACGTCCGAAACCACCGCCGCCGCCGTATGCCGCGCCGTCCACACCTCGGCCTGGGCCACGCTCGAAGCGAGAATCGGCTGGAATTCGGTGTTCCGCAGATAGCTCTCGAAAATCCGCGCCGTCTCCGGGTTATCTTCCAGAAACAGCACCGGCAGCCGATGAAATTCCGGCACCGGCAAACTCTCCGCTCCCTGCGACTCCACCGATTCCCCCACATAGATCGCGGGAATCAGCACGTGAAACGTCGAACCCCTGCCGAGTTCGCTCTCCAGCCAGATTTTTCCGCCCAGCAGCAGCGACAGATTGCGGCACAGCGGCAGCCCCAGGCCCGTCCCCCGATGCCGCTCCTGCAGCGGGTTATCGATTTGGCTGAACTCGCGGAAGATCGTCTCGTGATGCTCCGCGGGAATTCCGATGCCGGTGTCCTCGACGGAGAACAGCACGGCTTCCTCCGGCATCATCTGTGCTTTCACCTGCACGCTGCCCGACGGCGTGAACTTCAGCGCATTTGAAATCAGGTTGCGCAGAATCTGCGACACCTTGCCTTCGTCGGTGTAGAGTTTCGGCAGCTCGCTCGCGTCGTCGAACACCAGCTCGACCGAAGTATTGTCCGCGAGCAGCGGCTTCAGCATGCCCTTCAGCGCGCTGAAGAGCTCATGCACCTCGAACTGCTTCGGCCGGATGCGAATCTTCCCCGCCTCCACCTTCGCCAGATCCAGCAGATCGTTCACCATCTCCTGCAGATCGCGGGCTGAGCTCTCGATGTAGTGCACCTGTTTCAATTGCTCGCCGGTCAGATCGCCATCCAGGCGATCCATCAGCAGGCGCGCCAGAGAAATGATGGAATTCAGCGGCGTGCGGAATTCGTGAGAGACGTTCGACAGGAACTTGGTCTTCAGCTCCGAGGCCCGGCGCAGATAATCCGCACGCTCGTCCAGCTCCGCATACAGCGCGACCACGCCGCGATTCGTATCCTCGAGCTCACGATTCAGCAGCTCCAGTTCTTCCTGCCGCGCACGCAGTTCCTGCAGAGTCTTCAGCAGCTCCTGGTTCTGCTGCTCGATTTCCTCGTAGGGACTGTCGGGCGTGCGTCCCAGCAGCTTCCGGCTCAGGTCGCGCACCGACGCGGAGCTCAGCACCGCCTGGTGGCGCGCCAGCCGCTTCAGCATCCGCACCGTGGTGCCGCCCGGCGCGGCAGTGATTGCGAAGTCGTCCATCAGCCGCCGGGTTCCGATGATCCCCATGCCCATGCCGGTATCCGATACGTACCGGCCCGCCAGAATCTCCTCCAGATTCGCGATCCCCGGACCCGAATCCGATACGGTGACTTCGAGCGATTGCGGCTCTTCCAGCGCTACGGAGAATTCCACCCGGCCGTTCCGCGCGTAGCGAAACGCATTGCGCGCGATCTCAGAGGTGGCCGTCGCCAGGCGAATCTGATCCTGATTGTCGAAGCCCAGCTCGGCCGCGACCTCCCGCGCGCGCTGCCGCGCCTGCACTACGTCGCGCTCCGTGCGCAGGGTGAGTTGCAGCACCGGAACAGCCATCGCTCACGCTGCCTTCACCACAACGACGCTCGCGTCGTCGCGCTGCCGCCGGAAGTCGCGCAGCAGCGCGCCTCCAATCACCGCCGGATGCCGGACCATCAGCCCCGCGTAGCTCGAAAGATCCCAGCGCGAATGCACTCCGTCGGAATGCAGCACCAGCACCGCATCCGCCGGCCACTCCGCGCGAAATTCCTGAATCCGCGAGGTCGCCATCCCCAGCGTTCCATTGTGCGATACCAGGCTCCGCGACCCGTTCCCCGATAGGACGACGGCCGAAATGTTGCCCACGCCGGCGTAGGTGAGCGTTCCTTCCTGAGGCCGAATCTCGGCAATCGATGCCACCGCTCCTCGGGTCTTTTTCAGCGCGTCGTGGATCACCCGCAGCATCTCGCCCGGCGCCAGGTCCGGATGTTTCCGAAACGTCTCCACCGCCTCCTGCGCCGCCCCTGCGGCTTCCCACCCATGACCGAGGCCGTCCACCAGCAGCACCACGGTCCGTTCCTCTCCGTAATGAAAGGTCCACGCATCCCCGCAAAAGCGCTCCCCGGGAAACGGCAAAGCCATGCCCGCAATCCGCAGCTTTTCATGCTCCACCGCCTTCCCCAGCTCCAGCAGCACGATCGTCCCGGTGCGGCCGGTAAAGACTTCCAGCGTCGTCGCCATGCGCTGCATCGCGCCCATCCCGCCGCCCATGGTGCCTGCCGTGGAGTACCCGTCCGTCATCGCCCGCGCGAGGTTGGCGATCCCCGGACCCTTGTCCATCGCCAAAATCCGCGCCACCGGATGCGCTCCCTCCCGCATCCCCGCGAAAACGATCTGGCCTCCCCCGCCATGCAGAAGCACGTTGCGCGAGGATTCCGTGGCCAGCAGCGCCAGCTCTCCCGATCGGGTCTCGTCGAACCCCAGCCTCTGCGCCGCCATCAGCGCGGTTCGCCGCGCTTCCCCCACCGACGACAGATCGGTGACCGGAACCCATTCCGTGAACGCTATTTCCATCGGACCACCGCGATCCGCGTCCCCTTGCCCACCGCCGACTCAATCGAGAATTCGTTCACCAGACGCTTGCTGCCGCCCAGCCCCAGACCCATCCCGTTCGCGGACGTGAATCCGTCTTTCAGCGCCATTTCAATGTCGGGGATGCCCGGACCCTGGTCCTCAAAGATCAGCCGCAGGCCCATCCGCGGCCCGTTCGCCACCTGTTCGATGGTCATGGCGCCGCCCTTGCCGTGATCCAGAGCGTTGCGCGCCAGTTCGCTCGCCGCCGTCACCAGCTTGGTCTGATCCACCAGCGTGAATCGCAGCTCGATCGCCCATTGCCGCACCCTCTGTCGCGCCAGCACCACATCGCTCGAGGTCTTCAGCGGCAGGGTGTCACGCCTCAGATCGCTCATCGTCGCTCCCCAGGCGGAATCCGGCGCCGCTCCCGTAGAGCAGTTCCATGCCCGCTTCCACGCTCAGCGCGGTCCGAACGCCGGGCAGCGACATGCCAAGCTCCACCAGGGTAATGGCCACCGCCGGCTGCATGCCCACCACCACCGTCTCCGCCCCCAGCACCCGCGACATCGCCGCTATGTTGGCCAGCATCCGGCCAATGAACGAATCCACGATCTCCAGCGAGGAGATGTCGATCAACACCCCTCTCGATCCCCAGTCGGCGATGCGTTCCGTCACATCGTCCTGCAGTTGCAGCGCCAGCTTGTCGTGCATATCCACCTGGATGGTAATCAGCAGGAGGCTGCCCATGCGAAGAACAGGAATGCGTTCCACTTAGTTCTCCTGCTTCGTGAGCGGTCCGGCCAAAATTCCTCTGGCTTCTGCGCTGGCGGGATTGATCTTGCGCACCACCGCCCGGCCGCTCATTTGCAGCGCCAGCGCCAGCGCGTCGGAAAGCTTGGCCCGCGTAATCACGTCTTCCAGATTGATGCCCAGATGCACAATCGTCTGCGCGATCTGCGGCCGCACCCCGCTGATGATGCATTCGGCGCCCATCAGCCGCGCCGCCGTAATCGTCTTCAGCAGGTGCTGCGCCACCAGCGTGTCCACCGTGGGCACGCCCGTGATGTCGATAATCGCAAACCTGGAGTTGGTCGCGACCACCGTCTGCAGCAGGCTCTCCATCACCACCTGGGTCCGCGCACTGTCCAGCGTCCCGATAATCGGCAGCGCCAGAATTCCATCCCACAGCTTCACCACCGGCGTCGACAGCTCCATCAGCTCCTGCTGCTGCCGCGAAATCAGCTCCTCCCGCGTCGCAATGTAGGTTTCAGTGGTCTTCAGCGCCAAACTATCCAGCAGCTCGGTGGCCGCCCAGATCGCTTCAAACAGCTTCTCCGGACTTTTCGCCAGATCCCGCCGTATCGCCGAGAACAACGGCTGCTTCAGCGAAAGCACAAACGTCGCAACCTCGCTCGAGGAGAAGCCCTGGCGCGCCCGCGATGCCGAGATGCCTTCCAGCTGCTCGATCGCCTGGGCCCACCCCGCCCCGGCCATATTCGACGGCCCGCTGCTCCGCACGCCGGCCGTGATGGCGTTCAGCAGACTGCCGCATTGTTCCCCCAGCTCGGTCGCGCTCATCAAATCCGCGCGCTGCACCGATTTGCTCATATCCCGGATCCACTCGCTGCGGATCTGCTCTTCGTTGCGGGAAATAATTTCTGCTAAATCGCTCATTCCATAGTCTCCTGCGGCGCCCCGGCTGAAACATTCCGCGGCCCGGTTTCACCGCCGCAATTGATACTACACAAACCCGCGATGCAAAAATGCACGGCGGCTTTGCGTGTGGAGCAATATTCCTGGAGGTGCCCGGCGAGAGTGAGATGCCAACCTGGCGTTCTAAGATGCAGCCCGACCCAGACCGCTCAGCGCTTCACGCAGCACCACGATTCCATCCTGCTTGGAGACGTAGGCGTTTACCTTAAACAGCCGGCAAATTTCGCGCTGCTCGTCCCCCAGAATCGTCCAAACCACCAAAGGAATCTGGAACAGCCGCGGATTTCCATGCCACAAGCGCAGCAGCTCAAAGCCGCTCTCGTAGCCCAGATCCAGATCCAGCACGATCGCATCCGGCAGCGGCTGCCCGTCCTCGAGGCCCTTTTCCAGGTACACTCGCGCCGACCCGACTGTCGATTTCGCTTCCACCCGCGTGAATCCCGACGATTGTCCTGCCTCGTTCGCAATCCGCAGGTCTCCGGGTTGATCTTCCACAACCAATAACAGCATCGCCAAGGTCCCAATTGAAGGTGAAGTATTTGCAGTGTATTCCCGCGATTCGCGTGTGTAAAGATTCGGAAAACGCCAGCCCGCGCACTTACCCCCGGCCCCAACGGAACCGATCCTCCGCCGCCGGTTCCCCCCCTCCTGCCGGCGCCCGCAATTGCTTGTCGCGGGAAAAACCCTTACGCTGATCCCGGTCCGGCCGGGCGCAATCGCCCGCCCCGAAGACCCAATCCAAATCCATGCCCCCATTTTCGAAAAAGTTACCCTCCTTCGCATGCGCCGCCCTCCTGCTGACCACCGCCGCCACTCTCCGCGCGCAGGACTTTTACCTCCACGACGGCGATCGCGTCGCCTTCTACGGCGACAGCATCACCGCCCAGCGCTTCTATACCCGCGACGTGCAGGACTTCGCCGAGACCCGCTACCCCACGCTGCAGGCGACCTGGCACAACGCCGGCGTCCCCGGCGACAAGGTCACCGGCGGCTATGCCGGAGACGCCGCCACCCGCGTGGCCCGCGATGTCAGCCCCTTCGATCCCACCGTCATTACGGTGATGCTGGGCATGAATGACGGCGACTACGTCCCCCCCGACCCCAAAATCTTCGCCGACTATCAGTCGGGATACGAAAAGCTGCTCGACCTGCTGCGCGCCTCCGCGCCCCACGCCCGCATGACCCTGGTGGAGAACACCCCCTACGACGAAATCACCCACGGCACCGAGTTCGCCGGCTACATGGCGACCACCGAACAGAACGCCCGCGCCACCCCCGCCCTCGGTGAACGCGAGCATCTGCCCGTCGTCGACGACTACAGTCCGGTGAAGGACCTGCTCGAACGCGCCAAAGCAGCCGACCCCTCCTTCGCGTCCCTGCTCGAGACCGACCGCATCCATCCTGCCGAGCCGCTGCACTGGATCATGGCCGAGGCCATCATGCAATCCTGGCACGTCGATCCGGTCGTCTCCGCTGTCACCCTTTCCGCACCCTCGCTCACGGCCACCCAGAGCCAGCGAACCGTGGTGACCGGCATCGCCGGGTCGGCCACCGGCCTCTCGTGGGATCAGCAGGATCAGGCCCTGCCGCTGCCCTTCAACTTTGAAAACGCCCTCATGAATTTCGTCATCAGGGTCAGCGATCTCGCCGCGTGGGACCAGGAAACCCTGCGCATCGACGGCCTCCGCCCCGGCAACTACGCCCTCACCATCGACGATCGCAAAGTCAGCACGTTTTCCGCCGCGCAACTCGCCTCAGGCGTCAACCTGGCGCTGTTGCCCACCCCCATGTGGGACGAGGCGCGCGACTACGATGCGGCCCTTGGCCGCCGCTCGCAACTCGAGGACGCGGATTTCATCCTGCTCGCCGAAACCAAAGTCTCGGACCTCGCCACCGCCAGCCGGATTCTGCGCGAAGGCGAATCGCAATTCGAGCAGAAAGCCCGCGCCGCGCTGCACATTCCCCTGCACCACTACCGCCTGGCTCCCGCTTCCTGACGGCCGCTCCCGCGCCGGCGGCCGGAAAGCATTGACTCGTCCTCTCCCTGTGCGCAGCCGTTTCCACTCGTTCCACTTTCGAATTGACAGGAGAAATCGCGCAGAGATAGCGTAAACGCGGCTTGAGAAGTCGTTTACCGGAAGCTTCGAAACGCGCGTCCCCCAGCCTGTTTCGCGGTCCTCAATCGGTTCTCTGGCGCTGGTTTGTCGTTGCAACCGTAA
Organism: Acidobacteriaceae bacterium; assembly: GCA_036267295.1. Lineage (GTDB taxonomy): Bacteria > Acidobacteriota > Terriglobia > Terriglobales > Acidobacteriaceae > Palsa-343. The sequence continues at coordinate 197,852 of DATAWI010000025.1, read as the reverse complement.
GGAGTCCGGCGATATGCGAAATGCTTTCCTGAAGTTCCTCTCTCTCTGCGTAGTTGTCTCTTGCGCCTTTACTTTTTCCGCCATCGAGGCGCACGCCCAGGCCACCACCGGCTCGGTCACCGGACAGGTCGCCGACAGCACCGGCGCCGTCATTCCCCACGCCACCATCAAAGCCACCGAGGTGAACAAGGGCATCTCGTTCACCGGTCGCAGCGACGAACTCGGCAACTATATCGTTCTCAATGTGACGCCCGGAATCTACAAAATCACCGCCACCGCCGACGGCTTCGCGACCGCCGAAGTGGTGAACGTCACCATCGTGATCGACGAAAAGCTCCTTCAGAACTTCACCCTGAAGCCAGGGGTCGCAACCACCACCGTCACCGTGAGCACTGCGCCCACCATGCTGCAAACGCAAACGTCGGAGACCGGCGCGGTCATCGAATCCCAGGACATTACCGACCTGCCGCTGCTCTCGCGCAACTTCTTCGCCCTGCCCATGCTGGTCCCCGGCGTGGTCACGGCCAACGGCAGCATCAACTCCTTTGCCATCTCCTCCGGAGGAACCCGCGAGTACGGCAACTCCATCACCATCGACGGCGTCGAATCGACGACCAATCGCACCCAGGACATCACCGTCGTGCCGAGTGTCGATTCCGTCCAGGAATTCAAGGTCGCTACCTCGGCCTACAACGCCGAATTCGGCAGCTCCGCCGGCGCCGTCGTCTCCATCGACACCAAAGCCGGCACGAATCAGCTGCACGGCGACGCCTATGAGTTTTTCCGCCCCAACTTCACCGCCGCCCGGCCCTACGGCTTCGGCGCCACCGAGCCGCCGTCCATTCTCAAGCAGCACAACTACGGCGCAACCCTCGGCGGTCCCATCATTCGCAACAAGGCCTTCTTCTTCGGCTCCTTTGAACGCACCCAGCAAACCAACGCGTACACCTACCTCTACAGCACGCCGCCCACCAACCAAATCACCTTTGACGCCGATGGCTCCGCCGACCTCTCCCAGATGGTCGATCCCTTCGCCGGCCTCGGCTACGGCGCCCCCGCCGGCCTCAAGGTCAACATCTTCGATCCCAACGTCTCCTATGCCTGCTACGGCGGATGCTCGCAGCAGTTCGCCGGCAACATCATTCCCGCGGCGCGCGTCAGCACCGCGGGCAAGAATACGCTGCTGAATTTCTTTCCCAAGCCCAATCTGCCCGGAACCGACAACGGCTGGTACGACAACTTCTTCGTCGACTCGCCCACCCACTACACCCAGAACCAGATCGACTCCCGCTACGATCAGAACTTTTCCGACAAGGACAAGATCTACCTCACCTATCACTACTTCGACTCGAACCAGTTGGTCACCGACCCCTTCTGGGGCCACACCGTCGTCTCCGGCGCAGGCGATGCCGATCAGGCCAACAAAGAAGATGTGGAAGGCGAGACGATCTCCGGCACCTACGCCCACGTTTTCAGCGTGACCACCACCAACGAGCTGCGCGGAGGCTTCTCCAGCTACCACGAAAACCTCTACAGCCTGCTCGACGGAACGGATTACTCCACCAAATATGGCCTGGGCAACATCGCCGTCCCGGGCTATCCGGAAACAGACGCCTATCCGTACATTTATATGGGCAGCGGATATCTGACGGGCGGTTCAACTTATAAGCCCTACCACGTCACTGACAACAACTACTCTGTCTCCGATAACTTCATCTGGAGCTCCGTCCACCGCCACGAATTCAAGTTTGGCGAGGAATTCCGCGGCCTGAATTCCCACCCCCTCTTCTCGCTGTTTCCCACCGGATTCCAGTATTACGGAAGCTATGGCTTCTCCCAGACTTCGGATCCAACCTACGGCTACTACGTGAATGGCGCAGCCTTCGCCAATGGCGGGTCGGACGTCGCGGATTTGCTCCTCGGACTGCCCTACGACGTCGACATCGGCCTGCAGCTCACCCAGCCGCATACGAAGAGCTGGTACCTCGGCCTCTATGGGCAGGATACTTACAAAGTCTCTGACCGCATGACTCTGAATTACGGAGTCCGCTGGGAGTATTACGCCCCCTACACCGAATCGCATAACTACGAATCCAATTACGACATCGCCAGCGGCGACATTCTGCTCGCCGGATTGAATGGCAACTCGCATTCGCTGATGCAGGGACGCCTCGACGACTTTGCTCCGCGCGTCGGCGTCAGCTACCTGCTCAATACAAAGACAGTGCTCCGCGGCGGCTATGGGATCTTCTTCTCCCCCGAGAATGACGGGCGCGAAGACTTCCTCACTCAGAACACCCCCTTTGCCGAACAATTCGTCTACACCAATTACTGGTATGACGGCCCGCCGTACGAATATCAACTCGACACCGGCGTCCCCCGCAATACCACCATCAACGCCCCGGCCAGCGGACGCATCGATCCCGCAACCCTCGCCAATGGCAATCTCGAAACCACGTTCGCGGTCAAGCCCAACCTGAAATCGGGATCCTCGCAGCTCTTCAACGTTGCCGTGCAGCGGTCGCTGGGTCCCAATCTGTCGCTTGACGTCTCCTATGTCGGCACTCTGGCCCACAATCTCTCCTATGCCATCGGAGACATCAACGCAAACCCCACCAACGGCGCGAATAACTATGACAATCGGCTAACCAGCAGCCTCGGCAAGATTCAGTACCTGGGCGACTACGGCAGCGCCAGTTACAACTCCCTCCAGGTCAAATTCACCAAACGCCAATCGCGCAACCTGAGCTTCCTGCTCTCCTATACCTATGGACACGATCTGGACAACGGGCCGCCGCCCTTCAATCTCGGCCACTACAACAACAACCAGCCGCAAAGCCCCTACGACCTCCACAGCGAATGGGGCAACGCCGATAACGACGTGCGCCACAACTTCGTCTTCAGCGGCCTCTACCGTCTCCCCGTGGGCCGCGATCAGGCCTTTGGCTCCCGATGGAACGCTGCTACCAATGCGATCCTCGGTGGATGGCAGCTGAATTCCATCTACGTCATGCACACCGGCACCCCCGTCAACATTGTTCGCGGCAATAACCCCACTTCGGTGCTGCCCGGACTGCGGCCGGACGTGGTCGCCAACCCGGTACTGCCTCGCGGCCAGCGGACGCTGCTGCATGACTTCAACACCGCCGCCTTCGTCGACAGCAACACCTACTTCAACTGCTCGGGCACCGGTCCCAACACCTGCAATGCGCCCGGCAACGCGGCCCGCAACCTTCTCTACGGTCCGGGCTACATCAACCTCGATTCGTCTCTCTTCAAAACCTTCCAAATGGCCGAGCGATACAACCTGGAACTGCGCCTGGAGCTCTTCAACACCTTCAACACGCCGCACTTCGACAACCCCAACGGCGACGAAAACGAAGGAAACTTCGGCCAGATCACCGGAACGTTCAGCAACCAGCGCATCGCGCAGATTGCCGGGAAGTTCATCTTCTGATGCTGTCGAAAATCTCGCTATTGCTCTTTCTGGCTCTGCCCGCAGTGACTCTCCCGGGCAGCGCGCAGAGTGCCGCCGACCAGGGAACGCCTCACCACTACTACCTCGACTGCGGCGCTGCGGACGGCGGCGCCGGTCTGTCTCCCCAATCCCCCTGGAACTCCCTCGATCCACTCAACGCAACCCCGTACCAACCCGGCGATGTGATCGCGATCCGCCGCGGAACCACCTGTCACGGCGCTCTGGCGCCCATCGGTTCCGGCTCCGAGACCGCCCCCATCCGGCTCACCGCCTACGGTGAAGGCCCGCGTCCCCGCATCATCGCCGATCCCAAAACCGACCAGGCGCTGCGCCTCTTCAACCAGCAATATTGGGATATCGACTCGCTCGACCTCACCGGCGGCCGCACCCACGGCGTCTTCATCAGCGGCGACCATGGCATCCTCCACCACATCCATCTCGCCAACCTCGCCGTCCACAACGTTGAGGGAGGGGATGTGAAGCACAAGGAGAGCGGACTCGTCGCCATCTCGCCGACCAGCGCCAACGCCCACTTCGACGACGTGGTGGTCGACAATGTCACCGCGTGGAATACCAATCAGTGGGTGGGCATCCTCGTCGGCGGCGGCGATCTCGGCTTTCCGCCCGAGTCCGTTTGGAATACCAACATCTCCATCCGCAACTCCGCCATTCACGACGTCCAGGGCGACGGCATCGTTCTCTTCCGCGTGCGCAATGGGCGCATCGATTCGAGCGTTGCCTGGAACACCGGCATGCAGCCCACCGAATCCATCGGCACGCCCAACGCTATCTGGACCTGGATGTGCGACGACTGCGTCGTCCAGGACAGCGAAGCGTTCCTGACCGACAGCCCCGGCGTCGACGGCGGCGCGTTCGACATCGACTACGGCAACACCAACAATTCGGTCATCGATAACTACGGACACGACACCCAGGGCTACTGCGTCGCCGTCTTTGGCGCAGGCTTCGTCACCCACCAGAGCCTCGTCCGCGGCAATCTCTGCATCGACAACGGCCGCAGCCCGCGCATGGGCAAAACCGAGGGCGCCATCTATATCTACACGTGGAACAACGGCTCCATCGACGGCCTCACCGTGGAGAACAACACCGTCCAGTGGAACCCGCTGAACAATGCGCCGCCGCTGGTGAATCACGCCGCCATCGCGCCCGGCACCGCGGTCTTCCGCAATAACTCCATCGAGTCGACGGCCGTGCAGATGATCGACAGCAATGCGTCGCTGTCGCTGGCACAGAATAAATACCGCTACTACGGCGTCGGCAACCCGGAATGGCGCTACAGCGGTAAAAGGTTCCCCAACCTGCGCGGACTGCAGGCCGCAACCCATCAGGAGGGTGGCAGCGTCGAGATGCCTCTGGCCCTCCGCCTCTGGCCCCCGTCGCAGCCCCGGCCGGGGGGCATCTGGAAACTCACCTGCGCCGTTCCCGTCGCGCTCACCGCCCAGGGCCTCATCGACGACGATGCACTGCGCCAGATCACCATCCTCAGGAGCCAGGCCGCCCAGTATTTCTCCAGCCGTCTGGAGACCACGCTGCAACTAACCTCGCCCGATCCGCACCTTTTCGCCTCCGCCGCGTTCCGCAACGCCGTGCTCGATCTCGACCTCGCCAACATCACCGTCAGCCCGTCCCTCGGCTCCGAGCCCGCACAAACCGCGCTCCGTGGACCCGACGGCAAAGTCGTTGCGCACTGGGATGGTTTCGCCGGCCCCGTCGCGCTCGGCGCCGCGTTGCGTCAATCCCTCGGCGCCCCTTTCTATTCGCAAATGGATGTGCACCCCGATGAACCTGAGTCCGATGAACCATAAGCGGCGCGCCCTCGGCATTCTCAGCCTCATCGCGGCCTGTGGCCTCGCCGGCGCACAGCAGCGCTACGATCGCGCCGCGCTCGCCTCGCCCACGCTCCCCAACCCCATCTCCGTCTACGACAACTGGTCCACCTACGACGAGCTCTCCGACCACGTCCCGCTGACCGAAGCCCTCACCATGCAGGAACTCGATCAGCTCCTGCGCCTCCGCCGCGCCGGCGCGCGCTTCGATTACTACGTCATCGACGCTTTCTGGTTTTCGCAGGATGGCGCTTATCGCGCCTGGAGAACGCCCAACTGGCCCAACGGCCCCGATGCCTGGCTCACAAAATGCAAAGTCCATGGCATCCTGCCCGGCCTGTGGTTCAGCACCAACACCCTCGTCCATCTCGTCGCGGCCCCCGCCTGGCGCGACTCGCTGAACAAGCAGGACACCGCCATGTCGATGTTCGAAGGCGGATTCCTGCCCGACTTCGTCAACGTCCTCCAGTTCTGGTACGACCACGGCGTCCGCATGTTCCTCTTCGACTTCGCCGACCTCACCGCCGCCACCCCCCACGCCGAAGCCACGCTCAGCAAAGAGGAAATCGTCCGCCGCAATTCCGACGCTCTCCGCGAGGCCCTCGCCGCATTCCGCCGCAAAAATCCCGGCGTCGTCCTCGAAGCCTTCAACGGTTTCGGCGGCACCATGGACACCACTTCCTACCCGTTCCCCTTCAAAGATCCCGTCGATCTCCGCTGGCTCCAGGTCTTCGACGCGCTCTACTCCGGCGATCCCCGCCCCGGCGACGTCCCTGAGATGAATTTCTGGCGCACCCTTGAGATTTACAGCGACCACCAGGCGCGCCGATACGAGCAATCCGGCCTTCCCCTCGAACGCATCGACACCACCAGCTTCATGCCCGGCAAAACCGGCACCATCTACCGCCGCGCTTTTGCGGAATGGAAAGGCTCCCTGCTCCTGATGCTCGCCCGCGGCGGCTGGATCAACACCACCTACGGCAACCTGGAACTCATGTCCGCCGCCGACGCGCACTGGTTCGCGCGCGCCCAGTCTCTCTTCCTCCACTTACAGGCCGAAGGACGCATCCGCAGCTTCGGCGGCATTCCCGGCGATGCGGAAACCTACGGCTTCGGCGCGCTCGATGCCGATGGAAGCGTCTACGTGGTCGTCAATCCCGCACAGGACGTCGCCACCATCCGCCTGCCGCTCCTCGCTCCGGACCAGAAACCGCTCGCCGCGCCCAGGCTGCTTTTTCGCGATGCCGGCTTCGTCCCCCGCCTCACGACCGACTCGATTCAGCTTGGTCCCGGGCAGATGGCGATGATCGGTTACGGAAAATATGCCAGTGACCGTTACAATTTCGGCGTCCAGCAGGATATCGTCATCCCGGACACCATCCGTCCAATCGCCGCCGAGTTTAAGCCCACGGGAAAAGGAGAAATCCAGGCGACCCTGATCGCCCCCGCCGGTGGCGATCTGCGCATCGTGATGCAGCAGCGCGCGCCCGACGGCTCCCTGCGCCGCACCTGGGCCGGCGACGTCAATATGGGCCAGGTCTTCCTGCTCCACGCAGAGCAGGACGACAAACCTCTCCCCATCCGCACGGAATACGACAAGGTCGTCTGGGCGGGGCTCTCATGGGCCGCCGGCGAGATCAGCCGGACGAATCTGCGCGCCGGCCATTCGCTCACCCTCACGCTGCGCTCCACAGAAAAAGATCCCGTGACCCTCACCGGAAGCGTCTATCTCGTCACCTACACGCGGCCCTGAAAGATTCTCCGCGGCCCGAGTCCCGATCCCCGCCCCTTGCCGGTCTCCGCGCCCCCCACGTCCTCTCATCGATACCCGGGGCAGGACTCTGCGCCTGGCCGTCCGCCTCGCAACCCACGCTCGCTGCGCGCAAGACCTCGCCTCGCAGAAGAAAGTTGCGCGCCCGCAATCGACATCCGGTCGGCGCCCGCGCGCACAAACAGGAAGTTGTTCTCCACCCCGGCAAGCCGGTGCGGCTCTTTCTCAAACGCTGACGGACTCGCGCAGAAACCTCTCTCCGTCGCGCCCGCTGCGCCCCTCGCAAATTCCCGCCGCGATTTTCAGATTTTGCCGCCAGCCTCCCCCGCTGGCCGCCTCACTCCCTGATAAAATCAGAAGAATCCAACCGCAGGCACGGGGCCCCCGATGCGCCCGATTCCGGTGCAGCGGGGTGGTCAGGAGTCTCAATGCAGGCAATCCTTGCGCTCGAAGACGGGCGCATCTTCACGGGCGAAGGCTACGGCGCCCAGGGCGAATGCCGCGGAGAAGTCGTTTTTAATACATCGCTGACCGGTTACCAGGAAATTTTCACCGACCCCTCCTACGCCGGACAGATCGTCGTCCTCACCAATCCTCAAATCGGCAACTACGGCACCAACTCCGCCGACAACGAAGCCGGCAAGCCCTATATTGAAGGCCTCGTTACCCGCGAGTTCTCGCCCATCAGCTCCAACTGGCGCTCCACCCAGGTTGCCGACGAATACCTCGAGCGCTTCCACGTTCCGGTCATCTCGGAAATCGATACCCGCGCCCTCGTCCGCCACCTGCGCACCCACGGCGTCATGCGCGGCGTCATCTCCACCGTCGAAGCCGACCCCAACGTCCTCGTCGAAAAAGCCCGCGCCATCCCGAAAATGGACGGCACCGACCTCGCCAAAGTCGTCAGCACCAAAGAACGCTACGCGTGGCAGCAGGACGGCCCCGATCCCCTCGATCTCAAAGCGCCGCCGCTCCCCGCGCCCGACCTCCACGTCGTCGCCTACGACTTCGGCATCAAGAAGAACATCCTGCGCATGCTCCATCAGGAAGGCTGCCGCGTCACCGTCGTCCCCGCCGAGACCACCGCCGACGACGTGCTCGCCCTCAAGCCCAACGGCGTCTTCCTCTCCAACGGCCCCGGCGATCCCGAGCCCGTCACCTACGCCCAGGAAAGCATCCGCCAGATGGCCGGACGCGTGCCCATCTTTGGCATCTGTTTAGGCCACCAACTCATCGGCCTTGCCCTCGGCGGCAAAACCTACAAGCTCCGCTTCGGACACCACGGCGGCAATCATCCGGTCAAATGTGTGGACACCGGCAAAGTCGAGATCACCTGCCACAACCACAACTTCGCCGTCGACCCCGACTCCATCAACCCCAGCGAAGTCGACCTCACGCACGTCGACCTGAACGACAACACGCTCGAAGGCCTGCGCCATCGGACGATGCCGCTCTTCAGCGTGCAGTACCACCCCGAAGCCAGCCCCGGCCCCCACGACTCCCACTACCTCTTCCAGGACTTCCGCAAAATGATGGAGGAGTGGAAGGGATGACCTGCCTTGAGATCAGCTTTTGCTGGACTCCCATTCAAGGTTTGTCAGGTGCTCCATATTCGTTTCCGCAAGAGATATCGCCATATTTGCGACGACACTACGAACGGCCCGCGATCTATAGATGGCTAACGGAGCGCGACGAGAAGAGCTCGGTCTATATCGGTGAGACTGAGAACCTCGTTCGTAGACTGACGCACTATCTCAAGCCCGGACCAAGCCAAATAACTAACAAGCGACTGCGAGATCGACTCGATGAAGAACTAAGACTCGGGGCAAGAATCTCATTTGAGACACTCGCGTTCGATCCGTTCTCGATCAACGGGCACCTTTATTCGACCGCGAACCTTGGCAGTAAGGAGGTTAGGTGCTTTGTCGAGAACCTCCTGCTCAGCCAGTTGCCTCCGGAAATTGAGAGGCTCAATCGTCTCGATTCGATGCAACAGAAGGCGATTACCCGAGCGGCAATGATCCTAAACCCCGGCATGGAATCCGATCAAGCGAAAGCTCTCGCGTCGAAGGTCATGGAGGGAATGGTAAGGACAACCGAGCCCGGCTCATAGTATCGAGGTTGTTGTTTTGAAGGGGCACGGCTTCAGCCGTGCCGTAAGGGATCAGAAGAGAGAAGGGCTTTAGCCCCTGAGGGAAGGCTTTGAAAGCGACGCGCGAGCACGCCACCAACAACTCGCAAACTTATTTCGTCACCTCGCAAACATGGGAGCGTCGCTCCCTCTTCCGCGCCGAGCCCTGGGCCCGCCTGTTCTTCAAAACCCTCCTCGCCCATCGAAACGAAGCCTACCTCCTCCACGAATTCGTCCTCATGCCCGACCACTTCCATCTCCTGATCACCCCAAGCATCCCTCTCGAACGCGCCGTCCAGTTCATCAAAGGTGGCTTCTCGTATCGCGCCAAAAAGGAGCTCGGTTCGAATCTCGAAATCTGGCAGCGCGGCTTCTCCGATCATCGGATGCGCGACACCGAGGACTACGAGATCCATAAGCATTACATCCACCTGAATCCGGTCGAGAGACACCTCTGCGAAACCCCGGAAAGTTATCCATACTCCTCTGCGTATCCCGGCTGGAAGCTCGACCCCGGCCCCCAGGGGCTAAAGCCCGCACAATTTGCAGCCATGAACGGCACGGCTGAAGCCGTGCCCCTTCAAGACATCACGCTCCCAATCCGCTTCATAACGATCTGATGACCGAAAGAAGAGAGCCCCACGCCTAGATGCCACGCCGCAACGACATCGCCAAAATCCTCGTGATCGGCTCCGGCCCGATCGTCATCGGGCAGTCCGCCGAGTTCGATTACTCCGGCACCCAGGCCTGCAAAGCCCTCCGCGCCGAAGGCTACGAGGTCGTGCTCGTCAACTCGAACCCGGCCACCATCATGACCGATCCCGACCTCGCCGACCGCACCTACATCGAGCCGCTCACCCGCGACTACCTCGACGAAATCCTCCGCATCGAGTCGGAGATGCTCAAAGCCGAGCATCGCGACGGCGTCTTCGCCCTCCTGCCCACCGTCGGCGGACAAACCGCCCTCAACCTCGCCGTTGAACTCGCCGACGCCGGCATCCTCGATAAATATGGCGTCGAACTCATCGGGGCCAAGCTCGAAGCCATCAAGAAAGCTGAAGACCGCCTCCTCTTCAAGGACGCGATGACCCGCATCGGCCTCGACGTCCCCCGCTCCGCCCTCGTCAACAACCTCCGCGACGGCCTCGACTTCGCCACCAAAATCGGCTTCCCCGTCATCATCCGCCCCTCCTTCACCCTCGGCGGATCCGGCGGCGGCATCGGCTACAACCGCGAAGAGCTCATGGAAATCCTCGCCCGCGGTCTCGATCTCTCCCCCGTCCACGAGTGCCTCATCGAAGAATCCGTCCTCGGCTGGAAAGAATACGAGCTCGAGGTCATGCGCGACCTCGCCGACAACGTCATCGTCATCTGCTCCATCGAAAACTTCGACCCCATGGGCGTCCACACCGGCGACTCCATCACCGTCGCCCCCGCGCAAACCCTCACCGATCGCGAATATCAGGCCATGCGCGACGCCGCCCTCCGCGTCATGCGCGAAATCGGCGTCGAGACTGGCGGCTCCAATGTCCAGTTCGCCGTCAACCCCGCCAACGGCCGCATGACCGTCATTGAGATGAACCCGCGCGTCTCGCGCTCCTCCGCGCTCGCCTCCAAGGCCACCGGCTTCCCCATCGCCAAAATCGCCGCACGCCTCGCCGTCGGCTACACCCTCGATGAAATCCCCAACGACATCACCAAAATGACCCCGGCCTGCTTCGAGCCCACCATCGACTACGTCGTCGTCAAAATCCCCAAGTGGCAGTTTGAAAAATTTCCCGGCGCCGACGAAAATCTCGGCCCCCAGATGAAATCCGTCGGCGAAGTCATGGCCATCGGCCGCACCTTCAAAGAAGCCCTGATGAAAGCCGTGCGCTCGCTCGAAACCGGCAAAAAATCCGGCTCCGAAGTCCTCGACCCCCGCCGCATGACCCAGCGCCTCGTCACCCCGCAGCCCGAGCGCCTCAGCTACATCCGCTTCGCCTTCCAGCAGGGACACTCCGTCCGCGAAGTCGCCCGCGTCACCTCCATGGATCCCTGGTTCCTCTACCAGATCAAAGAAATCATCGAAGCCGATTCTGCCCTCGCCGCTACCAGTTCCGACAATCTGTCACCGCAACAGTTACGAAAGATCAAGCGCCTCGGCATCTCCGACGAGCGCATCGCCGACGCCCTGTCCCTCCCCGGAGCCGCCGGCGTCGAGCAGGTCCGCAACCTCCGCAAATCCCACGGCGTCCGCCCCGTCTACAAGCTCGTCGACACCTGCGCCGCCGAGTTCGAAAGCTTCACCCCCTACCTCTACTCCACCTACGACGAAGAAGACGAAGCCCCACCCACGCCGAACCGCAAAGTCATCATCCTCGGCAGCGGCCCCAACCGCATCGGCCAGGGCATCGAGTTTGATTACTGCTGTTGCCACGCGGCCTTCGCGCTCAAAGAAGACGGCTACGAGACCATCATGGTCAACTGCAATCCCGAAACCGTCTCCACCGACTACGACACCAGCGACCGCCTCTACTTCGAGCCACTCACCCTTGAAGACGTCCTCGCCGTCTACGAGCACGAGTCCTCCGGCGGCGCCGACGTCGGCATGATCGTTCAGTTCGGCGGACAAACGCCGCTCAACCTCGCTCTGCGCCTCAAAGCCGCCGGCGTCCCCATCATCGGAACATCGCCCGAGTCCATCGACCTCGCCGAAGACCGCAAGCGCTTTGGCAAGCTGCTCGAGGACCTCGAAATTCCCCAGCCCCCCGGCATTATCGCCACCAATTTGCAGGAAGCCCTCGACGGCGCCGAGCGCATCGGCTACCCCGTCCTCGTTCGCCCCAGCTACGTACTCGGCGGACGCGCCATGGTCCTCGCCTACGACCGCGAAACCGTCTCCCGCTACATGCAGGAGGCCGTTGAATACTCCCAGGACCGCCCCATCCTCGTCGACCACTTCCTCGAAGACGCCGTCGAAGTCGATGTCGACGCGCTCTGTGACGGCACCGACGTCGTCATCGCCGGCATCATGCAGCACATCGAAGAAGCCGGCATCCACTCCGGCGATTCCTCCTGCGTCCTGCCCGCCGTCGATCTCGCTCCCGCCACGCTGGACACCATCCGCGGCTACGCCCGCAAACTCGCGCTGGCCCTCAACGTCATCGGCCTCGTCAATCTCCAGTTCGCCATCCAGCGCCGCCCCGGCCAGCCCGACAAGGTCTTCGTCATCGAAGTCAATCCACGCGCCTCGCGCACCGTGCCCTACGTTTCGAAAGCCACCGGCGTCCCCCTCGCCAAAATCGCATCGCGCCTCATGACCGGCCGCAAGCTGAGCGAATTCCTCGACGTGCAAAGCGGCAACGACCTCGGCATCGGCACGCATTTCTACGTCAAGTCGCCCGTCTTCCCGTGGAGCAAGTTCCCCGGCGTCGACACCGTCCTCGGCCCCGAAATGAAATCCACCGGCGAAGTCATGGGCGTCGCCGACAACTTCGGCGAAGCCTTCGCCAAAGCGCAGCTTTCCGCCGGCCTCGCGCTTCCGCTCAAAGGAACGGTCTTCTTCAGCGTCAGCGATCGCGACAAGACCAACCTCGTCAACCTCGCCCGCCAGTATGTTGAATTAGGCTTCCACCTGGTCGCGACCGAAGGCACCGCCAACGCCATCGAGAAGGCCGGCATGTCCGTCGAGCGCGTCTACAAAGTGAAGGAAGGCCGCCCGAACATCGTCGACCTCATCAAGGGCGACCGCATCAACCTCATCGTCAACACGCCGCGCGGCCAGGACCCCTACTTCGACGAGAAAGCCATCCGCCGCGCCGCCGTCCTCGCCCGCATCCCGACGATCACGACGTTAGCCGCCGCCCGCGCCGCCGCCGAAGGCATAGCCGCCCTCCAGCAACGCAAGCTCACGGTCAACCCCCTCCAAAAGCTCCACGCCGATCACGTAGTCACGCGCTGAGTTGCTCGAAATCGGCCGGGTTCAGCGTTGGATCACGAGGTGTTCGGCCTCCACAATGCAGGCAGCTTGCATGTGACCTGGCTTCAACGGCTCGAGGAGACGGATCTCGAAATCTCCATAAACAGTGCTTTCAAGAAGATTCAGATGTATAAGATCGCCTGGCAATTTAGGATCCCCATCGTCTTCGCACGCGGTGCCTCGACCGCATAGGAAGTCTGCCGGGTCGCTGTAAATCCCAAACAAATGTTTCGACCCAATCTGCCAGAGCCGCAGGTTTGGATACCCGCCGTCGTAGACGTTCAACCGGCCATGGACGCGGACCAGGGAAGCATCGGGAGCGCCCGCCTTGCACGATGGATTGACGGCTCCGTGAAGCGACGACGAATGCAGGAGAAACAGGGACACCGCGAACACTGCGTTCTTCATCGTTCTCTTACCCGTGCCGCTGCCCACATCCCCTACACCGTAACCCGTAACCGCTGCCCCCGCCCTACGAATCCCGCCAAAGCGCCACGCCGCCCAGCAACCCATCCATGTTCGACACAATCGTCAAATCCGGACGAATCTCCATCTTCACCAGCTTCGTGTTTCCGCCGCCCAAATAAAGATGATCCCAGTTGAACGTGTGCTGCGTCTGCTCAATGGCCTTCCCCAGCAGCTTGTTCCACTTCTTCTTGCCGAACTTCTTCAGCCCCCGCAGCCCCAGGTAATCCTCATAGGTCATTTCCCGCCACGGATGATGCCCCAGCTCCAGCCCCGGGCATAAGTGTCCATCCGTAAACAGCGCCGACCCCATCCCCGTGCCCAGCGTCAGAATCATCTCCACGCCGCGCCCCTGGATCGCGCCGAACCCCTGCACCGCGGCATCGTTCGCCACGCGCACCGGCTTCTTCCATCGCTTTTCCAGATCCGCCTGCAGCGGGTAGCCAATCCACTTCGGATGCAGATTCGCCGCCGACAGCGTCACGCCCTGCTTGATCACCCCTGGATACCCCACGCTCACGCGATCGAACTTCGGCATCTGCTCGCGCATCTTGCCCAGCGCCGCCAGCAGCCGCATCGGCGTTGGCGGATCGGGTGTCGGCACCCGCAGCCGCTCCGTGACCGGGTTGCCCACATGATCGAGGCACAGCATCTTCAGCCCTGTGCCGCCTATATCCACCGCCAGTGTGATCGGATCGGTTGTCGCCATAGCCGGTGACAGTGTAACGCGCAACCGCACTCACTGTGCACCAGCCCACGGCCTGTGGCCAGCGGCCTGTGGCCCGCGGCCTGTCCCCGGTTCCCTATTCCCTATTCCCTGTTCCCTATTCCCTATTCCCTGTTCCCCGTCCTACTGCCCTTCCATCACAATCGGCAGCGACGGAATCGTCGCCCCCTGTCCCGGCTCCTCGGTCACCATAAACAGCTTCGCCCGCGTCTCCGCCGGCAAGGGAGGCAGCACCACCGTCGCGCCGCGATCCGCATCCGGCCGGAACAGCCCCGCCGGAATCGGCGCCTTACCCCCCTCCGGCACCAGCCACAACTCATACGTCTTCCCCGCCGGCAGCGGACGCAGCCCGCCCGCGATAAACACCAGCGCGCCCTTGCTCGCCAGCCAGCTCACCTGGCCCACCGGATGCTCCGGCTGCCTGGTCTCCGTCAGCACCACATGCGCCGACTGCGGCGACGTCATCACGCCCACAATCTGCTCCGCGTGCCCCAGTTGCGTGCGCAGTTGCGAAGCATCGCCCTCCGACAGATTCAGTTCCGCCCGCAGCCACGCCTGGTGGTGCGCCAGCCCAGCCGCAATCCCGGCAAAAATCAGCGCCAGCACCCACGCAATCCAGCTCAGCGGGTGAGGACCTCTCGTGTTCGCGTTGTCAGTTTCCATCGGAGAATATTCTGGATACGCCCGTAATATTTTTGATGCGCCCCGCGCGCCTGGTGATTTTCCGCCCCTGAAGATTCATCCATGAAGATGCGTCAATGAAAATCCGTCTCGACAAAGTGCTGGTCGAGCGCCAGCTCGCCCCCACCCGCGAGCGCGCCCAGGCGCTCATCCTCGCCGGACGCGTCCTCGTCAGCGAGCAAAAAATCGACAAGCCCGGCCACTCCGTCGCCCACGACGCGCCCGTCCGTCTCCTCGGGGGCGATCTGCGCTACGTCAGCCGCGGCGGCCTCAAGCTCGAAGCCGCCCTCGCTCACTGGCACATCGATCTGCAGGGCCGCTTCTGCTGCGACATTGGCGCTTCCACCGGCGGCTTCACCGACTGCATGCTCCAGCACGGAGCCGCCCGCGTCCTCGCCATCGACACCGGCTACGGCCAGATCGCGCAAACCCTCCGCGACCACCCGCGCGTCACCCTCATGGAGCGCACCAACGCCCGCCTCCTCGCCCCCGGCGCCCTCCCCGCCGGCATCGCGTTTCTCTCCATCGACGTCTCCTTCATCTCCGCCACGCTCGTCCTCCCCGCCGTCCTCGCCGCCCTCCGCCGCCCGCCCGACACCGTCGGACACGGCACGCGGGAAGCCTCCCTGGCGCATCGCGCCGGCAAAACGCTCTTCAGAAATCCGCAGTCGGAAGTCTCCGCTCGTCCTGAAACCTCCGCCGCTTTGAAGGGGCACGACTTCAGTCGTGCCGAAACAACAGCAAGAGAAGCAGCGGCTTCAGCCCCTGAGGAAACCCTTGAAGCCGTCATACTCATCAAGCCGCAGTTCGAAGCCGGACGCCAGCACATCGGCAAAGGCGGCATCGTCCGCGACCCCGCCGCACATCAACTCGCCATCGACCGTGTCCGCGCCTGCGTCGCCGCCCTCGGCGCCCACGATATCGACGTCATCGACTCCCCCATCACCGGCGCTGAAGGCAACCGCGAATTCCTGCTCCACGCTCGCTGGGCATAACGTCCCTCAATGCTGCCAGCTCTTATAAACAAACTCCAAACTGTACCCATCTGGATCCAGCACATTCGCCGCGTAATACCGCGGATCGTAATAGAGCCGAATCCCCGGCGCGCCGTTATCGCTGCCGCCTGCCGCAAGCGCCGCCGCGTACGCGGCATCCACCTGCTTCCGGCTGTCAGCGACAAATCCCAGATGCACGGCGCGGCTGTCGGCCACGCCCGCCCGCAGCCACAGATCCAAGCGCCCCTCCTTGCCGAACCCCTTCAGGTCAGGATGCCCCGGCGGCCCATCCTGGCCGTCGTAGTCAAACCGATCGTGAATACCCAGCGGAGCCAGTGCCTGTTCGTAGAACGCAATCGAGCGCGCAAGATCGCTCACCGTCAGAAAGATGTGGTCGAGCATGGTGTCCTTTCCTCCTTCTGATGTCGCAAGCCCCAACCACGCTTCCCGAATTAAGCCAGGCGCGCTGCGCCATCACAATCTCAATCGAGAAAAAGAAGGGTCATCCAGAGCGAAGCATCCGCATTCGTTGCGCCCGCACCTGGGCGCAACATCCATTCCAGCCGCAAGTCGAAGGACCTCGCGTCTGCACTTGGTCTTGCGTTTGCGTTTGCTTTTGCCGTTGCCGTTGCTCCTACCCACCGCGCCCTGCCCCCCGCGCCCTGTCATATCGTCCATCCCGCGGTGTATGCTGTTTTTCATTCCAGAAGACAGGATCCAAACGGGCCTCACGTCGTCCGCGTGGACGCTGTCAGGACAAAACCGAAGTCCTGTTCTTCTGCCGGAGCCTCTATGAGCCATTCTTTCTCCATCGGGATCGGTGGAGCCGCCGGTCAGGGTGTTGCCACCCCCGGCGACATCTTCGCCAAAATCTTTTCCCGCCGCGGGCTGCACCTCAACGCCTACAACGCCTACCAGTCCATCATCCGTGGCGGCCACACCTTCCTCACCATCCGCGCCGGCGTCGATCCCGTCACCAACATGGGCGACACCCTCGAGCTGCTCATCCCCCTCAACCAGGACACCATGGACCGCCACCTCCGCCTCCTCGGCCCCGGCGGCGCCTGCATCTACAACGCCGACTCCATCAAGCCCGGCGAACATGCGGACGGCGTGCAGCTCTGCCCGCTCCCCGTCTCTACCCTCGCCGACATCACCAAGAACAAAGTCGCGCAGAACACCCTCGCCATGGGCGCCGCCCTCAGCATGATGGGCATTGGCTTCCAGTCCCTTGAAGACGTCATCCGCGAGCAGTTCGGCAAGAAGGTCGCTTCCGTCGCCGATGAAAACGTCGCCGTCGCCCGCGCCGGCTACGACTACGCCACAAAAAATTTCCAGGCCTTCGCCAGCCCGCTGCCCATGACGGACACCAAATACGCCGTCCTCAGCGGCAACGCCGCCCTCGCCATGGGCGGTGCCGCCGCCGGCTGCAAATTCTACTGCGCCTACCCCATGAGCCCCTCCACCGGCGTCCTCCACTGGTTCGCCGCCAACGGCCGCAAAGCCGGCATCATGGTCCGCCAGGTTGAAGACGAAATCGGCGTCGTCAACATGGTCATCGGCGCAGCCCAGGCCGGCGTCCGCGCCATGTGCGCCACCTCCGGCGGCGGATTCGCCCTCATGTCCGAAGGCCTCGGCCTCGCCGCCATGGCCGAAATCCCCATCGTCGTCATCGACTGCATGCGCGCCGGCCCGTCCACCGGCGTCCCCACCAAAACCGAACAGGGCGACCTCTGGCAGATGCTCGGCGCGGCCTTCGGCGACTACCCCCGCGTCATCGCCGCCCCCCTCGACATCGGCGACTGCTTCACCCTCATGCCGGAAATCTTCAACATCACCGACAAATTCCAGGTCCCTGGCCTCGTCCTCGCCGACCTGCTCCTCTCCGAAGGCCGCCTCACCGTCGATCCCAAAATCCTCGACTTCGCCCCGCCCGTCGATCGCGGCGAAATGATCACCACGCCCAATGGACACGGCGACGGCAGCTATCTCCGCTACCGCATCACCGAGAGCGGCGTCTCGCCGCGCGCCATTCCCGGCGTCCCCGGCTACACCCACGTCGTCTCCAGCGACGAGCACGACGAAAACGGCGTCCTCATCAGCGACATGTACACCAACGCCGCCAAGCGCCGCGCCATGATGGAAAAACGCATGCGCAAGGAAGCCGGCATCGCCGCCGCCATCGCACCCCCGCAACTTCAGGGTCCGCAGGACGCCGACGTCACCCTCATCGGCTGGGGTTCCACCCAGGGCGTCATTGAAGAAGCCCGCGCCCAGCTTGCCGAGCAGGGCATCACCGCCAACCAGCTCCAGATTCGCTGGCTCGTCCCGCTCCACGGCGACGCCATCGTCGACCTGCTCCGCGACGCCAGGCGCACCATCATCGTCGAGAACAACTACAGCGGCCAGTTCGCCCGCTACCTGCGCAGCGAAACCAGCTTCGTCGCCGACGGACACATCCGCAAATACGACGGCGAGCCCTTCATGCCGCACCACATCACCGAAGCCGTCCGCGAACAACTAGCCGGCGACGTCACCTTGTCCGTCCCGACCCACGAAATCATGGTTTGAGCGGAAGACGCACAGCAGGTGCCGCGCAGCGGCACGACAGTAGAAGCCCCGGATTTTAGCCCGGGGAAAAGAAGCAGGAGAAGAAGGGGCTTCAGCCCCTGAGAAGAGTTTTGCAGAGGCACGGCTTCAGCCGTGCCATAACGAGTCGGAAAGTTAAGGGGCTTGAGCCCCTGAGGAAACTTCCCAGGAGATCCAACATGGCGACCATCCTAGAAACCCCGAAACCCCTCACCATGGCCGACTACAAAGGCCGCGTCGATCCTGACTGGTGCCCCGGCTGCGGCGACTTCGGCGTCCTCGCCGCCGTCCAGAAGGCCCTCGTCGAGCTCCAGATTCCCAACCACCAGATCGTCACCGTCTCCGGCATCGGCTGCTCCTCCAACTTCCCCGGCTTCATCGAGACCTACGGCATGCATACCCTCCACGGCCGCTCTCTGCCCGTCGCCACCGGCATGAAGATGGCCAACCATGAGCTCACCGTGCTCGTCACCGGCGGCGACGGCGACGGCTTCGGCATCGGCGGCAACCACTTCACCCACACCATCCGCAAAAACATCGACCTCACCTACATCGTGATGGACAACCAGATCTACGGCCTCACGACCGGTCAAACATCGCCCACCAGCCGCCTCGGCATGAAGACCAAAAGCGCCCCCTACGGCAACATCGAGACGCCCATCAATCCCATCACCATGGCGCTGGCCGCCGGAGCCACCTTCGTCGCCCGCGGCTTCTCCGGCGAACAAAAGCACCTCACCGACCTCATCAAGCAGGCCATCCAGCACCGCGGCTTCTCGTTCCTCGACGTCTTCAGCCCCTGCGTCACCTACAACAAGGACAACACCTTCCAGTGGTTCCGCCCGCGCGTCAAAAAGCTCGAAGACAATCCCGCCTACGACGCCTCCGACTGGCAGATGGCCATCGAAAAATCCACCCTGTGGGGCGAAGAGATCCCCATCGGCAAATTCTTCGAGCGCACCGACCTGCCCTCGCTCCACGAAGCCGAGCCGGTCACCCAATCCGGCCCCATGGTCGGACGCCCACCCCACATCGACCCCGCCGCCGCGCAAAGCTTCATCGACGAGCTGATGTAATCTCCGGGTGCCCCACTCAACCCGCAGTGGGTTGGGTGGGCCGATGGAACAAGTCCCGGTCCCCAAAGACCCCGGGTCCCCCATCCAGCCCGCTGTTTCCCGCCCCAGCCCGCTGTTTCCCGCCCCAACCCGCCCGACCCCGCCCTACGAAACTTCCTGCCCGCACGCGCTCGCTTCGGGTCGAAAGGGGCTCATCGTTTCCCTCAACGATCCACCCGCCCGTTCCTCTCCCCACGCCGCCCCCCATCCCGGCAGCAACCCTTCAAACTCCTCCAGCGGCACCGGCCGGCTGAACAAATATCCCTGAAACGCATGGCACCCCAGTCGCTCCAGCAGGAACCGCTGCTCGTCGCTCTCCACCCCTTCCGCAATCACCCCCACCCCCATCGCATGGCTCAGAAAAATCACGCTCTGCGCAATCGCCCGGCTGGTCGGATCCTTCAGCAGATCCCGCACGAACATGCGATCGATCTTCAGCTGATCCAGCGGCAGACGCTTCAGATACGCCAGCGATGAGTAGCCGATCCCAAAGTCGTCCAGCGCAAAACGCAGCCCCCACGACTTCAGCTCCTCCATCTTCCCCACAATGTCTTCGATATTCTGCGCCAGCACGCTCTCCGTTAACTCCAGCCGCAGATTCTCCGCATGCGCCCCCGACCGGGTCAGCGCCGTCAGCACCTGCTCCACAAAGTCCGGTTGCCGCAGTTGCAGCGCGCTGATGTTCACCGCCAGCAACAGATGCGCCGTCTCCGGCCGCTCCCCCCAGCGCGCCAGTTGCGCGCAGGCCGCTTCCAGCACCCAGTTCCCCAGCGCCACAATGTGCCCCGTCTCTTCCGCCAGCGGGATGAATTCGTCCGGCGGCAAAATCGCCCGCCGCGGATGATTCCAGCGCACCAGCGCCTCCGCTCCCACCATCCTCCCCCCGCACACCTGCGGCTGGTACCAGAGAACAAATTCGTTCGCCCGGATCCCCTGCCTCAGTTCATTCTCCAGTTGCGCCCGGGCATTCACCGTCTCCTGCAGCGCCGGCGCAAAAAACCGCAGCGTGTTCCGCCCCGCCGCCTTCGCCTGGTACATCGCAATGTCCGCCTGCTTCAGAATCTGGCTGCTGCTCTCCTGCCCGTCGCCGAACAGCGTGATGCCGATGCTCGCCGTGCACAGGCACTCGTAACCGGCCAGTAGATATGGCTCGCCCAGCGCCGCCAGAATCTTTTCCGCCACCGCCCGGGCCTGGCGCGCGGCTTCCTCCCCGCTCCCGTCCAGGTCGTCCAGCATCACCACAAATTCGTCGCCGCCCAGCCGCGCCACCGCATCGCTCTTCCGGATGCACCGCGTCATCCGCCCCGCCGCCGCCTGCAGCAGCAGATCCCCCGTCTGGTGACCCACCGTATCGTTCACCGTCTTGAAGTCGTCCAGATCGATGAACAGCAGCGCTCTCCGCTTCCCCGTCCGGCTTCCGCACGCCGTCGCCTGCCGCAGCCGCTCCAGCAGCCGCCGGCGATTCGGCAGGCGCGTCAGCGGATCGTAAAATGCCAGCGTGCGAATCTCCTCCTCCGCCGCCTTCGCGTCGGAAATATCCCGGGTCACCGACAGAATGCACCTCATGCCCTCCAGCTCGATCAGCGAGGCCGAAATCAGCCCCCAGAAAGTCTCTCCGCTCTTCTTCGTGAACCGGACTTCCATATTGCGGCACACCGATTTCCGGTGCAGCGCCTCCACCAGGCACTCCCGATCCCGCGCGTCCGCCCAGATATTCAGTTCGAGCGACGTCCGCCCCATTACTTCCTCGCGCGCATAGCCGGTGATGTCCAGAAACGCCTTGTTGCACTCCACATACAGTCCATCGCTCGAACGGTTGATGTTGATGGCGTCCAGGCTCATCTGGAACGTCGTCCGATACCGCTCCTCGCTCGCCTGCAGCGCCGCCTGCGCCCCGGCCAGCAACGCCTCCGCCTGCTTGCGCGCGTTAATGTCCTCGGCCACCGCAATAAAATGCAGCGGCTTTCCCTGCCCGTCCCGCTGCACTGAGGTCGTCAGCGCCACCCACGTCAGGCTGCCGTCCCGGCGGATATACCGCTTCTCAAAGCGCGCCACCCCGGTGGCCCCGGCAATCTGCCGCCGCATCGCCTCCAGGCTCTGCGCCCGGTCCTCCAGCGCCGTCAGTTGCTCAAACGTCATGCCGCGGACCTCTTCCGGGCTGTACCCCACAATCTCCCCAAACCGCCCGTTGCACCGCAGAATCCGCCCCTCGAACGAGGTATGCAGAATGCCCACCGCCGCCTGCGCAAAGGTCGCGCGGTAGCGCTCTTCACTGTCCAGCAGCCGTTTTTCCGTCTCCTTCCGCCCCATGATGTCTTCGATAAAGCCTTCGAGGTATTCGGGACGCTCCCCCTCGCCCTCCACTTTGCGGGCGTGGAGCGCGACCCAGACCACGCTGCCGTCTCGGCGCCGGAACCGGCACTCCAGCCCCCGCACCGACCCGCACCGGTCCACTTCCTCCAGATACCGCTCCCGCTCCGCCGCCTCCACCCATAAATCCCGGCCGAGGCTCCCGATCGAGCGCAGAATTTCCTCCACCGAGTCGTAGCCCAGCATCCTCGCCGCCGCCGTGTTCGCCGTCAGAATCCTTCCGTCCCGGCAGCTCTGAAACATTCCCTCCAGCGCCCCATCGAAAATGTTGTGATACTTCTTCTCCGCCTCCACCAGCGCCCGTTCCGTCACCTTCCGCCCGCTGATCTCCTTGCCGAAACCGGAAATGCCCACGGCTTTCCCGCCGGCCTCCATCCGGTTGAACGTCATCTCATAGGTGCTGCCGCTGGGCGTTCGGTGCTCCACGCGCACGGTGCCCTCGACCAGCGCCCGCTCATAGAATCCGTTCCACAGAGCCGCCTCCGCTGGCGGCACCACATCCGCCGGCCGGGCGCCCTGCGGCGCCTCGCACCCCAGCACCGACCTGAGGATCTGCCGCGCCGCCCGGTTGATCGACAGAATGCCGAAGTCCAGCCCCACCGACCACACCGGATCGTCCGAGCTCTCCACCAGAGCTTCAAAATCCACGCGGGAGCCGTCTGCCGTCTCGCCGTTTTTCAGCTCCGCCCTCCGCTTTGCCGCCATCGCATGGGGCCTCGCGAACCCCCTCGCACCGGCATGTCCGTGGGTCGCCCCAGGGATGGCCTCTCTATCCCTATCGGATGGAAGGGCCGCGGACAATACGGGGGGAAGCGCAGCGGCTTACTTCGGTACCATTCCCGCGGACGATTTTCCTTGCCCTTCCCCCACCCACGATCTAGCCTCGATATCAAGGCAAAGCCCTGTTCTCCGCGAACAGGGCTTTCGTATTTCTGATCTCCGTGTTCAGCACTCAGTGCTCAGCGCTCAGCGCTTAGTGTTCAGCACTCAGCGCTCAGCGCTCAGCGCTCACTCCTGGCCCAGGCCGAAGCTCCTCCGCTCTTTGAAAATCTAACTCTCGGATGCAGCGTAAGTACCCTGTTTCCCACACTTACGGCAAAAACGCCCGCAAGTGCTTTGTTTCCCACACATAGCGTTTGGGGATTTTGTAACCCCTTTGGTTTCCACACTTGCGCATTTTCGCGAAATTATTTTCCGCCGGGTGGCATCGCGGTCCAGCCACCCCCTGAACAGGGCTGGCGCCCTGCTGTCCAGGCAGTCAACAAAATAGCCGTCGTGAAATCAGCGGCTTGCCACAGTCCCCCCAGGAGGGGGGAGGGGGTATTCAGCCCGCCCCGCCGTCCAGAAACATCCGCTCCACCTGCGCCCAGTCATCCACCCGCGGATACCCGGTCACCCCAACATTGTGCGGAGCCGTAAACAGAACGCCCTGTCCCACAAACGTCCGGAAATTGCGCGGCTGGTCGTCGATCAGGTAATCGGCCCGCACAATGCCCTTGTCCCCGCAATACACAAAATTCCGCGGGTGCAGAAACGGGAAATGCCGCCGCAGCCAGCGGTACTTCGGCCCAAATGAGTTGGGAAACTCCATCGCCGACGTCGCAATAAAGATCTCGTACCGCTCGGCCATCGCCCGCAGCACCCGCTGGCTGTCCGCAATCACCGGCAGGTCCTCGAAGAAATCCTCCGACCGCAGGTACCCTTCGAGCCGCTCATGCCGGTCGATCGACACGATGTCCCACAGCCACTTGCCTTCCAGATCGGCCTTGGTAATCGCCTCGCCATGGTCGCGGTTGTAGCGCAACAGGTGCTCCGCCAGCGTATCCGCCAGCACCTCGTCCATGTCGATGGCAATGCGTTGCATCGGTCCAGCAATTCGGCGGAACGCCTACTCCACGCCCGCTGCCGGCGCCTTCCGTCCCCGCTTCGGCTTCTCCGGCTCCGGCACGGGCTGCGGCTCCTTCGCCGCGTCGTAATACAGCAGCCGCCCGCACGACTCGCACGTCATCACCTGCCCGGCGCGAATCTGGTTCCACATCTGCGGACGAATCCCCATCTGGCATCCCTCGCACCGCTGTCCCTGCGCGTACGCCACCGCCGTGCCCCGCGTCGATACGCGATCGTAGATCCGCAGCAACTCCTCCGACACCAGCACGCGCTCTTCTCCGCGCCGCCGCGTCAGGTCCTCGAGCTGCTTCCGATGCGCCACGCCGGCCGTCCGCGCATCCTCTTTTTCTATCTCCACCGCCCGCGTGTTGTCCGCCAGTTGCGCCTGCGCCGCCTTCACCTGCACGCCCAGCTGTTCGGTCCGCTCCAGACTCTCCAGCTCGCGGTCCTCGATCTTGCGAATCTCCGTCTCGGCGAACTCGATCTCGTGCTGGAAGGCGCGGTACTCCTCGTTCGTCTTCACGCTCGACATCTGCGTCCGCAGCTTCGCGATCTTCTGCTGCTGGTCCTTCAGATCGCTCTCCAGCCGCCGCCGCGAAGCCTCTTCGTCCTTCTGTGACTTCTGCGCCTGCTCCACGGCAACCTTCTCCGCAGCCAGTCGCGTCTCCAGTGCTGCCAGCCGTTTCGGCAGCGCCGCAATCTCTCCGCGCAGCTGCGCGGTCTCCTGATCGATGGTCTGCAGGCGGATCAGCGCCTCAAGTTCAGTGTGCATAGTGGGAAAAATGAAGAATACCACCCGCCGTCCGTCCTTGTTTGCGCCACTCGCCGTTTCCGCCCCGCCAGGCCCTTTTTCGCCCGCCAACGCCGCACTCCGCGCCTTCTCCGCCCTGCGCGCTCACCGGTAGTGTTCCGGAATAAAGTTCTGCTCGTGGAAAGGCGGCCGCGCGTATTTCTTCCGGTCGAGCGGCGGCAGTTCCATCTCGTCCGGCGTCAGGTCGCGGTACTCAATCTGCGCCAGCAAATGACGGATCACGTTCAGCCGCGCGCTCTTCTTCTTTTCCGCATTCACCACATACCATGGCGACTGGCGGGTGTCGGTCTGCGCGAACATCTCGTCCTTGGCCCGTGAATAATCCGCCCAGTGCCGCCGCGACTCCAAATCCATCGGGCTCAGCTTCCACCGCTTCGTCGGATTCCCCATCCGCTCCCGGAAGCGCCGCTCCTGCTCCTCATCGCTGACCGAAAACCAATACTTCATCAGCAGGATGCCCGACCGCAGCAGCATCCGCTCGAACTCCGGACAGCTATGCATAAACTCCACATACTCCGTCTCCGAGCAGAACCCCATCACGTGCTCCACGCCGGCGCGGTTATACCAGCTGCGATCGAACAGCACCATTTCTCCCGCCGACGGCAGGTGCGCGACATATCTCTGGAAATACCACTGCGTTTTGTCCCGCTCGGTCGGCGTCCCCAGCGCCACCACCCGGCAAATGCGCGGATTCAGCGTCTCGGTGATCCGCTTGATGGCGCCACCCTTGCCCGCCGCGTCGCGGCCCTCAAACAGCACCACCACCCGCAACCCCTGGTCGCGAATCCACTCCTGCAGCTTCACCAGTTCAATCTGCAGCCGTCGCAGCTCTTTGTCGTAGTGGTAACCGCATCCCGCGGCTCCCGCCTGGCGCGCAGCCCGCGGCGCCCGCCTCTCGTCCCCAACCCCTGCCGCCGTACCCGAGCCTTCACCCACCACGACACCCCCTCAAACGCTCCGCTTCATCGCGGGCACCCTCGCGGTGATTATCGGCAGACCCGGGCGGTTCGTCATGGTCACGAATGGGCCGGTGGAGCTGGGCATCCCCGTCGCGGCCCCTGTCCTCGCAATAAACCCGCCCGCCAGGCCTCTGCGAACGAGAACCCTCCGCCCAACTTCCTGCATCTTCCTCGCTCCCGCTCTCCTCAAACACTCATCCATGCCCACGGATCCCGACGCCAACTGGAAGCCGAAGCATAATCCCTGGGCCGTGGCGCTCACCGTCACCCTCGCTACTTTCATGGAGGTCCTCGACACCTCCATCGCCAACGTTGCCCTGCCCCACATCGCCGGCTCGCTCGGCGCTTCTCAGGACGAGGTCACCTGGGTCCTCACCTCCTACCTCGTCTCCAACGCCGTCATCCTGCCCGCCAGCGCTTATCTGGTCTCCTTCATTGGCCGCAAGCGCTTCTACATGATCTGCGTTGCGCTCTTCGGCATCAGCTCCATGCTTTGCGGACTCGCGCCCTCCCTCCCGCTGCTCATCCTCTTCCGCGTCATTCAGGGCGCCGGCGGCGGCGGCCTGCAGCCCAGCGAGCAGGCCATCCTCGCCGACACCTTCCCGCCTAAAAAGCGCGGCCAGGCCTTCGCCGTCTACGGCATGGCCGTCGTCCTCGCGCCCGCCATCGGCCCCACCCTCGGCGGCTGGATCACCGACAACTACGACTGGCGCTGGATCTTCTTCATCAACGTCCCCATCGCCCTCCTCTCGCTCTTCCTCACCTCGCGCCTCGTCGAAGATCCGCCGCACATCAAGAACGAAGTCGCCCAGAGCCGCAAACGCGGCCTCAATCTCGACTACCTCGGCTTCAGCCTGCTCGCCCTCGGCTTCGGCTCGCTCCAGTTCGTCCTCGACAAGGGTCAGGAGGACGACTGGTTTGGCTCGCACCTCATCGCCACCTTCTTCGTCGTCTGCGCCTCCGCGCTCGTCTTACTCATCTTTTGGGAAATCGCCCAGATTCGCCGCGGCCACCGGCCCATCCTCGATCTCACCATGTTCCGCAACCGCACCTTCAGCATTTCGTTTCTGCTGATGTTCGTGCTCGGCTTCACCCTCTTCGGCACCACCGTCCTCATCCCGCTCTTCGTGCAGCAGATGATGGGCTACACCGCCGAGCAAGCCGGCCTGGTGATCTCGCCCGGCGGCATCGCCATCCTCATCCTCATGCCCCTGGTCGGCTTCCTCGTCAGCCGCGTCGACGGCCGCTACCTCATCGCTTTTGGATTCGCCATCCTCGCCGCCGCCCTCGCCGCCCTCCACACCATCGACGTCCAGGCCAGCTACAGCTACGTCGCGTGGATGCGCATCTTCCAGGCCTCCGGCCTCGCCTTCCTCTTCGTGCCCATCAACACCCTTTCCTACACCGGCGTCCCCCGCAACAAGAACAACGACGTCTCCGGCCTCATGAACCTCGCCCGCAACATCGGCGGCAGTTGCGGAACCTCGTTCTTCGTCACCGTCCTCGCCCGCCGCGCCCAGTTCCATCAGGATCGCCTCGCCATGCACATCACCACCGCCAGCACCGCGCTGCGCCAAAGCCGCAACGGCCTCACCGCGTTCTTCCAGCACGGCGGCCAGCCGCCCACCGGAGCCGGCGCCATGGCCCAGGGCACGCTCTATCAGCAACTCATCCGGCAAAGCATCCAGCTCGCCTACCTCGACGTCATCGCGCTTCTGGCTATCGGCGCCGCCTGCATGATCCCTCTTGTTTTCTTTATGAAAAGCCACAAGGGCGGACCCGCCGCCGCCCACTGACCCGCGCCCCGTCGCGCCCCGCAGGCGTTAGAATTCTCTTGCACCCCTGCCGCCCGTTCCCCCCACTTTCCCACGGGTGAGTCTGGAGATACGACTTGGATCGCAGCACCCCGCGCAAGCTCGGCACCTGCCTGCTTCCCCTTGCTCTCGCTTCTGCCGCTTTACTCCCGCAGTCTCTTTTCGCCCAGTCCAGTCATCCCTGGACCGTCGCCGAAATCTTCGGCCGCGACAGCGTCTCCACCGGCGAGCCGCCCGAAGGTATCAGCTGGTCCCCCGACGGCAAGCGCGCCACCTGGATCGACGGCGACGGCAACCTGATGCAGATCGCGCCTCCAGGCGCGCGGCCCGAAAAGCTCCTCCCGTCCGCCAAAATCGCCACCCTGCTCGACGCCAACATCTCCGAACAGGATCGCGATCATCGCGAACGCTACGACCAGCCCGACTACATCTGGGCGCCCGACTCCGGCCACCTGCTCTTCGACACCAACGGCCAGCTCTGGTTCTTCGACCTGCGCAACGCCACCGGCGTCCAGATCGGCGATTCCGCCATGCAGAGCGGCGACGATCCGCAGTTCTCGCCCAGCGGCAAATTGGTCTCCTACCTCCGCGACCGCAATCTCTTCGTCCAGCCCATCGATGGCTCCACCCCACCCGTCGCCCTCACCAACACCCACGACGAGGTCACCCTCAACGGCGGCATCGACTGGGTCTACCTCGAAGAACTCGACGTCCGCAGCAACTACTTCTGGTCCCAGGATTCCAGGCAGATCGCCTACCTCCAGATGAACGAGGCCGCCGTTCCCCAGTACCCGCTGGTTGACTGGATCCCCACCCATGCCACCGTCGACCAGCAGCGTTACCCGCAGCCCGGCGACCCCAATCCCGCCGTGCGCGTCGGCGTCGTCAGCGCCGGCGGAGGCGCCACCCACTGGCTCCATATCCCGCTCGATGCCGGCAACGACTACATTCCCCGCTTCGGATGGGTCAATCCCCGCACCGTCTGGGTCGAAACCCTCTCCCGCAATCATCAGCACCTCAATCTCTGGTTTGCCGATGCCCGCAGCGGCGAAGCCAAACTCGTCCTGGCGCAGTCCGACCCGAAATACTTCAACACCACCTACAACGTCACCTTCGTCGGCGATCGTCAATTCCTCATCCTTAGCTGGCGCGATGGCCATACCCACATCTACCGCTACACCTTCGATCCCGCGAACCCCTTTGCCGCTGAAGCCAGGCTCGCCAACCAGCTCGAAAGCGGAGACTACGAAGTCGAGGCAGTCAAGGCCGTCGACCCGCAGACCCAGACCGTCTGGTACCTCGCCTTCAAGGGGTCCAATGGCCAAAGCCAGGTCTGGGCCGTCCAGCTCGACGGCAGCAACCGCCGCCCAATCACCCAGGTTCCCGGCAGCCACAATCCAGATTTCTCCGCCTCGACCGGCGCCTTCATCGACACCTATTCCTCGCGCATGACGCCGCCCGCCGTCGCCGCCTGCTCGCCCACCGGCGCCTGCACGCCCTTCTGGTCGTCCAAATCGCTGGAGGGCCACCACCTCATCGCTCCGCAGGTGTTGCACCTCACCGCGTCGGACAAGGTCACCACCCTCTACGGCACGCTCCTCCTGCCTCCCGGAAAATCCGCCCCCCAACACGTTCCCCTCATCGTCAATCCCTACGGCGGCCCGGATGTCGCCACCGCCACCGATTCCTGGGACGGCAAAGTCTTCTTCTTCGATCAGCTCCTCGCCGAGCATGGCTTCGCTGTCCTCCACGTCGACAACCGCGGCATGGGCGGACGCGGCCGCGACTTCGAGCAGGCCTGCTACCACAACTTCGGCCCCCCGCAATTCGCCGACCAGATGGCCTCCATCGATCAGGTGCTCCGCCTCTACCCCGAGCTCGATCCCCATCGCCTCGGCTGGTGGGGCTGGAGCTGGGGCGGCAGTTTCACCCTCTTCGCGCTCTCTCATTCCGACAGCTTCCTCGCCGGCGTCTCCGTCGCCCCGGTCACGGACTGGCGCGACTATGACTCCATCTACACCGAGCGCTACATGGGCACGCCTGCCGAAGATCCGCAGAATTATCATGACGACTCCGACGTCACCAGCGCCGCCGGCCTGCACGGCCATCTGCTGCTCATGCACGGCACCGGCGACGACAACGTCCACATCGAAGGCGACATGCAGTACATCGAACAGCTCATCAAGGCCCACATTCCCTACGACTACAACGTCTTCCCGCGCAAGACGCACTCCATCGCCGGCCCCGACGACCGCACCATCCTCTTCAGCAAGATCGTCGATCACTTCGAGCGCTACCTGATGCACCCCGATCCCGACGAAAAATCCGCCGAGCAGCGGCGCGCAGAAAAATGAGGCGGCAGCGGCCATTTGTCCTGCAAGGGCACGCCTTCCCAGCCAGCGGAAGAATGAGCTGTTTTAAAAGGGCACGGCTTTTCTGAAAGAAGCACTTTTTCCGCAAGCCGTGCCGCGCTTGAGCCCCTGAAGGAGTCTCCCTGTGCCCCACCCCGCCGAACGCCCCAACTCCGCCGATCTCCTCCGCGGCCATGCCACCCTCGGCGACTTCGACCTCACCGTCCTCAGCGACGGCTTCTACTTTCTCGACGGCGGAGCCATGTTCGGCGTCGTCCCCAGGCCCCTCTGGCAAAAACGCGCCCCCGCCGACGACGACAACCGCATCCTCCTCGGCCTCAACACCGTCATCGTTCGCACCGGCCGCCACACCATCGCCATCGAGACCGGCATCGGCAACAAACTCACGCCCAAACTGCGCGATATCTACGCCGCCAAAGAACAACTCCCGCGCGCCTTCGCGGCCGCCCAGATTCGCCCGGATGACATCGACATCGTCATCAACTCCCACCTCCACTTCGACCATTGCGGCTGGAACACCACCCACACTTCCGACGGCCGCATCGTCCCCACCTTCCGCAACGCCCGCTACTTCGCCCATCGCGGAGAAGTCGCCCACGGCCACCTGCAACTCGACCGCGACGCCATCAGCTACGTCAGCGACAACTACGACCCCCTCATCGCCAGCGGCCAGATGACCCTGCTCGACACCGCGCCCGGCGACATCACCCCCATCGTCCCCGGCATCTCCGTCGAATGCTTCCCCGGGCACACCGCACAACTCCTCGCCGTGCATATTGAATCCGCCGGCCGGCACGCCTGTTACATCTCCGATCTCCTCCCCACCAGCGCGCACCTCGACCCCACCTGGGTGATGGGCTACGACCTCGACCCCGTCACCTGCATCGCGGAACGCAAGCGCTTCTACCAGCGCGCCATTCCCGAACGCTGGCTGGTCCTCTTCACCCACGACCACCACGCGCCCTTCGGCTACATCGAGCTCAACGACAAGGGCAAACCGGTGCTCGCTCCGGCCAATCTCTAAACCCGCGCGCAATTACGCAGGAAAAACATCCGTCTTCTCTCTTGACAAACCATAACCGTTTGGTTATGGTTTGTGTGTGCCACAGGCCAATCCCAATCACGTCTTCCGCGCTCTCGCCGATCCCACCCGCCGCGCCCTCTTCGAAGAGCTCAGCCGTCAGGGACCCCAGACCGTCCACGCCCTCACCCGCTATGCCGGCGTCTCCCAGCCCGCCGTCTCCCGCCACCTCACCGTGCTCAAGCGCGCCAAACTGGTGCGCAACCGCCGCGCCGGACGCGAGACCCACTACCGCGCCCAACCCGACGCCCTCGCCCCCATGGTCGACTGGCTCGACCACTACGGCGCCTTCTGGCGCGAGCGCTTCGACCGCCTGGAATCGCTGCTGGAAAGGATGGAGCCATGACCGCTCCCGCCGAAAGCCCCCGCAGCCTGGTCGTCGAACGCGTCTTCCCGCATCCGCAGGAAAAACTGTGGCGCGCCCTCACCGAAGGTTCGCTCCTCGATCAGTGGATGATGACCAACGACTTCCAGCCGATCCCCGGACACAAATTCCAGTTCCACACTGATCCCAGGCCGAACTGGAACGGCGTGGTCGACTGCGAAGTGCTGCTCGTCGAACCCATCCAGCGCCTCTCCTATACCTGGGGCGTCGGCGGACCCGCGAGCGGCTTGCAGTGGACCGTGCTCTGGACCCTGACGCCCGCGGAAAACGGCACCCACCTCCGCATGGAGCAGTCCGGCTTTGAGCCTCAACAGCAGTCCAACTACAACGGCGCCCGCTACGGCTGGCACAAATTCTTCACCGGCCTCGAACGCGTTCTGGGCCAGGAGTACTGACCATGAAATCAAAAACCATCCTCTACTGGATCACAACCATCCTCGTGGCCCTCCCCATCGGCAGCGGCGGCGTCGCGCAGCTGGCGCATGTCAAAGGCACCGTGGATGGCTTCGTGCACATCCTCGGCTACCCGGCGTACTTCGTCACCATCCTCGGATTCTGGAAGCTCGCCGGGGCCATCGCCATCCTCGTCCCGCGTTTTCCGCGCCTCAAGGAATGGGCCTACGCCGGCATCTTCTTCGACCTCACCGGCGCAGCCGCTTCCTGCGCCGCGGTCGGCGGTTCCGGCGAGGTTTTTCACATCCTGGCCCCTCTCGTCATCGCTCTTCTGGCCGTCGCGTCCTGGGCGCTGCGGCCCGCCACCCGAACCCTCGGCAACATCCTTCCAGCGACACAAGGAGAACCCAAATGAAAATCAAAATCACCAGCGTCTTCGTCGACGATCAGGAAAAAGCCCTTCAGTTCTACACCGGCGTGCTCGGCTTCGTGAAGAAAAACGACTTCAGCAACGGGCCCTATCGCTGGCTCACGGTCGCCTCCGCGGAAGACCCCGACGGCACCGAGTTGCAACTCGCCCTCAACAACAACCCCGCGGCTAAAACTTTCCAGCAGGCGCTCTTCCAGCAAAATCAGCCCGCGTCCATGTTCTTCACCGACGACCTCCAGGCCGACTACGACCGCATGCAGGCCCAGGGCGCCCAGTTCACCATGCCCCCCACCGACGTCACCGCCTCCAGGATCGCCATGGTCAACGACACCTGCGGCAACCTCCTGCAAATCACCCAGCTGATGCGCTGGCAAGGCTGACCATCCTCTTCATCGAATGCGCCGAACTCAACCCATCGTGCGCTGGAGCCTTTATGAACAAAAACGTACCCGCTGATTCCGCCTCCGCCTGGATCGACGAGAAAATCGCCGGCCTCGGCGACTGGCGCGGCGCAACCCTCGCCCATCTCCGCAAGCTTATCCACGATGCCGACCCCAGCATCCAGGAGGAGCGGAAATGGGTCAAGCCCTCCTCCTCCGGCACGCCCGTCTTCTCTCACAACGGCATCGTCTGCACCGGCGAAACCCACAAGCAGGTCGTCAAGCTCACCTTCGCTCGCGGAGCGTCCCTGGTCGATCCAAAGAAGCTCTTCAATTCCAGCCTCGCAGGCAATGCACGCCGCGCCATCGACCTCCGCGAAGGCGAGAAGATCAACGAAGCGGCCTTCAAGGCGCTCATCCGCGAAGCAGTCGCCGCCAACACAGCGGCGCACGCGTCCCGTGCCGCCAAAAAGAAATAGTCCGGCGGCGCGGCGTCAACCGGCCGCCGTCTTCGCCGTTCGCAAGCGTGGTCGATCAGCATGAAAAATGCACACGTCCGCATCCAGAAACTCTCCGCCCTCTGCCTCGCCCTGCCCGGCGCCCTCCGCATCGATCAGGGGGACCACGCCAGCTTCCGCGTCGGCGGCAAAGTCTTCGCTTACCTGCTCAACAATCATCACGACGACGGCATCGTCAGCGTCGCCTGCAAGGCTCTCCCCGGCGACAACCAGCGCCTCATCGACGCTCATCCGCGCAAGTTCTATCTCCCCGCCTACGTCGGCCCCCGCGGATGGGTCGGCCTGCGCCTTGATCTCCCCACCATCGCCTGGTCGGAAGTCCAGGAACTCGTCCGCGGCAGCTATCTCCTCAT
Organism: Acidobacteriaceae bacterium; assembly: GCA_036267295.1. Classification (GTDB taxonomy): domain Bacteria; phylum Acidobacteriota; class Terriglobia; order Terriglobales; family Acidobacteriaceae; genus Palsa-343. The sequence continues at coordinate 164,339 of DATAWI010000025.1, read as the reverse complement.
CGCGCCGATGAAGAAGCCGCGTGCACACCACGCGGCACGCACGAATCCCCGCCCAGCAGGAACGGCCTGATTTTCAAATTCGGATCCGGCGCGTCTCGATCGCCCGTGAGCCAGTGAGGCCTCGCGACCGCGGAGCGCCGTCACGGATCAATACGAGCAGGGGTGCGGATCAGTTCCCCGCAACGCAGGCTGCGCCTACTTCGCGGAGTCGTGGATCAGCACCACATCGGCTTCTCGATGGCCGCGGATGATCGCCATTTGCTTCCCGTCCGGCGACCAGGCGAAATCGCGAATGAATTCTGACTGGAAGTCGGTGATCTGCTTGCCCGGCGTCCCATCCAGGTGCTGCAGCCAGAGGTTGTCAACCTCGCCGTTCCGCACTGGATAGGCGATGCCGGATCCGTCACGCCGGAAAATCACCGGGCTGTCGCCAGCAAACGTGGCGTACTCCGCGCGCGGCTTCTCAAAATCCAGCAGCCGGACAGGCTGGCTGAAATCGAGCGGCGTCAGCGCCAGCTTCTCCCTTGGTTCGGCCGCCGAGTGAGACGTCACAAAAGCCACCAGCTTGCCATCGGGAGAAACAGCGGCGCGGTCAAAGTCCGGGTAATTGGGGTACACCTGCGGGGCGCCGCCCTCCATCGCGACCTTCTCCAGCCGCGCACCTGCATCCGCGAAGATCACCATCTTCGAGTCGGCCGAACACTCTGGCATGTAGTCATATTTTCCGTGCGATAGTTCCTGCACGTTCCCGCCGTCTGCATCCGCGCGAAAGATATGCGATTCAAATTGGGTCGCAGGCGCGGCCCCAAAGACAACGTGTCCGTCCGGGCACGCACTCGCAAATCCGGGAATGCGCGTTTGCGTCAGCAGCGGGGTCCTGGCGCCCGTCCCCGGATTGAGCAGAGTGACCCCGATCGGAAAGTATGACAACAGCAACTGGTTGTCCGGCGTCCATCCCACCTGGTAGGCTTCAATTCCCTCCAGCGGAAACTCCCGCGCCTGCGCGCTCGGCGCGCCGTCTGGAAGCACATAGAGCTTGTTGAAGGTCTGCCTCGCCACCGTCGCGAGGGTGTGGCCGTCTCCAGCCACGCTCAGATCGATGTACGAATTCGTGTCGCGCGTGACCGGTGTGATTTTGCCCGACGGAAACGCAATGGCGACGATCTGGTTCTGGAGCGAACCGAAGGTCTGCGCCTGAGCCAGCAGCCCGCTGCCGTCCGGCAGCCAGACCGGTCGCTGGAGGTAGAACTCCTTCGAGAGCAGGAATCGGTTGTGTTTGCCCGTTGCCGCGTCGATGGCATCGAGCCCGCCAAGCGCATCGCCAGGCTGCGACAGCGCAATCACGATAGTATTGCCATCCGGCGACCAGGCCAGATCGAGCTGCAGTTCGCTCAGGGGTCCGGTGACGAGGTCCTTCTCCTCGCCATCCGCCAGAGAGTGAATGATGAGCCGGTACTGGGCCACGATCGGATCGTTGGCCAGCAGATACGCGAACTTCTGCCCATCCGGAGAAAAGCTGATATTCGAATCGATATCGGTTACCAGCTTCTGTGGCTGGCCGCCCAGCACCGGAGCGCGATAGAGGTACTTCAACGAGAGGCTGCCTGCCTCCGAACGCGAGAAGTACAGGTAATTGCCGTCCGGCGAGAAAGCCACGCGCTGATATTGCACCGCCGCCGGCGCCACCACCTGCGTGTTGCTGCCAGTAGGAATGTTCTCGAGCCACAGGCTCTGCTGACCGCCATCGTCGCGCGCGTGCAGCAGGTATTTTCCGTCCGGCGAAATCGCCACCAGCGTCGCCTTGCCCGTCTCCGTCGCTTTGCTGACCGAGAAGTTCTGGAACGGCGCGGGCGCGCTGTGCCAGAGCAGCGAATACACGCCGTAGCCAGCCGCCGCCACCAGCAGCAGAGCAACGACCGCCCCCAGTCCCAGGCTTACCTTGTGTTTCTTTGCAACGGCGACCACCACCGAACTGCTCGACCCCGCCGCAGCCTGGCTCGGCGTGGATCCAGCCGGGCCCGCATCCGGAACCGCCGCCACCGTCCGGCTCGAATCCGTGTCCCGCTTCAGCCGCTGCAAATCCGACCGCATCTCCGATGCATGCTGGTAGCGCAGATTGCGATCCTTTTCCAGCGCTTTGTTGATGATGTCTTCCAGCCGCGGCGGCAAATCCGGATTCAGCCGCATCACCGGAGCCGGCGCTCGATTCAGAATGGCTTCGAAAATCGTCGCCGAACTCTCTCCGCGAAAGGGCACCGTGCCCGCCGCCATTTCGTAGAGCACCGCCCCAAACGAAAACAGATCCGAGCGCCCGTCCAGCTCCTTGCCCCGCGCTTGTTCGGGAGACATATACGCTACCGTGCCCACCGTCGAACCAGGATTCGTCAGGTGCTGATCGTCCACCGCCTGCGTCACGGTATTAGCCGACGCAATCTCGCTGCCCGAACCCCCGCCCGACGCCACCTTCGCCAGCCCGAAATCGAGAATCTTGGCATGGCCCCGATCGGTCACAAACAGATTCGCCGGCTTGATGTCGCGATGCACGATGCCTTTGCTGTGCGCTGCATCCAGCGCATCGGCAATTTCGATGGCCAGCGACAGGATCTCCTCGGTCTCCATCGGCCGCCCATTGATCTTGTGCTTCAGCGTCATGCCCTCCAGAAACTCCATGGCGATAAACGCCTGGCCGTCCTCTTCGCCGATGTCGTGAATCGTGCAGATGTTGGGGTGGTTTAGCGCCGACGCCGCCTGGGCTTCGCGCTGGAAACGCGCCAGCGTCTGCGGGTCCCGCGCCACATCGTCCGGCAGGAATTTCAGCGCGACGAAACGAAACAGACGGGTGTCCTGAGCCTTGTACACCACGCCCATGCCGCCGCCGCCCAGTTTTTCGAGGATTTGGTAGTGGGAAATTGTCTTGCCGATCATGAAGGTCTAGCCATCTTAGGGACAACGAAAGCCTCGGTCAATGAAAGACCTGGCTATCTTCTGTTTCCGTGTCACGCCCCCCGCGGCGACGACAAGCTCACCCGCCCTGGTTCACAATGGAACCCATGGCTACCGCGACCACCCAGCAGCTTCTCACCCTCTCCGCCTTTCGCGACGCCCAGGCCCGCATCCGCGGCGTTGCCGCGCAAACCCCGCTGGTCCGCCTCTTCGTCCCCGGCCTCGAATCCGCTGAAATCTACGTCAAGGCCGAAGGCCTCCAGCCCATCGGCAGCTTCAAGCTGCGCGGCGCGTACAACAAGATCGCCCAGCTCAGCCCCGACCAGCGCATGCGCGGCGTCATTACCTACTCCAGCGGCAACCACGCTCAGGGAGTCGCTTACGCCGCCCGCGCCGTCGGCGCCAAAGCCGTCATCGTCATGCCCTCCAATGCTCCCGAAGTCAAAAAAAACGCCACCGCCGCTCTCGGCGCCGAGATTGTCGAAGTCGGCCCCGCCAGCGCCGACCGCAAGCTCAAAGCCGAAGAGCTGCAAGCCGCCCACGGCTACGTCATGATCCCGCCCTACGACGACGACCAGATCATCGCCGGCCAGGGCACCTGCGGCCTCGAAATCCTCCAGGACCTGCCCAGCGTCGACCTCGTCCTTGCGCCCGTCTCCGGCGGCGGACTGCTCAGCGGCATCGCCACCGCCATCAAGCTCTCCAACTCCGCCGTCCGCGTCATCGGCATCGAGCCGGAACTCGCCGCCGATGCCCAGGAAAGCTTCCGCAACTGCCAGCTCATCACCTGGCCCGCCGAAAAAACCACCCGAACCATGTGCGACGGCCTCCGCACCCAGTCCCTCGGCGAGCGCAATTTTGAGCACATCCGCGCCTTCGTCGACGACATCATCACCGTCACCGAAGCTGAAATTCGCTCCGCCATGCGCACCCTGCTCTACAGCGCCCGCCTCACCCCCGAGCCCAGCGGCGCAGCCTCCGCCGCCGGCCTGCTCTTCCACTCCATTGAGCTGCTCCCCTTCAGCAAAGTGGTCATCGTCATGAGCGGTGGCAACGTCGAACCGCAGCTCCTGCAGTCCGTCCTGGCCGAGGTTTCTCCCCGATGAGACAATCGCCGTGAGACGAACTACCGGTTCGTCCCGTCATATCCTGGTGATCCGTTCCGCCATGCGTCCCGCTATGCGCACCCTGCCCGTCGCTGCGATCGTCCTCCTCGCCCTCGCCTCCATCTCCGCGCGCGCGCAGAAGCCCCTGCCCAAAGTCCAGATGCCCCAGAACGGCACCCTGGCCACCATCATTCGCGAAGCCGACATGTACGCCGGAGCCGATGACAACTCCGACCAGGTGGCGCACGTCCTCCCCGGCCGAGAAATCGTTATCGTCGAGCGCAACGGCAAATGGCTCCGCGTCTTCGCCAACACCGACGCCCCCGATACCCGCGGTTCCGATCAGCCCGTCCTCGAGCAGCAGGACCAGCCGCAGCCCATCTCCGGCTGGATCATCGACAAGGGCATCGTCGACACCAACACCGCTCACGGCGATCTCATCCTCTTCGGAGCCGCCGACGCCGCCGAGCAGGCCGCCGCCGTTCCCGATCCGCCGCCGCACCTCGCCGAAGAAGCCCGCCTCCTCTACCGGCGCGTGTACGTCATGTTCCCCCAATCTTCGTGGACGCCCGAAGCCATGTACCGAGCCGCCGACATTCGCTGGCAGATCCAGAAAGTGGACGCCTCCACCCTCCCCTCCGCCCACGAAAAGGCCAACTACCTGCGCGAGCAGATGGACGAGGACGAGATGAGGAACGTCATGAAGTATTTCCCCCGCACCCGCTGGGCCGACCTCGCCGCCTTCGACCTCATCGACAACAAGCTCTGCGGCGACTGGCAGGGCTCCGAGCAGTGCCCCGAGAAAGAAACCAGCTTCTATCTGAAATATGTCGACGAGCACCCCGACTCCCCCAAAGCCGCTGAAGCGCTCTACGACGCGGCGTGGCGCGAGGCCTCGGCCGGCGACATGTGGCAGGCCGACGGCAACGCTAAGCGCGCCCTCGAAGACCGCAACTTCGCTCACGGCGTCCTCGCCCGCATGGAACAGAAATATCCTGACTCGCCCTTCACCGCCCGCGCCGCCGACATGCTGTACAAAGTCGACCAGGGCATCGCCATCTACGGCAGCAGCCGCGAATAGCCGCCCGGAAAACAAATACCCTGTCTTCCTGAGCGCAGCGAAGGATCTGCGGTTGCCTTTTGCTTTTGTCTCTGTCCAAAGCGAAGAACCTCGTCTTTGCTTTCACCTTCGCTTTTGCTGAATAATCTCCAACAACCCCCCCTGGCGATTTCATCCGAACGCATTACAGGAGGCAATCATGCGCAACACCATGGCCAGGCTGTCGATCCTCATCCTCTGGGCCGGCCCCCTGATGTTGGGCACGGCCCGCGCCCAGCAGGACGCCCCGCCCGCCCCCGACAAAAACGGCGTCTACCCGGCCGTTCCCCCCATCGAGGCCCCCTACCTCGTCAGCCCCGCCCTCGCCGCGTGGCCCCAGGACGCAAATACCGCCACGCCCCCGCGCATCGTCCGCCTCACCGCCGTCATCGGCGTCGACGGAGCCGTCCAGTCCCTCAACGTCATGCAGCCCCAGGCCGATCCCTTCGAAGACGCGGCCACCGCCGCCGTGAAGCAGTCCAAATTCGCGCCCGGCACCCTCAACGGCGCGGCCGTCCCCGTCCTCGTCTGCGTCCGCGTCCCCTTCATCCGCATGCGTCCCGCCCTTCCGCGCCTGCGCGACTGTCCCGATCCCGGCGCCGATGCGTTCGGCAATGCCGCCAACACCACCCGGCTTCCCCCTGGAGCCAGCCCTCCCCGCGTCCTCGCGCAGGCCAACCCCGAATACTCCGACCAGGCGCGCAAAAAACGCATTCAGGGAATCGTCCTCATCGCGTTGACCGTCAATGAGCAGGGTCAGCCCACCGACGTGCATGTCGTGAGATCGCTCGGATACGGCCTCGACGAGAATGCCCTCGACTGCGTCAGCCGCTACCGCTTCCAGCCCGCTGTCACGCGGGAGGGCACCCCCTTCCCCTATCGCCTGACCGTCGAGATCAGCTACCGCCTCTATTAAGGGCGCGCCCGCCATCCACCCGCTGCCACTGGCCATTTCCCCAACTTTTTGGGAGCCAGCCCGCCCCCTTTGCCGCTATCATTCCAGACACCATGCAGAGAAATTCGTGCGGCGGTTCCCAGGCACGCCGCTTGACGTTCCGCAGGATCTTTCCCGCGGCCGCCGCGGCGCTCGCTCTCTTCGCAGCGGCTGGCGGCTCACCCCCCTGTGCGCAAACGCTCCCCACAGGGTCCGGCGCGGCTTCTCCCTCCGTCGCCGTGCCGCTCGTGGCGCGCGACCTCGGCCGCACCACCATCCCCGTCGATGGCCCCTGGCAGTTTCATCCCGGCGACAATCTCGCCTGGGCCTCCCCCACCTGGGATGACACCACCTGGAAACCCCTCCAGGCGGGCAAGCCCTGGGAGGGCCAGGGATTCCGCAACCTCACCGGCTTCGCCTGGTACCGCCGTCGCATCGCGATCGGCTCCCAATCCAACTCCGCTCCCGAAGACCTCCTCAGCCCGCCGGCCGGCGATGCCTTCGACCTCGTCGACGCCTGGAGCGGCTCCGCTCCCGCCGCCGCCCCCCCGCCCGACTGGCAACTCGCCCTCCTGCTCCCCGCAATCGAAGACGCCGCCGACGTCTACTGGAACGGCCGCCTCATCGGCAGCTATGGCCGCGTCCCCCCGCATCCCGTCTGGTATCTGGACGCCATGCAACGCGCCTTCGTGCTCGGCCGGCCGCAGTCGGGTGTCCTCGCCATTCGCGTCTGGAAGGCCCCCTACGTCTATTTGAGCTCCGTCGACGAAGGCGGCCTCACCGGCGTCCCCCGCATCGGCAGCCAGGAAGCCGTCGCCAGCCTCGTCACCGCGGCCGGTGACGCCTGGCTCCGCAGCAGTCTCTATGGCATGGGACTCGCCCTGCTTTGCGGCGTCGTCGCTCTGCTGGCTTGGCTCGCCTGGCTCCGCGACCGCCGTCAGTGGGTCCTTTTCTGGCTCGCGCTCTACACCCTGCACCCTCTCGCGCTCCTGCCCGTCACCGGCGTTCCCGGCGCCACCGGCCTTCCCGGTCTCCTCGATTTCCGCTGGGGCTACGGCCTCGTCGCGCCCATCATCTCCATCGAAGACGTCTCCCTCTGGTTCCTGCTCCTCTACCTGCTTGGCCTGCACGGCAACCGCCGCCTGCTGCAATGGACCCGCGTCCTCGCTCTCCTCTGCGTCCTGCTCAACGCTCTCGACGGCGCCCTCCAGCTTTTCAACTGGACCACCTGGCCCGGCCACCGCTTCCTCCAGCTCGACATTGGCTTCACCATCCCCGCTCTGCTGCTGGAGGCCTTCCCCCTGGTCCTGGTCGCCATCGCCCTGCGCCAGCGCCTCGACGCGGCGCGCTGGCTGCTCGCGATCGCCGCCGTACTGGCCGATCTCATCCAGGCCGTCGGTAACTGGAGCGGCTTAGGCGCTCGCTGGACCCACTGGACCCTGGACCAGAAGCTGAGCGTTCCTCTCTTCTCCCTTGCCGGCAGCCAGTTTGCTCCCCTCACCCTCGCCAATTCTCTCCTGCTCATAGCCATCGTCTACGCCGTCTGGCGATTCGAGTCCGAGCAGCGCCTCCGCCAGAGCCGCCTCGATGAAGAATTCCACAACGCCCAGGAACTCCAGCAGGTCCTCATCCCCCATGCCCTGCCTGAAATTCCCGGGTACTCCCTCACCAGTGCCTACAAGCCCGCTCTGCATGTTGGCGGAGATTTCTTCCAGATCATGCCGCTGCAGCCCCGGCGTTTCTCCTTCGCTGCCGAGCCGGCCGCCGCTTCCCTGGTGGTGATCGGCGATGTCAGCGGCAAGGGACTCCGGGCCGCCATGACCGTTTCCTTCATCGTGGGCGCCGTCCGCACCCTCGCAGAAACCATCAGCGAGCCTGCCGAAATCCTCGCCGGGCTCAACCGCCGCCTCCATGGCCGCGTGGAGAATGGGTTCGCCACCTGCATCGCCCTGCGCATCGATGAAGACGGCCACTGCGTCGCCGCCAACGCCGGGCACCTGCCTCCCTACCTCAACGGCGAGGAACTCACCCTGCCCCCCGCCCTGCCTCTCGGCATGGTTCCCGACGCGAAGTTTGAAACCAGATCCTTCCGCGCAGAACCGGGAGATCGCCTCGTCGTCTATACCGACGGCCTCCTCGAAGCGCGCAATACGGCGGGCGAGTTATTTGGATTCGATCGCGTGCGCGCTCTCATGGGTCGCCGTCCTGAAGCCCAGCAGGCCGTCGATGTCGCCGTGCAATTCGGGCAGGAGGACGATGTCACCGTCCTGGTCATCACCCGAACCTCGCTGGCCGACGATACCAACGTTCTCCGCGACGCCGTCCGTCAGGGCATGAACGCCATGCGCATCGCCGACGAATTGCGATCCAAAGTGGCGAAAGCGTAGCGGAGTCCCCGCTCGCGACTTTTCGGCGATTCCGGCCGGCCGCTCTAGTACACGTCGCGCAAATACCGCTTCTGCTTCTTCATCCCCGCCAGAAACTCGGCCGCATATTCCGGGCCGCGTCCGCTGTGCAACGCCACCGCTTCCAGCAGCGCCGCTTCCACATCCGGAGCCATCCGCTTCGAATCGCCGCACACGTAGAAGTACGCCCCGCGATCCAGCCACTGCCACAATTCGGCGGAGTTCTCGCGAATTCGCTGCTGCACGTAGATCTTCTCTTTCTGATCGCGCGAAAACGCCGTGTCCAGCCGCTGCAGCACCCCGTTCTGCTTCCAGCGCAGCAGATCGCCCTCATACAAATAATCCTGCGAAGCCCTCTGATCGCCGAAGAAGAGCCACATCGGCCACCCGCCCACGCCCGCCTCCTTGTGCTCCAGAAACGCGCGAAACGGCGCAATCCCGGTGCCCGGTCCCACCATAATCACCGGCACGCTCGTCTCTGCCGGCAGCCGGAACAGCTGATTCGAGTGGATGAAGATGGGCAGCGCGCCCCCCGGCGGCGTCCGCTCCCCAATCTGCGTCGAGCACACGCCGCACCGGCCCCGCCCATAGCTCTCGTATTTCACCACCCGCACCGACAGGTCGATCTTCCCCGGATGCAGCGCCTGGCTCGACGAAATGGAATACAGCCGCGGCGCCAAACGCGGCAGCAGTTTGAAGAGTTGCTGCGGATCCCCGAGTTTCGTCGGGCTGTGCTCCAGCAGATCCAGAAATTCCCGCCCCCACAGCCACGCGTTCAGCTTGTCTTTATTGCCCGCCTGCACCAGGTCGGTCAGCTCCGGATGCCCCGACAGCGCCGCCCACTGCCGCACCGTCGCACTCGACAGCTTGCCGATCATCAGCCACGACGTCAGCGCTTCCCGCACCACCGTCGCTTTGCCGTAAAAATCGTTCACCGGCTCGTCGCCCGTCAGTTCCAGCCGCTGCAAAACGTCGTCCACGGCGGCGCGCGTGTTCGCGGGAACCACGCCGGCCGAATCCCCAGGCTGATATTGAATGCCCGACTCGCCCAGCGCCATTTCAATGTGGCGCGTCTCTTTTTCCGATCCCGGACCCGTCAGCAGCCGATTCTCCGTCACCGTGGCGGGGTAGGGATGATTCCGATTCCATAAGGTCGCGGCGGGAGCTGTTGCCAGGCTCTCGGTGGCTGCAGTCTGCATTCTGGTTGTGTCCCTCTGCGCACTTGGGGTCCGGAGTGACTTCTGGTACGCAGTTTAGACGATATTCGGGCCGCAAATGGCGCTCTGTGACTGGAATCACACATTCGGATCAGCGGCAATCCATCACACCGGCGCACCCGTCGTCACCACCACCGCCGTGCACGCTCCCGCGGCCACGCTGCGGTACGCATGTTTCTGCAGCGAATCGAAATAAATCGAGTCGCCCGCCGCCAGCCGGTACCACTCGGTGCCGATCGCAATCTCCAGTTCCCCTTCGATCAGATACAGCAATTCCACGCCTGGATGAAAGTGCGGCGCAACCTTGGCCGCCGGCAGCGCATGAAAATGCGCCAGATACCCGCTCAGCTTCCGCTCGTTCGCGCGAAAATCCAGGCTCTCGAAGTGCCACGGGGCCGGACTGCTGCGCGGGTCGGCGGGAAACTTCCTGCGCTCCTCCCGCCGCGACACCGCCACCACATGCCGCTTGCGCGGATCCGTGAAAAAGTAGTCGAGCCCCACGTTGAAGACCGTCGCAATCCGCACCAGCGTGGGCAGCGTCGGCACCAGACGCGCGTTCTCGAGCCGGGACAGCATCGCCGTCGAGAGCCCGGTGTGCGCCGCCAGTTGCGCCAGCCCCATGCTCTTGCGCAGCCGCAGTCCGCGCAGTTTTTCTGCAATCGCGTAGGGTCGAATCGACTCCTCGATCACCCCCGTCGACGCCGCTCCTGCGACCGCTTTCTTCTGCTTCAAGTTTTCCGCCTCCCATTTTCGTCTCGCGCAAGGCAACTGCGTTCGAGCGCCTCTGTTGACTGACAATCAATTATTTTTGCCTTACTGTCAACAGGGTGAAGAGCATAAAACGCTCTTCCGGAGGATGTGCTGAATGCTGAAGACGATGGGGATTCTCGCTCTTGCCGTGTGGGCAGGAGCGCCAACTACCGCGCCGCAGATGAACATCGTGCAGACCGCGGTGTCAGCCGGTTCGTTCAAAACTCTGGTCGCCGCCGTGCAGGTTGCCGGTCTTGAAACCACGCTCGAGGGCAAAGGCCCCTACACGGTCTTCGCGCCCACCGACGAAGCCTTTGCCAAACTGCCCGCGGGCACGGTGGACTCGCTCCTCAAACCGGAGAACAAAGACAAGTTGCGGGCGATTCTGCTCTACCACGTCGTTCCCGGCAACGTCGACGCCGCCAAAGTCATGCACATGACCTCGGCGAAGACCGCGGAAGGCGCGAGCCTCTCCTTCAAAGTCAGCGGCGGCCATGTGATGGTGAACGACGCCACCGTCGTCAAAGCCGACGTCCACGCGTCGAATGGCGTCATTCACGTCATCGACACCGTGCTCATGCCCCCGAATTCCTAACCGGCAGCTTTCCAAATTCGACTGGAGAAACTTCGCGATGAAGGCAATCGATATCCTGGCAATCGTCCTGCTCGTCGTGGGCGGGCTTAACTGGGGACTCTTCGGCTCCATGCACTTCGACCTGGTCGCCAAATTGTTTGGGGATTACTCAGCGCTCAGCCGGGTGGTCTATGGGCTGGTAGGCCTGGCCGCCGTCTACGAGGCTGTGGCCTGGAACCAGATGCAGAAAAGATGGCGCGGCACCCCCGCCCCGGTCCGCTAACCGTTTCGTTGCAGACAGGCTGGGCCCTCGTGGTCCAGCCTCCTTTTTGCGCCTATTTCTCCGGATTCACCAGATGATGGGCGATCGCGAACATCGCCAGTTCCAGCCGCGTCGAGACCCCGGTCTTGTCGAAGATATTCGAGAGGTGCCGCTTCACCGTCTCCTCGCTCAGCCCAAACTGCTTCGCGATGTCGCGATTGGAGCACCCTTCCACGATGCAGCCCACCACTTCCATCTCCCGAGGCGTCAGGCCGAACGTCTTGCGATCGGGCACCGCGGCCTTCAGCATCAACTCGTGCAGCGCGCCCACCAGGTTCACCACCCGCTTGCCGCCGATCCAGTAGTCCCCGCTGATCACCGCGCGAATCGCCGACGTCAGATGATCGGCCAGCGCGTCCTTCAGCACGATGCCCCGCGCGCCGATCTGCAGCGCCTCAATCACCTGCTGCGTGCTGATCGTGCTGGTCAGCAGCACAATCTTCACGCTGGGCGATCCGCTCATGATGGCGCGCATCGCTTCCAGCCCCGGCAGCCGCGGCATATACAGATCCAGCAGCAGGATGTCGGGCAGCAATTCGAGCGTCTCGGTAATGGCCTCGTCGCCATCCCCCACCTCGCCCACCACTTCAAACGCCTGGTCCGCCTGCAGCATGTTGCGCACCCCGATGCGCACCACGGGGTGATCGTCGGCAAGCAAAATGCGAATCGCGGGAGAAGACGACTTGGCGGATCGTGCCGGTGTGGGACGCGCGGACCTGGATGTGCTGGTCATATCTTGAGCCTTTCCTTCAGGATAACTTCGCTGCGGCGGAGGCAAAGCTCAAGTTCATCGAGCTTGTCCCGACGATTACCATGATGATCAATACCTGCTTCGATAGCGGACGCCACGCTGGCCACCCGAATTGCCCCCACCATGGCCGCTCCCCCCTTCACCGTGTGCGCCTCGCGCCGCAGGGTTTCCCCATCCGCGCTCCGCATCAGCTCAATGCGCATCCCGGTGTCCTCAAGAAATGCCGTAATCACTTCGTCGAGCGCCGCGAGAGGCATCGCTCGCCGCAGCCGATCGAAGACCGCCTCGTCGAGGTAGCCCTCCCCCGGCCCGCCGGCATCCCCCATCCCCGCGCCCTCGACCGCCTCCCCCCCGGCCGCAGTCCTCCCGCCAGGCTCCGTCCTGTCCGCAAACGCCGCGCTCACCGCCTCCGCCGACAACGGCTTTTTCAGGACCCCGTCATACCCCTCCACCGTCTCCGGCGGCGTCGCGCTCATCGCCAGCAAAAGTGCCTCGGGAGCCGCTGCGCGCAGGCGCACCGCCAGTTCCGGTCCGGACAGCGATGGCATGCGCAGGTCCGCCACGATGCAGTCCGGCTTCTCCGGCGCCGCCTCCAGCAACTCGAGCGCGTCTTCCCCGCTCTCCGCCTGCACCACCGCGCACTCCTCCGATTCCAGCAGAACCACCGCAACGGCGAGACTCACCGGGTCATCGTCGATGGCGAGGATGCGTCGCGGCGTCGATCTCCGGCCGGAATCCATGTTGCGCACGATTCTACACAGCCGCAGCCCCGATGCGTACTGCGATTCCGTTGCCCCTCCCCGCTGCGACCGGCCCCGCCCGCGCTTCGCCATGGATTCTCACCTGCCCTGGGTGTAGATTTGTGGCTGCCATGGACACGGACGATTCTCCAGGCTTGAGCGCAGAGATCGCGGCATTGCGGGCTCGCGTGGACCGCCTGGAACGCACCCTCGAACGCGAACTGGCCGCACGCCAGGGCGAGGACCGTGCGCTGCTGGCCGCGGCGGAAGAGACGGCCCGCCAGGCGCACCCGGCGACGCCGGACCTCAAGCCCCTCAGGCAGTTCCCGATGGCGCCACCGCCGCCTCCGCTCGCGCCGCCTCCTGTCCCATCGCTTCCCCAATTCGCAACCATTGAGCCGCAATCCGGCCCCCGAGACGTCTCGCTCGAAACCCGCATCGGCTCCCAGTGGTTCAATCGCATCGGCATCCTCGCCGTCCTCGTCGCCGTCGCCTGGTTCCTGAAACTCGCCATTGACAACCACTGGATCGGCCCGCTCGGCCGCGTGCTCATCGGCTTGGTGGCCGGCGCGTCCCTTATCGCCTGGTCCGAGCGCTTCCGCACCCATCGGTACGTACTCTTCTCCTGGTCGCTGAAGGCCGTCGGCAGCGGCATTCTCTATCTCTCCCTCTGGGCGGGCTTCTCGCTCTATCACCTCTTCCCCGCGCCGATCGCCTTCGGCGCCATGATTGTCGTGACCGCGTTCAATGGATATTTAGCGTGGGCGCAGGATGCCGAATTGCTCGCCCTCTACGCCATCGTCGGCGGACTCAGCACGCCCGCGCTCATCTCCACCGGAGAAAACCACGAAGTCGCGCTCTTCGCCTATCTTCTGCTGCTCGATCTCGCCGTCCTCGCCCTGGTCGCGCTGCGGCCCTGGTCCCGGCTGCTCTCCGGCGCCTTCCTCGGCACCGTGATCTACGTCAGCCTCTGGGCCGGCGTCTTCTACTCGACAAACGCCTTCGGAATCACCGCCTTCTTCCTCGCCTTCTTCTTCCTCCTCTTCGCCCTGGCTCCCAAGCTCGTGGCCCTGCCCCCCGACCAGCATCATTCCCCCTGGGACTACCTGGCGACCGTCGTCCTGCCGCTCGCAAATGCCGCGCTCGGCTTCCTGTCCTTCTATCTCCTGCTTGACAACGCGGGAGACCAGGCCGCCGAGCCCTGGACCGCCGTCGCCTTCGCCGCCTTTTTCCTCGCCCTTCCGCGTCTGCGGCGCCCCGGCCCCCCGCGCGCCGGTGTGCGCGTCCTCGACTCGCTGCACCTCACCGCGGCCGTCGTCTTCCTCACCATCGCCATTCCGCTCAAGGCGCACGGCCGCTGGCTCACGGTGGGCTGGCTCGTCGAAGGCGCCGCGCTCATGTGGGCCGCCGACCGGGTGCGCAGCGTCCTGCTCCGCACGCTCGCCACGCTGTGCGTCCTCCTCGGCCTCGTCGCCCTGGTCGTGCAGAATCCTTCTGCCTCCACCACGCCGATTTTCAATGAGCGCTTCGCGACCTACTGCGTCGGCATCGCCGCCTGCGCCGTCATCGCGTGGATCGCCGCCCACGCGCCTCGATCCCCTGAGGATCGCTTCGCCGTCCTGGCCTGGCCGCCCATCGCCGTCGGCGCCGCCCTGGCCGTCAATGCCCTCATCCTGCTTGCCATCGGCTGGGAGATTCACAGCTTCTGGTGGTACCTGCAATATCGCGGCGACTGGCATCTCGAGCACGACTACCGGATGTACGCCCAGTTCACCTATTCGGCTTTGTTTATGGCCTTCGGCGCGTTGTTGCTGACCCTGGGCTTCTGGCGCCGCTCCGCCTTCCTGCGCTGGCAGGCGCTTATCCTGCTGGCCGCCACCATCGCCAAGGTGTTCACCGTCGACCTCAGCCAGCTCAGCCAGGGCTACCGCATCCTCAGCTTCCTCGGATTGGGCGCGCTCCTGCTCGCGACCAGCTTCGTCTACCAGCGCGACTGGCTGCACCTCCGCGAAACGGAGAGCGCCCAGGAATGAAAGCAAATCTGCTGGCGGCGATCGTCCTGGCGGCAGCGGCGGCCAACCCCGCGACGGTCGAGCCCACGCTGCACTCCCTCTACCAGCGTCCCCTCCAGCCGCAGCCCGGCGCTACGGGACAAACCTGCGCCGTCCTCGACGCGGAGACCTTTGCGCACGCGGCCGCGGACCTCGCCGACCTGCGCCTGGTGCGCAACGCCCCGGTCCAAACCGCCGCAGCCGTCGAGGAACAGCCCTACATTATCCGCGAATCCGAATCGACCGCCCACCCGCCCCGGAACCTGCCCGTGCTGAACCTCGGCTCCCGCAGCGGACAGACGACGTTCGATGCTGCCATGCCCGACGGCGCCTATCGCGACGTCTCTCTGGCGGTGAACGCGGAGAATTTCATCGCATCGGTCACCGTCGCCGGCAGCCAGCAACAAACCAGCCCCGCCACGCGCCTCGGCGCCTTCACCATCTTCGACCTCACCACCCAGAAACTCGGCCGCAGCACGGTCCTCCACCTGCCGCCATCGGACTTCCGCTTCCTCCACTTTGCGATTGCCGGGCCCATCAAGCCGAACCGGGTCAGCGGCCTCGAAGCCGGAGCCGCCTCCGCCGGCGAATTGCCCTACGCGCCTGTCGCCCAGACCTCGGAGGTCACGCAGAAGAATCGCCTCACCGTGGTCCAGTTCCGCGTGCCCGCCCATGTGCCGGTGGACCGCATTACTTTCTCGATCGGTGCGGGCGCGCAAAACTTCAGTCGCTACGTCTCCATCCGCGCAGCGTCCGCCTCGCCTCCGCAGCAGATGGATGAAGAGCCGCTCGAAACATTGCTGGCCAACGGACGGCTGCTGCGCGTGCACGGCGTCCATGACGGCCACCGGATCGACGAAGAGAACCTCACCATCGCCGTTCGGCCCGACGCATCCGGCCCGGCCGGCCAGCTCTGGACCATCGACATCGACAATGGGGACGACCCGCCGCTGCCGGTGGAGTCGGTGCGCCTCGAAATGGCGGAGCGCCAAATCTGTTTCGACGCAACCTCCGGCACGCAGTACGCGCTGTTCTACGGCAACCCCAGCCTGGCTGCCCCGCGCTACGACTACGCGACGCTCTTCACCCCGGAAAAGCATCCGCTGCCCGCTACTCTCGCTCCCGAGCAGAAAAATCCGCACTACCAGCCGCCGCCCGACCGGCGTCCGCTGACTGAAAGATATCCGTTCCTTCTCTGGGTGGGTCTTCTGCTGGTGGTCGCGGTGTTAGGTTTCGTGGCCCTGAAGACAGCGCAGGAAGCCAAACCGCCCGCCCCGTAACGTCGCCTACCGCAGCGTGGTTTCCACTTCGCTGATCCAGTCCGGCGGCTTCAGGATTTCCCGCGGCTTCGGCCCATCCGCCGGCCCCACGATCCCATCCCGCTCCATCATGTCGATCAGGTGCGCCGCCCGGCCGTAGCCAATCCGCAGCCTGCGCTGCAGCAGCGACGTCGACGCCTTCCCAAACTCCAGCACCAGCCGCACCGCGTCTTCAAACAGATCGTCGCTGCTGTCGTCGCCGTCGTCGGAACCCGCTCCCGATTCGTGCCCGCCCGCGTCCTTCGGCGCTTCGAGGAAGCCCTGCACGTACTCGGCTTCTCCCTGCTTCTTCCAGAAATCTGTAACCGCCGCGATTTCTTTTTCGGTCACAAACGGCGCATGAATCCGATTCAGCCGCGACGTCCCCGGCGGCAGAAACAGCATATCGCCCCGCCCCAGCAGCGCCTCCGCGCCGTTCGAGTCCAGAATCGTCCGCGAGTCCACCTTCGTCGCCAGCCGGAACGAAATACGCGACGGCACATTCGCCTTGATCAATCCGGTGATCACATCCACCGACGGCCGCTGTGTCGCCAGCACCAGGTGGATCCCCACCGCGCGCGCCATCTGCGCCAGCCGCGTCACCGACTCTTCCACGTTCGCCTTGTCCAGCATCATCAAATCGGCCAGCTCGTCGATGATGATCATGATGTACGGCAGCGGCTTCTCTTCCTGCTCCTCGTCGAACAGCGTCGGCGTCGCGTTGTCGAACAGCCGGTTGTACTGGTCGATATTGCGCACGCTCCGCGACGCCAGCAGCTTCAGCCGCCGCTCCATCTCCCGCACCGCGTTGCGCAGCGCGTTCGCCGCCAGCTTCGGCTCGGTGATGATCGGCGTAAACAGGTGCGGTACGCCCTCGTACATGCCCAGTTCCACGCGCTTCGGATCGACCAGGATCAGCCGCACCTGCTCCGGCGTCGCCTTGTACAGCACCGACATAATCATGGCGTTGATCGCCACGGATTTGCCGCTGCCCGTCGAACCCGCAATCAGCACGTGCGGCATCGTCGCCAGATCCGCGACCACAATCCGCCCGTTGATGTCCTTCCCCATCGCCAGCGTGAGCTTGCTCTTCGACGTGGCGAAGTTCTCTGACTCGATCACGTCGCGCAGCCAGATCGTCTCCCGCTCATCGTTCGGCACCTGAATGCCGACCGTGCTCTTGCCCGCCATCCGCTCGATCAGAATGCTTTCCGCGCGCGTCGCCAGGCACAGATCTTCCGCCAGCCCGGTCACGCGGCTGTATTTGATGCCCGCATCCGGACGAAATTCAAACGTCGTCACCACCGGACCCGGATTGATCTGCACCACCTGCCCCGTCACATCGAACTCCGCGCATTTCTCCACCAGAATTTGCGCAGAAGTCCGCAGCAGATCCTCGCGCACCGGCGACGGCTCGTCGCTGCGATGCAGCAGCGTGCTCGGCGGCAGCCGGAAACCGGTCACCGACTTCGACGCCACCGTCACCGTCCGCGCATCGGTATCGGCCCGCTCCCCAATGGAAATCGCGCGCCCCGGTTCGGCCGTCCGCTCCGCCGCCCGCTCCGCCCTCGGCACCAGTTGCGGACGCAGCGGCGCCGCCGGCTCCGGATCCGCCTCCACAATCCCCAGTTCCTCCGGCTCTTCCGCCACCGACCGCGGCATCTGGTCCCACAAGCCCATCGGCGTCGCCACCGGCTGCGGCTGCGCAGGCGCGTACGTCTCAGAGAAGCCGCCGCGCCGGTTCGGCACATCGTCCTCATCGCCGGCATATTCCACAGCGAGGGGCGCTTCCACCGGAACGCTCTTCCCCGCTTTGCGCGCCGCTTTTTCCGCGGCCTTGCGCGCCTTTTCCGCCTCTTTTTCGTGGATGCGATCCAGCCGCGCCGCGGCCCGCAGTTCCTTCTTCATCGCGCGCCGCTTCCGCCAGTTCACCCAGCGATCCCGCCACGCCAGCACGAACGCGAACTTGATCCCGATCCATTCACGCGCCGTGTTAAAGCTGAAGGTCGTCGACAAATAAACCGCCGCCGCCACCAGCGTCACGGTCACGATGCACGCGCCCGTAAAATTCAGGAAGCTCACCAGCAAGTCCGCCACCAGCCGTCCCGTCAGCCCCGCCACCGGCAGCCCCCACGGAAAATGCGGATGATTCGGCAGCAACCCGAAGAGCGCCGGCGCGAAGACCAGGCACAGCCCAAAGCCGACCACCTTCGCCCCCGGCGAGCCGGCCGGACGCGACCGCAGCCACGTCCACCCCAGCGCTCCCACCAGCAGCGGAATCAGATACGCCGAAACGCCTTCAATTTGCAGAAAAATATCGCTGAGATGCGCGCCGAACGGCCCAATCCAGTTGCGCACCGGGCCCAGCCCCACCGAGTCGAACGACGGATCCGTCGGGCGATAGGAAATGAGCGCGAGGAGAAGGAGGATCGCGGAAGCGAGGACCAGCAAGCCCACCAGTTCGTTCAGGCGGCGGTTGCGAGTCGGGGTTAGTACCAGTTGAACGGGTTTCATTTGGGGACACACGTCGCACGGCACCTCGACGTATCGAGAGCCATGGCCGAACCCCAGAGCAAGTCGATTATCTCAAACGGAAGAGGTGCGGAACCAGAAATTGCCCCGGGGGAATCGAAGAGCGCAATGGGGTCATTTTGCCGATCCCAGCCGCTCCACCACCAGCGGCGCCAGGTAGGAAACGCTCCCCGCGCCCTGGGTCACAATCACGTCGCCTTCTTTTGACCGCGCAATCGCCCGCGCAATCGCCTCGTCCGGCGAGGCCGCATACTCGACCTCCCGCCGCCCGATATCGTCCACCAGCGCCTGCGCCGTGATCCCCGGAATCGGCTCCTCGCTGGCTGCATAAATATCCAGCACCTGCACCGAGGCCGCATCGTCAAACGCGTGCACAAACTCGTCCATCAGATCCCGCGTGCGCGTGTACCGGTGCGGCTGAAAGATCACATGCACTCCGCCGTACCCGCAATCCCGCGCCGCCCGCAGCGTCGCCCGAATCTCCGTCGGATGGTGCCCGTAGTCGTCCACCACCGTCACGCCGCGCACGCATCCTTTGCTCTGGAACCGCCGGTCCACCCCCCGGAAAGCGCGGATGCCGCTTGCAATCGCCTCCGGCTTCATCTCCAGTTGCGCCGCAATCGCCACCGCCGCCGTCGCATTCAATACGTTGTGCGCCCCCGGCACCAGCAGTTCCAGCGGCCCATACACCTCGCCCCCCGCCGCCACTTCAAAGCGCGATCGGCACACGCGCTCCGTGCCCCCGGAATCCGCCGGCAAAGCAGGCAGCATCCGCAGCACAAAGTCCGCCTTCGGCGACGCCCCGTAAGTAAACACCCGCCGCTTCACTCGATGCAGAATCGACGCCAGCCGCGCATCGTCGGCGCACGCCACGCACGCCCCGTAGAACGGCACCTTGTCCATGAACTCGACAAACGCGTCCTCCACGTCATCCATATCGCGGTAGCAATCCATGTGCTCGCGATCCAGATTCGTCACCACCGCAAGAATCGGCGACAGCCGCAGAAACGACCGGTCGCTCTCGTCCGCCTCGGCTACCAGATACCGCGACTGCCCCAGCCGCGCATTCGATCCCATCGTGTCCACGCGCCCGCCCACCACCACCGTCGGGTCGAGCCCCCCCGCGGTCAGCACCGACGCCACCATCGAAGTGGTCGTCGTCTTCCCATGCATGCCCGCAATGGCGATGCCATACTTCAGCCGCATCAGTTCGGCCAGCATCTCCGCTCGCTGAATCACCGGAATCTTCCGCGCCCGCGCCTCCATCACTTCCGGATTGCGCTCGTTCACCGCGGAGCTCACCACCACCACCCCGGCGCCCACCACGTTCGCGGCTGCATGCCCCTCGAACACCGTCGCGCCCAGCGTCGCCAGCCGCTCCGTCACCGGCGACCGCCGCAAGTCCGACCCGCTCACCGGGTATTGCAGATTGAGCAGGATCTCCGCGATCCCGCTCATCCCGATCCCGCCAATCCCGATAAAGTGAACTCGCTGCGCCTTCGCGAACATCGTGCCTGTCCCGCCGCCTACGGTTGGTTGCCTGTCGGCTTTTCCTGCAAAACCAAATCATTCTGGTGCAGAAATTCCACCGTCACCTTGAAATCCTTCCGCGCATCCCATTCCTTGCCGCTGATCGGATAGTGGAAGACAATCTGCCCGTCAATCACCTGCCCCGGCGTCATGGTCGTGTCCCGCAGCACCGGCCGCGTCTTCTTCGGCGCCAGCGTGGGATAGGCCACAAACACATTGTTGTAGTCCGCCGTGCTCGCGCCCATGCTGCGCTGCGTCGTCCCATCCGCCAGCGTCACGTCCGCCCACATATCGTGCAGGAACAGCGGCATCTCCGTCTGGCTCTTGATGTGCACGTTGGCAACCACGATTTCCTCGTCGTAGACGTCCTTCTGCCCCTCCGCGCCGCCCAGCGCCGACCCCGTCGAAAGCTCGCGGTGGATCGGGTAGGCGTCCAGCGAGACCAACTGCCCCGCGTGCACCGGAGGCTTGGTGTTGACCCACACGTAGCCGCCAATCGCGGCCACCACGATGACCAGTGCGGCCACGGCCGCGAACACAGGATGGATCCCGCTTCTGTCCCTCATAAAGTCTCGCTCATGCAGTCCTTGGCTCTCGCATTCTACTGGAGTTCTTTGGGATGCAGATTCCCGCCCTACGCCGGACGCGGCCGCAGCGCCGCCAGAAATTCCCCCGCCCCCAGCGTGTTCAGCACGTCCTGCTTCGTCAGCCAGGCCCGCCGCAGTTGCCGGATCCCGTACCGCATCTTCACCAGATGGCTCACGTGGTGCGAATCCGTATTGATGGCGATGCGGCAGCCCAGCTCCTTCGCCAGCCGCAAATCGCGGTCGCACAAATCCAGCCGGTCGGGATACGCATTGTGCTCCACCGCCACCCCCAGCTCCGACGCGCGCCGCAGCACCGCCGTCATGTCGATCGCGAACGGCTCCCGCCGCAGCAGCAGCCTGCCCGTCGGATGCCCCAGAATCCGCACATACGGATTCTCAATCGCCCGCAGCACCCGCTCCGTCATCTGCTGCTCCGGCTGGTTGAACAGCGAATGCACGCTGGCGATCACCACATCCATCTGCGCCAGCACTTCGTCCGACAAATCCAGCGCGCCATCGCCCAGAATATCCACTTCGATCCCCGGAAAGACGCGAATCTTCCCCTCCATCTCCGCGTCCACTGCGCGAATCCGCTGCACGTGCTCCAGCGCCCGCGCGTCGTCGAGTCCGTTCGTCATCGCCAGATTCTTCGAGTGGTCCGTGATCGCCACATACGCGTAGCCCCGCGCCAGCCCTGCTTCCGCCATCTCGCGAATGGAGTTCTTCCCGTCCGTCGCATGCGTGTGCATGTGCACGTCGCCGCGAATATCCTGCTCCTCGATCAGCACCGGCAGCCGATGTGCTTCCGCCGCTTCAATCTCCCCATTGTTCTCGCGCAGCTCCGGCGGAATCCAGTCCAGCCCCAGCGCCGCGTAAATCTCTTCCTCCGTCGCGCCCGCGACGAACGATCCATCGTCCACCCGCGCCAGCGCATACTCGCTCAGCGTGTATCCGCGCTTCAGCGCCCGCTGCCGCACCGTCACGTTGTGCATCTTCGAACCGGTGAAGTACTGCAGCGCCGCCCCATACGACCCCTCCGGCAGCAGCCGCACATCCACCTGCAACCCCGACCGCAGCCGGAAGCTCACCTTGTTCTGTCCTTTAGCCAGCAGCGTGTTGATCGGCGGATAGCTGGCCATATAGTCCACCGCCGCGCTCACCTGGTCTTCCGCGCACGCCGGCCCCGTCACCAGAATGTCCAGGTCCCCAATCGTCTCCCGCCCGCGCCGCAGCGATCCCGCCGGAAGAATTGTCGTCAGCCCCGGAAACTCCCGCAGATACGCCATCACCTTCTCAGCCGCGATTTCGCCGTCATCGATCAGGAACCGCCCGCTGTTCTGCTTGTAGTCCTCAATGCCCTTGCGGAGTTTCTCAACCAGCTTGTCGCCAATCCGCGGCAGCCCCGCCAGACGTCCCGCCGCAATCGCCGCCTCCAGTTCCTCCACCGAGCCCACCTGCACCGCATCCCACAGCAGCGCCACCGTCTTCGGACCCATGCCTGGCAGCCGCAGCAACTCCAGCATCGTCGGCTTGTATTGCAGCAGCAGCTCTTCGCGCAGCGGCAGCTTTCCCGACCGCTCAATCTCCTGGATGTTCGCCGCCATCCCCTTGCCGATCCCGGGAATCTCCTGCAGCTTTTTGGCGTCGCCGGCAATCGCGCTCAACTGCACGGTGGTCGATTCCACCGCCTCCGCCGCGCGCCGGTACGAGCGAATCCGAAAGGGATCGCCCGCGCTGATCTCCAGCAGATCGGCCGTGTCCGCAAGCATTTGCGCAATCGAGCGGTTATCCATCGCCCTCGATTACACCATGTTCGTCAGCGGGATTCCAGGCGTGCGCCGCGCACAACCAGCCCAAAAAAGAACTTCCCCGCGCTGGGCGGGGAAGGGGTGTCGGGGGAACATCTGAAAAGGATGGCGAGCCGCCGGGTTAGGCGACTTCGCGGGCGCGTACCACCTGATCCGCCTGTGGACCTTTCTGACCCTGGATAATATCGAACTCGACGTCGTCGCCTTCCTTCAGGCTCTTGTATCCGTCCACCTGGATGGCGCTGTAGTGGACAAACACATCGGCCCCGTCGTCCCGTCCGATAAATCCATACCCTTTTGCGTTGTTAAACCACTTCACCTTGCCTTTATACTGAGCCACAAGCACGAACCTTCCTCTCAGGCATTGTGGTTGGGCAACCCCAACCTGCTTGACATAAAGACGCGGCCCTTTGAGCTTTGGTTTTCTGCGCAGCGAAAGTAACTCTTCTGTTACTTCCCGTGACCTACTTCCTGTGACCGCCCATGCGCGCGTAGTACATCACCGCGATCAGCGTCTTCCCGTCGCGCACTTTGCCCGCGTCAATCAGCCGCAGCATCTCTGAAAGCGGCACAAACTGCAGCTCGAACGACTCATCCTCTTCCGGATGCGCCTCCCCCGCCGTCAGCTCTTCTGCCAAAAATACCTGCATCCATTCGCCGAGAAATCCTGGACTTGCGAAGTACTTCACCAGCTTGGTCCACTTCTTCGCCGCGTACCCGGTCTCCTCCAGCAACTCGCGTTTGGCCGCTTCCAGATGGTCCTCGCCCGTCTCCATCTTCCCCGCCGGAACCTCGTAGAGGTACTGCTGCGCGGCATGCCGGTACTGCCGCTCGATCAGCACCAGCGGATCCTTCCTGCTCTTTCCCTTCTCCAGCGCCAATATCACCACCGACCCGTTGTGCCGGATGATGTCCCGGTCCACCTGCTTCCCGTTTGGCTCGCGAATCTGCTCGCTCAGCACCCGGAACAGCGGCCCCTCGTAGGACACTTTCGACGCCAGCACTTCCGCCGCCTGGCCCGCATCGATCTTCAGCTTCTTGCGCACCACCACCGCCTGCGCGTCCTTTTTCCCGGCCTTCTTCTTCTTTTTCGCCATGCTCCCTCGCTCTTTTCCTACGGTACCATCCGGCGCGGGCAGATTCGCGTCCCTGGAAAGCCCCATCAATCTGCATCTTCCCCTCCCCGCCCTGCATCCGAATCTCACCGCATGAGAAACTTCTGACAGGTTGCTGAGCTGTGCAAGTTGACTGTCTTCCCATCTCGATCCTTCCCCGGCTCAGCCGGCTCTTTCTCGACTACGCCTCCCATCGCGAGCCCATCGAGCCGTTTTTCCTTTCCACTCCCTGGTCTCAATCCTGGAAAACAAATGCGCCCACGCAGGCTCCCGCGCACCGCGCCGCCGTAGCCGACCTGCTCCTCGCGCAGAACCAGACCTGGGGCGCCGGCGAAAAAACCCTCGCTAACATCGAGCGTCTCCGCCAGGGAGCACCCGCCGTCGTCACCGGCCAACAGGTCGCCTTGTTTGGCGGACCCCTCTTCACCCTCTTCAAAGCAGCCACCGTCATCGACCGCGCACAGGCTGCGGGCGGCGTCCCCATCTTCTGGCTCGCCGCCGAAGATCACGACCTCGCCGAAGCCAATCACCTCATCCTCCCCGCGCGCCACGCCCTGCACACCCTCCGCCTCGTTCCCGGCGAACACACTGCCGGCCAGCCCGTTGGCTCCATCCCCCTCGGACCCAACATCACCGGACTACTCGACCGCGCTGCCGAGCTCATCGGCGGATCGCCCGAGTTCGATCTGCTCGCCGCCAGCTACACCCCCGACGCCACCTTCGCCTCCTCCTTCGCGCGCCTCATCGCCTCCGTCTTCGCGGACTACGGCCTCATCGTCATCGACGCCTCCAGCCGCGCCTTGCATGCTCTCGGCGCGCCCGTCCTCCGCCACGCCATCGAGCACGCCGCGGACCTCGAAGCCGCCCTGCACGACCGTGACCGCCTGCTCGCCCAGCGCGGCTACCACTCCCAGGTCCTCGTCGCCCCCGGCAGCAGCCTCCTCTTTCTGCTCGACGGCGAAACCGGAGCCCGCCAGCCTCTGCGCCGCAAAGGCGACCAGTGGCTCGCCGGCAAATCCACGTATTCCGCCGCCGATCTCCTCGCCATCCTCGACGCCGCCCCCGAGCGCCTCAGCCCCAACGCCCTCCTCCGCCCCGTTTTTCAGGACCACCTGCTCCCCACCGCCGCCTACATCGGAGGCCCCGCCGAGATCGCCTACTTCGCGCAGTCGCAGGTCCTCTACCAGGCCATCCTCGGCCGCACCACGCCGATATTTCCCCGTCTCAGCGCCACGCTCATCGAGCCGTCCATCGGCAAAGTCCTCGCCCAGCATGAACTCGCGCTCACCGACATCCTCGCAGCCCATCCTGACGAACTGGCCCACCGCCTCGGCGCGCGAGCCATTCCCATCGAAGGCAAGATGCGTCTCGCCGCCACCGGCAACGCCCTCGACGCCGAGCTCGAAACCCTCCTCGCCTGGACGCAATCCCTCGACCCCAGCCTCGGCCGTTCCGCCGCCGTGGCCGCATCCAAAATGCGCTATCAGATGAACCGCATGCGCCGCCTCGCCGCCAATTTCCAGTTGCAGAAGGAAGCCAGCATCCGCCGCCACATCGACACCCTCTCCTTCAACCTCTTCCCTGACCGCCATCCTCAGGAGCGCACCATCGGCGGCATCGCCTACCTCGCCCGCTACGGCGCCGCTCTCCTCGCCACCCTCGTCGAACAAGCCGCGCAGGACTGTCCCGGCCACAAAGCCATCTTTCTCTGATCGTTTGGAAAATCCCTCGCCCCTCCCACCCATCGCCTCTTCTTTGCGCGCGCGAACGCACGGCGTTACACTGACCCTCTGATTCCCATTTGTTCCGGACGAGCAGCGCCATGGCCCCTAAATCCAACCCGATCCTCGAAATCGCCTGCCCCGACTGCGGCGCGATGATCAAGATCGACGTCGCCTCCCGCGCCGTCATCGCCCATACCCCGGCGCCCCGCAAGCGCACCTTCGAAGACTTCGACGCCGCCACCAAAGCCCTGCGCGAGGCCGAGGAGCGCAAGGAAAGCCTCTTCCGCCAGGCCGTCGACGCCGAGAAAAATAAGGAAGACCTCTTCAACAAGCGCTTCGCCGAAGCCCTCAAAAAGGCCAAAGAAACTCCCGACACCGGCAAGCCTCTGCGCGAATTCGATCTCGACTAAGCCGCGGAGCATCTCAAGCAACAGGAAGGCGAGGCAATCGGAATGAAAATCCCGCGGCAGATTGAAGCCACTCTTACTGAGATTCCCTGGACCCGCAGCGTCGCGGCCGGATCGCTCATCGTCGGCGCGCTGCTCCTCGTCAGCGGCAAGCGCCGCTCCGGACTCGCCGTCGCTGCCGCCGGCGCCGCCGTCGCCCTGCTCGAAGATCCCCAGGCTGTCCGCAACGTCTGGAATTCCATGCCTGGCTACGTCCGCAGCGGCCAGGACTTCCTCGTCCGCGTGGAAGACTTCGTCGACGAGCTCAGCAAGCAGGGCGTCCGCCTGCGCAGCGTCCTCACCCCGCAATAAGCGCGGCCTCCATCACGCCGTCCTCCCGGCTCCCCTCGCCGGTCTGCGCCCCATGCTGCTCCTGCGCTTCCCAGCCGGTAAACTGAAGACAGCATGAAGCGCACCATCACGCACTATGAGCTGGTCCGCAAGCTCGGAGCCGGCGGCAGCGGCATCGTCTACCTCGCCAACGATACCCAGCTCATGCGCCCCGTCGTCCTCAAGGTCCTCAAGCGCGGAGCCCTCACCCTCCAGCAGATGCGCACCACCGTCCTGCGCGAAGCCCGCATGGCCTCCGCCATCGAGCACCCCAACGTCTGCGCCATCTACGAAGTCGGCGAAGAGGGCGAAGAAGCCTTCATCGTCATGCAGTACGTCCCCGGACAATCCCTCAGCCAGCTCATCGCCAAGGGCCCGTCCAGCCTCCAGCTCATCCTCTCCGTCGGCATCCAGGTCGCGGACGGCCTCAGCGCCGCCCACTCCCTCGGCATCTTCCATCGCGACCTCAAGCCCGCCAACGTTATGCTCACCGATGGCGGCCTCGCCAAGATCCTCGACTTCGGCCTCGCCCGCCGCCTTCCCCCGGAAGAAGCTGAGTTCGACCCCGCCAAAGCCTCCCGCCGCAAGCCCGGCGCGCCCATCGCCACCTACACCGCCCGCGGCGGCACCATCGCCTACATGGCCCCCGAGCAATTCGTCACCGGACAAAGCAGCGTCCAGAGCGACCTCTGGGCCCTCGGCATCATCCTCTACGAGCTCGCCTGCGGCCGCCATCCCTTCGCCCGCCCCGATGGCGACGAGTTCCAGTCCATCCGCGCCATCCAGTTCCTCGATCCCCCTCCCCTTGAAGGCATCCCCGCCGAGCTCACCTCCGTCATCTTTTGCTGCCTGCAAAAGAACCCCCTCGATCGCTACAGCAGCGCCGCGGAAGTCCGCGAAGCCCTCAAAACCATCATGAAGACCCTGCAGTTTGAAACCGGCATCATCCCCGGCGAAGCCGCAGCCGTCCTCCCCCCCTCCACGCCCGCCGAGCAGGAAAAACGCACCACCGGCCTCCTCTCCATGCTCGCCGAGCGCTTCCGCGAGTCCGCCGGCGAAGACTCCCGCCCCAACACCCTCCTCGTCCTCCCCTTTCAGAACCTCGGCGCCACCGACGTCGCCCCGCTCTACGGCTTTGCGCTCGCCGACGCCATCGCCGCCCGCATCGCCCGCATGTCCTCCCTCATCGTCCGCCCCTCCAGCGCCCTCATGCATCTGTCCATCGCGCAAATGGACCCCCTCGAAATCGGCCAGAAGCTCCTCGTCAACTGGGTCCTCACCGGCAATTTTCTTCGCTCCCAGGACGGCTTCGACCTCAACTGGCAGCTCCTTGAAGTCGACCGCCAAAGCGTCCATGGCGGCGGCGCCATCAGCGTCCCCTCCTTCGACCTCATCGCCGTCCAGACCGAAATCTGCAACGAGGTCTTCGCCTCCCTCCAGGGCATCGGCCAGTTGCAGCCCGGCGCCGAACGCTCCGCTCCCCGCACCGAACGCCTCGGCGAGCAGCTTTCCGAGGAATACCTCCAGGCCCGCGCCCTGCTCTCCGGCTTCATGCAGCGCACCGGCAGCCGCGCCGACCTCGACCGCGCCCGCGAGCTCTTTGAAGCCGTCGTCGAGCGCGACCCCACCTTCGCCGCCGCGTGGAGCGGCCTCGGCATCGCCCAGCTCCAGTACATCCGCTACGGCTTCGGCGGACAGATGCACGCCATCGCCGCGCGCAAGGCCCTCGACCGCGCCCTCGAGCTTGACCCTGGATCCGTCGAATCCAATCTCTACCGCGTCTACATGCTGCTCTCCCGTGGCGAAAAAGAGAGCGCCCGCCACGGCATCGAACACCTGCTGCACACCGCGGCCAACGACTGGAACGTCCACCTCGTCGCCGGCATCACCCTCCGCGTCGACGGCATGTACGAGGAAGCCCTCCAGCAGTTCAATCGCTCGCTCAATCTCAACCCCTCCAACGCCGCCGTCATCTATAACCACCGCGCCCGCGTCTACCAGTATCAAAACCAGCTCGAGCTGGCCGAAGAAGAACTACAGAAAGGCCTCACCCTCGAGCCGAAGTATCCCCTCCTCCGCACCTCGCTCGCCTATCAGCGCATGCGCCAGGGAGATCTCAACCAGGCCATCGAGACGCTCGAAACCGTCATCCGCGATGACACCTCCATGCGCATCGCCGTCCCCACCCTCGCCATGTGCTATGTCCAGGTCGGCCAGCGCGAACGCGGGGCCTCGCTCATTGCGGAAGACTCCATCGCCGCCGCCGAAGCCGACGCCGAAATGGCCTACCGCCTCGCCACCTACTTTGCCGTCGACGGCGACGAGAGCGAAGCCCTGCACTGGCTCCGCCGCGCCATCTATCTCGGCAACGAAAACTATCCCTGGTTTTCGAAGAATCCCGCCTGGAATCGCCTCAAAGGTCACACCGACTTCGAGCGCATTCTTGAGGACCTGAAGAAAAGCTTCCGCCGCAATCAGCGCACCTGGAAGCGCCTGCTCACCGAGCCCCACGCGTAGCGGCCGCGCAGCCGCCCAAACACAACGGCCCAGGCACGCGATGGTTTCTCGCTTGCCTGGGCCCGTTTTCGTTCCGCTCGAATCGACTACAGCGGCGGCAGACCCAGTGCCTTAATCACGCCATCCAGATCGGCGATCTCCGCCGCATAGTTACCGCTGTTATAAGCGTTCTGAGCCGCCAGCAGATCGGCCTTCGCCGCCGGATCCAGGTAATACCAGAAGTCGGTTTGCGCCTCGTTCTCAACCTGGTTCAGATCCGTACCCGCCTGCGTCTTGCTGAGCCCCGAACTGCTCGCCATCGCCGGAGTCGGCGCCAGCACCGTCGCCACCAGCGGCAGCGCCGCCGCCGTCGCCCCCGCCATCGCCAGTCTCCGCGCCAGTTGACGCCGCGTCATCAGCGCCGGTCCGGCCCCTTGCGTTGCGGGAGTCTCCAGCAGCCCCGCCGTCGACAATTCTTCCAGCGCCAGCAGAACCACGTTCCGGTCTTCCGGGATGCCCGTCTCCCGGTGCAGAATACCGGCAATTTCCTCCACCGACTTCTTGCCGTCCGCCGATGCCCACACCAGCGCAACGGTCCGGTTCAGGCTGTGGGCGCGGTGGTTCGCCTGGTCGTAAACGATGGTCTCCGCAGCAAGGGTCTCAGTCACAATGTCTTTGCGACGTGCGCATGGATTCTTCATAGTGTTTCCTCTCTGTTGACAGCGTTTCGGCGGAGCCGGGTCAAACTCCGAAATCTGCGATCCAGCCGACCTCCAGGTCGACTGGCCTCCGCTTGCCCTTTGCATGTGTCAGAACTTCAACGCCTGCACACGATCGCAAGGTACGCGGGGGATGACGGAAAAACCGGGGACTGATACAACAGGGGAGAAATTGAGGCTACCAGCGCGTACCGCACTCGTCAATAACGATCTTCTAAAAATGATGGATTGTGCTAAAGCCTTGCGGATTGAGCCGCTTATTGCCAATTCCAGGCTGCTAATCCAGCCGGTACTTCGTTTCCGCCAAATGGTAGAGCGGCCGCCACACCAGCCGATTCACGGTCACCACCATCAGCGCCATGATCATCGTCGCCGTCAGCAGCACCGGATAATTCCCCTGCTCGCTGGCCGCGCTGATCTGCGCTCCCAGCCCCAGCGTCGCCATCGTGTGCCCCTTCAGTTGGAAGTACTCCGCCACAATCGATGCGTTCCAGCCGCCCCCCGACGCCGTAATCAGCCCCGTAATCAGAAACGGGAAAATCCCCGGCAAAATCACCGTCGTCCACCGCTGCACGCTGGAGAACCGGAAC
This sequence comes from Acidobacteriaceae bacterium, assembly GCA_036267295.1. Classification (GTDB taxonomy): domain Bacteria; phylum Acidobacteriota; class Terriglobia; order Terriglobales; family Acidobacteriaceae; genus Palsa-343. The sequence continues at coordinate 134,272 of DATAWI010000025.1, read as the reverse complement.
AGCTTCGACACCTCCCGCAGATCCGACGGAATCGCCTGCGCCCCGGCAATCACGTTGAACAGGATGTACCACTGCGCCGCCAGCAGCATCAGCCCCACCGACCCAATCCCCAGCCCCAGGCCCACCCCCTCCAGCGCCACCAGAATCAGCGGAAACAGCGCCGTCGCCGGAAACGACGCCGCAATCTGCGCCACCGGCTGCGCTATCTGCGACAGCCGCGGATTGAAGCCGATCGCCACCCCCACCGGAATCGTCCACAGCGACCCGATCAGCAGCGCCGCGTTCACCCGCGCAAACGTCAGCCCCGCCCCGGCCAGCAGGCTCAGAAATTCCTGCCGCCGAATGTCTTTCAGCAGCAGCGCGGCATGAAACGCTCCCACCCCGATCACCGCCAAAGCCGCCACCGCCACGATCGCATAGATGGCCGTAATCCCCCGGCCCGGTTTCGTCACCGCCGCCCGCGGCTTCCGGTTCTCCCGCCGCTTCGCCAGGTCCATATACGCCCGCTCCAGCAGCGGCCGAATCGTGTACTGGTTGATGATCCCCACCACCCGCGAATTCCGCAGCGCCGTCAGCACCGGAGACGTGACCCGGTTGCTGCTCTCCACGTTTTCAAATTTGAACTTGTCCGACCACGCGATCAGCGGCCGCCACAGCAACTGATCCGTCAGCACGATCAGCAGCACCATCGTGATCAGCCCCCACGTCACCGCCACAAAATCGCCGTGCGAGGCCGCCGTCTGCAGATACGACCCCAGCCCCGGCAGGCGGAAATTGCGGCTCCCCACCGGGAACATCTCGCAGACCATCAGAAAAAACCAGCCGTTGGCCACCGACACAATCGAATTCCAGATCAGCCCGATCGCGGCGAACGGCAGTTCCAGTTGAAACAGCCGCTGCCACCGCGAAAACCGGTTGATCTCGCACGCCTCCATCAGCTCGCGCGGAATGCTCTTCAGCGACGTGTAGAAGCTGAACGCCATGTTCCACACTTCGCCGGTAAAGATCAGCAGAATCGCGCCGAACTCAATCCCCAGTTGCCGCGACGGAAACAGCGACATCATCGCCAGCATCACGCCCGGCAAAAAACTCAGCACCGGAATCGACTGCAGAATGTCCAGCACCGCGATCAGCAGCGCTTCCAGCCGTTTGTTGTACGCCGCCGTGTAGCCGTACGCGATGGCGAAGACCAGGCTGAGCGCATACGCCACAAAGATGCGCACCACCGAGTAAAACGCGTACAGCGGCAGATGCGACGGCGCGCGGTAAATCTCCACTTCCGGAATCGCCGAGCTGAACCAGAACTTCGCGACCCACAGAATCGCGTAGAACCCCGCCATCAGGGCCGCCGCCACGCTCAGATCGATGAAAAACGGCCACGTGCGCTCGGCCACCAGGGTGCGGGAGAGCGTGAGCCGCGGCCTCATCCCGCCTGCTCCGGTGCCGGCTCCGCTGCTTCCTCGGCCTCATGCTCGTGCAGCATAAAGCGCCGCCGCCCGTCGTCCCAGTCGAACAGCTCCGCATATCGGCCCCAGCTGATCGCCGTCTGCAACTGGTTCGCGCATTCCTCGTCGCTGAACTGCTCATCCAGCAGATCGAGAAAGAACTCTTCCGATACCGAGTGATTGCTCTTGTTGGCCAGCGCGCGCGTAATCTGCCGCAGCAACAGCACATGGTCCAGCGCCGCCTTGCGGAACAAATCTTTTTGCTTCAGGATTTCCGACTCCGCATACGCGTGGCCTTCCGGCGTAATCGCGGCGTCGCCTTCTTCCACCTTCAGGAAGCCCAGCAACTGCGCCGCTTCCACGATTGGAAAGAGATCGTCGATCTCGAACGCCAGTTCCTCCGCCAGCCGGTAAATATCCGTGCGCCCGCCCAGATCGATAATCAGCTCAAGCAACCCCGCAATGCCGCCCGGCCGCGCGTGTGGCAGCATCTCGTAGTGCATTTGCCGCTGGTCGCGTACGCGTCGCCCATCCCCCAGCACCGGCATCTCCGCCGGCGCCACATCGGGCCGGGTCAGCACCTTGTAGATGTAATCCACCAGCGCCGTGAACGCCGGATTCTTCCGCTCCCGCGGATGCGTCAGCGCCACCTTGAAATCCGTCCGCACATGCCCCGGATTGCGCCCCAGCACAATAATCCGGTCCGCCAGCAGCACTGCTTCCTCAATGTTGTGCGTCACCAGAAAAATCGATTGCGTCGGAATCGTCTTCTTCTGCCACAACTCCAGCAGTTCGCCGCGCAGGTTGTCCGCCGTCAGCACGTCCAGCGCGGAAAACGGCTCATCCATAAAGAGAACTTCCGGCTCCACCACCAGCGCCCGCGCAAATCCCACCCGCTGCCGCATCCCCCCGGAAAGCTCCTTCGGATACGCCCCCTCGAACCCGTCCAGCCCCACCGTATCCAGAATCCGCAGGCTCCGGCGGTAGCGGTTATGCGCCTCCATGCCCCGCGCCTTCAGCGGCGCCTGCACATTTTCGAGCACCGTCAGCCACGGAAACAGCGCGAAGCTCTGAAACACGATGGAGACATTAATCTCCGTCGAGCTCAGGTCTTTCCCGTGCCACAGCACCCTGCCCCCCGTCGGCTGCGAAAGCCCCGACAGCATCCGCAGCAGCGTCGATTTCCCCGACCCCGACGGCCCCAGCAGCGCGACAATCTCCCCCGGATAAATGGCCAGATCCGTCGGCGCAATCACCTGGATCCGGGCGTCGCGCGACTGCGCATAGTACTTCTCCACCTGCAGCGCCTGGATGATCGGTTCGGTCATAGTGTCCGCTCAGGGTGCCTGCGCGCCCCGTCCCGCAGGGTGGGGATCCGGCCCCGTTTCCGCCGTCCCATGCCAATTAATTGCTGAAGTAACGATAAGATGCGAACGTTGCGCCGGGACGAAGCATCTCCCGAACAAAGCGTATCATCATAGCTGCTGGGTTCTCCCGGCACAGGGTCCCAGGCAGTCCGCACCCCCATACGCGATCCCCGTTTTTCCTGATTCAATTCACGACAAGGATTTGGTAAGAAACGAATGTCCGAACAACAGGCGGCGAACCAGGCAAAACCCAGGGTGCTTGTCGCAGATGACGAGCGTGTGATTGCCGATACCCTGGCCATCATCCTCAACCAGAGCGGCTTTGAAGCCACCGCGGTTTACAGCGGCGAAAAAGCCGTCGAAATGGCCGAAGTCCTCAAACCCGACATGCTCATCAGCGACGTCATCATGACCGACCTGAACGGCATCGACGCCGCCATCAAGATCCGCGCCATGCTCCCCGGCTGCAAGATTCTGCTCTTCTCCGGCCAGGCCGCCACCGCCGATCTGCTCGACCGCGTCCGCGCCCAGGGCCACGAGTTTGAAATCCTCGCCAAGCCCGTCCACCCTCAGGACCTCCTCGCCCGCCTCCGCAGCTAGAGACCCGTCCCCAGGCTTCGCAGTTTGCTCTTGTTTTTGCTTTCGGCTGTCATCCAGAGCGAAGCGAAGGACCTCGTGTTTGCATTTGCTCTTGCTGTTGCTGTTGCAGTTGCAGTTGATTTTGACTTTGACTCTGACTTAGCTGTCATCCAGAGCGAAGCATCCGCATACGTTGCGCGCGCAGTCCGCGCAACATCAATTCCAGCCGCAAGTCGAAGGACCTGCATTTTCTTTTGCGGTTGCCGTTGCGGTTGTTCTTTGCTGTCATCCAGAGCGAAGCGAAGGACCTCGTGTTTGCTCTTGCCGTTGCCGTTGTTTCGCCCCCCACCCCCCTCACGGAATGTAATAAAACGGGTCCGCCAGCTTCACCGACACCTCCGCCCCCGGCGACCCGTTCAGATCGCTCATCTGGTCCCCCACATTCACCGCAATCCGGTAGCCCGCGGCCACAATTTTTCCCCGCTCCCCTGATTTGAACGCCGCAGTCGGCGCCTGCGCCTGCGCCGCGTTCCGCATCGCCAGACCCGCCCACTGCGTGTATCCCTGGCTGCGCAAATTCTTTTCCGTCGCCGCCCGCTGCGTCTCCGGCCGCCCCGTTATAAAAAAGACCGCCACCCCCAGCCTCTCCGCCTCCCGATACAACCGCAGCGTCCCCGGAATCGCCGGCGCCCCCGCCGTCTCCACCCACCGATCCCACACCGCCGCGTTGTACGCAAAATCCGCCTGCGCCATCTCGCTGTAATTCGAGAGCGATGTCTCATCGATATCCAGCACCAGCGCCAGCTTCGTCCCCGGCCGCCACGCCCGCGCAATCCGATCCAGCGCCGCAGTCGCCGTCGCCGCCTCGCGATCCAAATCCGTCGCGTAGCACCCGTGGATCCCCCGGCAGTCGTGGTAATCCTTCAGCTCCGCCTGCAGCTTCCCCACCTCTGCCTGCAGCTTGCCCAGATTCGGCAATTCCTTCGGAACCACGACCGTCTGCGCCTGCCCAACCGCCGCCGCCAACAGTCCAAGGGAAAACACCAGCGTGCGCACACGACACCAATCGGAGATCATGAACTCATGGTAAGGGGAACGGACCCGCTGCTCCCGCGGCCGCGCATGTTTCGGTTCCGAACTCGCCCGCGGATCCGCGTCCGCCCGCCCTCCCGCAAAAGATTCGCCCTCGCCGCCCTCCTCCTCCTCCCCCTCGCCGCGCACCCCCAGGTCCCCGAGCCCACCACCACCTTCCAGGTCCAGGTGGATGAGGTCACCCTCCCCTTCCGCGCCTACGACGCCAATGGCCACCCTGTGGCCGACCTGCGGTTGCCCGACCTCTCCCTGCGCGACAACGGCAAGCCGCCCAGGCGCATTCTCAGCTTCGCCCGTCTCACTGGACAGCCCATCCGCGTCGGCATCCTCCTCGACGTCAGCGCCTCCATCGAAGGCGATTCCCTCTCCAGCAGCCAGGACATCGCCTCGGCCTTCACCGGCGAATTCCTGCGTCCGCCCTCCGATCAGGCCTTCGTCCTGCAATTCGATTTCGATCAGAAATTTCTCAGCGGATGGCTCGCCAACCGCGCCGCCCTCGGCTCCGCCATCAGCTCCGCCGGCCGAGGACGCGGCAGCCGCATGGGCGGCACCGCCATCTACGACGCGCTCTACCGCGGCGTGCGCGACCAGATCGCGCAGCAGACCCTCCCCGGCCAAACCAGCAACGCCATCATCCTGTTTTCCGATGGCGACGACAACGCCAGCCACGCCCGCTTCACCGACGTCATCGAGATCTGCCAGCGCACCAACACCGCTATCTACGTCTTCAGCGCGAATCCCAAATCGGCCTTCAACACCGGCGAAAAAGACCTGCGCTCGCTCACCGCGCAAACCGGCGGCCGCCTCTTCTTCGATCGCGATCCCGACGGCATCCGCCGCGACCTCCGCACCGTCGAAGACGATCTCCGCGACTACTACCTCGTCGTCTATCGCCCCGCGCGCCTCAAGCCCAATGGTGCCTTCCATCCGGTTCGCCTGCAAAGCCTCCGTCCCGGAGTCGCCATCAATGCCCGCGCCGGCTACTACGCCCCCGGCGCGCCCCGCTAACCGATCGCTACGGCTGCGCTTTCCGCCGCGGAAACCACGTCACCTGCACCGTCACCGTCGTATCCGTTTGCTGGCCCGCCTTGTACACCGGCGCCTTCCATCCCTCCACCTGCACCGACCCCAGCACTTCAATGTCCTTGTCGATCCGCTTCCGCACTTCCCCCGCAAAATCGTTCTGCGTCGTCCCGCCCGGAATAAACCCGGCCGCCGCCTTCGCATTCCGGTAAGCGAACTGAATATCTTCCTCCGGCGACAAATGGTACGTCAGCCACGCCTGGCTTCCCTTGCCTTCCCGCCCCACCCAGTCGCCCAGCAGAAAGCCCTTGTTCGTCGCGCCCTGCTTCTGAATCGTCTCCCAGTAGTAAAACTGCCCCGTCGCCGCCCGCGATCCAATCGCGCTCGGATCCGTATTCCCCGACTCCGCCCGGAAATCCAGCTTCCGCAGCCCCGGAAACTGCGCCAAATAAATCCCCGGGTGCACCGCCGCCCGCCGCGGCGCATCGATCGGGCTCACGTCGTCGTGCACCAGCGAATCCGCGTACACCGTCACCCAGTTCCGCAGAAACGGCAGCCGGTAGCTGAAGTCGAACGCGCTGAACCGCGCTCCCGGATCCCCCCTCGAGAACTTCTCCGCCACCGGCACGTTCTGAAAACTGAAAAAGCTCTTCAGAAAGGTGTGCAGCGTAATCGGCTCGTGCCCCTTGCCCCCCCAGATCACCACCCGGTCGAAGCCGATCTCCACATTCCTCGACGGCCTGAAGCTCACCTTCTCCATGTGTACCCACGGATCGTTCGGATCCGTGTGTCCCTTCAAACTCCCCACGAAAAATTGATAGCGAAACGGGCCCAGCACCGACGACAGCAGCGGAATCCGCAGCGGTTCCACCCGATCGATCTGGAAATCGTAGATGTCCTCGGCGTTGTTGCTCCACAGCAGACTCGCGCCCTGGTCCGGCCCCAGCCAGTGATCGTTCTTGCCGAATGAAATCTCATGCCCCAGCAGATGGTACGAAACCTCCGCTTCCATCACCCTTGCCAGGTTCGACGTCGCCAGCGGACCCTCCGGGATCGTATCCTGCTGCGGGTTCGTCGCCATCGGGATCAGGTCGAGATTTTCCGACAGAAAGCCCGCCAGTGCCGGCGAATATCCCGCCGCGCTCGGCGCATATTGATACTCGCCCCGGTAATAAAAAGAAAATCGCCCCGCCTCCGCCCGTGCGCTGAATCCCGAGTAGCTGTTCAGCCCCGCTGCGTACGGACGCCCGTAGTCGTCGACAATCGTCTCTCCCAAATGGTAGCTGTCCCGCAGCGGCGTCCCCGCAATGCCCCGCGCCTGCGTATACACGCTGTCCAGGTGCCAGTAGACGCGCCGGCCGTCCCCGCCTTCCTCCAGATCCGGCTGCACTTCGCGCAAAACCGCCTCATCGATCGACCGGGCATCCTCGTCGCGGGCGCCGTCCCCCATCCGCGGCCCGGCCTCCTCCAGCATGTGCGCGATGCTCAGCCGCGTCCACGGCCGGATCCCCAGAAAGGCTGTGTCCAGATAGCCCAGCGCGTACAACCGGTCGAGCGCCGGATAAATCCAGCTGTCCATCGGCACGTACGCCGATCCCTCCGTGCTGTTCGTGTAGATGGGCACGTCCTCCGGGATTCCCGGCGACGGAACCGGGGTCTGCGCGCTGCCCGTGACGCACCCCAACAACAGCAGGACCAGGGTCCCTGACGCCCGGGACGCAACACGGCGGCTCAGCCTTCGAACGGGGGAGAAAACCAATCCAAAACCTCTACTGCGACTGCTGATGCGGGAACCACGTGATCTGCGCGGAAACGCTGGTGTCGCTCTGCGGCCCGGTCTTGTAGATCGGAGCCCGCCACCCTTCATACTGCACCTGCCCCCGCACCTCGATGTCTTTCCCCAGCCGCTTCCTCACCGAGCCTTCGAAATCGTTCTGCGTCGTCCCCCCGGTGATGAATTTGTTCGATGCCTTCGTGTTCCGGTACGAAAACTGAATCTCTTCCTGCGGCGAAAGATGGTACGTCAGCCACGCCTGCCCGCCCTTGTCCTGTCGCCCGATCGGGTCGCCCAGCAGGTACCCCTTGTTCGTCGGCCCCTGTCTCTGCACCGTCTCCCAATACAGCCAGCGGCCGAGTTTGTCGCGATTCCCCACCTCGCCCGGATCCGTCGTCGCCGCTTCCACCCGCATGTCCAGCCGCTCCGCCCCGGGAAAGTGCGACAGGTAAATCCCCGGCCGCAATCCGTCGCTCCACGGCGCCACCACCGGGCTCACGTTGTCATGAATCGTTGAGTCGGTATAAATCGTCAGCCAGTGCCGCAGTCCCGGCAGCCGGTATTCAAAGTCCGCCGCGCTGAACCGCGCTCCTGGATCCCGCCGCGAGTCTTTCACGCTGTGCGGCGGCGCCGCCACGCTGAAAAAGCTCCGCAGAAACGTGTGAATCGTTACCGGCTCATGCCCCGCCCCGCCCCAGATCACCTCGCGGCTGAACCCAATCTCCATGTTGGCCGACGGCTTGAAGCTGATCTTCTCCACGTGCACCCACGGATCGTTCGGGAACGTGTGCCCCTTCAGGCTGCCCACATAAAAGTCGTAGCGGAATTTTCCCGTCAGCCGCGATAATCCCGGAACCCACAGCGGTTCCACCCGATCGATCTGGAAGGTGTAGATGTCCTCCGCGTTCGTGCTCCACAGCATCGCCCCGCCCTGCCCGGGCCCCAGCCAGTGGTCGTTCTTGCCGAACGAAATTTCGTGGTCCCACAGGTGGTACGCGATCGACCCCTCCATCAGCCGCGCACTCGTCACCGTCCCAATCGCCCCCCCCGGAATCGTCGCCTGCACCGGATCGCTCGGAATCGGCACGTCGTCGATGGTCTGCGACAAATAATCGACCAGCCCCTGCCCGTACCCCGTGGCGCTCGGCGCATACTGATATTCGCCCCGGTAGTACAGCGTGAACCGCCCCGCCTCCGCCCGCGCGCTGAACCCCGTGTAGTTGTTGAACCCCGCCTCGTACGGCCGCCCGTAATCCTCGTCGATCGACGTCCCCAGATGGTAGCTGTCCCGCAGCGGCGTTCCATTGATCCCCCGGAACTCCGTGTACACGCTCTCCAGTTGCGCCGCCGGATGCCCCATCTCCGTCGCGTTATCGATATCCGGCTGCACTTCGTTCAGCACCGCCAGATAGATCGATTTCGCCTCGTCGTTGTCCGTCTCGTTGTCGATCCGGTCTGAGCTCTCCTGCAGCATGTGCGCAATGCTCAGCCGCGTCCACGGCCGTATCCCCATATACGCCGTGTCCAGATAGCCCATCCCGTGCAGCCGGTCCAGCGCCCCATAGATCCAGCTGTCCATGGGCACATACGTCGAACCCTCCGCGCTCGTCGCGATCACGGCGGGCGGCGCCTGGGCCTGCATCTGCACCCACCCCGGGCCCGACAACAGTGCTGCTCCTAAGATAAGGAAGGATTTCAAGCGCACCTCAAAAGTTCGTGCCATTCCGGGCAGGGTGGACGAGCGAAGCGGGTCCGTGGTTTCCGGCGGGAACGACCATCCCATAGACCTGGCCGCTTCTTACAGGATTGCCTGGTGATTTCAGCCTCACCGATTGAATCTCCGATGTCAAGCGCGTCGCGCCCACCATGACAGGGCCGTCATTTTGCCTGCCCCGCCTCCGGAATTCGCCCGGAAATCCCAGCCAGGCCGCTCCTCTTAGAGATGCGCCGGGTCGCCGCCTTCCGTGTTCACGCCCAGCTCCGCAAATGCCTGCTGCGCCCGCCCCGCGTCGAATTTCCCATCCCGCGCCAGCTTCGACAGCGTCGCCGTCACCACCGACTCCGCGTTCACCTCAAAATGCCGCCGCAGATGCTCCCGGTTGTCGCTGCGCCCAAACCCATCCGTCCCCAGCGAAACCAGCCGCGTCGTCAGCCATGGAGCCAGTTGGTCCGGCACCGCCTTCATGTAGTCCGACGCCGCCACAATCGGCCCCTTCGCCTTGCTCAGCGCCGCAACAATGTACGGCGTCTTCTCCGCCTCCGCTGGATGCAGCCGGTTCCACCGCTCCACCCCCAGCGCCTCGCGCCGCAGTTCGTTGTAGCTGGTCACACTCCACACATCCGCCTGCACGCCGTACTTCTCCGCCAGAATCTCCTGCGCCCGCAGCACTTCGTTCAGAATCGTTCCGCTGCCGAACAACTGCGCCACCGGCTTGCCCCCCGCCGCCGGCCGCAGCTTGTAAATCCCCCGCAGAATCCCCTCACGCGCGCCCTCCGGCATCTCCGGCATCGCGTAATCTTCGTTGTACATCGTGATGTAGTAGAAGACGTCCTCGCCGTTCTCGTACATCCGCCGCAGCCCGTCCTGCAGAATCACCGCCATCTCGTAGACAAACGCCGGATCGTAGCTCACGCACGTCGGAATCGTGCTCATCAGCACATGGCTGTGCCCGTCCTGATGCTGCAGGCCCTCGCCCATCATGGTGGTGCGCCCCGCCGTCCCCGCCATCAGAAAGCCCTTGCCCCGCGCATCGGCGAACGCCCACATCATGTCGCCCACCCGCTGAAATCCAAACATCGAGTAGTACATGTAGAACGGAACCGTCGGCACGTCGTAATTCGCATAGGCCGTGCCCGCCGCCGTAAACGACGCCATCGATCCCGCTTCCGTAATACCCTCTTCCAGAATCTGTCCGTCCTTCTCTTCCCGGTAGAACAGCAGCATGTCCACATCGTGCGGCTTGTACTTCTGCCCCTCGCTCGCGTAGATGCCCACCTGCCGAATCGCCGACTCCAGCCCGAACGTTCTGCCCTCGTCCGGCACAATCGGCACCATCAGCTTGCCAATCGTCGCGTCCTTCATCAGGTGCCGCAGAATGCTCACGAACCCCATCGTCGTCGACACTGGCCGCCCGCGCGATCCCCCCGTCCACTCCGCAAACGACTCCAGCGTCGGCGCCGTGAACTCGATCGGCGCCACATCCCGCTTCGGCATGTAGCCGCCCAGCCCCTGCCGCCGCGCATGCATATACGCCATCTCCGCGGTATCCTGCGCCGGCCGGTACAGCTTGCCCGCCTTCGCGTCCTCATCGGAAATCGCCAGCTCGTACCGGTGCGCAAACTCCACCAGCGCGTCGTCCGCCACCTTCTTTTCCTGGTGCGACGCGTTGCGCGCCTGCGTGCTGCCCAGCCCATACCCCTTCACGGTCTTCGCCAGAATCACCGTCGGACCGCCCTTGTGTTCCACCGCCCGCTTGTAGGCGTTGTAAATCTTCCGCGCGTCGTGTCCGCCGCGGTGCAGGTGGAAGATCTCGTCGTCCGACATATCCTTCACCAGCTCCAGCAGCTCCGGGTACTTCCCGAAAAACTCGCTGCGGATGTACGCCCCGCCCTTCGCCTTGAACGCCTGATACTCGCCGTCCACGCACTCTTCCATCCGCTTCAGCAAAAGCCCGGTGGGGTCGCGCTCGAACAGCGCATCCCAGTCCCCTCCCCAGATCACCTTGATCACATTCCACCCGGCGCCGTGGAACACCGCTTCCAGCTCGTCGATAATCCGCCCGTTGCCGCGCACCGGCCCATCCAGCCGCTGCAGATTGCAATTCACCACAAAGATCAGATTGTCGAGTTTCTCTCTCCGCCCCAGCGACAGCGCGCCCAGCGTGTCCACTTCGTCCGTCTCGCCATCGCCCAGAAACGCCCACACCTTGCGCTCCGTCTTCTCAATCAGCCCGCGGTTTTCGAGATACCGCATGAACCGCGCCTGATACACCGCGTTCAGCGGCCCAATCCCCATCGACACCGTCGGAAACCGCCAGAAATCCGGCATCAGCCAGGGGTGCGGATACGACGACAGCCCCGGCGTATCCCGCAGTTCGTGCCGGAAGTTCAGCACCCGCGACTCGTCCAGCCGGTTCAGCAGAAACGCCCGCGCATAAATGCCCGGCGACGCGTGGCCCTGGAAATAAATCAAATCCCCCGGCTGATCCCCATACTTCGCGTGGAAGAAGTGATTGAACCCCACCTCCAGCAGCGTGGCCAGCGACGAGTACGTCGCGATGTGTCCGCCAATCCCATGGTCGAGTTTGTTCTGCCCGTGCACCATGGCGAGCGCGTTCCAGCGAATCAGGCTCTCGATGCGCCGCTCCAGCTTGCGGTCGCCCGGGTACGGCACTTCCTCATGCTTCGGAATGGTGTTGAGGTAGGGCGTCGTCAGCTCGCTCGTCTGCGAGATGCCCGCCTCGCGCGCCCGCTGCTGCAAAGCCGTCAGCAGCTCCGCGCCCTGCTCCGGACCCTCGCCCACCACCACATCGTCGAACGCTTCAATCCACTCGCGCAGTTCCGCGGAAAAATCGCTCTGCACAGGAACGCCTGCTTTCGTCGTCATAATCCCCAATCCCGTTTTTTTGAAATTCCATCCGGCCGGACCTCGCGCGCCGCAGCCGCAGTGTTTAATTTCCGCCCCGTTCCGCCTCGGCGGCAATCTCCCGCCGCCACGCCTGCGCCGGCAATCCGCGTGCGGCCAGCCAGTGCTCCAGATGCTCCACCGCGTCTTCGAATTTCGCCTGGCGCTCTTGGCCCGCCGCCGCGTCCACGCACACAATGCGCGTCGGACCGCTGCCCTCCCGCGCCCGCGCAATCGACTCGTGCGCCACCCGGTACATCGCAATCACGTCCTGCGCGTCCACCGCAATCGCCGGCATCTCCAGGCCGGGCGCCGATCCCTGCTTCTTCGCCCGCGCCCCGCTCTCCGGCGCGCCCGCCCCTTCCTCCACAAACAGCACCGGCAACTTCCCCCGATCCGCCAGCCGCACCGCCTCGTCCATCACCGGCCCCGCGCCATCGCGCCTCACAAAAATCACCGCCACCCCGCCGCTCTTCCTCATGCGATGCCCAGCCGCCCCGGCCACCGCCTCCACCACGCGATCCATCGGCGCCGCCCCGTTGTGCGCGCGCATCCACGAGCCCGGCAACTCCGCGTCCAGCGCCGCGCCCATCCCCGCAATCTCGTTCACAATCAGCGCGTCGCCGTCGCGCAAATCCGCCGCCGTGCCCGCCAGCGCCGCCACGTGCGCGGCCAGCAACGCCCCCGCGCCCTTGTGTCTCCGCGCCACCAGATGCAGACGCAGCGCCAGCCCGTACAGCTGGCGAAACTTCGCGTCGCTGATCAGGCTGTGCCCGTTCTTGCCCGCCGTTGCGGCAGACGGGACCGCTCTCTTCGCCTCTAGTGCCATGTGCCCCTGAAATGTTCCTGTGCAGATAGTCCGGATGTTTCCCGTGCGACCGCCGGCATTGGTTGCGGGTTTTCCTGCTCCAACCCGCGCGGCGCGCCGAGCAGAACCGGCTATAGAAAAATTGTAGCGCAGCGCTCCGGCCTTCTCACCCACGCCCGGCTCCGCGCACTTCTCCGCCGCGCTCGCTCAGATTTCAACAACTATGTGCATAACCCTGTGCATTACCCGTCCGGCGCCGCCCGCCACCCACCAACCACGCGCCCTTCAGCGTTCTGCACTCCCCCCGATGCACTCCGCAACCGCCTTCCGGATTTTTGTTTTTAGTTGTCATCCAGAGCGAAGCCAAGGACCTCGCGTTTGCCGTTGCACGCGCACTTCCTGTTGTCTTTGTTCTTTGTCTTTCGCCGTCATCCAGAGCGAAGCATCCGCAGAGTTGCGCGCATTCCGCGCAACATCAATTCCAGCCGCAAGTCGAAGCACCTGCATTTTCTCTTGCCGTCGCCGTCACCGTTGTTCTCAACAGTCATCCCCAGCCAGGCGAACGTGTGCCGATAAACCCCATCGCCCCCGCGCATCCGCTGGCCCCCTACGTCGAATAATCCGCGTTGATCGCCACATATTCCTTCGTCAAATCGCACGTCCAGAATCGGCACCGTCCCTCCCCCACCCCCAGCGCAATGCGTATCGAATACTCCCGCTGACTGAGGTAACCATGCGCGGCCTGCTCGTCATACTCCGGCGACCGTCCGCCGTTCACGCAGATCGGCAGTTCCCCAAACCAGATCGCAATTTTCTCCGCATCGATCTCCGCCCCCGCGTACCCCGCCGCCGCCATCAACCGGCCCCAGTTGGGATCGCACCCCGCCCACGCCGTCTTCACCAGCGGCGAGTGTGCGATCGCCTTCGCCACCTTCAGCGCGTCCGCATCGCTCCGCGCACCCTCGATCTGCAGTTCCACAACATGCGTCACGCCTTCGCCGTCCGCCACAATCTGTTGTGCAAGAGAAATGCAGACGTCCGTCAGAGCCCGCTCAAATTCCGGATCGTCCGCCCAAATATCCGCTCCCGACGCACCCGAGGCCACCAGCAGCACCGTGTCGTTGGTGGACGTGTCGCCATCGATCGAAATCCTGTTGAAGCTAACCTCGGTCGCGGTCCGCAAATATCGATCGAGCGCTGTGGGATGAACGGCTGCGTCGGTGAACAGATACACCAGCATGGTCGCGTGCAGCGGCGATGCGCCCGCCGCGCTGGCGGATGCCAGTTGAGGATGGATCATCCCCGCGCCCTTGCAAACACCCGCGATGCGTACCGTCTTGCCATTTGCATCGATGCTGGCGTGAGCGATCTTGGCGCGCGTGTCGGTCGTGAGAATGGCCTGCGCGAACTGCGAAAACCCCTCCGCGGTCGCCGCCAGCGTCCGCTGCACCTCAGGCAGAACAGCGATCAGTTTCTGCGCGGGCAGCGGCACGCCAATAATCCCGGTCGACGACGGAAACACCTCATGCCCCGCGCAGCCAAAGGTTTTGGCAGCGGCAGCGCAGACTTCCTCGGCAGCGCGCAGGCCCGCCTCGCCCGTCGCACAATTTGCATTGCCGGCATTCACCGCGACGGCGCGCAGAAGTCCGTTGCCGCGCTCCAGATGCCTTCGTCCCACGGTCAGGGGAGCGGCCACGATGCGGTTGGTTGTGAACATCGCCGCAGCGCTCGCAAGGTGATCGGCCACCGCCACCGCAAAATCCGGCTTCCCGCTCGTCTTGATGCCCGCCTTCACCGCTGCAAAGCGAAAGCCGCGAGGCAGCGCCTCCATCGTGATCGTTGGACCATCCGTCATCTCACGCACCCACCTTCCGCCTGCTCTGCGTCGGCGCCGCCATCCGCGCGACAAACTCGCGCGTCACGGTCTCCCGATCCAGGCCGGCCCCCGCAATAAGCTCAGTCATCGATCGATCCAGCGATCTCTAATCTACCAACTTCGCACTTTGAAATAATCGTTTCTGCGGAGCACCCAGCCCATCGTGAACCAATCCGACTTCCTCCTCATGCAGAACGTCAGCGTCGCCCGCGGCGACAATATCGTCCTCCACGACATCTCCCTGCGCATCGCCAACGGCGAACACCTCGCCATCCTCGGCCCCAACGGCTGCGGCAAATCGACGCTCATCAAAACCATCACCTGCCAGTGCTACCCCATCGTCGCGCCGGAAACGCAGCTCCTCCTCCTCGGCCGCAAGCGCTGGGACGTCTCCCAGCTCCGCTCCCATCTCGGCGTCGTCTCCGCTGAACTCCCCGGCGAACGCACCCCCGTCACCTCCGGCCTCGACGCCGTCACTGCCGGATTCTTCTCCGCCTCCACCCTCTGGCCCAACCTCCACGTCACCCCCGAGATGCGCGCCCGCGCTCGCGAAGCCCTCGTCATCATGCAGGCCGAGCACCTCGCCGCCAAGCTCGTGGGAGAAATGTCCGCCGGCGAGCAGCGCCGCATCATGATCGCCCGCGCCCTCGTCCACCGCCCCGCCATGCTCCTCCTCGACGAGCCCTCCAACGCCCTCGACCTCGCCGCCCAGCGCGAACTCCGCCATGCCCTGCGCCGCGTCGCCCGCGAAGGCGTCGGCATCCTCATGGTCACGCACCACCTCGCCGACATCCTCCCCGCAATCGACCGCGTCATCCTCATGAAGGCAGGCCGCATCTTCGCCGACGGCCCCAAAGCCGCCCTCCTCACTCCGGAAAGACTCCGCGCCCTCTTCGGCGTCGACGTCACCCTCGTTGAGCACGACGGCTCCTGGCACTCCTGGTAGCGCGCCGCGCGCGCCCCCCCTTGCTCTCCCATCCGTTTCCGGGTTAACGTATCCGTACACGGGAAAGGAGGATGATCCAGCCTATGAAAAATTCTGACGGTAGTAGTTGCTTTACATCACGTGAGGTGACTGAGGCTTAGAGCCGCTCTTCGCCGGAAACCTAAGTCCTGGCGTCAAACACCGCCGAGGCCCGCTTGAGCAAGCGAAGGCGCCTCAGGTCAAACTCCACAGCTCACCGGTGATCAGGGCCCGCATGCCGAATCCGGCTGCGGGCCCTTCACGTTTCCGCCGTCGCCGCGAAATGACCATGGTAATATGACCATAGTCGCGAGAGGGATACGATGAAATTCATGGGCGCCGGCGATTTCAAAGCAAAATGCCTGTCCGTCATGAACGACGTACACAACGGACACGGCGAGGTCGTCGTCACCAAACGCGGCGAGCCTTTCGTGAAGATCGTCCCCATTAAACCCAAAGAACCGGAGAGCATCTTCGGCTTTTTCCGGGGCCAGGCCCGCATCGTCGGCGATATGGTCGCGCCCATCGTCGAGCCCTCGGAATGGGATGAGGACATCTTTCCGCCCGGCTCCCACGAGCGCGACCAGTTCGAGAGGAACAAGGCGAAGCCCGCCAAATCAAAGGGAAAGCGCCGGTGATTCTCCTCGACACGCACGTGGCTTTGTGGCTCGGCGAGGATTCTCGCCAACTCTCTCCCATAGCCCGGCGATCGATCCAGGCTGCTGTGGAAGACGGCGAAGATCTCATGCTTTCGAGTGTTTCGCTTTATGAGATTGCCCGCGCCGTGCACCGCGGACGCATTCAAACCACTCTCTCCATCCATGCGCTGCTCAGTGCAATGGAGCGCCGGTTTGTAATCTCCGCCGTCACCCCTGCCATCGCCCTCGCCGCCGCCCAGCTGCCCGCCGAGTTTCCCTCCGACCCCTTCGACCGCATCATCGCCGCCACCGCCCTCACTGAGGACATTCCCCTCCTCACCGCCGATCAGCGCATCCGCAAATCCCGCGCCCTCCGCACCCTCTGGTAACCTCCGCCCTCCCCGCTCCCGCCTTACAATACCCTCATGGAACCCCTCGTCATCGCGGGCAAAGCTTTTCAGTCGCGCCTCATCGTCGGCACCGGCAAATACAAAGACGGCCCTGAAACCCAGGCCGCCATCGAAGCCTCCGGCGCCGAGATGGTCACCGTCGCCGTCCGCCGCGTCAATCTTGACCGCTCCCGCGAGTCCCTGCTCGACTTCATCGATCCCCGCCGTTACTTCCTGCTCCCCAACACCGCCGGCTGTTACACCGCCGACGAAGCCATCCGCGCCGCCCGCCTCGGCCGCGAAGTCGGCCTCTCCGACTGGGTCAAAATCGAAGTCATCGGCGACCAGGCCACCCTCTATCCCGACGTCCAGGCCACCCTTGAAGCCACCCGCGTCCTCGTCCGCGAAGGCTTCACCGTCCTGCCTTACACCTCCGACGACATCGTCTTCGCCCATCGCCTCATCGATGCCGGAGCCGCCGCCGTCATGCCCCTCGCCGCCCCCATCGGCTCCGGCCTCGGCATCCAGAACCGCGCCACGCTGCAAATCCTGCGCGAAAAAATCACCGCCGTCCCCCTCATCGTCGACGCCGGAGTCGGCACCGCCTCCGACGCCGCCCTCGCCATGGAAATGGGCGCCGACGGCGTCCTCATGAATACCGCCATCGCCGCCGCCGCCAACCCCATCCTCATGGCCGAAGCCATGCAGCACGCCGTTCTCGCCGGACGCCAGGCCCACATCGCCGGGCGCATGCCCCGCAAACTCTACGCCACCGCCAGTTCCCCGCTCGAAGGCGTCTCGAGGTAGCGCATGCACGAACTCCTTGCGCATTTATGCCTGAACGCGCTCGCGATTTGCGGCGACCTCCTTGGCGGCCTGCTGGAAGCGTGGGGCGGCTTCATCCCCCAGCGGCTCAAGCGCGCCAAAGCCATCCCCGGTCGCCCGCGCCCGTCCAACTTCGGCCTTTACTGATCCGGCGACCCTCCCCTGCACCCTCCCCACCCCCTGCGCTAAACTTGCGCGTAGCGCGTCTCTTCCATCTGCGCTGAGGGTCTCCTGCATGCGCGTCTGCGGCATCGACTGCGGCACCGAAACCACCGGCTACGGCGTCGTCGAGTGGGACGACCACGCGCGCAATCCCGAGCTCGTCTGGCTCGCCGCCGGCGGCATCTGTCCACCCAAAAGAGCGCATCTCCCCCAGCGCCTCGCCGTCATCCACGCTGAGCTCTGCACCCTTCTCGCGCACTGGCAGCCCGAAGTCGTCGCCATTGAAGAAGTCTTCTACTCCGTCAACGCCAAGTCCGCCATCAAGCTCGGCCACGTCCGCGGCGTCGCGCTCCTCGCCGCCGCCAACGCCGGCCTCGCCGTCGCCGAGTACTCCCCCCTCACCATCAAATCCACCGTCACCGGCTACGGCCTCGCCGCCAAAACCCAGGTCCAGTTCATGGTCGCCCGCCTGCTCCATCTCGCCGTCGCCCCCGAGCCCGCCGACGCCGCCGACGCTCTCGCCATCGCCATCTGCCACATCCACCACGCGCAGACCCTCGCCATGCAGGAGGCGCGCGCCCTCTGACCATGCTGCGGAAACTCCGCCTCTTCGCGCTCCCGCTCGCCGCCCTCGCGCCCTCTCTCGCGTCCGCGCAGGCCCCCGCCCGCATCGTCTTCACCTTCGCCCATCCCCTGCTCCAGCCGGCCAGCTACTCCATCACCATCGACGAGAGCGGCTCCGGGCATTTCGCCTCCCAACCCGGCTCCGCCGCCACCGACCCCAGCGACAGCGTTTTGCCCGCTCCCGTCGACCGCAGCATTCGCCTCGACGCAACCCTCCGCGCCACTCTCTTCGCCTACGCGCGCAGCCACGCCTTTTTCAACGACCGCTGCGACCGCGGAAAATCCGGCCTCGCCTTCACTGGCAATCGAACCCTCACCTACTCCGGCCCCGACGGCCACGGAACCTGCGCCTTCGTCTGGACCGCCAACCCCACCCTCCAGTCCCTCGTCGATCAGCTCGGCGCCGTCGCTTTCACCCTTGAAATTGGCCGCCGTCTCGACGTCGAAGAGCAGCACGACCGCCTCGCCCTCGACTCCGAACTCGCCTCCCTCCAGGACGCGGTCAAAGATCGTCGCGCCGGCGACCTGCCCAACATCGCCCACCAACTCCAGGCCATCGCCAACGATCCCAATGTGATGGACCGCGCCCGCAAGCGCGCCCAGTCTCTCCTCGCCAATCCGGCCCTCCAGATCAGCCTGGCAAGCCTCGCCCTGGATCTCGACCGCGCAGCCCGCTGCTCCCCCTCGCCGCGGTTTCCGCCCCCTCCGCATGCGACAATAAATCGAAACTAAACCTCGCCCTCGTGCGTTTATTAGGCAGCAGAGTTGTGGGTCTGTCAGGAGGTGCCCCTATGTGGCGCCGCTACGCGTTCTACCGTCGTTTCTTAGGATTTCGTTTGCCGCAACGGGCTCGCTCCCTCGTCTCGTTTTCTTCCGCCGCTTTGGCGTTCTGCCTCTTCGCTCTCGCCGCTTATTCTCAGGATTCCGTTCCCCCTCCGCCCCCGGACGCCCCCTCCAGCGTCCAGCCCGGCGAGCCGGCCCAGCCCGTCCAGCCCGGCGAACCCACCCCGTCCGGTCAGGATCAAAACACCGTCCGCGCCGTCCGCCTCAGCGATGTCGAAGGCAAGGTCCAGGTCTTTCAGGGCGATCAGGTCGCCTTCGACCAGGCCGAGCCCAACATGCCCGCCGTCGAAGGCATGCGCTTCGTCACCGGCGACAATGGACGCCTCGAAATCGAGTTCGAGGACGGCAGCGTCGCCCGCGTCACCCCCAACAGCTCCCTCCGCCTCACCCAGTTGCGCCGCGCCACTGACGGCTCCACCCTCACCCAGATCGACGCCCTCACCGGCCTCACCTATTTCGAGCTCAGCGCCCAGGGCGGCGCCATCAGCGTCCACTACAACGCCAACATCGCCACGCCCGTCCAGAGCGCCGTCTTCCGCGTCTCTCTCGACGCCGCGCCCAACGAGCTGGCCGTCATGCACGGCGCCGTCCATCTCGATGACGGACAAGGCGTCGCCCTCGACGTCCATCCCAACACCACCTATCAGTCCGATCCGCAGCAGCCCGGCGAGTACACCGTCGCCCAAAACATCGCCGCCGATTCCTGGGATCAGTGGAATTCCGACCGCGACCAGGCGCTCTCCGAGCTCGAATCCAGCGAGACCACCGCCCGCGCCAGCTCTGGCAATCCCGACGACCCAGCGTGGAACGACCTCGACTACTACGGCGACTGGTACGACCTGCCCGGCTACGGCCAGGTCTGGGCGCCCTCCGGCGTCGATGCCTCCTGGGACCCCTTCGGCAATGGCTCCTGGGGCTACTACCCCTCCGTTGGCTATTCCTGGATTTCCGGCTACCCGTGGGGCTGGTGGCCCTATCACTGCGGCGCCTGGGATTTCCTCGACGGCTGGGGCTGGATCTGGATCCCCGGCAACTGCGGCTACGGCTTCAACGGAGGCGGCTGGTTCCCTTACGCCACCGTCTGGCACGTCCCCAGAGGCTATACGCCTCCCCCGCGCCCACGCCGCGGCCCTGGCCTGCTCCCCCACCCCACCCCGGTAATTACCGTCAATCGCGGCAATTTCGGCGCGCCCTTCCACTTCCGCCATGGACCCCGCCCCGAGCCGCGCCCCCTGCAGTATGACGGCCGCGACATCGCCCCACTCGAGGCCACCATGCATCCCGCCCAGCGCGGACCCTCCGGGGAAACCTTCTCCGCCACTCTGGTCCGCACCCATCCTGAGCTGGCGCCTTCCATCGCGCGCGCCCCTGGCGCCCACCCCGGCTTCACGCCCACACCCGGACCCCGCCCCACCGGCTCGGCGCCCGTGCGCTCCTTCTCCGCGCCGGCTCCCCGCGCGGCTGGCTCCACCAGCCACGTCAGCAGCGGCGGAGCCTCCCACCCCAGCGGCGGTGGTGGCGGCGGCGGCTCCCATCCCAGTGGAGGCGGCGCCAGCCCCCACCACTAACCCGGTCGACCGTCGCAGCGGGATTGGCGCTGAGCCCATCCCGCCGCCCCGGCTCTACCGGTGCTCCGCCATCCACGCCTCCAGCTTCGGCCCCTGATTCGCGCGCAGCTCCACGCAGTCGTCGATCGAATCCTCCATGCGCGCCAGCGACCGGTCCGACGACGGTATCGGATGCGCCGCAAAAAAGTTCATCGCCTCCTGCTTCTTCTCCTCGCTGCAGAACGTCCCCGCCGCTACGATCACATACGGCCCCGTCGCCGTCGTCATCTGCGCCATCACCTTGTCCCAGTTCTGCTGCAGAAACTCCCACGCAATCGCCCGCGTCGCGTTCTGCCCCATCGGCAGCAGCAGTTGGTACGCCGCATCCTGGTTGCGCACCTTGCTGCTCACCGCGTACTCCAGCGATCGCTTCTGCAGCGCGGGGTCGCGGAACAACGACAACAGCCGCAGCGCGTACTCCTGAATCTGCGGATTGTTCGCCGTCTCGGACACCTGCTGCAGTTGGTCGAAGAACGCTGCATCCCCGTTCTCCGCCGCAATCGCCGCCGCCGCCTGCGCCTCGCTCCCATCCACCGCCGCCGGATTGCTCAGGTAGGCCGCCGTGATCTTCTTCGCGTCCGCGATCACCTCCGGATCCTGCCCGATCCCCCCCAGCAGCCCAAACAGCGTCGCCCGCAATTCCTGCTTGTCCGGCGTGTCCTTCGCCGTCGGCGCCCCCAGCCGCGTATACGCCGGCTTGAACGTGCGCACCACCCACGCCGCCAGCGCCTGGTGTTCCTGCGGCGTGCTGGCAATGCGGTTGTCGATCGTTGCCAGCGGGCCCGTCGCCGCTTCCATCACCGCCGCGCTCGTGTCGTCGCTCACCGCCGCCGCCAGCTTCAGGTAGTCGCCCACCGCGTCGTGATTCGACCGCACCCCCGCCCACACGTCGCCCAGCAAACTGATCCGCTCCTCCGGCGTCAGCGCCGTATCCACATCCGCCAGCGCCTTCGCGTAGACGTCGTTCGGCAGCGCGAAGCGGTAATACCCGCGCCCTCCCGCGTCCGGATAGAACACGCGCGACGCCGGCGCCTTGATCGTTTGCTGCGCCGCATCCACCAGATCGCATTTCGCCTGCACCCCCGTCCCCGCAAAGCACACCGGGATCGTCCATGTCTGCCCGCCCTCCGGCTTCACCTCCGGATTCAGGTAGAACCGCGTCTGGCTCACCTGCACGGTGCCGTTCGCCGGCTCCGCAAACATCAGCGCCGGCACCCCCGGCTCCGCCACAAAGCTCGACAGAATCTTATCCACCGGCGCATGGCTCGCCGCCGCCTGCGCCGTCCAGAAGTCCTCCGCCGTCGCGTTCCCGAACAGGTGCGCTTCCAGATAATTGTGCACGCCCCGCCGGAACACCTCCGGCGTCTCGTACTGCTCCGTCATCAGCAGCACCGCCGCCGCTTTCCCGTAGCTGATCCCGTCGAACATCTGGTTGATCTCGTCCGGCGTATCCGCCTTCGCCCGAATCGCCCGCGTAATCTTCTGCGAGTCGTAATCCATTGTCCCGTTCAGCCCCGCCGCCACGTCTTCCGGAATATGCCACTCCGGATGCCACGCCGCCACCGGCTTGTTCTCCATCCACGACGCGAATCCCTCGTTCAGCCAGATGTTGTCCCACCACTTCATCGTCACCATATCGCCGAACCACTGGTGCGCCATCTCGTGCGCCACCACTTCCGCCACGTTCTTCCTGTCGCCCACCGGCGCCGTGCTGTCGTCGATAAACAAGTCGGTCTCGCGAAACGTGATCGCCCCAAAATTCTCCATCGCCCCGGCTTCAAAGTCCGGGATCCCAATCAAATCCAGCTTCGGCATCGGGTACCGGATCCCGAAATACGTGTTGTAGTAATGCAGCACATACTCCGCCGCCGACAGCGCAAACTTCCCGTACTGCACCTTCCCCGGCGTCCCGCATACCCGGATCGGCGTCCCGTCGCTCTGCCCCTTGATGCACTCGAAATCCCCCACCAGAAACGCCACCAGATACGTCGACATCTTCGGCGTCTTCGCAAAGTGGATCGTGTGCTGATCGCTCTCCGGCCCCGGCGTGTCCGAAACGATGTTCGTGTTTGAAATCGCGGTATCGCCCTTGTCCACCACCAGCGTCACGTCAAACGTGGCTTTGAACGCCGGCTCGTCGAAGCTGGGAAACGCCCGCCGCGCATCCGTCGACTCGAACTGCGTCACCGCATAATTGCGCTTTTCCGTCTTCGATAAATAAAACCCGCGCAGCTCGTTGTTCAGTATCCCGTCATACAGGATGGTCAGCGTCGCCGGCCCCGCCGGAATCGTCCGCCCAAAATGCAGCGTCGCCTGCTGCATCTTCTCGTCCGTCGTCACCGTCGCTTCCAGCTCGCGATCGCCAAATGCCACCGTCACCGTGCCAAATTGGATCTCCGCGGCATTCAGCGTGATCGCCTCCACCGGCTCCTTCACGTCCACGTCGATCGTCTCCGACCCGAAGAAGCTCGCTGCCTTCAGGTTGGGCGTCAGCGACAGCGTGTAATGCTCGGGAATGACCGTATCGGGAAGCCGTTGGCCATAGGCGGTAACCGCGGCAAAAAGCAGACAAACAACGGCGGGGGAGCGTAGCCCGGAAAACTGCATCGTGCACCTCAAAGGAAAATAATCAACGTCTCATACGATACCGCACCCCTCACAGTTCTCGCCCTGCTCGATTGCACCGCAAATCGCACAACTCCGGGTGCCCCATCCTACCCGCTGTTGGTAGGGTGGGCGCGAAGCGGACCGCCGTTGGCAGCGAGGGCACAGCCTCCTGCTGCGCGAAGCGCGGCGACGGTAGAAGCCACGGGCTTCAGCCCGTGGAAACATCACCCCACGAAACCAGGGCTTCAGCCCCGGCCCGACCCTCGACAGGCCCTGCTAACTCTCCCGATAATTCAGCAGCAGCAACCCAATCGCGACAAAACAAACCGGCCAAACCCACCCAGCCACCCGCCGCGCCCGCGAAACACCATCCCCTGCCAGCCGCAACTCCAGCCACCGCGACCACCCCGCCGCCGCCCCCAGCACCGCCAGCGGCGTGTGGCTCAACTCCGCAAACACCTCGTCCGTCCCCTCGCCCAGCGCATGCGTGTGCGTCAGCAACAACGCGCCCCCCGCCGCGCAAATCGCCGGAAAAACAAAGCGCGCCGTCGGCCAGCGCAGCCGCCCCGTCCGCACCCCCCACTCGAACAGCGCAAACACCGTGATCAGCGCCGCGAAAATTCGATGCTCCAGCACATCCGGCGCCGCAAAGCTTCCCCAGAATCCCCGCGGCCCCAGCGGCCAGCACTCCGGATCGGCCCGCAGCACAATGAACGCCGCCAGCCCCAGAAACAGCAGCGGCCACTGCCGCGCCGCCAGCCCCACCCACCGCGGACGCCGCACCCGCGCCGCCAGCGCCAGCACCCCCGCCGCCAGCACAATCAGCCCCGCCCAGTGATGGTTGTATTCCGACCACGCGCGGTCGTTCGCATCGCTCGCGCTCCCCCCCGTGAACGCCGCCTCCCGCACCGCCACGCTCAGCGGCGTCGCCGGAGCCAGTTGCGCCGCCGCCGGCGTATGAAAGCTCGGCCACCGCCACTCCATCCGCTCGACCACCGCCGCCCCGCTCAGCGTGTTCTGCGGAATCTCATCCACCGCCGGCGACTGCGCCGTCAGCGACGCCGCCGCCAGAATCACCGTGAACCCCAGTCCCAGCTCCACTTCGCTGAACCGCCGCAATCGCAACAGAAACGGTGACGAATTCTCCCCCGCCCCCCGAATCGCCAGAAAATTCCCCACCGCCAGCAGCAGCATCAGCCCCGTCATCGCGATCTTCGCCGACAGCAGAATCCCCCACGATGTCCCGTACAGAGCCCCCCACCGGCCCGCATAGAAATACGCCAGCCCCGCGCCCGCCGCCACCAGCACGGACACCGCGATCGCCGCCATCGTTGAAAATCGCCGCGCCATCGCCCGCGCGGTCTCCCCATCGCTCGTCCCCTTGAGCGCCAGCAGCAGAAACAGCAGCCCCCCCATCCACGCCGCCATCCCCAGATGGTGTCCCGCCGTCAGCGCCAGCAGCGTCCCCCGCCACTCCATCCGCGACGCCGCATGGCTCAGCGCCACCGCCGCCGCCAGCGCCACGCCCGCCGCCGCCACAGCCGCCGCCAACCGCTCCGTCACGCGCAACAGCACCGCCAGCGCCAGCGCCGCTGCCGCAAACACGCTGCCCCACACGAAATACGAAGCCGAGACCAGATCCCCCAGTCCCTCGCCCCCACTGCCCATCAGCTCCGCCGACGTCGTCGCCAGCAGCAGAATCTGCACCGCCGCCAGCCCCAGCGCCATCCACGCGCCCACCCGCCGCAAACGCTTCTGCGCATCAGCATCCAGCCCCGCCGGCCGTGCCACGCACACCAGAAAAAACAATGCGCCGAAGGCCAAAGCCTCCAGCGCAAACGACACCGCCCGCAACAGCAGCGACAGCAAATCGAAATCGCGTACCAGCCAGATCAAAGGCCGCTCTACTGCACGCTGAAGGGAATTTCACCCCGCGTGATGTGCCCATCCGTCGAGAGCGCTTGCCACTGGATCACGTAATTTCCCGGCCGCAGCGTCGCGTGTCCGTTCAGCGAAGTCTCCGTGTGCTGCGCGTCGCGAACCATCTCCGCCGGCCCGCTCCCCCCCGCCGCCTCAATGCTCAGCGTCGAATGCTGGCTGTCCACCCGGGAGTTGAAGCGCAGCTCAATCACCACGTTCGGACCGTGCACCGTCGCATGCGCCACCGGCGTGCTCGACTCCAGCAATGCATGCGCCAGCGCCAAACGCGGCAGAGCCAGAACAAAACACCCCAACAGCAGCGCCGGAACCACTCGTTTTGCAGTCACGCCATTCATCCTTGAGCCGGCCACCGGTGCGGCGCCGGAGACAATCCTGAAACCACCCATCACCATAGCACTGTCCCCGCGCCCCGCGTCAGAAGAGGCTCCGCAGCGACCGCGCCAGCAGCAGCAGCCCGATCCCCGCCAGCCCCACGAACACGTATTTGCGAAACGAATCGCCGCGCAGTCGCCGGTTGATCGCGCGCCCCACAAACACCGCCGGCACCGTCACCGGCAGCGACAGCAGATAGTAGTGGGTCACCGAGGGCGCCCAAATGCCCACCGCCCCAAATCCAATCAGCCCCAGCACGCTCGCCGGCAGAAAGTAAGCCTGCAGCGTCGCCCGGAATTCCTGCGGCGGCCAGCGCCGCAGCGCCCCGTAGATCGCCAGCGCCGGTCCGTTCATCCCGAACGCTCCGCCCAGCACCCCCGCGCAGAAACCGAACACCACAGTCCACCCGCGCGCTTCGAACCGCGGATGGCTGGTCATGCGCCCGCTCAGCGTGATCGCCGAAATTCCCAGAATCACCACGCCCAGCGCGGCTTTCAGCTCGGTCTGATGGCCTGCGCGCAGCAGCAGCAGCCCCACGCCCAGTCCCGGCAGCGTCGCCGCCAGCAACCACATCGCGCTCCGCACGTGGATGCTCTGGTGATCCTGCACCACCACGATCAGCGCCACCGTGACCGACAGCAGCACCGCCAGCGGCGTCGCCACCGTCAGCGGAAGGATGAACGCCAGCAGCGGCACCGCCACCATCGCCTCACCGAATCCAAAGGTGGAGCGCACCAGCGTAGCCACAAAGGCAATCAGCAATACCAGCAGCGTTACAGCGTGGATAGTTTCTCTCCGCAGCGATCAGCGCGAGGCAGCGCGCACTGACTTTCCGCTGATCTCTGCCGCCCTGGCCTCGGCATACGCCGCCGCGCCCATCAGCGCGCAGCGGCTTTCCAGAATAATCCTCACCGGCGTGTGCACCAGCAATTCGCTCAGCCGTCCCTTGTCCGTAAACGCCTGCATAAACGTTCCGCCCCGCATCGTCTTCAGCGTCTTCGGCGCAATGCCCCCGCCCAGATACATCCCGCCCGTGGCCAGCACCTTCAGCACCATGTTGCCCGCTTCCGCTCCAAACGCCGCCACAAACATCTCCAGCGTCTTCGCGCACAATTCGCTCGTGCCCGCCTCGCCCGCCTCGCCAATCACGGCGTTCGGATCCTCCGCCTCCATGCGCTCCTTCAGCCACGCCGGCTCGTCCATCCCCTTCACATCGCGCAAAAATGTGTAGATGTTCGTAATCCCCTGCCCGGAAACCACGCGCTCGAAGCTCACCCGCCCGTTCAGCTTGTTTTTCAGGTACGCCAGCAGTTCCGCATCCAGCGCCGTCCGCGCCGCATAATCGCAGTGCCCGCCCTCTGACGCCATCGGCACATGCGTCTTCCCGTTCCACAGCAGCACACCCTCGCCCAGCCCCGTTCCCGGCGACACCAGCGCGCGATTGCCCACCGCCGACGGATCCCCCTCATTCAGCGTCAGAATCTGCTCCGCCGTCAGCTCCGGAATTCCGTACCCATTCGCCTCGAGGTCGTTGATCAAAAACAAATGCGTGATGTTCAGCCCCGCCGACAGTTCCCGGCTGTCCAGCACCCACGGCAAATTCGTCAGCCGCAGCCGTCCGCCGCGCACCGGCCCCGGCACGCCAAAACACGCCGCCGTAATTTCCGGATCGCCGCTCTCCCGCAAAAACTTCGCAACAATCTCTTCGAGGCCCGCATACTCGTGCGCCGGAAAGCGCTCGTCGCGTACCAGCGCCAGTTGTCCGTGATCGAATCGGTACACCGCGAGCTCCACCTTGGTCCCGCCCACGTCCCCGGCCAGAATCATCGTGCGATCTCCAGTGTCCCCACGCCCGCGGCGTCCGGTGCCGGCAGATGCGCCGCCGCCGCCCGGTCCAGCAAGAATAGCAGCCGCCCATTCCGCGGCTGAATCAGCTGCGACGGCAGATTCTCCGCATCGTACGGACCCGTCAGCACCCGCCCCACCGGCTCCGCCTTCTTGGCGCCGTCAATCAAAAAGAAAACATCGCGCGCCGCGTTGATCACCGGCCACGTCAGCGTAATCCGCCAGCTCCGCTCCTGCTGCGGAACATGATTCGCCACCGCGATCCTGCCCACCTCGTGCAGCGCCTCGGTGTGCGGAAACAGCGACGCCGTGTGCCCATCGTCGCCCATCCCCAGCTGCAGCACATCGAAGATTGGAATCTCCGCGCCCTCCAGCCGGTAATCCCCGCGGATCGCCGTCTCGTATCGCGCCGCCGCCTCTTCCGGATCCAGCTCCCCCTCAATGCGAAACACCTGGTCCGCCGCCAGCCCCACTTTGCGGATCAGCAGCTCGTTCGCCGCGCCGTAGTTGCTGTCCGCGTTATCCGGCGGCACGCACCGCTCGTCCACCCAGAAGACCGACAGCCGGTCCCACGGAATCGCCGCGCGATACGGCTCCTTCTCATCCGCCAGCAGCGCAAACACCGGCTTCGGACTTCCGCCGCCCGAAATCGCGATCCGCGCAATCCCCCGCGCCTCCACCGCCGCCCGGATTCCCTCCACGAATCGCTGCGCGGTCGCCCGCGCCAGCGCCTCGTCCTCATCGAAGACGCGATACTCAACGTGAATTGTCTTGGCCATGTTGTTCGCTCGTCGTCAGCTCCGCATTTTGCGCGCCGCCCGCCGTGCTGTCCCAACAGTGAGATGCCGCGCCGCAAAGCCGCATTCTACGGCAAACGCGCTTTACTCCGCATTTTTCGCCGCCGGAGGCGCAATCGTGTGCCACGTGTACCCATCGCGCCCAATCAGCTCATCGCCGCACTGCGGCCCCCACGTCCCCGCCGCGTAATTCGGAAACGTCTGCGGATACTTCTTCGCCCACGCGTCCAGCACCGGCGTGTACAGCGCCCACGTCGTCTCCACGCCCTCCCGATGCGCAAACAGCGTCGCATCCCCCAGCATCGCGTCCAGCAGCAGCCGCTCGTACCCGTTCGCCGACGACGCCCCAAACGCCTGCGTGTAGTTGAAATCCATAATCACCGGACACACCGCCATCTGCGGCCCCGGCACCTTCGCCCCAAACCGCAGCGAGATTCCCTCGTCCGGCTGGATCCGCATGGTGATGATATTCGGCTGAATCTCGCAACCCCCCGCCGCTGCCGACCCAAAAAGTAACATCGGCGGTTGCTTGAATTGGATCGTGATCTCCGTCGCCCGCGCCGCCAGCCGTTTTCCCGCCCGCAGATAGAACGGAACCCCGGCCCACCGCCAGCTTTCGATCTCCAGCCGCACCGCCGCGTACGTCTCGGTGTGCGAGTCCGGATCCACGCGGTCTTCCTCGCGGTATCCCTTCACCGTCTGGTTCCCCACCATCCCTGGCCCATACTGCCCGCGCACGCAGTCGAAAATATTCAGCGGCTTGATCGAGCTCCACACCTTGATCTTTTCCCGCCGCACCGCCTCCGCCGCAAAACTCGCCGGCGGCTCCATCGTGATGAACGACAGCAGCTCCATCATGTGGTTCTGCACCACGTCGCGCAGCGCGCCCGCCTTCTCGTAGAACGGTCCGCGCCCTTCGATGCCGATGCTCTCCGCCGCCGTAATTTGCACGTGATCCACAAAATTCCGGTTCCAGATCGGCTCAAAAATCCCGTTGCCGAAGCGGAAGACCAGCACGTTCTGCACCGTCTCTTTGCCCAGGTAGTGATCGATGCGGAAAATCTGGCTCTCGCTGAACACCGTGTCCACGTCGTCGTTCAGTTCGCGCGCGCTCTCCAGATCGTGCCCGAACGGCTTCTCGATGATGATCCGCGCCGTGCCCACCTCCGGCTTCGCCATCCCATGCGAACCCAGCCGGTGCACAATGTCCGCAAAGTATTCCGGCGCCGTCGCCAGATAAAACAGCCGGTTGCCCCGCGTCCCGGAATCGCGATCGTACCCAGCCAGCAGCTCTTTCAGCCCCGCGTAGCCCGCGTCGTCGTCAAAGTTCATCGCGTGGTAGCCAATCTTCCCCACGAACGCGTCCAGCTTCTCCGCGCCATCCTGCACGCCGCCGAACTCTACGATCCCTTCCTTCATGTCCTCCGCAAACGACGCGCCCAGATCCCGCCGCGCCACGCCCACAATCCGCACCTGCGGCGGCAGCAGCCCCGCCTGCTCCAGGTGAAACAGCGCCGGCAGCAGCTTGCGCTTCGTCAAATCCCCCGAAGCGCCAAAAATCACAATCGCCGCGGGATCGGGAATCCGCTCCTTCACCTGCGCCGACGCCTGCTTCACATCCTCCGCCGAAATCCTCAGTTCCGTAGTAGCCATCGCAAGTCCTCTCGCAAAACCGCCGGCCAGCATTGCAGCTGACCGCTTCTTACCTGCCTTACGCTGCATCTTCCTTCTTCACCGCATGCCCCCCGAACTCGCTGCGCAGAATCGCCAGCATCCGGTCGGTGAAATTGTTCTCTTCACGGCTACGAATTCGCCGCAGCAGCGCTTCCGTAATCACCGGGGCCGTCACGTTCAGGTTGATCGCCTCAAACACCGTCCAGCGCCCCTCGCCCGAATCCTCCACATACGGCTCCAGCCCCTTCAGTTCCGGATTCCGCCCCAGCGCATCCGCCGTCAGGTCCAGCAGCCACGACCGCACCACGCTCCCGTACCGCCAGATTTGCGCAATCTGCGCCAGGTCCAGGTCCAGTTCGCGCTTATGCTCCATGATGGTGAACCCCTCGGCAAACGCCTGCATCATCCCATACTCGATGCCGTTGTGCACCATCTTCACAAAGTGTCCCGCGCCCGACGGGCCCACGTGGCCCCAGCCTTTGTCCTTCGCCGGCGCCAGGGCTTCAAAGATCGGAAACAGCCGCTCCACCGGCGCCGCCTCGCCGCCGATCATCATGCTGTACCCCTCTTTCAGCCCCCACACGCCCCCCGACGTCCCCACATCCACAAAGTTGAACCCTTCCGCCTTCAGCTCGGCATACCGCCGCTGCGTCTCCTGGTAATTGGAGTTACCCCCGTCGATCAGCGTATCGCCCTTCTCCAGCAGCGGCTTCAGCTTCGCAATCGTCTCGTCCACCGGCTTGCCCTGCGGCACCATGATCCAGATCGCCCGCGGCGCCGACAGATTCTTCGCCAGATCCTCCAGCGTCGACACCCCCAGCGATCCCGCCTCCGTCAGCCGCTGCACCGCCTCCGCGCTGAAGTCGAACCCCACCACCTTGTGTCCGCGCTGCCGCAAACGCTCGGCCATATTGCCGCCCATTTTGCCCAACCCAATCACGCCCAGTTCCATAGCTCTCTTCCTCCTGCCAAACTCTCGTTAATTCACACCCGCTCACGCCTCGCGCAGCGCTCGCTCCCCCACGCCCAGCCGCCCCAGTTCCTCCCGCAGCTGCGCCGACCCCGCATACCGAATCGCCCGAATCCCCAGCGAAGCCGCCGCCGCCACATTCTCCGCGCGGTCGTCGATAAACACCGTCTCTTCCGGATCCCGCTGCAGCACATCCAGCGCAATCTGATAAATCTTCAGGTCCGGCTTGCGCACCCCCAGATAGCACGAGCTGAACACCGCATCCAGGCTCTCCACCACCTCAAATTGCGCCAGCCGGTATTCGTTCAGCGCCCGCGCCTCGTTGTTCACCGTCGCCAGCACATACTCTTCCGATGCCGCCAGCTCGCGAAGGATTCCCAGCCCGCTGTCCGCCAGCACCGCCGACTGCGCCTGCATCGCCTCCAGAAATTCCGCCGGCGTAAAACTCCGCGGCTCGTAGAAAACCGTGCGCCGCAGATATTCATCAGCCGTCAGCTCATCCCGCTCCCACGCCTGATCCACAACGGCGTGCCGCCGCTCGAACTCCGCCTCGTCCAGCGCAAAATGCGCCAGCACCGCGTCCCGCTGCGTGCGATCCCAGCCATTCGTGAGCAGCACGCCGCCCACGTCCCACAGGATGGTGCTGATGCCTTCCATGGCGCTCCTCGCACTGTGCGTCCGGGCCTGGTTGATTCCTGAATGTTGGGAAAATCCGGGCCTGAGGGCCCGCAGTCCTGCGATTCTACGGCTTGCTGGTTTCCGTCATGTAACGAGCTTCAATCGCCATCACTTTATGCAGACGCCGCACATACCGCTCCACCTGCGACTGGAACTGCGCCGCCAGAAACGCCCCCACCAGATCGAACGCCGTTTCCGGTCCGATAATCCGCGCTCCCATCACCAGCACGTTCATGTTGTCGTGCTCCACGCCCTGGTGCGCCGAGTAGTGATCGTGGCACATGCAGGCGCGAATCCCCGGCATCTTATTAGCCGCCACGCAGACCCCCACGCCGCTGCCGCAAATCAGAATCCCGCGCTCCGCCCGCCCCGCCATCAGCTCCCGCCCCACCGCCTCCGCAAAATCCGGGTAGTCTGACGGCTCCGCGTTGAACGCGCCCAGATCGATCACATCGTGCCCCAGCTTCTCCAGAAAGCCGCGCACCGATTCCTTCATCGCGTACCCTGCGTGGTCTGCTCCGATCGCCAGCTTCATCGCTCTCTCTCCGCCATCATTTCTCGGCCATCGCCGGTTCCCGGCTGCCGTCCGCCTTGCGCGCGCGCTCCACCAGCGCCTTCGCCCGCGCCACCACATTGTCTGCGCCGAATCCCAGCTTCTCCAGCACCAGCGGGCCCGGAGCCGACGCCCCAAACCGGTCCAGCCCAATCACGTCGCCATGCCGGCCCACATACTTCCACCACCCCAGCGTCGCCCCCGCTTCAATCGCCAGCTTGGGCAGATGATCCGGGAAGATCGACGCCTTGTAGCTCTCCGTCTGCTCTTCGAAAATCCGCGTGCTCGGCATCGACACCACCCGCACCGCGATTCCATCCTTCTTCAGTTGCTGCGCCGCCGTCAGCGCCGGCCACAACTCCGCGCCCGTCCCCACAATCAGCACATCCGGAGCGTCCCCGCCCGGCTCCACAATGTAGGCCCCGTGCCGCACGCCTTCAAACACCTTCTGCTTCACCGGATCCAGCAACGGCAAATCCTGCCGCGAAAGCGCCATAAACGCCGGCCCCTTCCGCTCCAGCGCCAGCCCCCACGCCGCCGACGTCTCATTCGCATCCGCCGGCCGGAAGTCCGTCAGTTGCGGCACCGCCCGCAGCATCGTCAGTTGCTCCACCGGCTGATGCGTCGGTCCATCCTCGCCCAGTCCGATCGAATCATGCGTATAGATAAACAGCGAATGCGACTTCATCAGCGCCGCCAGCCGGATCGCCGGCTTGCAGTAATCCGAAAACACAAAGAACGTCGACCCGTACGGAATCACCCCGCCATGCACCGCCATCCCATTCACCGCGGCGCACATCCCAAACTCGCGCACCCCGAAGTACACGTTCTCCCCCGTCGGGTCCACGTGGAAATTCTGGCTGTCCTTGATCACCGTCTTCGTCGACGTGGACAAATCCGCTGCCCCGCCAATCAGCTCCGGCACCACCTTCGCCAGCGCGTTCATCACCGTGTTGCCCGCCGTGCGCGTCGCCACCGGCTTGCCGTCCGCCGGGAACTTCGGCAGGCTCTGCTCCCACCCATCGGCCAGCCGCCCCGCCTGCACCCGCTCAAACTCGCTCGCCTGCTCCGGATACGCCTCTTTGTACTTCGCGAACATCGCGTTCCAGTCCGACTCTTCCTGCTCGCCCTTATCCACCGACTGCAGCCAGTTCAACGCCGCGTCTTCCGGCACCCAGAACGTCTTGTCCTCCGGCCAGCCCAGATTGCGCTTCGTCTCCTTCACCGCTTCCGCGCCCAGCGCCTCGCCGTGTGCTTTGTTCGTCCCCGCCTTCGGGCTCCCATATCCAATCACCGTCCGCACCGCAATCAGCGAAGGCTTATCCTTCACCCGCTGCGCCGCTTCAAGTGCCTTCGAGATTCCTTCCAGGTCGTTCCCATCCTGCACAATCTGCACGTGCCAGTGGTACGCCTCAAAGCGCTTCAGCACATCCTCGGTGAACGACAACTCCGTCGGCCCATCCAGCGACACCAGATTGTCGTCGTAAAAATAAATCAGCTTGCCCAGCCCCAGCGTCCCTGCCAGCGAGGCCGCCTCGTGCGATACCCCCTCCATCAGATCGCCGTCCCCGCACAGCCCGTAGGTGTAGTGATCCACCACGTCGCAGCCCTGCCGGTTATACACAGCGGCCAGATGCCTCTCCGCCATCGCCATCCCCACGCCCATCGCGAAGCCCTGCCCCAGCGGCCCCGTCGTCGCTTCCACGCCATCCGTGTCGCCGTACTCCGGATGCCCCGGCGTCTTCGATCCCCATTGCCGGAACTGCTCCAGGTCCTCGATCGACAGGTCGTACCCCGTCAAATGCAGCACGCCGTACAACATCGCCGACGCATGCCCATTCGACAGCACGAACCGGTCCCGGTTCGTCCACTTCGAGTGCTTCGGATTGTGCCGCATGTATTTGTGAAACAGGAGATACGCGATCGGTGCGCAGCCCAGCGGCGCGCCAGGATGTCCGCTGTTGGCCTTTTGCACCGCGTCCACCGCCAAAAACCGCAGGGCATTGATCGATAGCTGATCGAGTTCCGTCATAGTGATTCCTCGTCTCTCCTCGGGATTGCGGCTGCAGGGGTGTGGGAAGCTGACCGGGCGTTCGGAAGCAGAAACTCCATTTTCGCTCTACCCATTGGATGACGCAAACCCGCCAGAAGCCTCAACCCCGCACCCAGCACTCCTTAACCTGTGATCTGTTCCCTGTCCCCTGTACCGCCTCACTCCATCGCCACCACAAAATTCTCCCCCTCCCACCGATTCTCCTCCGGCCAGAACAGCGTCAGCGTCAGCGCGCCCGTCTGCCCCTTCTTCGTCGGCAAATCCGCATACGAGCCCGCATACCCCACCTGCGTCGAGTCCAGAGAGTTCGTCGTCTTCCACCCATCCTCCGTCCACCGCACCTGGAACCGCGTCGCCGCCGTCACCCGCAGCGTCTTCCCCGCCGCCATCGCCCGAATCCGCCGCCGCGATGCCTTGAACACCTCAATCTCGCTCGGCGCATGATTCTTCTTCGCGTATCGATACTCGACCACCGGGATCCGTTCGAAGACTTCCCCATCCACCGCCGAACGCAGCAGCTTCAGATACTCCGAGTGCGCCCACACCAGCGGCATCGCCGATCCCGCCGGCCCGCCCAGCACCAGCCCGTCCTGGTCCGGCGCATCCCAGATCTGCTCCGGCAGCATCCCGCCCGCCGACGCAAACTTCTCCATCGCCTCAATCAGCGGCCGCACTGCGCCGCCCGCCGCCAGCTCGTAATGCGCCCGCTCCCCGCACAGCAGCGGCCACGGACGTCCCTGCCCCCATCCCATAAACGGCCCGCCATCGCTGCGCTGCCCGTACCCGTCGTGGTTGTAGCGCAGCCAGCATGGGCCCTTCGGGGTTTCCCGCTTCAGCACCGCGTCAATCACCTTGAGCGTGTCCACAATCACCGGATCGTGCGCCGCCCGCACCCCGTACCGCACCAGTTCCAGAAATCCCCCATCCACAATCTCCCGCGCCTCGAAATCCGCCTTCTCCCCCGGCGCCAGATTGTTGATGTGCACCATCTCCCGCCCGCACTCCTCGTGCGCGTACGGATCGCCGCACTCCGGCGGCCGAATCCGCATGTAGTGCCGCTTCACCCCCGGCAGCAGCACCCCGTCGTTGGTCACCGTCCAGTCTTCCAGGTGGCTCTCAATCCAGTCCGCATGCTCTTCCAGAAAGACCGCCAGCTCCGGCGACCCATGCTCCCGCGCCAGATCCGCCGCGCAGATCAGCCCCGCAATCACCGCCGCCAGCGTCGACGGCGAATACCCCGGCGCCTCTTCCCACCGTTCCTGCTGCGTCACCGGCGCATACCGCACCAGAAAGCCTGCCGCCCGTTCCACAAACGGAATTACCGAAAAATTTTCCAGCGCGTTCAGCTTCGAGAGCCGCCACGCCAGCATGATCGGAAACGCCACTTCATCCAGTTGAATCCCCGTCCAGTACGGCTCCCCGTTCACCCAGAAGTTCTGCGAGAACCCGCCGTCCGGCCTCTGCGTGCACGCCAGATACACCAGCGCGCGCAGCGCCGTGTCCACCCGCCCGCACGCCAGCATCGCAGTCGCCGTCTGCACCATGTCCCGGGTCCACACCAGGTGGTACCCGCCCAGATCGTCGTCGCCCTTCGCATAGCCCCACGGTATCGACGCCGACGCGATGAACGCCCCCGCATACGTCTTGTCCTCGTGCGCCAGCACCACATTGTGGCTCACATGCAGCAGGCATCCATCGTCGCCGCTGTGCTCTGCCAGATTTTGCGGCGTCGCCACGCGATGCCACTGCTCCACAAACCGCGTCAGATGCCGCTCAAACGGCACCGCCATCGATCCCACCGTCGACGCCAGCGCTGCGTGATGCCCGGTGCCGAACCCGATCGCCACCGTGAATTCCCGCGTGTCCTCCGGCCGAATCTCTCCCATGATCGCGATGTTTCCGTTGGTCGCCGACCCAAATTCCCAGTCCATTTTGAAATTCTGGTGCAGGTCCTGCCATCCGTCGCTCGCGCCCACAAACCCGCAGCTCGCCCGCGCAAATCCATTCGGCGTCCCCATCGCCAGCGACATCTCGTCGCGCCACGCCAGCACGATCCGCCGCCCCGCCACATCCGCCACCCGCGCGGAGTTGCCCATCCCCCCGCCTTCCAGATGCGGCGACAACAACGCGAAAATTCGCAGCCGCGACAGAAATTCGTCGTTGCCCTCCAGCCGCACGTGCACCAGCACCACCGGATAGTGCGGATCCGAAATCATCTCCCGCACGATCGTGTACCGCCCTTCCGGATCGCGGTTGTATACCCGCACCGCCAGCGCGTCTTTGTCGATGTATTCGAAGTCGTGGTCCAGATCCCGCCGCTCTTCGTGGAAGAACGTCTCCCCGTCCGTGATCAGGAACTGCATGTCCCGCACCTGCGGCCGATCGATCGTCGGGCAATAAATCTCGTTCAGGATGCCGTGCGACACCGTGAACCACGCCTTGCTCGACGCGGAGTACGCCGTGCTCACCGTGTCTTTGGCGCTTGAAGTCCACCGCGGTTGCAGTCCCGGCGCGCCAAACGCCTCACCCTGCCCATCCACCCACCGGTATCGCGAATCTGTGTCAGCCATGCGTCAGTAATTCTCTACGAAAATCTTCCCGCGTGGATGACTCCCCCATGACTCCGCAAAGAATCTCCCCCCCCGGCCTTGGATTCCGCAAGACCGCGCAAGGTCTCGGCTGGCTCGAAGATCAGGAGGAAATTAGCTGACCGCTCTTTACCCGGCCGCTTTTCCCCCGGCCGCTTTTTACCTGACCGCTTTTCCCCCGGCCACTCTTTACCTGACCGCCTCTTACCTGCTCTACATCACCTGCGACATCGCATCCGGATCCGGATGGAACTGCACCTGCCCCATCGCGTGCGCCACTTCCGGATTCTTCATGAACTGCTCCCACACAAACCCCGTCCGCACATTCTCCGCCATCAGCATCGTGATCCCCTGGTCGATCCCCAGAATGTCCGGCCCATACCAGTTAACCTTCGGCTGGAACGCGTCCACGAACCCGTACCGCGTGTACACCCTGTCCTTGAACTGGTCCCGCATGCTCAGCAGCACGTGCGAGCACTCCGCCGGCAGAAACACCAGCGACCCGCCCGCCGCGCACGGCACCAGCGTCCCGTCCAGCGGCCCCATCGCCGGCGGCCCGCCCCACACCCGGTACCCATCTCGCGAATCCGACGCCGACACCCCCCACAGATTCTGATCGAACCACGGAAACCGCCGCCCCTCCGTCAGGCACCACAACTGATGCGCCCGCGTCGCCGCCACCGAATTCGTGAAGTAGTTCGCATGCAGATCCGCGATGTTCCGAAAATCGCACCACGCATGCGCGTACTGGTGGATAAAAATCGGCGCCACTCCGCTGATAAAGTCCAGTCCCCCAAACTGCACCACCGGCCGCTGCAAATCGTTCCACGTCGTCGCCGGAATCGGATGCGTCGGCGACCCAATCGCCAGCAGATACAGCACCAGCAACTCCGAATAAATATCCCACCGGTGGCTGAGAAATCCCTGATCCGGCAACCATCCCATCGACAGCGTATTGCCCGCGTTCAGCATCCACTGCCAGTCCACCCGCCGGTAAAACGTCGTCGCCAGCGCCTCGATCCGCGGATTCCCCGCAAAATACTGCCGGCACGTCAGAATCCCGCACAGCAGCCAGCACGTGTCGATCGACGAAAGCTCGCAGCCAAACATCCGCTGCCCGCTCTCCATGTCGATAAAGTGATACAGAAATCCGTGCTCGTGCGGACACTCCTCCAGCAGAAACGCCAGCGTCTTCTCCACCCGCTGCTCGCAGTCGAACGGCCGCAGATAATTCCGCTTGTGCGCGATGCACAGCGCCGTCAGTCCAAACCCGGTCGCCGCGATGCTCGACACCCGGCTCGGCGACAGCCCCACCGCCGCCGCCCGATCCCGCACCATCCCCGTTCGCGGGCTCGCTTCGATGTAGAAAAAATCGCTCGCCCGCCCCTCCAGATCGTCCAGCAGCTGATCCGCCGCCGTCGTCACCTGGGTCAGCGGCCGGTTCACAAACACGCCCGGCTGGTGCGGATACTGCTGCGCCGCCTGCGACTCCGGCTTCGGCTCCTGCCCCGCCTTCACCTTCGGCGGCGTCGACTGGTTCTGCGCCGTCGCCAGACGCGACCCCAGCATCAGCGCCCCGGAGGCGCCCGCTCGCTTCAGCAAATCTCTTCGGGTTATTTCTGTGGGGGCCAACGCAGGTCGTTTCGTTCCTTCAGAACTCGACAATCACATCTGGACATTCAGGGCCTGTCTCACGGTAGACGCCGCTCTCCCTGAGGAAGATGCCAATTCTCCGCGTCCCGCCTCTTCCCACTCTAAATGCCGCCGCGCTCCTCCCGCCTCATCCCCCGCCCCATCCCCCACGTTGTCCCGCACTTCATCCCGCCGTCACTTCCCTCACCAGCGTCACGTGCTCCGCAAACCCAGGCCCCGCCAGATGCCGCAGCGCGCTGTCCAGCGTCGCCACCGACCCCTGCCGCTCCACCGCCAGCCCCAGCAGCACCGCGTCCGATACCTGCCGGTACCCATGCAAACGGCCCTCAAACGGCGCCGTCATCTCCAGAAACGTCCGCTCCAGCGGCCAAAAATGATACCCCGGCAACTCAGCTAATCCTGCGAGAATCTCCCTCGCCTCCCCCATCGGCACCACCTCGCCGGTAATCGTGGCGCTCGACAGCAAGCGCACGAATCCCGCTTCCGTGATCGTGCATAACGCGAACGAATGTTGACCCTCCGCGCGAAACCACTCCACAACGGGCCGATGGTGCGCGTGCCCCGCCCATCCCAGAGCCAGCGCCACGTTCACGTCCAGCAGGTAAGTCTTCACCACGGCTCTTCATCGAGAAACCGTCGTACCTCTTCACTGGTCACGCGCCGCGCTCCGGGGATGTCGAGAACAGGAATGCCGTGCTCGTATTTCACCCGCGACTTCCGCGCGCCCTGCTCCACCAAATCCGAAACCGCCCGGCTCAGCGACACGCCCGCCCCCTCGGCATACTGCTGCACCAACTCCGCCGCTGCCTCACTCAAAGTAACTGTGGTTCTCATATCAAAAAAGAATACACCACGCACAAATACGATGCACTTAAAAGTAAATGCATCAGATATCTCTATGTTGCACCAATTCTGCTCCGGCCGCTCCACCCCTAACCGCCTCTTACCCGACCGTTTCACCTCCTGGCCGCTTCACCCCTAACCGCTTTATCCCTGGCCGCTTCACCCCCTGGCCGCTTTACCTCCTGGCCGCCTCACCATCCGACCGCTTCCCCCCGCTTCCCGCACCCTGCACCCCCCGCCGCGCATCCAGTATCATCAGGGGGCGCAAAAAGGCGCGGGCGCCTCTCGCGAAACCTGCCCGCGCACCCCACACTTTCCCAAAAAATCGCCAGGAGGATTGCTTTGGCACACGAACTTCCACCGCTCCCCTACGACTACGCCGCGCTCGAACCCACCATCGATGCTGAAACCATGCACCTGCACCACGACAAGCATCACCAGGGCTACGTCAACAACCTCAACGCGGCCATCGAAAAACACCCCGACCTCGGCAAGCACTCCGCCGAAGATCTTCTCCGCAACCTCAACGCCGTGCCCGAAGACGTCCGCACCGCGGTCCGCAACAACGCCGGCGGCCACGTCAACCACTCCATGTTCTGGGTCACCATGAAGCCCAGCGGCGGCGGCGCGCCCACCGGCCCCATCGCCGAACAAATCACAAAGGACTTCGGCTCCTTCGACGACTTCAAAAAGCAGTTCAACGAGACCACCGCCAAGCAGTTCGGTTCCGGCTGGGGCTGGCTCATCTGGGACGGCAAGCTCAAAATCGTCACCAGCGCCAACCAGGATTCGCCCCTCTCCCAGGGACACTTCCCCATCCTCGGCAACGATGTCTGGGAGCACGCCTACTACCTCAAATACCAAAACAAGCGCCCCGACTACCTCGCCGCCTGGTGGAACGTCGCCAACTGGGACGAAATCAACAAGCGCTTCGCCGAAGCCAAAAAGTAGCCCTCCCCGAACAAACCAGGTGGCCCATTCAAGCCGGCAGTTGGCTTGAGTGGGTGCGCCGGGCACCCCATGCGACCCGCCGCTTCTCGCGTGAGCCCGCAACACCCCG
Organism: Acidobacteriaceae bacterium; assembly: GCA_036267295.1. Lineage (GTDB taxonomy): Bacteria > Acidobacteriota > Terriglobia > Terriglobales > Acidobacteriaceae > Palsa-343. The sequence continues at coordinate 93,998 of DATAWI010000025.1, read as the reverse complement.
CGTACAGAAAGAGGTGCCGCGCCAGCGGCAAGCCGGTACAAGCCCCGGCCTGTTCAGGCCGGGGAAAGACGATGACAAGAACGGGGCTTCAGCCCCGGCAGACCCCCAGGGCGTAATCTAATCCCCACCACCCTCGAGGCCCCGCATGGTCACCCGTCGCGATCTCCTCCGCGGAACCGGCAACCTCCTCGCCGCCGCCGCTCTCCCCGCTCCCGCCAGGCCCCAGGCCGCGCCCCTCCCCTTCCCCAATCTCACCCCCCAACAAGCCCGCTTCGTCGAAATCGCCGAATCCTGCAAGCCCGCCCTGCGCGAAGAAATCCAGCAACCCCTCTCCCTCGTCGAGCCCCTCGCCGACCCCTCCCTCTACCTCCGCTGGCGCATGAACACCCTCAGCCCCGCCGCCGCCCTCGACGACCGCACCTTCCGCCCCGGCGAGCAATTCATCCTCGACTTCGGCGGCCACCGCACCGGCTATCTGTCCTTCTCGCTCAGCGGCATCGGCCGCAACGTCGACGCCCCCGCCCGCCTCCGCTTCACCTTTGGAGAAGTCCCCGGCGACGTCGCCGAGCCCCTCCACCCCTACAAAGGCTCCCTCGGCGAAGGCTGGCTCCCTGAAGACACCGTCACCATCGACTATCTCCCCCAGGCCGTCCGCCTCCCACGCCGCTACGCCTTCCGCTACGTCAAAGTCGAGATCCTCGGCACATCCCCCAGCTACGCCGCGCAATTCCGCAACGTCCGCGCCCACGCCGTCACCTCCGCCGCGCAAACGCCGCCCCCGCTCCCCGCCCATCTCTCCGATTCCCTCCGCGCCATCGACCAGGTCTCCCTCGCCACCCTCCGCGACTGCATGCAAACTACCTTCGAGGACGGTCCCCGCCGCGACCAGCGTCTCTGGATCGGCGACATGCGCCTCCAGGCCCTCGCCAACTACAAAACCTTCCGCAATCTCCCTCTCGTCAAGCGCTGCCTCTACCTCTTCGCCGCCTTCCCGCGCGCCGACGGACTCCTCCACGCCTGCGTCTTCGAGAAGCCCCACCCCCTCCCCGCCGGCGACGTCATCCTCGACTACGCCGCCCTCTACGTTGCCGCTCTCTACGACTACGTCCAGGCCTCGGGCGACCTCGCCTGCGGACACGAACTCTGGCCCACCGCCCAGCGCCAGCTTGAAATCATCGGCGCGTGCGTCAACAGCGACGGCCTCTTCGTCGATCCCCACAATGTCTGGATCTTCATTGACTGGGCGCAGAATCTCGAGCGCACCGCCTCCATGCACGGCGTCCTGCTCTACAGCTACCGTCAGGCCGCTGCTCTCGCCGCGCTCCTCGGCCATGCGGCCGACGCCGACCGCTACACGCAGATCGCCGCCCACATGAAGGTTGCGGCGCAGCAGAATTTCTTCGACCCCGCCAGGCAGCTCTACGTCAGCGGACCCGATCGCCAGGTCTCCCTCGCCACTCAGGCCTGGCTCATCCTCGCCGGCGTGCCCGCCCCGCAAGCCGGAGCCGCCGCCCTCCGCAACGCCCTCGCCGATCCCCAAGCCGTCCTGCCCGCCTGCCCCTACCTCGACCACCACGTCGTCAGCGCCATGCTCGCCTGCGGCATGCACACCGAAGCCCTCGCCCTCATCGACCAATACTGGGGCGGCATGCTCCGCGACGGCGCCGACACCTTCTGGGAGGTCTACAACCCATCCGACTCTCTCGCCTCCCCCTACAACGATGTCCACATCAACAGCTTCTGCCACGCGTGGAGTTGCACCCCCGCGTGGCTCCTCCGCACCCTGGATTGACAGTCAGCCAGGCAGCCGGCAGATGGCCCATGCGCGCCGGTATTTCGCCTGAGCGGGTTCACTCCCCCAACCCCGCATCCTCACCAACAACGCAGCGAATCCCCTCAGGCGCCGCGCCCAAACACCAGGTAGGGCCCCGCGTCAGCCGCGCCCAGGCACCAGGTAGGGCGCTGCTTCAGCTGCGCCAAAATGCGGCATCCGGGAAGAAGGGGCTTCAGCCCCTGAGGCCACGTCTCGCCAACGCACGCCTGCACGCCTCGCGCAAAATTGAAATGTTACCCGCGCCCAGGCACCAGGTAGGGCCCCGCGTCAGCCGCGCCCAAACACCAGGTAGGGCCCCGCGTCAGCCGCGCCCAGGCACCAGGTAGGGCGCTGCTTCAGCTGCGCCAAAACGCGGCATCCGGGAAGAGGGGCTTCAGCCCCTGAGGCCACGCCTCGCCAACGCACGCCTGCACGCCTCGCGCAAAATTGAACTGTTACTCGCGCCCAAGCACCAGGTAGGGCGCTGCTTCAGCTGCGCCAAAACGCGGCATCCGGGAAGAAGGGCTTCAGCCCCTGAGGCCACGTCTCGCCAACGCACGCCTGCACGCCTCGCCGAAAATTGAAATGTCTTGCAAGGGCGCGGCTGCATCCGTACCAGAACCCCGCCAAAATAAATCCACCCGCCTAAACCCCCGGCCTGCAATCCGAGGAAAACACCACCAAACCCCCTGCTCCAGGCCGCTGCCTCCCCCCTCTCGCTCCCCACCCGGCCAGCGCCAGCGCCACACAACAGCAACGGCTGCAGATGCGTGCCCGCATACGTCGCCCATCGGCGCGCGGCGCAGCCGAAAATACAAGCGGGCGGAAGTGGAGGAAAATCGGACGGGGCCGTTCCCCCCCAATCCCGCCCCTCCCCAGCGTTTATCATGGTCCGTCCTGACTTCCCTCTGGAGGATCGCCCGCCTATGCGCCGCTCGCGCCTCGCTGCCTCGCCCGTCATCGCTGCTGCCCTGTTCTCGCTCGCCCTGCTTCTCCCCGTCTCACCGGCGTCTGCCCAAAAATCCCACGCCAAAAAATCCGCCCCGCCGCCCCCGGTGCCCGCCGCCCCCGCCGCCGCGCCCGCTCCCGCGCCCTGGGTCGGCGCCTGGTCCGCCTCCCCCTTCGGCGGCGATCCCTGGCACGCCACCCCCGCCCTCGTCGATTCCACCTTCCGCGAAATCGTCCATACCTCCATCGCCGGCAAAGCCCTCCGCGTCCGCTTCACCAACGAATTCGGCACCGAGCCCCTGCGCATCGACCAGGCCGCCATTGCCCTCTCCGCCGGAGAATCCGCCACCCAGCCCGGCTCCTCCCACCCCCTCACCTTCGCCGGCTCCCCCTCCATCGTCATCCCCGCCGGAGCGCAGGCCGTCAGCGATCCCGTCGCTTTCCCCACCCCCGCCTTCGCCAACCTCGCCGTCAGCTTCTTTCTCCCCCTCCAGCGCGTCAGCGACGTCTCCGTCCACTCCAGCGCCCAGCAGGATAGCTACATGCAAACCGGCAGCAACCAGGTCGACGCCGCCTCCCTCTCCGCCCCCGCCACCATCACCTCCTGGTATTTCCTCAAGGGCATCGACGTCCAGCCCGACGTCCTCCCCACCGACGCCCGTCCCGCTGCCGCCGTCGTCGCTTACGGCGACTCCATCACCGACGGCGCTTACGTCACGCAGAACTCCAACCACCGCTGGCCCGACGACCTCGCCGTCCGCCTCCACAACAACCCCGCCACTGCCAACCTCTCCGTCCTCAACCAGGGCATCGGAGGCAACTGCATCCTCATCACCTGCGTCGGCCCCAACGCCCTCGCCCGCTTCGACCGCGACGTCCTCTCCCAGGCCGGCGTCCGGTACGTCATCATCCTCGAAGGAATCAACGACATCGGCGCCCTCCACAATCCCAACCGCCCCGACTACAAGCTCACTGCCGAGGACCTCGAACAGGGCCTCGTCCAACTCGTCGCCCGCGCCCACGAGCACGGCATCAAGGTCTTCGGCGCCACCCTCACCCCCTATGGCGGAGCCGGCTACTCCACCCCCCAGGGCGAGCAGATCCGCGAAGCTCTCAATCAGTGGATCCTCACCAGCGGCGCCTTCGATGGCACGATTGACTTCGACAAAGCCACCCGCGACCCCACCCACCCGCTCACCTACCAGTCCGCCTACGACAGCGGCGACCACCTCCACCCCAAAGACACCGGCTACGCCGCCATGGCCGACTCCATCGACCTGACCCTCTTCCAATAACTCCACCAGCGGCGCCCACCAGCGAACCGGGTGCAGCGAACCGGGCGCAGCGACCCGGGCGCAACGAACCGGGTGCCCCATCCAGGCCGGTGTTGCTGCGCCCAAACAAGGCAGCCAGGAAGAAGCGGCTGCCGGCCCCGCGCGGAAAAACGAAAAGCAAGCCCCCCTTCATCCCTGCCCTGACCCATCCGGAATGCCCAAAAGAGGGTCACCCCCCACACCCCGGAAGAGGGATGGGCGAAGCCCCCGGCCCCGCGCTAGCCTCAATCCATCGGGCCAGCCAGATCCCCCAGCCCCCGCGTCGATCCGGAATTGCTGGAGTCGAGCCCGATGGCCGATGAACACTGCAGGTTGCGTCGAATCCTGGCGCACGGGCCCCCCCAACTCAACGAAAGCGCCAACCGCTTCCAGGAGGATGTCATCGCCATGCGACTGCAGTTAGGAGATCTGCTCGTTCAGGCCAAACTGGTCACCGCCCAGGACATTGCCGCCGCCCTCGAACGCCAGTCCAGCCACGGCGGACGCCTCGGCGAGAACCTCGTCGCCATGGGAGCGCTCACCGAGAAAACCCTCGACGTCTTTCTCCATCACGTCCCCACCGAGCCGGCCGACATGGCCGCCACCGGCATCGACAGCGTCGATCTCATGAGCCTCATGATGAAGCTCATCTACTCCGCCCGCCTGCAGACCATCCGCCAGATCACCGACGCCATCAAGCTCCCCTACCGCATGGTCACCCAGCTGGTCCAGATGGCCACCGATCGCAAGCTCCTCCAGTCGCTCGGTGTGCGCGGCGCCGACAGCGTCGGCGGCATCAGCTACGCCTTCACCGACGGCGGAACCCGCTGGACCCTCGACGCCCTCGGCCAGGTCGGCTATGTCGGCCCCGCCCCCGTCCCCCTCGATCAGTTCACCGACCAGGTCATCCACCAGAAGCTCACCAACGAAGTCATCACCTTCGACCGCATCCGCACTTCCATCGGCTCTCTCACCTTCAGCAACGCGCTCCTCGAGCAGTGCGGCCCCGGCCTCAACTCCGGCCGCGCCATGCTCCTCTACGGACCCCCCGGCAACGGCAAAACCTCCATCGCCCGCTGCATGGCCAGCGTCTTCAGCGACATCATCTACGTCCCCTACGCCATCTCCGTCGAGGGCCAGATCATCCGCGTCTTCGACCCCGCGATTCACGTCGCCGTCGATCCCGCCGGCCTCAGCGACGAAGCCGGTCTCCTCGCCGCCCGCCGCGATATTCTCGACCATCGCTGGGTCGCCTGCCGCCGCCCCTTCATCGTTGCCGGCGGCGAGCTCACCCTGGAAATGCTCGACCTCCTCTTCAATCCCATCGGCCACTATTACGAGGCGCCCCTCCACATCAAGGCCCTCGGCGGCTGCTTCATCATCGACGACTTCGGCCGCCAGCTCGTCAGCCCCACCGCCCTCCTCAACCGCTGGATCGTCCCCCTCGAAAACCGCGTCGACTACCTCAAGCTCCACACCGGCAAAAGCTTCAGCGTTCCCTTCGAAGAACTCGTCATCTTCTCCACCAATATCGAGCCGGAAGACCTCATGGACGCCGCCTTTCTCCGCCGCCTCCCCTACAAAATCGAGGTCGGCGCGCCCACCCTCGAATCCTTCCGCCGCATCTTCGACACCGAGTGCGCCAAGGCCGGCCTCACCCTTTCCAATGAGTCCTTCGACTCCATCGTCTACCGCATCGAAATCGAAAAAGGCCTCGAGCTGGCCGCCTATCAGCCGAAGTTCATCGTCGATCAGGTCATCGCCACCTGCCGTTTCATGGAGCAGCCTCCGCATCTGGAACCCCGCTACGTCGAAAACGCGCTCGACAACCTCCGCGTCCACCGCGGCTCCACGCAACAGCCCGTGCATCCCCCCCAGGCGCAACCGGACTAAACCCCGAATCCAAACCGTAATGAGCAGACGACAAGATCCTGTGATCCCCGCAGGGTGCGGGGTCTCTGCTCTCATTCACGCCACGACGGGCGCGACTGCCTCTCGCCTGGGCGGCAGAAGCGCCAGCAGGACGCCCCCGATCACAAGAAACAGGGCCACATCCGCAAAGTTCCTGTGAACGCCGTGCATCCACGCTTCCACGGTCTGTATCGTCATCACGGTGCCGTGGGAGATGTGCCACCAGGCGGCCAGCGCAATCATCGAGCGATGCTCCGAAGGTTTCCGCGCGGCCAGCAACAGAAAGACCCCAATCGGAATAAAGAAGCTCATAAACATCGGCTCGATCTCGCTCTTGCCCTCCACCAGCCACCTGGAATGCCACAGATCCAGAAAAAGCGGATAAAGGATCGCCAGATTCAAAAGTCCCACAATCACCAGAACCGTCTGTGTCAGGCGTTCTCTTTTCACGTCGACCTCGTGCGAACGAATCTTGCTGCGCGCGCAGCAGCAGCGCAGAGGACTCACAAACTAGCACGCGTGCAACCGAAAAACAAATTCCGCAAGGCCGCTGCCCATCTATCGCGCGGAGATACGCAAACAACGGAAAACTGTCCTAACCCGGCAAAGCGCTCACGTACGTATTCCGAGTGAATTGTCTGCAAGCCGGGCGCCGCGACCTTTGTCCGAACCGACCCCGATCCCTCTCGACTCCCCATCATCCGGGTTGCCGGTAACTCAGCCAAATCCAGCACGCAAGGTATAAACTTCGCCTCGGATGCGCGCACAGACGGCAGCGGTGGCCAGCTGCAACGGTCCCCGGGCGCAGTGGAGAGAAAATTGGGATTAACTCTGCACGACCAGTTCGGCCAGATTGATATCTACCTCTTCGACCAGATGTTGCGCGGGAATATCGCGCCCGGAATGTGCGTCGTGGACGCGGGATGCGGCGGCGGCCGCAATATCCAGTACCTGCTGCGCGAGGGATATGAGGTCTTCGGCGCGGATGTCAATGACGAAGCCGTCGCCGCGGTGCGGAAGATGGCCAGTGACCTCGCGCCGCGACTGCCCGCTGAAAATTTCCAGGTGGCGGCCGTCGAGGCGATGCCGTTCGCGGATGAGCTTGCGGACGTGGTGGTCTGCCACTCCGTGCTGCACTTTGCGCGCGACGAGGCGCAACTGGAGGCGATGGTGCGCGGACTGTGGCGCGTGCTGCGGCCCGGCGGCATGCTCTTCTGCCGGCTGGCGTCGACCATTGGCGCGGTGCCGGGGATGGCCTTCGAGCCGCTCGGCGGCCGGCGCTTCCGCATGTCGCATGGGGCGGACTGGCTGCTTGTGGACGAAGCCCTGTTGATGGAACTCACGCGCACTCTCGACGGCGAGCTCGTGGATCCACTCAAGACCACCGTGGTCCAGGGCCAGCGGTGCATGACGACCTGGGTGCTGAAGAAGAAAGCGCCGCCGGGCGCAGAGGGCCGGGCATTCGTCACCTCGGGGATGCCGGGGCGAAGGAATTAGTTCGTCCGCAAAACCTGAGAGGCAGTCAGTTATTGTATCAGGCCATGACTTCACCCCTCGCGGAAAAATGAAATGTTTCTGAAGGGTCACGGCTTCAGCCGCACCAGGCAGGGCGCTGCTTCAGCTGCGCCGCAAGAGCCGGTCTGCCCCAGGCAGGGCGCTGCTTCAGCTGCGCCGCAACAGCCGGTCTGTACCAGATAGGGCGCTGCTTCACCCGCGCCAAAACGAGGCACCCGAGAAGAAGGGGCTTCAGCCCCTGAGAAGAGAGTTTTGAAGGGTCACGGCTTCAGCCGCACCCGGGAGGGCACCGCTTCATCCGTGCCGCAAGAGCCGGTCTGCCCCAGGCAGGACCCCGCGTGAGCCGCGCCAAAGCACCAGGTAGGGCGCTGCTTCAGCTGCGCCAAAACGAGGCACCCGAGAAGAAGGGGCTTCAGCCCCTGAGGCCACGTCTCGCCACCGCACGCCTCGCCGAAAGCTGAAATCTCCTGAGGGTCACGCCGTTGCGAAAAAAAATTCGAGGAGCGCGGACTCCCTCCCCGCCATCACCAATCCGAAAAACCCACGCCCACCCCACCTCGAAAAAAACTGTCAACCCCCGCACCTCTTCACCAAAGTAACCCCCTCTCATAACAAGCCACTTACAACCCACTAACGCGCAAAATAATTGGCAGTCTAATTATCCCAACCTGCTATCCTGAACTTATAGAGTGGAAAAAGAAAAAGCCTCGCTTCCCGGCGGGGCTTTTCCTTTTTCCACCAATCCTTCCGGAGAACCCGCATGCAACCGCACGCCAAATACACCGCCACCGTCCCTGACTCCTCCCGCTGCTGCCACCTCCGCCTCAACGGAGCACGCTGCACCACCCCCGCCCTCCGCGGCAAAGAGCTCTGCTTCGACCACGACAACCGCAACCGCTCCCGCCGCTTCCACCCCCGCTACCCCGACACCGCCCCCCGCGCGCCCCTCGTCAACTTTGTCTGGATGGAGGACCACCAGTCCATCCTCCACAACCTCAACCTCGTCGCCGCCGCCTTCGCCGACAGCACCATGGACCACCGCCACGTCGGCTCCATGGTCTATCTCCTCCAGACCGCCCTCAAAACCCTCCGCCAGATGCACCAGATCGAAGAGAAAATCGCCGCCGAAGACATCGCCACCGACGTGGTCTACGACGGAGACAACCCGCCCCTCGCCCGCCGCGCCCCCGAACCCTCCCTTCCCGAATCACCGCTTCCCGAATCACCCCAACCCGCGCCCGCCGAGAGCGCGTCCGCCGCGACCGCGCCCGCCACGACCAGCCCCGCCCAAATCGCTCCACCCGACACCGCCCCGGCCGAGACGGCCCCCATCCCTTCTCCCGAACCAACCCTCGCCCCAACCCTCGCCCCAACCCTCGCCCCAACCCCATCGAGAGTCTCATCGAAGGTGTTCGTCCCCCGATCCTGCTTTGCCCCCGAATATGCGACCCTCCCCGAAGCCGAATCCCTCACCCTCCGGGCCTGCGCCGAGCCCGAAGCCACCCCGCAAACGCCCTCTTTTCCAACACTTACGCCAAAAACTCATCTAACCCCAATCATTTCCACACTTACGCAAAGCGTAAAAGCTAACCCCAGCATTGTCCACACTTACGCAAACAGACAGGGGGAGGGGGTCCACCCCGCAGAAATGCCGCCAGCCTCGCCGAAAAGATCAAACGTTTTGCAAGGGCTCGGATGCATCCATGCCGCAACGCTGGCAAACGAATCCGGCATGAACCGCTGAGGAACGGACTGATTGGAAGAAGGACGTCCTCCGCAATCCGCGTCAGCCGCGCCAAAGCCCCAGGCAAATCGCCGCGCCCAAGCACCCGGTAGGGCGCTGCTTCAGCTGCGCCAAAACACCAGGTAGGGCGCTGCTTCAGCTGCGCCGCAAGAGCCGGTCTGCACCCGGCAGGGCGCCGCGTGAGCCGCGCCCGAGCACCAGGTAGGGCGCCGCTTCAGCTGCGCCGCAAGAACCGGTCTGCACCCGGCAGGGCGCCGCGTGAGCCGCGCCCAAGCACCAGGTAGGGCGCCGCTTCAGCTGCGCCGCAAGAGCCGGTCTGCACCCGGCAGGGCGCCGCGTGAGCCGCGCCCAAGCACCAGGTAGGGCGCTGCTTTAGCTGCGCCGCAAGAGCCGGTCTGCACCCGGCAGGGCGCCGCGTGAGCCGCGCCCAAGCACCAGGTAGGGCGCCGCTTCATCTGCGCCGCAAGAGCCGGTCTGCACCAGGTAGGGCGCTGCTTCATCCGTGCCGCAAGAGCCGGTCTGCACCCGGGAGGGCGCTGCTTCATCCGTGCCGCAAGAGCCGGTCTGCACCCGGCAGGGCGCCGCGTGAGCCGCGCCCAAGCACCAGGTAGGGCGCTGCTTTAGCTGCGCCAAAACGAGGCACCGGAGAAAAAGGGGCTTCAGCCCCTGAGGAAAAACTTTGAAGGGGCGCGCGCCCTGACCGATCGGAAAATCCGGGTGCCCTGTCCAGGCTGGTGTTGCTTGGGTGGGTCGCGGGCGCACCGCCCGCGAGACCGAGAAATATCCCGGAACGCCGTTTTTGTATGAAGCATGATTTGACCGCTCGCACAAAGATGAGCGGTTTTGAAGGGCCACGGCTTCACAGCTCGCGGAAAAACTCGCAGGCTGCAGCCGTTTTGAAGGGTCACGGTTTCACACCTTGCGGAAAAACTTGCAGGCTGCAGCCGCTTTGAAGGGGCACGGCTTCAGCCGTGCCGTAAGGCCAGCAGAATGAACGGGCTTTAGCCCCTGAGGGACGCTCCTGGCGCAGGCTGTGTCCACGATTCTCCCTTTTTCCGCGAACTGTTCATCCGTGCCGCAAGAGCCGGTCTGCCCCAGGCAGGACCCCGCGTGAGCCGCGCCCAAGCACCAGGTAGGGCGCTGCTTTAGCTGCGCCAAAACGAGGCCCCCAGGAAGAAGGGGCTTCAGCCCCTGAGGCCACGTCTCCCCAACGCGCACCTGCACGCCTCGCCGAAAGTCGAAATGTCTCAAAGCGACGCGCCCTCACGCCGGTGCGGAAAAACGAAATGCGTTGCAGGTGCACGGACCCATCCGAGAGAGACTCCTGCAAGCCCGCCCACGCTTTTCCGACGGCACGCGCCCGATCGAGGCATCATGGAGAAAGCCATGCCCAACCCAACCACCACCGCCCATCACCGCCCATTTCTCAACGGAACCGAAGCCCAACTGTTCGTCGCCGACATCCGGGCGTCCTGCGATTTCTACTCTGAAAAACTCGGCTTCACCATCGCCTTCGTCCACGGCGAGCCGCCCTTCTACGCGCAGGTCACCCGCGACCACGCCCGCCTCAATCTGCGCCTCGTCGGCGAACCGGTCTTCGCCGGAGATATCCGCGAGCGCGAAGGCCTGCTCTCCGCGACGCTCACCCTCGCCACCGCCGGCGAGATCCAGCAGCTTTTCCTCGCCTGCCAGGCCGCAGGCGTGCGCCTCCCGCAACCCCTGCAAAAGGAGCCATGGGGCGCCACGACCTGCATCGCGGCGGATCCCGACGGCAACCTGATCCTCTTCGCCGCTCCAACCGACTAAGCCGAGCACTCCCACCGCAAGTGGGAAATCGCACGCTGACCACTCCATAGCCGACCGCTTCTTAGCCAACCGCTTCGTCCCTCACTTTCAACCGCATCCCGCAGCTTTTGCCCAAAATCCGTGTCTAATGGAGCAGGAAGGTTTCTCAACCCATGCGGCTTCAACCACTTGTCCTGTTCGCATCCGCCGCCTTCGCGGCCTCTGCCCTGGTTCTTTCGCCTGTTCTCGCTGGCGCCCAAACCGCGCCGTCGGCGCCCGGCGTGCCCGTCGGCACCGCGCACTACACCATCGTCCAGGCCAGCGACGGCAAAACCGTCGGCTCCGCGGAGTGCACCGTCGGCTCGCTCGCTACCGGCTACCAGATCGATTCCCACGGCGAACTCAAGTTCGCCAAATTCAGCTACACCTTCACCAACAGCAACCGTCTCGACGGCCAGCTCAACATCGTCCGCGACCAGCTCAGCGGCGCCGTCAACGGCGCTCAGGTGACTTTCTCTCTTGGATCGGAGTCCACCGGCCGCGAGTTCCAGGTCTCCATCGAGGCCGCCGGCAAGACCACCACCAACACCTTCGACCGCCACCAGAACTCCGTGCTGCTCGCCGATCTCGATCCGGCCGCTTACACCGAGATGGCCCTCTTCGCGCTCGCTCAGGTGCCGACCGCGTGGGTTGTCGTCCCCAAGCAGAACGGCCTGCTCGTGCCCGCCAATTACCAGCCGGAGGCCGACGCCCACGGCACGCTCCAGGGACAAGCCGTGCTCGTCCATCACGCCAGCATCGCCGTCAGCGCGCAGAACGGCGTCGCGGTTGAGATTTACTACACCAACGACGGCTCGCTCCTCGAAGCCGACCTGCCGCAGCAGAATTTCTACGTCATCCACGACGGCTTCAAACTCGACAGCCGCCCAACGTATCAGTTACCGCGCGGCGCCGGAGAGCCGCCGCCAGGCGATCAGTCGAACCAGCAACCCGCGCCGCCATCCGGACGGCAAACGCCGCAGCCGCCGCAGCGCTACGCCGTTCCGCAGGGATCCGCGCAGCCGCAAGTCCAGCCGCAGATGTTTTAACCTTCTGAACTTTTAGTGAGAGTAGCGGGACATCCTTTACGTTTTAGACCGGAGACATGGTTTACAAGCCCCTTGCGGTGAGAGTGGCTCTGATTGCGGGTTTTCGGCGGGCTTTGCCGGTTTTCAGATTAATGATAGTCGCAGCCGTAGCCGTGGGAATGTGGGAATCCCCGCAGGGATTTCCAAGGGGTGTGGGAAGGGTGGAAAGCCGGCTTCATGGCTTTCCATGCTTTCCACACCCCGTCATTTCCATGGCTTGTTTTTGCGTTCCCTTCCATCGGCGTCGCCTATTCTAAGACTGACATGAGTGTTCTTTTTAAAGCGATTGATGTTTGGAAGCGACTGGACGACGGAGGTGCTATTCGTTACCGGTGCTTTGAGCTGATTCCAGGTGGGAGATTCTGTGTGCAAAGTGCAGATTTCTACCGCACACCGCTTGGCGACAAGTCCGGGGGATTTCTGGATCGGCAATTCACAGAGCTTTTTCTCCAGCAAGCGCCCGATAAACGTGAACAACGAACTTTTGCTACGTTGGAGGAGGCAATCGCTAGTCATGACGAGGAGTTCAATTGATCTGCGATGCTCCCTCCGAAGCGCGCTATCGAGAGTTTGAAGCAGTGCTCAAGTTCGGGCTGCTGGCCGAAACCTCATCTCGGCACTGTTGAATTCGCCCAGTTCGGTATTGCAGAAGAAGACGCGATGCACGTCCTCGTCCATCTGCTCCAGCCCGATCTCTTCGTTGCGAAATACCTCGCTGACGAAAACCCGGCCTTTGTGCCGGCTGATGTCTCCGCTGTTATTCACTCGCCGCCTCTGAAACGATCTGGGGTACTGGAAGCTCGTCACTTTGCTGGGCAGCATCCGCGCACTTGGCACGTAGATGCTTCCCGGAGTTTCGTGGGGGCCCACTGGGCTGGCGGCCGGCCAAATCACGTTCGGGTTCATGCGTTCCAGTCTTGCCTTGAGCTTCCTTGCTCCCCAGGCGGGAAATCGCTTCCGTAGTGCAAGGATCTCGTTCTCGATCTCTGCCGATGTTGCGAATGGGGAACTATGCGGGGTGCGCGTCGGATCGAGCAGACCCTCAGGCCCAACCTCGTCGTAGCGCTTGATCCACTTATAGGCAGTCGGGCGCGAAATGCCGTACTCGTGGCAAAGATCGGTCACGGACATCTCTTCCTTCTGATAGCTCGATAGAAACTGCAGGCGTTGGTCCACGGTTCGAGTCTCTTTCCAGGGCATAAACGCATCTTCATGCGTCAAGCCAAAGCTGGGAAAGCCAACTCTTCTCCGCCACGGTGTAAACCATGTCTCCGGTCCGTTTTGTAAAGCATCTCCCCGGTTTGCTCATTAGGAGCGGGATCGTTGAGCGAACCGGCGAGCGATTCGGCGAATTCGTCGGCGACCCGCCGCTCGCGCGCGAAACCGCTTACACCTGCCGCGTAAACGCGCTCACCAGATTCGTCACCAGCCGCGCCGCTCGCGGCACCGCCTGCAGCAACGGCCCGGTCAAATCCTCGCCGTATCCAAAATTTGCCGCGCCCACGGTCAGCGCAAAAGCCCGCGCGGGAGCGTGTCCGCACAGCGTTTGCGCCAGCGCCAGCAGCGCTGCCGGATCCAGCCGATGCGTTTCCGGCCGCTCCACGCACGCACACACCGGAACCACGCGGATCGCTCCTGGCTCGTCCGCCGCGCTCGCGTCCACAAAAATCACCAGCTCCGCCGCGGCCAGATCGGCCGCCATCTCCGGCGTAAACTGCTGCGCCGCCACAACCCGCAAGCGCGACGCGGGGATGCACTCTTCCACTGCGGCAGCAATGCGCAAACCCACGCCGTCATCCGCGCGCAGCGAATTCCCGCAAGCCAGCAAAAGCGCCGCCGGCCCGCCGCTGGCGCGATCCGCCGGCGATTTTGCATTCTCAGCACGCGCCGTTTGCGCGCGCCGACGTCCGAGTGCGGGAGGCAGGTTCGCGTTGGCATGGTGAGCCCGCATAAACCTGCCTAGCCCCTCCGCACCGTGCGCACCAGACTTCCATCCGGCGAGCGCAGCTCAACTTCCAGCGGCATTCTGCCCATCGCGTGCGTCGAGCAGCTCAGGCACGGGTCGAAGGTCCGCACCACCGCTTCCACGCGGTTCAGCATGCCTTCGGCCACATGTTCGCCCTGCACGTAATGCCGCGCCGTTTGCAGGATGCCGCGATTCATCGCGGCATTGTTGTGCCCGGTCGCAATCACCAGGTTGGCCCACGTGATCAGCCCGTTCTCGTCCACCTTGTAGTGGTGGATCAGCGTGCCGCGCGGCGCTTCCGCCACGCCCACGCCTTCAGGATTGTTCACCGACGCCGTGGCGCGCACGTGCTTGTCCAGAATCGCCTGGTCGGCCAAGGTCTCTTCGATCTTTTCCGCGGCATACAGCATCTCGATCAGCCGCGCGTAGTGGTAGTGGAACGAGCTCAGCAGCGGCCGCGGCGACATCGCGCGGAATTTCCGCCACTCTTCGTCCGCCAGCGGCGTGTCGCAGCGGTCCGCCAGATTCAGCCGCGCCAGGGGACCCACGCGATACGTTCCGCCTGGATAACCCAGCGGCTTGTAATAGGGGAACTTCATGTACGTATACGGCTCGACGGCTTCGCCGATAAAGTCCGCGTAATGCGCCGGATTCAGCTCGCCCGCAATCACGTTGCCTTCCGAGTCGATCACCCGCAACGATCCGTCGTAGTATTCCGCCAGCCCGCGCTCGTCGACCAGTCCCATAAACAGCGTCGGGAAATTCGCGAACACTTCGATCTCCGCGGAGAACCGCTCCACGCTGCCGCGAAACCACGTCAATGTCCGCTGGATCGCCGCAATCGCCGGCGGAATCATCAGCAGAATCTGATCGCGCTTCTCCGCGCTCAGCGGCTCATTCACGCCGCCAGGCACCGTCCAGCCAGGATGTATCCTGCGCCCTGCCAGCAGCTCGATAATGCGCTGGCCAAACTGCCGCAGCGCCACGCCGTCGCGGCCCACTTCGGGATGCGTCTGCGCCACATGCAGAATGCTTCGCTCTTCGGGCGGCGCGTCCATGCCCAGCAGCAGATCGGGCGACGACAGATAGAAGAAGCTCAGCGCATGCGACTGGATCAGCTGCGCCAGGTTCAGAATCTTCCGCAGATTTGCCGCCACCGGCGGAATCCGCACCGCCAGAATCGCGTCGCAGGCCTTCGAGGAAGCCACCAGATGACTCACCGGGCAAATCCCGCAAATGCGCGCCGTGATATTCGGCATCTCGTAAAACGGACGGCCCTCGACGAACTTCTCAAACCCGCGCAACTGCGTCACGTGGAACGTCGCATCCTGCACGATGCCGGCATCGTCCAGCTGCAGTGTGATCTTGCCGTGTCCTTCCAGGCGCGTGACCGGATCGATAACGATGGTGCGGGACATAAATCTCCTTCTCCGCCGAGCTTCAGCCGAAATGGGCGACGCCGCCCAGCGAGGGAACATGGCCTGCCAGCAACTCCGACAGCACCTGATAAATCGTCTCCGCGGAGGGCGGGCATCCCGGCACAAACACATCCACCGGAACCACTTCATGCACCGGCCGCACCCGATCGAGCAGCGCCGGCACGCCGACGGTCGGCACCTGCGGCTGCAACACGTTTTGGTCGTAGACGCGCAGATACACCGGCTGCGGACCGCAGGCGTTGCGCATCGCCGACACGTTGCCGGTCAGCGCGCAGTCGCCCAGCGACACCAGCACCCGCGTGTGCTCGCGAATCTTGCGGATCTTTTTCAGATCGTCCTCGCTCGCCACGGCGCCTTCCACCAGCGTCACGTCCACCAGATCGGGAAAGGTCTTACGGTCCACCAGCGGCGAATACACCAGTCGAAACTGGCTGCTCAGCTCGATCAGCCGCTCGTCCATATCCAGCAGCGACATGTGGCAGCCCGAACATCCGTCCAGCCAGACCGTCGCCAGCGTCTTCACATCGCTCATGGCTGCTCCTCTTCGCGCATGATGCGCAAATACGGCAGAAATTCCGGATGCTTCTTGACCTTGCTGCCCGCGCGGCTCTTCTCAAACAGCGCGCCCGTCGGGCAAACCTGCACGCACTTGCCGCAACTGGTGCACGTTTCGGAATCGCCCCACGGCTGCTTCAGATCGGTAATCACCAGCGACTGGCCGCCGCGTCCCATCACGCCCCACGTGTTCGCGCCCTCGATCTCCGAGCAGACGCGCACGCAGCGCGTGCACAGCACGCAGCGGTTGTGGTCCACCGTAAAGCGCGGATGCGATGCGTCCACCGCCAGTTGCGGATACTGATAAGGAATCTCCACATGCGTCATGCCCAGTTCGAGCGACAGACTCTGCAACTCGCAGCTCCCGTTGGCCACGCACACCGAGCACACATGGTTCCGCTCGGCGAAGAACATCTCGAGAATCATCGTCCGGTAGCGGTCGATCTTCGGCGAATGCGTGGTCACTTCCATGCCTTCTTCCACGCGCGTCACGCAGGCGGGCAGCAGTCGCCGCGCGCCTTTCACTTCCACCAGACACAGGCGGCACGAGCCCACGCTCGACAGCCCGTCCAGCTGGCACAGCGTGGGAATCTTCACGTTGTGCTCGCGCGCCGCTTCCAGAATGGTCTGGTCCGCGCGCGCGCTGATGTCCTCACCATCGATCGTCAGGGTGCGAATCTTCGCTTCCGGGCTCATGCGTGCACCTCTCCGCGCACCGCGTCCACGGCCGCCGCGCTGAATTCACAAACACCTGCCGGACATCGCTTCTCGTCAATATGCGCCAGGTACTCATGTTTGAAGTAGCGCAGCGTGCTCAGCACCGGATTCGGCGCCGTCTGGCCCAGACCGCACAGGCTGGTCGCGCCCACCACTTCGCACAACTCCGTCAGCCGGTCCAGATCCCGATGCGTCGCTTCGCCTTTGCAGATCTTCGACAGCAGGTCGTACATCTGCACCGTGCCCGCGCGGCAGGGAACGCATTTGCCGCACGATTCCGTCATGCAGAATTCCATAAAGAACCGCGCGACCGAAACCATGCAGGAGGTGTCGTCCATCACGATCATGCCGCCCGAACCCATCATCGAACCGGCGCTGATCAGCGCGTCGTAGCTGATGGACAAGTCAAGATGCTCCTCGGGCAAACAGCCGCCCGAAGGTCCGCCCGTTTGCACTGCTTTGAATTTCCTTCCGTCCGGCACGCCGCCGCCGATTCCAAAAATGATCTCGCGCAGCGTCATGCCCATCGGCACTTCCACCAGGCCGGTGCGCTGGATCTTCCCGGTCAGCGCAAAGACCTTGGTCCCCTTGCTGCGCTCCGTGCCCATCGCCGCGAACCACGCGCCGCCATTGCGGATAATCGGCGCAACGTTGGCGAAGGTCTCCACGTTGTTGATCAGCGTCGGATCGCCCCACAATCCCGAAACCGCGGGATACGGCGGACGCGGACGCGGCGTGCCCCGCTTGCCTTCAATCGAGGCGATCAGCGCCGTCTCTTCGCCGCACACAAACGCTCCCGCGCCAAGACGAATATCGATGTCGAAGCTGAACGTCGTCTCGCAGATTCCGTTGCCCAGAAATCCGCGCCGCCGCGCCTCGCGCAACGCCACCGTCAGCCGTTGCACGGCCAGCGGATATTCAGCCCGTACGTAAATGTAGCCTTTGGTCGCGCCGATAGCGTAGGCCGCGATCGCCATGCCTTCAATCACCCGCTGCGGATCGCTCTCAAGCACGCTGCGATCCATAAACGCGCCCGGATCGCCCTCGTCGCCGTTGCAGATCACGTATTTCTGCGCGCCCTTGACCTTGGCCACCGTGTCCCACTTCAACCCGGTTGGATAGCCGCCGCCGCCGCGCCCGCGCAATCCCGCCTTCGAAATCTGCTCGATCACCGATGCCGGATTCATGTCCGTCAGCGCCTTCACCAGCGCCTCGTAGCCGCCGCGCGCAATGTATTCGTCAATCTTTTCCGGATCGATGTGCCCGGAGTTTTCCAGCACGACATGCTTCTGGCCTTCGAAATATCCACCCAGTTGCGGATCGAGACGCGCCACCGCCTCGCCGCCCAGCGATGCCACCAGTTCTTTTGCATCGGCCTCATGCACATGGCTATAGCGGGTTTCCGCGGGTTCCACCAGCACCAGCGGCCCAGCTGCGCACAAGCCCATGCAGCCCGTTCGCCGCACATGACATTTCTTTCCGCTCTCCGCGGCCTCTTTCTCGATCGCGGCCTTTACCTTGTCGCTGTGCTGCGAAAGGCAACCGGTGCCCATGCACACGTTCACTTCGTATTCGAACTGCGCGCGCTCGGCCTGCGCGGTGGCGGCAATCTGCTCCAGCTCTTCTGTATTCATTGCGTCGTCCACCTTTCCAGCTGCGCCCTCAGTTCGGCCGGCTCCATTTGCCCGGACAACTCGCCGTCCAGCAGCGTCACCGGCGCGCGCCCACAGGCGCCCACGCAGCGCGCCGTCGTAAACGAGACTTCGCCGTCCGCCGTCGTCTGGCCGGGCTTGATGTGCAGCAGTTTTTCCGTCTCCGCCACCAGCTTGTCCGAACCTTTGATATAGCAGGCGGTGCCGGTGCAGACCGTGCAGGTGTGTTTGCCCGGCGGCTTCAGGCTGAAGAAGTGATAGAACGTCACCACTCCGTACGCCTGGCTCAGCGGCACGCGCAGCGACTGCGCCACAAACTTGATCGCCGGCTCATCCAGAAACCCGAACGACGACTGCACCGTGTGCAGCGTCTCAATCAGCGCGTTGCGCGAATAGCCGTGCTTGCGCATCGTGCCATTCACAATTCTCCATCGCTTGTCGTCGGAAGGCAGAGGCGGACGTTCTGCATACAGCGGCATGTTGTGCTCCTCGGCTGCTTCTGGCAGCCGCAGGCTGTAGGCCCCGATTCCACCCGCCGCTTGCAGCCGGATGTGCAGCCGATGCGGGCGGAGAAAGGTACGCCGCGCGGCGGCCGCCGGTGTTCGTCTTGTACTGCTTGCCGGCGGCCAACGCGTGGGTACCTGCTAGATTGCAGCCGGGTAGCAACGATTGTCCGTGACAGTCGTCACTGCGTTCCGGCAATTTAGTTTGCTACTTCCCATTTTGGTCGTCCCCAATGTCTTCGTTCCAGATTTGCGGATGGGCTTCAATAAATCCGCGCAACATCTCGACGCACTCCTCGTCCTCAAGGTCGATCACTTCGACGCCCAGTTCGCGCAGACTCGCAACGCCGCCTTGAAACGTCCGGCTCTCGCCCACAATGACCGTCCGAAATCCGAATTGCCGGATCAGCCCGCTGCAATACCAGCACGGCGCCAGCGTCGTCACCATGATCAGGTCGCGATAGCTGCGCTGTCGTCCCGCATTCCGGAACGCGTCCGTTTCGCCGTGCGCCGACGGATCGCCATGCTGCACGCGCCGGTTGTGTCCCGCGCCGACCAGCCGTCCGCCGCGCGCAAAAATCGCCGCGCCAATCGGAATGCCGCCTTCCGCCAGTCCCGCACGCGCCTCGCGCAAAGCGACAGCGAGCATGGCCGGCGCATCGAGGTTGGGTTCCATTGCGTCCAAAATAGCAGGTCCGTGTGAAAGCGGCCTGCGTGTGAATCCAGTTGGCAGGATCGGCGCAGCTCTCTCCATCGAAGCATCGCCGTGCGCGCGCCGCGCATCCACCCCACTTTGAGCTCGATCGGCGGCATCGGCCGCGAGGTTATGATCGAGTCGCCGGAGGAACCATGAAGGAAAAGGATGCAGACGTCAACAAAGGCGCGATCGAAGACACGCCGCCGGAACTTTCGCACCCGGGAGAATCGCACAATCGTCTCGCCAATCAGCTTCCGCATCGCGAGACCGACGAGGAAATCAAGGACAACGATTCCGATTTCCCCGAACCCGGCTCCAGCCCTGAACACTCCTGAGCGCGTCGCGCGACCTCGCCAGCCGTCGCACCATCACCATTGCGCCGCTCTGCAATAATCCTCACATGCTCGTGCTCGCTTCCGCCTCGCCGCGACGCCGCGACCTGCTGGCGCAGGCTGGTTACGAGTTCCACGTGCTCGCCGCGGATATTTGCGAGGCCCCACTGCCGAACGAAGAACCGGTTCCCTACGTACTCCGGCTCGCGCGCGAAAAAGCGGAGGCCGTGGCCGCTTCGCCGGAATTCCGGCTGCTCGCCGCCGACGCTTCCGAGCCGCTCCTGATCCTCGGCGCCGACACCACCGTCGTCGCGCCCAACGACCAGATCCTCGGCAAACCGGAAGATGACGCCGACGCGGCCCGCATGCTGCGCCTGCTCGCGGGCGCAACGCATCAGGTCATCACCGGTGTCGCTCTCGTCGCGAACCGAACAACGACGACGGCAGCAGAAGTCACCAGCGTCACCGTCGCCTCGCTTGCGAACGACGACATCGCCGCGTACATCGCCACTGGCGAACATCGCGGCAAAGCCGGCGCCTACGCCATCCAGGGCCGCTTCGGACGCTTTGTTCCCCGCATCCACGGCTGCTATTTCAATGTGGTGGGGTTGCCTCTGTCACGCGTGGCGGAGTTGCTGGCCGCGGCACAGCGGGCCAGCGTGATCCGCTGATTAGCTGGCTTTCGAAGCCCGTTCTTCCACTGGATCGGCGGCGCCGACCGTGTGTTCCTCAACAGGTGGCGCTTCCGGCGGACCGGTCAGCACCAGCGCCAGAACGATGATCAGTGTGACCGCGAGCAATCCGAACTCCATCGCCTTCAGCATCCGGTTCGTCCTTTCCCGCGGTTCGCTTGATCAGGCCGCCTGCATCAGGTCGTTCGGATCATCTCCGCCAGCAGCGCCGTCCTTGGAACCAGGTCTTGCAGCAGCACCGACTCATGAGATGCATGCGCGCCTTCACCGACTGCACCCATTCCGTCCAAAGTAGGGACGTTCAGCGCCGAGGTAAAGTTCCCGTCCGATCCACCGCCTGTCGCCGCTTCTGCCAGGCTAAACCCCAACTCCTTCGCCAAAGTCGCGGCCCGCCGAAAAAGCGCCGCCGTCGCCCGCGTCCGCTCCATCGGCGGCCGGTTCATGCCGCCCTCGATTCTCAGGACGCAGCCGCGATCGCGCACGCGCAGCGATCGGAACTTCTTTTCGATCCGCGCCGCGTCCTTCGTCCGCGCGATCCTTACATCGATCTCCGCCGCAGCGTCGGCCGCTACCACATTCGTCCGCGTTCCACCGCGAAGCACGCCTGCGTTGACCGTAAGGCCGCGATCCAGATCCGTAAAACCGCGCACCTTCTCCAGTTGATACGCCAGTTCGTGGATCGCGCTGTGTCCCCGCTCAAAATCCACGCCTGCGTGCGCCGCCACGCCGCTGACCCGCAATCTGTAGTCGCCAACGCCCTTGCGCGCCGTCTTGTAAGCGCCGCCCAAACCCTGTGCAGGCTCTAAAACGAACACCGCCGCCGCCTGGCGCGCCAGCTTTTCGGTAATCGGACGCGAGGCCGCGCTCCCAACTTCCTCGTCGCTGTTCAGCAGAAAGACGACCGGACGCTCCAGCGCATCGGCCGCTCGCAGAGCTTCCACCGCCGTCAGACCCATCGCCACGCCGGCCTTCATATCCAGCGTTCCAGGTCCCCAAAGTCGTCCATCCTCAACGCGAAAGGGCATGCCGGCAAGCGTTCCCAGCGGCCAAACCGTGTCCAAATGGCCTAGCAGCATCACCGGCGGCAGTTTCGCCGCTCCCCGCTTCGTGGGGCTGAATCGCACCTCCAGCACGTCGCCAAACGTCCGCCGGCGATGCCGCCGCACCCATCCGCCGACGCTGGCGGCCATTTCCGCCGCCGCCTCCACACACCGATTCACCGCGGCGCGATCGTCGCTGGGCGACTCCACTTCGACCAGCGCACGTACCCTTTCGAGCAACCGCTTTTCCAGGCGGGTTACTTCATTCCCTATCGGATTTTCTGCGTAAATTGCAGATTTGGTTGCTCTTGCCATGAGGGGAATCTTCCTTGGTACTGTGACTATGGAAACCTATAGTGTGGAAATATTACAACACTGCAACCTTGATTCCATGGCGTTAGTCTATGTCTTCTGACGAGGAGCGCGCTTGGCGGAACCATTGCACCTGGAAAATACGATTTCCTCCCCAATTGAATTTTCCGGCGTCGGCTTACACAGCGGCGCGCCCGTTCGCATGAAATTGCTGCCTGCGCCCGCTGGCTGCGGCGTGGTCTTCCGGCGCACCGATCTTGACGGCTTCGAAATCGCAGCCATCGGCCGCAACGTCGCCAAAGTCAGTTACGCCACCAGTCTCATGCGTCAGGGCGTTCTCATTTCCACCACCGAGCATCTGCTTTCCGCCCTGCTCGGCAGCGGCATCGACAACGTCATCGTGGAAGTCGACAACCTCGAGTTGCCCATCCTCGACGGCAGCGCTCTGCCCTACACGCAGGCCTTTCGCGAGGTGGGACTCAAGACCCAGCGCCGCCGACGCGAATATCTCCGCATCCTGAAATCCGTCGAAGTCCGCGAGGGCGACAAGTTCATCGGCGTTTATCCGGGCGAAGGCTACTCCGTTTCCTATCAGATTGATTTTCCCGCTCCCATCGGCCGCCAGGGTTACGTCGTCGATCTCGCGACCGGCGCGTATGAGGCGGAAATTGCGCCCGCACGCACCTTCGGCTTCCGCGAAGACGAACAAAAGCTGCGCGATATGGGCCTCATCCGCGGAGCAACCGAAAAAAGCGTCATCGTGCTGACCCGCAATGGCGTGCAAAACGGCCCGCTGCGCTTCCACGACGAGTTTGTCCGTCACAAGGTCCTCGACCTCATCGGTGATTTGGCGCTTGCTGGCAACCACATTCTCGGCCACGTGGTCGCTGAACGTGCCGGACACGCCATGCACACCGCGCTCGTCTCGCGCCTGCTCCGCGATCGTTCCGCCTGGAAGCTGGTGACCCTCGGCGCCGAGCGCACTCACGACTCGCGGGTTCCGGCGGCCGCGGCTCGCCTCGCAACTGCCTGACGGCAGAGGCGCGCATTCCTGCCTGCCTCGCAGTCCTCAGAAGCTGAAACGCAAACCGCCGTCGGGGAAGCGCTGGAAGTCGTACACCTCGGATTGGCAGGCTTCGGGACGCGAACAATCGACCACGGATGCCGCATTCGGCATCCACGCATAGCCGAGAAAGTTCTTTCGATTCCACGCATTGTCCAGGCCGAAATAGCCGACCAGCCGGCGCGAGCCAAAGATGAACGAGCGATCCACTTCGAAATCCATTCGCGAATACACCGGGCCGCGCAGCGCGTTGATCTGCGCCAGGTCGTAGATGGGACGGTTCTGTCGCGCCGATTCCTCGAACAGATACGGCGTGTAGGGATGACCGCTGGTGTACTGATAGCGCCAGCTCGCTTCGTAATGGCTGCCCGAATGCCAGGTGCCTGAAGTCGTGCCGACAATGGGATAGTCGAAATTTCCCGGCCGCAATACGCGATCCTGCGCCGCATAGTCGGTGTGAGCGTACGCGAGGCTCACCTGCCCGGAAAAATGCGCGCTGGGATGCACGCCGGCCGAAAGTTCCACGCCGCGCGCCACGCCGGTTCCCTGGCTGGTCAGCGGGATCCACAGAATCTGGCCTTCCAGATCGTCCACCATATTGGCCAGCGACAGCGATCGATACTGCGCCGAGACGGGATAGTCCCAGTATTTCTTCTGATACGCCTCGATCCCGATCCGCGCGAGGCGGCCGCTGTAGAGATCCGCTCCGGCGATGATGTGACGCGCGCGAATAGGCGGCAAATCGCGATTCTGCGGCCACGCAGTCATATAGAGGGTCGGCGGCATCTGCGCGTACTCGCCAAAAGCGGCATGCAGCCCGGTATGTTGCGAGAGGCGCAGCGCGGTGTTCAGGCGCGGCGTTGCCGTCCAGTGGCCGCCAAGGGCGAAGCTCTGCACGCGTCCGCCGCCGCTGAGACTCCAGCGCGTGAATGGACGATACGTGAGCTCCGCGTACGAGGCGCTCTCGCCGCTGAGAAAATTCGGCGAGAACGAATCTGCATCGGTAGCGGCAGAATTCGTGCTCAGGGGAGACTGCTCGCCCATAGGCTGCGCGATGCGGTAGTTCACCCGGTTGAGCGAGCCGCCCACGCCCGCGATCGCCGTCCATCGGCGTCCGCTGTCCAGCGCGATGTCGTACTTGAGGTTGCTGCGGCCATCGCCGCTCGCCTGTGCGTACACCGGAACCGGCCACAGCTTCATCGCACCCTGCGCGGATCCCGGCGCCTGGAGTTCCTGCCGGATATCGCTTTCCTGTTCGAAGTCGCTCGCCGTCAGAGTGCCAAGCGTGCGCGGGGAAAACCCGTGCAGCCACCGCACGCCGTTCGTAGCCCGCCAACCGCCATACTGCTCGTCGACAAAATCCGTCTGCCACGTGTCGTCATGACCTGCGCCGCCAGGAGTGATGTCGATCGAATCCCACCCGCTCAGGCTCAGAAACGAAATTTGATCGACGCTGCCGGGGCGAACGTCGCCGCGTAACAGCATGTTGGTGTAGACAGGAGTGCCACCGAGACCGATGTCGCCAGTGACCAGATTCAGCAGGCTGTGGTGAAACGAACCCATCACGGACCCTTTGCCGCCGAGCGGCATCACGCCCAGACCGCCCAGACCGATGTACCCGAAATTCAACTCCGCATGCCGTTCCTTGTCGCTGCCATTGCCGGTATGAATCGCCACGACGGAAGATAGCTTCTCGGAATAGCTCGCGTCGTAGCCACCGGTGTAGAAGTCCACATCGCGAATGGCTGGCGAATCGATCATTGAAAGCAGGCCGCCCGATGACTCTTCCAGAGAAAGCTGGCTGAGATTCGGCACCTCGATGCCGTCGACCACCATGAGGTTCTCCACGGGATTTCCGCCGCGAACCACCATCTCGTTGCTCCAGTCGCCGGTACCAATAACTCCTGGAAATGTCTGCAGGTAGCTGGAGAAATCTCCGAAGGTGCCTGCGGACACCTGAATCTCCGCGACGCCGGCGTGAAACGGCGACGGCGATGGACTTCCGGTCGTGAAGCCCTCATCCGCGGCGCTCACGTGCACCAGGGTGTGGACCACGGGCAGCGGCTGTTGCGGGATGGGCATTTCCGCGGCATCGACCATGGCAACAGTTCCTGCATCTGCGCCCGCTGCGGCTCTGGCATCCTTCGTGCCTTTTCCATGCGTTGCCGGTCCGGCTCCGATCTGCGCCGCGCAGAGTGGCAGCGTCACCACCAATGCCAGCGCCGGCAGTCCAGGCCAGCGGTGCGCTACCGCCAGGTGGAAGGCGCGCGAACCACGCCCGGCTGCGGCTCGCGACCGGCATTTGCCGATCCGATCCGGTGCTGCAGAAAGATCTGCGCGAGGCTGAAGGTGGCTGCGGGAGGCAGACGTCATCGCTTTTGTTCCTGCCCGGAGTTACCGGGTGCGATTGCCATCATGGCTGCACTCTCGCCATGGGCAGGTGACGTATGTCACTCCGGATTGCTTTTCAGTATCTGCCTGCGGCACCACATCGGGAATTGACTTTGCATGATGCCTAACTATGTCAGGTATCTTATCCGGGCGTACTTATCTATTGATTCTTCGTCACTTGAGGGAAAGTTATTTGCTTGCTTGAGAGCCCAGTCAGGGCCGCTGCCTGACTGCAATTCGGCGCAGAGGTCCTGCGGGACGACGTTCCAGGTAACCTAAGTACCGATTCGGCGACCCGATAGATTCCCGCTGCAGATGCAGGCCGAGGTCGCAGCGTGCCCCAATCACCGCAGACCGGGTCTGCGCAGGGTCGCACCTGGGAAGCTACCGCGCGGGCTCGCCCGTTTCCTGAAAGCGTACGCCTGCCAGCGTAGTTCCTGAGGCGAGCACAGCGCGCAGTCGCTCGGGATTGTTTCCGCTCCTGCGGGCGGCCGCTGCCAGCAACTGGACAGCTTCAGACGCCGGCGCACTCGCCGGCAGGCGGAAAATCCACGGCACATTCGTCGAGGTCAGCGCCGTGTCATCCGACAAGGCAATCACCGGGACAAAGACCTTGAGCGCCAGTTGCTCCGCGAGATGGGCCGCGTCGCGATTGAGCGCGACGACTGCCAGCGCGTGCTCCTGCTCGAGCGCAAGCACCAGTTGCGTGGATGCCGCGCCCCAGTTCTGGCCGTTCTCTACCGGGATCGCGTTCCAGCTCGCGTCGTGCAGCGCGGCGCGCATATCCGCTGCTGCCGCGATGCGCTCCGCGTCCGGGCCGAAAATCACGATGTTCCCTGTACCCCGAATGTCCGCCTCATGCGGCCCGGCATAACTCACGCCATCCTCGCCGACACGCGCATACGGTTTTGCCGCCGGCTCGCAGCTTTGGGATTCCGCGCACCCAACGCGAACCGCGACATTTGCCGCACGCGGCACACTCGGCGGCGGAGCCAGCGTCATCACGCGATAGCTGATCGTCCCGTCGTGCAACGTGCCCAAATAGAGGGGACTCACGTTCTTATTCAGCGGATCGAAGGTCATGTGCCCGGTCACGCCGTCATATTGATACACCTGGTCGAGCGCATCCTGGATGAGGGCCCGATTGAGTCCCGCGCGGCAGATCGACTGCAGCAGCACGTTCATCGCGTCGTAGGCGAGGGCCGCAAACTGCTCTGGCTTCTCGTGGTATTGCGCCGCAAACCGCCGGTTAAATTCGCCCCACGCTGGATCGGTGCGGGTTGGATCGTAGGGGAATACCGCTTCGAATCCCTCCGCCGCTGGTCCCGCAACGGCCAGCAGATTCTCGCCGAGCGTGCGATAGCTTCCGAACACGCGTTGCTTCATGCCGAGTTCGCGCATCTGCTCCAGAATGCCAGCGGCCTGCGCCTCGTCGCCCCAGATTACGATCGCATCCGCGCGCGACTCGCGAATGATGCGCAGCGCCCGCCGATAGTCCGTATCGCCTGGCATGAACTTCTGCTCGATCACGATCGGATGGCCCAAACGGCGCGCCGCATCGCGGAGTTTGATCACGCCCAGCCGTCCATACCGGTTGTTCACCCGCAACAGCGCCGGGCGCTTCAACCCCAACTCGGTAAAGATGCGGCGCGCCAGCGTGTAGCTCTGTACGCGGTCGTCCTGAATATCAGTGAAATACCACGGGATGTAGGTCTCCGGAATCGTTGGGTCCGTCGACGCCGAATTGACGATGGGTATCTCGGCCCGCAACGCAACGCGCAGGATGATGTGCGTACTCTCCGAATTGATGCTCCCGAAGATCGCCCAGTCTCCTTCGTCGTAGATCATCTTCACGGCTTCGTCGGAAGGCGATCCCCAGATTGCGGGATCCGTGGGCCTCTCCGCGCCATACTCAGCGCCGCGCTGCCAGTTGTTGTAGTCGTCGTGCACCATTAGCCGGAACAGCTTTCCGCCGTAGCCGCCGCGCGCATTGGCCTCGTCAACGGCCAGTTGCGCGCCATGCAGCATACGCAACCCGAACACCTGGTCCGCCTGCTTCTCCACCGGTCCGAGAAACCCGATCCGCACCTCGGTCAGGTCTTGCGGATCCGGAATATCCCGCGCCGCTCCCGAATAAATGTTCGGGTGCGTGTAGTTCACGTCGTACGGCGCTGTGAATTTCCCGAACGGCTTCAGATCGTCCGGTGTCCCCGCATAGGGCGCGACTACCCGATCCGGCGGAATTCCAGGCGGATGCAGGCCGCAGGCGCATCCTGGCCCAGGCGCCGGAGAGCCCGGCTCAGCCACCTGCGCACACGCCGCCGCCGACAGACAAGCCGCGGTCAACAACGCCGCGGCGAGTGCTCCTGCCCTGTAAACATCCCCTCGCACCGCTACTCCTCGTGCTTCGCTGTGCGGAACATGGCAATGGCTTCCATCTCCACCAGCAGTTCCGGCCGGCACAGTTTCGCCTGAATACCCGTGGATGCCGGCAGTGGATCGAGCCCCTGCTCCGCGAAGAACGTCGTCCGCTCCTCGTTGAACTCGTCGTAGTCGCGATCGATGTCGCGCAGATAGCAACTGGTCCGGACGATGTCGTGCCAGGTCGCGCCCTCGCTGGCCAGCAGAGCAGTAATGTTCTGGTAGGTACGCTGCATCTGCGCGCGAAAATCACCGATATGCACGCTCTTGCCGGCCTCATCGATGCTGGCCGTGCCGGAAATCAGCAGGATGGTCAGGCCGTTCAGGTCGATGCGCATGCCGCGCGAAAACGAGCTAGGCTTGGCATAAGCATACGCCTCGTTCAGAACTCCGTGATTGGTGATCGCGCGCTTTTCGATGGGGCCGTGCGCGATGTCCGCGAGCAATTCCGCAACTGCATTCATAGAAGAACTCCTTAGTGTTGATAAATTCCGTGACTTAATCCGTTGGCTGTGGCCACCCAAATATCCTGCCGCTGAAAATCGATGCCCAGAACATAGTTGTGCGCCGGAGCCGTCTCCACCGGAATCTCCGTCACATGCCCCGCAGCATCGCGCACCGTCATCTGCGGCTTGCCCGTGTCGAGCGCCGGCCGATAGACCGCCCAGTTCCTTCCGTCGTAATACGCGAGGCCCTTATCCGTGCAGAACCACGCGCGGTCCCGATCTACGCCCCGAATCGCATTCGTAAAGTTACTCGGCAAACCGCTGTCTTTGGTCAGGAAGTTATGCCAGTACCGGCCGTCGTAGCGGCTATCGCCGAAATAGGTCGCCGCCCACACCACGCCATCGACATAGCTGACGGAAGTGACAATCTCGTGGATCAGCCCCTGGTTCTTCAGCAGCACGATCTCGTTCTCACCATCGGGATCGGCATACATATCCCACGCGCCGTTCTTCTGCGTGTATTCCAGCAGCCCACTGCCCCAGATCGCGAAATATACTTTGTCCGCTGCCGCGGAAACCCCGTACGCCCAGATCTCGATCATGGGGGTGTTGCGCTCGTTGTAGAGCGACCACTCGCCGGTGCGCGTGTTCAGCCGGCACGCGCCCGCCGCCGTCGCCACCCAAACGTTGTCGCCTTCGACGGAGACGCCATACACCACGTCATTGCTGAGTCCGGAATTCAGTTGCGTGTAGGTATCGATCCGCCCCGCCGAAATGTGGCTCAGCCCACCCATCGTCCCTGCCCAGACATCGCCGGTCCGCTTGTCCAGCGCCAGCGAGAGCACCGCGCGATGCGCCAGTCCGTCGGCAGTCGTGTAGGTCTTCCACTTCCCGTTCTCGAGTTCTGCAAGGCCATTGTTCGTTCCCGCCCAAATGCGGTCGCCATCCACCAGCACCGAGAAGACGTGATCGTCCGGCAGGCCGTTGGCCGTCGTGAAATTCTCAAACCGGTACCGCGGCATCGCCGGTACAGCCGCGCCCGCGGCGATCGCATGCATATGAATGGCCGGACGCGCCGCCGTCTGCGCACCGGCGCAAAGCGCCATCGTTAGAGCCCCAATGATTGCTGTTCTCTTCATCGCGTCTTCAGATACTCAATCAGGTCGTTCAGTTCGTCCTTAGTCAGATCGTTGGTGCGGCCGTGCTGATCGCGCGGGTTGTAAATCGTCCAGATCTCTTCGAGTGACTGCGCCGAACCATCGTGCAGATACGGGGCCGTCAGCGCGACATTCATCAGCTGCGGCGTGTCCAGCATGCCGCTGTTGTCCGTCGGCTTCTTCGTCCCCACATCAAACGATTTTTGGCTGGTCCCCTTCGGACCGCTGTGACAATACGCACATTGGTTGACGGCGGCAATCGGCTGGCCCAGTTTGTCGACGGTACGATAAAAGATGGTGCGGCCGCGCTCCTGCGCCGCGGTCAGCGTGCCATCGGCCGCGCGGAAGCGGTCGGGCCGCGATGGCAGGTGCCGGATGTACAGCACCAGATCCACGAGTGTCAGATCGTCGAATGTCTGCGACCGCCAAAAGTACTTTTCCGTCCGCGGGCCGCACTCCATAGCCAGCGTGGGATTGCCGCCGTTCCACTTGTAAGGCTCGGTGCCGCGCAAATCCTCGATCAGCCGGTTGTCGACAATGTCTTTGCCGAATCCATCCGGCTCCAGGTCCCACTGCAGCCCGTCGAAGGTCGAGTCGATGTGGCAATTCGCGCAGCCAAACTGTCCCTGGAACGAATATTTCGCGGTGTAAAAGGTCTGTTCGCCGTGCCGCAACGGCGATACCTTTTCCGGCCCGCGCAGCCGGATCGTCCGCGTCACACGCTCCAGCCGCGTATCGATCACGCTGATGGTGTCATCGAGGCGATTCGCCACATAGAGCCGCGTCCCGTCGGCGCTCAACATCACGCCTCGCGGATCTTTTCCCACCGGGATGCGTGCGATTACATAGTGGGCGCTCGCCGACAAATCTTCCGCAAACGGCTCCCGGTGCGCACGGATGAACGCCAGCATGCGCTGTGTGTCGATCACGGTAACAATGTCCGAGCCGCCGTGCGTCACATAGATCCGCGACTTGTCCGGACTGATCGCCACGCCGAACGGGCGAGCGAAATAGCGATCGAGCTCGTCGAGGGGAACTTCGGTTGGACGTCCCACATCTGTTCCGAAAACGGTCAGCGTATCGACGAAGGCCCATCCGTGCTCCACATGTGCCAGCGGCACCAGGTTTTTCGGGTGCATCTCTGCCGCCACGCCCAGGCGCCCATCGCGCGAGACGGCCACGTGGAAGACGCCGGCAATCCCCGGCATCGGAATGCGGCCGATCACCTGCGCGTGGATGGGATCGATGACCGTGATCTCCGATTTGGGAGGAGTCCGATACGGCGTCGCAGTGGGATATACATGCGTCGCATACAGCCGGGTGCCGTCCGCGGTCATGGTCAGATAGCTCGCCCCGCGTCCTGCCTCGAGCGTCTCTTTTTCCGCGCCGGTTGCCGCATCGAGCACGGTAATGTCGTTCCCAATGCGATCGGCAACGAACAGCGTCATGCCCGCCCGATCCTCCACCACGCTCGACGGCTCAAACCCGGCCTTCCACGTCGCCGTCACCGCGCCAGTTTTGGTGTCAATCACGGTAACGGTATCGTCCCAGGAATTGGCGACGAAGAGCCGCCGGGCATCCGGCGACATCGAAAATCCGCGCGGCGCCTGGCCTACAGGAATCGCTTGCAATTCACGCCCCGTCACGGCGTTCAGCACGCGGACCTCGCTCGCGTCCTGGCAGAGCACGTAGAGCCGCGAACCATCCGGCGACAGCTGCATCTCCAGCGGCGATGCATAGTTTCCCCCCGCTTGCGCAGCAACTGCGGCCACGCCTGGCCGCCACAGGGCCGCCGTGCCAAGGGTCAGCGCGCAAAAGGACGCCAGTGCGAAGCGCCGATTCACTTCGGCTCCTCCACGACCAGCACGCGATCCACGCTCTGGCTCACCAGCGTCTGTTGGGAGCCGCTGGGCCAGCGCACGAGAATCTTGTCCACCTTCGTCGCCGCGCCCAGCCCAAAATGCAGTCGCCCATCATTCTGGCTCAGGTATGCAGACGACGCCACGCGCTCGGCAACCTGCCTGTTGCCGCCAGTCCATACCTCCACGCGAGCGCCGATGCCGTCCCGATTGCTCTTCGTTCCGCGAAGGCTGATAGCGATCCAATGCCCCGTATTCGCGGACACGTTACGCAACAGCGTTCCCCGCGCTCCAAGGTTCACGACAAAGGCGTCCACCTTCCCATCGTTGTCGTAATCGGCAAAGCACGCACCGCGTGCCACCGTCCGCGTGTTGACCACGGTACCCGCGGCGCGCGAAACGTCCTCGAATCGTCCCGCGCCGAGCCCGCGAAACACCGAGTGCTCCTGCGGAATCAGGTGGATCAGCCCGCCATGAAAAACCATGATGTCCAGTAATCCATCGTTGTCGAAATCGTAGACACCGGATCCCCAGCTCACGTATTGCGCGTTGGCTTGCGACAACCCCGACAGAATCCCGATATCGTCGAATCCACCCTTGCCGTTGTTTTTCATCAGGCGGTTGTAATGCGCGTCGCTCACCCACAGATCGAGCATCCCGCTGCCGGTAATGTTCGCAAACACCGGTCCCATCGACGACGTTGCTTCGCCATCCTGCCCATAGGCCACGCCCGCGTCGGTGGCAATCTCTTCAAACGTGCCGTCGTGCTTGTTGTGAAAGAGAAAGTTTTCCGTCTTGTCGTTGGCGACGTAGATGTCCGGCCATCCGTCGCCGTCGAAGTCCGCCGAGGTGACGCCCATCGTGCGTCCCACGTATGCGCTGATGCCCGATTTATCCGTTACGTCGGTGAACGTTCCGTTGCAGTTGTTGTGATAAAGCCGGTTCGTCTCCCCTTCGTAGTCCAGTGGCCCCGGATAGTTATCGGCCGCGTAGAAGTTGCGATACTTCGGATCGAACTTCACGTAGCGTCCGACAAACAAATCCACGCAGCCGTCGCGATCGTAGTCCAGCCACGTGGAACTGATGGCCCAGCCATCCACCTTGATCCCGGCCTTCGCCGTCACGTCGGTAAAGGTCCCATTCCCGTTGTTGTGGAAGAGAATCGTTTTCCCATACCCGGTCACCAGCAGGTCTTCGTAGCCGTCGTTGTCGTAGTCCGCCGCCGTCACCGCGATTCCGTACATGTCGGGAGCGAGGCCAGCCTGCTCGGTGACATCGGTAAACGTCCCATCGCCGTTATTGCGATACAGATGGTTATGCGGCGGCGGGTTTGGCTTGTCCTTCAGGGGAAACGGGTGCATCGCGTCGTCCAGCGGTCGCCCGCTCAGCACATAGAGATCCGGGAGCCCGTCGTTGTTGTAGTCGAACCAGACGCACCCGGAGCCGGTGCCCTCCAGCAACGATCCCAGTTGGGCCGATCCGAAGCTGTGCGTGAAATCGATGCCCGCCTTTGCTGTCGCATCCTCGAACCGGATGGCGGATTTTGCCTGAGGCGTTTGCGATGCTTTTGGAACGGCTTGACCACAGGCCGTCGCGCAAACCACGCCGAGGATGAGTGACCGTCGCAGGCGCATTTTAGCGGCCTCCCGCACTGGCTGGGCTGAGGGCCGTGCCTGTCAGATCGACCGGCGTCGTCGTCCGCAGCAACACCGCCGGGACGCGATTCTCCGGCGCGCGCTCGGGTCCGGTATGGCAACCGACGCAGATGCGCTGCTCGCCACGCCGCACCCAGAACCAGCCCTGCTCCTGCCGGATTGTTCGGCCAGCCGCATCCAGCAGCACAAAGCGCAACGGCTCATCCCCCTTTACCTGAACAAAGAAAGAGCCATCGCTCTCCACCGGGGCGGTTCCCAACGCGATGGGCCTTCCGTCTGCTCCGCGAGTTTCGACGCGCACTGCCGACGGGGCCTGCGTCAACGCGCCGCTCCGCGACAACCGTGCGTTGAGCGCCAGCAGGTTGCCGGTCGTCCAGTCGTGCAGCCCCGACGGATGCCGCCTCGGGACGACGCGCGGCTCGATCCTCACGGGTTGTACCAGATCGTGCTCCGCATCCTGCGCCAGCGTCGTAACCGTGGACGCCCCTGGCTTCCAGGCTCCCAATGAGTAGTGCTGCGCGCCTGGCTTCTTCACCGACAGCAGCCACCGTCCATCCGGCAATTCCGTCACATCGCCGGCGTATTCACCCGGCGGCGCGGCGATTGGAGCCTCGTCCGCCAGCGCCGATGTGAATCGCGCCAGCCTCGCTCCCTGCGTGAAGACGGTGTCCCCGGACTCCATCTGTCGCCCGTGCTCCCGTCCCGCAGCGCGCGGCCCGCTGCCCGGGTGGTCGCAGCGCACGCTCTCCACGCCGCTCCCATCGGCGTAAACCAGATACATCTCCGGAGTCGCACCCGCACCCAGCGGATACCCCGACTCAAACAGCACGCGCCCATCGCGCAGCACATCGTCGGGCACGAAATTTCCCGGCAGGTAGGTCAGCTTCTGCATGCCGCTTCCATCGAGCGCCGCCGTTTCGAGGTTGAATCCCGCCGGCCCGCGTCGCGCATAGACGATACGGTCGCCGGGCATCCATAGCGGCCGAATCAAATCCGATTCCGCGGCCAGAACAGGCTGCCCCGTTCCACCGGTCACGGAGACCGTCCAGATAGACCACGGATCCGTGGATTGCTTTTTGCCGGCAAACAGCACCGTCTTCCCATCGAACGAGACGCTGGCATCGGCGCTGGCCGCAAACTCCGGCAGCAGCGGCTGCATCCGCCCTGCCTCGAGGACCATCAGCTGCGCCCCGTGCGGAAATCGCTCTCCTCCGCGCAAGGCCGCCAGCGAGTCGTACACCGGCGCAGCCGTCAGGATCACCGTCGCTGCGGTGATGGGCATCTGCCGTTTCAGCATTACCTGACGAGCCGGCTGGGCGCCTTGCAGGCATACTCCCATGACCGGCGCAACGGCGATCAGGCCCCACGCGAGCTTTGCGGCCCGCCTCACGCAACCGTCTCCATCTGGCAACTGCGCTCGTTCCGCAGCGCACACCAGGGAGCCAGATCCGCCATCATCGCGCCGTACTCGGCAAACGTCAGCGACTGTTCGCCATCGCTCCAGGCCTGCTCCGGATGCGGATGCACTTCGACAATCATTCCGTCCGCGCCCGCCGCGACCGCGCTGCGCGCCAGCGCCGGAACCAGGCTGCGCCGCCCCGCCGCATGGCTCGGATCGGCGATTACCGGCAGATGCGCAATTTCCTTCAACACCACAATCGCGCCCACATCGAACGTGTTGCGCGTCGAGGTTTCAAACGTCCGAATCCCGCGCTCGCACAGAATCACATTGGGATTGCCATGGCTCACGACGCATTGCGCGGACAGCAGCAGATCGGCGACCGTCGCGACCATGCCGCGTTTCAGCAGGATGGGCCGTCCGGTGTGCGCGGCGGCTTCCAGCAAAGCGTAGTTCTCCATGCTCCGCGAGCCAATTTGCAGGATATCGGCGTATTCGGCGACCAGCGGCGCATCGGCTGCGGCCATCACTTCGGTGACAATCGCGAGCCCGGTTGCCGCGCGCGCCCGTGCCAGCAGCTTCAGACCCTCTTCACCCAGGCCCTGAAAGGCGTACGGCGAGCTCCGCGGCTTGAAAGCTCCGCCGCGCAGCACACGCGCTCCCGCGGCCGCCACGCTCTCTGCTGTCTCCATCAGCTGCCGCTCGGTCTCGACCGAACAAGGTCCAGCCATGGTGACAAATTCGGTTCCGCCGATTTCCACGCCGCCCGCCCAGACCACCGTCCTCTGGTCGGGTGTGCTCTTCAGCACATCCGGCGCGTCTGCAAACTGGTCCTTCCAACTGCCGCCCACCTGGGCTCCACTTCTCTGGGGAACAGCTGAGACTAGTCCTTGAGCGGCAGCACCGCCTCCACCGAAAGATGGAAATGCATTGTGCCTTTGGTGTACTCCTTCGTGCGCGACCCCCTGGACGTTCGCAGTGGTTTGTTCGTGTGCGCCATCGGCTCCCGCACAGTCGCTTCCCTTCGCATGTATCGTTTGGTTGTTCATGGCGCTATTGCGGCTGGCCCGCTGCGGCCTGCGCCTGATAACGCGCCAAATTCGCCTCCAGCGATGCGGCCAGGGGCAGGTTCTGCTGCTGCTGCGCGAGCTTGAGCGCCGCCTGCGCTGTCGTCGCTGCCTCCGCATACTGTCCGGTCTCCGACTGCATCGCCGCCAGCATCTGCAGCACTGCTGGATCCTGGCCGCCCGACAGCCGCGCCGCTTCGGCAAACTGCGGCAGCGACTCGGAGAATTTGCTCTGCGCCGCCAGCACGCGTCCCAGGTTGGAGCGATAGCCGGCATCCCGCGGAGCCAGCGTCACCGCCTTCTGCAAATGCGTCGTCGCCTCCTCCAGATTGCCCGCGTGCGCGAGCGCGATGCCGAGGCCGTTTTGCCCGTCGGGAGAATCCGGCAGCGTTTCGAGGCCCTTCGTCAGCAGCGCGATCGCGTCCTGCGTGTGTCCGCCCTCCGCGGAGAGCGCATTCCCCAGATTCACTTCCGCCGACGCGTTGTCCGGATTGATGCGCAGCGCATTCTCGAAATGCTGTCGCGCCCCTTCCAGATTCCCTTCCTCCGCCAGTGCGCTGCCCAGATTGTTTTCCGTCTGCGAACTGTTCCCATTCAGCGCCAGCGATTTCTGATACTCGGCGACCGCATCGCCCATTTTTCCCGATCCCGCCAGTGCAATCCCCAGGTTATTGTGCGCACGGGGATCGTCCGGATCGAGCGCCACCGCCTGCTTCCACGCCGGAACCGCGGCATCGTAGTTCTTCTTGTCGGAAAACTGAGCTGCCGCGTCGAACAGTTGATAGAAGTCCGTTGCCGGATGGTCGAGTCGCTCGAATCCGCCTGGCTTCACATTCACAAACTCTGGAATATTCACGGCGCGATTTGCTGCAGTGGCGTTCTCCACCAAAATCGCCGGGCTCGCATTCCCATCGGCGTCGATGTGCGTGAGATACAGCTCCGTATACAGCGAGGGCGTCTTCGACGAGAATGCCAGCCAGTGCCCGTTCGGCGAGAACGTATGCCACGAATTCATGACGGCCAGATTGGAGGCGAGTGGTCGCGCGGTGCCGCCCTCAAATGGAACGATGGCCAGCTTGCTGTCGGGCCGCATCAGCAGTCCGTTCTTGCATTCGACAAAGACGATCCACTTCCCATCCGGCGAAACCTTGGGAAAGTTATTGCTCATCCCGTTCTCCGACGCGCCGACAATGCGCTCCGGCGTCCCGCCCTTGCCGCCGTTGAACTGAATCCGGTACAGGTCGTATTGAATCTGTGTCTCGTTGGGATCGTTCGCGTAAGTCGCCTGTATCTGCCCTGGCGCGTATGGATCCTTCGCGCGCGCCCGCGAGAATACCAGGTATTTCCCGTCCGGGCTCCAGAATGCGCTCGTCTGCACGTAGTTCGGATCGTCCGCGCCCGGCAGCGGCTGCAGCGTTTTACTCTCCCGGCTGTACCAGCCCAGCACGCCGCGCGTCGGGAAAAACACCTGCCCGAATCCGTAGTTGCGATAGAACCCGTTGTACAGCCGATCCACCACACGCGTTCCATGCGCGTGCGGCACGTCGATTCCGGTCACCACAAACTGCCCGTCCGGCGACACCTGCGACATGAACCCGAACCGCTTCTGCGCATGTTCGTCGCTGTAGGCGCTCCAGTGGATCACGTAGTCGTTGCTGATGGCGCTCACCGGCTTGATGGGGATCAGCGCATACAGCCCCTTGTCGTTTTGCGGTCCATCCACGTCGATGCCCAGGGTGCTGCCGTCCCGCGACGGCGAATGGCAGTTCGCACACGTTGGCAGCCCGGTCATCACCACTTTGCTTTCCGTGTCGTTGACCCAGCGCAGTTGCCACTTGATTTTCGGCAGCACGCTGTCGGGCAGCGGCTTGATCACGCCGCGCTCTTCGCTCTCCGGCGGCGGCGGGATCAGCGGCACATCGCGGTACATAATCGGCGCGCCCACCGGATCCGGCGAGGTCGCCAGCGTCACCTGCCCCGACGACACCGGCTGCCTGTCATCCTTGTTGCTGTATCCCTCGAAGCGAATCACCGCCGGCTGCTTCTGCGAGTGCTTTTTGATCTGCTCCCACGTCTTCGCATCCGGACGCCAGGTGTGCGAGGCAGCCTGCTCCGGCGTCAGAGTCGGCGGCACAAACCCGGTCAGCGCGTCATCCACCGGACCCACCTTCATCAACTCGCCGACCGACCACTCGCGGATCTTTGGCCCGCGCTCGCCGAATTTCACTTCGACGCGCCATATCTTCGATCCAGCATGGGCGTCGCGCCACTGAAACAACGGCGCGACCATGTCGACGGGAAACAACGAACCCTCCCGCGGATATTCCACCGTGATTCCCTTTGCCTGGGAATCGGCCGATGCCGGCAGGGACTCATTCAATTGCGCATGATGTTCGGTGAGAAATCGCGCGAACTCCGCGACCGCGGGATTCAGGGGCAGGTGTGCGCTCTGTTGCGCGTAAGCGCCCAGCAGCCCGAGCGTCACACAAGCGCCCGCAATCCGTCGCATCGCAAGGTTCCGGATAGAGATCACTCCCCCGGTTCCACGCTGCGCAGCCACAGCGGCCAAATGATGTAGCGCCCGCGGTCCCGGAAAACTACCCGAACTCTAATCGGGGGAAAAGACGCTGGCTGTGCGCCACGTCACAAGTTGCCTGAATTCAGCCGCGTCTAAAGGGAGTCAAACCGCAGCCCAGCACGCGGAGTGTCGCCTCCGCCGCCGGTCGTCCGGGCCCGAACCGCGCCACACCAGACCGGGCCGGGCCGCACCCTGAAGCCTCGCAGCCAAACCTGCCAATGCTATTTCGGCGGAGACATCTCCTGCACCAGACTCTCATCGTCCTTCTGGTGCAGCGCGGCCGCCGTGGCAAACTCTGCCCGCGCTTCTGCCGTCTTCCCTTCAGCCTGGTAGAGCCGCGCCAGCCGCCAGTGCGCGTCTACCTGTTTCGGATCCATCGCAATGGCCCGGCGGAAATCCTCGGCCGCCTCGCCGTTCTTCCCCTCGCCGGCAAGCACAATCCCCAGATCCACCCACGCCATGCGCAGCGCTCCCGGCACGGCGACCGCTTGCTCCAGCGCCGCCTGCGCTTCAGCCGTTTTCTCCTGCTTCAGTTCTGCATCACCCAGGTACGCCAGTGCCTGGGCGTGATGCGGCTCATCCGTCAATTCCTGCGAAAACTCCACCTCCGCCTGCGGATATTTGTGCTGCTTCCACAGCAGGTATCCCAGCCCAAAGTGAACGTTTGGCTCGTGCGGCGCTACTTTCTCTGCTGCCTCGAATTCCGCGACGGCCTCGTCTGTCCGATTCAGCCCATCGAGCGCCTCGCCGGCCAGCATATCTGCCTGCGCCGAGTCCGGATTCGCCGCGACAATCGCTTTGTATTGTTCGAGCGTGCACGCGAATTCCTTCGCGTACAGGCAGGCTTGGGCCAGCACTCCCCGCAACTCCGCATTTTGCGGTGACTTTGCAACGGCAAACTGTAAGTGCGGGACGGCCTTGGCAAATTGCGCTGAACCGAAGTAGCTCATCGCCAACAGAGTGTGCACCTGCGCGCTTGCGGGATCAGCCGCCAGCGCCGCTCCCAACGGACCAATCGCCTCGGGAAGATGCCCCTGCTTGAATTCCGCCAGTCCCAGGTCCAGTTCCACGCCGTGCAGATGCGGATCGAGGGCCAGCGCTTTGCGGTACGCCTCCACAGCTTCCGGATATTTCTGCTCCTTCGCGCGCACAATGCCCAGGCTCGCAAAGGCCGCCGCATCGCGCGGATGGCTCGCCGTGATCGCGTCCCAGGCCTGTTCGGCTTCCGGCAGCCGCCCCTGCTGCTCCAGCGCAATCGCCTCAGCCGAGGTTGCCGACTGTGCGCCCACGCTGGCCGTGAGCGTCACCATCAATAGCGCTGAGAGCAGTTTCGAGCGTCCCATAGAGACCCAGTTGCCGCTGAACCCGACGCACCGACTCGCGGCCTTGCGCCTGGCTCATTCCTTCAGAAAATGTGCTCTTCCGCTTCGGCAGCGGATGCCCGCTGTTCCGCCTCGGCCGCGGCGCGGACTTTGGCGACGGAAAGCCAGTTGTCTTTCTTCGGATGCTCGATATAGAACGGCGGCAGCGCCATCGACAAGTACTGGCTCAGCGCTTCCGCGTGCCCCTCATACAGCTTGCGCAGCTCGTTCAGACGCGAGCAGCTCTGGTCGTCGCGGCACACGCGCACGCCTGCCATGCAAAGCTGATCGTAGATCGCGCGAAAGCGCTCGGGCGGCAGCCGATCCGGCCCATCCGTCACCGGTGCCTGCGACAGAATCTGCGAGATATCCACCAGCGCATGCCGCGCCATGGCGAAAGTGAGCTGCGCCTGGCGCGCGCTTTCCTCCTGCACGCCGGCAATCAGCAAGGCGCATGTGTCCAGAATCGCGGTGATGCCGCTCAACCAGCTCTGGCTGGTGTGCTGCGAGCGAAAAAGGCAGAGCAGCGGGTAGGAAATGTGGCTCTCCAGCAGTTCCGCCGACCAGCGCTCCCACTCCTCCAGCAGCGACACCAGCGCTTTACTACCGCCTTCGAAGGAATGCCTCTTCATCAGCTCAAACGCGGTTGGCGGCGAGCCGGCGCGCGCGTCAAGCAGCGCAATATTGACCTCGCGCCGCGAAAACGCGCCGTAGAGGACCGGGAAATATCCAATCACCAGAGCCACGAATCCCAGCCCAATGCCCGCCTCGATCACGACCAGGCCGCGAAACAGCAGGCTGTTCGGCACAACGTCGCCGAGGCCGAGGGTGAAGATCGTCGTCCCGCTCACGTAGAGATCGGACAGGAAGGGATGCGCCGCGCCGTGCGGGTCGACGAATGGCATGGGGAAGGCGAAATAGATCAGGGCGAAGCCGAAGATCAGCGCCCCCGCCCACATGCCGATAAGAAACACCAGCGACAGCGGACCATAGAAGCTCAGCAGCGTCTCGCGTTTGCGCGCATGGCGCACCCGTTCGGCTCCAGCGCGCCACGGCAGCCACGTCATCCGGTAGAAGAGGCGCGTGAGGCGGAAGCGTCCCGTGGCGCGCCGCGGCAGAATCACCGTCTCGAAGGCATCGAGCAGGACGGAGAACAGGAACGCGATGCCGAAGATCAGCCGCAGAGGATGCATCAGTTACAGGGTACAGCGATCAGTGGCCAACGCTTACTGCGGAATGACAAACAGCGTGATCGAGTACGCCGGGAAGCTGTAGCTCGCGATCGTACTCGTCGAACTCCCCGACGCGGGAGGCGTCACGGTCACCGCGGCCAGCGGCACAATCGCCTGCAGATTCGCGGCGCTGTACTGAAAGACCTGCCCTTGCCCGGACGCGTTGAGATTCGCCACGGCCAGGCTGCTGGTCAGCGTGCCATAGGTCTTGTTGATCACCACCACCGTCACCGCCTGATCGCTCGAGCGTTCTGCCGCGTAGATCGCCAGCTTGCTCTGGTTCCCGGTCGTCGATGCCAGCGCCGTATCCCCGAACTCCGCGTGCGCCCCGTCGTAGTTCCGGTAGATCAGATACGCCGCCAGACCCGGAAACTGGGTCGTTGGGTCGGGAGGTCCCCAGAGCGTTGCCAAATCCAGACCCTCCCGCCCGAAGATCCCCAGCAGGTCCGCCTGCGTCAGCGCGCCGTTGATACTCTCCTGGCCGCCCCAGTTGTATTCGCTGATCGCGGTCTTCGTTCCCGGATAATCCTTCGCCACCCACCCGCGCATCAGCCGAATCAGCTCCGGCGCCTGCAGCGGCACCGTGCAGCTCGTCGTATAGTTGGCGTCCGTCA
Organism: Acidobacteriaceae bacterium; assembly: GCA_036267295.1. Classification (GTDB taxonomy): domain Bacteria; phylum Acidobacteriota; class Terriglobia; order Terriglobales; family Acidobacteriaceae; genus Palsa-343. The sequence continues at coordinate 52,694 of DATAWI010000025.1, read as the reverse complement.
TGTAGTTGGGCTGCACAAAGTTAGGATCCGTGTACGTCGGGTCCCACATCGCCCGCGTCGAATTCAGCCGCGCCTGCTGCTCTCCGGTATCTCCAGCCGTCGTCAGCCCCACCTGATTCCCGTTCCAGGTCGCCCCGAAATATCCATGCAGATCCAGATAATCCAGCAGCCGCACATTGTGCGCCGCCTGATATTGCGCGAACTGCTGCAGGTAATACTCCAGCAGCGGCACCCCGCCGTGCGCCTCGCGATCCGTTGGATTGCTCCACGGCTGATAGCACGGCCCCCCGCCCACGGTCCATCCGCTCTGAATGTCCTTCATGGAATAGAAGAACGCCCACCAGAACGAAATGATCGGGCCGCTCACTTCCGCGCTGGGATCCTGCGCCTTGATCGCCGCCGCGTAGGTCAGCCCCTTCGTCGTCAGTTCGTCGTACCCGAAATACCCGGTGTACGGCGGCGGAGGCGTCGTCGGCCCCGGGTCGCGCACATCCTTGTGCACGCCGTACCACCACTCCGGCTCGTTATCCAGGTCGTAGATGGCCACGCCCCCGTTCGCCGCCGTCCCATACTTTCCCACCAGGTAGTGCACCCAGTTCGTCGTCCACGCGTCGTCGATCTGGAAGCTGGTGTCGGTCGGATCGTTCGCCACCGCGTTCCCGCTCGCCAGCACGCCGTTCCCGCAATTCGAGTTGTACGGATCCGCCTGCTGTTGTGCGCCGTACTTCGCCACGGAAAAACTGCACGCCGGTTTCCGCGTCGTGGTCCACCCGATCAGGGGCACCGTGCCGAGCGTCAGCGTGTGCGACCGTTCGTCCGCCTCCACCTGGCTGTTGAACTCGCTCGTGTCCGGATACGCCGTGTTTGTGTTCGGGTCCGTCTCGAAATACCAGTCGCCCGCGGCATTCGACACGTCTTCCTGGTAGTTGTAGCGCGTCGCCGCGTCGCCGCCCCAACGATCCACCGGCAGATCGATCATCGCCGGCACAGTCGATGTGATCGAGTAGCCGTTCATTCCGTAAATCAGCGGGCTGATCGCGTGCGTAGCCTTGGCCGCGTCCACCGTCAGCGCTGGTCCGCCTGCGGCCGGCGGGGGCGCCAGTGTCACCGTCGCGCTTCCGCTCTTCGTCGGGTCGCCCGCCGAGGTCGCTGTCACCGTTACCGTCGCCGGCGCGGGATACGGCGTCTCATACACCCCTGCCGAGCTGATCGACCCCACGCTCCCCGCCCAGTTCGCCGGCCCCGCCACCGTCCACGTCACGTCCGTGTTGAACGCGCCTGTCCCGTGCACCGTAGCTGTAAATTGCTCGGTCGCCCCAATCGTCGCCGTCGCCGGCGCCGGGGAGACTGTCACGCTGGTCACTGCGGGCCCGGTTGGCTGCGTCGGCCCGGTGGGCGCAGTGCCGCCGCTGCTGCCGCACCCCAGCGCCAGCGCGCACGCCCCGGCACTGAGCCCCGCTATTCCGAACCATCGCATCTTTCGCATGGCTCCCAATTTCCAATCAGCCTTTTCCGCTCCGCGACAACGAAATCACTGCGGAATAACAAACAGCGTGATCGACTGCGCCGGGAACGTGTAAGTGATGGTGCTCGTCGTGCTCGGCGAGGTCGCAGGCGTGACCATCACGTCTCCGGCACGCACGGTGCTGATCGCGGTCAGGCTCGCATTGCTGTACTGATAAGTTTTCACCGTACCCGGTGTCGCCACATCCAGCAGTGATACCGTGCTCGTCACGGGTCCAAACGCCTTGTTGATCACCACCACCGTCACGGCGTTGTCGCTCGTACGCAGCGCGCCGTAGACGGAGAGAGTGCTCTGCCCGCTCTCCATCCCCATAATCGGCTGGAGGTTTGCATCAATCGGTGTGCAGGGGCCCGTCAACGCAGCCTTGGTCGAGCATGAAGCCAGCGCCATGTCGCCGAATACCGCCCCATCGTTTTTCCCGTCATAGTTTCGGTAGATAGCGAACGCGTAGTTGCCCGGCCCCTGCGTGTCGTAGTTGGTTGTCGGCCACAGCGTGGCCAGGTCGAGACCATACTGCCCGAAGACGCCCAGCACGTCGGCCTGGGTTACCGCGCCGTTGATCGACTCCAGCCCGCCAAAGTTGTACTCATCGATGGCTGTCTTCGTCCCCGGATAGTTGTTGTTCGGGTCGCCCGACTTGCCAATCCCATTGACCCACTGGTGCAGCATGGGCACCGCCTCTGGCGCCTGCAGCGGTGTGCTGCAACTGGTAGTGTAGCCGGAGTCGGTCGTATAGTTCGGCTGCGGGTAATTCGCGTTCTTGTATTGGAGATCCCACAAGGCGCGCACGGAGTCCATTCTTGCGGTCTGAATGCTGGTATCGCCCGCCGTGGTAAACGCGGTGTTGTTTGCAGCGAAGTATCCGTGAATGTCGAGGTAATCGAGGAGACGCATGTTGTAGGTTGCCGAGGCTTCCTTCATCTGCTCGAGGTAGTACGGAATCATCGCCACGCCGCCGTGCGCGGTGCGATCCGTTGGGTTATCCCACGGCTGATAGCAGGCAATCCCGCCCTGTCCCGCCCATCCCTGCTCAATATCCTGTTTGGAATAAAAATAGTTCCACCAGAAATCGATGATGGGGCCGCTCACCAGGGCCGTCGGATCGACGGTCTTGATGGCGATTGCGCTGCCGATGCCGCCGTTCGTCACCTCGTCATAAGTCGACGGGACCGGATGCACATCGCGATGCACCGCATCCCACCACGCCGGCTCGTTGTCCAAATCCCAGATCGCGACGCCTTTGCCGCTGGCGCCGTTTCCGAAGCCGGTACCCGTCACGATGGAATTAACCCAACCACCCTGCCACGTGCCCTTCGCCCACGCCAACGTGTTCTTGCCCGCCCCTGGCAAACTCGGCGGTGGCTCCTGCACACTGCTATTCTGCCAGGTCGTCGCGGCGCCGGAGAACGAGCACCCGCCTACGCTGGAGTTGTAGCTCCCGCTGGAAGTGCTACACCCGTTCGATCCCACCTGGTAATAGCCGTCGCCGCAACTGTTACTGCCGTAGGTCACATAGCTCACCTGGTTCGGGAAGCTGGCCTGCGGGAAACCACAAGCGGTGGTCGAACTGTTGGCCACGTAGCCCATTACATTCATCGACCCCAGCACCGTCGCGCCGAGGGCATCGGCCGCCGTCACATAATCGGTGAACTGCGCGGAGGCGGTTGGGTTCGGGAACATCCCCCCGGACCCAGTCCCATTCTCAAAGTAGTAGTCGCCCGCCGAGTTGCTGTTCCCCGTCTTGTAGCTATAGCGAGACGTATCGTCGCCGCCCCAGCGCGTGACCGTAGCGCCAGCCGTCTGGGCCGAGGCCTTATCCAGCAGGTAGGCGTTCATCCCATAAATGTAAGGGCTGATGGGATGCATCTCGTTGCCCACATCCACGGTCAGAATTGGCCCGCTCGCCATGACCGGTTCCGTCAGTGTGACCGTGGCGGTGCCCGAAAGAGGATAAGCCGCCGAAGTGGCTGTCACCGTCACAGTGGCCGGCGCCGGAAAGGGGCTCTCGTACAGCCCCGAGGAACTGATCGAGCCTGCATCACTGGCATTTCCCTGGGGATCAGCGATCGTCCACGACACATTCTGGTTGGTCGTCCCGGCCACCGCCGCGGAAAACTGCCGCGACGTCCCGACCATGACCGTCGGAGTTGCCGGGGTCACCGTGATGGTGATCGCGGTGATGCTCGCATTGCCGGACTTGGAAGAGTCTTCGGTCGACGTGGCGACCAGTGTCGCGGCTCCCGCCTGGGTTGGGGTAAAAACTCCTGCTGAGGTGATCGATCCCGCGCTCGATGGGTTCACCGACCAGTTCACTGCGCTGCTGAAGCTGCCTGTCCCCGCGACCGTCGCCGTGGCCGTCGCTGTCTGCGACGTCGTGATCGCGGTGGGGTTCACAGCCACCGTCACCCCGGTGATCGTGGGCTGCTGGGTCACCGTTCCGCCGCCCCCGCCGCCGCATCCCACAAGCAGCGCGCACAGCGCCGCGCCAGACACTCCCCCCCAGACATTTACTCTCGTCAATCGCATCGCCGACAGGCCTCCGAAAATCGCTTTAGCTGAAGCGTTCGGCCATTACGATCTCGCCGATTCGCGATTCCCCAGCCGCCCGAAATTGTACCCGCTTTCAAGCGCGATGCGACAGAGTTTTCCACTGGCTTTGCGCCCGACGTAACCATCTTTCGATGGCCTGGTGGCTCTGTGCGAGGAGAGGAGAGGTTGCGCACATTTTTGCGCGGCGGGGCTGGTCCAGCCCTGCATCTCTCAGGAGAAAAGGCCCGAATGAATCTCAACCAGTTTCAGCAAGTCGGAGGGTCAGCACATATCCATTCGGACCCACACTGAAGACGATGGAGGCCGCGCAAAAGACCCATCGTGCGCATTTTTTCCCCGCGCGCCGCGCCATCAATACATCCGCAGGTCGCCTTCGGGCTGGGGCCCATGCACCAGCAACCCCAGTTCGCCGGCCATCCGTTCCAGAAAAGCATGCGTCGTCGCCGTCACCGGAACCATCGGCAGCCGGTAGTTCTCGCCAATCTTCCCCATCATGGCCAGAATCGCCTTCGCCGGCGCCGGACTGGTCTCTTTAAAGATGCCCTGCATCAGCCGGAAGTACTTGCGATTGATGCGCCGCGCCGCCGGCCAGTCGCCCGCCAGCGCCGCCCGCACCATCTGCGCGGTTTCTGCCGGGATCAGGTTCGACACCACCGAAATCAGTCCCGCGCCGCCCGCCCCCAGAACGCCCAGAGCCATCAGGTCGTCGCCGGAATAGACTTTGAAGCTCCTCGGCGCGCGTGTCAGCAGCTCGGTGATCTGCACCAGGTTACCGCTCGATTCCTTGATCGCCTCAATGTTCGGCGCCGCTTCCAGCAGCCGCAGCACCGTCGACGGCTCAAGGTTCGCCGCCGACCGGCTGGGTATGTTGTAAAGCACCACCGGCAGCTTGACCGCGTTGGCTACCGCCTTGAAATGCTCGTACTGCCCTTCCTGCGTCGGCTTGTTGTAATACGGATTCGCGCTCAGGATCGCGGTGACGCCGGGAATCTGCGCCGCCGCCCGTGCCTTGGTGACCGCCTGGCGCGTCGCGTTATGCGTGCAGCCGGCCCACACCGGCACGCGTCTACCCGCGGCCTCCGCCACGATGCGGATCACCTGCAGCCATTCTGAATCGTCCAGGGTCGGGGTCTCCGCGGTCGTCCCGCAGGCCAGCAGCCAGTCGACGCCGCTCTCCACCTGCCACCGGGCCAGGTCGAACAGCGCCTGCTCGTCGATGCTTCCGTCTGCGCGAAAGGGCGTGACCAGCGCCGTTCCACAGCCTTGCAGTTCCATATCAGAACGAGTCTACACCGCAGACGCGGCGCGTCCAGATGACCTCTGTGTGACCGCCGGGACGGTTGGTAACGCTAAACCTGACCTGCAATTTCCTGGAAATCCCAGCAGCCGGTCTTTCCTGCAATCCACTCGGCCGCGCGCACCGCGCCCTCGGCAAATCCGCGGCGCGAAAACGCCTCATGCTTCAGCTCGATGCAGTCATTGTCGGAGCGCGCTTCGATGGTGTGGATGCCCGGGACTTCGCCTTTGCGCTTCGAAACGATCTCCACCACAAGCCCCGGCTGTGCCGACTGCAGAATCTGCTGCAGCGAAAGCGCCGTCCCCGAAGGCGCGTCTTTCTTCTCGGCATGGTGCGTCTCGGTAATGCTAAAGGTGTAACCGTGCGCCACTGAGCCCAGCTCTCGCGCCACGCGAAACATCGCCTGCACGCCAATGGAAAAATTTGTGCTGTAGAGCAGCGCACCGGAGCGCCGTGCACAGAGATCGCGCATCGCCTGCAGATGGTCGTACCAGCCGGTGGTGCCGACCACGACCCGCGCACCATTCGCCAGGCACGCGCGCATGTTCTCAACCGCCGATTGCGGCGTAGTGAAGTCAATCACCGCGTCGAATCCCGCCAGAATGGGCGCCGTCAGCGCCGCGGCATGGCGATTCTCCTCTTCGCCCACCACCCGCACGCTATGGCCGCGCTCGTGCGCCACCTTCGCCACCAGGCTGCCCGTCTTGCCGCGTCCGAGAACCAGAAACAGCATCGCTTCTTCTCCGCGCCGCTACGCCTGCGGCCGAGCTTCAACGTCAAAAATGTCGGGATCGGGATCGCTGAAAAACTCCTTGTGCAGCGACCGCACCGCTTCCTCCGCATCATCCTCTTCGATCATGAAGCTCATGTTGATTTCCGACGCGCCCTGCGAAATCATGCGCACATTCACGTGCCGGATGGTTTGAAATACCCGCGCCGCAATTCCGTTCTGGCCGCGAATATTCTCACCCACCATGCAGATCAGCGCCTTGCGCCCGTCGTACTTCACATCCGCAAGCTGGCTTAGGTCGGCGGCAATCGCCGGCAGCTTCTCATTCGAATCGACGGTCAGCGAGACCGAGACCTCCGACGTCGAAACCATGTCCACCGGACACTTGTGCTTGTCGAAGACATCGAAGATCGCCTTCAGGTATCCGTGCGACATCAGCATACGGCTGGCGACGATATCGATGATCGTCAGCTTGCGCTTCGCCGCAATCGATTTGAACGGGCTGTTGCAGTGCGGAGCCATCGAGATGATCCGCGTGCCCTCGTTCTCCGGGTTGCGCGAGTTCAGCACCAGCACCGGGATGTTCTTCTTGACTGCAGGGAGAATGGTCGCCGGATGCAGCACCTTGGCCCCGAAGTACGCCAGTTCCGCGGCCTCTTCGAAGCTGATGGTCTTTACCCGCAGCGCGTTTGGAACGATGCGCGGATCGGTGGTCATGATGCCGTTCACATCGGTCCAGATTTCAATCGCGCCGGCATCGACACCGCCGCCCACCAGCGCCGCCGTGAAGTCCGAGCCGCCCCGCCCCAGCGTTGTCGTTACGCCCTTCTCACCCGAGGCAACGCCGGAGCCGATGTAAGACCCAATAAATCCGCCCATCACGCAGACCTTGCCAGCCAGCGCATAGGGAAGGACGTGCTCTTTCAAACGCGCCTCGATCAGCGCATCCTGCGGGATGGCTTTGCCGTGCTGGTTGTCGGTGATGATGCATTGCCGTGCGTCGATATGAACCGCGTCCAGCCCGCGCTGCGCGAAGGCTGCGGCGATCATGCGGCTCGACAGCCGTTCGCCCATCGACACGATCATGTCGCGGATGCGCGGCGTCAACTCGCCGACCGCAGCCAGGCCGCGGAGAATTTCATCGAGCGAGCAGAACTCCGCGTCGATCCACTTGCTCACTTCGCCGATCGCAGTCTGGTCGAGAAGCGCACACGCTGTTTCGAGGTGCCGGTTGCGCAGCCTTGCGATGATCGCCAGCGGTCCGGTGCGGTCGCCGCGCCCGGCAGCGCTCGCCGCTGCCAGCAGCTGGTCGGTGACCTTGGCCATGGCGCTCACAACGACAATCGGCGTCAGCCCCTTATCGCGCCGTCCGCGGACGATCCCCGCAGTACGGTCAATGGCCTTGGCATCTTCGACGGAGGTCCCGCCGAACTTCATCACGATCAGATTTTTCATACAGGCACAGCCACAGCGTCGAGCCTGGCCGGTTCCAGTTTTCCGAGCGAGACCAGCAGTTCCGCGTTCAGCAATGCCGCGCCCGCCGCGCCGCGAATCGTGTTGTGCGAGAGGACGGTGAACTTCCAGTCCAGCAGGCTGCAGGGCCGCAGGCGTCCCACCGTGGAAGCCATGCCGCCGCCGCGCATCTTGTCCAGGCGAGGCTGCGGACGATCCTCCATGCTTACGAACTCGATAGGCTGCGCCGGAGCCGTCGGCAGATCGCGTCCGGCCAGCGGCGTAAACTCGCGCCACGCCGCCAGGATTTCTTCGCGTGTCGCCTTGCGCGAGAACTTCACGCTCACGCTCTCCGTGTGGCCGTCTTCAACCGCCACGCGATTGCAGTGCGCGGTCATCCTCGCGTCCAGCGGACGGACAACCTTGCCGTCGCGCGAACCCAGCAGCCGCAGCGTTTCGGCCTGCATCTTCTCTTCTTCATTCTTGATGTAGGGGACCACGTTGCCGAGAATGTCCATCGACGCCACGCCCGGATATCCGGCGCCGCTCACCGCCTGCATGGTGCTGACGAAAATGGATTCGATCCCGAAGCGCTCGACGAGCGGCTTCAACACCAGCACCAGCCCGATGGCCGAGCAGTTGGGGTTGGTTACGATGTAGCCGCCCGACTGCTTCCGCCATGTCTGGTTTTCGAGAATCGGCAGGTGATCGGCATTCACCTCGGGGATTACCAGCGGCACATCCTCGTGCATGCGGAAGGCGCTGGAGTTCGAAATCACCGCGCAGCCCGCTGCCGCGAAGGCCGGCTCCATCTCGCGGGCAATATCCGCATCGAGGGCTGCAAAGATCACCTTGGGCGCGCCATCCGGCACAGCCGGCGATACTGTCATGTTGGCGATCCGCTCGGGAAGCATCGTATCCAGCTTCCACTTCACCGCGTCGCCATACTTTTTGTCGCTTGACCGGTCGCTGGCCGCCAGCCAGGCAACTTCAAACCACGGGTGATTCTCGAGGAGTTGAATAAACCGCTGGCCGACCATCCCGGTCGCGCCGAGAATTCCAATCTTCTGCCGCATGTCCTTGTATATGCCTGCCTTAGTGATCCAGAGTGCGGGATCTCCCAGCCCTGAAAGAAGAAAAAACCGGGAGTTTTCCTATGTCAATACAGTGTATCGTTTTCTTTCACTTCGATGAATGCGATTCCCGTCGCGGCATGACCGCTGAAGTTGCCGCCGGAGCGACATGCCCGGTGCCGGCGCCGATTGAGGCAAAAACGAAGGGCTCGCCACATGATGGTGAGCCGTCCCATTCAGACCTGATTACTTACCGTCGTCGCCGCTCTTGCTGTAGGTAAAGTCATGCGTGGCCGTCTGCTTCGATCCCACAGTCACGGTCGCCGTCTGGGTTCCTAACACCTCATGGTCGGCCACGATGGTATAGGTGCCTGGCGGCAGGCCGTTGATGGTGAAGTGCCCATCCGCGTCGGACACCGCATAGAAGGGGTTCCCAGCGACATTGATGAACGCCTCCATCCACGGATGGTTGTTGCATCGTACCGGAATCATCAGCTCCGGTGTTCCCAGCGTCCGCATTTCGCCCGTCCCGTTGGGCGGCTCGGAAAGGTCGACGGTCTGGTTGGTGTTGATCGTCGGCGTCATATGCACGTTGTGCATGGTGCTGTCGCTATTGGTGAACTTCACCGGCTGCCCAGCCATGACCCCGATCACATGCGGTATAAAACGGCAGCCTTTTTGGTCGATCACCACCGGCTCGGATGGCGCAGGGTAGAGTTTGTTGCCCAGCCCGTCTTTCACATAGATGAATACATTCTGCAGGCCGCCGTCATGCACCACATACTGCTCGGCGTAGTTCGCGTCGGAAAGCGCGCACACCGGATCCTGGCCCATGTCGATCTGCACCCGCACCGGAGCCTTTCCCGCAAAGTGGATGGTTCCGCTGATGGTGCCGGCGGTGCTCGGGTCAATCGTGGCGTAGACTTTTGCGGGGCCTTCCGCCCCGGCTGTGGTTTTCTTGCATCCCGTGCCGGCCAGAGCCAGCGCGCAAAGGGTTACGCCCAGTATTCGTTGCATCGACATGCTTGTTCGCCCGCTTCCATTTTCAGATTCCTCGTAATTGGGGGAGGAGATCCTCTAGGCTGTCACCGTGAGGCCAGCAATCACCGCGTCTGCAAAGGCGCTCGTGCCTGCCGTGCCGTGCACATCCCGGGTCAAGGTCTTTTTCTCTGTATAAACCCGCTCCAGGGCGGACTGCGCGCGGTCCGCGGCCTCGCTCTCATCAATATGACGCAGCATCAGGATTGCCGACTGCAGCAGCGCCGTCGGATTCGCGATATCTTTATCGGCGATATCCGGAGCCGAGCCGTGCACCGCCTCGAAGATCGCCGCATCCTCACCCAGGTTCGCACCCGGAACGAGGCCCAGTCCGCCCACGAACGCCGCGCACAGATCGCTCACGATATCACCATACAGGTTCGGCAGTAACAGAGTGTCGTACTGGTATGGGTTCGTGACCAGCTGCATACAGGTGTTGTCGATAATGTGCTCGCCGTATGTGATCTCCGGGTAACCCTTCGAAATAGCCCGCGCACATTTGAGGAAGAGCCCGTCGGACAACTTCATGATGTTCGCTTTGTGAATTGCATGGACCTTGCGGCGGCCGTGCTTGCGCGCATATTCGAATGCCCATTTCGCGATGCGCGTCGAGCCCTTTTCCGTGATGACCTTCAGCGAAGTCATCACGCCCGGTACCACTTCGTGCTCCAGACCGACGTATTCGCCTTCGGTGTTCTCGCGCACGATGATCAGATCCACGCCGGGATACCGCGTCTCCAACCCGGGGAGATTCTTGATCGGTCGGAAATTTACATACAACTCGAACTTCTTCCGGAGCGCCACGTTGATCGAAGTGAAACCGCCGCCCACCGGCGTCGTCACCGGCCCCTTGAGGGCCAGCTTGGTGCGCTCGATCGACTCGTAGAGCTCCTTCGGGACGTAATCTCCGTGCTTCTCAAAAGCCTCGGCCCCGGCAGCAAAAGGCTCCCACTCAAACTTCACGCCGGTTGCTTCGAGAATGCGGACAACCGCGGTGGTAACTTCAGGCCCAATCCCGTCTCCGGGGATCAGCGTAACTCTGTGTGTCTTCGTCATAATCATAATTTTTGGCCAGGCGCCCGGAATTTAGCTGACCGGACTTTAGCAGCCCGTTTCTCAACTGCCTTTCCGCTCTTTCGCCATCAGCAATTGCTCCAGCTCTTCCTTGAACTCGCGCACGTCCTTGAAGTCCCGGTACACGCTGGCGAAGCGGATATAGGCCACGGTATCCAGTGTTTTCAGCCGGCTCATCAGCAGTTGGCCGATCTCGCTCGTGGTGCGCTCCCGCTCCGGAGATTCGGTCAGGAAGGACTCGGTTTCGTCTACCAGCGACTCCAGAGTGCTCGCCGATACGGGACGCTTCTCGCATGCATGCAGCAGCCCAGAAAGCACCTTCTGCCGCTCGAACTTTTCCCGGCGGCCGTCCTTCTTGACTACCATGTAGGGGATTTCGTCGATGCGCTCGTAGGTGGTAAATCTCTTGTTGCAGCGCTCGCATTCCCGCCGTCTGCGTATCGAATCGGCTTCTTTGCTCTCGCGCGAGTCAACGACCCGGTCTTGCGCAAACCCGCAGTAAGGACACTTCATTTCGTATGGTTCAATTCTATCAGCCGCATCTCCTGCGATTCGACGCCCAAGCACTCATTCGAAGAGGGAATCCGGATCACGCCGACCGCTGTGTCATCAACGACTTTTCCGCATCTTAGTGACCATGACCACCCGAGAACGATCCATCCTCAAAGGCGCAATGGCGGGCATGATCGGCGGCCTCGCCGGCGCCGGCGCCAAGGTTCTTGCCGAGAAGCTCTTTCCGCCTCGCGTTCAGGGACAGACCCCGCCGCCCGTGGTTCTGGCTGAGCAGTTTGCCGGCCACCCCCTGCCTCCGACGCAGCAGCAGGCTGCCATGCACAGCATTCACTGGGGATTTGGGGCCGCCGCCGGGGCTGTCTACGGCGCGCTGGTGGAGATGGAACCATCGATCGGAGCCTGGAAAGGCGCAGCCTTCGGCCTCACGCTCAACAAGCTCACTCATGAGTCCATTCTGCCCGGCCTCGGGCTCTCGGCCGCCAAAGAAGATCAGCCCACGCAGGAACGCATCAGCGAGTGGGTCACCCATGCCGTCTACGGCATCTTCACAGAGGCAGTACGCAGGGCGGTGAGGAAGGGTTTATAGGGCGGGTTCGTCCGTAACCGGGCCGGTGAGCGCCTCCACCCCGGCATGCTCGCTCTCTTCGGAGACTTTCTTCAGCGACACGTGTTCGATCTGCGCCCAGATCAGGCCCAGCGGAATCACGCTCATAAAAGTCACCAGCAGTAGAACCGCGCCGCATCCCAACGCGGGCTCGGAGGCCACGTGGAAGAGTGCCTGCATCGCGCCCATGGTTAGGCCGATCTGTGTAAACCATCCGATCACGGGTAGCTGCAGCAGCGACGACCCCATGCTCGCCGCCATCAGAAGCATGCACTTGGCCAGCGTCATGTTCGCCAGCTGCGGAGAAGCCACGAACGCGCGCGTCGACTCCAGATAGGCGTAGGAAATCATCAGCCAGTGAACCAGCGACAAAACTACCACCAGCGCAAAATCGCCGATGGATCCGATCACATTCAGGCCGTCACGGAATCCCAGTATCTTTTCGCTCGCAGTTTCGCCCAGGCTCGCCGAAAAGAATCCCAGCGTCTTGCCTGCCACCGCGGCGACCGCCTTGCCCGAAACCCGCGCCAGCACGGCGAAAACCGCCAGCGCTACGGTAGCCAGCAGACCGCCCAGGGCTGCCTTGTGAATCAAGTCGGGGCGCGGCAGGCTGGCCCGGTCAGGAGAGAAGAGAAGCACGGTGGAGAAGATCAAAGCCACGGTGCCCAGGTCGAACATCCGCTCGACCGTGTACACGGCGACCTGCGAGCTCAGGGGCAGATTGGTGCGCCGCGAAACCAGATAAGGCCGCACCAGGTCCGCTAACCGCCCGAAGAGAGCGACCGCCGTGAACCCGATCACCTGCGAGCCCACCAGCTTCAGAGGCGAAACACGCTTCGTAGGCCGCAGCAGTACCGACCACCGGACCGCCCGCACACCATACGCCAGCCAGATCAGCGCCACGCCGATGCCGATCTTGCGCCAGTCCGCCAGCTTCAGCTGTTCGACAAAGACGTGCCAGTCAAAATGGATGCGATCGCGCGCGACGAAGACGATCACGATAACGGCCATCGCGACGACCAGCCATAGAATCCAGCGCTTGCTCTTCAAGAATCGATCTCCCCAAGGAATAGATAGGAAAAAGAATTACGGTTCAGGACTGTTTTGGCTGCGTCCTTTTGTGGGTAACTCCAACGCTTATGGATGTGCGCTCGCCAGCTGTGCAACCGCTGCCCGGCTGTGCTGCCGTGCTTCGATGCGCCGGTTGAATTCGTGAATCACACGCGCCACATACGCCCGCGTTTCGTGATAAGGGGGAATGCCGTGCCACCTGTCCACCGCGCCCGGTCCCGCGTTGTAGGCCGCCAGCGCCAGCGCCAGGTTGTCGTGATAGCGCTTCAGCAATGAGTCCAGATAGGCCGTTCCGCCGTTCACGTTCTCGCTGGGAATAAAAGAATTGCTCACCCCCAGCTCGGTCGCGGTGCCCGGCATTAACTGCATAAGACCCTTGGCCCCAGTCCGGCTCACCGCCCGGACCTGGCCGCCGCTCTCCTGCTTCACCACGCTGGCCAGCAGATCCACATCCAGATCGTGAGCCTCGCCGGGCTTCGTGAGCAGCTGATGCAGCTCGCCATCGCTGAGCTTGCTTTCCGGGGTCAATTCCGCCGCGGAGTGCTTCGCCGCAACCGTTGGCGGCAGGTCCACATGTTCACTGCGAGCGATCTCGGCCGCGCTTACCTCGACGAAGCTCGCGCTATCCAGATAAAGCCGCACGCGATTTCCATTGGCCACGCGATGGTCGCAGATCAGGTCGAAGCCGTTGGTCAGCGTAATCAATTCCGCCGCTCGTGCGCACGGCATCGCCAGCGCTGCCAGCGCCAGTCCCGCCGCACCTGTTTTTAGGCCAAATCGCGCCATCAGGCTCACTCTACCATGCCTCGATTGCATCCCCATGAGCCGCTCTCTACAACTTTCGCACACCAGACTGGACGCCCAGAGACTCCAGCACGCTCTCCAAAATCTGCGCCACGCCATCCTCGTCGTTCGAAGGAGCGATCCGCCACCCCATCCGCTCCGCCATGGCCACCAGGTCGGGAGCCCCGTTGGCCATCACCACCGGCTGTCCTGACGTCCGTAACATCTCGAGATCATTGAAGTTATCGCCAATCGCCATAATCGAGCTGCGGTCGATCCCGCGGCTCCGCGCCAGCCGGTCCAGCGCCACTCCCTTCGAGCATCCGGGCGGCAAAATATCCAGAATGGTCAGGTCCCGTTTCGGATACTCCGTGCGGTGCATCTCGATCCGGCGCGATATCTCGCTCGCAGACAGCCAGATTTCAGCCCGCTGCATGGCGGCCACCGTCCCGCAAACCATCGCCTGGACCGGCGCCTCACCTGAATCGAAGGCCCGCTCCAGCGGATCAATCTCCTCGATCCATCTCAGATTGGCCGCTACCCAGGCCGAAATCCTCCCCTGCAGCTGCTCGATCGACTCGAGGACCAGCTCACCGGGGCCTTTCCGGTCAAAGGTGAAAACCGTCGTACCGCCAAACTGCCGGAGTATCGGGCAGAGCTCGAGAGCCGTGTCTACAGGCAGGGTAAACCGGTCGATCCGCTCGCCCTCGACCGTACGCGTCCCCAGCATCCGCGTGACCGTCCCGTTCGACGTAATCATCACTGTTCCAGGCCTCAGGCCCACCGGCAGAATCAGCGGAGTGGCGTACGCCTGCCGTCGCCCGGTCGCAATCACCAGTTCGATGCCAGCGGCCTCGGCCTCCAGTAAAGCCTGCCGGTTGCGCGCGCTGATCTCGGTACCCGCCGAAGGCAGCAGTGTCCCGTCAATGTCGATGGCAATGAGTCTTACCGGAGAAGTCATTCCTTCCAGTTTACGGGACGAGCCTTGGCCGACGGCGTGCTGCCGTGCGGATCGTCCGCGAAGTTGTCGCGGCAAGTGGGTGCGTGAAAGGATTAGAGAGTTGTTCATCGGCGCATCGCGGTTCATTCCCAGGAACCTTGCCGTCCGATCGACCTCTCCGGAGGAAATTTCCGATGCAGCGGCGGCGTATCCCCAGCCTGGACGGTATACGCGCGGTGGCCATTCTCATGGTCATTGTCTTTCACATCTGCCAACGATATGGTCTGACGAATCCGCATACAAAAGCTGGAGTAGGGCTCTATTTTCTGCTCGGGCTGGGCGGCGATGGGGTGAGCATTTTCTTCGTCCTCAGCGGTTTCCTGATCACCACTCTGTTATCCCAAGAGTACGAGGAGAACGGCCGCATCAGTCTCTCCGACTTTTATCTGCGGCGGACCTTTCGTATCCTTCCGCCACTCTACTGTTACCTGCTCTTTCTCATCCTTTTCTGCACGGCCGTCCACTACCCGCTACGCGTGGGAACCATTACCGGAAGCGCCTTCTTTTACCGGAATTATTTTCTTCAAACCGGGCAGTGGTTGACCGAACATACATGGTCGCTGTGCGTCGAGGAGCAGTTCTATCTTCTCTGGCCGTTTGCTCTGCTCTGGGCATTGCACAGGGGCGGCAAGGCATTCGCAGCAAAGTTGGCTGCCGCGCTGATCGTTGTGGCGCCTCTGCTCCGCATTGCAATCAAGATAAGTCATCCGCATGACCTTACCTACCCCATCGCGACCATGCTGCCAACACGAATGGACGCATTAATGTCCGGCGGGCTGACGGCTCTTCTTATCGGCTCACGGGAATTCGAAACCATGTATGAAAGAGTGGCCCGGGTCTGGTGGTTATTGCCAATTGAGTTTATGGTGCTCTCCGGGATGGCGAAGTTCACTGTCGGCAATATTTATCGCGACAGCATCGGCTATACCGTGGACAGCGCTTTCATCGCGCTGTTTCTGGTGTGGGTGGCACGCAACGAGCACACCTGGGTGGGTGCAATTCTCAATTCACGGCTGATGGTCACTCTCGGCGTCATGTCCTATAGCGCCTATATCTGGCAAACTTTTTTCATTCATCCCGCTAACCCGACCTGGGCCAATCGCCTGCCGTGGAGCGTAGCGTCGATCTGGGTCGCCGCCGCGCTGTCCTATTACCTCATCGAACGGCCCTCGTTGCGGTTGCGAAGGCATATCGAGCGCAGGTGGAGAAAAGATTTAGCGATGGCAAATCCGGCGTGATTATTTTGGATAGCCCCGGTCAGAGGGCAGATTATCGCCGTTCTGCTTCTGGCCAGGCGGCTCACACCGGCGTGATGATCCCGCCGACCGGGCTCCGCTCCGGTAGCTTCTTTTTATTCGTAGACGGCGCTGTCTTCATCGCATCGGCGCTCATATCCGCGTACTTGAAGCCTGACGTGGTGTTGAACAGCACCACCCGGTCAGATGGCGTCAGGAATTTTGTCTTGAGGAGGTGGTCGTAAGCCGCGGTTGCGGCTGCTCCTTCCATGCCGAGTAGCATGCCTTCATTCCGCGCCCAGTCCAGCCGGGAAGCGAGAATTGCCTCGTTGTCGATATCGGTGCTCGTGCCCTCCCACGCGCGTGGGATATCGACGACGGCGGAAACGCTCGGAGGCTGTGAGGCAGGCAATCCCGGGGCAACTGTTCCTCCGGTCGCTGATACCGTAGAGGCCCGAACGACGATCAATTTTGGCCTCTTGCCCGGCTGGACCCACCCCAGAGCCTCCATTTCCTCGAAGGCCTTCCAAATGCCGGCCAGCTCCGTTTCACTACCAGCCGGATAAATCACGGCATCGGGATACTCCCACTCCAACTGCTCCACCAGTTCGTAGCCCATCGTCTTTTCGCCTTCGATACGGAACGGGTCTCCTTGCCCGGACGCATCGAACCAACCCTCGGCCTCTGTGCGCTCTGTGACCATGCGTGCACAATCGGAGACCGTTCCGTCCACCAGCGTCACATGCGCACCGAAGGCCGCGGATTCCGCGCGGCTGGCAAAGGGCGCATCCTCAGGCATAAAAAGATGCGCCTCGAGTCCGGCTGCCGCCGCGTAGGCAGCCAGAGCGCCGGCCGTGTTTCCCGCAGAGGAGGCAGCGAGTTTTTTCACTCCGTAGCGCCGAGCCATGGACGCCACCATGGACGCTCCCCGCGCCTTAACCGTCCCCGCAGGATTTGCGCCTTCATCCTTGATATACAGCTGCGGGTAGCGCCGGCTGCGCAGCATCGGCGTCCATCCCTCGCTCAGCGTTACGGGTTCCACATCCGGCAGAACAGCCGAATAGCGCCACATGCTCGGCACGCCGCCCTGTGAGGGCCGCGCGGCATCGCGCTTCAGCGCCTCGAGATCGTAGCGAACATAGAGCGGTCCGCCGCAGGCGGTGCACACGGCGCGTGGCAGATCCACCGGCACATGCTGATGGCAGCGGGCGCATTCGAGCGAGGCAATCGCGGGCATGTTCTCAGGCTACTAAAATCCTGTGCCTGAAAGAGGGTCGTCTTTTAACCAATCGCAATCCTCGGTCGCCGGCTCATGATCGAGGTCGCGAATCGTCGCGTGGCAAGCGCTGCCTTATCATGGAGCGGGCTTTCTTTCTCGATCGGAGAGCCACTTTCTTCAATGCTGGGAACAATGATGAACCGGAGAATTCGTTTCGGATGTGCCGCCCTCCTGGGGCTCGCTATGTGTGGAATGGCCAACGCTGCGGACAAATCCAGCGCCGCGATTGGGCCGCAGTGGGTTGGGACGTGGGCGGCCTCGCCAATGTCCATGAGGGTGGATGATCCCGTCGCTGACTCGACCTATCGCAATATCGTCCACATCAGCCTTGGCGGCGATACGCTGCGCGTGCAGCTCACCAATGAGTTCGGCACCGCGCCCCTCAACGTCGGCGCGGCCCATCTCGCGGTCAGCGCCGGAGAGGGCAAGACGCAGCCCGGAACGGACCACGCGCTCACCTTCGGTGGCCGGCCCACAATCATGATTCCCGCCGGCGGCTTCGTCATCAGCGATCCCGTGCCCATGCAGGCCGCGGCCACGGCCGATCTGGTCATCAGCGTATACATCCCCGAACAGCCGGTGGAGTCTCCCACCTGCCACCAGCTGGGTACGTCTGTGAACTACATCGCTCCCGGCGACGCCAGTGCCGCGACCGAGCTCCAGAACCCCAGGCCGCTGAAGTCGTGGTGCTTCGTCAAAGGCATCGACGTGCGCGTCGAAAACAAGAACGCCGCCGCGATCGTGACCTTTGGCGACTCCATTACCGACGGATATGGCTCTACGCCTGACGCCAACCATCGCTGGCCCGACGATCTCGCCCAGCGCCTGCATGCGGATAAGAAGACCGCGAATATCGGGGTGATCAACGAGGGTATCAGCGGCAACCGTCTGCTCTACGATGGAGCCGGTCCCAACGCCATCGCCCGCTTCGATCGCGATGTGCTCGCTCAGGCCGGAGTCAAGTACGTCATCATCCTTGAAGCGATCAACGACATCGGGCGCATCCCCAAAACCGGCGACCCGGAGAGCGGCGTCACCGCCCAGGACATCATCTTCGCCTACAACCAGTTCATCACCCGCGCCCATCAGCACGGCATCAAGGTCTACGGCGCGACCCTCACCCCCTACGTTGGCGCGAAATACGAATCGCCCGCCGGCGAAGAGGTCAGGGAGGCGGTCAACAAGTGGATCAGAACCAGCGGTGCCTTCGACGCCGTCATCGACTTCGATAAAGCTACGCAGGACCCGAAAAATCCGAACATGTATCTGCCTGAAGACGACCACGGCGATCACCTGCACCCCAGCGATGCAGGTTACAAAGCCATGGCCGACTCCATCGACCTCAAGCTCTTCCACTAAACGCCCGCGTCCCGGTGCCTATCCTTCACTGCGTCACCGTGAAGGGTGGGACGCCGGCAAGCTTCGCGTTCTCTCCCGATCAAATCCGGCGGTTCCCATCCCCGGTCTCGGCGAAGGCGAAGCCGGGAGCCGTCTTTTCCTCCATCCGCGAAACGGCGCTGAACCGCGTCCGTGGAAATGCGTCCGGATAGTTCTGCTGGATAAACGCAACCATCTTCTCGCGCACGTTGCAGCGCAGGTCGAACTGCTTGCCCGAGTCGGCGGCGCTCAGCAGGCAGCGTATCTCCATCGTGTGCTCGGAGAGGTTGGTCACCTGCAGGCTATTGACGCGTTTGTCCCATAGCTGGTCGTTCTCCAGAACCCGCGTAAACTCGTCCCTCAGCGCCTGCACCGGAATCGAGTAGTCCACGTAGAGGAATGAAGTGCCCAGCAGGTCGGAAGTATTGCGCGTCCAGTTCTGGAACGGCGTCTCGATAAAATAAGACAGCGGCACCACCAGCCGCCGCTGGTCCCAGATCGCGACAATCACATAGGTTGTTGTAATCTCCTCGATCTTGCCCCACTCGCCTTCGACGATCACCACGTCGTCCAGCCGGATCGGCTCCGTCAATGCGATCTGTAGCCCCGCCAGAAAGTTCGACGCCGAGGTTTTGGCGGCGGTCGCCAGCACCAGGCTGGCCAGTCCTGCCGAAGCCAGCAGCCCCGCGCCGTAGTGCCATATCTGTGAGTCGCGGAAGACCGAGAGGATGAGCCCGGCATCCACCAGGATCAGCAGTGTGATCACCATCCGCCGCATCAGCTGCATCTGCGTACGCGCACGGCGCGCGCGCAGATTGTTCGATACGGTCACGTCATAGCGCAGCAGCAGGAAATCTTCCACGCAGTAGACCAGCGCCACCAGCAGCCAGCCCAGCGCGAGGAACCAGATTACCGCCAGCGTCTTCTGCAGGATTTCAAGATAGTGCGGGGACACGTCCAGCAGCGGCAGGATGATCCCTACTCCGGTCAGGATCACCAGCGCCTGCGCCGGCGGTCTGATCCTGGCCACGATCTTCAGTGTGTGGCCGCGATCGCCGCCTTTCACCCGCCGCAATTTGTCGAGCGCTCCGAGCAGGATGCGGTGGGCATAGGCGCTCAGCGTGATCGCGATGACCAGGATAATGATGCCGATCGTCCAGTCGCGCTGGTGCGCGCGCAGCAATGCAAGAATCCAGGAGTTCATGCCTCAACGGATGCATCCTCCATGCCACAGGTTTGCATCCGTCTGGGAACCTTTAACGGCTTGTGGATCGACCAGGAGCAGAAAAAATAGCAGCGCCGAGACAGAGAGCGATCAATATTTCAGTGACTACCGGGGCAAGAAAGAAATAACGATAGGAATCCGCGGCGAGCGCCAGATAACCCACCAGAAACGCTGCCAGGACCGGACGCAGCCGAAGAGCATCGGTCCTGGCCAGCGATCCCAGTTGCCAGAACACTACCGCTTCAATGGTCAGAAAGACGCTGACGCATCTACTCCACGAACAGGGAGAAGGCGCGCTCAACCGGAACCGCCACGCGCACACTCTTGCGTACCACCACTTCACTTGCCGTTCTGCTCATCGTCTGCGCTATCCTTCTCTCCTGACCTTGAGCTTCTGGAAGACGGCCATGCGGGTGCCGTCTCCGAGTGCTTTCAATGCTATTGGATGTAAGTTTCTACTTACGGTAAGTAATAGCTTACCGACTGTGGGTCGTCAAAGAAAAGTCGTGATTTTTTCGGCGGCCAACGAAAGCCGCCCCCGAAGAGACAGGGCGGCCCGTTTAACACACTGAATAAAATGAAAGACTTACGCCGAGAAGTATGGCAGAACCCGGTGTGGAGAAGACCAACAGGGGGCCCGGAGTTGTTCTCGCGACCGAATTACTTCTCGATTTCCACACCCCGCCAGAATGCGATGTGCCCTTTGATGTTCCGCGCTGCCGGCTTGGGATCGGGATAGTACCACGCCGCGTCCTGGTTCTCCTGCCCGTCGATGAGCAGGGAATAATACCGTGCCTGCCCCTTCCAGGGACAGGTCGAGGTAGTCGAGCTGGGGCGAAGATATTCCCGGTTCACTGCGCTCTCCGGGAAGTAGATGTTCCCCTCAACTGTTTGAATCGAATCGCTTTCCGCGACAACTTTGCCGTTCCAGATCGCCTTTGCCATTCCCGCTGAACCCTTCTTCACTAAAATCCGACTCTTCACCTTAGCAGATGCCGCGCTTTGCGTGCAGATGCAGCCGCGGCGGGAGTGCTTCCGGAACCCCGGCTGCCACTCCCTCGATCGATTCGTGGTTCGTTTCGGGTTCTGTTTTATCGGTACGGGCTGCTGTTTTTGGCCGCCAGAGCCGCGGCCTTCCGCGTCGGCATCCCCTGCGCCAGTTGATCGACCCGGGCTCGCGCCGCCGGATATTCCGCGACGATCTGCTCGACCTTGACGAAGAAATGCGGCGACTTCTTCCGGATCTCCGGCAGCAGCGCCTGAAACTTGGCGAACAGGAAGAAGGGCTCGGTGTTGCAGTCCAGAAACAGCTCGGCATTCAGCGCGCCGTGCAGTACGAAGGCTGCGGCCATGTCCCAATAGGTGGATACCTGTTGCAGCCAGGCGGCCTCCTGCGAGGTGATCGCTGCCTGCACTGCCAGGATCTCGGCGGCGGTTTCCGGGAAGAATTCGGATATGGCCCAGGCGCGCGCCTGGCGCATGGTGGCTTCGGTGCGCAGTTGATACAGCTTCAGGATCAGGTCAGCGTCCTGGGTGGTGGCTAGGGTCGATTCAAACATGCAGAGCTCCGCGCATGAGTCTACAAGGATTGCGTGAGGAGGGAAAGCAGCGCAGAGAAAAGAACGGGGAGGAAGTCTCCTCACCCGTTCTCTGGTTGCAATCAGGCCACCGGCTCTTCCACCAGCGGGCCGTGAGTCTTGGCTGTGGGAGCCGGCTTGACCTCAGCCACCGGCGCGTCGCCGATGCGCTTGGTAAAGGTGCATGCCACGTCGCTCTCTGACTCGCCCTTCTTGGCGCGCTTCTTGGGAGCTTCTTCATCCTCCGCCGAAGGCTTCTTGTTGTTGGGGCAGACCAGGAAGACGCCGGACTTCAGCGTCTTTTCCAGCAAGTAAGGGCTGCCGCACTCCGGGCATTTCTTTTCGACCGGCTTATAGTTCGCCGTGAAGTCGCACTTCGGATATTCCGAGCAGCCATAGAATATGTTGCCCCGCCGCGCCTTCTTCTCAACCAGGTCGCCGTCATGGCACTTCGGACACTTCATGCCGATGGTGTTCTGCTTGATGTACTTGCACTTCGGATACGCGGAGCAGGAAACGAACTCGCCGTACTGTCCGTTGCGCAGCACCAGCTGGCTGCCGCACTTGGGGCAGTTCTCATCGAGCGGCTGGGGAGGTTTCTGCTGCTGCTTCTGGTGCAACCGGCGAACCGTCTTGCAGGGTGGGTCTTCGTTGTAGCCGGGGCAGGCCATGAACGGACCCCACGGCCCGTTGCGCAGTACCATCACCCGGCCGCAATTCTCGCAGTACTCTTCTTCCTGCTCCGCCTCTTCGCCGGGTATGGTCAGGTTCGGCTTGGCGTCGAAGTTCTCTTTGGTGAAGGTGCAGCTATTCTTGTCCTTCTTGTTGTAAGCGCTGCACGCATAGAAGGAGCCAAACTTGCCCCACTTCAAAACCAAGGGAGACCCGCACACATCGCAGGTCTGGTCGGTGGGCTTCTCCATGCGCTTGATGTCTTCCATCTTCTTCGCCGCATCGACAAGCTCGTCGGCGAAGTGTCCGTAGAAGCCGGTCAGCAGATCGGTCCACTTCTCTTTGCCGTCTTCGATGTCGTCCAGCTCTTCTTCAAGCCGCGCCGTATATTTGGTGTCGAAGATGTAAGGGAAATTCTTCACCAGCAGGCCAGTGACGACGGTGCCGATTTCTGTCGGGACGAAGCGCCCATTGCGGCCGCCCATCTTTTGCACGTACTCGCGGTCCTGAATGGTGTTGATGATCGAGGCGTAGGTCGAAGGCCGGCCGATGCCGCGTTCCTCGAGCTCCTTCACCAGCGACGCTTCGTTGTAGCGTGGAGGCGGTTCGGTGAAGTGCTGCTCCGGCTTCAGGTCATTCAATGTCAGCTTGTCGCCGGCGTTCAACGCGGGCAGCTTGTTGGAGAGCGCCTCGTCGTCCTCGTCCTTCTTCTCTTTCGACTCCTCGTAGACCTTCAGGAAACCGTCGAATTTCATCACTGAACCGGTCACGCGGAAGTCGTAGCTGCGATCCGCCTTGGCCACGATGTCGACCGTGGTCTGGTCGAAGATCGCGGGCATCATCTGCGAAGCCACGAACCGCTGCCAGATCAGCTTGTACAGCTTGTACTGCTCATCGGAGAGATACTTCTTGATCTGATCGGGAAGCAGTTCAGGGTCCGACGGACGAATCGCTTCGTGCGCGTCCTGCGCATCCTTCTTCGACTTGAATACGTTCGGAGCCTGGGGCAGATACTTATCGCCGAGCTTCGACGTGATCCATCCGCGGACTGCCGTGATGGCCTCGGGAGAAACACGCGTCGAATCGGTACGCATGTAGGTGATCAAGCCCACGGTGCCGTCGCTGCCGAGATCGATGCCTTCGTACAAGCGCTGCGCCACGCCCATCGTGCGCTTCACGTTGAAGCCGAGTTGACGGGATGCGTCCTGCTGCAGCTTGCTGGTGGTGAACGGAGCCGCGGGATTGCGCTTGCGCTCCTTGCGCTCCACATCGCGTACCGTCCAGTTCGCTTTCTTCAGTTGCTCGACAGTCTTATCGGTCAGCTTCTGGTCGGGCAGGGAAGGCGCATCGACGGTGTCGACACGCGCCCGCTCGCCATCGATGCCGATGAAGCGCGCGGTGAACTCCTGACCCTTCGGCGCAGGATGAAGATTCGCGTCGATGGTCCAGTATTCGACCGGGTTGAATGCCTTGATGACCTCTTCGCGCTCGACGATGAGGCGCAGCGCAACCGTCTGCACACGTCCTGCGGAGAGGCCGCGGCGCACCTTGTCCCACAGCAGCGGAGAGATCTGATAGCCGACGATGCGATCCAGCACCCGCCGCGTCTGCTGCGCATCGACAAGATGCTGGTCGACGCTGCGCGCATGCTCGAAGGCTGCCTTCACCGCCTTAGGGGTAATTTCGTTGAACGTCACGCGATGGATGGCATTCTTCTTGACCGAGTTCTTCAGCACATTGGCCAGATGCGCGGCGATGGCTTCGCCTTCGCGGTCCGGGTCAGGCGCGAGGTACACGCTGTCAGACTTCGACGCCAGCTTCTTGAGCCGGTCGACAACCTTTTCCTTGCCGGGAATTACAATCAGCTCCGGTTCGAAAGTGCCGTCCGTGAGATCGACACCAATCTTGTTCTTCGGCAGATCCATGATGTGACCGACCGAGGCTTCAACGGTGAAATCCTTACCGAGATACTTGCCGATCGTTTTGGCCTTTGCAGGCGACTCGACGATCACGAGAGATTTACTCATCATTTTCCTTTGCAACCGGATCGCATACTAACAGACGCGACTCCGGCACATATGGCACTGTCATTTTGTGGAAGCTACCACGCCTTGCCACTTCGAATCTACCTGCACTCCCGCAGAGCGTGCCTTCCTGCTGCGGCCAAACCGGCGTCGCGCGTTGCAAATCCGTCAAAAGCTCTTGACGTAATTTTTTCCAAGAAGTTGTCGCACGCGTCCTGTAAGTTCCAATTCGAAGAGCGCGGTAAATACCTCAGATGAACTCAGTTCAGCCTCAAGCTTTTCCATGATCTCGTCAATCTGCAGCGCCTCATCGGGTCGCAGCAGCGACATCAAGCGGGCTTCGTTAGGTGGAAGTGGCTCTTCCCTGAATAACGATGCAGCAGGGGACTCATTCGATGCAAGTCCCTCGCGCTCCTCAATCTGCAGGCGAATCTGCGAAGGCAGGTCTTCCCACACGTCTTCCCATGTGGCGGTGAGCTTTGCGCCCTGCTTAATCAGCGTGTTAGGCCCCCAGGCGTTCTTTGTCGTTACGTTTCCGGGCACCGCGTAAACGTCCCGGTTCTGCTCCAGCGCGCAACGCGCGGTTACCCGCGTGCCGCTGTACTCGGCCGCCTCGATCACCAGCACGCCCACGCTCATTCCGCTCAAAATTCGATTGCGCAAGGGAAAATTCTGCGGCGCGGGAAACGTTCCCAGCGGCAGTTCCGATACGATGGCGCCGCCCCCGGCGACGATCTGCTCGGCCAGCAGCTTGTTTTCCTTGGGGTAGATCACGTCGATTCCGGTCCCCCAGACCGCTATGGTCGGACGATTCGCTGCGATCGCGCCCTTGTGCGCACAGGTGTCGATACCCCGTGCCATGCCGCTCAGAATCAGCAGCCCGCGATGGGCAAGATCGCGAGACAACATCTCCGCCATGCCCGATCCGTAGGGCGTGGGATGACGCGTGCCGACCACTGCGATCGAAGGCTCGGCCAGCAGCTTTGCATTGCCGCGCAGCCATAAAAGAGGAGGCGGATCGAAGATCTCGCGCAACCGTTCCGGGTAGGCCTCGTCGGTGTAGGTCAGGAAGGAACCGCCGGTCTTCACCAGCTCCTCCAACTGCTGATTCGCCGCGCCCCGTGCCCGCCCATCGGCGATGAACTGCACGCTCCCGGCAGGGAACTGCAGGCCCTCCAGCTCGGTGAGACGCATCTCCAGAATTCTTGCCGCAGCGCCCGTGCGGTCGACGGCGCGCAGAATGCGTCGCGGACCCAGTCCCGGTGTCAGCGCCAGCGCGAGCCATGCAACGCGCTCGTCGTTCGGCGCGGAAATAGACAGCTCACTTGCGGGAGCAGTGGTCATACGATTCCTCGAGGTTCAGTGAGATTTGCTCGGAGCGTAGTGGCCGGTCTTTCCGAAGTCAAGGAGAAGTCGGGTCCAGGCGCCGATCATGCCGTTACGGAAGATAAGGCCGCAGAGATTGTTACACTGGGAAGTGAGCCCGGTTTCGAACAAGTTAGTCATTGCTGCCATTGACTTCGTGAATCCCGCACCGCTGATGTGGGACTTTGAGCACGAGCCCCGCAAGAGTGAACTCGCACAGCGATACAGCATCGTTTCTTCGACGCCCGCCGAATGCGCGCAGCGGCTCAGCTCAGGAGCCGCCGATATCGGACTCGTTCCCGTCGCTGCCTACGCTTCGGCGTCCGGGCAGAGCATCATCCCCGGTTGTGCCATCGCATCGCTCGACCACATCCGATCGATTATTCTCGTCGTGCGCGGCGATCGCGGTGTAGCCGGCGTCAAAAGCGTCGCCCTCGACACCGCATCTCTTACATCCGCGACCTACACGCGCATCCTCTTCAACAAACTCTGGAAGATTTCCCCGGCATTCCTGCCTCACGCTGCCGATCTCGATGCCATGCTCGCGGCCGCCGATGCTGCGCTGCTGATCGGCGATCCGGCCCTGCTGGCTCTCGAAGATCGCGGGCATCGCCGGGAGCGCACCGGCGAGCGGCTCGACTACATCGATCTCGGGCGCGAGTGGCGAGCCTGGACAGGCACGCCCTGGGTCTCGGCGTTCTGGGCCGTGCGTGATGCTGCCTTCTCTTCCGCGACGGTCACGCCGGGGCAGTTGGGCCACGACTTCGAGCGCTCGCGCGACCACGGCCTTGCGCACATCGAAGAACTGGTCTCGGAGTGGTCCGCCCGAATCGCAGTTCCTGCCGCAACCTTGCGGACCTACCTCACTCACAATATTCACTATGTGCTCGACGAAGCCTGCCTGGAAGGACTGCAGCTCTTCTATCGCTATGCGGCGGAATGTGGTGCGCTCCCGCCCCCGCCGCAATTGAAATTTTTGTGACACCGAACCTTCCGGCGACTTAAATTCAGGAAAAAGCGTCCAATGGAGCGTGCTCTCAGCCTCGAAGCGCTCAGCCCGGAAGCACCTGGTGCCGCATTGGCTCATTCACCTGGGCGCGCTCGGCGTTTTCACTGTCTCGGCCTTGGACGCCTCGCTCATTCCCCTGCCGATACCAGGCAGCACCGACCTGCTGATCATTCTGCTGGCCGCGCATCGCGGTAACCCCTGGCTGCTGGCCTTTGCAGGAATCGCCGGGAGCCTGCTCGGCGCATACACCACCTGGGGAGCGGCGAAAAAGGGCGGCATGAGCATGGTGCAGCGCTATGTGCCGGAGCGCTTTCTGAAAAAGATCGAGCGATGGGTCAAGCGCAATGGAATGCTCACCGTCGCCGCGGCCTGCATCCTGCCTCCGCCGATTCCGCTATTGCCGTTCCTGCTCTGCGCCGGAGCGCTGGGCGTGGAACGACGGCCGTTCCTCATCGCCATTGCGGGCGCACGTACGGTTCGCTACGGATTCATGGCGTGGCTCGGCGTTACGTACGGACAGCGAGTGCTCCATCTATGGGCGCGCTACCACTCAGGATGGTCCGACGTCATTCTCTGGACCTTCGTCGCGCTCCTCGTGGCGGCTATCGTCTTCGGCCTGTGGAAGTACAAGCACGATAAACGCCGGACGGGTTCGGAAGCTCATGCCCGCGCTGTTAGTTAGTTCAGATCTCCCAGCGCAGCAGCGTCGCACCCACTGTGAATCCTGCGCCTACGCTGGCAATCAGCACCAGTTCGCCCTTGTGCAGGCGATTCTCTTCCATTCCTGTACCTATGGCCAGAGGAATGGTGCCGGCCGTGGTGTTGCCGTAGCGATCGATATTGATGATTACCTTCTCCAGCGGAAGCCCCATGCGCTCGGCGCTTGAGGTAATGATGCGCTTGTTCGCCTGGTGAGGAATGAAGGCACCGAGTTCGTCGATGGAGACGTTATTCCGGCTCAGCACCTTCTCCGAGGCCTCGACCATCTTGCGCACCGCGAATTTGTAAACCGCCTGTCCATCCTGGTGCACATAGTGCATCTTGTGCTCTATCGTCTCGACAGTAGAAGGATGCGCGCTGCCGCCGCCCGGCATGTTCAGCGCCGGCGCGCCCGATCCATCGATCTCATGCGTGAAATCGATCATGCCGACCTCGCCTTCTTCCGTCGGTTCGATCAGCACCGCGCCCGCGCCGTCTCCAAAGAGAACGCAGGTGGTGCGGTCCGTGTAGTCGATGATCGACGACATGGTGTCCGCGCCGATGACCAGCACCTTCGAATGCGCTCCGCTTTCGACCAGCTTCGTGCCCATCTGCAGCGCGTAGACGAAACCCGAACAGGCCGCCGAGAGGTCGAATCCCCACGCGCCTTTCGCTCCCAGCTTGTCCTGGACCAGGCAGGCCGTCGCGGGAAAGAACATATCCGGGGTCACGGTCGCGACGATGATGGCCTCTACGTCGGTAGCTTCGATGCCCCGGCTCGCCAGGCAGCGCCGCGCCGCTTCTACGGCCATATCGCTGGTTGCCATGCCCGGCTCGACCAGATGGCGCTCGCGGATGCCGACTCGCGAGTAAATCCACTCGTCGGAGGTTTCGACCAGCTTTTCAAGGTCTTTATTCGTTAATACGCGGGGCGGAACGTAGGTTCCGAGAGCACTGATTTTGGCGCGTCGGGCCACAGAAGGACGCACAGCGAGAGTCAATGACATTCTCCAAGCTTAGGAATCAAAAAGGCTATTGTCGCTGAGGTCGAAGAGGACTGTCCATTGCGGCTCAGGGAAGGGCGAGATAGCCGCTGCGAGGCGGGAAATTTCACATGTACCGGGAGACCTGCTGCGCACGCACTAGCCCGTTACCGTTGCTTCCTTCCGGACCTGGCGGGTTTGGCGGGATTGCGCCGCGCAGGGCCCGGCACATGTCTGATTCTACCACCGCGCGCGGGTGCCCAATTGCGTCCGGTGTAGACTTCCAGCAGAGGTCCGGAACATGGCAGCCACCGCCACGCGCACCTTCGTTCCTGTTGAAGATTATCTGCGCTCTTCCTATGACTTTGAGCCGGATGCCGAATATGTGGACGGGCAGATCGAGGAACGACCCATGGGTCAGTACGACCACGCCGCCTGGCAGGAAGCGATAATCGTATGGTTTCGCGAACACGCATCGGAATGGAATGTGCGGGTGAAACCCGAGCTGCGCGTTCAGGTCTCCAAAACGCGTTTTCGGGTACCCGATGTCACGGTCTTGGATCGCAAATTGCCGATCGAGCAAATCATCGCCCATCCGCCCATCGCCGTCTTCGAAATCCTGTCTCCAGAAGACACCATGACTCGCATCATGCGCAAGCTCAATGACTACGCAGTCATGGGCATTTCCCACATCTGGGTCGTCGATCCGGAGAACGGCAAGTCGTACATCTATCGCCAGGGCGAACTGAAAGTCGCCTCCACCTTCGGCGAGCCGGGAGATCCGATTTACTTTGCCATCGCGGAAATCGAGAAGCTGCTGGACTGATCTCAGCACAGAGAGCACAGAGGTTTCAATATCCCGGAATTCTTCTCTGTGTACTCCGTGCTCTTTGTGGTGAAAAGGCTTTAGCCTTCCCTATCCGGTAAAATAGGGAAGTGACCCACTCTCTCCTCGACGAACCCGCGATCGGGCTCGCCGATACCCCAAAATCCGCTTCACCGGCATCCCGCCCCCGGGTGGGATTCGTCTCCCTCGGCTGTCCCAAGAATCTGGTCGACAGCGAGGTGATGATGGGTCTGCTCGACCGCGCCGGCGCCGAGATGACCTCCGACGCGGCGACCGCGGAGATCCTGGTCGTCAACACCTGCTCCTTCATCGACGCCGCCAAGCAGGAGTCGGTCGACGCCATCCTCGAAATGGCCCAGCACAAGACTGCCGGAACGGCGCGCAAGCTGATCGTTGCCGGCTGCCTGGTGGAGCGCTACCGCGACGAGATTCGCAAGAACATCCCCGAAGTCGATGCTGTCGTGGGAACGGGCGAGCTTGAGCAGATCCTCGCTGCCGCCGGCCTCGCGTCGCCCGCACCGCCCATCGTCGAGCCGTCTCCCTTTACCATTTTGACCGCCGCTCAAACGGCTCGCGCCGAAGGCGATCTGCGCGAGTCGCAGGGTCGTTTTTCGCGCTCCGAGTGGGATGGCGCCGAAGCTCATCTGCCGCAGTATCTCTACGACCACACCACGCCGCGTCTGCTGGCGACGAAGAAGGCATCGGCATATATAAAGATCGCTGAGGGATGCGATCACCCCTGCAGTTTCTGCATCATCCCCAACCTGCGCGGAAAGTTCCGCTCCCGCCGCTTCGAATCCGTCGTCGCCGAGGCCGAGAGTCTGGTCGCGCAGGGCGTTCGCGAGATCACCCTCATCGGGCAGGACACCACCTGTTACGGCGAAGATATGGGCCTCAAGGATGGCCTGGCGCAGCTTCTCGACCGCCTCGCAACTATCCCCGGCCTGGTCTGGCTGCGCTTTCTCTACGCCTACCCCAACAAGATCACGGGCCGCCTGCTCCAAACCATCGCCAGGCACGACAACATCAGCAAGTATCTCGACGTGCCGCTGCAGCACGCCTCCGGCCCGGTGCTCAAGAGCATGAAGCGCGGAGCGAACGCCGAAATCTTCCTCAAGACTATCGAGAAGGTCCGCCAGACGGTGCCCGGGATCGCCCTGCGCACCTCGTTCATCGTCGGATTCCCCGGGGAAACCGATCAGGACTTCGAGACCCTGTGCAACTTCGTCCGCGAAGCGAAGTTCGACTGGCTGGGTGTCTTCGGCTACTCCGATGAAGACGGGTCGAAGGCCTTTTCGCTCGAAGCGAAAGTGCCACAGCGTGTGATTGAGCAGCGTAAGCGGAAATTAATGACCATCCAGAAAAGCATCAGCAATAAGGCAAAATCCGCCTGGGTCGGCCGCGAGCTGGACGTGCTGGTGGAAGGCGAGTCAGAAGAGACTCCGCTGCTCTGGGAGGGCCGCACCCAGTTTCACGCCCCGGAAATCGACGGGACCGTCTATATCAATGATTTCGGGTCGTTTGAGCAGCTTACCGCAGGCCAGTTTTACCGCTGTGAGATCACCGAGGCGCACGACTATGACGTCGTAGCACGCGTCATTTCAAGCACTTCCGCATCTAATTAGAACGAGTACACAATGAGCGCCAACCAAGCATTACGCTGTCCAACCTGCCGCACCCTGGTTACGGCGGGGGACGAATATTTCCCCTTCTGCGGCGACCGCTGCCGCCTCATCGACCTGGGAAAGTGGGCCAGCGGGGCCTACCGGATTTCAACGCCGATTCTCGATCCTGAAGTCCTGGAAGGACTGGAAAACACGCCCCGATCTCAGGACGAGGACGATGAACACAGCAGCCGCTAACGCGTCCGCCCACACGCCAAAAGTCCGTTGGGGAAAAACCACCTGGGCCTGGCTCACCGGGACCTTCTTCGGCATCGGCCTGCTTCCCGGCGGTCCCGGAACCTGGGCATCGCTGTCTGCAACCGCCCTCTGGTTTTTCGCCGCGCGCGCCGCCCATCTCAGCCCGTTGATGCTGACCGCCGTGACGCTCGGCTTCGGGGCAGTCGCCACGCTGGTCGGCATCCCTGCTGCCTCCATCGTCGAGCGCGAGAGCGGCCGGGAAGACCCAGGCCATGTGGTCATCGACGAAGTTGCGGGGCAATGGATTGCCCTGGCCGCCTCGCCTGTGGAAATCCGGCATGCGCTGCTGGCCTTCGCCTTTTTTCGCCTTTTCGACATCACCAAACCCGCCCCCGCGCGCCAGTTGGAGCGACTCCATGGCGGTCTCGGTATCATGATGGATGATGTGGCCGCGGGGGTGTACGCTCTACTCGCATCCCTGATCGTGCATCATTGGTGGTAAGGCTCTTAGAAAGAAAATGACAGCACTCATCAAATCCGATTCCGGTAACACCCCGCGCATCGAGATCGTCCAGCCCGATGTCGTTCTCCCCGGCGGAGAGATCGAGGTGCTCGGCGCAAATCTCGGGGCCATCTCCTATCGGCGTCCGGTAGCGATGGTCGGCGATCTGGCTGCGCCTGTCCTCATGAGCCGCAACAAGCGCATCGTTCTGCGCATCCCGGACGAGGCCGAGAGCGGCCGCCTGCGCATCCTGCAGAACGGCGCGCAGAGCAACTCGGTCGACCTTGCCGTGGCCTCGCTCATCGCCACGGGAGTACACGCCGTTTCCAGCCCGGCTGTCGACCGCGAAGGAAACATCTTCGTCACCTACTCCGGATCGCGCGGGCAGGAGACGCCGGTCTCCGTCTTCAGAATCGAGCGCGACGGCGAGATGCGCCCCTTCTTGAGCGGGATCATGAACGCCACCGGCCTGACCGTCGGCGATGATGGAAACCTGTATGTCTCCTCGCGGCAGGAGGGCACCGTCTACCGCGTCACGCCCGCCGGAGCTGCCTCCGTCTACGCCGAGGGCATGGGGGTCGCGACCGGCATGGCCTTCGATGTCGAGGGCAATCTCTATGTCGGCGACCGCAGCGGCACCATCTTCAAAATCGCACCCGACCGCCAGATTTTCGTCTTCGCCACTCTGGAGCCCAGCGTGGCCGCCTATCACCTGGCCTTCGGGATCGACGGAACCCTCTACGTGACCGGCCCCACCACTTCCAGCTACGACAACCTCTACGCGATCGACCGCGATGGAGCCACCACCGTCTTTTACCGCGGGCTCGGCCGTCCGCAAGGGGTTGCGGTCGACGTGTCGGGAGCTGTCTACGTAGCCGCGTCGCTCGGAGGACGCCGCGGTGTCATCCGCGTGACCGGCCCTGACGAGGCGACCCTGGCCGTCGCCGGATCGGGAATCGTCGGCTTCACGTTCGTTCCCGGCGGAAACGCTCTCGTCGCCACCAGCACCTCCGTTTATCATGTACCGTTGGGCATTGAGGGATGGCGGCTCTTCTAAGGTGCCCCTCAACGCTCCAAATCCCACACTCAGGCTGGTCGGCGCTCGATGAACGCGGAGATCGTTGCAATTGGTTCAGAGCTGCTCACCCCGTGGCGCCAGGACACCAACTCCCTTTACGTAACCGAGCGTCTTAACCAGCTCGGCGTCGCTGTCATCTTCAAGACCATCGTCGGCGACCGCCAGAAGCACCTGGTCGAGGCCATCCGCAACGCGCTCCGCCGCAGCGACATCGTTGTCATCATGGGCGGCCTCGGTCCCACCGAGGACGATCTCACTCGTGAAGCCGTCGCCGAGGCTATGAAGATTGGTCTCAAGCGCAATCCAGATCTCATCGCCGAGTTGTATGCGCGCTTCGCCGCCCGGCGCATGCAGATTACGCGCAACAACGAGAAGCAGGCCGACACTCTGGAGGGAGCGGTTATCCTCGAGAATCCCCGTGGCTCCGCGCCCGGCCAGATGCTGGACACCGTTTACGGGGACCACCGCAAGCTGGTTTTCCTGCTGCCCGGCCCGCCCTCCGAACTGAAGCCGATGGTCGACGAGCAATGCGTGCCGAGGCTGCGCGAGATCCTGCCCAGGCGGCACATCGCCACGCGCGTACTCAAGGCCGCCATGATCGGCGAATCCGCCGCCGACGCCCGCATTGCGCCCATCTACCAGCAATTCAAGGATGTGGAGACGACTATCCTCGCCCACCTCGGCGACATCCAGCTCAACTTGGTGTGCAGCAAATCCATCATGGAAACGGCGCAGGCACGGGTTGACGAACTGGCTGGGAAGATCGAAGAGGAGCTCGAAGACCTGATCTACTCCTCGCAGGGCGAGACGCTGGAGCAGATCGTTCTCTATTACCTGGAGATGCGCGCCGCCACGGTGTCTGTCGCAGAGAGCTGCACCGGAGGCCTCATCGCCGAACGCCTGACCAGCATCAGCGGCTCATCCCGCTCCTTTGCAGGGGGCGCCGTGGTCTATTCGAACGAGTTGAAGAGCGAGTTCGCCGGAGTGCCGCCTTCCCTCATCGAACGTCATGGAGCAGTCAGCCGCGAAGTGGCCGCCTCGCTCGCGGAAGGTATCCGCGAACGCTGCGACACCACCTTTGGGCTGGGAGTGACCGGCATCGCCGGACCCGGCGGTGGAACGGAAGAGAAGCCGGTCGGCCTTGTCTACATCGGCGTAAGTGACGGGAAGAACACGGATGTCGTCGAGAAGAAATTCACCGGCGACCGCAACAGAATCCGCCAATACGCCAGCCAGCAGGCCCTCGATCTCGTCCGCCGGCGCCTGATGTAGCCGCGGTTTTCCCACCATAAAAACAGAGTGTGTTAAATTCCGCCCCGCTTGCTAACCAATCTTGGCAGGGCGGAAATGACATTCCGCTGACAACCGCGTGACATGCATCCCGGTTTGCCGATCTACCTTCATCGTGCAGGTTGACCCTTGACCTGCATAGAAAAGGAGATCTATGGCAAATGTAGAAAACTCGGTTACAGGTGCAGTGGGGCGCCGTGCGTTTTTGAAAAACGGCGTGCTCGCCGGTGGCGCCGCAATTGGCGCCGGATTGTTAGGCGGCGGAAAACCAGCGTCCAGCCAGGACCGGGATGACAGTCGTCGGGGACTTACACGGGGCGACGCAGCCATCCTGCGCTTTCTGGCTGCAGCCGAAATCATCGAGACGGACCTGTGGATACAGTATGCAGAACTGGGCGGTCTCACGCCTGGCCAGGTTCCGGTAGAAGTCAATCCGAACTTCACCCCGATGAACAGCTATCAGGCAGCCTTCATAAATCTCGATGGCGACGGCCCGCAATACGTCACCAGCAATACGCTCGACGAATTGAGCCACGCCACCTTCCTGAATGCCTACCTCGAGTCGAAAGGAGAGGAACCCGTCGATTTGACACCGTTCGCCAATCTGAAGGGAAGCAGCGCTACCGGAGCCAAGGACATCGGCCGCCTGACCAACCTGATGAACCTTAATGTGGACACCAGCTGGTTCGTCCGCTATCGCAGCACGACCAATCCGGACTTCGGCGCGACTTTTTCTCAAGCCGTCACCATCACCGGCCGCACCGCCATTCCGAAAACCGATGCCGACTTCGGACCGAACAACCCGACCGTCACCAACCATATTCAGGTAATCGCGAATACTGCGGCCTTCCACTTCGGCACCATCGAACAGGGCGGCTCAAGCCTGTACGCGGCTCTCTCGCGCAAGGTGACCAGCGAAGAAGTGCTTCAGATCACCCTCGGCATCGGAGGGGACGAGGTCGCTCATTTCCTGGAATGGGTTGATTTTGCAGGCAATGGGGTCCAGCCGCCGATTGCACCCGTCACGGACTCCGGCCTGACGTTTCCTAATCTCTTCACCAAAGGCCCGCTCTTCCAGCCCAACCTGATCTTCCCAGTCCCCTCTGAATTCATCAGTCCAAGTCTTCCTCACTGCGCCGCGATACGCCCGCTGACCGACAAGTTCGCAGGGGCCAGGGCGGTCGTAGCATTCCTGACGGAGATGAACCTGTTTGACGGCCAGCCAAAGGAGTTCTTCCGCTTGTTGCAGGGTATGGCGGATGAAGCGGATGCGGCTCGGCGCGAGTCGTAGCCGCCGCGCGCAAACATTCTGCTTGTTACACATCGTTTGCAGTGAGGGCCAAAATCATTCGATTTTGGCCTTTTTTCTCCGAAGTCGTGGGCGAGGTCGCCTGGTCGATATCGCTGCGGCTGTTTTGTTTCAGGAAGGCGGCAGATGTCCCAGATTTGCGCGGGCCTGCGCGTGATCGGGCGCGATCTGCAGCGCGTGCAGGAAATCCGCGCGTGCTTCCGTATTCCTGCCGGCTCTCGCCTCCAGCACGCCCAGGTTATTCCAGCCGTCGGCGTCGTTTCCGGCGAGATGCAGCGCCGTCTTCTGCTCCTCGATCGCCTGCTGTAGATCGCCAGTTGCAGCCAGAGCCTGCGAGAGCAGCGCATGCAGCGCAGGGTTCTCCGGCGAGATGCGAATCGCCGCGCGCACCTGGATCACCGCGTCGCCCAGCCGCCCCGATTGCGCGTAGGCATCGGCAAGATGCTCGTGAGCATCCGCATCGCCGGGGCGCTGTTGCGCCGCGGAGTCAAGCAATTCCACCGCGCGGGGAAACTGTCCAGACTGGAGCGCCAGATCGCCGAGGTTGTAGAGCGCGATGAAATCATGCGGATCGCTGGCCAGCGCGCGTTGAAACTCAGCCTGCGCGGCGTCTGCGCTGCCCTCGCTGGCCAGCGCGACTCCGAGCCCGCTGTGCACGCCGGCATCGGCGGGACACTGCTTCAGCATGGTGCGGAACTGCTGTTCGGCGTCGCTGGCCTGATCGTGTTTCAGCTCAAGGCTGGCCAGGTTGAATCGGCCATCGCAGGATTCTGGATGCGCGGCGACGAGACCCGAAAACACATTCTGCGCACGTTGCCAGTCGCCCGAGTCATCAAGCGCCGCGCCCAATCCATTCAGCGCGCGCTCGTCGCCGGGGTGCAGCGCAAGCATGTGCCGATACGCCGCAACGGCGTCCGCATATTTCCCCTGTCCGGCAAGCGAGGATGCCAGGTTATAAAGCGCGATCGGATCGTCCGGGTCTTTGGCCAGCTTGTTGCGCATCCACGCCTCTTCAAGCAGCAGCCGCGGATCGGGCCCGTCTTTCTTTGCATTCACCGGCAGAACCTGCAGCCATAAGTGCGCCATCTCGTCCTCCGAGCGGTTGCCGGCTTTCACGCGAATCGGTGGGTCGTGCGGGTTGTGCACGTTGTCCGGCGAGTTGTCGTAGATGTAATGCATGTGCAGGACTGTGTTTTTCGGCAGGAACACCGGCTCCCGGTATCTGTAAACAGACTGCCGGTCGATGTCCCAGTCGGGAATCCGGATCAGCCATCGCTTTTGCTGGTCAGGCAGTGTCGCCCACGCCTCCAGCACCTTGCCCAGATAATGCGCGTGCGGATAGATGCCAAGCACGTCAACATCGACCGGCAGCTTGAACTCATCTTCCACCACGAAATTGCGCGCACCGGCAGGAATGTCCAGCGCGCTGTCGTGCTCCAGCTGCAGCAGCATGGGTTGTTTTGTCGGCGGTTGGTCGGTGAAGTAAAGTCCCACCTGCGCCGTGATCACCTCCGGCTTGCCCGAAGGCTTGAGATGCATATTCAGGATGAGGTCGTTGCCGGGATCGAGCCGCCACGGCATGCCCGCGGGCTCGACCAGCACCGGCGTGTCCGGCTTCCAGAACAGAAAATGACTGTCGGGATCGAAATCGTTGCCGGCATCCACTTCCAGTTCCATGCCCGGTACGCCGTCCTGCCATTGCGTCGGATGCGCGCGGCGGAACGACGCGGTGCGATCGATGAGCACATTCGCGTGATGCACGATCTGCGGAGCGCCCGGACGAATCTCCATTGCCCGAATGTAGTGCGTCTGCTTCAGCGGATAAGGCAGTACGAAGTTGCGGAAGACATCGACTCCGGAAGCGGGCAAATGGAATGGCCGCTCTACGGACAGCACCAGGTCGGGCTGGCCGTACTGCCAGGTCTCGCTGTACTTCGGCGCCGGCGGGGCCGTGGCCGGATCGCCCTCCGGCATGCCCGCCTTCACCCACTGCGCCA
The DNA here is from genome assembly GCA_036267295.1 of Acidobacteriaceae bacterium. Classification (GTDB taxonomy): domain Bacteria; phylum Acidobacteriota; class Terriglobia; order Terriglobales; family Acidobacteriaceae; genus Palsa-343. The sequence continues at coordinate 15,654 of DATAWI010000025.1, read as the reverse complement.
GTTGCACAATATCCTCGCTGCTCAGCCGGCGCTCATCCGCAAAATCGCCGAAGCCGTGCTCCGGCAGCCACGGCGGCATGAAGCGCGACTGTGTCACCGTCACCATCTGCGCGCCCCAGCGCTGCGCCTCATGGTAGGTCAGCAAACTGAACGGACCGCCTCCGCCGGGGTGATGACAGGTGGTGCAGTTTTTATAAACCAGCGGCGCGATCTGCCCGGACCAGGTTACGTCGGGCTGCGCGGCGTCGACTTTCCGATTCGTAACTGAGATCGTTACAAAACAAGCGGCCAGCGTTGCGAGCAGCACCAGTCCTCGAGCGGGAAACCGATTCTTCATGGATGCAGGGTCACAATCGAGCAGCCAATCGGAGGGCCGCCGGGCGGCGGCGCGGGTTGCCCGTCCAGCACCGCGCGAAGGGCGTCTTCGAGGTCATGATGCTGCGCCTGTGGCCGCTCGCGGCCGAAGGCGATATAGCGGTCGTCGATACGGCCTCGGTAGACCTCGCGCAGTCCGGAACCATCCGGCACAAAGACGGCGACTTCGGGTGTGATCGTCACATGCGCCATCTGCACCAGCGTCTGCGTTGTGTCCAGCGCCGTCGGAGTGCTGATCGCATATTCGCTATCGTGTGCCCGGACGACTTTCGCATCGTCTCCCGGATTGGGATACACGAACCACATGCGTACGCCGCGGGCAGCGAACTCTTTGGCCATGCGTTGCATCTCGGGAATATATCGATTGGAGATAGGGCAGTCGGACGCGGCAAAGAAGAGCACCACGGCGCGCGATCCGGCCGGAGCCAGTTGGTCGATGGCGTTGCCATCCAGATCCGTCGCCAGTCTTCCCGTGCCGGCTGCGAACATCACCATACCGGCCAGCAGAGCGCGGATTGCAAGGCCCGTCATTCCTCAATTACCTCCAACAGATCGGGGAAGAAATGCGGCACCCGAAGCGCACCCCTATTCTCGATTGCCGCGGTCGGTTCGCGCTAGTCCATCGATGGATTTTTTGGAGGACTTCACCTGCTCGAGGTCTGGCCGGCGCAATCCGAACGCAAACCGGATAAACTCGTAAATCGATGCCCCTGCTAACGTATCTGCTGGTCAGCCTCGCCGCATATCTGTTGGGCTCCATCCCGTTCGGCTATCTATTGGTGCGCCTCTTCCTGAAAGAGGACATCCGGGCCAAGGGCAGCGGTAACATCGGCGCGACCAATGTGATCCGGTCCGGTAACAAGGGCCTCGGCGCTCTTACCTTTCTTCTCGATGCCTGCAAGGGCTACGCGGCGGTGGTGCTGGCGGCCCGCATCGCGTCAGCGCCCGGCCTCACACCGGTGAATTATCAGAATGCCGCGGCCCTGGCCGCGCTCTTCGCTATCCTCGGACACGTCTACACCATCTGGCTGCACTTCAAAGGAGGCAAGGGGGTCGCAACCGGGCTCGGAGTCTTCCTCGCGCTTGCGCTGTGGGCTGCCCTCGCCGGCCTGGCCGTCTTCATCCTGGCCGTAGTTCTCACCCGCTATGTTTCGCTGGGCTCGATCCTCGCCGCCGCGGTCTTTCCGTTCTTCGCGTTGCTGCTGCCGCACTCGCAGCGGACGCCTCTGCTCGTCGCGGTCATCTTCCTCGTGCCGCTCATCATCATCGTCAAGCATCACCAGAACATCGCACGGCTCCTGCAGGGAAAAGAAAGCCGCTTCGGCAAATCAGGCACTGAATCCGGAGCGACCGCCGCATGAGCAGCATCACCATCATGGGTGGCGGAGCCTGGGGCACCGCCATCGCGCTCAGCCTCGCGCGCCGCGGCGGCCACGGCCTCACTCTCTGGACGCACTCCGAACAAGTCGCGCACTCCATCCGCGCCGGCCGCGAAAATACCGGCTTCCTGCCCGGTTTCGAGATTCCCGAGAGCGTCGCCGTTACGACCGACCCTGAGCGAGCTATCGCCGGCGCCGAAATCCTGGTCAGCGTGATGCCCTCGCATCACGTCCGCGCCTCCTACGAACGATTTGCGGCTTATCTGCGCCCCGGTCAGATGCTGGTCAGTGCCACCAAGGGCATCGAGGACGTCAGTTATCTCCGTGTCAGCGAGATCATCGCCGAGGTGCTTGCATCGCGCGGCCTCGACTTGCCCTGCGCCGTCCTCAGCGGGCCCTCCTTCGCACAGGAAGTCGCCGCGGGGTCGCCGACGGCGATCACCATCGCTTCATCGGACCAAACGATCGCGGCCCGCATCCAGCGCGATTTTTCCAGCGGCACCCTGCGCCTCTATACCAATGACGACGTGATCGGCGTCGAGCTTGGCGGCGCGCTCAAAAATGTCATTGCCATTGCCGCAGGCGTGGTTTCCGGACTGGATCTGGGCCACAACAGCACCGCCGCACTCATCACCCGCGGCATCGCCGAGGTGACGCGTCTTGCCATTGCCTGCGGAGGCCGCCGCGAAACACTGGCCGGGCTTTCCGGCCTCGGTGACCTGGTGCTTACCTGCACCGGCGCGCTCTCCCGTAACCGCTGGGTCGGGGTCGAGCTGGGCAAAGGGCAGCCGCTGCCGGCCGTCCTCGATGCTCTGCACGGCAAGGTGGCGGAAGGCGTGCGCACCACGACCGCCGCTCTCGGCCTTGCGGCCAGGCACGGAGTGGAGCTACCCATTGCCGAGCAGGTGGCGGCCATTCTGGAGCACGGCAAGAGCCCGGTGCAGGCCATGCAGGAGCTCATGGTGCGGCCCGGCCGCGAGGAGTAGCGGCTACGAAGGTGACAGAGAAAAAGTCGCACTCCCGCGTCTGCCACTTTCGAGGTAGCCAGTTTCTGAGGCAAACGAAGTAAACTGACACCTTCCGGACTCCCCGCCGTTGTGTGTTCTCGATCGTGTGCTCTCGGATGAATGTTACGCACCCATTTCGCTGGCGACTTCTAGGGCTGTCCTTTTTCGTCCTTGTCTGTACGTGCATCGCGGTACTGCTGCTGGAAAGGCTGGCCGTTCGCCTGGCCTGGAATAGCGTTCTTCCATGGGTCGGCGCGATCCTCATCGCCGCCGGCATCAGCATTGCGATCACGATTCGCCTCACCCGGCAGAGCCGCGAGCTGGCGGCCGCCATCTCCTCGCGTTCGCTGCATCAGGCCGAACGCCAGACCCAGATGCTGCTGGGCACCGCCTATGCCGAGACGGCGTTCGAGTGGAACAGGGCACTGCGCTCGCTCCAGGACGCGTTCCTGGACCGGCAGTCCGATGCGCGGAAGAACTATTCGGCTCTCTGCGAGCTGATGGGCATGGTAGGGAAGGCCGTCGACGAGCGCGCGTCCTATCTCCGCGGCCATTCCGAACGGGTTGCTCTCTACGCAGGAGAAATCGCCCGCGAGATGCAGCTCGATTCGGCTCAGGTCGAACGGATTCGCCTCGCCGCCCTGGTTCACGACATCGGCAACGTCGGCGTGGACGATTCCATCGTCACCAAGGACGCGCCGCTCTCACCCGAGGAGTTCGAGATCGTCAAGGCGCATACGGTCAAGGGCGCTTCAATCCTTCGGCCCATCGAAGCGCTCAGCGATCTCATTCCCGGAATCGAGCTGCATCACGAGTCGCTCGACGGCACCGGCTACCCCTACGGCTTGAGTGGCGACGAGATTCCGGTCATGGCGCGCATCATCGCCGTAGCCGACAGCTTCGATGCAATGACTACGGCGCGCCCGTATCAATCGGCCATGGACCCCCACTACGTCCTCGAAATACTGGGGCGCCTGGCCGGCAAGCGCTACGACGCCGCCGCGGTCCAGGCCCTCACCACGCTGGTCAAGCGCGGGACTATCGTGGTCAAGAACCTGCGCGCCCCGGCCTCCTTCTCGCGCCGGCGGCGCGCTCTCACCGAAGTCGTCTAGCAGGCCCCCTCTGGCCGGGGTAGTAAACTCACTGAAGAGACCCAGAGGAAATTGCAGGCATGATTCAGACCCTGTTCGGCAGCCTGAAAGACGAAGAAGAACCGCCGAAAAAAGGCTTTCTAGACCGGATGAAGCAGGCCGTCTCGCGCACCCGTGAGAGCCTGGAAGATCGCATCGAAGGCGTCCTCTCGCTTACCCGCACCGTGGACGAATCCGCCCTCGAAGATCTCGAGATGTCGCTCATCGCCTCGGACATCGGGGTGACCACAGCCAGTGAAATCCTGGAGGCCCTCCGCGAGCGCGCCAAACGGCAGCAGATCCGCGATGGCGCCGAACTGAAGGAGCTTCTGAAAGAGCAGCTCAAGTCGATTCTGGATGAGCAGCGGCGCCCGCCGCGCGCCGTCGCCAGGCCGCCTGAGGTCATTCTCATGGTGGGCGTCAACGGCACCGGCAAAACCACCACCAGCGGCAAGCTGGCCGCCTTTTATCGCGCCCAGGGCAAGACCGTGCTCCTCTGCGCCGCCGACACCTTTCGCGCCGCCGCTATCGAACAGCTCGAAGTCTGGAGCGAGCGCAGCGGCGTGGAGCTCATCAAGTCGCGCCAGGGCGGCGATCCCTCGGCCGTTCTCTATGACGCGCTCCAGGCGGCGACCAGCCGCTCCCGCGACTTCCTGATCGTCGACACCGCGGGCCGTCTGCACACCAAAAACAATCTGATGGCCGAGCTGGACAAGATGCGCCGCACCACGCAGCGGCTCATCCCCGATGCGCCCCATGAAGTGCTGCTGGTGATGGATGCCACAACCGGCCAGAACGGCCTGCAGCAGGCGCGCCTCTTCACCGAGTCTGCCGGAGTGACGGGCATCGTTCTCACCAAGCTCGACGGCACGGCCAAGGGAGGCATCGCCGTCGCCATCGCGCGCGAGCTCAAGCTGCCTGTGCGCTACGTCGGCGTGGGAGAAAAGATCGATGACCTGCTGCCCTTCGACAGCGATGCCTTTGTCGACTCTCTGCTGGAGAGTTAGTATGCTGTGTCGTTGTCGATTGCGTGGATATCCATGTAAGAGAGCAAAGTGCGCGCTTCCGGCTGAATTGCTGAACTGATTTGCGACTTCGTTCGCGAAACGATTTTTTGGGCGATTGAAAGAGATGCCAGTGCCGGGAAATAGCGCTTCCTCTTCAGAACAGAATCCCGCAGAAGCAGCCGACGAACGCTGGATGACGCAGGCGCTCGACCTGGCCCGGAAATCCATCGGCCTGGCCTCTCCTAATCCCAACGTGGGCTGCGTTCTGGTGAAAGACGGCCACGTCGTTGGCGAAGGTTTCCACGAATACGACCGCAGGGATCACGCCGAGATCGTCGCGCTCAAAATGGCTCGGGGCGAGGCGCGTGGAGCTACGGCCTATGTCACGCTCGAACCCTGCTCCCATACCGGCCGCACCGGCCCCTGCGCGGACGCGCTGATCCAAGCCGGCGTCGCGCGTGTGGTCGTCTCCACGGCCGACCCCAATCCCGCCGTCAACGGACAGGGAATCGAGCGCCTCAGAAAAGCGGGCATCGTCGTCGACACCGGTGTGTGTCTCATCGATGCCCGCGAGTTGAATGAGGGCTTTGCGCGCTACATCCGCACCGGCCTGCCGTTCGTCACCCTCAAAGCCGGCCTCTCGCTCGACGGACGGATCGCGCCCGCGCCGGGTACGGTAGCGCCCGGCAACTTCGCTCACGCTGCTCCGGTCATGCTCACCGGCGAGGAGTCCCGCGCCGACGTGCAGCGTCTTCGCCATGCCTCCGACGCCATCATCACAGGCATCAACACGGTGCTCACCGACAATCCCCAGCTCACCGATCGCAGCGGTCTCCCGCGCCGCCGCCCGCTGCAGCGCGTGGTCCTCGATTCGGCGCTGCGGCTGCGTCTCGATTCCCAGCTGGTCCGAACCGCCAACGAGGACCTGCTGGTCTTTTGCACCACCCCCAGCCATGAGCGCCAGAAAGCTCTCGAAGCCTTGGGCGTGCGCGTGGAGGTCGTCGAAGCGGCGGGCGGAGGAGCCTCCCGCGTCTCGCTCAGCCGGGTTCTGGAACGGCTGGGGCAGGAGGGCATCACCTCCGCGTTGCTCGAAGGCGGATCGCAGGTGAACGCATCCGCGCTCGGCAATCAGCTGGTCGATAAGCTGGTTCTCTATTACGCTCCCATCCTGCTCGGCGGCGCCGGCGTGCCCCTGGTCAATAGCGTCGATGAATGGAAATGGCCGTTGACGCACACTTCCGTCCGGCAATCCGGTCGCGACGTTCGCATCGAAAGCTACCTGCGCGATCCCTGGGCTTAAGCAGGTTCGTCTTCACGCCCGCTAAAATAGAGCCATGTTTACCGGACTGATCGAGACCACCGGAACCATTCTCGGCATCGAAGAACGCCCCGGCGCAAGCCGCATCGCCATCGAGGCTCCCGGCCTCGCTGGCCGCCTGCAGACCGGCGACAGCATCGCCGTCAGCGGAGTCTGCCTGACCGCGCTCGATATCGAGCCGCCCGTCTTTCACGCCGATCTGGCCGCCGAAACGGTCGACCGCACCTCGCTGACCGCGCTGAAACCCGGCACGAAGGTCAATCTGGAGTTGCCGACCCCCGCCGGCGCTCCCCTCGGCGGCCACATCGTCCAGGGACATGTGGACGCCGCCGGCACCCTGATCTCGCTCGAACCGCTGACACCCGATGCCGACCACACCGACTGGTGGCTGCAGGTCGACGTGCCGGAAAATATTCGTCCTTTTATGGTCGAGAAGGGATCGGTGGCGATCGAAGGCATCAGCCTCACCATCGCGCGCTGGGACGGCAGGACGCTCGGCGTGGCCATCATCCCACACACCTACGCCGCCACCAACCTGCACCTGCTGGCCCCGGGCGACCCGGTTAATCTCGAAGCCGATGTCCTCATCAAACACGCCGTTTCTCACCAGTCGCACTCCGAAGACAAATTCGAGCTGACAGTCGACTACCTCGTCGCCAACGGCTACTGACCGATTTTCTTTCCCGGTACGTCATTCCGACGACCGGAGGGAGGAAGAATCTCAGCCCATCGTGGCGTTGAAGACTCGTCCCTGTAGACATCCTACGGCCAGGGATGTAGATTCTCTACATCGTGGCGAAGGAAACTTACCGCAATCGCATAGAACTCCTCCAGGGCACGCTGGACCTGTTGATTCTGGAGACGCTGCGCTGGGGGGCCCAGCATGGCTACGGCATCAGCCAGGCCATCCGCGCGCGCTCTGGCGAAGTGCTGCAGGTAGAAACCGGCTCTCTGTATCCGGCGCTTCACCGGCTGGAGCGTCAGAAGTGGATCGTGAGCCAGTGGCGGCTCACCGACCAGAACCAGCGCGCTAAATTCTATGACCTCACCGCGGAGGGCAGGGAACAACTCTTCCGCGACCGCACCAAATGGGAGGCCATGGTGCAGGCCATTGCCGGAGTCCTCGGCCCTTTACCCGAACCGGAAGCCTGAGAGGAGCGTCCTGGCATGAGCATATGGCAGAGGCTGTTTCGTCCCGAAGAGGGCAAAGCCGATCTCGATGCGGAGATCGAAGCGCACCTGGCGATGGCCGCGGCCGACCGGCGCGAGCGCGGCGCGGGCCAGGAACAGGCAAACGCCGAAGCCCGCCGCGAGTTCGGCAACGTGGCCCTGGTGAAAGAAGTGACGCGCGGGGCGTGGGGCGGGATGTGGCTCGAACGCCTGGCGCAGGACGTGAGATATGCCTTGCGCCAGCTCCGCCGGTCGCCCGGGTTCGCCGCATCCGTCGTCGGCACGCTGGCGCTGGGCATCGGCGCGGCCACTGCAATGTTTACCGTCGTCGATCACGTGCTCCTGGCCAACCTGCCGTATGCACACCCTGCACGGCTGGTGAAGATCAACGAAGGCGCCGAGATGCGGCTCCTGGTACCTTACCTGGATATCGCCGCGTGGCGAGAGCGGGCTCGCAGCTTCGAAGGGATTGCGTTCTACGGAGAGCGCAAGGACCACAATTACATCGAGGGCCGCAACGCGACCACCCAGGTGAAGCTGACGCAGGTAAGCGGAAATCTCTTCCCTGTGCTCGGGGTGGCGCCACAGCTAGGCCCGGGGCTAAAAGATCAACCGGAGAGCTTTGCCAGACGCGGCGAGACGCATACGGTGGTAATGAACGACGTCGCGTGGCGCAGCCTCTTCGGCGCGGATCCTGTCATCCTTGGCAAAGTGGTGCGCGTGGATGATGAGCCCTACACCGTCGTCGGCGTAATGCCGCGCGGATTCTTCTTCCCGTCCGCTTACGAGCTGCCACAACTGTGGACGCCCATTGAACTAGATCCAAAAGACCAGGGCCGTACTTTCGATGCCCCGCGGTATACCGCAGTCGCGCGCCTCAAGTACGGAGTAAGTTTGGCGACGGCGATGGCTGAGTTGCAGACCATTCAGAAGCAGGTGGCTAGGGCCTATACCGATCCGGACGATCGGAAAGACAGGAGCCAGCTCTCTCTCGAGTCCTACGGCGCGAGCTTGCAGGACAAGAGCACCACGAAGGCTCTGCTTACGCTGACCGCAGCCGCCGGCCTGCTGTGGCTGATTGCCTGCGTGAACGCGACCAACCTGCTGCTCGCCCGTTCCACAGTACGGCAGCGCGAAATGGCAATGCGCGGCGCGCTCGGAGCCAGCCGCGGAAGGCTGATCCAGCAGCTCATCGTGGAGGGACTGCTGCTCAGCGGGATGGCCGCAGCCTTCGGGACCGCTCTGGCGATGGGAACGATTGTGCTCTTCTCTCACCTCCCTCAGATGGCAAGACTGCCGATTGAGACGCCGGCGACGGTGAATCTGCATGTGCTGGTGGTGCTCGCTGCGTTGACTCTTGCTTCGGCGATAGTCTCTTCCGCATGGCCGGCGTTCCTGGCGGCACGCTCGCCTATTGAGCCGGCGCTGCGTCAGGGAGGCCAGCAGAGCGGCGTCAGCCGGTCGCAGCATCGCCTGCGCGGCGGGTTGGTGATCTCCGAGATCGCCATGTCCCTGGCGCTGCTCGCCGCATGCGGCCTGCTGCTGCGCACCCTCTATGCGCTGCGCCACGTGCCGCTCGGCTTCCGCACCGACCATATCCTCGTGGCGAACATGGCGGTGCCCACCTATCGCTTCACTGCGCTCAATGCTGCTGACGAAATCTACGAGCCTCTGCTGGAGCGCGTGCAGCATCTGCCGGGTGTCGACGCTGCGGGCTTGATGACGCAGGTTCCGCTGGGGCATACCTTCACGGTGATGTTGGGGCTTGCCGACGGCCCGGGAGCAGGAATCACCTCGCAGTTCAAGGCCGTCAGTCCGGATCTGCAGCGCGTCTTCGGTTTTCGCATGCTCGCCGGTAGGTACTTCAACGCCGGAGACACGGCGGCAGCCGAGCCGGTAGTGGTGGTGAATCGGTCCTTCGCCCGAGCGTTTGCCCCGAAGGAGCAAGATATGGGCAAAGTGATCGGCATGAAACTGCTGTCGCTCTCACGCGACCGTGAGAACCCAACGCCCACGACCATCGTTGGCATTCTTGACGACTTCCATCAGCGGGCCGTGGGCGAGCCTTCGCAGCCGGAGATAGAGGTCAGCCTGCCGCAGGTAACGCGCGGCAGCAGGTTCTACGATGTACTTGAAACTGTGGCGATGGATCTCGCGGTGCGCACGCAGCGATCTCCAGACGAGATGGTTTCGTCTCTGGGCGCGGCTCTTCGCAAAGCCAGCCCGGAACTCGCCGACTCCAACATCACAACCATGGATCAGATCGTCGAAGACTCTTACGGCAGCCAGATGCTGGCCGCGCGCCTGCTCGAAATCTTCGCGGGGTCGGCACTACTGCTCTGTGTCGCCGGGCTCTACGGCCTGCTGGCGTACGTGGTCAGCCAGCGCACCCGTGAAATGGGTGTGCGCTTTGCGCTGGGCGCGCAGCGCGGCGACGTAGTGTGGCTGGTGATGCGCCAGGCCGGATCGCTTGTCCTTACCGGAATCGCTGCCGGTACAGCTCTTGCCTTTGTTTCAGACCGGCTGGTCCGCGGGTATCTCTTCGGCGTTACCGCGCATGATGGATGGACCCTGGGCGCCGTCGCGGCAGTCCTGATCGTGTCCGGAGCGCTTGCTGCGTACCTGCCTGCGCGGCGAGCAGCCGGAGTGAATCCGGTAGAGGCGTTGCGCGCCGATTAAGAACAACTGGGAGAGGATAATCATGAGCTGGTTCCAACGCGAGAATCGCAAAGCCGATCTGGACGCGGAGATCGAAGCGCACCTGGCGATGGCCGCGGCCGACCGGCGCGAGCGCGGCGCGGGCCAGGAACAGGCAAACGCCGAAGCCCGCCGCGAGTTCGGCAACGTGGCCCTGGTTAAGGATGTGGCCCGGCAGTCGTGGGGATGGGTGTGGCTCGAACGCTTGCAGCAGGACCTGCGATATGCCCTGCGGCAAATGCGGCGCTCGCCTGGATTCGCCGCCTCCGTCATCGGCACCTTGGCGCTGGGCATCGCCTCCACCGCGGCCATGTTCACCGTGGTCGATCACGTGCTGCTGCAGCCGTTGCCGTACAGGCACGCCAGCCAACTGATGCAGATCAGCGAGGGCGGAGTCGGAGAGAACGAAGACTTCGCCGCGCCGTATCTCGACATAGCCGCCTGGCGGGAGCAGCTGCATAGCTTCGAGTCGATTGCATTTGACGACGGTGGATTCAATGGACGTAACTTCATCCAGGGAAACGGCGGGGCCACGCAGGTCGGTCTCACAAAAGTGAGCGCCAACCTGTTTTCCACGCTCGGCGTGTCTCCGCAACTGGGCGCGGGATTGCCGGATAAGCCGGAAACCTTCGCGAAATCGAGCGATGCGGACGACGTTGTGTTGAGCGACGCGGCCTGGAGGACACTCTTCGGAGCCGACCGCAACATCATCGGCAAGACCGTGCACATCAGCGACCAGCCTTATACCGTCGTCGGCGTGATGCCGCGGGGTTTCTTCTTTCCAAACCGGTCGGAAGACCCGCAGGTCTGGGCCCCGATCGCGCTAGGCGAGATGGACCGCGGCCGCACCAACGACAGTCCATACTACGGCGTGATTGCCAGACTGAAACCGGGCGTAAGCATGGCTTCGGCGCTGGCGGAAATGAAAATCGTGCAGGCGCGCGTGAGCCAGGGCTATGTCGATCCCGAAGCCCGCAAGCGCGCGGCCCAGGTAGGCATCAGAAGGTATTCCGGCACGCTGGTGGGCGTCGATCAGCAGCGCGCGCTGCTGGCCCTCACCGCGGCCTCCGGGCTGCTCTGGCTGATCGCCTGCGTGAACGCGACCAACCTGCTGCTGGCCCGGGCATCGGCCCGGCAGCGGGAGATCGCCATGCGCGGCGCGCTGGGCGCCGGCCGCAGCAGGCTGATGCAGCAGATGATCGTCGAAGGACTGGCGCTGAGCGGAATGGCGTCGCTGCTGGGCGTCGGCCTGGCCGTTGCGGCCATCACCCTCTTTCATCACGCCTTGAAGCAGAATCTATCGTTCTCCGTCCCGGCCGCTCCAAGTGCAACCGTGCTGGTTGCACTTGCCGCGCTCACCATCCTCTCCGCGATGGTTTCGTCGGCCTGGCCGGCGTTTCTTGCCGCGCGCTCGCCTATCGAGCCGGCGCTGCGGCAGGGAGGCCACCAGAGCGGCCTGAGCCGCGCGCAACACCGGACCCGCGGCGGCCTGGTCATCGCCGAGATCGCCATGTCCCTCGCGCTGCTCGCAGCCTGCGGCCTTCTGCTGCGCACTATCTATGCGCTGCGCCACGTGCCGCTCGGCTTCCGCACCGACCACATCATCGTGGCCAACCTGGAGATACCGACGTATCGTTACGAGAAGACAAATGCCGCCACGTCGCTTTACGAGCCGCTGCTCGAAAGGGTGCAGCATATGCCCGGCGTCGACGCGGCCGGCCTCGTCACCCAAGTGCCGCTCGGACACACCTTCATGATGCAGTTGCAAATACGCAAGAAAAACGAGACATCCAGCGAGAAGAACTCATACATCACCAGCACCTTCAAGGCAGTCAGCCCGGACCTGCAGCGCGTCTTCGGCTTTCAGATGCTGCGCGGCCGCTACTTCAACGCCCAGGACACCGCGTCCTCTGAACCGGTAGTCGTGGTGAACCGCGCCTTCGTGCGCGCCTTCACTCCGGAAGAACAGGACACGGGAAAGATCATCGGACAGCAGCTACTCAGCATGAGCAAAGGAGGGAAAAAGGCCACCATCGTCGGCATACTCGACGATTTCCACCAGCAGGGCATCGCCGGACCATCGTTCCCCGAGGTGGAAGTGAGCTTGCCCCAGATCACGCCCGACAGCGGCTTCTACACGGTGCTGGAAGGCATCGCCATGGACCTCGCGGTGCGCACCCGCCGCGCTCCCTCTGAAGTGATTCCCGAGTTGCGCGCGGCATTGAAACAGGCCAGCCCGGAGCTCGCCGGATCGAACTTCAGCACCATGGACCAGATCGTCGAAGACTCCTACGGCAGCCAGATGCTGGCCGCGCGCCTGCTCGAAATCTTCGCCGGCTCCGCGCTCCTGCTCTGCGTCGCCGGACTCTACGGCCTGCTGGCTTACGTGGTCAGCCAGCGCACCCGCGAGATGGGCGTGCGTTTCGCGCTGGGCGCTGGGCGCGGGGATGTGGTCTGGCTGGTCATGCGCCAGGCGGGAATTCTGATAGTCTCCGGAGTCGCGGTTGGATTGGCGCTGGCTTTCCTCTCCGGCAAGCTCGTCCGCAGCTATCTCTACGGAGTCTCCCCGCACGACGGATGGACGCTGGCCGCAGTCGCCATGGTGCTGACGCTCGCCGGAGCAGTCGCCGCGTATCTGCCGGCGCTCAGAGCAGCAGAGGTTGATCCAGTGGAGGCGCTGCGGGCGGAGTGACTTTAGGGTGCAGGGGATAGCGTTCAGGGTATAGAAAATCTTCTCGCTGCGGCAGTGCCTGCGATACAAACCAGGCATGATCGAATCCTACAAAGAGCTGCATGTCTGGCAGCGTGCGATAGAACTGAGTATCGCGATTTATAGGCTGACCGCCGGCTTTCCCCGCGAAGAAATTTATGGACTCAGCAATCAAGTTAGACGCGCGAGCGTCTCGATACCCAGCAACATAGCTGAAGGTTACGGGCGGGGATCGAGGGGAGAGTACAAGCAATTTTTATGTATTGCGAGAGGCTCCAACCTTGAGCTCCAAACGCAACTGGTAATTGCAAGGGAGTTGAAGTATGGTTGCGGCGACGCAATCGACCACGTAGAGAAGCTCTCAGTAGAGGTGGGAAAAATGCTGACAACCATGCTGAAGAAACTGTAAGCGCAAAAACAGGCGGCAGAGGAGAGAGGCTACACCCCACACCCTATCCCCTCCACCCTGCTTTTAATACGCTTGCAGCTGCTCCATAGGCAGCCTCACCTGGAAGCACGTAGCACCGGGCTTCGACTCCACGCTCACATATCCCCGATGCCGCCGGACGATGCGCTGCACTGTATCCAACCCCAGTCCCAGCCCGCGCCCCGGAGCCTTGGTAGTGAAAAACGGCTCGAAGATGCGGTCCCTGATCGCGGGCGAGATGCCGGGTCCGTCGTCCCACACCTCGATCAGGATCAGTTCACCCGAAACCTGGGCGGCGAGTGTGATTTTGCCGTGGTTGTCCATGGCATCCAGCGCGTTCTCAAGCAGCGCTGTCCATACCTGGTTCAGCTCGCTGCCGTACGCGGCAATCAGAGGCAGGTCCTCGGCATAGCGGCGCTCGATTTGCACATGCGCCAACCGCGACTGCAGCATGGTTAGCGTATTTTCCAGGCCTTGCCGCACATCCACTTCCTGGATGGGCGCCTGGTCCATGTATGAGTAGTCCTTGATGGCGCGGATCAGGTCGAAGATGCGTGCCGTCGAATCGAGCATGGCCTCGGCGATGCGCTCGGCGCGCACCGAAGATGCAAATTGCCCCAGCACAACCGTGAGCGACTCCGCGTTGAGAAATTCGCCGAGCGGATCGAGCTGCGCGGCCCTTACTCCCAGCTCTGCCAGCTCCGGCGCGATCTTCCACGTCTCGGCCACGCCGTGCGTTCGCAGCCATGTCTGCAGATCGTCTTCGAGCGCTGCGTGCTGGTCCGGGGCCGGTTGCACATCTTTAGCCTGCTCGCGGATTGAATCCTGCCAGTCGCGCACCAGAGCCAGGTGCGCCGTATCGAGACAAAGGCCGCCCAGTCTGAATTTTTCGTGACCATAGACACGCAGCTCATCCAGCAATCCGGATGCGGCACGCTGTGCGGCCGATGCCGGATTGTTCATCTCGTGCGCCAGGTTGCCGGCCAGCTTGCCGAGCGCGTTGAGCTTCTCGGTCTGCTGCTCCAGGCGCGTGACTTCACGCACTCTGTCGAGCAGCACCGACACGCACCGCTGTGTCATCGACGGCATCGCGCGCATCATCTCGGGAAAGCTGGAGCGATGGTAGTCGAGCCCCCACAGATCGGCGACCACGTAACCATGTCCGCCGTAAGTCTTCATCCGGGAGAAGGGAAGCAGGCCGGTGATCTGGCCGGTGCGCCCGATGAACAGAGCGGCGGGTCCACCGCGCTCCCGGCGCACATGAATCTCGCCGCGCAGCACGATGCTCATCGTGTCGGAGGGATCGCCCTCGTGAAAGACACTGGTTCCCGCGGGGATCAATCGTTCCTCTCCGTGCCTGGCCAGCCATTCGTACTCGCAATCGTCCATCCCCTGCAGGGGGCCGACACGCTTCAATGCTTCTATCAACTCAGGGATCGGCGTCCGGGACGTGGGAACGAATGCAGCGCGAGGGTCGGCCGGGTCCAGCGTGGGTGTGGTGCTGGCAGTCGTCATAGATCAGCCTCTCTTTGATGGTAAACGATGCGCCCCATAGCGGTGGCGACGCAAATATCCCTGCTGTGGAAGACGTTAGTTCGCGTGCGGGCGTTCGCGCTCGATCCTGCGCTTCGGCAGCGTGTCAATCAATGCATTCAGGCGCGCGGACGGCACCGGCCGCGCGCTGCGCAGCTCGATGCTTCCGTCTTCGTCAAGCAGCAGCACGAGGAACACATCTTCGGATACATGGAAGCGCTCCCGGATCGCCTTCATCTCCCCCGCGCTCAGCACCGTATACGGCGTGTCCAGCGGCGTCCGGTAGCCTTTGCTGTCCGGCAGCACCGGCGTCAGCATGACGAAACGATCCATCATATCGTCGGCGTCCGCGTCCAGGATCTTGCCCTGCTCGCTCAGCCGCGGATCGTTGGCGCGGGGACTGAAGACCAGCAGCGGGCGGTAGCAATGCCGCATCGCAACCAGCGACTTTGGAATCACCTGGCATTTGAGGCTCGCCTGCCCGAAAGCGAAAGAAGCAGTGGCAAGGCAGGCAAAAGCCGTGACGAGTCGGGGGAAATTCGTCATAACTCCAATAGGCACGCATGGCCGCAGCAAAGATGCCCGCGGCCAGCGCTTGTTTCCGGTTAAGACGGGATTACGCGGTAACCGTTTCCGGCTGTGCCGCCTGCGGTGCGTTGTCTTTCACTGTCACCGGATCGAGGAACGGCATAGCCGCGCGCAGCCTGCCGCCAACTTCTTCGATCGGGTGCTTGGCTTCGATCTTGCGCGTTTCATCGAAGTGCTTGCGGCCGGTCTTGTTCTCTTCGATCCACTTCTTCGCAAACGTGCCGTTCTGAATCTCCGCGAGCAGCTTCTTCATCTCGGCGCGCGTTTCGTCGGTAACGATCCGCGGACCTGCGGTGTAGTCGCCATATTCGGC
>DATAWI010000024.1:0-7191 GCA_036267295.1 Acidobacteriaceae bacterium | reverse complement strand
ACCAGCGCCCACTCCTCATCCGTTACATCGCTCGGATAGCCCCGCCGCTCACGCCGTCCCACCACCCCAGGATGCACGACGGGGAGCGAAATGCCTCATCTGTTTCAAAATACAGGAACAAAGTTAATAACAGGCTCTAGTGGCGACGGCCCGCGCTTTTTTTGTCTTTGAACGCGTCAACCCCTGAAACTTCATCGCCAACGTGCCGATGAGACATTTATCGGAGCCGTTCTGGGCCGTTGCGCGCGCTGACTCCGAGACAGGAAAAGGCATCCTGGCCGGAAGCCGGATCGTCGCCTCGGTTGCGGGCGGGATGCGAAGACCGGAGAGCGAACGTTGATTTCTCTCAAGAAATATCTGGATCAGAAAGATCCGCCGCCAGCGCTGAGCGATCCGGGCGGCGAGACCCTGGAGTGTTACCGCGGGCTGCTGCTGGCGATCGGCCGATGCGCCCTCCTGGGGAGCCCGGTGCTCGGGTCCGATGTGGAGCGCGCGCTCAAGGGCCTCGAGAGTCGTCTTTCGGTGAAGTCCTCGCCGAGCGCTGTGCGGCACACCCACAAGCAGGTTGAGCTGCAGCTGCAGGAGTGGGGTGGGCGCACGGCGGATCAGTTCAAGGCTAACGCGGACCAGGTGAGGGAACTACTGATCGCGCTGGCGAGGACTGCGGAAGCGCTGGGCGATCGGAACCAGAACTACACCAGCCAGTTCAGGGAGGTGACGAAGCGGCTCGAAAATATTGCCACTCTTGACGACCTCAGCGCGATCCGCAGCTCGGTGGCGGCCAGCGTGCAGGAGATGAAGAGCCACGTGGAGCAGATGACCCGCGACAACAAGCAGATGGTTGAAGAGCTGCGCAGCGAAGTTTCGACGTACGAAAACCGGCTCAAAGCGGTGGAGAGCCTGGTGCTGAAAGATGAGCTGACCGGGGTTGCGAGCCGCCGCAGCATGGAAGAACGCATGCAGCGCTCGATTGAGAACAAGCAGGTGTTCACGGTGATGATGATCGACCTGAACGGCTTCAAGCGGGTGAATGACCAGTTCGGTCATCTGGCGGGCGACGATCTGCTGCGGCAGTTCGCGATCGAGCTGCAGATGTGCACGCGGGCCGGCGATATGGTGGGGCGTTGGGGAGGCGACGAGTTCGTGGTGGTGCTGGCGAGCGATGCCGGGGGAGCGACCAGCCACATGGACCGCATCCGGGAGTGGGTATTCGGCAAATACACCATCCAGCGAGGGGCCAACCAGGAGGCGACGGTGGTGCATGTGGATGCGTCGCTGGGACTGGCGGCGTGGCGGGAAGGCGCGAGCATGCAGGAGTTGGTTGCCGAGGCGGACGTCGCGATGTATCGGGACAAGAACGAGCAGCGATTGCGGGCGGCGGCGGGAGAATCGGCGATGACGCAGGTGTGAGGCTGGCACGCGGCGGGGCGTAGCGGGGGCGTCCGAACTCCCGCATGCCGACAAAGTGCGACGGAAATGCGTCAGGCGGACATCGAGGAAGTCACGGATTTTTGAGACCGACTCGAAGGACGATCGAGGCGCGCGCGCGGCGGCACATCCTGGAAACGCGGCGTCGCTTACTTTATTTGCCCGTCGTGGGCTCGACTGGCTCGAAGTGCGTGCCGGCGAGTTCGATGCTGACCACGGGTCCGCCCTCAGAAAGCTGGGTCACTTCGCGCACGAAGACGGGCGCGTTGCCGGGTGCGATCCAAACCCTGACATCACTCGGTTGTTTGCCGATCATCGGCGCAATGACGCCCGCCACTCCGCCCAGGTCCAGGTGAATGTCGAAGATCGTTGCCTTGTGCGCGACGCCGGCGACGGTGAAGGCGCCTTCTGCTTCGGGGGAGATTTTCATTTTGATGAGGCGGGCCTTCGGGTCGGGCGCGATCATGGGCAGTTCGAAAGGAGAGACCTTCGGCGAGACGTTTTGCAGAACAATTCCGGTGATGCCGTTGGCCACGTCGGTGGGAATATCCTTTTCGATTTCCTTCGTCGTGGATTTGTCCGGATTGCGGGTGGTGACGTTGCGGGTCGCCGTCTCGAAGGCAACATCGACGGGCTTGGCGAAGAAGGGGCCGCGCTGGATGTGGTGGTCGGAGATGACGTGGAAGACTCGGTTCTGGGTGAAGACGGTGGTCTCTTCATCCACGCTGCCATCGTTGAACGTGTAGACGATACGGGAGGTCACGAGGGCTCCGCGCGATGTCTGCTGGAAATTGCCCGTACCTACGGGCCGGCCGTGGACATCGCGAACGACGAGGAAGCCCTGCACGGCTCCCTGCACCTGTTTCACGGGGATCGGGTCGGCATGCAGGGAAAGAGCGATCAGGAAAACCAGCGGGGGTAAACGCAAGCGGTCTCCGTTCAGGCGGTGGAAGCCGAGAGGGGCTGCTTCCGGGTAACGGTTGTGATGCAGAATTGGAGAGCGACGGCCGAAATTTACTGTTGGGATCAACCGCAACCGCAACGGCAACGGTAACGGCAAACGCAACAGCAACGGCAAACGCAACGGCAAACGCGAGGTCCTTCGTCGCTACGCTCCTCTGGATGACAACAAAAAACTGCAAATGCAAATGCAAATGCAAATGCAAAGGCAAAGGCAAAGGCAAAGGCAAAGGCAACGGCAAAGGCAATGGCAAGTACCAGGGCAAATGCACCGGGGAGGTAAATGCAGGTCCGTTCGATTTGCGTCTGAAATGATGTTGCGCCAGGGTGCAGGCGCAACCGACGAGGATGCTTCGCTCGGGATGACCTGGTGTCGGGCTAGGCGGTTTGGGTGGTGGCTTCGTTCTGGAGGCTGCGGGCTTCGATTTCGAATTCGCGGATTTTGAATTTCTGGATTTTGCCGCTGAGGGTTGCAGGGAATTCATCGACGAAGCGGATGTATTCGGGGATTTTGAAGTAGGCGATCTGATCGCGGCACCAGTCGCGAATCTCGTCCTCGGTGGCGGACGCGCCGGGACGCAGGCGGACCCAGGCGCACACCACTTCTCCCAGGCGGGCGCTGGGAATGCCGACGACCTGGACTTCGCTGATCTTGGGGTGGGTGTAGAGGAACTCCTCGATCTCGCGGGGATAGATGTTTTCGCCGCCGCGGATGATGATATCTCTGGACCGGCCCGTCAGGTGGAGACAGCCGTCGGCGCGCATGATGCCGAGGTCCCCGGTGTGCAGCCATCCCTGGGCGTCGATGGCGGCCATGGTGGCCGCGGGCTCGGCGTCGTATCCCTTCATGACGACATAGCCGCGGGCGCAGACTTCTCCCTGGTCGCCGGTGGGGAGGGTGACACCGCTGGCGGTGGAGACGATTTTGATTTCGGTTTGGGGCATGGCGCGTCCGACAGTGTTGACGCGGATTTCAATAGTGTCTGACGCGTCGGACATGGTGACGACGGGGGACGATTCCGTCTGTCCGTAAGCGATGACCAGCTCACCGCAATGCATTTCGTAGAGGACGCGCTTCATCAGCTCGATGGGGCACGGCGCGCCGGACATCATGCCGGTGCGGAGCGAGGTGAGGTCGTACTGCGGGAAGTCGGGGAGGGCCAGCTCGGCGACGTACATGGCGGGGACGCCGTAGACGGAGGTGCAGCGCTCGGCGTGGATGGCCTGGAGGGTGGCGCGGGCGTCGAAGGTCCAGTTGGGCAAGACGAGGGCCGCGCCGGTATTGAGCGCGGTCATGGTTCCGATCACACATCCATAGCAGTGGAAGAGCGGGACAGGAACGCAGATGCGGTCCTGCTCGGTGTAGTGAAAGCCCTGGGCGAGGAACTGTCCATTGTTGACGATGTTGTGGTGGGAGAGCTTGACGCCCTTGGGGAGGCCGGTGGTGCCGGAGGTGTACTGGATGTTGGCGACGTCCTGCGGATCGACGTGGTCAGGAAGCTGGCCGGGGGCGTCGAGAAGCGCGGGCCACTGGGGCGAGTCGAAGTAGATGGTGTGGGCGAGATCGAGGTCGACATTGATGCCGCGGCGGGCGCGGTCGAGGATGGCGGCGTAGTCGGCGCGCTTGTCGCGGGTCCAGAGAAAGAGGGCCTTCATGCGCGAGCGGGTGAGGGTGTACTGGAGCTCGTGGGAGCGGTAGGCGGGGTTGACGTTGACGAGGGAGCAGCCAGCGCGGGCGCAGCCCATGTGGAGCATGACCCACTCGATGCAGTTGGTGGACCAGAGGCCGACGCGGTCGCCTTTGCGCAAGCCGAGGGACCAGAGTCCGCGGGCTACGCGGTCAGCTTCGTCGCTGAGCTGGGACCAGGTGAGGCGGCGCCGCTGGTGGCAGGCGACGACGGCGTCGCGGTCGGGAAAGCGCGCGGCGGTGCGGTGGAGGAGGTCGCCGATGGAGAGATCGAGGAGGGGGCGGTTGGGTCCGCAGGTTTGGCTGAGGGCTGCGGACGCAGGTCGCGGCGAGATGGCGAGGTCGGCCACGGTAGGTAGTCTACGGGGCGCGGCGGCGGCGGGGATGTGACGCACTGCACAGGGGTGCGGTGGGCCGGGGCTGAAGCCCTTTACTCTCGCGCGGTCATTCGCCGGGTTAAAACCCGGCGCTTCTACCGTCGGCCTGCTGCGCAGAACCTGGAGGTCGAGGGCGGAGGGAATCGAGGATGAGGAGGATGCCGCCGCAGACGATGGCGGAGTCGGAGACGTTGAAGTCGGGCCAGTGGTAGTGGACGATGTGGACTTCGAGGAAGTCGGTGACCATGCCGTAGCGGAGGCGGTCCCAGAGATTGCCGATGGTGCCGCCGAGGACCAGGGCCAGGGCGACGGTGGTGGGTGTGGCGCGGCGTCCGAGGCGGATGAGAAGGACGAAGATGACGGCGGCGGCGAGGATGGAAAACCAGGCGAGCAGCTGGTGGGTGAGCTCGGGGTGGGTCGAGTCGGTGAAGAGGGAGAAGGCCGCGCCGGGATTGCGGACGTGGGAGAGGCGGAAGATGTGGTCCCAGACGGGGATGGTGGTGTCTTCGGGGATGTGGGCGACGATCCAGGCCTTGGTGAGGCGGTCGAGGAGGATGACGACGGCGGTGATGGCGAGGAGGAGGGGGCGGCGGTCGCGGGTGGTCATTGGGTATCGGCGGTGCGTGGTTGCGGAGAGGGGAAATGCAGGTCCATTCGACTCGCGGCTGGATTGATTGTTGCGCCCCCAAAGCGGGGCGCAACGAATTTTGAAGGCTCGCTCAGGATGACATTTGTTTTTCTGGGCAAGGGCATTCAGGCTTTCGGAAGCTCGCTGGGGAAGCCCATTTGGGTGAGGGCGTGGGCGCAGCGGCCGCAGACCTGTTCCCAGGGGCCGAAGGTGCGGACGTGCTGTTCGCTGTCGTCGGGGTAATAGTTCCAGCAGCGGT
Organism: Acidobacteriaceae bacterium; assembly: GCA_036267295.1. Lineage (GTDB taxonomy): Bacteria > Acidobacteriota > Terriglobia > Terriglobales > Acidobacteriaceae > Palsa-343. The sequence continues at coordinate 1,852 of DATAWI010000024.1, read as the reverse complement.
TACATTTTTGGCCGAGGGCGGGGAAGATGCCGATCCTCCACGCCAAGGCGGTTAAATGTTCGGGTTCAATTCCCAGCGCCAGTGAAACTTGAGAGACGTTCAGCAGCTCCTTGAGAACCGAGCTGTTACTTTCCAGTAGCCGGAGATATTCACCGTTCGTGACGATTTCGACTCTCGCCTCGAGCGCCTTGCCGATCTTGCCAGCCTTGCGATCAGTTTCCAGGCCTTTTAGCACGAAGTCTCGGAACTTCAACAGTGTTTCCCAATCCTCCATGAACTTTGGATTGGCTGCGCCTAGTTTTTCAGCTTTGGGGAAGAGGGCCAAATGCACGCTGGCTTCGCGTCCTTCGACTTTCGGCAGGTATTGCCAGACTTCCTCGGCGGTGAAGGTGAGGATGGGAGCGACGATGCGGACGAGGGCTTCGGCAATGCGATGCAGGACGGTTTGCGCGGAGCGGCGCTCGACGCTCACGGGCGCGAAGGTGTAGAGGCGGTCTTTGAGGACGTCGAGGTAGAAGGCGCTGAGCTCGACGATGCAGAACTCGTTGACCGCGTGGAAGACGCGATGGAACTGAAAGTCGCCGTACCATCCGCTTTGCCCATCCGTCCCGGAGACCTTTTCGACCAGTTCGCGGCAGCGCGCGAGCATGTAGCGATCGAGAGGCAGGAGGCCGGCGTCGGGCACGGCGTCAGAGGCTGGGTTGAAGCCGGCCAGATTGCCCAGCAGGAAGCGGAAGGTGTTGCGCAGCTTGCGGTAGTTGTCCGCCAGGCGCTGCATGATGGCTTCGCTGTCGACGACGTCTTCGCGGAAGTCGACTGAGGCCACCCAGAGGCGGACGATTTCCGCGCCGAGGCGGTCGGCGATGTCGACCGGGTCAACGCCGTTGCCGAGGGATTTGGACATGGCGCGGCCCTGCTCGTCGAGGGTCCAGCCGGCGGTGCCGACCATGGTGAAGGGAGCGGCGTGTTCGGCGCCCACGCCGACGGAGGTGAGGAGCGAGGTGTGGAACCAGCCGCGGTACTGGTCGCCGCCTTCGAAGTAAAGCTGCGCGGGCGGAGCGAGGCCGGGCTCGGCTTCGAGGACGGCATGCCAACTGGCTCCGGAGTCGAACCAGACGTCGAGGATGTCGTTTTCTTTCCTGAAGGCGGCGTGGCCGCAATGGGCGCAGGCGGCGTTGGGAGGCAATAGAGCGGCGGCTGCGGCGGAGTACCAGGCTTCCGCGCCTTGCTGCTGGAAGAACTCGACGATGCGGCGGTTGAGCGCGGGATCGTTGTACGGCTGGTGGCAGGCGTCGCAGAGGAAGACGGCGATGGGCACGCCCCAGACGCGCTGGCGCGAGATGCACCAGTCGGGCCGGCTCGAAACCATGTTCGAGATGCGCTCCTCGCCCCATTCAGGAATCCACTTGACGCCCTTGATGGCATCGAGCGCGCGCTGGCGAAGGCCGAGATTATCCATGCCGATGAACCACTGGTCGGTGGCGCGGAAAATCGTGGCATGGTGGCAGCGCCAGCAGTGCGGATAGGAATGATCGATATGTTCGAGCGCGAGCAGCGCGCCGTGCTTCTTCAGGATCTCGACGACGATCTCGTTGCCTTCCCAAACCGTCTTGCCCAGGAGTTCCGGTGGAAGATGGGCATCGAAACCTTCCGGATTGAAAAAGCGGCCCGCGGGATCGACCGGGCAATACACCGGCAGGCCGTATTGCATGCCCACCACGTAGTCTTCCTGCCCATGCCCCGGCGCGGTGTGGACGGCGCCGGTGCCTTGTTCCAGCGTCACGTGGTCGGCGACCATCCCGAGCGAAAGCCGGTTGATGAACGGATGTTTGAAAACGGTCTTGTCGAGTTT
>DATAWI010000023.1:0-22684 GCA_036267295.1 Acidobacteriaceae bacterium | reverse complement strand
CACCAGCGCCCACTCCTCATCCGTTACATCGCTCGGATAGCCCCGCCGCTCACGCCGTCCCACCACCCCAGGATGCACGACGGGGAGCGAAATGCCTCATCTGTTTCAAAATACAGGAACAAAGTTAATAACAGGCTCTAGGCTGTGTTGGCAGGGATGAAGCCTATGCCCTCCCATTCAAGTGGATTCACGCTCGATTGCCGTACTTAAATTTCAGCGGAGCGGGCGAAAAGCGCTACGGTCACATTGTCGCGTATTCCACGGCGTCTGGCGGGCTGGAGATTTCCCTGAATAACGGTAGGAGAGATTCGGTAGACGAGTTCAGAATATCGCTGACACTGCCCTAATGCAGCTGGAATCCCGGTCCCGAACCAACCGAAGTTTAGATACCAAGCTCTACAATGCAGGCTGAACATGTCTGCGGCGAACGGCTCATCGCTCCACGCTTCGCATCGACGCTGGCGCATTGCCGTGCTGCTGGGCATCGGCGTGCTGGTCAACTTTTTCGATCGCGTGAATATCTCGGTGGCGCAGGACGCGCTGCGGCAGTCATGGGGCATCACCGCGCTGACGTTTGGGATTCTGGCGAGCGCTTACAACTGGACGTACGCGGTGCTGCAGATTCCGGTAGGCGTGATGCTGGACCGGTGGGGGGTGCGGCGGATTGGGCGGGTGGCGACGTTCATCTGGAGCATGGCGTCGTTTGCGTCGGGACTGGCGATCGGCGTCTACAGTTTTTTTGCGGCGCGGCTGCTGCTGGGGATCGGCGAGGCTCCGACGTTTCCGGCGAACTCGAAGGCGGTGGGGTATTGGTTTCCGGAGAGCGAGCGCAGCTTTGCGACGTCGATTAACGACGCGGCAGCGAAGTTTGCTTCGGCCATCGGGGTGCCGATTCTGGGCATCCTGCTGATTCGCTTTGGATGGCGGTGGAGCTTTGAATTTACGGGGGCGATCAGCCTCGTCTACTTCTTTTTGTTTTGGAAGGTCTACCGGAATCCGAGCGAGGATTCGCGGCTGAGTCCGGCGGAGCGCCAGTGGATGGCGGAGGGGAAGGCGCAGCCGGAGTCGGCTCCGGCGCGGCATGCGCATGGAGCGCCGCTGCTGTATCTGGCGCGGCAGCGGCAGGTGCTGGGCGCGACGATTGGCTTTGCCGCGTACAACTACGTTTTTTACCTGGTGCTGGTGTGGCTGCCGAGCTATCTGACGATGGTGCAGCATGTGGATTTGCTGCACTCTTCGCTGGACACGAGCATTCCGTGGCTGGTGGCGACGGTGACGGACCTGCTGATTGGGGGATGGATGGTGGATGCGCTGGTACGGCGCGGGGCGCGTCCGTGGCTGGTGCGGCAGACGGTGCTGGTGGGCGGGCTGGCGCTGGGCGGCGCGCTGTATGGAGCGAGCTTTGCACATTCGGCGGGGCAGGCGGTGGTGTGGATCAGCATCGCGATGGCGGGGCTGGGGGCGATGGCTCCGGTGGGGTGGTCGGTGCCGTCGCTGATCGCGCCGCGGGAGAGCGTGGGGCGGATTGGCGGGATTATGAATTTCGCCACGCAGATTGCGGCGATTTCGGCGCCCATCGTCACCGGGTATTTTGCGGGAAAGGACAATTTTCGCGCTGCGTTTTTGATTGCGGCGATTGTGCTGGCGGTGGGGATTGCGGGGTACGTGGTGGGGCTGGGAAAGCTGCGGGTGATTCCGGAGCCGGCTTAGGAGTGCGGTTCGACGATTAGAGACTTGCGAGAGGGAAGCGCGCGCGGATTTCGTAGCGGGAGCCGCCGGGGCCGGGGATGGATTCGAAGAGGAGAAAGTCTTCGGCGACGAATTCTGCCTGGAGGTGGATGCGGGTGCGCTGGAGGGATTGTTTGAGGGACGCGAAGGCGGCGGCTCCGGCGTGGCCTTTGGTGCGGGCCAGGGTGAGGTGCGGATGGTACGCGCGGTCTTCCGGGACGAAGCCGCAGGCGCGGGTCGCCGCGAAGACAGATTGCTGCAGAGACAGCAACTCCGGCGTGAGGGCTACTCCGGCGTGAAAGACTCCGGCGCGGTCGAAGAAATCGAGACCGCCGATCTGGATCGGGAGGGGCGCGGCACGCACGCCGGCCAGTTGCGTTTGCAGGCAGGCGAGTTGGGCGTCGTTCGCGTTGCCGAGGAATTGCAGCGTGACGTGCCAGCTTTGCGGCGGGGACCAGCGGAGATCGGGGGCGGAGGCGGCGAGCAGCGTCTGGACGCCGGCGAGGGCTGCGGCGGCTTCGGGGGCGAGCGCGACGGCGACGAATAATCGCATCGCAGACAGGGTACCGCGACGGGATGGCTGCGGCGGAAAATGTTAGCATCGCGGTGTGCGCGGGCCTTTTATCTCGTGGCGCGCCGCCGCTCGCTGCGCGGCCGTTGTGCTGGTTGCGGCGATGGCGTGTGCTCCTCTGTGCCAGGCTCTGACGTGCGCGCGGAGCTGCGCGCAACCATGCTGCGCGGGACACGCGGGGCATTGCCCTCCGGGTGCAGATCAGCCGTCGGATGCGGGGTGTGCGCGAACGGCTACAGCCGTTGCGCCCAGGCCGCTGGTGAATGCGGAGCGCATCCTGATGGTGCCGCTGAGCGTGGAGCGAGTGGGCGGTTCTGCTGCTGGTGCAGTCAGCGCGGATCAACGCCGGGTCCATGCGCCTCGCGAGACGCGGGCGAGTGACGTGCCGCTGCGTATCTGATCGTTCGTTCCTCCTTGTCACGACGCTTGCGCGTTGCCGTGTTGCCGCTCGATCCGCCTGAGGAGTGATCCATGCCATGTTTTCGTTTTGCTGTGTTGGCCGCGCTGTGCGCTGGGCCGACACTGGTTGTTGCGTCCGCCCAGATGATGATGAATTCCGCGCCGCGGAATCTGACGGAGGAGGTGGAAGCCCACACGGCGTCGGGGACGAGCGCGGAGCCCAACTCGACGCCGACGCCGATGTTGATGACCATGCGGGGCGGCTGGATGCTGATGCTGCACGGCAACGGGTTTGTCGCTGATATCCAGCAGAGCTGCTCGCGCGGCGGGGACAAGCTGTTCTCGACGAACTGGGTGATGCCGATGGCGCAGCGGAACTGGGGCAAGAACGAGCTGACGCTGCGCGGGATGTTCAGCCTGGAGCCGGCGACGGTGACGGGACGGCAGTATCCGCTGCTGTTTCAGCAGGGGGAGACGGCGTACGGCAAGCCGATTGTGGACGGGCAGCATCCGCACGACTTTGTGATGGAAGCGGCGGCGCTGTACGATGCGCGGCTGGGGAAGGAGACGCTGTTCAGCATCTATGCGGCGCCGGTGGGGGATCCGGCGATTGGGCCGACGGCATTTCCGCACCGGGCATCGGCGATGGAGAATCCGGTAGCGACGCTGGGGCACCACCAGGAGGATTCGACGCACATTGCCGGCGATGTGGTGACGGCGGGGTTGACGCAGGGATGGCTGCGGGTGGAGGCGAGCGGTTTTCATGGGCGGGAACCGGATGAGCATCGTTGGGAGGTGCAGCAGGGGGCGATCGATTCGTGGTCGGCGCGGGTGACGGCGCAGCCGGGACAGAACTGGAGCGGGCAATATTCGTGGGGACATCTGCATAGCCCGGAGGCGTTGTTTGCGACGGAGAACCAGGACCGCATGACAGCTTCGGCGATGTATAACCGGGCGTTTGGGAAGAACGGGAACTGGGCGAGCACCGTGGCGTGGGGGCGCACGCACGACCTGCCCGGCAACCTGATCGAGGACAGTTATTTGTTCGAATCGACGGTGCGGTTTGGCGGCAGCAATTACGCCACCACGCGGGTGGAAGATGCGGAGCGAACGACGGAACTGTTGCTGGGCGAGGTGGCGCTGCCGGCGGGGTTCGAGGAGAAATCGGCGGGGCGTGTGCAGGCGTACACGTTTGGCTACGATCGCGATTTGGGCCGGCTGCCGCATTTGGGGACGGCGCTGGGGGCGCAGGTGACGGCGTACAAACCAGGGGCGCAGTTGCAGGGGGTTTACGGGACGGATCCGGTGGGGGTGGTGGTATTTCTGCGGCTCAGACTGTTGGGAGGCGGAAGCCGATGATTGCCGGCGCAGTGGCGGAACGCGGCGAGCCGTGCGCTGGGCCATTGAGCAGGCTGCAGGGTACGACGCGGGTACGTTCCAGGTGGAGTGTGATATAAGTGGGGAAAATTTTGGGATGCCTCAGGCATCCGCTGGCGACGAGCGCAACCTCTTACGACTGATCGCGGAAAGGGCCGGCCTCAACGCGACTCACCGGTTTACGCCGCCAAACCCAGGAGAGGGATGCCATGAATACAGCGATAGTTCCCGATCACTCCGCGGTTCTCACATCCTGGAAGGATATTGCGCGATACATGGGCAAAGGAGTGCGCACGGTCCAGCGCTGGGAAATGGATTTCGGGCTCCCGGTCCGGCGGCCTAACGGGTCAAGCAAAAAGGCGGTGCTGGCGCGGCCCGGCGATCTGGACGCGTGGGTTGCGTTGCGCTGTTCGAGCCGTGCTCCGGGAGTCGGAGCTACGGAGCAGACGGCGATGCAGGCGCTGGCCTCGCTGAGCTGTCAGATTCAGACGTCGCACATGCTGCACGATACGAATCGGGCGTTGACTCGGGAAGTCCAGACGGCGCTGGATTTGCTGCGGACCCAGATCCTCACCCTGCGTGCGGGCCGCTGAGACGCACAGCGGGCGGGCGGCGAGCCGTATAATCCGGGAACCGTCGCAGCGGTCATTGCAACGCGTCGCTGAACGGGCCCTCGCCAGGCACTGATGCAACCTCTCATGACGTTTCGCAGGCCAGATCGCAGCGCGCGCAAACCCGCGGCCGGGAAGCCCGAGGCGCCGCCGGGGGCCGGTGGTGACCCTCGCCACGGGTCCTGGGTGGTAGGCATTGGAGCTTCGGCAGGAGGGCTGGAAGCGTACACGCGGCTGTTTCGGGCGCTGCCGCCCGGTCTGGGCATGGCCTACGTGCTGGTGCCGCATCTGGATCCGGCGCGCGAGAGCGCGATTACCCAGATTCTGGCGCGGACGACGGCGATGCCGGTGCGGCAAATCGAAGATGGAATGGCGGCTGAGCCGGACCACGTCTACGTGATTCCCCCGAACTGCGATCTGACGATGGCGGGGCTGCGGTTTCATATCGCGGAGCGGGAACATTCGCGTCCGGGGAACACCAGCATCGACGTCTTTTTCCGGTCGCTGGCGGCGGAATGCGGCAGCAACGCGATCGGGGTCGTTCTTTCCGGCACGGCGAGCGACGGCACGGTAGGGCTGACCGCGATTAAAGGAGAAGGGGGCATCACATTCGCGCAGGATTCGCAGTCGGCCAAATACGATGGCATGCCAGCGAGCGCGATTGCGGCGGGATGCGTGGACTTCGTTCTGGCGCCGGAAGAGATCGCGAACGAGCTGGCCTCGATCCGGCAGCATCGATCGGCAGCGGGCATGGCGGCCCTCTCCCTGGACGGCGAGGACGCGGGGCTGGAGCCGCATCTGGCACAAATTTTCCGGCTGTTGCGGCGAGCGACCCGGGTGGATTTTTCGGAGTACAAGCCGCCCACGATCAGCCGGCGCATCCAGCGGCGGATGGTGTTGCACAAAGTGGGGAGACTGGCCGATTACGTCGCACTGCTGCAGCGGGATCGCCAGGAGCTGAACGCGCTCTACGAAGATTTGCTGATCAACGTGACTTCATTTTTCCGCAATCCTGAGGTGTTCGAAGCGCTGCGGCGGGCGGTGTACCCGGAAATTTTGCGGGCGCGGAACAAGGCATCGCTGCCGATTCGCATCTGGGTTCCGGGATGCTCGACTGGCGAGGAGGCGTACTCGCACGCCATATCGCTGGTGGAGTTTCTGGGCGACGAGCATGCGGACATCCCGATTCAGATTTTCGGAACGGACCTGAGCGAGAGCGCCGTACAGAAGGCGCGCGCGGCGATCTTCAAGGACAGCATCGAGGCGGATGTGAGCCCGACGCGGCTGCGGCGGTTCTTCCATAAGACCGACGCGGGGTACCAGATCAGCAAGACGATCCGCGATTTCTGCGTCTTTTCCACGCAGAATATTTTCAGCGATCCGCCGTTTTCGCGGATGGATCTGGTGAGCTGCCGGAATGTGATGATTTACTTGAGCCAGGCGCTGCAGAAGCGGGTCATTCCGATTTTTCATTACGCGCTGAATCCGATGGGCTTTCTGATGATCGGCAACACAGAGGGCCTGTTGAGCGCGGGTCCGGACCTATTTGAAATGGCAGAGAAAAAGCAGAAGATTTACCGCAGGAAGAACGTTGCGTCGCCAGCGCCGCTCAGTTTTTCGATGGGCATGCCGGAAAAGGAAGGAAGTGCGATGGAGGCTCCGGTACCACCCTCGAGGGCGGTAGAGGCGGGAAAAGTGCCGCTGGAAATGCAGCGGGAGGCCGACCGGCTGTTGCTCTCCCGGTACGCGCCGCCGGCGGTGGTGGTCAACGACCAGATGGAAATCCTGCACAGCCGCGGGCGGACGGGACACTACCTGGAGTTGCCGCCGGGGAAGGCCAGCCTGAACCTGCTGAAGATGGCGCGGCACGGGCTGCTGTTCGAACTGCAGAGCGCGATCGACGAAGCGCGCAGGACCGGGGTGGAAACGGACCGGCAGGATCTGCACGTGGAGGAGGCCGGGGAGCAGATCGCCACCAACATCCGCATTGTGCCGTTCCGCACGCCCATGCACGACCTGAACAACTTTCTGGTGGTGTTTGAGCCAACGGCCGCGGGCGGGAAGCCGCTGACCGAGCAGGAAGCCGAGCCGCTGACGCGATCGGAGCGGACCGATAAAGACAAGCAGCTGGAGCAGATGAGGCAGGAGCTGACGGCGACCCGCGAACACCTGCAGTCGATTATCGAAATGCAGGAAACCACCAATGAGGAGCTGCAGTCGGCTAACGAGGAGATTCAGTCGGGCAACGAGGAGTTGCAGAGCACCAACGAGGAGTTGCAGACCTCCAAGGAGGAACTGGAGTCTGCCAACGAAGAGCTGCACACGGTGAACGAAGAGATGCAGCATCGGAACGAACTGCTGACGCAGCTGAACAACGACCTGACGAATCTGCTGAACAGCGTGAATCTGGCGATGGTGATGGTGAGCTCCGATCTGAGCGTGCGGCGGTTTACGCCGCAGGCAACCAGCGTGCTGGGGTTGGGGCCGAGCGATATCGGACGCCCAATTCCGCGGCTGCGCCTCAAGGTGGACGTGCGCGCGCTGGAGCAGATGATGCTGGACGTGATGCAGGAAGTGCAGGCAAAACAGTTTGTGGTGGAGGATAACGAAGGGCATCGGTTCAGCCTGCGCGTGACGCCCTACCGCTCCCTCGATAACCGAATCGACGGCGCGGTGCTGACGGTGGTGGATAGTCCCGCACGCGCCGGAGAAGACGGCGCCAGCAGCGCGCGGGGCGCTGCGGCGAAGAGGAAGCGAGCCGGAAGGTAAGCGGCGCCAGTTTGCCGGGCGGATTTGTATCCCTTTTGGGGGACGCGCGTCTCATAGTATGCAGGCCGGGAAGTGACGGAGGATATGCGCATGGCGCGTTTCGGGGTTGGTCTTTCGCGGAGGGTTGGGCTGGCGGCGGGATTGGGCGTGCTGTTGCTGGCTGGGGGCTGCCATGCGGCCGCGCGAGCGCCGATTCCCGCGGCGAACGCGGACGTTGCGCTGGCCGCGAAACCGGGGAAAGAGAAAGCGGTGCTGGCGGGCGGATGCTTCTGGGGCATGCAATCGGTGTATGGGCGGGTGAAGGGCGTGCTGAAGACGACGGTGGGATATTCGGGCGGATCGGCGGAGACCGCAACGTACGATCAGGTGACGACGGAGACGACCGGGCACGCGGAGTCGATTGAAATTGTCTATGACCCGTCGAAGATCACGTACGGGCAGATTCTGCGGATTTACTTTTCGGTGGCGCACGATCCGACGCAGATGAACCGCCAGGGGCCGGATGTGGGGACGTCGTACCGGTCGGTGATTTTTTTCGAGAACAAGGATCAGGAGCGGATCGCGAAGGCGTACATCGCGCAACTGGACGGGGCGCATGTGTTTCCGAAGCCGATTGTCACGCAGGTGACGCCGCTCGAAGCTTTCTATCGGGCGGAAGACTACCACCAGGATTATGCGTACAACAATCCGGATAATCCGTACATTCTGGTGTGCGACCGGCCGAAGATTTCGGCGCTGAAAGAGCAGTTTCCCGAGCTGTTCACCGATTACAAGCCGGGGCGCTGAGCTGGCTTGGCAACGGCTTGCTCCATGGCGCTATACTTTGGAGCCAGCCGCGACTTGGAAGCATCCCCGGCCTCCGCCTCGTCCGGTTTGATCCCGCTCGCACATGTTTGTTCGAGCAGGGGCGTGAGGTGCCGACGCTATGAGAACTTTCCTTCGCGTGGCCGCAGGTGTGGTTGCTGCGGCCTCGATGGCCGCTGTTGCCTTCGGGCAGCAGGAGTTTCCGCCGCCGCAGGGCAAGGGGCGGGTGGTGGTGGTGGCTTCGGGGATGTCGGGTCCGGAGCATTACCGGGCGGTTTCCGCGGATCTGGCGCAGATGGGCTACGACGTGGTGCTGTTCGACGGCGAGGCGATGGAGGGAACGCACGGCGAGGCGCTGAAGACGGCGATTGCCCAGGCGCAGCAGATGCCCCATGCGTTGCCGGGGAAGGTGGCGCTGGTGAGCTTTTCGGCGGGTGGCGGAATCACCCTGTACTACGGGTCGCAGTTGCCGGATTTGGTGACGGGCGTGGTGGTGTGGTATCCGGCGACATCGATGATCAGGGACGTGCCGGGTTTTGTGAGCCGGATCAAGGTGCCGGTGCTGATGTTTGCCGGGGAGAAGGATACCTATCGCAACTGCTGCCTGATTACGACGGCGCACACGCTGGCGGATGCGGCGACGGCGGCGGGGGCGCAGTTTGTGCTGGTGACGTATCCGAAGACCGAGCACGATTTCGTGAGGAACGGCGCGCACTATAACGCCTCGTCGTACGCCGACGCGCTGCAGCGGACGCAGGCGCGGTTGAAGGAGTATCTGGGGAATTAGGTGTGTCGGCGTGGGGCTGCGGATTTCTTCGCGAACTGAAGGACCGCTGGCCAATTGGGCGAGTTGTCTATGCATGATCAGGAATTCTCAGGCGATCGACTGGCGCTGCTCGAGCAATTTCGTCAATGGGCAGCGAGTTCTTCCTCTCTTGTGGAACTTGAGAAGAAGATGGTGGAGGCTCTTGCCGGCCGCCTGCCGCACTATAGCTGGGCAGGCTTCTACATGCTGGATCCTGGCGATCCCACGATGCTGGTGCTGGGTCCGTTTGTGGGAGCACCGACGCCTCATGTGCGTATCCCGGTGACAGAGGGCATTTGCGGGGCGGCGGTGGCAACCGGGGAGACGGTGATTGTCGATGACGTCGCTGCCGATCTGCGCTACCTGGCATGCTCCCTTGAGACGCGATCGGAGATTGTGGTTCCCATTTATGCTCATGGGCGGGTCGTAGGGGAAATCGATATCGACAGTCACGATGCGGCTGCCTTTGCGGAGGAAGACCGCAAATTTCTTGAAGCAGCGGCGTGCCTCGTTGGGGATTTCATCGAACGGCATTGAGCCGCTGCGCAGCGGGGATGGCAGGGACACGCGGCTGGGCGCATGCAGCGCTATGACTGGCTCCAGCGGTTTTCAATCTTCGGCGGATGCTGCAACGTCTGCATCACGACGCAATACTGTTCCGTTTTTGCCTGCAAAGCGGCGAGTTGCTCGGGCGTGGCCTGGGGCGCGCGGACGTCGAACAGGACGCGGATGCTCTCAAATCCGACAGGGACTTCTCTGGATGTGCCGAGGGTGCCCTGCAGGTCAAGATCGCCCTCGACGGTGACATCGATGCTTTCCGTGGGCACGCCCATGGCGGCGGCGACCATTTGGCAGGTGATTTGTGCGCAGGCAGCTAAGGCGCCGAGCAGCAGGTCACCGGAACAGGCGCCGGTTCCGGCGCCGCCGACGCCCTGATGGGCTTCCGCGTTATAGATCGCGCGTCCCAGATCGATGGAGCAGCTGATGGGGGCGTCGGTTTGACTGCCGCGGGCGGTCAGGGTGATGCGGGAGCTGGCCGGATCCTGCCGGTAGCGATCTTTCAGGGGCCGCTGCATCGAGCGAATATCCATGAATCAACTCCTTCGATTATCGGGTAATATAGGCGCACTCAGTGTAATGCCCGGGACCCCACCTGGGCCTGAATCCAGTCGCCCTACGGCGCGCAGCGACCTGTTGTTCCCGTCGACCGCTGCGGCTCCGACAACTATGAATGCACCGGACAACGAGTCTTCGGCTTCGTCTGTGTTGTCGGCAGGCACGCGTTTTGGGAATTACAAGATTCTCCAGCGCCTGGGAGCCGGCGGCATGGGCGAAGTGTATCGCGCCTGGGACACGAGTCTCGAGCGCGAGGTGGCGATCAAGACTCTGTTGCTGGAAAACTGCTGTGCACCGGCGGCGCTGGCGCGTTTTCAGCAGGAGGCGCGTTCAGCGTGTGCGCTGAATCATCCGAATATCGTGACCGTTTATGAACTGGGAGAGGTTAACGGCACGAGCTACATCGCGATGGAACTGGTACGGGGCGAGACGGTGCGGCAGATGCTCCGCGGCGGCCCGATCCCCTTTCGCCGGGCTGTGGCGATCGCCGCGCAGATTGCCGATGCGCTTGCGAAGGCGCACGAACTGGGGCTGATCCATCGGGATTTGAAGCCGGAGAATCTGATCATTTCCAGCGAGGCTGTCGCCAAGGTGCTGGATTTCGGCCTGGCCAAGCTGAAGAGCCCGAAGCAGGAGAGCGACGCGAACCTCCCAAGTACCGGAATCACCGAACACGGGACGGTGATGGGGACTGTCGGCTACATGTCGCCGGAACAGGCGACCAGTGGGGAACTGGATTTCCGGTCGGATCAGTTTTCCTTCGGGGCGGTGCTGTATGAAATGGTCACGGGGGCGCCGGCATTTCGGAAGTCCACCGATGCCGAATCCATCGCCGCCATTCTTCGCGATGAGCCGGATCGCGCGAAAATGCTGCACACGCCGCCGCCGTTCATCTGGATCGTGGAGCGGTGCCTGGCCAAAGATCCGAAGGGCCGGTATGCCTCGACAGGGGATTTGGCGCGCGATCTGGTCGCGGTGCGGGACCGGCTGACCGAGAGTCCGGTGCGCCCATCGGAATCGCGCATCCATAATCTGCCGACGCAGCCCACGGCCTTCATCGGAAGGGCACAGGAAACGGCGGATCTTTCCCAGCGGTTGAGCCGGGCGGATGTGCGGCTTGTGACGCTCACCGGTCCGGGCGGCATTGGAAAGACCAGGCTTGCGCTGCAGGCGGCGGCGGAGATGGCCGATCAGTTTCCCGGCGGGGTTTGCTTCGTCTCGCTGTCGCCGGTGGCGGAGACGGGGCTGATTGCCTCGGCGATCGCACAGGCGATGGGCGTGCGGGAACAGGCGAATCAAACGGCGCTGGAAAGCCTGAACGAGTTCGTGTCTGCGCGGGAGCAGCCGCTGCTGCTGTTGCTCGACAATTTCGAGCACCTGCTGCCGGGCGCGCCGGTGGTTTCGTGGATGCTGAGCGCCGGGGCAAAGCTCAAGGTGATGGTGACCAGCCAGGCGCCGCTGCATGTATCCGGTGAACATGAGTTTCCGGTGCCGCCGCTGGCGCTGCCAGATCTGCGATCGATTCCACCGGTCGATGTGCTCGCGTCTCTGCCGGCGGTGGCGTTGTTTGTGGAGCGGGCGAGGGCGGTGAAGCCGGAGTTCGTGCTGACGCAGGAGAACGCCGCGGCGGTGGCCGCGGTGTGCGCACGGCTGGACGGCTTGCCGCTGGCCATTGAACTGGCCGCTGCGCGGATCAAACTGCTGTCGGCGCCGGCGATGCTGGCGCGGCTGGAGAGCCGGTTGAAACTGCTGACGGGAGGAGCGCGGGACCTGCCGACCCGGCAGCAGACGCTGCGCAGCACGCTGGACTGGAGCTACGGTCTGCTGAACGCGGCGGAGCAGACGCTTCTCCGGAGGCTCTCGGTGTTTACGGGCGGGTGCACACTCGACGGGGTGGAATCGGTGTGCGACACGGGCGGAGATCTGGGCCTCGAGGTGCTCGACGGCATGGCGTCGATGGTGGACAAGAGTTTGGTGCAACAGGTGGAGAGAGCCGGGGAAGAAACGCGCTTTACGCTGCTTTCGACGATTCGGGAATACGCGCTGGAACACCTGGCGGCCAGCGGCGATGGGCCGGGGGCGCAAAGGGCGCATGCCGCCTACTACGTGGTGCTGGCGGAAGAAGGCGCGCAGGAGATGGCGGCTCACCCCGAGTGGCTGGACCGGTTGGAGGCGGAGCATGACAACTTTCGCGCGGCTCTTGATTATCTGATGAAGACGGGTGAGGCGGACTGGGGCCTTCGCCTGGGCGCCGCTCTGTTTCGCTTCTGGGAAACACGGGAATATTTCGCAGAGGGGCGCGATGCGATCGTTCGCCTGCTGGCCCTGGAAGGGGCGGCAGCGCGTCCGAAGCTGCGCGTACGGCTCTTGTTCGCAGCCGCCGTTCTGGCGGGAGAGCAGGGCGATTACGAATCGGCGCGGCAGCTTTTCGAAAGCAGCCTCGATTTCAGCGTGCAACTCCACGATAACCGCGGAGTTGCAGTTGCGCTGAATGCCCTGGCGGTGAATGCCCGCAATCGCGGAGAGCTCGACGATGCGGCTTTGCTGTTCGAGCGCTGTCTGGACATGTGGAAGGATATTGGGGATTCGGCGGACATCGCGCGGGCGCTGAGCAATCTGGCGAATGTGGCGAAGCTGCAGGGAGACCTTGGCCGCGCCTCGGGGCTGTACGACGAATGCCAGACGATGTTCCGGAAAGCCGGAGACGGGGCGGGCGTGGCGTGGACGCTGAACCACCAGAGCGATGTGGCGCGTGAGAGGGCGGACTTTGCTGCGGCGCGCTCCTTCTCCGAACAGAGTCTGGCAGCGTTCCGGCAGCAACGGGACAGCTGGGGGATTGCGAGCGCGCTTTCCGATTTAGCCGGTCTGAGCTACGACCAGGGCAATAACGCGGAGGCGCGGCGGCTGTATGCGGAGAGCATCCGGCGCTTTCAGGAACTGGGGCATAAGCGCGGCGTGGCCAGAGTGCTCGAATGCCTCGCGGCTAACGCTGCGGCGCAATCGAATGCGGAGCAGGCACTGCGCTGGGCGGGAACCGCAGCGGCCTTGCGCGAACGACTGGGTGCTCCGCTGACGCCGGCGGATCGGCCGAAGCTGGAGAAGGCGCTGGAGTTTGCGCGGCGCAGCCTGGACAGCGCGGCGGGTCTGGCCGCCTGGATGGAAGGCTGGGATATGCGGGTGGAGCAAGCCGTCCAGGAAGCCATGCAATACGACGGGGCGACGGGTATGAGCGCCGAATGACGATCGAGTTACTGTGCAGTGCCGGGATTGATCATGCGCCGAACGGCTGAGATTCGATTGGCGGGGAATTTTCCGCGGCGCGCGTGCTCGCGAACGGCTTCCTCATCCGGCGCCAGATAGACGCAATAGACCTTGTCTCCGGTGACGTAGCTATGCAGCCACTGGATTTCCGGACCCATTTCCTTGAGCACCCGGACGGAGGTTCTGGCGATCTCCTGGAGTTCCGCTTCAGAAAGGTTGCCAGCGCCGGGGATCTCGCGCTCGATCACGTATTCGGGCATAGGAACCTCGCTGGTTCGCCATCGTAGCAGATTTTCGACGCTGGGGCGGCGAGGGAGATTTGAAGGGAGAGAGGCTGGTTTGCGCCCAACCCACTGCGGGTTGGAGGGCTGCCGGGGATTTATCCGGCAGGGCGTTCGGGTCCCAATAGCGGTAAACTGAGCAGTTATGGCGACCTTCGAGACTCCCACTGTCATCCTTCCGCGGACGCCCCAGGGCAGCTTCCGCAACGAGCCGTTCACCGACTTTTCGCGCCACGAAAATGCGCACGCGATGCGCGAGGCGCTGACGCGTGTCGGCGATTTGCTGGGGCACGAGTACCCGCTGATTATTGGCGGCGAGCGATTGCACACCAGCAGCAAGATCGAGTCGCGGAATCCGGCGCGGCCCGCGCAGATTGTGGGCATTCACCAGAAAGCGGGCGCGGAGCATGCCGAGCAGGCGGTGCAGGCGGCGCTGACGGCGTTTGCGAGCTGGAAGTTCGTCTCGGCGGAAGAGCGCGCGTCGCTGCTGCTGCACGCGGCGGAGATCATCCGGGAGCGCAAGTTCGATTTCTGCGCGTGGCTGACGTACGAAGTGGGCAAGAACTGGGGCGAGGCGGACGCCGATGTGGGCGAGACGATCGACTTCCTCGAGTTCTACGCGCGGGAAGCGCTGCGGCTGGCGGCGGCGACGACGCCGATCCAGTATCCGGGCGAGAAGAACGAACTGCACTATATTCCGCTGGGCGTGGCGGCGGTGATTTCGCCGTGGAACTTCCCGTTCGCGATCATGGCGGGGATGACGGCGGCGGCGATCGTGACCGGCAACACGGTGGTGCTGAAGCCGTCGAGCGACTCGCCGACGATCGCGGCGCGGTTCATGGAAGTGCTGGAGGAGGCTGGATTGCCGCCGGGCGTGGTGAATCTGTGCCCGGGATCCGGGGCGACGTTTGGCAACGCGGTAGTGAGCCACGCGAAGACGCGGTTCATCGCGTTTACGGGGTCGAAGGAAGTGGGGCTGGACATTCACGAGCGCGCGGCAAAGACGCAGAAGGGGCAGATCTGGATCAAGCGGACGATTCTGGAGATGGGCGGCAAGGACTCGATCATCGTGAGCGCGGATGCGGACTTCGACGCGGCGGTGGATGGGGTGGTGGCGGCGGCGTTTGGATTCAGCGGACAGAAGTGCTCGGCATGTTCGCGGGTGATCGTCGAGGAGCCGATTTACGAGGCGTTTGTCGACCGGTTGCGGGAGAAGGTGGCGGCGCTGAAGGTGGGCGACCCGGCGGAGAATGCGAACGTGGGGCCGGTGGTCAACGAAGGCGCGATGAAGACGATTCTGGACTACGTGGCGGTCGGCACGAAGGAAGGGCGGCTGGTGGCGGGCGGGAGCGGGGTGGAGACGCCGGAGAAGGGCTACTACGTGGCGCCGACGGTGATCGCCGATGTGGCTCCCGATGCGCGCATTTCGCAGGAAGAGATTTTCGGGCCGGTGCTGGCGGTGATTCGGGCGCGCGATTTCGAGCATGCGCTGGAGATTGCCAACAACACGGAGTTTGGGCTGACGGGGGCGATTTATTCGAAGGACCCGATCAAGCTGGAGCGTGCGCGGCAGGAGTTTTACGTAGGGAATCTCTATCTGAACCGCAAATGCACGGGCGCGATGGTGGGAGCGCATCCATTTGGCGGCTTCAACATGTCGGGGACGGATTCGAAAGCGGGCGGCCCGGATTACCTGTACCTGTTCACGCAGGCCAAGTCGGTGGCGGAAAAGCGTTCCTGAGAGGGCGCCAGGACACGCGGGCTCAGGGTGGAGACGCTGCAGTTGCTGAGCGGCAGCGTCCCCATCGAGCAACGAACTGCCGAGTTAGAGCCCCTGCATAATCTGGTCGCCGACCGCCTGAGCCGCTTCCGCGAGGATGCGATGGTGGATGGTGAAGAGAGCCAGTTCGAGGCGGTCGGAAACGCCGGTTTTGTCGTAGATGCTGCGCAGATAATTCTTGACCACCTGCTCGGTGGTGGTGAGCCGAGTGGCGATCTCCTTATTTTTGCAACCCTGAACGATGAGAGCGACGATCTTCAACTCCTTGGGAGTGAGACGGTCGCGAACGCGGGAGCCGACTGAGTCGTCGTCGCCGGTGGCATCGAGTCCGGCAGCGCGCACATGGCGGTCGCCCTGGCCGACGCGGCGGACGCATTCGATGAGAGCGGGACCGGTGACATTGCGCGGGGCGGCGCCGTTGACGCCAGCGCCGTACCAGGGCTGCACCGGTTCGCCATTTTCGGTGATGACGATGCTGCGGCTGCCGGCACCGAGAACCCGGGGAAGCAGGACTTGCGGATCGAGTTTGAGCGATGACGCAAAGACAAGGATTGCGCCGCGGAAGGTGTCGAGTGCGGGGAAAAGGCGCTCCGCCTCGGAACACTGAGCGATGATGCGAAAGTCATCTTCCATGGCAAGGATCTTGGCGGTTCCTGCGCGAAAGATGGCCTGATTATCAGCGAGAATGAGCTTGTTCATATCCGCTTCCTTTGTGGGTGGGTCGCCGGGAATTCCCGAGGACAGATTGGAAAAGAGCGCAGCACGAATTACCACGATGGGTTGGGGTAATCATCGGCCGGCTAAGCTGTGATCGCCCGGCTGTCTCTGTTTCGGACAGCGCGGGTACCTTTGCGTAAGGGTGGAGAGATGAGGGCGCGCCGGGACTGGCCTGGCTTGTGAACGGCAATTGAGCTGAGCTGTGAGCGGTTGCCATCATCCACACCAAAAGTAACGCGTCAGGTGCCGAAGGTCCTGTGACGTACGTCACCTGTCATGGGGCGCGAGGTTTGAGCTGCGGATCGGGTCGTGGCAGGGCGAGGCCCACGGGGCGTGTGGGGGAGCGACTCGCTTCGCCGCGGCGGGCCGGGTAAGGTAGTAGCAGAGCAGGAAACCCAGGGGTTCCCATTATGGCGAAGCCAATCATTCTCGCAGTCGACGACGACGCCAGCGTGCTGGAAGCCGTGGTGCAGGATTTGCGGCGGAATTACGGGCAGAACTACCGGATTCTGCGGGCCGGGTCAGGCCCAGCAGCGCTGGATACCTGCACGCAGCTGAAAGAGCGCGGCGACGTGGTGGCGCTGATCGTATCGGATCAGCGGATGCCGGGCATGGCCGGCACGGATCTGCTGGAGCGGGTGCAAACGGTCTATCCCAAGGCGCGGCGGGTGCTTTTGACGGCGTATGCGGATACTGAGGCGGCGATTCGGGCCATCAACGCGGCGCGGATCCACTATTACCTGACGAAGCCGTGGGATCCGCCGGAAGAGCGGCTGTATCCGGTGCTGGACGATCTGCTGCGGGACTGGCACGAAGGGTACAAGGCGCCGTTTGACGGGATTCGGGTGGTGGGTCCGCGCTATTCGCTGCGGGATTACCAGGTGCGCGGTTTTCTCTCGCGTAACCGCGTGCCGTACGTGTGGCTCGATCCGGAACAGGACGACCAGGCGGTGAGTCTGCTGAAGCAGTTTGGCGTGGATGACACCAAGCTGCCGGTGGTGCTGTTTCAGGATGGGACATCGCTGGTGCAGCCGAACGATTCCGATTTGGCGCGGCATGTGGGGCTGAGCGTTGAGGCCAAAGAGGACTTTTACGACCTGGTGGTGGTAGGCGCGGGATTGGCGGGTCTGGCGGCGGGGGTCTATGGCGCGTCAGAGGGGCTGAAGACGCTGGTGCTGGAGCCGGATGCGCCTGGGGGGCAGGCCGGCAGCAGCTCGAAGATTGAGAATTACCTGGGCTTTCCGCGGGGCGTGAGCGGCGAGCGGCTGGCGCGGGATGCCTACGACCAGGCAAGGAAATTCGGCGCGGAGTTTGTGACGCAGCGGGCGAAGAGCATGCGCTGCGACGGGCATTATCGGCAGGTGGAGACGGGGGCAGGCGCGCAGATTTCGTGCCGGGTTTGTCTGATCGCGGTGGGGGTCTGCTACCGCAAGATCGAGGCGCCGGGGATCGATCGGCTAACGGGGGCGGGCGTTTACTATGGGGCGTCGCTGTCGGAGGCGCAGTCATGCCAGAACGAGAACGTCTACATCGTGGGGGGCGCGAACTCAGCGGGACAGGCGGCCATGTACTTTTCCCGGTTCGCGGCGAGGGTGACCATGCTGGTTCGCGGGGAGTCACTGGAACAGAGTATGTCGAAATACCTGATCGACCAGATCGCCGGAACATCGAATATAAAGGTGGAAACAAAGAGCGAGATCGTGGAAGCAATGGGGGATAAGCGGCTGGAATGCCTCAAGATCCGGACGACGCGCGGCGAGGAGACGCGGCCGGCGGGTTCGCTGTTTCTGTTCATCGGAGCGGCCCCGCAGACGGACTGGCTGCCGCAGAGCGTGATGCGGGATCCGAACGGATTTGTGCTTTCGGGGCGAGATTTACGCGTCGAAGGGAAGCTGCCGAGCATCTGGAAAGAGGACCGTGAGCCGTATTTGCTGGAAACGTCGATGCCGGGGATATTTGTGGCGGGCGACGTGCGGCATGGATCGGTGAAGCGGGCGGCGTCGGCGGTGGGTGAAGGATCGATTGCCGTGCAGTTTATGCATCAGTATTTGGCGCGATTCTAAGCGGGCGCGACTTTAGGTAAGGGGTCAGGATCGGGAGCGGATGGACACGATCAAGGACGAAGCGACGAGCAGGGTGATCGAGGAGCAGGAGCTGTCGCAGCTCATCCGTAAGGTTCCCGTTCTGGCCAAGCTGAGAGAGCAGGACCTGAGCTGTCTGGGCCGGGTGGAAATGGTGCAGGCGCCTGCGGGCACGGTGCTGTATCGGCAGGGCCAGACAGCGCCGGCTTTCTGCATGCTACTCGATGGGGAAGTGCGGGCGACCCGGTATGAGGCGAACGGGAACGAGACGCCGCTGCAGGTCTTTCGCGACGGGGAGACGTTTGGCGAGTCGCCGCTGCTGCTGGGGGCGGAAAAGATCGGTGTGCAGTGCGAGACAGCGACGGCGACCCGGCTGCTGAAGGTAGATGCCGAGGGTTTCTGGCGGCTGATGGCGACCTGTCCGACAGTGCGGCAGGGCGTGCTGGCCAACGCGGCGCAGCGGATTCATGCGTTCCAGGCGAATACGCTGCACCAGGAGAAGCTGATCTCGCTGGGCACGCTGGCGGCGGGACTGATGCACGAGCTGAACAATCCAGGCTCGGCGGCGAAGCGATCGGCGGCGCAATTGCGCGAGAACCTGACGCGGTTGCAGGACATCAGTCTGCGATTTTGCCGGACGCCGATGACGGCGGAGCAGGCCAACTGTCTGCTGGACATGAAGTCCGAAGTTCTGGCCCTGGCGAAGGCCAAGCCGGTGAGCAGCATTGAAGAGGCCGACGCCGAAGAAGAGCTGGCGAACTGGCTGGAGAGCATCGGCGTGACGAACGCGTGGAAGCTGGCTCCCACGCTGGTGGCAGCTGGGTGGCGGCGTTCCGACATCGAGAGCGCGCAGGAGGCGTTTCCGGCCGAGATGTTGCAGGATGCGCTGAACTGGCTGGAGGCGCTGATCTCGGCGACGCAGCAGCTGAGCACCATCGAAGAGAGCCTGAGCCGCGTGACCGAGCTGGTGATCGCGGTGAAGAAATACGCCTACGAGGACAAGAGCGGCGAGCATATCGTCGACGTCCACGAGAGCATCCAGAGCACGCTGACGATTCTGGGGCACAAGTTCCGGAATAAACAACTGGTGATCGAGAAAGATTTTGTTGCCGATCTGCCCAAATTGAAGACGCGTGGCACGGGGCTGAGCCAGGTGTGGACGAATCTGCTGGATAACGCGACGGACGCAGCTCCCGATGGGTCGAAGGTGCGGGTGCGGACCTGGTTCGAGAAGAGCGGGACTGAGTCCGGCCTGGTGTGCGTGGGCATCGCGGATGAAGGAGCGGGGATCGCGCCGGAAGTGCGGGATCAGATCTTCGAACCGTTCTTTACCACCAAGCCGGTGGGTGTGGGTACCGGGCTTGGCCTGGAAATCGCGCGCCGGATCGTGACTGCGCAGTTCAACGGGGCGATCAGCTTTACGTCGGAGCCGGGGCATACGGAATTTGTGGTGAAGCTGCCGGTGGGCCAGGCGTAGAGCGCGGCGGACTGCGCATCAGGAGAACAACTTATGGAGATCCGGCGAGCCGGGACGCAGCCTTCGGGAAGAGGGTCGAGCGACTGGTTTACGGGGGTGGTGCGGGTGGATCCGCTGTTTCAGGCGGCGGATCCGGCGCGGGTGCAGGGAGCGAGCGTGACGTTTGAGCCGGGCGCGCGGACGGCCTGGCATACGCATCCGCTGGGGCAAACGCTGATCGTGACCGCAGGATGCGGCTGGGCGCAGCACGCGGGCGGGGCGGTGGAGACGATTCGGCCGGGCGACGTGGTGTGGCTTGCTCCGGGCGAGAAGCACTGGCATGGGGCGACACCGACGACCGCGATGACGCATATTGCGATCCAGGAACGCCTGGACGGGAAGACTGTCGACTGGCTGGAGCCGGTGAGCGAGGCCCAGTATCGGGTTTGACCGGCAGCCGGGTACCCCCCTCCCCCCTGGGGGTTAACTTTTTGGCGAAGTGCCTTGTTTTCTGTCAGGTGCGGAATTTATTTGAGAGTTTCAACCGGTAAGTGCTTGATAGCATGGCACTTTCTAACCCTGCCAAATTGGCCTTTTTCGCGTGGGATTCCGGAAACAAGGCACCTGGTTGACGGTGTCAAAAGCTGACCCCCCGGGCTGGCGCGGGTGATTCGTTTAGATTTTCAAAGATCTGGCATTGCTGACGGCCTGGGCCGGGCTTCTCCTCAAAAGCAAAAGCTCCGTGCGCGTATAGCGGACAGAGCCTTCCTTTATTGGGGTGCTGGATTTTGGGATGAGGGGCAAGGAGATTCGGTGGGGTGGGGGTTACGGAAGTGTGGGGATTGGGCGTTTTCGGACTGACTGGCACACACACCACGCGCTCGTCGATCAGGTTCAGAAGCCGCGGGCGCGTGCGATCCGAAAGCCCCGCAAACAGCAAAGCCAGGTCGCAGCTCTTCGGAGATCGCTTCGCGGATTCATGATATGCGGGTTGACAGATATGTTCAACAGGAGATACATTCGCCTTAGCGTATACGAAAAAGCTTGCCAGGCTTCGAGCGCGCGTGCTTCGGAGCGGAGGCGAGCCGGACGGAGAGAACGCAGCGATGGCGGATCATTACAACATCCTGTTTCTGTGCACGGGCAACTCAGCTCGATCGATCATGGCTGAGGCGATCCTGAATCACAAAGGCAAGGGCAAGTTCAGGGCGTACAGCGCGGGGAGCCATCCAAGCGGGCAGCCACGCCCGGAGGCTCTTCAGCAGATCGAATCGGCCGGATTACCGATAGCAGGACTGAGGAGCAAATCCTGGGATGATTTCGCGGCGCCGGACGCGCCGAAGCTGGACTTCGTTTTTACCGTTTGTGACAACGCCGCGAAGGAGCAATGTCCCTACTGGCCGGGGCAGCCGATGACGGCGCACTGGGGCGTCGCCGACCCCGCGGCAGTGAAAGGAACACCGGAGGAAATCGCCCGCGCCTTTCGCGGTGCCTTCACGGTGCTGGATCGCAGAATTGGACTGTTCCTTTCGCTGCCGCTGGCGACGCTGGAGAGCATGGCCATCAAACGCGAAATCGACCAGATCGGACGATCGTAGGAGACCGCTGTGAAAAAGAGCCGGTTGTCCTTTCTGGATCGCTATCTGACGGGCTGGATCTTCGGGGCCATGGCGTTCGGCGTGGCGGTGGGCTGGCTGGCTCCGGGAGTTGTGCCGTTCCTGAACCGCTTCAGCGTCGGCACCACCTCCGTGCCGATCGCTGCGGGGCTGATCCTGATGATGTACCCGCCCTTCACGCGGGTCCGCTACGAAGTGCTCCATGAGGTGTTCCGCAACAAGCGGGTTCTCGGCCTGTCGCTCGTGCAGAACTGGGTGATTGGGCCCATCCTGATGTTTGCGCTGGCGGTGATGTTTCTGCGGGGCTACCCGGAATACATGGCCGGGCTCATCATGATCGGGCTGGCGCGCTGTATTGCCATGGTGATCGTGTGGAACGAACTGGCCAAGGGCGACACGCAGTATGCCGCTGGGCTGGTGGCGTTCAATTCGCTGTTCCAGGTCTTTTTCTACTCGATTTACGCGTGGATTTTTATCACGGTGCTGCCGGGATGGTTCGGCCTGCACGGGTCGGTGGTCAACATCTCGGTCGGCGCCATCGCGAAGAGCGTTTTCATCTACCTGGGGATTCCGTTCCTCGCCGGATTCGTGACGCGGACCGTGCTGGTGCGGGCGAAGGGACGCGATTGGTACGACCGCCATTTCGTTCCCCGCGTTGCGCCGATGACGCTGATCGCGCTCCTGTTCACGATTGTGGTGATGTTCTCTCTCAAAGGCAGTTACATTGTGCGTCTGCCTCTGGACGTGCTGCGGATCGCGTTGCCGCTGCTGATCTATTTCGTGGTGATGTTTCTGGTGTCGTTTTACATGGGGCGGAAGCTGGGCGCCGATTACGCGAAGACGACAACCCTGTCGTTTACCGCGGCCTCCAATAATTTTGAGCTGGCGATTGCGGTGGCCGTGTCGGTGTTCGGCATCAACTCGGGCGCGGCGTTCGCGGCGGTCATCGGACCGCTGGTGGAAGTGCCTGTGATGATTGCCCTGGTGAGCCTGGCGCTGTATTTTCAGCGCCGGTACTTTGCTGATCCCGAATCGATGGATATCGACGGCGTTTGTTCTTCCGGTGTCCGCTAAGAGGAAAGACGAGGCGCCTGCGTTCTCGATGCGCGCCTGCGGCGCGGCCCACCCTACCAACAACGGGTAGGATGGGGCACCCGCTCCACTTCCTGCGGCGGAAATGCAGGTCCTTGTATGTTTGTTTTCGAGGCGCGAGGATGTATTCGTGCTTCGGCGGAGAGGCCGTCAGGTCCTTAGGCCCTTGCGAGTGAGCCTGTGCGAAGATTGGCCCCCGTCCCTCTCTTTTTGACGCCGT
>DATAWI010000022.1:0-41495 GCA_036267295.1 Acidobacteriaceae bacterium | reverse complement strand
CAGAACTCCGCCGACCGCCTCAGCCACCTCGCCCCCTGGACTCACCAGTACAACTGGCACCGTCCCCACGGCGGTATCCACTCCACACCCATCGCCCGTTCCGGCCTTGATGTCAACAACCTCTTGACACTCCACATTTAGCCGCTGAGGGACGATTCGGCCCTCCTGGGCATTGCGGGGAGCGAAATGCCGGAACTCCCTGGCTTTGCGCTGGACGCCAGCAGTGACAGTCTTCTCGAGTAAGGCAACACAAGCCTGTCCGTCATCACCTCTCTTTGGTTTATGCCCAAGCCTTTCCCGATGAGTGATTTTCCCCGAAGGCAAGCGTTGACGCGGCCATCGGCCGTTCGGTCAAAGAAAACCCGTGAAGCGTGCCGTTGCGCACGCCTCACGGGCTCCTGTTCCCCAACCGTCAGGCACAGACGCAGGGGAACGAATACCTCTATCGCTGGAGCCGGCCAAGTCCCAGTCTCTGCGAAGAGTGGTTGCAGCCATTCGCGGACAAGATGGACTGCGGGTGGGCCCGCGCGAAATCCGCCATCGACCCGTTGATGCGTCCGTAGGCCGGGGTTAGCAGAAAGGCGTGAATCTCGCCCGCATGGGGGCCGGCCTGCACCGTCGCCATACCCGAGATTTGTCCGCGGTCATTGATATTGCTGGCCGAGATGATGAAAAGGTTCGAATCCGCCGAAATCAGCGCGTTCAGGTCGGTCGTCACGCCGTTCTGCCAGAGGAACCCGTGGGCCCAGTTGAACATGGAGTCAAAGTCGTTGCCCACCACCTGGCCGCGGTCGTTGATGCCGGTGGCAAAGGCCGAATAATCTCCCGGCAGAAGCTGGATTGCTGTGGCTGCGCCGCGTGCGCCATCCTTCCAAACCGCGGCATAGAAGGGGAGGCCATCGCCAACGCCGACCTGCCCGGCGATCTGGCCGCGGCTGTTGACCGCGTAGGCGAAATTGGAACCCGTGCCCCCCAGATCCTGCAGCACGACGACATTCCTGTCTTTCCACATCACGGCGTGCGTCGCTGCGGTGCAGTTTCCCGAGTACCCGACCGCCTCGCCCTGATCGTTAATCCCGAATGCTTCACCGTCCACATCGTCCGTCACCAGAGGAAGCGCTACCGCGTTGCCTCTTTCCCATAACGCCGGCAACGCAACGCGATTGTTCGTGATGCCGGACGGGCACGTGGAGTCGACCGCGCCGTCTTCGGCAAATCCAACCACTTCTCCGCGATTATTGATGGCGCTGCCCTGCCCATTATTTCCGCCCAGCGTCGGGAGCGCGCTCATGTGGCCGTCACGCCACAGAAACGGAACGCACGTCAGGTGCGTGCCGAAGCCACAAATGTCCTCGCCGTTCGGATCCGGTTCCGCTGTTTCGGAGTCACCCGCGGCTTCCCCGCGGTCGTTGATCCCGCCCCAGTTAATCCAGCTGTTGGCGTCGGCTTTTCCCAGCGTCCCCAGGTCGATGTTCAGTCCGTAGATGCTGATCACCGCGCGGCCCCGTGCAACCGTCGTCGACGTGCTGTTCTCGGGAGGGTTCACCGTCCCATCCATATTCTCCGTCCACCCCTGATGATTCAGGCCCATGGCCATGCTGAAGTTGTCCTTCTTGTTGTCAACGCCCAGATCGGTGATTTTGTAGCTCTGTTGTGCGAACGCACTGCTGCCCAGAACCATCGTCGCGACTCCCGGAATCCAGAAACTCCCCAACCGTCTCACCATGCTCATGCCTTTTCCTCCGATCAAAGTCTGCGTGCCGGTAACGTGCCCTGCGCAGGAGCATCTGGGGTTCCACTTTCCCCTCATTTCCGCGACACAACAGCCCCAACGTTTCGGATCGCGACCCGGCGTGCCGGGCTGACAATCTCCCTGGGGCGATCCCAAATGGCCCGGACGGCTCTTTCTCCAACTCTCCATATCTCATCGGATCGCAGGCTACGCAATTCGGGAACCCCGCGCAGCCAGCCCGTTTGCATTGACTTTGCAGAGACACAACATACATACTGGTCGGTATGTTAAGCGCCCGCCAGAAGCAGACGCGCTCGCGTGATCCCGAGCGGACACGGAAACGCCTGCTGCAGGCCGCTTTTCGCGAGGTCCACCGAACCGGCTTCCAGAGCGCCGGCATCACCACCATTCTCGCCGCCGCCAACGTCACCCGAGGCGCGCTCTATCACCACTTCGAGAGCAAAGAAGCCCTCGGCTACGCCATCGTCGAAGAGATCATCGCCAAGCTCTTTCAGGACAGGTGGCTGACTCCCATGCTCGCCGACGGCCAGCCCATCGACATCTTGATCGCCATTGTCCGGAGTCTGCCCAATCGCCCTCTCGACATCCGCAACAGTTGCCCCCTGCTCAATCTGGCCCAGGAAATGTCCCCTCTCGACGAGCATTTCCGCAAGCGTCTGCAGATGCTCTTCCGTGCCTGGCAGAAAGGAGTTTCTGCGCTCCTCCGCAAGGGCCAGTCGCAGGGAACCGTCCGCCGCGATCTGAATTCTGACGACGCGGCCAGCTTTCTCATCGCGATGGTCGAAGGCAACGCGTCGTTGTCCAAGGTTGCTCAGGATGCCAAAGCGTGGGAAGTGGGACGCAGGAATATCCTGGGATGGTTGAAGTCTCTGCGCGTGCCCGCCGCCCGCAGAAAAGGCTGATCGCATGGCGCCGCGCATCGCGTTCAAGGCCAAGGGGAGAATCCGGCTCCTCGATTTAGCCGACATCCTCGCTGTGCAGGCCGAAGGCAATTACGTCTCCCTGCGCCATCGGCCGAATGCCTTTCTAGTCCATGAGTCGCTCTCCTCCATGGCCACCAAGCTCAAGCCCTACGGGTTTATCCGCATTCACCGCTCGGTCCTCGTCAATATCCTCGCCGTCGAGGAGGTCCAGCCTCTGCCCACAGGAGAATACCGGCTGCGCGTAAAAGGCGGAAAGGAATACCTGGTCACGCGCACCTACAAACACAACCTAAGAGATCTGGCCCAACTATGGGTAGGCTCCGAACGCCCGTGCGGCTACGAATAGTGCCTCTGCAGAAATCAGCGATCCCTTACCGGATCGCTTCGTCCGCCAGCGACGCCGGCGGCGGCTGCCCGTGGCACGTCGGCAACCCCGTCTCGATCTCCGTTCCCTCTTCGTAATCGTTCCACGTCTCAACCAGCAGGAGGGGGATCGTCTGCCCCGTGGGCACATAACCCCGCCACAGATTGAACGTGGCCTTCAAGGTCTCCCCGCAGCGCGCGTCGATAAACCGCCCTCGCCCCCACGAGGCGCGGCTGTCGTCGAATCGTGCCCACGCGCCGCCGACCATTATCTTGTTCGGATACTGCTGGACCATCGTTTGATAGAAAGTCCGGAGATGTTGCTCGCCCCACTGTTGGCCGCCCGCAGGCCCCGCCTGGAGCCACACATAGAATCCGTCGAAATCCTTCGCATGCGGCGCTTCCGGGCCAGGCAGATTCTCCTCGATCAGCAAGGGCCGCGGATTCCAGCTTTGTAACGCCGCGTGCACCCGGCCCCAGTCCGTGGTCCCATGCGGAAAAATGAAGATCAGCGGCTGGCCGTTCCACGTCAGGTACGCGTTCGCACCCTCGGCGCCGGGCGCCAGATACTTATCGCGGAATTGCGTCAGCTCCGCAATCGTCTGCTCCGTGCCCTCGCCCCGTTCCGGTTGGTCCAGCATCATGGCCACCTGGAAACCCTGCGCCGCGGCTTCCTTCT
This sequence comes from Acidobacteriaceae bacterium, assembly GCA_036267295.1. Lineage (GTDB taxonomy): Bacteria > Acidobacteriota > Terriglobia > Terriglobales > Acidobacteriaceae > Palsa-343. The sequence goes on along the minus strand of DATAWI010000022.1, from coordinate 37,777 downwards.
GGACGAGCGCATACGATTTGTCGATGTAGGGGACCCGGTTCGCATACCAGTCCACCACGAACCCGGCCAGGCCCATCCCCCGCGCCTTCTGAATCTGCTGGCGCACCGTATCCGCATCGTGTGACGAGTAGCCCACCTGGATATGGCTCGGCAAGCCGAACCATCCTTCGTAAACCGCCAGGAGCCTCGGCTCGTTGCTCGGCGCCTGATACGTCAAATGGCCAGGCGGCCGCCCGGCGCACCCCTGCAGCAACAGAAGAAGCCCCAGGGCTCCGGGATACACACGACGCAACATATCAGAAGCAAATTAGACGCCCGGCGTGCACCTCTGGGTTGTCATCGGCGCCGGAAACCCCCTATTGCGCGCCTTTGTATTGTTCGTCAGTCACGGGCTTCAACCAAATCGTCTTTCCTTTTCCGGTCGGCGTGATCGCGATGTAGGCGAAGCCGCTATGGGGAGCTGCCGCGTGCCAGTGCTCTACGCCCGGAGGGCACTTGATTACGTCCCCCTTGTGGACGATCTGTACTGGCTTTCCCTTCTCCTGGTAGTATCCCGTGCCTTCGGTGATGAGCAGCACCTGACCACCTGGATGAATGTGCCAATCCAGCCTTGCACCGGGACCATAAACTGCTTGAGCAATACCGGGATCGAAGGTGCTGTCGCCAACATTGAGCTCATTCAGCCAGATGTTCCCGGTGTGATTTTTTACTGTCGCCAGTTCTCCCTTTGGAAAGGGCGTACCACTCGATTGCGCCTGGCACTGGAAGGCAAACGCCAGGCCCATTGCCAGTGCGATGATCCGATGTCCGGCTCTCATGTTTCTCTCTTCTCCAATTCGCGCTTATTCGATGAGTGCTGCTGATTCAATCTCAACAGCATCGTTCCGCCCGATTCACATCGGTCACTTTTCGGGCTTTGTCAGCCCGTGCGCTTCCAGCCACCAATAGAATTCATCGAGCCAGTGATCGCTGGTTGTGCCTTGTCTGCGCATGCCCCAGCCATGACCGCCGTGTTCGTAGAGGTGAAGCTCCGGTTTGTAGCCCGCGGCCTTGAGCGCGTCGTAGAACTTGATGATTTGGGGACCGGCGAGATTGTCGTCCTCCGCCAGTTCCATGAAAAAGGGCGGCACATCTTTCGGAATCGGCGGCACAGCAGGAAAATAGGCGCCGTAAATGGGTGCGGCGAAGTTCGGACGCGCGCTCACATCCGGCTGAGTAGCCGTGTACTCGGCGATCATTCCACCGGCCGAGAATCCCATGACGACGACGCGGTCGGGAGAGACGCCCCATTCGGCAGCATGGGCACGCACGACTTTGATGGCCTGGACCCCGTCGTCCAGCGCGTACTTCCCATCCTCCGCGATCAAGGCGTAGTTGCGAATCTGCGACCCGAAACGCGCACCGCCGGCCTGGGCTAACTCGGCTTCGGTTGTGCCGGCGATCTGAGCCGTCCGGTACTTCAGGACGAATCCCGCAATCCCGCGCTCAGCGAGCCACTCCGCCACCTCATGCGTATCCGTGCCGAGAAAAAGAAAGCCCCCGCCAGGGGCAATAATCACGGCCGTTCCGGTTGCGTTCGCCGGTTCCGGCAGGTAGGCGGTCAGGGTGGGTGTCGTCACGTTGACGATCGATTCCATCGGCCCCATGTGGATGGTGCTCTCTTTTTGCTTCCATTGCTCTGATCCGGGTGCAACACCCGGCCAGAGGTTGATGACCCTGGGCGCGATTGCAGACGCGGCCGGCTGTTCCCGCTTCGCAGCCTGCTGCGGGCTCGCCGAAGCAAGAAAGTACCCAGCCATCAGGCAGAGCACGAACAGGGTCCGACAGTGCCTGTTCCACATGCAGTTTGTTCCGTTGAATCTCATGACTTTCTCTTCCTGTCTCATGGCGAATCCGAACTCAAAGTCCGGTCATTTTCAGTACCGCTTCCGGCAGGCGCGCGCCCTCGAGTTTCAGACTCGAAGCGGCGTCGTCGATCTGTTGCAGGTCGGTCTCGGTCAGCTCAACCTGGACAGCGCCCAGGTTTTCCTCCAAACGATCCAACTTGGTGGTTCCGGGAATGGGCACGATCCAGGGCTTCTGCGCGAGCAGCCAGGCAAGCGCGACCTGTGCGGGTGTCGCGCCTTTACCTGCCGCGACCGACTTCACCAGGTCCACCAGAACCATGTTGGCCTTGCGCGCTTCCGGCGAGAAACGGGGAACCATGTTGCGGAAATCTGTGGGATCGAACTTGGTGTTCTCGTCGATCTTGCCAGTGAGGAATCCTGCCCCTAGCGGACTGAAGGACACAAAGCCGATGCCAAGCTCTTCGAGCGCCCGCAGCAGCTCGGCTTCGGGGCCGCGATAGAAGAGCGAGTATTCGCTTTGTACGGCGGTGACCGGTTGCACCGCATGGGCGCGGCGAATCGTCTGAACGGCGGCCTCGGACATGCCGAAGTGTTTGACCTTGCCCTCGGCAATCAGATCTTTCAGTGTGCCTGCTACCTCTTCAATCCCCACGTCGGGATCGACCCGGTGCTGGTAGAAAAGGTCGATGGAATCGGTGCGAAGACGTTTGAGCGCAGCTTCCGCGACAGCTTTCACCCGCTCGGGGCGGCTGTTCGTGCCGCCACGGCGCTGTCCTGTTTCGAGATCGATATCGAAGCCGAATTTGGTGGCGATCGTTACGTTGCCGCGGATCGGCTCAAGCGCCTCGCCCACCAGTTCTTCATTCACGAATGGCCCGTAGGCTTCTGCGGTATCAAAATGGGTGACGCCGAGATCATAAGCGGTCCGGATCAGGCGGATCATCTCGCCCCTGTCCGATGGCGGTCCGTAGAGCGATGTCATCCCCATGCACCCCATGCCAAGAGCCGAGACTTCGAGATTGCTGCCCAACGTGCGTTTCTGCATCGATCCTCCTCACCGCTATTGAGGCGGCTCCAGGCTCACCACTCGTGCCAAGGCCGCCAGGTGATGATTCGAAGATAGGCTCCGCCAAACGCCGCGCGCCCTGCCGAACGCGCCAATCTTCCAGCAGACTCCGCCAATCGGTGGCAGTGTCGTGCGAGTCCGCGATGGCTCCAGGTTGGCGTCATTGGCAGGTAGATTGGCGCGAACTGCAGGCCATCGAGCCCAGAATTGGCGTACGCTCAGGGCAGTTTGAGGAAATTCGATATGCTGAAACACTTCCGCGTTCCCGGTCGTCTGCCGGTCAAGTTGGCCGAATTTGGCATCGAGATCCCCGCGGTGCTCCGCCGCGCCGGACTTCAGCAGGACCTCTTCCAACAGCAGCGCGTGCTGGTTTCGACGGAGGAGCTCTTTGCGCTCTGGAATGCAATCGGCAGCGTGAGCGCCGACCCCCTCATCGGCCTTAAGATTGGCATCGAGACCAGGATCGAGCGCTTTCACCCGATGGGAATTGCTGCGCTCTCGACCGAGAACCTGGTGGCCACGGTCCGGCAGATGGCGCGCTATAAGAAGCTGACGGCGCCGGAAGAGATTCTCAACGAACTCGACGCATCGGAGTTCAGTGTCAGTTTCCGGTGGCTGCTGGCCGTCGAGGACGAGCCGCCCGTCCTGGCCGACTACTGCCTGGCATGGATGCTTTCGATCACGCGCATCGGAACGGGCAAGCCGCAGTTGACGCCGCTTCGGCTGGAGTATGTGCAGAGCCGCTTTAACCTCAGCCCTCTGCAACGGCACTTCGGTTGCGAAGTCGATTGCGGCGCCTCGCGGAATGCGATCATCTTCCGCGCGGCTGATGCCACAACGCCCTTTGTCACGCGCAATTCGGACCTGCTCGAACTGCTGGCTCCGCAATTCGACGAGCAACTCAGGCAGTTCAAGGCCGAAGACTCATTTGTCGAACTCGTGCGCCGCGCCATTCAGGACCGCCTGGCCGGGCATCGTCCTTCCATCGAAACCATTTCTCAAGCGCTGCACATGAGTTCTCGCACCGTGCAGCGTCGACTGCAGGAGGCGGGGTACAGCTTCCAGCGCGTTCTGGATGAAGCCCGGCACCAGATGGCCCGTTACTACCTTTCGAGTTCCGTCCTCGAACTGAACGAGGCTGCCTACCTGCTTGGCTTTGAGGACCCGAATTCCTTTGGGCGCGCCTTTCGTGCCTGGGAGGGCGTTCCGCCGAGCGATTGGCGTGAAACTCATCGCGCCTCTGCCGCGAACTAGCCTGAACCAGTGCTTCGAAGACGTTATAAGTGCTCGACACCTCGCTCCCAAACCGTGTCAATCGCTTCGTGCGTCTCGATTCATCGATAATCGCGAAGTCACTCTTCGACCAGCGATAAGTAACAATAAGTCGGCGGAGAGCAAGACATCCCGATAAGGTCCGTGCGTTCCCGCGACCCTTACCTCCGTAATCCCACTCCCGCCGATTTCCCTTGCCCCCAGTTCCCGCCCTCCTCTACCCTAAAAACAAGGCAAGCCCTGTTCTCCGGAACAGGGCTTTCGATTTTTCTGAACGCTGACCACTGAACACTGACCCGCCCGCAAGACCCCGCCGGCTTAGTTGCTTCACATCCAAAGCTTAACGGAATCCGATGGATACCGCGCAAGCCGTCCCCAAAAGGTCCGCAGGCATCTGAAAACACAATGCGATCGCCGCATCCATGAGAAAGGGAAATCGATCCGAGGGGCGCCCGCAGCCTCCGCCGCGCCAAATCAAATAGATCCACGCACGAGCGGGCGCCAAGGGGGAGGGGGGCAGGCCGGGTTCGTTACTCCGCTGCACCCTTCCACACAAACGCGCCTTTCTGCGGCAACCCAAAATGCGCCAGCACCCGGCAAACAAACTGCCGCGCCATCTCTTCGGAATCCATCGGCTTCGCATAAAACGCCGGCATCACCGGAAAAATCGTCGCCCCCGCATCCGCCGCCAACCCCATATTGCGAATGTGAATCTTGTTGAACGGCGTCTCGCGCAGGCACAGAATCAGCAGCCGCCGCTCCTTCAGACACACATCGGCGGCGCGCTCGATCAGGTTGCTCGCCATTCCGTTCGCAATCCCCGCCAGCGTCCCCATGCTGCAGGGCAACACGATCATCCCGTTCGAGGGATAACTCCCGCTCGCAATCGACGCTCCGATATCGTTCTCGCTGTGCTGCGTGACCTTCGCGGATGCGTGCCCCAGCAGTTTCTCCGCCAGCCCATTCCGCCCGGAAATCCCCAGCTCCTCGGCCAGCACCCGCAGCGAATTCTCCGACGCCACAAAATCAATCCGCCCCACCCGCTCATCCGCGTCCAGCGCCCGCAGCATCGCGCGGCCGATCACTGCACCCGATGCGCCCGTTAACGCGACTATCAGATTCATCCGCAGGGTTCCTAACCCTTTCCTGCACTCGGCAGGATGCCAGCTCTGTCAGCCGCCTCTTTCAGAAGTCGAGCTTCGCCCATTAGCTGTTGATACTTAGGTTCCCGATTCCGCCAATTCGAATTGGACATCGAGGGGTGCGTTATTACTACGCATATCGCCTCATTCGTTCTTCCGTCGTACTTGACCGTTTTAAAGGGCTTCTTGTCGACATCTTTCCAAGTGCGCGCCCTCCACGACCCTAGGTCTTCGGGCCAATAGTGACCGAGGAATGCGGCCGGGCCAGTGCCGAGCGCGATGATAAGCCGTGGCTTCAATGTCGCTAAAGTGACCTTAAAGAATTGCAGGCAGGATTGCATCAGCTCGGTGTCTCCGAGCCAAGCGTCAATCGAGGTACCCAGATTGCTGGCCCCTTCTCCATCCTTCGCCCGGTGCAGGAATGGCCATGCGTTAGTAAAAAAACATTCCCCCACGTCGATTGGAACCGTCTCAAGAATCTTCCTAAGGCCTTTCCAAGTGGCGTTTGTAAACCGCTCATCGGTGTGAATTAGCTTGCCAGCGGGATCAACGAATTCCTCCAGACAACCGAAGTCGGAGCCAAGGATAAGTGCTCCTCCGACAGAAGGCTTAGCCCTTCGGCCTTCGTAGAGCCCGCTTCCTCCGGGGAAAAAAGCATTGTCCATTATCGGAAGATCTGAAAACGAACACAGCTGCAAGCGCGGACGAATTGCGCTGTCCAGCTTCCTCAATTCAATCCTCAATCCTTCAATCGCCCCCACGCTGTGCTCTGATGGGTTTTCCGCTCCAGATTCCCCACCCAGCACCCTCTCGAAAATCGCATCCACATTCCCCAGCTGCCGCTGCAAATCAAACGTCCGCGCCAGCTTCTCCACGCTCAGCCGTCCCGTAATCTCCGCATCGGCGCTCACCAAGTCCCGAAACACCAGATCGTTTTGCCAGGCGTTCATCGCGTGGCTCTGCACCAGCCGGTACGCATCCTCGCGCAGCATCCCCGCCTCCGCCAGATCCAGCAGCAACTGCCCGCTGAAGATCAGCCCACCCGTCGACTCCAGGTTCTTCATCATCCGCGCCGGATACACCACCAGCTTCTTCACCAGATCCGCCGTCTTCGCCAGCAGGTAATCCGTCAAAATCGTCGAGTCCGGCAAAATCACCCGCTCCACCGACGAATGCGAAATATCCCGCTCGTGCCACAGCGCCACATTCTCAAGCGCCGCCTGGCTATTCGCCCGCACCACCCGCGCCAGCCCGCAAATCTGCTCTGCCGTGATCGGATTCCGTTTGTGCGGCATCGCCGACGAACCCTTCTGCTTCGGCGAAAAGTATTCCTCCGCCTCGCGCACTTCCGTCCGCTGCAGGTGCCGAACCTCGGTCGCAATCTTGTCCAGCGTCGCCGTCACCACCGCCAGCGTCGCCACATAATACGCGTGCCGGTCCCGCTGGATCACCTGCGTCGCTACCGGCGCCGCCGCCAGCCCCAGCTGCGCGCAGATGCGCTCTTCCTGCTCCGGCCCAATATGCCCAAACGCCCCCACCGCTCCCGACAGTTTCCCCACACGCATCTGCTCGGCCGCCGCGTCAAACCGCTCCAGATTCCGCCGCACCTCCGCGTACCAGTTCAGCAGTTTCAGCCCAAACGTCGTCGGCTCCGCATGCATCCCATGCGTGCGCCCCACCGTCGGCGTGTTCTTAAACTCCAGCGCCCGCGCCTGCAGCACCTCCAGCAAGTGCACCAGGTCTTCGCGGATCAGCGCCGACGCCGCCTTCACCTGCAGCGCCTGTGCCGTATCCACCACATCGTTCGACGTCAGCCCGTAATGCAGCCAGCGCGATTCCGGTCCAATCTTCTCCGCCACCGCCGTCGTAAAGGCGATCACGTCATGCTTCACTTCCGCTTCAATTTCCCTGATCCGCTCCACGTCGAAGTCGCCGCGCTCGCGGATCGCCCGCGCCGCCTCCGCCGGAACGATCCCATCCTCGGCCAGCACCTCGCTCGCCGTGGTTTCTACTTCCAGCCACGCGCGGTATTTCGCCTCATCCGTCCAGATGCGCCCCATCGCGGCCCGGGAATAACGCGGAATCAATGCGGGTTTCCTCCCTGAGAACTCCTCATTCTACCGTTAGCCCAGCCAACCCCATCCCCGCCATGCGAGAAATCGCGGCAGCCTCCCGCGTCTCCCGTGCGAACCTCATCCAACCGGAGTAAGCTGCGAAAGCGGGTGATTCGCCTGCCCTCGTGATCGAAAAGGAGATTTATGGCCGACGTTGTGACAATTGCCAGCTTCACTGAGCCGATGGAAGCCGAAATGGCCAGGTTGCGCCTCGAATCCGCCGGGATCGAGGTCTTCCTGTCCGGCGAAAACGCCCGCATCATGGAACCCGGCCTCGGTCCCCTGCAGATGCAGGTCAGCTCGGACGATGAAGCCGACGCCCGCGCCATCCTTGCCGATCCCGGCGCCGACCCCCTCCCCGGCGATGATCCCGATCTCGGCTCCGACTCCGGCCCAGCCTCCGGCGAGCCTCCTCAAGTGTCGTAGCACGATATATCGTGCTACGATAATCCTATGATTGCAACGGACAACCCCAAAGTCCTGTCTCTCGCTCACCACTCGCAAAATCCCTTAACTTCTGCCGAACCGCTTCCTCTCACCCGCGCGCAAACGCGCCGCCTCGCCGAATTCCGTTTCCAGCTCCGCAAATTCCTGCATTTCAGCTCGATTGCGGCGGAAGGCGTCGGCCTCCGCTCCCAGCAATATCAGCTCCTGCAATGCGTCTGGGGCATGCCGGAAGAGCTCGACCCCACCATCGCCAACGTCGCCGCGCGCATGCTCCTCAAGCACAACAGCGCCGTTGAACTCGTCGATCGCACCATCGAGCAGGGCCTCCTGCGCCGCTGCCCCGATCCCACCGACCACCGCCGCATCCTGCTCCGCATGACGCCCCACGGCGAAAAACTCCTTGCTTCCCTCGCCGCCTGGCACCTCCGCGAACTCGAAGAAGCCGGCCCGGAGCTCATCCGCTCCCTCCGCCGCGTTCTCCTCGCCCCGCAGCAGGTGGCCAGCCCGCAGACTCCCACCCGCATCGATGCCGCTCGCAGCGCGCGCACCGCCAACTCCGGCAAGCCCCGCGTCGCCCTCGGATGACACGCCCCGGGTAATCCACCCAAAGGTGGACTTAAAAAGCCACCTTTGTCCCCACGACAGAGTTCCGGCAGTTTTCTATTCTGTCTTTGGAATTCAACATTACCTCCTGTGAATCCCCGGTCAGGCTGCCACCGTCCGGGGATTTTTCTTGCCCCAAAAACGGCCCGCCCCTCCCTCGCCGCCCAGCCTAATTCGCCGCCTGCTCCTCCACTGGCTTGGGCAGCGGCGCCACAATCCCCAGTTGCTCGTAGACCGGACGCATTTCTCTGCGAATCGCCGGCATCCGCGACCAGAACCACAATCCCCCCGCCATGCAGCAGGTTCCGGTTACCATCACCGTCTTCTGTGCGCCGATCCACTGCGCCATCGCTCCGGCAAGCAGGCTGCCGAACGGCGCCATGCCCACAAACGCGGCGGTGTAATAGCTCATCACCCGCCCGCGTTTCTCTTCCGGCGCAAGCGTCTGGATGATTGTGTTGCTGGCCGTCAGGCCCTGCAGCATGCCAAACCCGGTAAACAACAGCAGCACCAGCGAAACCCACAGCCAGTGCGACCACCCAAACACCACCAGGCTCGCCCCGAACACCCCCGCGGAGATCGGAATCATCTTCGTCAGCCCGCGCACCGACCGCCGCAGCACCAGCGAGAACGCCGACACCAGTGCTCCCGCTCCCGCCGCGCCCATCAGAAACCCCAGCGTGTGCGGACCGCCGCCCAAGACCTGCGCCGCAAACACCGGCATCAGCACCATGTACGGCATCCCCATCAGGCTGATCAGCGCGAACAACAGCAAAATGTCCCGTATCGGCGTGAACGTCGATACATACGACCACCCCTCGCGCATCTGCTCGATCATCGACGTGGTCGCGCGCCGCACCGCAGCCACATGCACCCGCATCATCACCAGAGATACGATCACCGCGATATAGCTGATGCCGTCAATCAGGAAGCACCAGCCCTCGCTGCTCACCGCGATCAGCAATCCGGCCAGCGACGGCCCCACCAGCCGCGCCACGTTCACCATCGACGAGTTGATGGCGATTGCATTTGACAGGTCGGCGCGGTCCTCCACCATCTGAACCATGAAGGCCTGCCGCCCCGGCATATCGAAGGCGTTAATCAGTCCCTGAAAGACGCTCAGCGCCAGAATCTCCGCAATCGTGATGCGATGCGCCAGCGTCAGCCACGCCAGTGCAAGCGACTGCACCATGGCCAGCGTCTGCGTCCACAACAGCACGTTGCGCCGCTTCCACCGATCCACCAGCACGCCCGCAATCGGCGCCACGATGAACGTCGGAATCTGCCCCGCAAAGCTCACCGTTCCCAGCAGCAGCGCCGACTTCGTCAGCCGGTACACCAGCCACGCCGTCGCGATCCGCGTCATCCATGTGCCGACCAGCGAAATCGTCTGTCCGCCGAAAAACAGCCGGAAATTCCGATGCCGCAGCGCCCGCCACGCATGCGAAAAATCTCCGCGCTCGCGCGCGACCGAGGAACCGTCGACGATGGCTGCGGGCTGCTCCGGCGCGGCACTCTCCGGGCCGCCGCCGGTTTCTGAGCTCTGCGCTCTGCGCTCCGGGCTCTCCTCTGTCATGCGCTCAAATGCTTCTTCAGGAAGTCCAGCGACCGCTCCCGCGCCAGCTTCGCCGCCTCCGGGTTGTAACTCGCGCGATCGTTGCAGCTGAATCCGTGCCCCGCGCCCTCGTACCAATAAATCGGGACCTCCGGATAAACCGCATGCACCTTGCTGTCGATCGCTTCCTTCGGAATGTGTGTGTCGTCCAGGCCGAAGTGCAGCATGATCGGCGCTCTCGGCGCTTCCCCCGCGTATTGGATGATTTGCCCGCCGTAGTACCCCACCGCCACGTCGGGATCCAGCCGCGCCGCCGCCAGCCACGCCATCGTCCCGCCCAGGCAGTAGCCGATCACTCCCACCTTCTTCCCCGTCTGGTTCCGCGCATAAGCGAGCGTCGCTGCCACGTCCTTCACCCGATCTGCAGGATTGCCCTGCCGGATCAGCGCCATCCCTCTCTGCAGGTCGTCGCCGGCATAGGCCAGTTCCACACCCCGCTCGATGCGATCGAACAACGCCGGCGCCACCGCCAGAAATCCATCCGCCGCCCACCCGTCCGTCACCGACCGAATATGCCCATTTACCCCGAATGCCTCCTGTACGACCACCAGGCCCGCAATCGGTGTCCCCGCCGACCGCGCCACATACGCGTCCAGTTCATGCCCATCCGACGCCCGCAGCGTCACATGCTCACCCATTTGCAATCTCCCCAATCGTCCCTGAACCCTGCCTTTGGATGCGCCGCCGGTCCCCGCAGCTCCATCCTCTATCCAGAACCACGCCCTGGGGCCTGCGCCTGTTCCCTGTCTACTGTTCCCTGATCACGGACCGTCGCCCCGCCGGATCGCCCAGTAGCTATTCCGCGCAATCACCCGCGCGCCATAGTCCTGCGTCAGCCGCACCTCGATCGAATGCAGCCCCGGCGTCAAATCGGTCGGGCGAAAACTCAAAATATAGCGATTGCGCGCATGGCTCGCGGCCTCTTCCACCCGATTCTGAAAGCCCTTGTCGCGGGTGAACGGCGCATATTCGCCGCCGCTCAGCGCCGCCAGCGTCCGCGGCGTATTGCGCCGCATCGCATTCACCGTCATCAGCAGCGGAGCCAGCATGTTCAGCTCGGTCCCGCCCGGCGTGTTGCCGCGGCCCCAGTCAATCAGTTCCGACTTCGACGGCGAAAACACCAGGCTCTGCACCAGCGTGTTGCTCGTCCCGATGCGCTCCACCAGCTCCGGAATATTGAACCGGTGGCTGCCGTGATCCCGCGACTCGCTGATCAGCAACAGCACCCGCCGATGATCCGGCGGGCGCTGCTCCAGCAAATTCACGGAGTAGCCCACCGCATCCAGAATCGCCGCCCCGCCGTCCCCGGCCGGCATCTGCGCCAGCGCGCGCGAAATTGAATTCAGATTGCTGGTGAACGGCTCCGCCCACACCGGCCGCGAATCGAACGCCACCAGCGCCACTTCTCCCAACCCGTCGCCAATAAACGATTCGAGCAGTGGTCCCAGCTTGCCAATCTTGTCGAACTCCAGCGGCGCATCGCGTCCCCGCTCCACGCACACCACCAGTGACACCGGCTGCGAATCCATGTCATCGTCCACATGAATCTTCTGCTGGACTCCGTTGTCGAACACCTCGAAGTCCGCAGGCTTCAGCCCGTAGAGCACCTCGCCCTTCTTCTGCTCCACCAGCGTCGGCACAATCACCACGCTCGTGCTTACGTGAAAGGTCGGCAACGCCAGGTTGGGATCGTCGGGAAACTCTTCCGGGATAGGTTGATCCGCAGCCGGCTGCCCCTGCCCCGGTTGTGTCTGCCCCGGCCGTGTGTGCTCCGGCTGCGTCTGTGCCGGCGGCTGTGCAGGCTCCCCCGGAAATGGCTGCTGCGCCCCACCAGCCGCTGCCGCGGCCGCGAAAACACAACTCACCGCCAGCGCGCGCATCGCCTCCATCAATCCCTGCTCTCGTTTCGGTCGCCCGGAATCCCGCTCACCGCCCCAGTCTCTTCAGACGTCTCATTCCGCGGCAAGGTTTCTGCGCAATCGCTCCCGCCGCGGCTACGCCGTCTTTTTCCGACTGTCAATGGCCGCCCGTTCCGCGAAGAACGCCGGCGTCGGTTTGTAGTCCGCGTCGAAGGGCAGCGGCCGCTCCGGCTGCCCGTCCGCCCGCCGGTACTTCGGCCCATTCAGCCACGTCGAGCGGTCCGTGATGCCCCACGTCAGCGCCACGTTCACATTCGGCTCCGCCAGCATCATCCTCAGATAGTCATGGTAGATGCGTCCCACCGCCGCATCCCGTTCCGCCACCGAGCCCGCCAGCTTACGATCGTTCACATCCATCTCGGTCACGAAGACCTGCAATCCCATCCTGCCCAGCTCGCGTACAAACGTCTGCAGCCCGGCCCCTGGCATGCCGGCCGCCGCATCCAGATGGCTTTGCACCCCGACGGCATCGATCGGCACCCCGTGCGCCTTCATCCGCTGCACCAGCGCCATCACCGCCGCGCGCTTCGCGGTCTGCTCCGGCGTGTCCAGTTCGATGCCGTAGTCGTTGTACGTCAGCATCGCGGTTGCATCCGACTTGCGCGCCGTGCGAAACGCCAACTCCAGGTAATCCGGCCCGATCATCTCCAGCCACGGCGACGCGCGCAGCCCATCCGCTCGCCCGTTCTTCGGATCGATCGCCTCGTTCACCACGTCCCAGGACTGCAGCTTGCCCGCATAGCGCCCCGCCACCGTCTCAATGTGCTTCGTCAGATAATCCGCTGCGTTGTACTTGGTCACCGTCCCGGCAAACCACGCCGGCAGCGCCTCATGCCAGCAAAGATTGTGCCCGCGCACTTTCTGGTCGTGCGCCTGGGCAAACGCCAGAATCGCATCCGCCCCGGCAAAGTTGAACTGGTCCGGTGCCGGCCGCAGCGCCTGCCACTTCATCGCATTCTCGGCCACCAGCAGGTTCGCCTGCTCTGCCACCACATCCGCATAGTCCGGCTCGTTTGCCAGTCTCTCCGGAACCACCGCGCAACCCACCAGCACGCCTCGCGATGACGCATGCGCCCGCAGCGATCCGGACCCCGTAATCGACGTTGCCTTCCCGCCATCGCGCCCGTTCCTGCCCTCTGCCCAACCCGCCGGCAGCATAGCCGCCAACCCGCCGGCCGCTGCTGCTGCCCCCGCTCTCCGCAAAAACTCCCGCCGCGATCTCACCTCGCGTCCCATGTCACTCCCCTGTTCCCGATCCACGTCTCGCTCTTGTGCTTCTCAGCGCATCCATTCTGTCCGTCCAGCGCAGAAAGCGCAGCAGGTTCCACTTCTCCTGCCACACGAATCCCAGCACGTCGCGCGCTGTCAGTTCCTCAGCCTGCATGCCGGAGTACGTTTCGATCCTCCATTTGAGGTATTCGCTGCGCCATGGGCGGAGTCGATTGCCACGGGTCGCATTCCACACAAACCGCAGCGCACCCGTCATCATGGCTTATTTTTCTCCGTCGCCGGCTGCCCAACCCGCCTGGCCTGGGCCTGCCCTGCGAAGAGTATAGCGGCCCACTCCGGCCGCCCTCGCGTCGAAATGCCCCCATCGGGCGCGATGGTCACCACCGCCCGATCCGGTCCCGCCTCCGCGGTGTCCGCGCCTCGTCGCGTGCGATCGCGACCGCGACGCATCCCTCCGCTGGCGGCGAGCGGCGCCGCTCCCCCGGGTTTCCGAAGCCGCCACCGAGGCCGATCCGCGCCGGTCAACCGCCCGGGCTCTTTCCCGCAGTTAATTCAGCTGGTCGCCGAGCTTCCAGTATTGCTTCAGGAGTTCAAGCCGAGGCGTGTCCGGATACCGCTGATGGTCATCTTTCGAAGTGTTGCTCTTCTCCGGGTCCCACGAGTCCGAACTGCGCCACTGCGTGTAGGCCCAGCTCCAGTGATGGGCTTCGCAGTACTCGATTACGTCCTTGATATAGCGGTTCCCCGCATCGCCCGACCACCGCGTCGCGCTGAATTCTCCCAGAAATATCTGCACGCCGTAACGCTTCTGGTAAGCGGCCACTGGCGCGAAGAATCGATCCATCTGCCAGCTATCCCACCGCTCCCCGCCGATATTGGCCGGGTAATCGGACGCGCCCGAGAACCGGGCATTCAGTCCCTGAAATGTGACTTCGTTGGGTTCGTACATATGTAGGCTGTATACCGTGTTCGGATCCGATGGCGGGGCCATATACGACGCGAACGACTCGCTTCGATTGACGACAATGCCCTCTCGGTCGCCCCGCACCAGCACCGGCGACTCGATGATAATGGTGTGCCTGGGATCGACAGCCCGGATCGCTGCCGACATCCGCGCCGCAAACGCGTTCCAGTCTGCCAGTGTCCCTTTCCTTCCCATGTAAGGAAGACTCGGTTCGTTCAGCAGATCGTATCCCGCAATCACATCGCCGCGGTGCGCCTCGCGCCGCGCGATCACGGACCACAGGTCAACCGCCAGATCCTGATCGTGCGCGTCGCTCCAGATGGGATCGCCCGCATGGGTCGTGAATGGACTCGTCACCACCCCCGGGAAACGATGCGGGTCAACGATAACGCGTACATGATACTTCTCGCAGAGATCGATATCGTGATCGAGCAACGCCATGTTTCCTTCGTTGATGGCGTACGGCGGGTCGATATCCCGCAGCGGGTGAAGCGCAAACGAAATTCGCAAAAACGTGCCCCCCGTCGCCGCAAAATCCACAACATCCTTTTCCGGGAGAATTGCCGATGCCGTCGCTCCCCGCCCCAGAAACGGCGCTGTCGACGCTGCCGCAGCCCATCGTCCGCCGCCCAACTGGGGGACCAAAAACGATGCGATCATCGCAACTTTCATCATGCTCGAGACTTTCATGTGTGCTCCTTAAATTCCATTCGGTTTCGATCGCCTGCCCCGGGCGCGCGCCCCAGGTCATGTGTCGATCGATCGGTTTCCCGATCATGGTCTTCGTTCGTTCCTCGTGTCCGCTCCATCGCCGCGCACCCTCAGGCACGCGCTCATTAGCAAGATTTCGATTCACGCTATCGGAGATTGAATGCCCTCTGCGGAGCCCCTCATCTCGTTGGATCGATCAGCGGCCAAGGCAATCCATCGACCGGGAAGCAAACATGCTGCTGACTGGACGCCCCTCGGCCCAATCCCGCTCCCTTAGGCCCAATCTCTCTGATGTCTTCCGGCGGTGTCAAGGTACCCAGTCTCTTCGGCGCACTTTATCAGGGCTTCTCCACTGGCTATCTTTTGATACCTCGCTGCCCTCGGCCGCCGTTTTGCACCCGCGCTCCTCATCCGCCGCGCGCGTTCTCCTGCGCGGCTGCCGGCCGGCGCCTGACAAGCATCTCGGTTCCCACCCCGCCACGCCGCAGCCGACCCCATCGCATAGGTCATAAAACAAGGTGATAACTCAATTATTTTTCTCTCCATACCTTGCTCTTCCCAAACAGAAATGAGATCGTTTCTGCCGCACAGGAGAACGCCCGATGCAATCTGGAACGCATGACTCGACGCACAGGCTGCTGCGGCTGGTCACTGGCTGCATTGGCCGCCGGCCGCGCTATCTCAGTCTCAGCTAACCTTCCCGCGTGCAACTTCCTGCGCCATCGCAGCTGAATCGTTATCGCTGAGCGATGAAGAGGACAGTTACTTCGACGGGCGCTCGATCACGGTGCGGTCTTCGTCCGTTTCTTCGGCATAGCTGCGCACCGGTGGCGCAGATAACAGATACTTCGCTTCGAGGGCCGGCGGTTGCAGGTTCGAGTCCTGCCGCAAGCGCACGCTCGCGTAGCTCAATGGCGCAGCTCCTTACAGGCTGTTATCGCCTTGTTTCCAGGCGATTAATTTCCCGGCACTCTCGGCTGGAAAGTTTTTAGCCATGGGCAGGATACAAGTCAAAGGAGGAACGCCCGTCGGGGCCGCACCGCTGTGCCGCACCTGCAGCCACGCGCACATCATGAGCGGCCATCGCGAGTCGGAGATGATGGTCGTCTGCACCGCCACTTACCCCGGCTTCCCGGTTCCCTTCGTCGTCCGCGAATGCAGCGGCGACAACGACCGGAATCGCCCCAACCGGGATCAGATGGAAAAGTTGGCCATCAAAATTGCGCACCCGGTCAAGCTCGCAGGACCCATCGGTTTCGGCGCCGCAAGCCGGCGGCTGAACCTCAACCTGAACCGATGAACGATAAACACAGCCGACGCGCCGGTGGCGCAGCCCACGGATCCTGCGGATGGTGAGGCTCGGGCCTAACGGCTTGAGCCACGGGGTCGAATCCCGTAGGCCGTGGTCGCCTGTTCCCCGGCGTCGTTTCACAGCAGGCAGCGCCACCATGGCGTGCCTCAACACGCTTGCCGGCTCCCCCTTGCATTTCGCCTGCCAATTTTATTCCGGAAGATAATCTTTTTTGACTCAAGCGTTTTACCGCTCGCTGCCATCGCGACGCTTGCGTCGCGCCGCCCACCTACCGCACAATAACTAAGCAGGGGAACAACTAATGGTCATTGAGATGCGAACTTATAAGACCAAACCTGGTATGCGCGCTCATTTTCTTCGGGTGTTCCGCGACAAGTCCGTGCCCGCTCACGAGAAGATAGGCATGAAGATACTCGGCCCGTTTCTTTCCGTCGAAGATCCGGAAACTTTCTTCTTTATGCGCGGCTTTCCCAGCCTCGACGTCCGCGAACCCATGAAAAGCCAGTTCTACGACGCCCCTCTCTGGAAGACCGAGCTGGAGAAGGTCCTCATGCCCATGCTGGAACGCTTCGACGTCGCTCTCGTTGACGACCCCGATGGCCAGATTCACTGGGCCTGACTCGAAAAATCGCCGCGCGTCCCCAGTCAGTCGGAGAACTCTACCCGCCGCGCCTCCAGAAACCGCCGCACCGCCGGATCGCCCGCCAGCCCGATCGCGATCTCCAGCGCCTGCCGCGCCTCCTGCCGCCGCCCCGCCCGCGCCAGCAGTTCCGCCCGCGCCGCCCAGTACGGCTGATATTCGGCCAGCCGTGCGTCGCCTTCCATCTGCGGCATCGCCGCCAGCCCGGCCCCGGCTCCGTCTGTCTCCGCCACCACCAGCGCACGATTCACCGCCACCACCGGCGATCCGGTCATCGCAATCAGCGCGTCGTAGAGCGCCAGAGATGCCGCCCAGTTCGCCTGTCCCGTCCGCCGCCGCTCCACATGCGCCGATTGGATCGCCGCCTCCAGTTGATATCGCCCAATGCGGCCCATCCCGATGCGGCCCATCCCGATTCGGCCCAGCGCGGACGCGCGCAGCAGCAGCGCCTCGGCCTCCTCGATCATCTGCCCGTCCCATAACTCCCGGCTCTGCTGTGCCAGCGGTACGTAATCGCCCTGCGCATTCCTGCGCGCTGCACGCCGCGCCTCCGAGTGCAGCAGCAGCGCCATCAACCCGAGGGCCTCCGGCTCGTCGGGCAGCAACTCCGTCACCAGGCGCGCCAGAAACAGCGCTTCTCCCGTCAGATCGCGCCGCGCCGCATCCGTGCCCGCAGGATCACTCCACCCCTCCGCGAACGCCGCGTAAATCGCCTCCAGCACCGCATCCAGCCTCCCCGGCATGTCCTCGCGCTCCGGCACGCGCAGCGGAATCCCCGCCTGCCGAATCTTCTCCTTGGCCCGCACCAGCCGCTTGCCCATCGCCGCCTGCGACGTCAGAAATGCGCACGCAATCGCCTGCGCATCCAGCCCCAGAATCGTCTGCAACATCAGCGGCGCGCGAATCGACGCGTCGATCGCAGGATGCGCGCACGCAAACAGCAGCGCCAGCCGCCGGTCCGGAATCTCCTCCCCCGCCCCCGCCTCAGACTCGGCAGCGACGTTCGACAGATCCGCTTCCGCATCGATTTTTTGGTTTCTTCGCAGCGCGTCAATTGACTTCCGCCGCGCCACCGTCAACAGCCACGCTTCCGGATTCGCCGGGCACCCGGTCTTCGGCCAGTCGGCCAGCGCCGCCGCAAATGCCTCTGAAAGCGCATCCTCGGCTGCCGCCACATCCTGCGTGCGTGCCGCCAGAAAGGCCACCAGCTTGCCATAGCTGCGGCGCGCGACCGCATCCGCCATGTCGCGCGCCTGTCCAGGCATCTGCTCCGGCAGCAAATTCATCTCCATAGCCCGCCTGGTTTGGATCGCAGCTTCTGCCCCCCCGCGCAACCCGGTTACATCGACCAGATCGCCCGCACCTCAACCGCGCCGTGTCCCACCGCCGGACACCGCGAAGCCCACGAAAGCGCGGCATCCAGATCGGCCACGTCGATCAGGTAGTATCCGCCCAGTTGCTCCTTCGTGTCGGCATACGGACCATCGAGCACCTGCGCCTTGCCGTCCGTCGCGCGCACCGTCGTCGCTGTGCCCGTCGGCCGCAGCCGATTCGACCCCTGCAGCACGCCCGCCGCCTTCAGCGCTTCTGTGTACGCCATGTACGCCGCCGCGCCCTGCTGCTGCTCCGCCGGCGTCATCTTCGTCCAGCCGCTCTCGTCGCCATAAACCATCAGCATGTATTGCATTGTCTTTCCTCCGTCCTGGAATGTGGCGGCCTCATCGTCCGCCACTACCATGACGCGCGACCACCCCGGCCTTTGGACATCCGCTCAATAAAATCTCAGTGCCGGAAGTGCCGCATCCCGGTCAGCACCATCGCCACGCCCAGCCGATCCGCCGCCGCCACCACTTCGTTGTCCCGCACCGACCCGCCTGGCTGGATCACCGCCGTCGCCCCCGCCTGCGCCACCGCCTCCAGTCCATCCGGGAACGGAAAGAACG
Source organism: Acidobacteriaceae bacterium (assembly GCA_036267295.1). Lineage (GTDB taxonomy): Bacteria > Acidobacteriota > Terriglobia > Terriglobales > Acidobacteriaceae > Palsa-343. Next base: position 18,952 of record DATAWI010000022.1, on the reverse strand, counting down.
CGTCGGACGCGGCCACGCATCCGGCCAGCGGCAGCACCGCCTTCATCGCTCCGAACTTGGCCGCATCCACCCGGCTCATCTGTCCCGCGCCCACGCCAATCGTCTGCCCATTCCGCGCGTACACCACCGCGTTCGACTTCACGTGCTTGCACACTTTCCACGCAAACAGCAGCGACGCTGCTTCGACCGCGGTCGGCTTCCGCTGCGTCACCGTTTTCAATTCCTCGGCCGTCACCCGGCCCAGATCCGCGTCCTGCAGCAGGATCCCGCCTGACACCTGCTTGGCCACGCGTGCCGTGTCCGCTGGCCGCACCAAAACCAGCCGCAAATTCTTCTTCGCCGCAAACCGCGTCCGCGCCGCCGCCGTGAATCCCGGAGCCGCAATCGCCTCCACAAACAGCGCCGCCATCTCCTCCGCCGCGTCTCCGTCCACTTCGCGATTCACTCCGATCACCGCGCCAAAAGCCGACACCGGATCGGCCACCAGCGCCTTGCGATACGCCTCCAGCACATCCTCCCCCGTCGCCGCGCCGCACGGATTCGTGTGCTTGATGATCGCCACCATCGGCTCATCGAATTCCTGCGCCAATTCCCAGCACGCGTCCAGATCCACCAGGTTGTTGTAGCTCAGTTCCTTGCCCTGCAATTGTTCCGCGCCCGCAATCCCCAGCCCCGATCCGTCGCTGTAGAGCGCCGCTCTCTGGTGCGGATTCTCCCCATACCGCAGCATCTGCTCCAGCGGATACGCCAGTCGCAGCGCCCGCGGAAACGCATCCACCCACCGCACCGCCTGCTGCAGATCCGCCGCCCCTCTCAGCTCAGCCCGCTCCAGCGTGTTCGCAATCGCGGTGTCGTAGGCCGCCGTCGCTGCAAACGCCGCCTGCGCCAGCCGCCACCGTGTCTCCAGGCTCAGCGCGCCTTCGTGCGCCGCCAGTTCCTCGCCCAGCGCCTCGTAGTCCGCGGGAGACGTCACAATCGCCACGTCTTCGAAATTCTTCGCCGCCGACCTCACCATCGACGGCCCTCCAATGTCGATGTTCTCGATCATCTCGTCGAACCGCACCCCCGCCAGCGCCGCCGTCTTTTCGAACGCGTACAGATTCACCACCACCATGTCGATTGGCTCAATCCCATGTGCCGCCGCCTGCGCACGGTGTTCCGCATGGCCCCTCCGGTGCAGGATGCCCCCATGCACCTTCGGGTGCAGCGTCTTCACCCGCCCTTCGAACATCTCCGGAAATCCCGTCAGCTCCGCCACATCGCGCACCATCAGTCCGGCTTCGCGCAGCGCCCGCGCCGTGCCTCCGGTCGAAACCAGTTCCACGCCGATTCCCGCCAGTCTCCGGGCAAAATCCACCAGCCCGCTCTTGTCCGTCACGCTCAGCAGCGCACGGCCGATCTTTTTCTCACCGCTCAAAATATGTCTCCGGGAAGTGGCCCCGAACCCAGGCCGATAGGAATGTCCCTGCACAGAAAATTGTAATCATTCACGCTCGCGACGTTTTGCCCCGCTACAACCCTCCCATGCGCGACCGCGGCACCGCCTGGATCACCCTCGCCGGGCTTTGGATCGCCTGCGCCCCCGCCCGCGTCCTCCAGGTTTTTCTCCTCGCCGCTTCCACCAGCGCGTCTGCCCCCTTGCGGCCAATTTCCTCCGGCGGGCCGCCCAGCGTCATCTCTCCTCTCATCATCCTGCCGTTCGCCGCCCTCGCCAGGATTCAAACTGCTTCGCCGCCCGCTGCCTCACCGGACCCGCAATCGCGAACCCTTTCCCGTCGCCTTGGCGTCTAAAGTCTGCGTCGCCCCGCCGTTTGTCGTTACGCTCCAGGAAAGATAGGGTAAAGACTATGGACTCTCATGCGAGCGCCCACGAGCGCTTCGCCTCCCAGCCCGAGATTCTGCCTCCCGATGCTTACCCCGGCCACCCGTCCCCGCCGGATCAGCCGCGCGGCTGGTACCCGCCTCCGCAGACCGCGCCCCGTCCGCCGCGCCGCCGCCACTGGGCCTCCGCGCCGGCCACCTACACCCTCATCGGCGTCAACGTCGCCGTCTTCCTCTTCACTCTCTTCCAGAGCCGGTCCCTCACCGGCCCTACATTTCAGGACCCGCCGTCTTTTAGTCTCCTCTGCAACGGCGGTTACATCCTCTTCGCCGGTCAGTGGTGGCGCGTGCTGACCTCCCTCTTCGTCCACTTCGGCTGGATCCACATCGCCGGCAACATGTGGTGTCTCTGGAACCTCGGCCTCCTCGGCGAGCCGCTCCTCGGCGAGTTCGGCATCGTCGCCGCTTACATCCTCACCGGCATCGCCGGCAATCTGCTCAGCATCGCCTTCCATCCCATCCCCTACGGCCAGCCTGGCGGCATCCTCAGCGCCGGAGCCTCCGGCGCCGTCTTCGGCATCGCGGGTGTTCTCCTCATGCTCCTCCGCTCGCCCTTGCTGCCCATCCCGGCCATAGAGTTGAAAAAGCTTCGCCGCAGCGTCTGGTACTTCGCCATCATCAACCTCTTCATCGGTCTGGGCGCGAATTTCGCGCTCACCAGCGTGCAGATCGACAATACCGCCCACCTCGGCGGCTTCCTCAGCGGCATCGCTTTCGGGTTGCCCCTCGTGCCCCGCATCGGCGCCCTGCGCTCCACCTTTGTGCGCAGACGTGCCATCACCATCGGCGCGATGGCGTTTGTTCTTTTGTTGATTGCCTGGGGATTGCGGGCAGCCTATGCCTCTCCCGGCAGCTAGCGCCCCGGGGCCGCGTCCTCTCAAGGACGTCTGCGGCGCATCGAGCAGGGATGCGCCGAATGTCGCGTCCTCTTTACCGCGTGGCGGTCGTGGCGAACTTCTTCACCATCGCCAGCAGCAATTTGCGATCGCTGTCGTTCAGATTGTTGGAATAGCGGCGAATCTGCGTCAGAAAGCGCAACTCATCGTCCGAGAGCTTCTGCGATTGCAACTGCCGCCCCAACGTATCCTCGGCAAACAGTTGCGCCAGAGGCATTTCGAGCGCCCCCGCGATTTTCGCCAGCGTGTCCAGCGATGGCACCGTGTGCCCGTTTTCCACCCGAGACAAATAACACCGGAGCAGTCCGGTGCGCTTTTCAATATCTCCCTGTGACAGTCCTTTTTGTAAGCGGTAGCCGCGAATCGTCGTTCCAATTTTCATAATGGTTTTGTGTGAACCGCACTTTCTTCCGTGCACTCCAGGGCAGGATTTTTTAGAGTATTGGCTGCATAGTTAACACGTTCCCGGACTTCTGTGCAACAACTATTTTTCAATCACCCCATCTGCGCAACAAACCAAAGAGACTTACCTCGATCTAAAGTGGTTACTCGTAAGGAAGTAGTCCCCACTTGCTCTCGCCGCCTCCTACCGATCACCACGATTGTGGCTCTTTTTTTTGACCAACGCGCTCATCGGACTTGTTACTGAAGTAACGTCCGGTCGGCGGCCCTCCGCCCGGCCTCCCGGTCGCCCTCACTTTGCCGCCGGCTGCAACTGCTCCCTCAGAAACCGATGCGCCCGCGCCTGCGCATCCGCGGCATCTGCCGCCTTGTATCCCCCGGTATTGTTCGGATTCTCAAATGCATGCCCCGCATCCGGATAGACTTTCGCGTCCACCGGCTTGCCCAGCGCCTGCATCGCGGTCGCAAAGGCGTGCACATCCTCCGGCGTGATCCCCTGGTCCAGGCCGCCAAAATTCCCCAGCACGACGGCATGAATCTTCCCCAGCGCCGCCGGATCGGTCGGCAACGAGCCGTAATTGATCACCACCGCCCGCAGATCCGGATCCGCCACCGCCAGTTGCGCCGCGAACCCGCCGCCCATGCACCAGCCAATCGCCCCAACCCGCCCTGGATCGACATTTCGCTGATGGTCCAGCCACGCCGCCGCCGCCGTCAGATCCCGAACGCCCCGATCCTGCGGCAGTCCTCGCATCAGTTCATGCGCTGTTTCCGCGTCCGTCGCCACCTTGCCCCGGTACAGATCCACCGCCACCGTCACGTATCCCTCATCGGCGAAATGCTGTGCCTGCTCCTTGATCCAGTCGTTCAGTCCCCACCACTCGTGAATCACAATCAGGCCCGGATGCTTCGCTGCGGGATGCTCCGCAGTCCCGGGCGGCTCATACAGCAGCCCGCGCACCGTTTCCGTACCCACCGGGATGGATATTTCCTGCGCGCTTTGCGCATTCACTTTGGGGTTGGCCAGAAGAATGCCAGGCAGAAGCAGCAAGCCAGAAACTACAAAGTTGTATTTCATTTTGTCTCCACGGGGGAATCCATCCATGTATCGCAGAAATCCAGCCGCCAGGCAAGAGGCTGGACCATCCTGAGGTACCTCCACGCATCCCCCCACCCCCATTTGCACATCGGATGAAACAGAACGGCCCTCTTCGGTAGCCGACCCATGCCGCTCAAATCCTTATTCCCGGGCCCACACGCAGCAGCGCGGTCGCTCGCCCCGCCGGCGCCCCCGCAGGCCGCGCTGCCCGCCGCGCGCACCCGCGGCTTCCCCTCCCGCTGGAACGCGCTCCGCCGCCTTCCCAAAATCGTCGCCCGCGAACTCATCCGCACCCGCGCCCTCGATGTCGCCGCCGGCGTCGCCTTCTGGTCCATGCTCTCGATGATCCCTCTTCTCATGGTGGTCATCGCGCTCATCTCGCTCCTGCCCATTCCCAGCCTGATTCCCCAACTCCTCGGCGTCCTCGCGATTCTCGTTCCGCCCCAGTCCCTGTCTATGGTCGAAAACCTCGCGGGAACCCTGCTGGTCGCCCACCGCGGCATTCTCTCCTTCGGCCTTCTCAGCTACATCTGGTCCACCACCAGCGGCTTCACCTCGCTCATTGCCGCGCTCAACATTGCTTACGACGTGACCACCGAACGCTCCCTCGTGCGCGATCGCCTCCAGGCCCTCCTGCTCACCTTCACCAGCGGGGGCCTCGTCACCGTCTCGTTGTTAGCTCTGATCGCGGGACCGCACTTCGCCCATTTCCTCGGCCAGATCGTTCCCGTCCCCGCAGTCCTCGAAAAGCTGTGGCCGATCATCCGCGTCGCCACCGTCTTCAGCTGCTTCGTTATGGCGCTGGAACTCATCTACTTCCTCGGCCCCAACATGCGCCAGCGCTTCGCCGCCACCCTCCCCGGAGCCCTCTTCTCCATCGCGCTCTGGTTCTCCGGCTCCTTCGCCCTGTCGTTTTATCTCGATCACATGGCGAACTACTCCCGCCTCTATGGAGGCATGGGCGCGCTCATCGGCCTGATGTTGTGGATTTACCTCATCGCCCTGGCGGTCCTCATCGGCGCGGAGGCGAACGCCGAACTGGCCAAGCTGCGCCATCCGGCCCTGGCGACGTCAGAGAAGGACGGCCCACACAAAGGCATAGTTCCGCCTCCGGAGCCTGACCGGTTCGCAGCCTGAAATTCTGTCTTTAGAGTGTCGGCGATCAGCCTTACTGCGGTGCGCCCACTTCCGTCGTCGCCGGCGAACCCGTCTCCAGCGGCTGTTTCGCCGCGAAGTAGCTGCTGTCCCAAAGATTGCGGTAGAAAACGCCCGTCAGCTCCGCTGCCTTGGGCCCAAACGTCGGACGCCCGCCTTCGAGGAAGAACACCGCCACGATCCGCCCATACTGCGTGTCCGCGTACGAAGCGAACCACCCGAAACGCGTGCCGTCATCCGAACACGTTCCCGTCTTCCCCAGCACCGGAAATTCATTGAAGTTCGCCCGCAGCGACCGCGCCGTCCCGTACTGCACCGCCGCCTGCATCCCGTCGCGAATCTCCGGCAGGATCGGCGCGATATCCAGCGTCCGCTTGATGCGCGGCTGAAAATTCAGCGCTTCTTCCGGCGTCGTCGGATGCTGCAGATAATAGAGCGTTCCCCCATTCGAGATCGCCGCCACCAGCGCGCCCAGTTGCAGCGGCGTCATCGAAACGCCCTCGCCAAACGAGCACATCCGTCCCACGCCGCCCAGGTTCTCCGCCAGCGGCTCGTCCGGATACAGACCCGGCTGCTCGCCGGCAATGTTGTATCCCGCCAGTTCGCCCAGCCCAAACTCCGTCGCGTAGTGACGCACCCGCTCAAAGCCGAGCCGCCGTCCCACCGTCTCAAAGTAAAGATTGTTGGAGTGCGCCAGCGCCTCGGTCAAATCCAGGTGATAGCTCCCGCCCAGATTCACCGGCGTGTCCTTGGTGATGATTCCTTCTTCCAACGCCGCCAAAGCCACCGACAGCTTAATCGTCGAGCACGGTTCCGCTCCGCTCGAGAGCGCCAGCTTCTGGTTCACCATCGCCAGAATCCGTCCGTTCGACGGATCGATCGCCACCACCGTCCCATTCATGTCGCCGAGCGCATTGATCGCCGCCTGGCGCACCACTGGATCCTCACCAGCCGTAATATCTCCGGCCGTCAGATCGGACGTCGCAAATGAACTCGCCGTGAACCGCTCGTAATAATGATGATGCAGGCTCGCCCGCCGCAAATGCGCCGCAGCATACGTCAAATGCCCGGCTGTCGTTGGATGGGCGTGCGTGCCCGTCACCCGCTCGCTGTGCTGCATAGCCGCCACGTGCCGTCGCGATGCCGCTGTTTCATGCACATGCCCGCGCGTGTGACGAGTCGTCCGGTGAGTCGTGGTGGTGGACGCCGCAAAAGCTCCCGACTGGGACGCCAGTGTGGCAACGAGGAGAGAAAATACAACGCGCTTCATCAGGTTTCTCATTCGCTAAAGTCCAGACACCCTGCCCTGATCGTCCCGCAGAATACAGCCTGGCGGATGAATCTTCGTCGTGCTGCGTGCCGTCGTTCCCGGTTCGGTTCCGGATTCCCGTTCCGGCCCCGCCCCAAAAACCGCCAGTTCGCCTCCAAAGCCTGCCGAATCAGGCGGGGAAGAGGGCAACTGGTTGGATGGGGACCCTGAACGCTTGGTTCACTATAACCGTAAAATGTTGTCGCCCAGGTACATTATTACAGCTCCTCAATGACTCTTTTCGGTGATCCCCGCTACACTGCAGCCCCTTACAGCCCCCCTTTGCGCATGAACGCCGGAATATCCAGGTCCTCGCCGCTCTCCTGCTCGAACATTGACGGCGTGGAATCCGTTCCTTCTGCCCGCGCCGGTTCCTGCGCCACGCCCACCGCCACCGGCTCCGGTAGCGGCTCGGCGTCCTCCTCGAAGTAACTCAGCTCGCCCCGCAGCGGTTCCGTTTCCCGTCCCCGCTCCGGCTCGTGCGGCGCAAACGCTGAAATCACATCGCGCGCCGTCACCGGAACAAACACCGACGGAGCCGTTCCGTTGCGAGCCGCCGCCGGCAGGGTCTCCGCCTCGTCCGCCTCTTCGCTCGCAAATCGCGCCATGGCGGGACGCCCTTCGATTCTCGCCTTTGCCGTCTCCGGCCGCGCCGCGTAGCTCAGCATGTGCTCGCGCCGCTCCCCGGACCCCTGCTTGAATCCGGTTGCGATCACCGTGATCTTCACCTCATCGCCCATCTGCTCGTTCAGCACCGCGCCGAAGATGATGTTTGCGTCCTCGTGCGCCGAACTCTGAATCAGCGTCGAAGCCTCGTTCACCTCGCTCAGCTTCAGCGTGCTCGATCCCGTAATGTTGATCAGGATGCCCCGCGCTCCGTCGATCGCGCCCGCTTCCAGCAGCGGAGACGCCATCGCGGCCTGCGCCGCTTCTACCGCCCGATTCGCCCCGCTCCGTACCGCCGTGCCCATCACAGCGTAGCCCATGCCCGCCATCGTGGTCTTCACATCGGCAAAATCGCGGTTGATGATCCCAGGAATCGTGATGATGTCCGAAATTCCCTGCACGCCCTGCCGCAGCACATCATCGGCGATCCGGAACGACTCGAAGAAGCCCGCATCTTTCGCCACCGCCAGCAGCTTCTCGTTCGGGATCACAATCATCGTGTCCACGCTCTCCAGCAGCTCCTGCATGCCCTTTTCCGCCTGCATCATCCGCCGCTTGCCTTCGAACGCGAACGGCCGCGTCACCACTGCCACCGTCAGCGCGCCCATCTCGCTCGCCAGCGACGCAATCACCGGCGCTGCGCCCGTGCCCGTGCCCCCGCCCAGCCCCGCCGTCACAAACACCATGTCCGCGCCTTCCAGCGCCTCGATAATCTTTTCCGAGTCCTCGAGCGCCGCTCTCCGCCCGATGTCGGGATTCGCACCCGCGCCCAGTCCGCTCGTCAGCTTCACCCCCAGCTGCAGCCGGTTCGGCGCCTGCGACAATTCCAGCGCCTGGCGGTCGGTGTTCGCCGTGATGAACTCCACGCCCTCCATGTTCGAAGCGATCATGCGATTGACCGCGTTGCCGCCGCCCCCGCCCACGCCGATGACCTTGATCTTCGCGCCGCGCGGGGCTTCTTCCTGATACTCAATGCGGATTTCATCAGACTGTTTCATCGACTTCTGCTCCTTAGCTGCTCTGCTGGTCTCGTTTCTGTTCGCTGTTCCCTGATCCCTGTTCCCTGATCCCTGTTCTTTATTCCCTGATCCCTGGCACTTACACGCTTCCCGCAAAAATCGCCCGCAATTTCGCCCGCAACCCCTGGTTCTCTGCCGCCCGCGTCACGCTCGTGCGATGCGCATACAAAAGGGCCCCCGCAAGCGCCGAATACTCCGGCGACGCCAGCTCCGCCGGCATGTGCGACAACGGCACCGGAGACGCCAGCCGCGCCGGTACCCGCAGCAGGCTCTCCGCCGTATCCAGCAACCCCGCCAGCCGCGCTCCGCCGCCAGTCAGCACGCACCCGGCGCCCAGCGCCTCCAGCACCCCGCCCTGGCGCAGATTGTCCCGCAGCATCTGGAACAGCTCCCGCGCTCGCGGCTCTAAAATCTCGCTGATCTGCCGCTGCCGCACCACCCGCGGCTCATATCCTGCCAGCCCCGCGACCTCAACCTCGCTCATCTGCGGAACCGCCGTCACCACCGCGTGCCCGAAATTCACCTTCAGCCACTCTGCCTCCGGCGCGCTCGCCCGCAGCCCAACCGCCAGATCGTTCGTAAAATGATCGCCGCCGATTGGCACGACCGACGTGTGCGCCACCGACCCTTCGAAGAACACCACCAGCTCCGACGTCGCCGCGCCCACATCCATCAGGCACACGCCCAGCTCGCGCTCGTCCGCCGACAGCGTCGCCTCGGCCGCCGCAATCGACTCCAGCACCGTCTCTGTCACTTCCAGACCGGCCTTGTTCGCGCACGTAATCAGGCTCTGCTGCGCGCTCGCCGAACTCGTCGCGATATGCAGGTTCACTTCCAACCGATTGCCCACCATCCCTACCGGATCCTGAATCCCCGCCTGCTCGTCCAAAATGAACTGCTGCGGCAGCAGGTGCAGCACCTCGCGGTCCGACGGCAGCGAGATCGACCGCGCCCGCTCGATCGCCGCCCGCACATCTTCCTTCGATATCTCCCGCAGCCGCGTCCCCAGGCTGATCCCGCCCCGGCTGTTCACTCCGCGAATGTGCGGCCCGCCCACCGCCACAATGCAGCGCTCGATATTCGCCTGCGCCGATTCCTCCGCCATCACCGCCGCGCGGTTGATGGCCTCCGCCGCCGGCCGCAGCTCGGAGATCATCCCCTTGCGCATCCCCGCCGCCGGCGCCACCCCATGCCCGCGATACCGCAGCGCGCCTTCGTGGATCTCCGCGATCAGCACCCGGACCTTCGCGCTGCCCACATCCAGCACCGCCAAAATGTTTTCCGGCTGCTGGCTCATGGATGCCCCGCAGCGTGGCTTTGAAGGGGCACGGCGTGAGCCCCGCCGTGAGCTGCCAAAGAGGATTTGGGCTTCAGCCCCTGCGGTCTGCCTCTTCGTTGACTTCTGGCTTTGTCTGGCAGCCTGTCCTTACGCGCCAGTTTCGTGGGCGCCGCGTCTCTTGCATCAGTCTTTCCCCGGATCGCCCCGGAATCCGCCACCGCAGGCTTCGCCGGAGTGGCCGGAGCCGCCCCCGCCGCATCATGCGCCATCTTCAGCACCACTTCATGCTCGTATCGCAGATCCACCGCCGCCAGCTTGGGATACTGCCCCCGCCATTGCACAATATGCGTCGCGTAGTTCCGCCACCGCGCCAGAAAGTTCTCCTGCCCGAACTGCAGCTCCACATCCGATCCGCCCGCCGGCACCATCGCCCGCACATCCTCAGGATCGGTAAGGTTCACTTCGCTCAGCTGCGCCGACACCTTCTCCCCGCCCGCATCCAGATCGCCGATGAATTTCTGATAGATCTGCATCCGCGCACTGCGCACCGACTGCGGATCGCCCGGATTGATCCCGCTCACCACCGGAAACGAATAGTGCTTCGCCGCAATCTCCTGCGGCGTCATCTCCAGGATCACGCCCTCCCCATCGGCCAGAGCGATCTTCCCGCCCACATTCACAAACGCGATCGGCGTCCGTTCCGTCACCGATACCCGCAGTTGGTTCGGGAGCACCCGCATCACCGTCGCCCGCTGCACCCACGGGAAATGCTCCAGCTCCGCGCGCCGTTGCGCCAGCGGCACAAAAAAGACGTTGCGCCCGATATCCGACCCGAACACCGACAGCAGGTCGTAGCGGCTCAGCTCGCTGTTTCCGACCGTCTGAATAGAAGAAGCCGAATCGATCCGGAATCGCGGATCGTGGTCGAGGAAGTTGCGGGTCATGATCGCCAGTGCCAGGCCTGCGCCCAGCGCCGTCGCCGATCCCGCCACCACCACAATCTTTCCCCAGCGCGTTCTCGCCCATGGAGGCAGCATTCCCTGCCGCACCGGCACACGCCGCCGCGCCCGCAGAAAGGTCTCGCCCTCGTCGGCGTCAGCTTCCGCAGCCCCGCGCGGAGCCCGGGCGGTCCGCGCATCCGCATCCGGCCCGTTGCCCGGACGATAGAATCCCGTCCGCGGCTCGTCCAGAAGCGTCGCGCCTCCGCTATTTGCAATGGTTTTGGCCACGCCTGAGCAAGGTCGTGAGAATCGCCCTTCTGACTATAGCCTGCCCAACCCTGTGCATCGCCGCCGATTTCCCCCGGGGTATCCAGTCAGGGAACCCACCCCCGCAGTTGCGATTGCTGCTGCCGCTTCCATTCTTCCGTTCCCGGGTGCGCCCCTTGCTTCGCCGTGAAGCGCTCGTAATTTTCGCGCCTAAATCCACAACGACAATTCACAGCACAGCAACATGTGCGTAACGCCGTATTGACGGGGCTTTCATACAGTTGACCTGAGATTTTGTTGGCCCCTCAAACAAGTAATCCAATCCTTTTCAATTCCAAATACTTCAGGAGGCATCGTTTTGAAAGATCCTGCAACCCCGCGTCTGGGCGTCGATTCGTGCTGTGACGTCCGCACCCGTCCTTTGTCTGCCGTCCAGCCGTCGACCCGCTTGCGGGAGCCACTTAGCATCCACCTGAAGATTCGGGTAGCCGCCCTCGCCGCAGTATTCGCCCTGCTTGTCTGCGTCTCGTCCCTCCATGCGCAGTCCGGGACAGGAAATATCACCGGAACCGTGACCGATCCCAGCGGACGCGCCCTGAAAGGTGCAGCCATCGCCGTCACCACCCCGTCGGCAAGGCAGACTGCCTTCAGCGCCGCCGACGGCCGATTCACCGTCAGCGGCCTGCCGCCCGGAACCTACACCGTCGAGATCTCCGCGAGCGGCTTTGCCACCCAGATCCGCCACGACGTCGTCCTCGCCGCCGGGACCGGCATCAACCTCCCGGTTTCCCTCTCCATCGCCTCTGTCTCCGAGGAAGTCACCGTTGAGGCGAACGGCGATACGTCTCTCGCATCCCAACTCTCTCCGGTCAAGTCCGTGCTCGACGCCGGATCGGCCCGCACCGAAATCACTAGCCAATATGTCAGCGAATTCACCTCTCCCGTCACCGACTTCGCCGACATCACCCAGGCTGCACCCGGCACCGTGAGCTACAGCACCAACGGCGTCGGCCTCGGGCAGGCCGCCATCTACTTTCGCGGCTTCGTCGACGACGACTACACCATGACCTGGGACGGCGTTCCCTTTAACGACTCCAACGATCCCAGCCACCACTCCTGGGCCTACGTTCCCGGCCCCGCCATCGGCTACGTGGACTTCGACCGCAGCCCCGGCACCGCGTCGGACATGGGCCCCGCCAATTTCGGCGGCTCTATCCACATGTTCTCGCCAGAGCTGCCCTCCACGCGCTCCATGTCCGCGGAGGAATCCTACGGCTCTTTCAACACCAATCAGATTCTCGGGGAATTTGACTCCGGACTCTTCGGCGGCGCCAACCCGAAAGCCAACTTCTGGTTTGAAGGCCATCACATGAGCTCCGACGGCTATCAGACCTGTAACTACCAGTACCGCACCGCGGGCACCGCGAAACTCACCTATAAGTTCTCCGACAAAACCAACCTCTCGCTCATCAGCACGGTCGTCATCGTCGACGCCAACACGCCCAACAACGACCCCTACCGCTTCCAGCTGGCCCAGTACGGCGATAACTTCTACATGCAGAACAACTATTACAATGCCGACGGAACGGTGAACGGCCTCTACTACAAGTTCTACGACAACCATATCCCGACTAACTTCGAGATTGTCACCGTCACCCGGGACTGGGGCAAGGGCTGGCGCCTCGAAGCCAAGCCCTACACGTACTCCTACTCCAACCACCAGCACTACAACAACAGCCAGTACAGCGATGCCGGCGACGACGGCGGCCAGCTGACTGCGGCCCCGGTCTCCGCCACCAGCGCCATCGACAAGATGAACCAGTACGTCAAGGGCGGCGTCATTGCTCACCTCAGCCAGGCCTCGAAGTACGGCGTCTTCCGCACCGGCGGCTGGTATGAGTACACCTCCACCAACCGGTATCAGATCGACACCGATCCGACGGACTGGGTGGATTCGGATCTCATCGGGAAAATTAAGTTCCACGAGAACTTCATTACCCGTGCCGAGCAGCCCTTCGGCGAATACCAACTCGTCGCCATTCCCCGTCTTACCATCACCGCGGGCGTCAAGGACGCTTACTACAACATGACGGTGACGCAGTTTGCCTCAAACAAAGACGTCGGCTCTCTGGGCTGCCCCACCACCGACACGAAGCAGCAGTGTCCTAACTTCGTCATTCATGAAAAGTCCTATAACAACGTGCTGCCCTCGCTGGAGGCGAACTATCGCATCCATCCCGACTGGTCGATTTACGGTCAATATGGCCGCGCCAGCATTATTCCCTTCAGCGCCGTCTTCGACGTGACCGGCGCCGAAGTTGCTGTGGCACCTCCTCCCACGGTAGCCACCACCTACCAGGGCGGCACGGTGCTCAAACTGAATCGGGTCAGCATGGATGCGGATGCCTTCCATATCCACTTCGTGAATCAGTACTCCAGCTTCACGCCCAGCAGCGGTCCGGACGCGGGATTCAGCTACTACTACGCAACTCCGCCCTCCGACACCAACGGACTGGAAGGCGAGGCCAATATCGCGTTCGGCCGAGGCTTTAGCCTGTTCGTGAACGGCACCCTCGGCAAAGCGACGTATGAGGCCGCCGATGCGCAGCCCGCGACTGCCACGGCTCCGGCGAGCGCTGCCAGTCCTTCGGCCTGGGTCGCTCTGGCGCCGCACGACACCGAAACCGTTGGACCCACCTACCAGGACAAAGGCTGGGACGTCGGCTTCTTCAACAAGCGCGTGGGCACCCGGTGGGAGGACGACGGCGGCTATCATCAGACGGTCCCGCTTGATCCGTTCTGGGTCAGCAACCTGTTCGCGAACTACACCCTTCGCAGCGCATCCAGATTCGACGACTCGAAGATCAAGCTCAGCTTCAACAACCTCTTCGACAACCACAACATCGCCGACATTGGCGCGGCCAACGCCGTCACCGCGAACAACGTGCTCTACACGCCAAGCTCCCAGGACACGCTGGAGCTGTTACCCGGCCGCAGCGTGATGGTCACCTTCCAGCTTGGCTTCTCCCCCAAGGGACGTTAGCGGGCAGCCGCTCCCCGTATGGGCCGTGCCGGATCATTCCCCGGCGCGGCCCTTTCTTTTGAGATGGGAGTTATGCTCCCTCGGGCTTATCGTGTGCAGCTACCAAAAGAGTTTGGCGGAAAGCTGCATCTGTCGTGGCAGGTTACTCTGGCCCACCTCGCCTCTCTGAATCAACCCGAAATCGGAATCGTTCGTGCTGCTGTCCGGACTCTCGTCCCACACCGGATGATTGAGCGCGTTAAACGCCTCTGCCCGAATCTGCAGGTGCAGGTCTTCCCGAAGTGCGAAGTTCTTCGAAAGGTTCGTATCGAACTGTTGGGATCTCGGATACCGGATGCCTGTGTAAACGTTATTGGCATTCGGCGCGTAATTCGGAACCTGCAGAAAGTTCGCCCCCTGCGCACAGCTGCCGTCATAGTCGTACGAATTCAGCTGCACGATCTGGTAATCTCCGTTGCCGTTTTCCTGGTACTGCTCGGCGCACGCCGCCACCAGCCGGATGAACCCGTTGTCCTTCTGAATATGCGGTTTCACATACGCGCTGTGCAGATACACCTCGTTGGGGTTTCCCGGCAGCAGCCAGGGAGCCCCGGTTTGATAGACATACAGACCGGCTAATTCCCAGCCCCCGATCACGCCATCCAGGACCCGGTTCATCCCCGAAAAATACGTTCTGCCCCGTCCCACCGGCAGCAGATAGACCCCGGAGAGCGTGATGCGATTCGTATAGTCCGTCGAATCGATCTCCCGGAAGGGCACCAGATAGGTCGTGTCCACCGTGCCGCCCGCATCCATCATCTTTGACCACGTCCAGGTGCCATGCAGGGTCAGGGACGTGTTCCACTTGTGCGAGGCCGTCACCTGCAGTGCGTGATACCAGGTATGGGCGACGTTGGACTGCCACATCGTCATATCGGTGAACTCGGGAAATGGCCGCGTCAGATTCAGCGCATTGATCGTTGAGGCCGTGTAGTAGCTCGATCCGTTGAATGCGCTCACCCCTTCAAACGGATTCGTGACGTTGTCGTTGTTGCAGTTTTCGTAGCGGCCGCCGTTCTCCGGATTGCAGGTCTGCATAGCGGCGGCGCTCTCATGATTGATATTCGGGCAATCGCCGTAGAACGTCCCGTTGTCGCAGTCGCCGTTGAACAACTGGCTGCCGACATACGAAATGTTCACCACGTCATCCTTGAAAAACTGGTGCTCGATGCCCACCGAGTAATTCCAGAAACTCGGAATCTTGTACTTCGGGTTGATCGTCCACGGGCCCTGGCCCAGGTCGGTCAGCATCCCCAGGCTGTTTCCGGTTGGCTGGATCACCGATGGATACGGGTTCGAAATCGTGTTCACCAGATTCGGATAAACGTTCGCCGGATGAAGATTGTCATATGACTGATAGTTTGTCGAGGAGCTGTATCCGATGCTGTTCGGCGCGTTCTCAGGGCTGCGCATCGATTCCCCGAAGCCCACCCGCAGCACCGTCCGGGGATCCATCGCAAACGCCAACCCAACCCGCGGCTGAATATCGCTCTTCGTCAGTGGATAAGCGGAACGCCCGTATCCGTTCACGCCCAGAAATGTCACGCCTCCCAGCAGCTGCCCGTAGCCGGGCACCGTGACCTGCGAACTGATCGGATTCACGCTGGTCGAGTCGAATCCGCCATTCGCGAGATTATGCCGCTCGGTTTCGGGATCCACGAAGTCCCAGCGAACCCCCAGGTTCAGCGTCAGCCGCGGATTCACCTTCCAGTCGTCCTGGAAGAAGGGCGCCCAGTAGTGCGAGCTCCAGAACGTCTTCACGTTGATGTTGTCGCTGCCTGAGGTCGGATTCCCCAGCAGCAGCGATGCGATCGAGTTGCCGCTGGCCGGATCCCACGAACCGCAGCTGCCGCAATTCGTCTGCGTCCACGTGCGGTCGATCCAGAAGTCGTTGCCCCCTCCGATCACGTCGTAGCCCACCTGCCACAAACGCAGATCCAGCCCGCCGTGCATCGTGTGCTTGCCCTTCACCCAGGTCACCGACGGAAACATCGCCAGCGAGTTCTTCACGTTCTGCCCATTGCTGTTCGTGCCCATGCTGGCAAATTCGCTGATGTCCAGATAGGGGAACTCCGCCGCTGCTGCCGGCCCCATGGCCTGCGCCTGCGTTGAGCTCCATCCCAGCGTCGTCGGGTCGAACGGCGGCCCGTTATAGCTGTAATCCGCGCGTACCGACACGTTCGCGCGAAAATCGAACAACAGATTCGGCCGGAAAGTGTGCGTCTCCTCCAGCGTGAACGTGTGGCTGCGCTCCCCGTGCGGCAATTGTCCTTCCTGCTCCGGCCCCGTGAAGCCGTCGTAGCTCCGCACCTCGACCCGCTCCCAGTACCCGTAGTGCAGGCTCATGCGGTCTCTCGATGTCACCACCTGATCCCACTTCGCCAGCGCATTCCGGTAGCGGTCCACGTCGTTACCCTGAGCCACATAATTGTCCGCAAATGGATTGGACCCATTCGGCGGCGTCGTGTTCGGCGCCGGGTACAGGCTGATGATCTTCTGCGCCATCGCGCTGATGCGTGAAGCCGGAATCATATTCGCCGCCGGCGTCGGATTTATCGAGTCCGTTGGACCGAACGCAACCCGCGTCCACGATCCGTTTGGGTTCTGGTGGATGTTCTCCGGATCCAGCAGACTAATCGGCTGATACTGATTGTTGTTCCAGTAAACCAGGTTGGTGAAGTCCCCGTTCGCCCAGCCCGTGCCCGGCACATTGTCGTAGAGAGTGTTGGGCTCGACCTCGTGCCAATTCTCATATTGCATGGTGAAGAACGATTTGTTGCGCCCGTTGTATACCTTCGGAATCACAACCGGACCATCCAGTTCCGCTCCATACTGATCCCACTTCATCTTCGGCGTCGTATAGGGCGTCAGATCTGATCCCGCGGGAAGCGTCGCCACCGTGTAATCGTCCTGCCAGGTATTGGCGTCCAGCCACGTGCGCCGTGCGTATTCGTATACATCGCCGTGCAGTTTGTTTGTTCCCGATTTCAGCGTCACATCTTCCACGCCGCCGGCCATCAGCCCGTACTGCGCGTCGTAGGGGTTCGTGATGATCTTGAACTCCTGCACCGAATCAACCGGGGGAACATACGCGATATTCGCCTGGCCGGAATTGTTGATCGGAGAAGCTGTGTTCGGAACCCCATCCATCATCAGCGACACATTGCCCGGCTGCCCTCCGTTCACGGCCAGATTGGCCTGCGTATCGTCGAACGGACGCTGCCATTGCGGGCTCCCCGTCCAGATCGCGCCCGCGCTCAGAATCGAGAGCATACCCGGGTCCCGCCCATTCAGCGGCAACTCGGTCACCCGCGTGTTCTCGACCGTCTCTCCCTGATCTGCCTTTTCGAAATCGATGAGCGCCTGATTCGCGGACACCGTGACGGTCTCCGTGAGCTGCCCCACCTGCAGCCTGAAGTTAATCGTCGCCGTCTTGGAAACATCCAGTGTGATGTCGATCTTGCTTTCCTTCTTGAATCCGGGGGCATCTGCCGAAACGGAATACACTCCCGGTGTCAGATAAGGCACCGTGTAGTCGCCCGATCCCGTCGTCACGCTGGTCACATCCACGCCGGTCGCCTGGTTGTGGACCGTGACCCGCGCTTTCGGAATCACGGCCCCCTCGGGGTCGGTCACGCGCCCCGTGAAGGTAGCGTCCTGACCGTGCAAAACTCCAATCCCCGCTCCGAACAACAGTGCGAGCGTCAAGCCTCTGCAAATTCGAAACATATGGGTTTTCCTTTGTCGAAAGATAACGTTTACATGCCGGCCCCGAAATGGCCTCACGAACCGATCAGGAGATTTGTGCCTGGGAAATGAAGCAGTCCCGGCGAAGAAGCGAAAAGGGGTCCCGCCGTGGATTCGGCCACTCCGTAGAAATCGGAGTGTAACCGGATACATTTGTTAGCCAATCAATGTATGGAGAATGTCTTACATTTGTCAAGAGGGTAAATATCGTTTGAGTTACTTCATTCAAAAAAACCGATCAGCCCGTCCCGGAATACCTCGCCGGTTCATCGGCCTTTCGAGTCTGCCGCGCCGCCCCTGCCCCACAGCGGGGCGCCCCACGCGCCGACAGCCAGCAACGCTCCAAAGAGAATCACCGCGTCGATGCTCGACCGCCCCTCGTGCGTCCAGTACGCCTGCGGATCCAGGTTCAGCCACAGCGCAAACTCGTCGAGCGTCAGCGCCGCCCCCATCCCGAACAGAATCGAAATCAGCCGGCTCACGAAGATCGAAGCCGGCGTGGCACAGTTCCCAAACTCCGCCAGCAGCAAATACCCGGTAATCAGCAGCAGCAAAATCCCCCACACCAGGTGGTGAATGTGCTTGCCGCCCACCATCACCCACCCAAACGGCCCAACGTGATGCGTAATCGACGCCACCAGCAGCCGTACAAACAGGAACGTCACAAAGAAGCTCACCGAGGCCAGAAAAAGCCGCCGCCGCGGCCGGTCCGGAATCCGCTCGTGAATAATCCGCCCCGCCCCCGTCCGGTGCAACAGGATCAGCATCAGCGCGGTGCCAACGAGGATGAACAGCAGAATCAGGGCGTCCGTCCAGTGCATAGGTCTCAATTTCTAGCACACCCCCGCCCCTCTATAATCAGACTGGGAGACTTTTTCCTTCCGCATCGGAACCGGCCCATTGAGCGACGAAATCATCATCCGCGGCGCGCGGACCCATAACCTGAAAAACATCGACTGCGACCTCCCGCACGGGAAGCTCACCGTCGTCTCCGGGGTCTCCGGTTCCGGCAAATCCTCGCTCGCCTTCGACACCATCTACGCCGAAGGCCAGCGCCGCTACGTCGAGTCGCTCTCCGCCTACGCCCGCCAGTTCCTCGAGCGCATCGAGAAGCCCGACGTCGACCTCATCGATGGCCTCGCGCCGGCTATCGCCATCCGCCAGAAGAACTCCACCCGCAATCCCCGCTCCACCGTCGCCACCGCGACC
>DATAWI010000021.1:0-111358 GCA_036267295.1 Acidobacteriaceae bacterium | reverse complement strand
ACGGCGTCAAAAAGAGAGGGACGGGGGCCAATCTTCGCACAGGCTCACTCGCAAGGGCCTAAGGACCTGACGGCCTCTCCGCCGAAGCACGAATACATCCTCGCGCCTCGAAAACAAACATACAAGGACCTGCATTTTCTTAAGCTTTTAGCTCTCATCCAGAGCGAAGCATCCGAACACGTTGCGCGCAGTTCGCGCAACATCAATTCCAGAAGCAAGTCGAAGGACCTGCATTTCTTCCCGCCCTCGCCCAATCAGCCGAAGGCCCATCCAACAACCCGCAGTGATACCGTCAATCCAGGCTAAAAACGTCAAAGGCCGCGATGACCTTCCCCGTCACTGCAACCCGCGAAGGCGCCCGCTTCTCCGTCCGCGTAACGCCCCGCGCCGGCCGCACCGCCATCACTGGTCTCCACGGCGAAGGCTCCGCAGCCGCCCTCAGAATAGCGCTCCACGCTCCGCCCGTCGAAGGCCGCGCCAACGAAGCGCTCATCGACTTTCTTGCAGATTTACTGGGAACCCGCCGATCTGAAATTGAAATCGCCGGCGGTCGGCAGGCGCGGACAAAAGTGATCCTCGTGCGCGCAAAGACGGCCTCAGAGGTCGCGGCACGGATCGAGGCCGGACTGCGCTAGCCAACCTTCTTCCTCCGGTGGGCCGCCGTCGCCCGCTGCGGCGGCTTCTTCCCCGGCGCCCCGCCCTGCTGCGCCATGCTCTTCTTCAGCGCTTCCATCAGATCGATCACCGGTGCCAGCTTCCGCTTCGCCTGCTTCGCCGGAGCCGGCGCGCCGCTCTGCTTGCTCTCGATCAGTTGCTCCACCCGCGCCTCATACTCATCCTTAAATTTCTCCGGATCGAACGCCGCCGTCAGTTGCTTCATGAACTGTTCCGCCAGCTCCACCTCCGACTTCTGCACCGTCACTTCCGGCTGATTCTCAAACTCCGCCACCGCGCGAATCTCTTCCGGGTAATACAGCGTGTGGAGCACCAGCCCATGCTCGTAGGGCCGGATCATCACCACCTGCTCCCGCTGGTGCAGCGTGATCTTCGCAATCGCGCCGACCTTCAGGTCCTCCATGCCTTTCCGGATCAGCGAGTACGCCCGCCGCCCCGGCTCCTCAGCCACGCTGAAGTACGAAGTCTGGAAATACAGCGGGTCCACCTCCGGCAGCTTCACAAACTGGACAATCTCCATCGTCTCCGACGACTCAGCCTCCAGCGCCCGCAACTCCTCGTTCGTCACCTGGACGTAGTGCTCTTTGTCGATGGGATAGCCCTTGGCAATCTCATTCCGCTCCACCACCCGCTCGCAGTGCGCACAATACAGCTGCTGCCGGATCCGCGTCCCGCACACCGCATGGATCTGATTGAAGCTCACATGATGTTCGCGCGCCGCCACAAACAGCCGCACCGGCACCGAAATCAACCCAAACGAGATGTAACCCTTCCAAACCGCCGAAGCCATAACTCTCGTGGGATGCGCAAGATGGGCGCCGGGTTAACTTCGCGACCGGACAGGTAAACGCGATGGGCCGCTTCAGCCAGGCAGCGCGAACTCGATGTTCCCGAGTACGACATACTTCTCGTAGCACGAGACACAGAGAAAAGCCCTCCACTCCGCATGGTGGAAGTAGCGATCCTCGGGATCGATATGCACATTGCAGATTTCGCAGTGTTCGTGATCCCAACCGCCCGGCACAATCCAGGCCATTGCCTCAGATTTCGCTGAAGGATCGTCCCCCGGGCCCGCGGCACTTCCGGCCATACTCAATTTTCGATAAGCCTGACCATCGGTGCCAACAAACTTCTCCGCCACGGCATCGGAAGCGGCAAAAACCCTTTCCACCCAGGCTTCCGGACCATCCTCCACCATCAACACATGGTGAGGCCGATGGTATGGCCCAAGACAGGCCAGACTCAGGCCCTCCGCCTCGGGCCGGTTCTGATCCGTCTTAGTAAGGGCACAAAAGCTTGTCTCGTGGTGAGGCCCCTGGGGCTGGCCGAAATCCCCAGTCAACGATTCCTTTCCAGGCAGCAGCAGAAAGGACCATCCGTCGAGCGTCACACCTTCGAGTTGATTCAGCTGCCCTCGCAAACGCCACTCAATGAAACCATCGGCCCCGGGTTCGCCGCCTTCCACCGACGTAACCGTGAACTGCGGGAGATCAGCTCTCGTAAATGGCTTCGTCTCAGCCATCGGTACCTTTACCCCTTCGGCAATGTCTTCATCCTGCACGCGACGCCGTATACCCTAAACCCTGTCCTCTACCGCTCTCATTTCGCCCGCGGATGCGTCCGGTCATACACCTCCGCCACCTGCCCCACCGTCAACTGCGTGTACCGCTGCGTCGTCGACAACCGCTCATGCCCCAGCAACTCCTGAATCGCCCGCAAATCCGCGCCCTCCTCCAGCAAGTGCGTGCCAAACGCATGCCGCAGCGTGTGCGGATGCACATCCGCCGCCAATCCATGCGCCAGCGCGATTCGCTTCACGATCCGCCCCACGCTCCGCGTCGTCAGCCGCCCATCCCCGCGCATCCGCACATTCAGTAACAATGCTTGTGACAATTTTCCTGCGCCCCCGTTGGCCGCCGTCAGCCGCACCGCCCGCACCGGCAGATACGCCCGGAGCGCCTGCGCCGCCGCATCCCCCAGCGGAACATACCGCTCCTTCCGCCCCTTGCCGCGCACCAGAATCGCCTCGTTGGCCCAGTGAATGTCCCCCAGATCGATCCCCACCAGCTCCGCGTTGCGAATCCCGCAGCCATACAGCAGCTCGAAAATCGCCTTGTCGCGCTCCGGCCACGCCGCGCCCTCGTCATCCGCGGCTTCCACCACCCGGTTCATCTCTTCGATGGTCGGCACCCGCGGCAAATGCTTCGGCAGTTTGGGCGTTGCCACCAGCGCTGCCGGGCTCTGCTCCACCAGCCCCTGCCGCGCCAGCCACTTGAACCACGACCGAATCGCCGCCAGCGCCCGCGCCACCGACGCCTTCTGTAACCCTCGCTGATACAATTCGCCCAGATACGCCCGGATGTGCTGATGCTCAATCTTCGTCACCGCCATCCGCGCCCCAAATTTCCCCACCACAAACGCCGCAAACCCATGCAGTTCGCGCTCGTATGCCCGCACCGTATGCGGACTGGCGTTCCGCTCATGCGCCAGCATCGCGAGAAACTCCTCCACCCGCCGCGCGATCTCCGATTTGGGATTCTCGTTCAAGTCGTACTCGCCGACTGCGGTTTGCCAACCGCTTTTCGCTAAACGTCGTTCGCTAACTGCCGCTTCGCCCGCGGATGATGCTCCCGATACACCGCCTTCAGCCGCCCCAGCGCCAGATGCGTGTACACCTGCGTCGTCGCAATATCCGCATGCCCCAGCAGCGTCTGCACGGTGCGCAAATCCGCGCCCCGCTCCACCATGTGCGTCGCGCAGCTATGCCGCAGCATATGCGGACTGGCGTGCCCATCGCTCTGCTTCACCAGCCGCCACACCCATCCTCGGCTCAGCCCTTGCCCCCGCGCCGACAAAAACAGCCGGCTCGTCGCCTTCTTCGCCAACGCCGGCCGTCCCCGCTGCAAATACTCCTCAAGCGCGACGATCGAAGCCCGTCCCAGCGGCACAATCCGTTCCTTATCGCCCTTGCCCCGCACCAGCGCCCGCCCCGCATCCAGCGACAGATCGGCCACGTTCAGTCCCGTCAGCTCAGAAACACGCAGCCCCGCCGCATACAGCATCTCCAGAATCGCCCGGTCCCGCAGCGCCTGCGCATCGGCCTGCGGAGCAGCCGCCGCCCTCCCCGCCCGCGTCAGCATCTCGTCCACTTCCGACACCGCCAGCGACTTCGGCAGCACCTTCCACGTCGACGGCGACTCCAGATTCAGCGTCGGATCCCGCCGAATCCGCCGGTCCAGCAGCAGCCACCGGTAAAACCCGCGCAGGCACGAGAGTTTCCGCGCCGCTGACCGCGACTCCACCCCATGCTTCGCCAGATGTTCCAGAAATCCCGCCACATGCGCCTGGGTGGCCGTCAGCGGCGTGGCTCCCTGTTCCTCCAGCAATTCGCAGAACTGCAGCAGGTCGCGCTCGTAGGCCTCGCAGCTCAGCGGCCGCAGCCCCTTCTCCACGCGCAGGTACGCGATAAATTCCCGCAGCAATCCGGACGTGCCCGTCTCCGCCGCTCGCGCCTTCGCCATCTCTCCGATTATCGAAGACCCGGAGCCGCCGAATCAGTACCCAACCAGGTTCATTGCGCCGAGCACGTCGCAGGATCACAGCATTCGCGTCGCGCAGGAACGCGACAGATACCGCCGCATGGGTCTCCGGCCACGCCGCGCTGTTTGCGGAAAAATGCCTGGAGCGGTAACCGCCATGGTTCGCCGGCCGGCCCGTAGCCGCTGGCCGCCAAGGCCGCATCGGCGACCTCGATCATCCTCGACGCACTCACTCTGCACCGTCGGAAGTCAGCGTGCCCCGGAAGACCTTCTTCCCGGCTCCCGCAAAAAAGCCTCTCAGGCCGGCACAACAGTCGCGCGTTTCGCCGACTGCCAGATCGGCGACAACTCCCGCAACCGTGAAACCGCCGCCGGCACAATCTCCAGCGCCGCGTCAATCTCGGCGTCGGTATTTTGCCGCGTCAGGCTGAAGCGTACGCTTGCCCGCGAGCGCGCCAGCCCCAGATCCATCGCCTTCAGCACGTGCGAGGGTTCCGTCGACCCCGACGAGCAAGCCGATCCGCCGGAAACCGACAGCCCCTTCAGGTCCAGCGCAATCACCAGCCCCTCGCCTTCCAGATGATCGAAGTACAGGTTCGCCGTGTTCGGAACCCGCGCCTGGCCCGCCCCATTCACGCCGCACTCGTCAATCGCTGCCAGCAATCCCTGCTCCAGCCGGTCGCGCAACATCGCAATGCGATCGTCCGTGCCGTCGGTCAGGCTCGCCAGCGCAATTTCCGCCGCCTTCCCTAGCCCCACGATCCCGGCAACATTCTCCGTGCCCGCGCGGCGCTGGCGCTCATGCGATCCGCCAAACACCAGCGGCTCAAAGCGCGTGCCGCGCCGCACATACAAGATGCCCGTGCCCTGCGGTCCATGCAGCTTGTGCCCCGACAGGCTCAGCAAATGACAGCCGATCGCCGCCACGTCAATCGGAATCTTGCCCCCTGCCTGCACCGCGTCCGTGTGAAAACAAACCTCGGCCTCCGCCGCAATTTTGCCGATCTGCTCCACCGGCTGAACCACGCCTGTCTCGTTGTTCGCCATCATCACGCTGATCAGCTTCGTCTTCGGCTTCAGCGCCCGATAAACATCCATCGGATCGACGACGCCGCTGCCGGAAACCGCCAGCACCGTCACCTCCACGCCCCGCTCCCGCGCCTTTTCCGCCGTGTGCAGCACCGCGTGGTGCTCGATCGCCGACGTGATCATGTGATCGCCGCTGCGCAGCACCCCGAAAATGGCCGTGTTGTCGCTCTCCGTCCCGCCCGACGTGAACACTAACTCCGCCGGACGGCAGTGCAGCAGCGCAGCCACGCGTTCCCGCGCCCGCTCCACCGCGCCGCGGGCGTGTTGTCCCTGTTGGTGGATCGACGAGGCATTGCCGAACGATTCGATGAAATACGGCCGCATCTCCTCCAGCACCTCCAACAACAGCGGCGTAGTGGCATTCGCGTCCATATAGATGCGGCGGATCATCCCTCTATTGTAGCGGCGCCTGCCCCTCGCGGAATTTTTCTCGCCTCCCATTTCCTCTGGCGGGTACCCCTCGAATTCAGGCAAAATTAACCGTAGGCGAGGCATTCTGTTTCCATGCGTGTCCTGGTGGTCGAAGATGAGGTCCGCGTCGCGGCAAACATCGCCGCCGCCTTGCGCGAAAGCGCCGGCCTCGCCGTCGACCTCGCCCACAACGGCCCGGAAGGCATCGAATTCGGGCGCCAGGCCAACTACGACCTCGTCATCCTCGACCTCATGCTGCCCGGCATGGGGGGCCAGGGCGTTCTCCAGGCCATGCGCGCCGTCGGTCAAACCGCCCCCGTCCTCATCCTCACCGCCGTCCTCGAAAAGGCCTCCGTCGTGGCGCTGCTCAACGCCGGTGCTGACGACTACCTCGCCAAGCCCTTCGATCTCGGCGAATTGCTGGCCCGCGCCAAGGCCCTCATCCGCCGCGGCCAGGGCACCAGCCATCCCAAAATTCAGGTTGCCGATCTCGTCATCGATACCCTCGAAAAAACGGTGACCATCGCCGGCCGCGCTGTCGAGCTTTCGCCCACCGAATACCGCGCCCTCGAATATCTCAGCCATCGCCCCCGCGCCGTCGTCTCCAAGCAGGTGCTCCTCGAACACCTCTACGACTACAACTGGGAGCACCACTCCAACGTCATCGAAGCGCACATCTCCAACCTGCGCCGCAAGCTCAATCGCGACAAAGCCGGCGACACCCTGCAATGGATTGAAACCCTGCGCGGACGCGGCTACCGCCTGCTCTCCGGCTCACCCGCAGCAGCCGCGCCCGCCGCAGCCGCAGCCAGGACCCGCGCCTCATGAAGCGCATCTCCCTCACCCGCCGCCTCATCGTCACCGTGCTGCTGCTTGAGTGCGCGCTCGCCGCCGGCATGAGCGCCGCCACGCTGCTCTACACCTGGCGCGAGCAGATGCACGGCTTCGACCAGATGGTGCGCGGCCGCGCGGATTCCCTGCTCGGCGCCGTCCACGACGCCGAAGATCCCGGCGACAATGTCGCCATCAATCCTGCCGCGCTCGATCTCCACAAAGGCGATCTCTGGATGGCGCGCGATGCCCGTGGCCCCGAACTTGCCCATTCCGCCGTCTGGATCGTCGGCGTCGACGCCGCCTTCACCGACAACGACAAGCCTCATGGTGTGCGCATCGCTGGCCGTCCGTTCCGCGGCCTCGTGCTCCACGGCGTCCGCCAAATCGACGCCAACGACACCAACCCCGGCATCGCGCGCCCGGTCACCATCTACTACGCGGCCTCTCTGCACCCGGTCTACGAAGCCGTAACCAGCGCCGCCCAGTTCATGCTCCTCGCCAGCATCGTCCTGCTGGCGCTCACCGGCTTCGCGCTCGCCTTCCTGCTGCGCCGCGGGCTTGCGCCGCTCGGCAGCCTCAGTCTCGCCGCCGCGCAAATCACGCCCCGGAATCCCCGCTTCGTCGCGCCTGACAGCGCCCACCAAACCACCGAACTGGCCGTGCTCGCCGCTGCGCTCGAATCGGCCACGCAGCGCCTCGAAGAAGCCTTTCGCCAACAGCAGGTGTTTGTGCACGATGCGGCCCATGAACTCAAAACCGCCGTCACCATCGTCAAATCGTCCCTGCAATTGCTTGCCTCGCGGCCCCGCACCGCCCGCGAATACTCCAGCGGTCTCGAAACCTGCCTCGCCGACTGCGCCCGCATGGAAGAGCTCGTCCAGCGCATGCTCCAGTTAGCGCGCTTCGAGCGCGGAGCCCCGGCCCGCAATGACCGTTGCGATCTGGCCGAAGTCGCCCGCGACGTCACCGCGCAAATGGAGCGCCTCGCGGAAATTCGCCGCGTCACCCTCACCGTCGTCGCTCCCGCTTCCGCCCCCGTCCCGCTCGCCGAGGACGCCTGCGCTTCCCTGCTCGCCAATCTCATGCTCAACGCTGTGCAGCACACCCCGCCCGGCGGCTCGGTCGCTACGACCGTCGCCTCCGAGTCCATCGTCTCGGTCGCCATCGAGGACACCGGCGCCGGCATTGCTCCCGAAGATCTCCCGCACCTCTTCGAACGCTTCTGGCGCGGAGACGCCTCGCGCACCCGCACCACCGGCGGCGCCGGCCTCGGACTCTCCATCTGCAAAGCCATCGTCGATGCCTGCGGCGGCCACATCGCCGTAGCCAGCCGTCTCGGCAGCGGCACCTGCGTCACCGTGCGCCTGCCGCTGGCCGCGCCCGCCAGCGAAGCAGCGCAACCGTCCGCCGTCAGCGAGCCCGCCATCCATTAAGAATTTTGTCGGCCTTCAACCGCCGAGCACGGGTAACCAAGGGCTGGTAGCCGAGCGCGGGTAGCCGAGGGTTGGTCGCCGAAGCCTTCACCCCTCGAAACACAGGGCATGGGTAGCCAAGGCCTTCATCCCTCGGAAACCCAGAGCAAGCGTAGCCGAGCATAGGTAGCCGAGGGCTGATAGCGGAGGCCTTCATCCCTCGGAATCCAGATCATGGATAGCCGAACATGGGTAGCCGAAGCCTGGGTAGCCGAAGCCTGGTAGCCAGGCCCGATAGCGAAGGGCTTCGTCCCTCGGAACATAGAGCAAGGGTAGCCGAGGCCTTCATCCCTCGGAACCCAGATCATGGATAGCCGAACATGGCTAGCCGAAGCATGGGTGGCCGTAGCCTGGTAGCCAAGGCCTGGTAGCGAAGGGCTTCATCCCTCGGAACATAGAGCAAGGGTAGCCGAGGGCTTTAGCCCTCGGAACCCAAATCGCAAACGCACGGGGCTTTAGCCCCTGAGGCCCTGCAAAGCCGAATCGGCGGGACCCGTCAGCCTGCAAAAAAAGCCCGGCATCTGCCCCGCATGCCGACGTGCATCACATCACCAGTTCGCCGCGCACCAACCCCTTTTCTTCACCGAGCACGAAGCCCAGCTTCCGCGACAGCGTGCTCATGCGCCCGTTCTCCGGCAGGAAGTAAACCAGCACGCGTCTGATTTCTTCGCTGCGCGCCGCTTCGATGGTGCGCCGCATCAGCTCCTCGCCCAGCCCCTGACCCTGGAACTCATCCGCCACCACCAGCGCCAGCGTCGCCGAACGTCCATCGTCCTGATGCACAAGGCGGCTCACGCCGGCGATCACCTTTTTGCCCGCTGCATCCCGCTCTTCCGCCACCAGAGCCAGTTCGCGGTCGTAGTCGATAAAGCAAATCCGCGTCAGCCGTTCGTGCGCCGTGCGCGCGCTCAGCGCCAGCGCGGTAAAGTACCGCTCCACCACCGTCCGCTCCGACAACCGGTCGTGAAATTCCACAATCAGCGGCTCATCTTCGGGCCGAATCGGACGAATCACCACCGCCGTTCCCTTCTTCGTCGTCCGCTCTCCCACATATTCCACCGGGTAAGGACGAATCGCCGGCCGCGGCAACTCCTCTTCCTTCGTCTCCGGATCGAACAGCACCACGCGCGCATCCAGCGCGATCAGTCCATCCGGCGAAGCCAGCAGCGGGTTGATATCGATTTCCCGAATCCACCGCTGCTCCACCACCAACTCGCTGAACCGCACCACCAGCGCCTCTAGCGCTTCCAGATCTACCGGCTTGCGCCCCCGCACGCCCTGCAGCGCCGTGAAGATTTTCGTCTGCTCCATCTGGCGCCGCGCCAGCGTCGCGGTCAGCGGAGGCAGCGCCAGCGCGCTGTCCTTGTAAACCTCCACCAGTTGGCCGCCGGTCCCAAACAGCAACACCGGCCCCAGTTGCGCATCGATGCTGCTGCCGATAATCAGTTCATACCCGTCCAGCTTTGCAAACGGCTGCACCGTCACGCCCAGAAAATGCTCCGCGCCGCACTTCGCCGTCACCGACGCCTGAATCCCGCCGAAGGCAGCCGCCACATCGCTCGCCGACCGCAGGTTCAGCTGCACGCCGCCCACGTCCGTCTTGTGCGTAATGGTCTCCGAATGCAGCTTCAGCACCACCGGATACCCAATCTCCGCAGCCTTGCGCACCGCTTCGTCCGATGTCGTGGCCAGTTCTGTGCGCACCGTCGGAATCCCATACGCCGCCAGCAACTGCTTCGACTCGAACTCCGTCAGGATCGTCCGCTTGCTTTTGCGCACCTGGTTCACAATCCCGGTCGCCTCGCCGCGCTTCGTCTCCGACACCGCTTCCGCGCACGCCGTCGGCGTCTCATACAGATCGCGCAGGTGGCCCGTGTGCTTCCACGTCAGCACAAACGTCTCGGCCGCAGCGTCGGGATAAGGAAACACCGGAATCCCCGCGCGCTTCAGAATCCCTTCGCCTTCAGCCACCACATCGCCGCCCATCCAGCTCGCGATCACCGGCTTGCCCGTGCCGTTCGCGTATGGCGCCAGATCCTTCGCCACCGCGGTCGCATCGGTCATGCCCTGCGGCGTCAGGATCACCAGCATCCCGTCGGTGTTTACGTCCTTCGACGCAATCTCCAGCGCCTTCGCGTACCGGTCCGATTCCGCGTCGCCCAGAATGTCTACCGGATTGTTGTGGCTCCACGCATCCGGCAAAAAGCTGTTGTACGTCGCGACGGTCTCCGGCGATATGTCCGTCAGCTCGCCGCCCGCCGAAATCAGCGCATCGGTCGCCAGCACGCCCGGACCGCCTGCGTTGGTCAGAATCGTGAGCCGCGGTCCCTTCGGACGCGGCTGCTTGGCCAGCGCTTCCGCCACATAAAACAACTCGCTGATCGAATTCACCCGCAGCACGCCCGCGCGCTGGAACGCCGCATCCAGCACATCGTCGCTGCCGGTCAGCGAACCCGTGTGCGATGCCGCCGCCTTCGCCGCCGCCGCCGTTCGCCCCGCCTTGATCACCAGAATCGGTTTCGTCATCGCCACCGCGCGCGCCGCCGACAGAAAGCTCCGCGCATCGCCGATCGACTCCATGTAAATCACAATCGAGTCCGTATTCGGATCCTGCCCATAATGGTCGATCAGCTCGCCAAACGTCACGTCCAGCATCGACCCCGCCGACACAAACCCGCTCAGCCCAACGCGCTCGCGAATGCACCAGTCCAGCACCGCCGTTCCCAGCGCGCCGCTCTGGCTGATGAACGCCAGCCGTCCCGACGGCGCCATCGCCTTCGCAAAATTCGCGTTTACGCCGCCTACTGGATTCATCACGCCCAGGCAGTTCGGCCCGATGATGCGCATCTTGCCGCGGATGATCGCCGCAATCTGCCGCTCCAGTTCCTTGCCCGCTTCACCCACTTCCTTGAAACCGGCCGAGATGATGATGCCCGCCGGCACGCCCGCATCCACCGCTTCCTGAATAATCGCCGGCACCGACGCCGCTGGTGTCGTCACCACGATCAGATCCGGCACCCCCGGCAAGTCCGCAATCGACTTGTACGCAGGCAGTCCCAGCACCGTCGGCCGCTTCGGATTCACCGGCCACACCGGCCCGCCGAACGGGCTGTCCATCAGGTTCGTCAGCACCGTACAGCCCACGCTGCCCGCGCGCTCCGACGCGCCCACCACCGCCACCGACTTCGGCGAGAAGATCGGCGTCAGCGAACTGCCGCGCAGGCTGACCAGATCGTGCGCGGGGTCGATAATAACCGCTGTTTCAGACGCAAACACAGTGGAAGCCATGGGGAACCGCTCCTTTGATTCAAATTGTTCAGTGTCCATAACCGGCCTCCGCGGACACTTTACCGCGGAACAGCCAATACGACGTAATAATGTAGCCCAGCGCCAGAACCAGGCCGATCGACCACCACACCAGCCCTACATGCAGCGAGTGCGGGCCCGTCAGCGCGTTGGCGATGGTAATACTCCGCGTCGGGTCGCTCGACGACGGGAGCAGCGTCGGATACAGTCCCACCGCTGCGCCCACCAGCATGAACACCAGATACAGGCTCGACGATGCGAACGCCGCCAGCGGCTTCCGTTGCTTCGTAAAGCTCAAAATGCCGATCAGCGTCGCCACCACCAGCGGCGGAATCGCGAACAGCATCGGATGCGCCTCGTAGTTCGCCAGCGCCGACGGCCGCACCGCAATCGTGGCCGGCAAACTGATCAGCGTCACCACCAGCAGCGCCACCCAGAGAACGCCCACGGCGCGCCGTGCTCGATTCTCCAGTTCGCCCGGCGCTTTCAACACCAGCCACAATGCTCCATGCGTGGCCAGCGATACCAACGCCACCACCCCGCCAATCACCGTGTACCAGTCCAGAATGCCCGGCTGCGCGCTCACCCGCCAGTTCGTCCACAGCGGCAGGAAGAAATATTCATCCGCTCCCAGCGGCACGCCCCGAATCACATTCGCCAGCGCCGCCCCAAAGAAGATGGCCAGCAGCGCGCTCGACACGAAGAACAGCCCGTCGAAAAAGCTCCGCCACACCTCGTGGTCGATATGCATGCGCAGCTCAACGCTGGCGCCGCGGCAGATCAGCAGCCACAGCACGATCATCAGCGGTAGATAAAACCCGCTGAACGACGACGCATACAGCAGCGGAAAGGCAAAATACAGCGTCCCGCCGCCGGCCAGCAGCCAAACCTCGTTCCCGTCCCACACCGGCCCAATCGACCGCACCATCGCCCGCCGGTCGTCTTCGTTGCGCGCCAGTGCCGCGCTCAGGATGCCGACCCCCAGGTCAAATCCATCCAGCACCACGTAGGCGGCGATCATCACCGCGACAATCCAGAACCAGACAAATCCCATCGCCGTCTCCTCTCCGTTAAACCGCAGCCAGGGTTGGTGTTTCCGGCTCGTGCGCGGCCTGCGCCGCACTCGGACCCGCGCTGATAAACCGGTACACCACCACAATCCAGAGAATCGACAGCAGCGAGTACATGCCCAGGAAGCCCAGCAGCGTGAACAGCGCGTTCCCCGCGGAAACATGCGTCGAGTAGCCCTGCGCCGTGCGAATCAGCCCGTACACCAACCACGGCTGCCGCCCAATCTCCGCCGTCATCCATCCGGCCGTCGTGGCAATGTACGGCAGCGGGAAGCTCAGCAGAATCGGCCATAGAATCCAGCGCGCGCCATACAGTTTCCCGCGCCACAGCAGTACCGCCGCCGCCAGCATCAACACCACGAACCACGTCCCCAGACCCGCCATGATGTGGTAGCTGTAATACAGCAGCGGCAACGCAGTAGGCCGTTCGTCCGGCGGAAAATCGTTCAGCCCCTTCACTTCCGCCTTCGTCGTCCCATACACCAGGAAGCTCAGCACGTCGTTCACCGGCACAGGATTGTCGATCTTCTGCGCATCCTCATCCGGCTGGCCGATCAGCACCACCGGCGCGCCCTTCTGCGTGTTGAACAGTCCTTCCATCCCCGCAATCGCCGCCGGCTGATACCTGGCCACGTAGCGTGCGTGGTAATCGCCCGTGGGGAAGATCATCGCGATGCAGGAGACCAGGCCCGCCACGACGCCAATCTTCAGGAACAGCCGCCCGAACTCCTCGTGGCTCTTCGCCAGCAGGTAGAACGCGCCCGTCGCCGCCACCACAAACGACGCGGTCACGACCGTCGCGCACATATTGTGCGCATACTGCAGACCCGCCCACGGGTTCAGCAGCAATCCCCAGAAGCTGGAGACCTCATAGCTCCCGTTCGGCAGCACATGATAGGCCACCGGATGCTGCATCCACGCGTCCGTCACGATGATGAAGTAACCCGAAATCCAGGAGCCCAGCCACACCATAAAAGCCGCGCCAAAATGCTGCCGCTTCGACAACCGCCTCTCGCCGAACAGGAACAGCCCCAGGAAGGTCGACTCCAGGAAGAACGCGAACACGCCTTCCATCGCCAGCGGCTGCCCGATCACTCCGCCCGTGCGCCGCGCAAATTCCGACCAGTTCGTCCCGAACTGGAATTCCATCGGAATCCCCGTCACCACTCCCAGCAGAAAGTTGATCGCGAAGATTCTCGCCCAGAATCGCGAG
This sequence comes from Acidobacteriaceae bacterium, assembly GCA_036267295.1. GTDB lineage: Bacteria > Acidobacteriota > Terriglobia > Terriglobales > Acidobacteriaceae > Palsa-343. The sequence goes on along the minus strand of DATAWI010000021.1, from coordinate 97,749 downwards.
GCCTGGTTCCAGCGCTCGTCTCCGGTGCGCAAAGCAACGAGCTTCATGATCACCATCAGCAGCGCCAAGCCCATGGTCAGCTGCGGAAAGAGATAGTGAAACGTGACGGTGAAGGCAAAGTGAATACGGTCCAGCAGGAGGGCGTTCATACCACCCCAAACTTACTCGCCGGGGTCACCGCGCCTCTGTGACCATTGTCACAACCGACGCCGCCCAGGACCGATCCGGCATGCGAACCGGCCCAAAATGGATAGCGCGGCCGGGGGTTGCCGGCCGCGCTCCCAGGCGATCCTCAGCCCTACTGCAAATGCAGCTCGTTCTGCAGCTGCAAATCGTTCAGCACGCTCGGAGTCGTCTCATCCGTCGCCAGCAGATTGTGGCAAAGGCTGCAGTCGTTGCTCAGCGTCTTCCCGCTCTTCGTCGTGTGGCTCCCGTCATGGCACCGGAAGCATCCCGGATAATCCATATGCCCAATGTTGTTGGGATACGTTCCCCACGTCACCTTCATATCCGGAAAAACGTTGCGGTCGTACATCGCCGTCAGCCGCCGCGCTGCCGCGTTGATCTGGTCGCGCTGCGTGCTCCACGCCTGCGGATACTGCGTCCGGTAGAAATCGTTCAGCCCGGAAACAATCTTCGTTCCCGCTTCCGCCTGCGAAGCGTAGGTCGCCTGGATCAGCTTCAGCCCTTCCTTGTGAACGAACGGCAGGCTCGGGCTCGGCGTTCCATCCACCATCGCCTCGTCCATCGCCTCCTGCGCCGTCTGGAAGACATGCGTTGCCTGGTTGTGGCAGTCCATGCAGTCCATCGTGCGGCGAATTCCCTGGATCGGCCCTTTCACATCCGAGCTGATGTATTCCGTCTTCGTTCCGTCTGGATTCGGCCGGCTTACCGAAAGAATTGTCTGCGCCGCCGGATCGCTGGCCACGTATTCGAAATGATTCAGGTGCGCCCCGTGAATCCCGCTCAGGTGCGACACCGAGTCGATGCCGCCAAGATGCAGCACCAGCACCGTGCGCGTCACGGCATTCTTCTCATCATCGCCAAAGGTGGTCTTCACCAGCAGCTTCTCGCCGATAAACTTCGCCGGCGTGTGGCACTGCTCGCAGGTCTCTCGCGCCGGACGCAGCCCGTTCAGCGTCGCCCGAATCGGCGTCGGCCACGTGTGAAATGTCACTTCCACCATCTGCTTGGTGCCGTTTACCTTCGCCTGCACGTACGACTTCATGCCCGATCCGACGTGGCACTCCACGCAGTCCACATGCGAGTGCGGCGACTCCTGGTACGCAGCCCACTGCGGCGCCATCACGTGACAGCTCTGCCCGCAGAAATGCGGCGAATCCATATACGAAACCGCGCGATACGACGCCGTCCCCACAATCACAAAGTTGATGAACGTCGCGATCAACACCACTTCGATCCCGCGCCGGAACACCGTGTTCTGCAGGTCGATCTGCGGATAAACCGCCGGCACTTCTCCTGCACCGATCAGCTTCCTGCGGCGCAGCCAGATGCCAATGGGAATGAGAACCAGCCCAAGAATAAACAGGCCGGGAAGAAACAGCTCGAAAATGATGCCAATGTACGGGTTAGCGGATCCGCCGTGCCCGAAAATCGACACCACCCAGAAGCCGATGAGCACGAAGGCCGCCGCGCTGGTCAGCGCGCCTCCCAGCAGGCTCAGCGGGTTGTTCCCGTAAAACAGGACGGGGCGGAGGTTTTTCTCTACAGTTTTGAAATCCAGCATGCCGGCCTCTTATCCCGCGATATACGCGGTCAGCGTCAGGATGAGCAGGGTCAGGCCAATCAATATAGCCGTAAATCCAACCACCCGCGAGAAATTTATCAACCACTTGGGAGGCGCGTCTGTGATCCTTATCGCAGACCTGCCCTCCTTCACCATGCGTTGGTATTCCTCTGGACGGCGATTCTTGTACTCCTCTTCGCTCTCGCGGCCGGTAAAAATCACCATATCCATGGGGAAGCTGTCCGGCCGTAAATGCGTGTTGACGAAGTGGATCGAGAAAATGAACAGGATGGCCAGCAGCCCTTCCTCGCTGTGGATCACCAGCGCGGCATTCAGCGCCCAGCCCGGCAGGAACCGCGCGAAGAACGGAGCAAACCACATCGCGTAGCCGGAGAATCCGATCACCACCATTCCCCAGAACACGGCCCAGTAGTCGAACTTCTCCCAGTACGCATACCGTTCGAACTTCGGCTTCGGCCCCAGTCCCAGAAACCACCGCATGTGGCCGAACAGATCCTTCACATCCTTCCAGTTGGCCACCATCGAAGTCGGCCCCCAGAAGATTCCCCGGTCGCGCTTGAAGATGCCCCGCGCGATGATCTCCCGCACGTGCACCAGAAACGCCAGCGTCAGCACCAGCGCGCAAAATTTATGGAAGAAGAGAATCGTGCCGAATCCATCCGTAATCCGCGCAAACCGTATCGCCCACGGCGTGCTTGAGAAGCGCAGCGGCAACCCGGTCCCCGCCAGCCCCAGGAACGTTGTGAACAGCACCCCATGCAGATAGCGCTGTCCCAGCGTGAAGCGCACGAAATACCGCTCCTTCGCGGCTTCCGCAGGAACGGCCGCAACCGCCCCATCGGCCGCAATCGGCGTTGCAATGACTTCCAGTGACTCACTCATTTTTCCCTCCCGCCGGCTTCCGGCTCACCTGCTGAAATCGCGACCGCACCAGCCACATCACGGTATGCAGCAGGAAGAATGTCAGCACGCTGGTCAGCAGCAGATTCATGAACAGCCGGATGTAATAGAGCGCCGGATTCAGCCGCCGATTCCGCGCGTTGGCGTGCGGTTGATACTGCACAAAGCTGGCGTTGGCCCCGGCATGGCACCGCCCGCAGGTTGCCACCAGGTTCTGCTTCGCCACCGGTGAATCCGGATCGGAGGCTGGACGCACATCGTGCGCCTGATGGCAGTCCCAGCACCGCGCCGTCTCCGTGTAGCCGCCCAGCAGCCCCAGCTGCGAGTGGAACGTGTCGCGATAGGTGCTGAATTTATCCTTGTGGCAATTGCCGCACACCGGTGTCGACTGCATGCGGAAATCCGCCGAAGTCGGCTCCAGAATCCCGTGAGCCGTGTGGCAGTCCGTGCAAACCGGCGCGCTCTTGTTGCCCGCCGCCACCGCCTTGCCGTGTACGCCCTTCTGATATTGCTCGTTGATCCCCACATGGCAGCTGCCGCACGTTCCCGGAATATTCGTCCGGAACGTCGTGCTTTGCGGATCCTTGTGGCTCAGAATCTTGTGCGATCCGTGACAGCTCGTGCAGTTGGCCGCCACCAGCAGCCCTTCCTTGCCGATCGCGAACCCGTGGATCGAGTCGATGTAGGACTTGTACACATTCGAGATCCCATACTTCTTCGCCATCGCCTCGTTGCCATGGCAGCTGCCGCAGGTCTTGGGAATATTCAGCGGATACACCGGCGACGTCGGATCCGTCTTCGCCACAATCTCATGCTGATTGCCATGGCAGCTCAGGCACGGGTGCTCGCTGGCCTTCGCATGCACGCTGTCGTTCAGCCCCTTCGCCTCATCGGTGTGGCATGTCTCGCATTGCACCGCGGCCGGCTTGTCCGGGTGCGGATACCCTTTGATATCGCTGTGGCACGCGTTGCAGCCGAGGCTGCCGTGCACGCTCGCGTGAAACTTCGCCGCATCCACGCCGATGCTTTTCCCCGATGCATCCTGCATCGTCGCATCGCCATGGCACGTCAGGCAGTCGGTCTGCGCTGAGAGACTCTGAACGGGCCCGACCAGCAAAAATCCCGGCAGTAATACCGAAAAAAAACGCAAAAAAGCCTTCATAAGGACTCCGTTGTGCGCCTGTCGCCACCGCCGGGTCGGTCGCGAACGAGCACAGGATCCGGCCGCTCATTGCGGCGAACCGAGCAGAGCATCTCCGTTCCGCTCTCCCTCAGTCCGCCGCAGCACGGCGTTCACTTCAGTTCAGTTCTCTTACTTCTGCAGCGTGCGGATGAAAGCGACCACGTCCTTGATCTGGGCCTCGGTCAGCTTGCCGTTGTACGACGGCATCTTGCCTTTGCCATCCGTGGTTACGGAGACCAGCGTGGCATCCGTCGACTTCACCACATCGGGGTCCTTAAAAGACGGAATCTTCATCATCTTGCCCATCGGCGTCGCTGCTGTGCCGTCCGGGCCATGACACATGGCGCACTTCGATTTGTAGGTGTCGGCGCCGGCGCTCTGTCCGAAGACAGGCACCGCAATGGACGCGGCGAGCGTGATAATAGCCGCGGTTATGATGCGACGGTTCATGGGTGAAACTCCTTGTGGGGCATATTTGGGGGCCTGGCTGCTACTCAGAGATAACCGGTCGTATCCACCAAGGTCTGTGATGTGGGGCACAGACCCTGATTCGCTTTGAGACGCCGCCGTTACTTTTGGCGACTCGCCAAGAGCTTACTCCGAATCCCAGCCACCGCTCTCCGGCGTCCCGTCCTCCGCAGCTCGGAAATCCCCCGCTATTCCGGCTTCTTCTTTTCCGAACCATCTTCCGGCAGCTGGCGCACCTCATGCTCCGGCGCTCGGCCGGTCAGGAAGGTCCACCTGATCGGGTAGATATCCGGATCGAAGATCACCGCGTAAAAGTGCCAGATCACGATCGCCGCCGTCGCCAGAATCGCCTCATAGAAGTGGATCGCGGTGCTGATGACCAGAATCGTCGCCGGATGCGGCACGTGCGCCAGAATCCAGTCATTCAGCCACAACAGCACGCCGGTCACCGCCATCACCGCCGTGCCCCACACCAAAGCCCAGTACTCCGCCTTCTCGGCGTAGTTGAACCGCCGATATCGTGGCAGCTTTTCCCCGTGGCCCAGGTTGAATCCCACCGTCTGCACCGCCTCTTTGGCGTCGCGCAGATCGGGAACCATATCGCGCAGCCACCGCCGCCCGCTCTTCTTCATGGATACATACACGACGTGGTACACCGATGCACCGATCAGCACTACGCCCGCAATGCGATGAATCCACCCGCGCACCGGGTGGCCGTGTTCCCAGTCGACAAACGGCGCCGCCCAGAACGCGTGCGGGAATTTCAGTGCGAATCCCGTAATCACCAGCACGATGAAGCTCACCACCAGCACCAGGTGTTGTCCGCGCTCGCTGAACGTGAGCCGCGGCTGGCCGCCCACTTTGCGATAGTGCTGATACGAAGCCCGCGCCTTCCGCCGCCAGTCGATCAGGTTGTGCAGCAGCATCAGCACCAGCGTTACCGGAATCACGATGAAGTAGAACAGCTTCACAAACGCCAGCACTCGTCCGCCCGGCGTCTGCGCCGGCATCCCATGCACCGGCCCAATGGCAAACCGTTGCCCCGCGTCTGCGTGACACTGCCCGCACGTCCTGCTCAGGTTCGCCTTGTTCACCGTCGACCGCGGATCGCTCGAAGGATAGATATTGTGCACGCCATGGCAGCTGGCGCAGTTGGCCACTGTCTGCCGTCCCTCATGCGCCGCCAGCCCGTGATAGCTGTCTTCATAGGTCGGCACGCGGTCCTGCGGCATGGCAAAACCCGCCATCAGTTGCGCATCCGCGTGGCATCGCGAGCACGCTTCCTGCGAAACGTTCGCCATGTACACCGGCGACGCCGAATCCCCCGGCGCCAAAATTCGATGTTCGCTGTGGCAGTCCGTGCAGGTCGCCGCCTGCAGCACACCCTTCGCCACCGCCTGCCCGTGAATGCTCGCCGCGTATGCGTTGTAGACGTCTCCGTGACATTTCCCGCACGTCGACGCCACATTTTGCTTCCATATCTTCGAGCGCGGATCGGAAACCGGCAGGATGTCGTGGGTTCCATGACAATCGCCGCACGAAGCGGCGTTCAGCTTGCCCGCCTCGATCGCCCGTCCATGCACACTTTGCCGGTACGCCTCCACCGGCCGCACCTCGGCGAACATGTACTTCGCCGCCAGCGTCGAGTTCGAATGGCACGAGCCGCACGTATCCGGCAAATTCCGCTTGTTCACCGGCGAGTGAGGATTGCTCGCCGCCAGCGCCACGTGCGCCGATCCATGACAGCTTTGGCACGTCGGCACATCTTCGTTTCCGTGATCGTGGGCGCGCCCATGCACGCTCGCCTTGTACTGCTGCAGTTCGTCCGCGTGACACGTTCCGCAGAACGCTGTCCCCGTCACCGCCTTCGCCGCGTTATTCGTTCCGTGGCAGGCAATGCAGGTCGCGGAATCGGTTGCCTTCCCCAGCGCCGCGTGCGCGCCCGTCGCCATCGCCTTCGCTGCATCCGCATGGCACGTCACGCAGGAGGCCGAAGCCGTCTTCGCGTTGTGCGACTCCGCCTTCGCGCCCGCATGACAATCCAGGCACCCCAGTGTCCCGTGCGGCCCCTTCATATGCGAGGCAGGGTTGACGCTGATGTCCTTGCCCTGGGAATTCTTCAGCCCCACAGTAGCGCCATGGCAGGTCAGGCAGTCAGCCGCCGACTGCGCCCGCGCCGGCGTGCTCAACACCAGAGCAATCAACAGAGTGAGGATCCCGATAGCGCCGATCCGTGAACTCTCGGCTCGGTAAGAAGAACAACCTCGATCCGCAGGCACTTGCGCCGCGTGGGTCTCCATGACGTTCCTTCTTCCCCGTTCCCGCGGAGATCGTGACGACTCTTCCCGCGCGAACCTTCGGCTCCCCGCATTGCTGCGCCAAAGCCGGCACTCTCAAACTGGGCGCGCGAGGCGCGGACCTCCCTGCCGCCTCTGACAGCGGCCGCTCCGCGCCTGCGCCCCCTGAACTTACTTCCCCGTGACCTTACTTCTGCAGCGTCCGAATGTACGCGACCACGTCTTTAATCTGGTCGCCGGTCAGTTTGCCGCTGTACGCCGGCATCTTGCCCTTGCCATCGGTCGTCGTCGCGATCAGCGCCGCGTCCGTCGCCTTCACATCCGCGTCCGACTTGAACGAGTTGACCTTCATCGCTTTGCCCACCGGCGTGTTGCCGGCCCCATCGGCCCCGTGGCACATCGCGCACTTCGCGGAATACGTTGCCGATCCGCCCTGCTGCGCCATCGCCGGAACCGCCATCGACATGCCCATAAGAATAAGAATTGCGAATTGACCCTTGTTTTTCACGTGCGTCTCCTGGTTGTTTTGTTTTTTCCTGCTGCCTGCATCAACGACAGAAGATCGGAGAGACTCCGGAACCGCCTGCTGTGCAAATCGACCGTCCTTCATCACTCCCTCCTTTCCGTCATTGACTGAAAACTTCGCTCGTGCTCGAGCCGTGGATCTGCTCGTGGCAGCTGGTGCACGCCGCCGCTTTTCCCGCCGCCGCCTGTCCCGCTTGTCCCGCCTGGCTCACAGCCGCGCGCTGACCGCCCTTCGCGTGCTCCGGCAAGTGGCACTGCGCGCAGATCGCATTCACATCGCTCTTGTTCAGCATCCCCGCGTTCGCCGATCCATGCGCGGCGTGGCAGGTCACGCACCCCTCGACCTCAATCACCGGATGCTCATGCGCGTACGGTCCCGCAACATCGGCGTGGCACTGCGAGCACGTGGCCTTCTCTTCCGCCGCCGCGTTCCGCATCGGTCGCGCCGCCCCCGACGCATCGCCGTGATTCTTGTCGACCGCGTGGCAATTCGCGCACGTCACGCCCTTGCCGGCGTGCGTCACCGCGCTTCCGTTGAACGTCTGTGCAATCTCCGCATGGCACGTCGCGCACGTTGCGCTCGCATCCGCGGCCGCTTTGTCAGGCGAATTCGCAGCCGCCGGCGGGGGAGTTCCGGCACTCTGCGCGCACAGGGCTCCCGCGCACCCCATCAGCAACAGAACCCATGCCGCACTGGCCGCCCAACGACGCATGCGCTTTCGCTCCGTGCTGCATGAGCGGACACGCCCCGCGAACCGCACCTGCGAAGCTATGCATTCTGCTATGCGCACTGCTGGAGAATAGCGGCGTGTAGGGTTCCCGGACAGTGACAGCAGTCACAAAACGGCGCAGTGACAAATATCACGCCATTACGTTCGATTGGAGACTTTCCCTGCTCGCCCGTTGTGGTCCGGGAATTTGCAGGCTAACGGCATCAGGCTGGCTGCGGCTCTTCATCCTCCGCGACCGCCTCAGCAGCTTCTCGCGCCCAGCGCATCACCTGCTCCACCGTCGCATCCAGCAACTTCGGCAGCGCAGCCTCGACCAGCGGCGTCAGCCGTGTGCCCCACGCGATCGTGTGTGGCTGCAAACCCAGAACCACAATCTCGCCCGGCGCATCGCCCGTCAGCCGCATCGCGCCGATCAAATCGGAGAAACCCAGCAGATGTACGCTTTTCGACACCGGCAGATCCGCAATTTCTTCTCCAGCGAATCGCACCAGCGTCCCCGGCTCTGCGCCGGCGTCGATCGCATCGAGCGCCAGCAAATGCGTGACGCCTGCCAGCGGATGCAGCAGATCGAGCCCCAGCGTCCCGCCTTCAATCAGCGCCACACCTTCCGGCAGAGGCAACCCGATCTTCAGGCGCTCGATCGCCAGCATGCCCACCGCATCGTCGGTCCGCATCAGGTTGCCCAGGCCGACAACCGCGATGCGCGGGCTGCTCATCGATCCCAGTCGCGCGTGCGGTGGATTTTGCGCTTCCCGAAAAGATGCTTCCGCTCTCCGGCGGCGATCACCAGCTCTTCGTCGATCGTGTCATCATCGACGAATTTGTATCCGCTGAAGATGCTTTCCATCTCGGCGTTGCGCTCCGTCATGGCAACTAACACCGCACTGTACACGTGATGGATGAAGAACGCCATCAGGAAGAACATGAACAGGAAGTGCACCAGCCGGATCCACTGAATGTCGATCAGCCGCGGAATCCAGCCCACGAAAAACTTCAGCGTCTTCGAACCCTCCACCGTCTGGAACAGCACCAGGCCCGTGACGCATTCGCATGCCACCAGGCAATACACCACGAGGTAGGTCAGCCCCGCCAGCGTGTTGTGCCCGATCTGCTCGAACGGCTTCCGCTGCTGGAAGGTGTAATACCGCACCATCGACTTCAGGCTCTTCCACTGCCGCCGCGTCAGAGGCAGAAACTGCCGCCACCGCGCCCAGTGGTTGCCGGCAAAGAACCAGTAAGAGCGCACAATCAGCGCGCCAATCAGCTCAAACCCCGCCAGTTCGTGGATGAACCGCACCGTTCCCATCGTCCACGCCGTCTTGTGCGGGAAGATGAGAAACGGATGGTTCATGTAGAGGCCCGTCCAGGTCAGCACCGTCACCGCCGCCACAATGCCCCAGTGGCTCAGCCGAACCGGCAGCTCCCACACGTAGACCGGGACCAGATGCTCCTGTCCCTCCGCCACATGCCGGCGCGGAACAAATGGATTCGCGATGCTGACCATCACCGGCCTCCCAGAGCCAACCCTGCAGAACTCGGAGGAAGCGACATGGATCCCTCCGGCTCCGGCATGGCCACAGCATCGTGGCCGTACCTGCGCCCCTGCGCATCCACCACGTGCACTGCGCACGCCAGGCACGGATCGAACGAGTGCACCGTGCGCAGCACCTCCAGCGGACGATCCGGATCGGCAATCGGCGTGTTCAGCAGCGCGGCTTCATACGCGCCCCGCTGTCCCTGCGCATCGCGCGGCCCAGCATTCCATGTGGAAGGCACGATGCACTGATAGTTCACGATCTTCTTGTTTTCGATCTCCACCCAGTGGCCGAGCGATCCACGCGGCGCTTCTTCCAGCCCGAATCCCGCGCAGGACTTTGGCCAGCTTTCCGGATCCCACATGTCCCCGTTGTGGATGCGCACATCTCCATGGGCCATGTTGTCGTCCAGTTGTGCGATCCATTCCGGCAGCTTCTGCACCACCAGGTCCGCCTCGATCGCCCGCGCCGCAATCCGGCCCAGCGTCGAGAACAGCACCGTTGGCGGAGCGTTGAAGTGCCCCAGCACTCCATCGACGGTCTTCTTTACCTGCTCGTTGCCGGAAGCGTACGCGATCAGTGTGCGCGCCAGCGGCCCCACTTCCATCGGCTTGTCGTCGTACCGCGGCGACTTCAGCCACGAATACTTCGCGTTCGTGTCCAGCGTTTCAAAGGGCGGGGTCGGTCCGGAATACTTCGGATTCGTCTCGCCCTCCGCCGGCTTGCGGCTCACGCCATCGCCCACGGAATATTCGTACCAGGAGTGCGTCACATATTCGGCGATCTTGCCCGGATCCACCGGATGAACATGGGCCAGATTGCGGTCCAGAATCACGCCGCGCGGAAAGAAAAAGCTCGCCGGATCGTTGACGTTGGTCGCCGGGAAATCGCCGTAGGCCATAAAGTTGCCCAGGCCTTCCCCATACCCGAACCATTCCTTGTAGAAGCCGGCAATGGCCAGAACGTCCGGCACGTACACCTGCTGCACAAACGTCGCTGCACGAGCCGCAAGCTCATTAAAGAGCGTGATGCGCTCCGGATTGATAACCGCTTCCGGCTCGTTGCCATCGATTGCGGTAGCCATCCCACCCACCAGATACGTCTGCAGGTGTGGATTTTTACCGCCCAGGACCGCGTGGATGCGAATGAAATCCCGCTGCATATCAAGCGCTTCGATGTAATGCGCGACAGCTAGCAGGTTCGCCTCCGGCGGCAGTTGGTAAGCAGGGTGTCCCCAGTCACCACTGCTAAAAAGCGACAACTGCCGACTGGCCACGAGGGCCTTGACGCGGTCCTGGACACCCTTAAAGTAGACAGTGCTCGACTTCGGCCATTCCGAGATCGACTGCGCCAGTTGCGAAGTCTTTGCGGGATCGGCCTTGAGGGCGAGGGTGACATCCACCCAGTCAAGCGCATGCAGATGGTAAAAGTGAACAACGTGATCCTGGACGTTCTGCGTGCCCGCGATGATGTTGCGAACCAGCCGAGCGTTGTCAGGAATTTCAATGCCGAGCGCGTTCTCCACCGCGCGCACCGACGCCAGCGCGTGCACCGTCGTGCAGACGCCGCAAATCCTCTGGGCCCAGATCCACGCCTCGCGCGGATCGCGCCCCCGCAGAATCAGCTCGATTCCGCGAAACATCGTGCCGGAGCTCCACGCGTCCGTCACGCGGCCTCCGTTCACCTCCGTCTCAATGCGGAGATGGCCTTCAATGCGAGTTACCGGATCGATCACTACGCGCGCCATTACCGCACCTCCGTCGTAACTTTGGCCGGCTCATTTTCCGCCGCCGTGCCGTCCTGGTCCGTCACAAAGTGATCCCGTACCACATGGCCCACAGCGTGCGCCGCGGTAGCTGCCGCCACGCCTGCCACCACCGTCCATCCAATCTGGCCCGCCGTCACATCCACGCCAAACCCCGCCGGATGCGGCAGCCGCTCGTAGAATGGCGACTTCGTATCCCAGAACCGCGAAGACGCGCACGCAATGCATCCGTGCCCCGACTTCACCGGCCAGCTCGTCGCCCCATTCCAGCGCACCGTCGGACAGTTGTAGTTCGCCTCCGGCCCCTTGCAACCCATCTTGAACAGGCACCACCCCTTGCGATGTCCCTCGTCGCCCCACGCCTGCACATACCGGCCGGAATCGTAATGCGCGCGCCGCTCGCACTGGTCGTGGATCAGTTGCCCATACGCAAACAGCGGCCTTCCTTCCGGATCCAGCGCCGGCAGTTCGCCAAACGTCAGGTAATGCACCAGCACCGCCGCCGTGTTCACGGAGTTGTGCGGGCATCCCGGCAGATTCACGATCTTGATCCCTGGCACCGCTTCATGCAATCCCACTGCGCCGGTCGGATTCGGCCCCGCCGCCGGCAGTCCGCCATCCCACGCACACGCGCCCACCGCAATCGTGGCCGCCGCGCCGCCGCAGACTTCGCGCGCAATGTCGATGGCCGTCCGTCCGCCGATTGTGCAGTAAATGCCGCCCTCAGCCGTTGGTATCGACCCTTCCACCACCACCAGGTATTTGCCCTTTTCTTCCTTCACTACCCGCTGCAGCGCGGCCTCGGCATGTTTGCCGTACCCGGCCATGATCGTCTCGTGGTATTCCCACGACAGCGTTTCCAGCACCACATCTTCCACCGTCGGGTGTGTCGTGCGCAGCATCGATTCCGTGTTGCCAGCGCAGTCCTGGAATTCCAGCCAAACCAGTACCGGCTTCCGCTTCTGCCCCAGCGCAGTTGCAATCGTCTGCGTGTACGCCTCCGGCAGCGCCAGCGTCGCCGCCATCGTTCCGCAGAACTCCATAAAGCGCCGGCGCGATATGCCTCGCCGCTTGCATGTTTCTAATACTGATTCTTCCGTGGCCATTCGGCCCTCCGCCTGTCGCTATTTCCGGGGATTCGCAACAGACCCTATCGCTGCTGAAAAACAGCTGTATGTGACTGCCATCACAGGAGCCGTCATTTTTCTCCCGTTTGGCATGCAGCCATTAAGCAACACATCCTGCCGCAGTTGTCGTGACTCCGATCACACCCGCGTGTGCCTGCAATCACAGTCACTCGTTGCACAGCAGCCGCAGACTCAGATTGGTTGCATCGGGCAGTTGTGCCAGCCCTCGCCGCGCGTTCAATCCGCGACGCTGGCCCCCGCATCCGCGCCGCATGCAGCCACTTCCTGCCCCTGGAGGTTTTCGTGATGAAAACCCTCGATGATCGCTCCGCTGCCCATCGCACTCTTGTGGTGCCCGACAAGATTCTCGTCGCCACCGACCTCACCGACGCCGACTACCTAGTCCCCCACGCCGTCGCTCAGGCCCGCGCCTGCGGTGCCACGCTGACCCTCCTTCATGTCATCCCACCCGGAGACGCCCTCGCTCTCGACGCCCGCGCCATTCCTTATGAAGACGCCGCCGCCATGGCTTCGGAGGCCGCCACCTCCCTCGAGGCCATCGCCGCCGACATTCGCCTCCGCGGCATCGCCTGCGACACCAGCATCGTCTACGGCTTCCCCCGCGAGCAGATCTCCGCCGTCGCGCGCCAAATCGGCGCCGGCCGCATCCTCGCCGGCACCCACGGCCGCCGTCATCTCCGCAAATTCTTTCTGGGATCGGTCGCTCACGACATCCTGCGCACCGCGGAAATCCCCGTCTTCACCATTGGACCTCAGGCGCACGAAGCGTCTTCCTTCGGCGCACCCCGCAAAATTCTTCACCCCGTCTCGCTCTGCGCCGGATATGAAGCCAGCGCGCGCATCGCCTTCGATCTCGCCCAGTTCTATCGCGCCGACATCACCCTGCTGCACGTCCTCTCGAGCGACGTGCAGAAACAGCAGGACGCCGATCGCATCATTGAATGGACCCGCTCGGAGATGCAGCGCGTCGTTCCCGACGAAGCGCCGCTCTGGACCCACGCCACCGTCCGGGTGGAAACCGGCGATGTCGTGGACGAGGTTCTCAATGTCGGAGCGGAGATCTCCGCGGACCTCATCGTCCTTGGCGTTAACGGCGACGGCGCCTTCTGGCCCATTCGCGGCGACGATACCGTCTACAAAATCATCGCCCAGGCCAAATCGCCCGTCCTCAGCATCCGCAGAACCATCGAAGGCAGCGAATAGTCTGAAGGGGTTCGGCTTCAGCCGAGTCGTGATATTTGAGGGGGCACGGCTTCAGCCGTGCCGTTATAGGCTACACAGTCTTGGGCTTCAGCCCCTGAGGGAAGTTCCCACGCGCACAAGCTGCCTGCAGCGAATTACTCTGAGATCCCCACCACGCTCAGCATCCGCCCCGTGAACCCCCGCTCCGCGCGATACGAAAAATACCGGTTGTTCTGGCAGCGCGTGCAATCGCCAATCACCGTGATCGCCTCCGCCCGCAAGCCCGCATCCAGCAATTGCCGCCGGTTCGCCTCCATCAAATCCAGATGCAGCGAAGGCCCCAGATGGCTGTGCCCCGGCGCGCGCGCCGTCAAAAACAGCAGCGGATACTTGTCCCGCACCGGATCCGAGTCCGACACCTCGACAAATAACTCCGGCGCATACGCAAACTGCGACTCAAATTCGCTCCGCACCTCTTCGCCCACTGCATAGCAGCAAGCGCCGATCCCCGGCCCTATCGCCGCCGCTAAATCTTCCGGTCGGCTGCGAAATTCCGCGCGCATCCGCCCCACGCCGCTCTCGACGATCCGCTTCAGCGTGCCCCGCCATCCCGCATGGAACGCCGCCACGGCTTTCTTCTTCACGTCCGCCACCAGTACTGGAATGCAGTCCGCTGTCTGGATCGCCAGCAGCAAACCCGGCGAATCGGTCATGAAGCCGTCGCCCTTCCACGCTTCCGTCCGCAACAGGTCAGCCCGCCCCACGCGCCGCACCAGGGACGAATGTATCTGCCGCAGCGTGACGATCCGCATGTCCTCTGCGCCCAGCGCCTCCAGCAGCCGCCGCCGGTTCTCGACCACGTTTTCCCGCGCGTCCGACGCCGTGAACCCCAGGTTCAGTTCGCCCGCCCGCTGCCCCGGCCGATACGCCCTCGTCACGCCGCCGGTCCGCGTGCTGAACCCGTGCACCAGCCACGGCCACGCTTTCCACGCCGCCGCCTGCACCACCTCCACGCGTGACTGCACCACCCGCCGCGCAGCCTGCGGCAGAATCACCGGCCGCTCCGACTGCCGCGAACTCCCGCTCCACCCCGCCTGCGTCCGCCGCCGCCGCGGCGCTAGCCCGCCCGCCGCCAGCAGCTTGTCAATCGCCTGAATGTCAGAAGTTGCCACGCGAGGAGAAGCCATCGCCCCTCATTTTACCTGCGCCCGCAGGTGCCCAGACCGCTTGCCGCTGCCCGCCTATTTCGGCAAATCCGCCGCATATAGATTCGCCGTCGACATCCGCGCGCTGATCAGCGGCACGTCGCCCGGCGCCAGCCCGGCAAAACGATAATCCACCACATTCGCCGTCCGCAGGTCGTGCAGATCGGCAATGCGCTCCACGTTGCCGGTCGCCACATCGACGCGGTAAATCGGCTGGTCTGCCTGCGCAAAATCGTGAAAAAAGATCGCGCTGTCGTCATGCGACCATGCCGGATCGGCTATGTTCTGCTCGGCCAGCGTCCGCCACGTCCCCGCCGCCACGTCGTACAGCATCAGCTTTTTCTGGTCGATCGACAGCGCCGCAATGTATTTCCCGTTCGCCGACCAGCGCGGGCTGAACAGACCATCCGACCCCGGCAGCTTCACCATCTTGCGCGTCGCCAGATTCACCGTATAGATCGCCTTGGGCTGCGCTGCCTCCGCCATCAGATCCGGCAGACGCCCGAACACCAGGTTCTGCGCGTCGGGAGACCAGTCCGGGTCCGCCTCGCTGCGATCCTCGTCCAGCACTTCCTGCAAGTGTCCGCCATCGGCATCCATCGTGTAGATCTTCCACGGACGCCCCGGCTGCCGCCCCATAAACGCGATCTGCCGCGCATCCGCCGACCAGTACATCATGAACACCTGCATCGGCCGCCCCGTCAGTTGCAGCCGGTTCGTCCCGTCGCTCCGGCTGCGCCACAACGATCCGTCGTCCTTGCGGATCCACGCCACCCACTGCCCGTCATGCGAAAACTCCATCCGCGTCGCGCTGCTCAGTCCCGGCCCGTACGGCACAAAGATCTTTTCGTTGCGGTCGTAGCGCAGCAACTCCAGCTGCGTATCCAGGCCGACAAAGAACGTGCGCCGCCCACCGCGCTCGGTGATCGGCGCCTGGTAGTCCAGCGGGCCGTTCGTAATTGGAATGGGCGCATGCGCTCCGCCGAACCACCCTCCATGCTCCGGAATCGCCCAGATATTGCTGTTCCCATCCCGCGCCGACTGGAAGACGTAATACCGTCCGTCATCCGTCCAGCTCCCGCAGCACTCCGCCGCCGGGCTGCTGTTCCAGTTCGCCAGCAGTTCATGCGCCCCGTTGCCGTCGCTCCCCACTTCCCACAGCGCCGATGTATGCGTCTCGCCGTTCAGCAGCGTCAGCCGCAGCTTCGTCCCGTCCGGCGACCACCGCAGCCAAAACGGACGCCCTGGCAGCGTCGCCAGCTTACGACTCTCGCTCCCGTTGTCGCGCGCAATGTATAAATCGTCGCCGCTCGCGTACACAATCCTCTGCCCATCCGGCATCCACGTCGCATCATGCGCCAGAATGCCCGGAATCCGCCGCGCCGTTCCCCCCGTCGTCGACACCACCCACAGCACCTGCTCCGGCGCCGTCGCCAGATGATTCCGCAACAGCAGCCGCGACCCATCCGGAGAAATATTCCCCAGCGCCGGAGCCGCCAGTTCCTCCGGCAGCGGCAGCGTGTCCGTCTCCCCATCCGCAATCAGCGCCTGCGCCAGCATGGCGCGCCCATTCTCAATCTGCGAAAAATAGATCCGCGATCCGTCCGTCGCCGTTCCCGCAAAGCTCTCGAACAGGGGATCGCCTGGCCCCACGCGCCCCGAAAAGGTAATCTGCGCGATCCGCGGCGGTTCCGGATACGCCGGCCGCAGCCAAGTTCCCAGGGCGTACCCGCTCACCAGCAGCAGCGCGGCTCCGCCCACAGCCGCTGCCACCCATCCGGCTCTTCGCCTGCCTGCGGGAATCCCATCCGGTTCGGTTCGCCGTCCCGGCAATTCTCCCGTCCCGCCCGGACGCGTCATCGCATCTGTCGCCGCGGCGAGACTCTCCGCGGAGCCCGAACCCACCACGATCACCGGCGCGATAAACCGGTAGCCTCGCCGCGCCAGCGTCTCAATGAATCGCGGATTCTCCGCGGAATCCCCCAAAGCTTCTCTTAATTTATTGATAGCCGTTCCCAGGCTGTGGTCGAAATCGACGATCGTGTCCGTGCCCCACAGTTGCTGCTGGATCTCCTCCCGCGTCACAACCTCGCCGGGTCGCTCCAGCAGACATACCAATACATGGAACGGTTGCGCCTGCAGCCGGATGCGGATTCCGGATTTGCGCAGTTCTCCAGATTCCGCATCGGCCTCGAACAGACCGAATCGAAAACGGGCCGACGTCTTTTCCTGATGCTCTGCTGGGGCCGGCATAGCGATTTCCTGCGTTCGGACATTACTTTGTACCGCGGATGATGCCTCCTGGTCAATGTACTCCTGTCATCTGGCGCCGGATGAAGCGACGCTGTATCTTTCTGAATTTCAGGAGCTTGTCTGGTGATGAACATTTGATTGAAAAATGCCTCGCCGTGCATTGCTCGTCGTTGTTCCGAGCGAGTTTAGTTCACGCTGGCTGGGCAGTCTGTAGGAACCACAGGATCGCAATCTGCGCAGCCAGATGGGTTTTGGGAGGCAACAAATGATCTCTACGAAAAACAGAAGCAGAACCACCGTTAGCAGGTGGCTCGCTCTGGTCGCGCTGCTGATCCTGCCCGCGCTCTTCGCCGGAAGGCTCAGCGCACAGTCAGACACCGCTCAGATTCAGGGTACTGTCACCGATGCCTCCGGCGCCGTCGTGCCGGGTGCGCAAATCGCCCTTACCAACACGGATACCGGCGCCATCCATTCGGCAACCAGCGCCTCCGATGGCGGCTTCTCCTTCAACGCGCTCGTCCGTGGCCACTATTCCGCCAAAATTACGGCCAGCGGATTCGAAACCCAGGTCCAGCAGATGACCCTGGACGTCTCGCAGGTCCAGGCCCTCAACTTCCAGCTCAAACCAGGCGCCGCCAGCACCACCGTCACCGTGACCGGTGCCGCGCCTCTCGTGCAGACTGCGGATTCCTCGCTCTCCACCGTCATCAACGATCGCGAACTGGTCGACCTGCCTCTCAACGGCCGCAACTTCTCCCAGCTCGCCCTCCTCGCTCCCGGCGTCACCCGCGGTGCCTACGGCGGCATCCTCCAGGGCACCGGCGGTAACGCGGAGCAGCTCCGTTACGGCGACACAGGCGGCATCGCGCTTACCGCCAACGGCCTCCGTCCCCAGGCCAATAATTACCTCCTCGACGGCGTCGACGACAATGAAGCGCTCGCCAACGGCATCAACGTCTGGCCCGCTCTCGAAGCCACCTCCGAGTTCCGCGCCATCGTCGGCCTCGCTCCTGCCGAGTTCGGACGCGCCGGCGGCACCATCATTGAAGCCTCCATCAAATCCGGCACCAACCAGATCCACGGTTCTGTCTTCGCCTTCTATCGCGACAGCATCTGGGGCGCCAATCCCAACTACTTCGGCGGAACGCCGGCTAACTCCCACCGCGACCAGTTCGGCTTCACCCTCGGCGGCCCCCTCCTCAAAGACAAGCTCTTCATCTTTGGCGATTACCAGGGTCTCCGCCAGGCCTTGCCCCTGGATTTCTACGTCTCCACCGTGCCCACCGACAAGATGCGCACCGGCGACTTCTCGGACCTGCTCGGCGAAGGCCTTACCACCGTGCCCACCGTCTCCGGAGGAACCGCCTACAGCCCCAGCGGCTGCGCTGCCTTCATCGGCTTCCACGGCACCTACACCACCACCGCGGAGCTCAACGCCAGCGCCGACAGTGGCGCCATCTTCGATCCCACCACCTGCGCGCAGTTTGGACTCTCCTCCACCGGCGCCGTCATCGGAGCTCCCAACGTCATTCCCACCGCCCGCCTCAATTCCGCGGCGGTCAACTATCTCAACATTTTCCCGGCCGCCAACAACCCCAGCACGAACGTCCTCAACAACTACGGCCGCGAACAGTTCGATACCAAACGCTACAACGACTTCGATGGCCGCCTCGACTGGAACGCCAGCGCGAAGGATGTGCTCTTCACGCGCTACAGCTATCAGATGGACAACGACACCAAGGACACCCGCTATGCCGGTCTGCCCTCCGGATTCGGCTCCGGCGACAACAATACCCATCCCCGTGGCGTAGCCGGCGGCTGGACCCACATCTTCGGCGCAAATGCGGTCAACGAATTCCGCTTCGGCTATGAGCGTCCCTTCTACAGCTACATCAACCCCTTTGAAGGCGAGCCCTTCTCGGCCAACCTGGGCATCCAGAACGCCAACCGCAACTCCCTGCTGGGCGGCGGCGCACTCATCGGCGGCAACGACGGCGAGATTGGCTACACCGGGGACGGCGGTCCGTACGAAGTCCCGCAGCACGCCTTCCAGTGGCTCGACGACGTGAGCTGGACCCACGGCAAAAACACCTTCAAATTCGGCGCCAACGTCATCTTCCGCGAAGTGGATTTCTTCCAGGGCGACTATCGCTCCAAGGGATTCTTCAATATCGCGGGCAACGGCGTCGACTACACCGGCTACGAAGTCTCCGAGCTTCTCGCCGCTTTCGTCGACACCTATTCCATCGCCAACCCGCTCGGCTACTACCACACCCGCAATTTCGAGAACGGCTTCTTCGCGCAGGACGACTGGAAGGTGAAGCCTCGCCTCACCCTCAACCTCGGCCTCCGTTACGACGTCCTTACCTGGCCGTATGAAGAAGACAATCGCCAGTCCAACTTCGACATTCCCAGCGGCAAACTGCTGGTCGCCGGTGTCGGCGGCAATTCGCGCAGCCTCGTCAACACCAACTGGGGCAACTTCGGTCCCCGTCTCGGCTTCGCCTGGGATATCTTCGGCGACGGCAAAACCTCTCTCCGCGGCGGCTATGGAATCTTTTACTTCCAGGATCGCGGCGGCGTCGGCAACCAGCTCTCCGATAACCCCGACTTCAATGGAGCCTCCGCGTATCCCAGCAACGAAGGCTACCGCGTCACCTTCACCGGGCAGAACTTCCCCATCATGACGCCGCCCGATAACCTCAACACCGATGCCACCGCAGCGCTGCCCTCGGCCGACTTCGTCGTCAACGAAGCCGATCCGACCAATGTCTCGGTCATCTCCTATCCCAAAGACAACAAAAACTCCAGGCTGCAGGAGTACTCCATCAACATGCAGCGCCAGCTCGATAAGCAAACCGTCGTCACCGTCGGCTGGATGGGCACCACCCAGGACCACCTCTTCAACAGCGTCGTGTATACCGCGCCCCAACTCGGCACCGGCTATCAGTTCTTCGACAGCGGCCCGGGCGTCACCACCAATCGCGGCCTCAGCGTCGTCATCAATGAGGGCAACGGCACCGGCCATTACAACGGACTGCAGACCAAGGTCGAGCGCCGCATGGCCAATGGGCTCCAGTTCATCGGCACCTATACCTGGGCGCACGCGCAGGACAACTCCACCGGCCCGTTCTCGCCCACCAGCGGTAACGGCACCGTCTACACCACCGCCGCCGGACCGCAGTTCAATCTCAACCGCGGCAACACCGGAGACGACCAGCGCCACGCGGCCACCTTCGCCGGCATCTGGGACCTCCCCTTCGGCCGCAACCGTCAATACGGTGCGAATATGAACATCGCTGAGGACGAAATCCTCGGCGGTTGGGAACTCGATCCGTTTATCTACCTCGGCACCGGCACGCCCGTCGACCTCACCGTCTCTAATTCCTCCGGTGGCGTCTTCAGCCGTCCCGACCTTGTCGGCAACCCGCACTTCGGAACCACCAAAAAGCCCGGTGGCGTCGTCGATCTCTTCGATGCTTCCGCCTTCGCCATTCCGCCCACCAACACGCAGGGCATCTACTATCGTCCCGGAACCGTCTCCCGCAACGAGTTCTACGGCCCCGGCTACGATTCCGTCGATCTTGCCCTGCACAAGGTCTTCTCGGTCGGCGAGCGCGTCAAACCCGACTTCCGCGTCCAGGCCTATAACCTCTTCAACCACCCGCAGTTTGAAGGCGCGAAGGATACCAACCTGAGCGACTACAAAGGTGCGAATTCGGAACCAACCGGTTTTGGTCAGGTGGCGACCAGCCTGCGGCAGGCCAGCGAGCGCGAGCTCGAAATGGCCATCCGCATTTCCTTCTAACCTCGAATCGCTCACCGCGCCACGGTGAGGGCCTCCCACCGTGGCGCAGCCTTTCCAGGTCGACCTGCAACCTCTACCCTGAATCAACGAAAGGTCTCGCCATGAAGGCCTCCGGGAGGCTCCTTACTCTGGCTGCCCTCGCCCTCTCCTGCGCCTCAGCGGCTCTCGCGCAGCAGCGGACCCAGCCCTGTTCCCCCGTAACCCCCGCTCCCTGCATCGACAAGATTGACCCGCCCAACTGGTGGGTCAGCTTGCCTTCGCCCCTGCTCCTGCTCCACGGCGACCACCTCACCGGCGCAAAATTTTCCGTCGCCGGGAGCAGCGTCTCCCTCGCCAAATCGCAAGTCTCGGCCAACGGCCACTATGCCTTCCTCTGGCTAACCACTGCCCGCGCCGCTGCGCAAACCATCCACATCCGCATCGCCGCGCCCTCCGGCTCCACATCCGTCCTCTTCTCTCTCGAACGCCGCGCACCTGCCCTGCACGCTGGATTCTCCCCCGCCGACGTGATGTACCTCGTCATGACCGATCGCTTCGCCGACGGCGATCCCGCCAACGACCCCAACCCCTCGGAACGCGATCAGCCCCGCGGCTGGCACGGCGGAGATCTCCGCGGCATCCAGCAGCACCTCGACTACCTCCAGCAACTCGGCGTCACCACTCTCTGGACCACCCCCGTCTACAACAACGACGGCGGCCGCCAGGCCTACCACGGCTACAGCGCCACCGACCTCTACAGCACCGACCCGCACTACGGCTCGCTTGCCGACTTACGCAGCCTCTCCGCCGGCCTGCATGCGCGCCACATGAAGCTCGTCCTCGATACCGTCCCTAACCACATCGGCGCAGCCCATCCCTGGGCCCTCGATCCGCCCACGCCTGACTGGTTCCACGGCACCCGCGCCCGCCACTCCATCGCCAGCGATCGCTTCCAGACCGTCATCGACCCGCACGCCACCGCCGCCGCCAGTCGCGACGTCACCGAAGGCTGGTTCGCCAACGTCCTCCCCGATCTCAATCAGGAAAATCCCCTCGTCCGCCAGTACCTCATCCAGAACGTCGTCTGGTGGATCGAAAGCACCGGCGCCGACGGCCTCCGCTACGACACCTTCCCCTACGTCGGCCGCGCCTTCTGGCAATCCCTCGACAGCCAGTTGCACACGCTCTACCCGCACCTCACCACCGTCGGCGAAGTCTTCAACGCCAATCCCGTCATCACCTCCTACTTCGCGGGAGGCGTCACCCGTCAGGGCATCGACACCGGCCTCACCACCCCCTTCGATTTCCCCACCTACTTCGCAATCCGCCGCGCGTTATCGCCGCACAGCCTCGGCGACGCAACCCGTCCCAACGGCATGACCGCCCTCGAAGACGTTCTCCGCGATGATTGGCTCTACCCGCATCCCGAGCGCCTCGTCATCTTCCTCGGCAATCACGACACCACCCGCTTCGTTTCCCAGCCCGGCGTCACCGTCCCCGACCTCAAACTCGCCTTCGCCCTCCTCGCTACTCTCCGCGGCATGCCGCAAATCTATTCCGGCGACGAAATCGCCATGCGCGGCGGCGGCGATCCCGACAATCGCCACGACTTTCCCGGCGGCTTCCCCGGCGACCTGCAATCCGCCTTCACCCCCGCCGGCCGCACACCCGAACAAGCGGACGTCCATGACTGGGCCGCTGCCCTCTTCCAGTTCCGCCGCGCCCATCCCGCTCTCGCCACCGGCCAGCAGCAGGATCTCCTCGTCGACTCCACCGCCTTCGTCTTTGTCCGCACCCCCAACCTTGAAAAGGGCTGCGCTCCCGGCGCCGGCGATCACTACCTCATCGCCGTCAACAACGCCGATCAGCCCCGCGATCTTGAATTCGCCACCGACCGCACGGCTCTCCAGGGCTGCACCACCTTTACCGGCGCCGTCGGATCGTCGGCCGTCGTCCACGCCGCCGGATCGCAGCTCACCCTCACGCTCCCCGCCAAACAAGCCGCCATCTTCTCGGCCCAGTAGCTCATCCCGCTCTGCGGTTCATCTCTGGGCTATATTGTTCGGGACGCGATTCCCTCCGCGTCCCGCTCCTCATGTTCCCTTCTTCCAACTCCGCCGCATCCCGCCTTCTGGGCGCCGTCCGTCGCTCACCCTGTGCGCTTCTCACAGCGTTCATCGCCATCGCGCCCGCCTGCGCCCACGCCCTCAACCAGCCCCAATACGTCCGGTTCACCCCCGGCCCCGGCGCCTTCACCCTCGCCGCCAACGGAGCCGCCACACCCATCTGCGTCGATCCCGCCGACTGGCCCGGCGTCCTGCGCGCCGCTCACGATCTTCAGCAGGACATCCACCGCGTCACCACCCTCACGCCCTCACTCTGCAATTCGACCCTTCATCTCCACGGCGATCTTGTCCTCATCGGCACCATCGGACACAGCGCTCTCATCGATCGCCTCATCCGCTCCCACAAGCTCGACGTCTCCGCCATCCGCGGTCAGTGGGAAGCGACCGTGACCCAGACCATCGACCATCCCTTCCCCCACGTCGACCGCGCCTTCGTCATCGCCGGCAGCGACAAGCGCGGCGCCATCTACGGCATCTACGATCTCTCTGAGGACATCGGCGTCTCGCCCTGGTATTGGTGGGCCGACGTCCCGGTTCTCCATCGCGACGAGCTCTACATCGCGGCCGGTCGCACCATCGTCCCCGCTCCCGTCGTCAAATACCGCGGCATTTTCCTCAACGACGAAGCGCCCTCGCTCACCGGCTGGGTCAACCGGAAATATGGCGGGTATAACCACCTGTTCTACGTCAAAGTCTTCGAGTTACTCCTCCGCCTGCGGGCGAACTATCTCTGGCCTGCCATGTGGAATAACGCCTTCGCCGTCGACGACCCCCTCAACGCCAAACTCGCCGACGAATACGGCATCGTCATGGGCACCTCCCACGAAGAGCCCATGATGTGCGCTGAAAAAGAGTGGGAGCCCGCCGACGGTCCCTGGAACTACGTCAACAACCAGCAGCGCATCGACGACCACTGGCGTGCCTGCATGACCCGCGACAAGAATTACGAGCAGCTCGTCACCCTCGGCATGCGCGGCGAAGGCGATACGCCCATGTCCGCCGGCGCCAACACCGCCCTCCTCGAAAAAATCGTCGCCAACCAGCGCCAGATCCTCCAGGACACCGTCAATCCCGACCTCGCCAAAGTCCCCCAGGTGTGGGCGCTCTACAAGGAAGTCCAGACCTATTACGACAAAGGCATGCGCGTCCCCGACGACGTGACCCTGCTCTGGAGCGACGATAACTGGGGCGACCTCCGCCGCCTGCCCACTCCCGAAGAGCGCAAACGCTCGGGCGGCGCGGGCATCTACTACCACTTCGACTACGTCGGCGGTCCGCGCTCCTACAAGTGGCTCAACACCGTCCCCATCACCAAAATCTGGGAGCAGATGAACCTCGCCTGGCAATACGACGCCACCCGCATCTGGGTGGTGAATGTCGGCGACCTCAAGCCCATGGAGTTCCCCATCGAGTTCTTCCTCACCATGGCCCGCAATCCCGCGCAGTTCGATCCCGGCAATCTCGACGACTACACGCGCCTTTGGGCCGCCCGCGAATTCGGCCCCGAGCACGCCCCCGAAATCGCGGACTTACTCTCCACCTACACGAAATACAACGGCCGCCGCAAACCCGAGCAGTTAGAGCCCAACACCTTCAGCCTGACGAACTACGACGAAGCCGACCGCGTCTACACTCAGTGGCAAACGCTCGTCGAACGCGCCGAGCGCGTCAACCGACAGTTACCTCCGCAGGACCGCGACGCCTTCTTCGAGTTAATCCTCTATCCCCTCAAAGCATCGGCCATCGTCAACCAGCTTTACATCCGGGCCGGACAGAATCACCTCTACGCCACCCAGGGCCGCGTCGCCGCCAACACCATGGCGGATGAGGCCCGCTCGCTCTTCGCCGCGGACGCCGCCCTCACCGCCAAGTACAATCACAAACTCGCCAACGGTAAGTGGGACCACATGATGGACCAGACCCACATCGGCTACACCTTCTGGAATGAGCCGCCCGTCAACGCCATGCCCGCCGTCTCCTGGGTCCAGCCGCTCTCCGGCCCGCGCATGGCCGTGGCCCTCGAAGGCTCGCCCTTCGCCGCTTCCGGATCTTTTCCCCCACTCACCCTCCCTGCCTTCGATTCCATCACGCAGCAAACGCGCACCGTCGATGTCTTCAATCGCGGCGATCAGCCCTTTACCTGGACCGCCTCCACTGACCAGCCCTGGATTCGCATCACTCCTCCCTCCGGCCTGGTCGACTCACAATCCCGCCTCCTGGTCAGCATCGACTGGTCCAGCGTCCCGCAAGGCGCAAACTCCGGCACGCTCACGATCCAGCAAAAGGACGGCCCCTCCATCACGGTCCACGTCCAGGCCGCTCATCCCACCTCGCCCACGCGCGATACCCTCGACGGCTTCTACGAGGCGAACCATACCGTCTCCATCGAAGCCGCCCACTTCACCAGCCAAACCACGGCCGGCCCCGCGCACTGGGTCAACATCCCCGGCTACGGCGAAACCCTCTCCGGCATGACCATCCTGCCTGTCACCGCGCCCAGCGTCGAGCCGCCTCGCCCGGCGCCCACACTCGACTACCGCATGTTTCTCACGGACAGCGGCCCCTGCAGCATCGAAGCTCGCATCGCCCCCACGCTCAACTACGTCCCCGGCCGCGGCCTTCGCTACGCCGTCTCCTTCGACGGCGATCCGCCCCGGATCGTCGATGCTCTCGCCGATAACTCCCAGCACGCCTGGGAGCAAGCCGTCAGCGACGGCGTCCGCAAAGTCGTCACTCCCTGCGCCATCGCCGCGCCCGGCTACCACACCCTCCACGTCCGCATGGTCGATCCCGGCATCGTTCTCGAGAAACTCATCGTCGCCTTCTCCAACCCTGCAGCCCGCTTCCCCGGCACGCCCGCTCTGCCTGCCGCGCCGCCCAGCTATCTCGGGCCGCCTGAGAGTTACGTCCGCCTAACTCCCCCCTCACCGCCGACTCCGTGATGTTATCGGGAAGAACCGAGTGAGTCGCCGCGAATCATTCAGTAGGCCGGACCGGCGGGGGAACTAACACGCCATCCATCGCATCGCCCTCATCCCCGCCCGCTCCCAAACCGCACCTTCAGCGCCAGAATCGCCAAACTCAACACCAGCGTCACCGCATTCGCCAAAATCACCGGCACGGAATGAATGTAGATGCCATACACCAGCCACAAAAACACGCCCAGCGAGAACACCAGAAACATCGTCAGCGATATCTCCCGCGCGCTCCTGAGCCGCCACACCCGAAGCAGCTGCGGCACAAACGAAACCGTTGTGCACACCGCGGCCACCATCCCAATCGCATTCACCGCCGGAGTCACCGCGATCACAGCGCGCCCCGGTGCAGGAAGAAATAAATCGCCAGCCCGAATCCCAGCGCGATCACCGCTGGCCGCAGAATCCGGTCGCTGATCCGCCGCGCATTCCGCGCGCCCACATAGCCGCCCACCGCGCAGGCAATCATCATCAGCCAGGCGTAGCGCCACTCCACCGCGCCGCCAATCATGAACGTCACGCAGGCCACGGCATTGGCCGTCGTCGTGATCACCACTTTCAGCGCGTTGATCTCCGCAATCTTCTCGAGCCCGCACAGCGCCAGCGCGCTCATCGTCAGCATCCCCGCGCCCGCTCCAAAATATCCGATGTAATAGGTGATCGCGAGCAGCATCGCCAGCAGCGGAACCATCGCCACCCGCCGATGGTGTTCCGGATGCGCATCGGACTCCGTCATCCGCCGCTGCATCATCCGGCGCAGCGGCCCGCTCAGGGCAAAACTCGTCGACCCCAGCAGAAACAGATACGGCACCAGCCGCAGGAATCCGCGCTGCGACCCGTGCAGCAGCGTCAGCGCCCCCGCCAGTCCCCCGATCAGCGCCACCACCGCCACCGGAATGACCAGCCGGTGATTCCTCCGCAAATCCTCGCGATACCCCGCGATCGACGTGAACTGCCCTGGCCACAGCGCCACGGTCCCCGTCGCATTCGCCTCAATCGGCAGCAAGCCCGCCTTCAGCAGCGACGGAAACACCAGAAATCCGCCGCCGCCCGCGACGGAATTCACCAGTCCGCCCAGCAACGCCGCAAACGCTAAAAAGAGGTCATGGAAGATCGTGGGATGCACAGCTCCAATTTTACGGGGTCTTGCGAGTCTCCCTCATCCCACATGGATCTCCGGCGTAGCCGCCACCAAATTCCGCGTGTATTCCTCCCGCGGAGCCCCACACACCGCGTCGCGGCTCCCATACTCCACCAGTTTCCCGCCGCGCAGCACCGCGATGTTCGTCGACAAATACCGCACCAGAGGCATCGAGTGCGAAATAAACAAATAGGTCAGCCCAAACTCCCGCTGCAGATCCCGCAGCAGGTTCACAATCTGCGCGCCCACGCTCACATCCAGCGCAGACACCGGCTCGTCCAGCACCAGCATCTCCGGCCGCAGCGCCAGCGCACGCGCAATGTTGATGCGCTGCCGCTGCCCTCCCGAAAACTCATGCGGATATCGCCGCATCGCCGACGCCTCCAGCCCCACCTGACGCAGCAGTTCCTCGCAGCGCGCCCGCCCCGCCGCGCGCCCCACACTCTTCTCGTGAATCGCCAGCGGCTCCGTCACAATCTCTTCCACCCGCATCCGCGGATTCAGCGCCGCGTACGGATCCTGAAACACCGGCTGCATCCGCCGTCGCAACGGAATCAGCTTCCTCTGCGTCACGCCCGTCACCGGCTGCCCGTCAAAGGTCACCGTCCCCGCCGTCGGTTCCACCAGCCCCAGCACCATCCGCGCAATCGTGCTCTTGCCCGACCCCGACTCGCCCACCAGCCCCAGCGTCTCGCCGCGCTCCACCGTGAACGACACGCCGTCCACCACGCGCGCCGCATCCGCCCCGCGCCCATAGCTCTTGCTCAACTCGTGGACAATCAGCAAAGACATAGCTGACCGGATTCTAGCCGACTGCGTTACCACGGGCCGCTTCTTCACTGGCCGCTTTTTACCCGGCCGCTTCTTACCCGTCCGCAAGCCATTAAAATAGAACCTGAGCGTCCATCCCCTTGCAGCATCTCCTCGACAAACTCAATCCGCAGCAGCGCGAAGCCGTCGAAGCCGTCGACGGACCCCTCCTCATTCTCGCCGGCGCCGGCTCCGGCAAAACCCGCGTGATCACCCACCGCATCGCCTACCTCATCGATCAGCGTGGCGTTGCCCCCGACTCCATCCTCGCCGTCACCTTCACCAACAAGGCCGCCGCGGAAATGGCCGAGCGCGTCGACAAGCTCATCGGCCACGGCTCGCTCGCCAAGCCCGTCCTCTCCACCTTCCACTCCTTCTGCGTGCGCCTCCTCCGTCGCGACATTGAGTCCCTCCGCATCGGCAATGAAGGGTTGACCCGCACCTTTGCCATCTACGACGAATCCGACCAGCAGGCCGTCGTCAAAGCCGTCATGCGCCGCATGGGCATCGACGACAAGCAGTTCACCCCGCGCGTCGTCCTCTCCAAAATCTCCTGGGCCAAAAATCACATGATCGATCCCCAGGAGTACTACCTTCAGTCCTCCGACCCGCTCAGCGAGCGCGTCGCTCACATCTTCAAGGGCTATCGCGACGAACTGCACAAGGCCAACGCCCTCGACTTCGACGACCTCCTGCTCGAAGCCGTCCGCGTCCTCAAAGTTTCCGCGGAGGTCCGCGAGCGCTACAACCGCCGCTACCGCTACCTCCTCATCGACGAGTACCAGGACACCAACCGCCCCCAGTACGAGCTCATGAAACTCATGGGCGGCGAGCATCAAAACGTCTGCGTCGTCGGCGACGAAGACCAGAGCATCTACTCCTGGCGCGGCGCCGACATCCGCAACATCCTCGAGTTCGAGAAGGATTTCCCCAACGCCAAAACCGTCCGCCTCGAGCAGAATTACCGCTCCACGCAGATCATCCTCGAGGCCGCCTCCGCCGTCGTCGCCCGCAACGCGCAACGCAAAGGCAAGCGCCTCTGGACCAGCCGCGAAGGTGGCGGGCTCATCGGCTACTACGAGGCTCCCGACGGCGAAAACGAAGCACTCTTCATCGCCGACAGCATCCAGAAATATTTGCGCAATGCCGCCGAAGACCAGGCCGAGCCAAAAGCTGCCGTCCTCTACCGCACCAACTCGCAGTCCCGCCTCGTGGAAGAAGCGATGCGCCGCTACGGCATCGCTTACACCATGGTCGGCGGCTTCTCCTTTTACGAGCGCGCGGAGATCAAGGACCTCCTCAGCTACCTCAAGCTCGTGCAGAACCCCCACGACTCCATCGCGCTCCAGCGGTGCGTCAACACGCCCGCCCGCGGCATCGGCAAAACCACCCTCGAGACCCTGGAGCGTCTCGCGCTCGAAACCGGTTCCAGTCTCTGGACCGCCATCGGCCGCGCCCTCGACGGCCGCTTGCTCTCCTCGCGTGCCCTCATCGCGCTCGATGGCTTCCAGCGCATCATCGCCGACGCCCGCGCCCTGCTCGCTCCCGGCTTCGCCGACAAGCTCTCCGCCGACATCGCCCCCGGCGCGCTCGAAACCCTCGTCGCCTCTGCCGATCCCGATACCAGCTTCGACTTCGGCGAGCAGACCACCCTCGCCCTCACCCACGGCGACGACCTCGCCGAAGACGCGGAGTTCAATCCCGCCACCTTCAGCGTCTTCTCCGCAGAGCCGCCCGTCCCCCACGCCGCTCCTCCCACCGATTTGCCCTTCCGAGCGAAGGACGCGTCAGCGCCCGCAGACGAGGAATCTGCTCCTCCTCCCGTCCCCGGCTTCCGCGCCCCCGGCGACGCTGCCACCCTCCCCGAGCTCATCAAGTTCCTCATCGACCGCACCGGCTACATCCGCTCGCTCGAAGAAGAGGGCACCCCCGAGGCCTTCTCCCGCATTGAGAACCTCAAAGAACTCGCCAACGCCGCCCAGGACGCGCAGGAGCGCGGTGAATCCCTCGCCGAATTCCTCGACCACGCCGCCCTCGTCAGCGACGCCGACCAATACGACCCCGAATCCCGCGTCACCCTCATGACCCTCCACGCCGCCAAAGGCCTCGAGTTCCCCCTCGTCGTCCTCGCCGGCATGGAAGAAGGCCTCTTCCCGCACTCCCGCACCCTCAACGATCCGCCGCAACTGGAAGAAGAACGCCGCCTCTGCTACGTCGGCCTCACCCGCGCCATGGATTCGCTCGTCGTCACCCGCGCCCGTTATCGCCGCCGCTACGGCAACGACATGCCCGAGCCCACCGTCCCCTCGCGCTTCCTCGAAGAAATTCCCCAGCACCTCATGGAAGACCTCAGCGGCAGCCGCAATCGCGCCAATAGCTGGGGAGGCTACGCCGAATCGTCCTCGCGCATGGGGAACCGTCACAGTGACGATTTCGGCTCGCGCCACTACAGTTACGAAGACGAAGATCAGAGCCCGGCCTCGCCGTCCGCACCGCGTAACCGCCTCGTCCACCCTCCCGCCGGCGCTCGCGGCGGCGCACCCGCCAAAGGCGACTCCGTCGACAACATCGCCCGCTTCTTCTCCGGCCGCGGCGGCGTCCCCGAAAAATCAGGCCGCCCCAAACTCGACATCCCCGAGCCCACCGGCTCCCGCGGATTCAGGAGCGGCCAGCGCGTCCGCCATCCCAAATACGGAGAAGGCATCGTCTTCCGCCGCGAAGGTGACGGCGACGACGCCAAGCTCACCGTGCAGTTCACAGGCTTCGGCGTAAAGAAGTTAGTCGAAAAATTCGCCAACCTCGAAAAAGCCTAGCGCGCGGCGGGATCCGCTGCCGCTCTCGCCGGAAAAAACCGTGTCATTCAGAGCGAAGCATCGAAATTCATTGCGCCCCGCACCTGGGGCGCAATAACAATTCCAGCCGCAAGTCGAAAGCCTGGCCTGAGCGCAGCCGAAGACAACCTGCATTTCCTGTTCAAACTCTGACAGCCCCCAAAAGCTCACTGCCCGGCAGCCGCTCCCGCCTCCATAAAGCTCTTCGCATGCGCCAACTCCGGACGCGAAGAATGTTCCCCGTTCCCGGTCGACGCCAGCAATGCCGCAAAATACCCGCGCGCCGCCGCCGCATCCCCGGCCTCGTCCGCCGCCACGCCCGCATGGTAGAGCCCGTTGAATCGCCCCGGACTCAGCTTCAGTGCCACTCGATACTCCGCCAGTGCCTGTTGCGGCTGGCGATTCTCCAGCAGCATGTCCCCCAGCATCCCCCGCGCCGGAATATCCACTTCCCCCTGCCCCACTTTGTCCTGCAGATCGGCAGCCCCCCGCATCGCGCTCAACGCTTCGTCCTCGCGTCCCGCCGCCGCGCTGGCCCACGCCGCAATCTCGCCGCGCTCAATCTGCGTCCCCGTCGAACCCGCCACGTAGGCGTGGCTTCCCTTTTTCACCTCGTTCATCAGCACATCGAACTGCGCCAGATCTGCGTTCGCCTGCTGCGCGCGGCGCAGGTGGCCATCGCCGATCGACCGCGCCCACCAGACCAGCGCCGCGTCCTCCGGATTCGCGCCCGCCGCTGGCTCCAGCGCCGCTGCCGCCGCCCAGACGCGCATCTCCAGCGCATAAAACACCGGGAACTTCATCCGGTAATACCCGGTCATCCCCTGCATGTAACCGCCGCCCATCCCTGGCATATCGGCAATCCGATCCACCGCCGCCGCACTCTGTTGCAGCACCGCTTTGGCCTTCGCGTCCTGCCCGCTCTGCAGATAGGCGTACATCAAAAAATCGTACGAGTGCGGCTCGTCCATCAGCCCGCTCTCGTGCCGCGCCTCCGCGGCGTCCGACGCGGCAATCGATCCAATCTGCGCATCGATATCCTGCGGCCACATCCCCAGCCGCGCAAAAATGTGTCCCGCCATGTGCACCGCATGCGGCCCGTCGGGCGCAATCGCCGCGTAGTGCTCCGCGGCGGCCAATCCCTCCCGCGCCATCGAAGGGTTGTCGCACGAGTGGATGATGTAGTGCACCAGCCCCGGATTATCCGGATACTTTGCGAACAGCGGCGTCAGCACCGCCATCGCCTTGTGCTCCTGCGTCAGGCTGGTATCCTGCGGATCCTCCGCCGCCAGCAACGACAGCGCGTAGAACGCACCCGCATTCACGTCGTCCGGATAATCGCCGTACAGCTGGCCCATCGCCGCCGAGTACGCCTGCACGCGCGTCGCATAATCGGCATATCCGGGCTTGTAGAAAGCCGTCAGCGCATCGATGTACCCGCGTTCGCGCTCCGTCTTCGCCGCCGGCCGCTGCGCTTTCTGCATCTCCGCCCAGCCCGCCTTCAGCTCGCCCGCATCCGGACGATCCCATATCTGATGGAACGCGCTCATCGCGATGCCCCAGTGCGCCATCGCGCATTTGGGATCGGCCTTCGCGATCCGCTCGAACTGCGGCCCCGCCTCCGCATACCAAAAGTCGTGCAGCAGCGCGACGCCCCGATTGAACTTCGCCTGCGTCGCGGCAGAGCACGAAACAGGAAACGCGACCGTCCCGAGGCGCTCGCCCGCAGCGCCCCCGTTCATCGGCAGCGACTTCGACGATTGCGCGAACGCGCCGCACGCCGCCGCGCTCAAAAGGCAAACAGCAATGGCTTTCATGGTGGCCGAATTATAGAGGAGTCGCCGCAGCCCCCGAACTTCGCGGCCCTTTGCCCGCAATTCCCCCTCCCAGCGCGCCCGCTCTAATTTATCCTTGCAACAGCGCACATATTCGAAATGCGCCGCCACCAGCTGGCGGCAAAGGAATCTCATGGCAAATACGAAATCCATCGAAGACACTCAGGAACGCAAGAAGATCAAACGCGCGGCCCGCAAGAAGGCTGCCCCCAAAGCCAAACGCACCGCCGCGCGCGGCTCCGCGAAGAAAAAGGTCAAGAAGGCCAGCCGCGGTCAGAGCAAGCGCTAACCCGCTGCTCTCTGCGCCATCAATTTCCAGGACGGGCGAATCCCCCTTTCGCCCGTCCCGCGAAACGGCTACACTCCCTGTAATCCCATCCTCCTGCGCAGGAGTCCTCGTTGCCGGACCAGCCGGTACCTCCATCTCGCTCCCGACCGGACAGCCCCTGGTCGCAGCTCTTTGCGCGCAAATCCATCGACAAGCTCATCGCCGACTCCGAGCGCCCCGAACACGCGCTGAAGAAGACTCTCGGCCCCGTCTCGCTCACCGCTCTCGGCATCGGCGCCGTCATCGGCTCCGGCATCTTCACCGTCATCGGCACCGCCATTGCCGGGCAGCAATTCCCGACCGCGTCGATCGAGAATACCCCTCTCATCGACTACATCGTTCGCCACTCCGCCATGCTGGGACGCCCCGGCGCCGGCCCCGCCCTCGCCCTGTCGCTCGTCCTCGTCGCCCTCGTCTGCGCCTTCACCGGGCTCTGCTACGCCGAGCTGGCCTCCATGATCCCCATCGCCGGCTCTGCCTACACCTACACCTATGCCACCATGGGCGAGCTCATCGCCTGGATCATCGGCTGGGATCTCATCCTCGAGTACGCCTTCTCCAACATGTCCGTCAGCGTCGGCTTCGCCGCCCACCTCGTCGATCTCCTCGACTGGTTCGGCATTCACCCCGCCCTGCGCTGGATCTCTCCCGCCTATCTCCCTGAAGGCCTCCAGGACCTCGCCGGCAAAAATCTCTACGATCCCGGCTGGCATTTCGGATTCAACATCCCCGCCTTCCTCATCGTCATGCTGCTCACCGTCGTTCTCGTCCGCGGCATTCGCGAGTCGGCGCGAACCAACAACATCATGGTGCTGGTCAAAATCGCCGCCATCCTCATCTTCATCGGCTTCGGCGCCAGCTTTATCCATCCGGCTTACTACCACCCCTTCTCGCCCAACGGATGGTCCGGCGTCCTCACCGGCGGCTCGATCATCTTCTTCACCTACATCGGCTTCGATTCCGTCTCCACCGCCGCCGAGGAGTGCAAGAACCCGCAGCGCGACGTCCCCATCGGCATCCTTGCCACGCTCGCCGTCTGCACCGTCCTCTACATCGGCGTGGCCGTCGTGCTCACCGGCATGGTGCCGTGGAGAACAGTGATGGGCGACGCCGCGCCCGTGGTCAACGCCCTCAAGCGCCTCTCGCTGCTGCCCGGCGGCCACCGCCTCCACTGGATCCGCCTCTTCGTCGTGCTCGGCGCCATCACCGGCATGATCTCGTCGATCCTCGTCTTTCAGCTCGGACAGGCCCGCGTCTGGTTCTCCATGTCCCGCGACCGCCTGCTCCCCGCGGTCTTCTCCCACGTCCATCCCAAATTCCGCACCCCCGCCGTCGCCACCTGGGTCGCCGGGGTCGTCGTCGGCGTGCCCGCCGGCCTCCTGGATATCGGAACCGTCTCCAACCTCTCCAACATCGGCACTCTCTTCGCCTTTGTGCTCGTCTCCGCCGGCGTCCTCATCCTTCGCTACCGCGAGCCCAACCGCCGCCGCGGATTCCGCGCGCCCTTCGGTCCGGTCTTCCCCATCCTCAGCATCATCTTCTGCATCATCCTGATGATGGGCCTCGAAGTCGAAACCTGGTTCCGCTTCTTCATCTGGCTCGGCATCGGCCTCGTCATCTACTTCACCTACAGCCGCCACCGCAGCGAATTCGCCAAAGGCCGCTAGTCTTCTCCGGATTAGAAAAAGGCTCGCCATCCTGGGCGCAACATCCATTCAGACGCAAGTCGAACGGAGCTGCATTTCCGCACTTCTCTCCTGAACCAGCGGCCTGGGTGCCCCATTTCCAGGATTCTCCCCAGGCGTCCGTCTCTGGCATTCTTTCGCTACACGCTTTTCGCCAAAAGTCCCTCGCTAACAGTCCCTGGCTAACCGTTTCTTGCTATGCGCGCGCGCGGCCCCCGCCACGCCTCCCACAAAAACCACCCTGCCAATCCCCACACCGGCACAAAGAAGATCGCCCCGAACGGCAGCATCAGCACCACCAGCAGCAGGCTCATCGCCACCCCCCACCGCCGCGCAAACAGCGGACCCGCCAGCAGCAGCGTGTACTGATACCACGCCAGCGGCGAAGCCAGCATCCCCACGCTCAGCGCCACCCCGCTCGTCACCCGCAGCGACGGACGCTTCCACGCCACCACCCCGCACGCCGCCACCAGCAGTGCCACCGCCGCGCCTTCGCCGGCGCGCGCATGCCCCAGCCGCGTCGCCAGCCCGCTCAGCGAAACCTCGTTCGGAAAGAACCAGTGCGGATCGCCCGCCACCGCCCGCAGCCACTCCCCATAAATCCCCGGCCCATAGAGCGCCAGCGGAACAGCGCACAGCACCGCCGCCACGCCGGCCGCCACCGCCGCCGCCCGGCTCCGTCCGCAAAACACCAGCAGCAGCGCCCACAGCGCGTAATTCGGCTTGGCTGCAATCAGCAATCCCAGCGCCAGTCCCGCCGCCACCTGCCGATTCCGCTCCAGCAGAATCCACGCCGTCACCGCCAGCGCCAGCGTCAGCGAATAATCCTGCCCCAGCCACAGCGTGTTGAACGCCGCCTGCCCCAGCAGCAGCCAGACAATCTGCCGATGCTGCACGCTGCCCCGATATTCCCGCACCAGCAGCGCGCCGCTCCCCATCAGCAACCCCGCCGACAGCAGCGTCCAGATCTTCACCGCCACCGCCGGGCTGAACCATGCCAGCGCCGCAAACAACGGCAGTAGCGCAGGCGGACTCAGGTTCAGGTCCACCACCTTCCCCACATGTCCCGGCAAATCGAAAATCCACGTCAGCGGATAGACGGCATAAGGATTCAGCCCGTGCGCCGCCGCCCACCCCGACGCCCAGAACGACCCAAACACCTTGTACCCATAAGTAGCCTGCGGATTGAACCCCGGCAGATACAGTACCGCCGCAATCAGCAGCACCGCGCTCGCCGCCGCAAACGTCCACCAAACGCCCGGCCGTGGCCGTGCCACCTGCGGAGAATCCGTCTTAGTCTCGGTGTCGATCGTCAACCCTCAAACCAGCATTCCGTCGCTGGAAGCTACGCGCTACCAGTTCTTCGCTGGCAGTCCTCCACCAAAAGTCCTTCGCCAAACGTCTCTCGCTATCAGCTTTTCGCTACGAGTTCTTCGCTACCAGTCCCTCGCTAAACGCCTCTCGCTAACAGTACTTCGCCGGACGCTCTTCACTGGCAGTCCTTCGCTGCCTCTTCCCTCGCTCGCTTCCGCGCCGGCAGGAACGGATGAATCAGCACCTGATAAGCCCCGCCGCCCACCACGCCTCCCAGCAGCGGGACCGCCAGCGGCACCCACCAGTAATTCTGCGGAGACGGAAACGCCGCCCCGCCCCAGCCCGTCACAAAACAAAAAATCCGCGGCCCCATATCGCGCGCCGGATTGATCGCCCACGACTCCAGATACCCCATCGACGCCCCAATCAGCGCCACCAGCAACCCAATCATCAGCGCCCCAAAGTTCGCTCCCGGAGCCATCTCGTTGTACTGCTCCGTAATCGCGAAAATCCCGAAGATCAGCAGCGCCGTCAGCACAATTTCATCGCCGAACGCATGCATCGTCGTGATCCCCATGCCCGGATGCGTGAAGAACACGCCCGCGCCGCCGCCCGCCGCCCGCGTCAGGTTGTGCGCCGCATTCCACGCATCGATCACCGGCAGATACAGCCGGTACACGATCACCGAGCCCACCAGCGCGCCGACAGTCTGCGCCAGACAATACGGCAAAACTTTCGCCCACGAGAATTTGCGATAGAGCGCCAGCGCCAACGTCACCGCGGGATTCGCATGGCACCCGCTCACCGACCCCGTCGTGTAGATGGCAATTGTCACCGCCAGTCCCCACGAGATGCACACGCCCCAGTACGC
Source organism: Acidobacteriaceae bacterium (assembly GCA_036267295.1). GTDB lineage: Bacteria > Acidobacteriota > Terriglobia > Terriglobales > Acidobacteriaceae > Palsa-343. Next base: position 61,086 of record DATAWI010000021.1, on the reverse strand, counting down.
ATGCTGGTAAGGACTCGGATCGTACAGCCCATACATCGCCGCCACCGAATCGCCAAAGGCGAGGATGATCACCATCGCCACCGCTTCCGAAATCAACTCCCCCGCAAATTGCTTCGTCATCGCACCCCGCGATCTTATGGAGCGAAGCCAGTGTACCTGGAGCGAGCGACCGCCGAGATACAGGAGGCAGACACTTTTCAAAGTGTCCAGGCAGAGAAGCTTCCCGGCTGCGCTATCGAGGCGACCTGTGCCGAAGATTCCCGGGTTGCGCGAGGCGCCTCCTGCCAAGCCGAGCGCCCCAAACCCCAGTCTCGGCGTAAAATGACTTTCGCCATGCCGACCCGTGCGTTTGCCTCCCGCCGCGCCCCAGCCAATCGGCAAAAACCAGGTCAAGCCCACGCTTCGGATCACAGCAGCGCTCACGCCGCGACCGCGCCCGCCAAGTCCATACCCTTCGATTTCTCCAGCATCCCCCTCTTTGCGCCCCGGTCGTCCGCACCCACCGGCCTCGCCATCGGCGCGGCCAACTCGCCGCTCGAGCAGCAGGCCGACCGGACCGCTGCCGCCGTCCTCCGCGCGCCCGAGCAAACCGCCGTGTCATCTGCCAGCACCCCCGCATCGCCGGCAGCGGCGAGCACCGCCATCCCCGCTCCTCCAGCCGCTCGCACCGCGCTCCGCACCTCCGGCCAGCCGCTCGACGCGAACACCCGCGCTTTCTTCGAGCCCCGCTTCGGCCGCGACTTCGGCCAGGTGCGCATCCATGCCGACGCGCAAAGCGCCGCCTCGGCCCGCGACCTCCAGGCCCAGGCGTTCGCCTTCGGCCAGCACATCGTCTTCGCGGATCGCCACTTCGCGCCGGCCTCTTCTGCGGGCCGTGCTCTGCTCGCGCATGAGCTCGCCCACGTCGCCCAGTCGAACGGACAGCCCACCCAGATTCACCGCAAGCCCCTTCCCACGTGGGCCGGCTCCTTCGACACCGGGCTCTACAACGCCTGGGCTGGCCACGACGAGGACGGCGCCCCCGTCAGCGGTGTTTCCATCAAGCTCAACTTCTCGCCCCACGCTCCGGCCGATGCCGACAAAATCGCGCTTGTCCAGATCGCGACCTCCACCGTCAACGGGAAGCTGGTTCCCATGAACCATGGAGCCATGGGCCAATCGACTGCGTGGACCCCGCAGGACTCCTCGTTCCATGTGGACACATCGACGCCCACGCCGCTCTACAGCCAGCAGCCCGGAGCCGACGCCAAACTCTCCTCCTCCACTCCCATCATCGGCGACTTCACCGACGTCGACTGGAAGGAAAAAAGCATCACCGGCACCGGCTTCCGCAAGAAATCCGGCAAGGATTTCGTCCCCCAGGATGCCTGGCTCTACGATCAGCCCACGCTCACCGTCCCGGATCGCAGCAGCTCGTCGCAGCACTTCGAAACCGCTGCGATCGCCACGGAGGGCAAGCAAAAGGGCGCGTTTTACGGCTCCGTTCACTGGGGTTACGACAAAGCGGCCGGCGTCAAGCTCCCCAAAGCGACCGAACTGAAGGCTGGCGCTAACGCCATTCCCGGCCCCGCTTTCCAATCCGCCGCCAAAGCCTGGAACGCCTTTCAACCGCCGCAGGGAGGCAACGTTCTGCCCCTCCAGGTCGACCAGTTCTCCAGCGATGCCACGCTCTTCGCGCAGCAGGATTCCGCCTCGGGCAAGGTCAAAGCCGGCGACGAGGTCACGCTGTTGCCCCATTCCTCCGCAAAAGGCGACAGCGATGTGATTGTCGTCTCCGGGCCGCGGCAAGGCAATCAGGAGACCCTCCCCGCCGCCCAGGTCTCCTCGAAGCCGCCCGCCCTGCACAAATAAGATCCACCAGCGCGGCGCTGGATCGGCCCCACCCCCCCCTTCTTTTTTTTCTAAGTGTGGAAAGTAAAGCACTTAGCGAATCGCGATTGCGTATGTGTGGGAAACAAGGCACTTACTGAGCTTCTCAACGCTATGTGTGGGAAACACAGGGGTTCGGGGGCAGCGGTTGGCGGGCGGCAGATGCTCGCAGCCGTGAACCGTCTGCGCAGCCCCGGCATCCGTCGGGGCGGTCGGAGGCAGGCTCCGAGGTCGGCAGTGATCTCAAAGAGCGGGTTCGGGCCGCGGCCTGAGCCGGGCGCAAAGAAAAAGCCCTGTTCGCGATGAACAGAGCTTTCCCTTGAATTTGAGGGTAGTGGACGGTCAGCGGGCAGGGCAAGAGGAATCGGAGGGGGTGGGAGTACGAAGGTCACGGGAGGGGCGGTCCCGTTGGGGGATCATTGCAGGAACGAGCAAGAAGTACCGTTCTAGGCCCTGTCGCTGGCGTTCGCTTCGTGGCGTGTGCGCTGCTTTTTGTCCCGTCTCTTCGGAATGCAATCCTAGTAGTCTGCAAGACGGCCGGTGCCGGATTCTCGAAATTCTCCCCTGCTTTCGTTCCTTCGTGGTATTCGTGTTTCATCCGCCTCAATAATCCCCCGGAAAAGCTGGTTGCCGATACGTGGATTCCACGGTGGGTCAAGCACATCGTAGAGACTGTACGCGCAGAATCGGGCACGACTCAACAGTTGATTGATGAGCACAGCAAAGCTGCCCGCCATGCTGAGGAATCCGCCCAACGGCAGAACCAGGAAGTAGCCGGCGTCATCGCATCTGCCATCAAGGCTGCCCACGAAGACGTACCAGGTTACGAAAAAACCCAGCGAGATAAGGAATATCGCCTCCAAAAGAGACTCTTTGGGGCGACACTGCTGGCTGCGGCTGTCGCTGCCGGTTACGCCGCTATCGCCGCTCGGCAGGCGTGCATTATGCAGAGAACTTATGGCGAGATAAGAGCGCAAACCGCCGCGTCCCAGCAATCCGCCTATGCCTCGTGTCTTAGCGCGCAAATAGCGAGCCGCTCGCTGGGGGTGATTGAGCAACAGCAGAAGGATTCCCACATCGCTGCATATTCCACTACCTTTCAGGGCGTCGCCGCGATCAATGCGCGACGTTCCGATGTGGACATTGAGGTCGAGGAATTCGGCGTAGGCTTGGGACACCCTCTTGAATTGCCGGTCTACATAATCAACCGTGGGGAAACCCCTGCACGGGATGTTATAGCTATTCTTCGAGCAGAATTCATTCCTCGCAAGGGAGATGTTGATATTTCGTATCCGCCGAAATCGATCTCCCGAACGGCTTCTCCGGTCCTCCAAAAGGGCGAGAGTCTCCCCCACCACACAACCGAGGGTACTAATCCAGTCGTGGCCGTTAGAGACCTGCGCACAGGCGATAACGTCATGGCGACTCCGCAGGACATGCGCGACTTTGGAAACGGGGATAAGGACTTGGTTGTATTTGGCAAAATATCTTGGAAAGACGACTTCGGCGGCCGGGAGCGGACCGTTTGCTACATGGGTTACCATGAATACCCTTTGGAACGTTTCACAATAGAGCATCCCATTTGCCAGAACTACAACAAGACCCGTGACTATGATGATCCATGGAAGATTACTCTGGACCGGAATGACGCGATTCCGTTTCCCGTCCTGCCGCAAATTGAATGCGAAAAACCTACCGAAGAATAGGTAATCCCTTCCACGCACGGGTCACTTTCGAAAATCCGTTCACATTTGTTTCACCCATTCGGTCGGTGACCTGCCCCCAAAATCCGACTGACCTGTCCCCGGGAAGCTCGCCCAGACGAAGCGAGCTTGCGTGGGGCGCTGCGCTACGCCGCTACTCGAGCACGTGAACATGGCGCGCGTGGGCCGGTCCGGCGAGGGTGCGTAGCCCTTTGTCGAAGGTCACGAGGACGCGTCCGCCGCGGATGGCGAGGCCGAGCAGACAGGCGTCCGTGATCTGCTGATGGCCAAAGAGACGCTCGACGAACGGCTGGGCCAGGGTGGTCAGCGATTCGGTGACCGCGCAAAATGCATAGCCCTTCTGCGCGGCCAGCAGCGCCAGCACTTCCAGCGCTTCGGCGACCGAGAATGGATTGGGGTAGCGGGGGTTGGTGACCACCCGGACGAACCCCGCTTCCGTGAAGGGAGCGAGGCTCCACGCGGCGGAGGGTTCGGCGGAGGATGCGGCGGCCCGCCACTGGGCGGCTCTGCGGTGGAAGCCGTGCTGCTCGTCGATGAGCGCGACGAGGACATTCACGTCGAGGAGCCACGACGGCTCAAACCCGCTCATCGCCCTCTTCGCCTTCCCGTTCCAGCGCCTTCACCAGTTCCGGCGTAACCGCGCCGCCGCGGGAGGGCATCACCGGGAAGCCATGTGCATCCCGGCGAATGCGCGAGCGCACGGGCTGCGCGTTGCGGACCAGTTCTCCCAGCGCGTCGCCGAGGGTGATGTCTCGGGCCGAGGCGTAGAGCGAAGCGATCTGGTAGATCTCGTCATCGAGATTGACGGTCGTCCTCATATTTCGATATTACATCATTTATAGAGATGATGCAATCTGAAAAAGTGGTGCGCTGGACGCGGTCAGCAGCCGCAGCGATGCCGGCGCGGGCCCACCGCCCGCAACCCTGCAATGCAAAAAAAAGGGCCCCCCGGGTGGGGGGCCAATCTGCCTTGGTTCTCTCGTTGTGTGAGAGCTTTTTTGCAGCTTTCCTCTTTACTGCTGGGGAACCGCTGGTTGCGACGCAGCACCCTGAGGGGAGGGCTGCGCGGAAGATGGCTGCGTCGCACCAATCGGCGAACCGCCGTTACCGGACGAGTTCAAGGCTGCCAAACTGTTTTCCATCAGGCTGATGCGAACCACGCTGCCGGGTGCGGCCGTGCCGCCATTCCCGTCGTCGATCGACGCGTTCCCCATCGCCACTTCATGAATCCTCCATACCGGAATCTGGTGCTCAGCCAGATACCGCACCACTGCTTCGGCCATGTGCTGCGAGCTCGTGATGCCGGCCGAGCCGCGCACCCGCGAGTAACCCGCCACTTCCACGACATAGCCCTTCTGTCCCTGCATCTGGGTCACGACCTGGTCGAGCGCGTCTTTCGCCTTCGCGTTCAGCATCGTCTGCCCCGCACGGAACCGGATGTCGGTGTTCGTGACCGGGTGATACTGATCGAGACCGCCCACGGTCTGTCCCAGCTGATTCGTCTTCTCGGTCGCCGACTGCGCCAGTTGCTGCGCCTGTCCAGCGGTGGTGTTGGCCGTGGTGGCCGTCTGGTTGGCCTGATCGGCGGTCGACTGCGCGGCGTGAATCCCGTTCTGCGCCCGCTGGTCCACATCCTTAATGTCGTTGGCGTTTTTGGCCTGCAGTTGGTCCAGCTCGTTCAGCCGGTCCTTCACCGGATCCAGCTGCCGGTTCACCCACTTCTTGCGGGCAAAAGGATTCACATGTCCCCAGAATCCCTCATGCGACTGCGTGGCGAGCGGCGGTTGGCCGGTGCCGGTTTGGGCCGTCGGGGTCTGGCTCTGCGGGCTGGTGGTCGCACCGGTCTGCACCTGAGGCTGCTGCTGCTGAGCGACTGCCGGCAAACCCAGGCTCGCTGCCATCAGCAGCGCCGCAATCGATCCGGGTTTTACTAAGTTTTTCATCGCGTTTTGTGTCATGGCGGGCATTCCTTTTGTATGTCTCGTTAAACTTCGTTGGGCACACACTCCGGAAGCTGCGCAGCATCCCGTTACGCAGGGGAATAGAGCAGTTCGCCTGCCAAAGTCAGCCAGTCCTCGCAGACCGTGCTGATTTTTATCTAAATGATTGATTTGATTAGTAGATAGAAGAGCCTCGCCGCCCGCGCCCGCATCCGGCTGGCGTTCCCTGCGCCGGACACCGTGCAATTTATTCCCTGCGCCCAGGAATCCGACCGTGCACTATTTGCTGGTTCCTGAACGACTGGCGACCTGGATAATCCGCAGTTCCGGGTAGTTCTGGTTCCAGTCCGGGGGCACGCTGTCGAAGATCAGCCGGAACTCCCGCGTCTGCCCCGGCGCAATCGGCGCCGCGCTCACCGGCTGCAGGTCCACATACGGTTCCCGCGTCCGGATCAGGCTCAGCGCCATGGTCGACTTGAGGGCAATCGGCGTCGTAAAGCCGTGGAACGCCACCTGCACCGTAATCCCGGTCACCGTTTTGGACCCGGTGTTCGCGATCTGGCCATCGATATACGTCGTCTGGCCGCCGGCCATATTGCCGGCCTGGCTCATCGTCAATCCCGTAATCGGCAGGCTCGCCGCGTACGCATCGGCCGGCGCCAAACCCGCACCGCCGGGATTGGGCGCTGCGCCATGATGGCTCAACGCAATCACCACGCCCAGCGCCAGCATCACCAACCCGCCGGCAATCACCCAGGGCAGCGCCGAACGCGGCTCGCGGTCCGCAGGACGAGGCGGCTCGAACATTCCCGGTGGCGTGGCAGGCCCGCTCATCGTGCCGATTGTACAACCCGCACGACGCTTCCGCGTGCCGTGATGGCTCGGACGAGGTCACGACATGGCTTTCACGACTGGCTCTCGGGACTGGCTTTCAGGACTGTCTCTCGGAACTGGTTATCTATGACAAGGGCCGCCGGCCAACCACCACCATCGTCCAGCATCCGCCCACAATCATCACCGCCGCGGCCAGCGCCAGCATCACGCCGGTCGTCCCAATCTCCGGCACCGACCGCAGGCTGTCCGACCGCACCAGCCACCACGCCGCCGCCAGCGCGGCGCACACCAGCCCGACCATCTGCATAATGCGCAGCGGCCGCTCGGCCCGCTCAATCGCTATCCGCCGCCGCCGCCGCTCCGCGCGCAGCCACACAACCGACGCCTCGGGCACGCTGTGCGTCTGCGTGATCCGGGCGGCATACCCGCGCAGCGCCTGGCGCAGTTGTTCGTCCTGACGGCTCATACATCGCTCCCTGATCTCGAAAATTCCGGGCTCGAAAATTCCGGGCTCAAAAATTGTTTGGCCTTGCCGCGCGCGCGAAACAGCAGCGTCCGCACGCTCAGCCGGCCCAGACCCGTGGCCGCGGCAATCTCTTTGTGGTCCATGCCTTCGACGTACGCCAACCACAGCAACTCGCGCTCTCTGGGCTTCAGATGCCCGAGCATGGTCCGCACATCGATCGAGCTTTCGAGTTGTGGGACTGCGCCGGATTCCTCGGGCTCGGCAAACGGACGGTCATCGCCCGCGCGCCAGCGGTCGCGCAGCAGGTTGGTCGCAATCCGGAACAGATACCGCCGCGTCTCCTGCGCATCCAGGCCGGCCACAGCTTTGCTGTGTACCAGCAGGCGGCAATAGGTCTCCTGCAGCAGATCGTCGGCCACGTCGCGGCGTCCGGTGACGGCCGCCAGATAGCCGAGGATCGGCCCCGCCGTGGCGTCGTACACGCGCTGGAATTCCAGTTCGCTCATCGGCGCCGCCGCCGGCTGTGCGGGATCGCATGCCAGCGCGCCCGCCAGCGTTCCACCCGGTTCACCCGCGGGGTTCACGGTTAATAAGCCCCAGCTGACGCGATACATAAATGCTGGCCGCTGCCGCAAAGAGAAAGCCGAATCCAAGGCCGATCGCTCCTGTGCCTGTGATCATAAACCCGGCTTCCGGATCGTTCGTGTGGTGATGCACGAACAGCATCGACAGCCCAAAGCAGATCAGCACAATGCCCGCCTGCAATCCGAAAAGAATGCGGCTGAACGGCGAGCTTGGCGGATTCTCCTCCACCGTCATCGATTCAAGGAATCGCCGCCCCGAGTCGCTGGCCGCCAGCGTCACCAGAGCCTCCGACGAGTCGATCCGTTGCAGGATCTTCTCCTGCAGCGCGCCCTTGGTCTTGGCGATCAGGTACCGCCGCACCGAGGTAAAGATCACCCAGGCAAACCAGCAAAACGTGAACGCGACGATGGCGTTCTGCACGTTATCCCACAAACCATTCATGGCAAATCCTCGTGAATCCGATTTTTCTGCGTTTCACCCTCCACAACGGTTTCTCGGGACTTCGGTGAACACCCCTCCGCGGAAAAATTTCCTGAATGGCTACAATCGACCGCAGGAGCCTCCATGCGTCTTACGCCGCGCCTCGCCCTGCGGTTCATTCTGCTGATCGTTGCCGTGGCGATCCTCTCCCTGCGCCTCGCTCCGCGCTTCCTACCGCACCGCACGGCTGCGCCGCACGCCGGCGATCTCGCCGTCACCAGCCCGCTCAATCAGCCTGGCGGCGAACCGGCTCCCGCCGCGGCCTACGCGATTTACTCGGACCTCTACCAGAAACCCGCTCCGGGCACCGCCCCTGAACCTCTCGTCTTTGCCGGAAGCTCCCAGACCGACATTCCCCAGGTCGGCCCCAGTTGCCTCAAGCCCTCCACGCCGGATGAGCACGAACTGGCCGACGCCTTCACGGCCGCCAATACCCAGAGCCACGCCTGGCAGCCGAAGTTCACCATCCCACTGGGTTACCGCGTGCTCGCGCCCGGCGAACTCGCCGAGGCCCGCGCCTGTCTGAGCCCCCAAAACCGCAGCGCCGCACAATGCGCCCCCTACAGCTCCATGAAGCACATCCGCTACCTCGGCGTGCCCGGCCTCGACCCCGCGCAGACCCACGCCCTCGTCTCCGTCATCAAAAGCTGCGGCATGCAATGCGGAACCGGCGGCATCTTCGAAGTGGAAAAGAGCGGGAGCGCGTGGCAGCGGGTCCCCGCCACCGATTTCACCCGCGACTGCAGCTGGATGTATTAGGTACAAGCACGCTCGTCCTTCTGAGCGGAGCGCCCAGCCCGCAGTCGAAGGAATCAGGGATCTGAGATCAGGACTCAGGGATCAGGAATAAAAAATTGCGAGTGGCAAAATTAGCGATTGACATCGAGCGGTAATCCACTACCATACGGTTGTGGATAGACTGGGTACAACTTTTGCGGCTTTGTCCGATCCAACCCGGCGAGCGATGATCGAGCGGCTCTCCCATGGGCCTGCCTCCGTGCATCGATTGACGGAGCCGTTTCTCCTCTCGCAGCAGATGATTTCAAAACATATTGCGTACCTGGTGCGGGCGCGGATTGTGATCAAGAAGAAGCGTGGGCGCGAGAGCGTGTGCACGCTCAGGCCGGAGGCGATCAAGAGAGTCAGCGACTGGGCGATCAGTTATCGCCGATTCTGGGAAGAGAGTTTCGACAAGCTGGAAGTGGTCGTAAATCAAATGAAAAAAACGGAGATCAGAGATGACAAATAACACAGTTAACGAGACAGAGCGGATGGTGGTCACCAGAGTTTTCGATGCCCCGGTTGCATTGGTCTGGCAGGCGTGGACAGACCCGAAATACGTGATGCAATGGTGGGGACCGAAGGGCTTTACCTCACCAGTTTGCAAGATTGATTTTCGCGTGGGAGGAAAATTTCTCTACTGCATGAGAACGCCGGATGGGCAGGAGGGCTGGAATGCCGGCGAATACCTTGAGATTGTTCTCCACGAGAAGATCGTTTCTTCCATGTACTTTTCCGACGCCGAGGGAAACAAAGTCGAGCCTGAGCACTACGGAGTAGAACATGAGGCCATTGAGAATGCGTACGATGTGACTCTCTTTGAAGATCTTGGAAACGGCCAGACGAAACTCACCTTCATTGGCAACGACTCCATGCAGAACGCAATCGAGAGCGGCCAGCTGGAAGGCTGGGAGGAGATACTCGACAAAGTTGCTGCCGTTGTTGCGGGGCTGGCGCAGGCGAAATAGGAAGTTGGCGTTGTGACGATGGTCCTGCGCGACACAGAGCCAAGGCTGGCGGCGGAGGCCCGGTTGGATCGGGCCTCTCGCCGCCTGGCCGAATGGTCGCCCCTGCGGACACGTTGATCCAGGATCCGACTCTCTTTCCAGGGCATACAAGATCGTCGTGTGTTGCCCGATGCCGAGGCACGGAGCCGTCGAGCTTCGCGGTAAACCATGTCTCCGGTCTGTTTTGTAACGCAAGTGCGCAGCAGGGCTGCCATCACGGCAATCCTGGCACGCGATCGCCGTCGCTCTTTGTCCCCCCACCAAAGGTTCCCGGCCCCGACCGCAACGGCCAGTGTGAGATTTGTCACAGCGGCCTGGACGCCGGAGCCGCGAAGATCATCTTGTCGTTGGCGCACTGCAGTCCCCGGCCCTGAAGAAGTGCGACAATCAGATGGGAAATCCCTATGCCCACATTTGGCAGTTTTTCGCTCCTCGTGGCGCTCGTTCTCAGCGCGTACAGCCTGCTTGCCGGCGCAGTCGCGCTGCGCATGCTGGCCACCGGCCCGCGCGGCTGGCTCTACCAGCGGCTCGCCTGGCGCGTTTCGCCGGAGCGCCTGGCGGAAACCGCCCGCCGCGCCGGCATCGGCACCTTCATCACCGCCACCTGCGCCGCGTTCGCCCTCGTCTGGGCGGCCTTCACCAACGACTTTTCCGTCGCCTACATTGCCGAGCACTCCAATCGCGCCCTCGATATCAAGTACAAGTTTGCCGCGCTCTGGTCCGGCCAGGAAGGCTCGCTGCTGTTGTGGGCGTGGCTGCTCACCGCCTACGGATTCGTCCTGCGCCTGCGCCACAAAGTCGACGTCACCCTCACCGCCTACGCCTCCACGATTCTTGCCGGCATTCAGGTCTTCTTCTTCCTGCTGATCAATTACCCCGCGACCCCGTTTTCGCTGATTACCGGCGCCGTTCCGCCCGACGGCAACGGCCTCAATCCCCTGCTTCAGTATCCGGAAATGGTCATCCATCCGCCGATGCTCTACCTCGGCTATGTCGGCTTTGCGGTTCCCTTCGCTTTCGCCTTAGGCGCGCTCATGATGCGCTATCCCGGCGAGAAGTGGATCCACATCACCCGCCGCTGGACCATGGTCACCTGGCTCTTCCTCACCGTCGGCATCTTCCTCGGCATGCACTGGGCCTACAACGTCCTCGGCTGGGGCGGCTACTGGGGCTGGGACCCCGTTGAAAACGCCTCGCTCATGCCCTGGCTCACCGGCACCGCCTTCCTGCACTCCGTCATGATGCAGGAGAAGCGCGGCATGATGAAGTCCTGGAACGTCTGGCTCATCTTCTCCACCTTCCTGCTCGCGATTCTCGGCACCCTGCTCACGCGCTCCGGACTGGTCAGCTCCGTACACGCCTTCGCGCAGTCCCCCATCGGCACCTGGTTCTGGGTCTTCCTGGTCATCGTGCTGGCCGTCTGCACCTTCACCTACATCCTGAACCGCGACCACCTCAGGAACGATCACCATCTCGAATCCCTCGTCTCGCGCGAGTCCAGCTTCCTGTTCAACAACCTCGTGCTGCTGGTCGCCTGCATGACCATCCTGTGGGGAACGCTCTACCCGGTCCTCTCGGAATTCGTGCAGGGCAATCGGGTCACGCTCAGCTCGCCGTACTACAACACCATCGCGGTGCCCATCGGCGTCTTCCTGCTCTTCATCACCGGGATCGGCCCGTTGCTGGCGTGGCGCAGCACCTCGATGCGCAGCATCCGCCGCAACTTCGTCGTCCCCTCAATCTCCGCGCTGGTCGTGGCCGTCGCCCTCATCCCCTGCGGGGTGCATCCCTGGACCATCCTGACCACCGGCGAACAGGGCGCCTTCTATGCGTGGATCACCTTCTCCCTGGCCGCCTTTGTCGCCACCGCCATCTTTGCGGAGTTCTACCGCGGCGCGCGCGTCATCCAAAGCCACACCGGGCACAACCTCTTCGCTTCGGTCATTCAGCTCACCCGCCGCAACACCCGCCGCTACGGCGGCTACCTCGTCCACTTCGGCGTGGTGCTCATCTTCATCGGGATCTCCGGGCAGGCCTTCAATCAGAGCAAAGAGATGACGATGAACTTCAAGCAGTCGATGACCATCGGTCCCTACCGCATCGAGTGCGAAGACTTCTCCCAGGATTCGAACGCGAATTACGACACCACCTTCGCGTTGCTCGACGTTTACCGCGGCGACAAAAAGGTCACCCAGCTGGCGCCCGAGCTGCGCTTCTACACCGCCAGCCAGCAGCCGCAAACCATGGTCGCCAACCACTCCACGCTGGCCTGGGACCTCTACGTCATCTATGCCGGCTCCGATCCGGCGACCAATCAGCCGGTCATCAAGGCCTTCCTGAACCCGCTCGTTTCGTGGATCTGGATCGGCGTCCTCGTCACCATTCTCGGCACCGCCATCGCGCTGGTTCCCAACCTGAGCGCCGCGCTGGCCTCGCAGCGCTCCCGGACTCCGGCCGCCGTCTCTGAGGATCTGGTCGCCGCCGGAAAGGGAGGCGACCGATGACTCGACTCACCCGCTTCGCCATCCTGCCGATGCTGATCGTGCTCGGCGTCTTCACGCTCGGCTCCGCCGACACCGAAGCACGCTTCAATCACGTGGGCCACAAGCTGATGTGCGCCTGCGGCTGCGACCAGGTGCTGCTGGAATGCGACCACATCGGTTGCCCCAATCTGCAGGGCGAATCCGCCGAGCTCAAGGCCGCCATCGCGCGCGGCGACAGCGACAACATGATCCTCTCCGCCTTCCAGGCCGAATACGGACCCACGGTTCTCGCTGCTCCCTGGCTCACCAAGTTCAACATCGTCGCGTGGGTGGTGCCTCCGGCGCTGCTGCTGCTGGGACTGGGCGGCACATTCCTCCTCGTCCGCAAATGGAGACTCCGCACCGTCCCCATGCCCTACGTATCGCACGACACCCAATCCGATGAGATCCGCGAGCGGATCCGCCGGGAGACAGAATTATGACCACCCTTTCGCGGTTGGCGCAGTCCCAGGAGATTGCCCTATGAGCACCATCGCCTCGGCCGCTCTTCTCATCGGCCTGTTTCTTTACGTCTTCTGGCCCGACAACAACGTCGAAGCCCAGCACAACAAGACGCGCCTCGAATACCTGCGCGAACGCCGCGAGACCCTCTACGACAATCTCCGCGACCTGAACTTCGAGTACCACTCCGGCAAGTATCCTGAGGAAGACTACGCCTCCCAGCGCGCCGCCCTCGAAAACGAAGCCGCTGAAGTCGTGGCTGAAATCGATCTGCTGGAGACGCAGACCCTCATCGCGCCCAGCCTCTCCGGCTCAGCCCTGCCGCACTCCACCCATTAAGACAGGAACCTCATGAAGCCCCTCCGTCCGCTCGCCCTCGCTCTCACCGCTGCCGCGCTGCCGCTCTCGCTGGCCGCCGCAACCATCTCCGGCTCCGTGACCGACCGCACCACCGGCAAGCCGGCCACCGGCGACACCGCTGTCCTGCTGGATCTGACCCAGGGCATGCAGGAGTCGGCCCGCACCACCATCGACAAGCAGGGCCATTACACCTTCACCGTCGCCGACGCCGCCGGCATGCACCTGGTCCGCGTGGAGCACCAGAAGGCCTCCTACTACGGTTCCGTTCCGCCCAACACCAGCACCGTCAACATCGACGTCTTCGACGTTGCCCCCAAAGTCGACGGCGTCCACATCTACGCCGACGTCTCGCGCATCGAGACCAACCCGCAAGGCCTCAGCGTCACCGAAAGCTGGTTCCTGCGCAATGAATCGAAGCCGCCCCGCACCCAGTTCGGCACCCAGCCCTTTGATTTCTATCTGCCCCCCGGCGCCATTCTGGAAGGCGCCACCGCCACCGGACCCGGCGGCATGGCGGTCACCGATTCCCCCGCGCCCCTCGGCGACAAGGATCACTACACCTTCCTCTTCCCCGTACGCCCCGGCGAAACGCGCTTTCAGGTCGGCTACCATCTCCCCTACAACAGCAGCCTGGCGCTCAACGCGCGCGAGACCATGCCCGCCGACAACGTCGCGGTGATGCTGCCGAAGAGCATGAAGCTGAGCGGCACGGCCTTCCAGCCGCTGCCCGCGGATGCCGGAGAACCCGGCATCGATACCTTCCTCGCCACCAACGTGCAGCCCGGCACGACAGTCGCTTACACCGTCTCCGGCACCGGCTCCATGCCGCGTGAGCAGCAGGGCCAGCCCGCGCAGGGAGCGCCTGGAATGGGCGCGCCCGATCAGCCAGCCGCGGGCGGCGATGCGTCGGCAGCCGCGTCAGGAGCCCAGGCAGCGCCGCGCCCTGGCGGAGGACTCGGCAATCCCATCGACACGCCCGACCCGCTGGACAAATACAAAGGCTGGATCCTCAGCGGAATCGGACTGGCTCTGGTGATTGGGGCGGCCTTCATGCTGCGCACCAAGCCCGGCCAGCCGCGGACGGTGGGGACGGTTCCGCAGCCGCCGACGGCTATGCCCACGCCGGCGACCACGCCCGCAGCGGCGCATCCGGCCGCGGCGGCAGCCCTCAACGGATCGGCGCACCAGACCGCAATGCTGACCGCGCTCAAAGAGGAATTGTTTCTGCTGGAAACGGAGCGTCTGGGAGGGAAGATTTCCGACTCGGACTATACCGAGCTGCGCGCGGCCATCGAAGCGGTGCTGCGCCGGGCTCTGATGCGGGAAACGACAACCACTCGCTGATGTGTGCGCAGAGTTCGAAAGCGCCGCCTGGCCAAGTCAGGGGCTCACGCGCCGGACAAGCTCAGGCGCTAAGCCAGCTCACGCGCTGGACAAGCTCAGGCGCTAAGCCAGGTCACGCGCTGGACAAGCTCAGGCGCTAAGCCAGCTCAGGCGCTGAACCAGGTCAGCAGCAGCAAAAGCGCCACTGCCAGGGCCGCAATCCGGTAGACGTACTCCTGCCTGCGGCTGGTCGGCTCCGTCGTCGCCCGGGGATTTTCCATGTGCGGCCTCGCCAATCAGAAGTCCGATTGCTGCTTAGACTCCTATATCGGCACATCCGATGCACACATGACAACATTTTTCCGGGCAAAGTTGCCGGATCGGTCAACGTTCCCGGTTGGAGGAAGACCAGCCGGCCAGGTGCGCCTGTCCGCTTGCGGCTACGCCGTTCTCGCGATGGGCCCCATCAGCAGCGATCGCGCCAGCGCCAGCAACTCCTCGGGCGGCAGCGGCTTCACCCGAAAGACCACGTCGAGGTTGTCGTAGGAATCTTCCGCGTCCGGCATGCCGCTCAGCACCAGCACCGGCATCAGCGGAAACCGCGCCCGCAACAGCGTGACAAACTCCGGACCGTGCATGCCTGGCATCAGGTGATCGGTCACCACCAGCCCCACAGGCCGGGCCGACCCCGTCGCGTCCAACATCGCCAGTGCCTTTTCCGCGTCGCAGGCCACAGCAACGCTCCGGCCCGAACGCGTCAGGATAGCCTTGCGGGTGGCCGCCTGGATGGCATTGTCGTCCACCAGCAAAATGTCCACTGTCATCGAAATGGTAGATGCCCCCGCCGGAGATTTGGTTGTCTGGCCCTGGAGCGATTGGGCCGGTGGTCAGCGGTTGCGCGTGCGGTGCTGACAGGGGAGACGCCGACTGCCCAAAACCCCGTAGTCAATCTTTTTACCTTGTCGCTTTCGCGATTGCAAATCCCCCGGTCGTGCCATGCGATCACCCAAAGTTCGGCCCAGGACGTGCCTCAAAAACAACGGCGGAGACCGAAGCCTCCGCCGTTGGGTTCACCGTTCGCGATTCAGCTTTACCAGATGATCTTGCCCTTCAGCTGAATGATGCGGGGATCCGCGTCCGCGCCCAGGAACGCTCCGAACACGCTGGTCGGCGTGCTCACGTCGCTCTGGATCAGCCCGAACGCCGGGTTGCTGGCGTCGAACGTCGGCTGCGCGAAGTTGGTGTGGTTCAGAACGTTGAAGGCCTGTGCTCCGAACTGGAACATTCCCTGTTCCAGGCCGGGGATTTTGAAGCCCTTCAGGACGCTCAGATCCGTATTGAAGTAGTGCGGGCCGGTGAACTGGTTCCGCCGCTGGTAGCCAGGATCGCCAAAGCCGGTGATGTCGGAGAAGTTCGAACCCGAACTTCCGATCGTCGCGCCAAGGCACGGCGTAGTTGTCGCCGACTTGCCGCAATGACGGGTCGGGCTGCCGGTGATGTCTGCATAGACAGGACCGAAGTCGTTGTTCCCTTCCAGCCCGCTGGCCTGTGCATCATCTGTCACGCTGAAGGGAAATCCAGAGTGCCAGAAGATCGTTCCGCCCACCTGCCAGTTGTCCAGCAGTAGTTTCGGACCAGCCCTGTACGGAATATGAATGAGGTAATTCCCGTTCATATTCTGCCGGATGTCGTAGTCCGCGTTGCCGTAGTTGTACTGCGCCAGGTTGAAGGGGTTCACCGGGTTGATGGCATTGAACCCGAAGGGCAGGATACCGCCGTTCGAGATCTCGTCGAGCGCATGGCTCCATGAGTAGTTGACCGTCGCGGTGATGTACTTGGATTCATGCTTGATGCCGGTCAGCAGGCCGTGATAGTGCGATCCCGCCACGCTCTGCACTTCCGTCACCTCGCCAAACTCCGGAAGCTTCGCAGCCGCGGGCGCGCCCGGAATGCCGAACATGTTCACGCCGTTGTCTTCCACCGGCTCGTGATACCCATGGTTGCCCACATAGCCCAGCGTGAAACTGGTGTGGTTGCCCAACTGCTGCTCCCACTGCAGGCTCCACTCTTCATACGTCGGATAGTGGATGTTCGCATCCGGATTGAACAGGGACGGAACCGAGAAGCTCGAGTTTGCTGCCGAGATGCTGTTATAGCTTCCGCCCCCGGCATACCCGGTAACGAACGCTGCGTTCGTTGCCTTGAGCGAGTCCAGGAAGTTGCCCGTCTGCGAAGGATCGGCCACGCCGCCGAAGCTGTTGTACTCCGGATTCAGCGGAGCGTTGTTCAGCAACGAGTCCGCGATGGTCGCCGGGAAGACGTCGGTGAACAATCCGAAGCCGCCGCGGAAGACCGTGTGCTCGTGCCCCGGCATCGTATAGGTGAAGCCCACGCGCGGGTCGATGGTGATCTTCTGCAGGTTGGTGAACGCATTCCGCTTGCCGCTGATCAACAGTGTGTTGTACGCCGTATCCAGCGTGTCGGTAGCGTTGTTATAGCTGCCGTTCAGGTAAGCGAAGCAGTCAATAACGCAAACCGGGTTCGAGCTGTGCTCCGCACGGATTCCGGCGGTGATCTGGAAGTTGGACTTCAGCTTCCACTGGTCCTGCACATAGAAGCCAAGATTGTACGTGCGAATCGGCACTTTCAGGTGCAGCGGAAAGTTCTGCACGCCGACATAGTTGTTGCCCGCGGCAAAGAAATCGCCACCCGAGAAGGCTCCCTCGGCCGGTCCGATCTGCACCGCCAGCGGATAATCCGCCAGCACGCCCAGGTCGGCGTCGGTCACGTCGTCGCGCTTGAAAAGCACGCCCACGGCCAGGGTGTGCTTGCTGTGCGTCCAGCTTACGTCGTCGTTGATCTGGTACTGCGTCACGTCGCGGCCTTCAGGCCACGCCAGTTCGTTGTTGGCCAGATTGTTGAACGATCCATCGGCCAATTCCAATTCGTACGGAAACGCAGCCAGCGCAGACGATTCGTTGTCGCTCAGGAAGTACGCGCTGTACCAGGTGGCCGAGAGAATGAACTGGTTGACCAGGTTGGGGGTGAATTGGTGCGTCTCTTCCATCTGGCCTTCATAGTCAGGCTGATCGCTCTGCGCATTGAAGACCGAGTTGATGGGATCGACGTACGTCGGCTGAACGCCGTGGTCATACTTGAAGTGGATAAACGCGCTGTCGTTCGGCCCGAACTTCTCGTCCAGACGTCCCGTTACCAGCACTTCAGCCAAGTGGTTCTTCGGGCCTTCCTGCAGGTAATTGGAGTAAACCGAGCCAGAAGGCACCGTATAGGCGAGGGTGCAGTTTCCTTCGCTGTCGGCCTGCACGCAGTTGGTTGCGGCCGCGCTGCTCGCGCCAAACGCAGCCGCAGAGGAAGCGCGCGGCGCGCCGTTATAGAGCGCGAAGATCTTCTGATAGAACGCGCACTCTCCACCGTTGCCATTGGCATACAGCGAGCTGGTGTTGTTGTCGCAGTTCCCGTCGTTGCCCAGCACGCTGGGATTGGTGATCGTTGTCTCTGCGCCGCCGGCGCCATTCACCCCGACCGCCGTGGTCGCCCCCGCGTACGACTCGTAAGCCGCGCTCGGCAGGAAGGTCGCATCCACCGGCGAGGTGACAAACCGCATGCCTTCATAGTTCGCGAAGAAGAAAGTCTTGTCCTTCACGATCGGGCCGCCGCCGCCCAGGCCCCACTGGTTCGCGTTGGCATACGGCTTCGGCGCTCCGGTGTTGTCGTTGAACCAGTCGTTCGCTTCCATGTCGCTGTTTGCCCAGTAATACGCGGCGTCGCCATGGAACTGGTTGGTGCCGGAGCGGGTGGTGATGTTTTCCTGCACGCCGCCCAGCGCCCCATACTGCGCGCTGTACGCGTTGGCCACGATGTTCACTTCGCCCACATCGTTCGAGCCAAGCAGCAGGTTCGAGGGGCCGGAGTTGTTCAGGTTCAGGAACGGGTCGTTATCTTCGGCGCCGTTCACCGTGAAATTGTTCGAGGTCGCCGGCAATCCAAATGCCGACGAGTTGCCGTAGTGCATCTGCGTGTTCATCACCACACCCTGCGTCAGCTGGATGTAGTACGTGATGTCGCCGCCCGGGTTGGGCAGGTTCTGTACCTGCTCCTCGGTCAGCGTCGAGGAGATATCGGAGTTTTCCGTCTGCAGCAGGGGCACTGTGGAGCCCAGCACCTGCACCGTCGTCGAGCCCTTCGCTACCTGCAGGGCAACGCTCACCGTGGCCGTCTGCCCGATCGCCACTCCGGTTACCTGCTGTACCGCCTGGAAGCCCGAGGCTTCGATCTTCACGGTGTATTGCCCTGGCGGGATCAGGCCAATCTTGTAATCGCCCGCTGCACCCGTCGTCACCGTCTTCACCAGCCCGGTTCCGTTGTTCGTTGCCGTCACCGTCGCGCCGGGAATGGCCGCATTGCTCGGATCCGTCACCGTTCCTGCGATATCGCCTGAGATGAGCGACTGCGCCGCGGCAATGCGGGGCATCGACATCAACAGGGTGATTCCCGAGATCAGCAACAAACCAAAAAATCGCCGACCCCAATTCCGGGAGACATTACACATGGACAACCTCCAAAACCTTCTAGTTTTCCTAATCGAATGAGAACCGATGAAATCGTGCATTCGGGAAAGTAATATTACCCTCTATTAGCAATTGAACTGCCAGACTCAGCGCCCGCAAGTAGTTATATTTTCAGGCACTTGCATCGGGAATCAGGGCCGAAGGTAATGGCTGCCTACAGGAAATGGTAGCAAATGAGCCCCACCTACGATTTGTGGGATTTTCGGAGATTCTGCGTGTGGTGACGCTTTGTTCGCCGTATTTTCGCCAAAAAACAAGAGGCCCCGAAGGGCCTCCTGTCATTTTGGGTTTTCGAACCGGGCTGTTCGCCCGACGCTCAGAACAGGAACTTGAGCCCGATCTGGGTGTTGCGGTTTGAGCCGTAACTCCACTTCGGATTCTCAAACGTCGTGAAATGCGGATCGGAGGACACGTCGTCCAGTCCCAGGTCCGGCATGCCAAGGTACTGGCGGTTGAAGACGTTGTAGGCGATCAGCTGCAACTGCGCTGTCACGCGTTCGGTAACCGGGAACGACTTGAACAGGCTGGCATCCATGTTGTTCCACGGCGCGGAACGAACCAAGTTGCGGCCGGAGCCGAAGTACGGCGTTTTCGCGCCCATCTGCGTGCCCAGGGCCTGCGTGTTCCGTAGCCACTTCACCGAAGAGGGGCTGACCGGGCTGCAATCTGCCCAGCTGTAATAACCAGCAGGACCACCGCAAACTCCGCCATCCGGATCGTAGATGCCGACCGACGACGCCGGCGCCTTCGGGTTCGACAGCACCGCACGCGCGACGTCGTATCCGCTGATCTGCCAGTCCATGAACGGAACGTCAGCCGTGTAGCTCTGGTAGTCCGGTCCATCGCCGAAGAATCCATACTGCAGCGGCGTTCCGGGCTGGCCAGTGTTGAAGGTGTAAATGCCGTTCAGTTTCCACCCGCCGATCGACTTGCCGTACCAGTGGGACTGGCTCGGGAAAATCGGCAGGGCGTAGGTGAATCCCGACGAGATGTCGTGCGTCAGGGAAATGCCGCTGACCGCCCGTTCCGGTTCGTTCGGGTTCAGAGGATTCTGCGCGAAGGCATTCGTATTGCCGCCGGCAAACGTCGAGAAGATCTCCGACGCGTTGTCGATGGTCTTGCTGTAGGTCCAGTTCAGCTCGGTCGTCAGCCCGTGATAGTTGCGCGTGGTCAACCGCATCTGCAGGCTGTTATAGAGCGCGAAAGCCCCGTTGGTGCGGGTGCGGACGTTGGCGTGCGTGCAATCCGGGCGCCCGTAGCCAGGAGCCGTCGCGTCGGTGCACAGGGTGATGGGTACCGCCCCCGGGAACGTGCCCTGCAGCGGCAGCAAATAAGGATTGCCGTCGGTGCTCTGGAAGTTCCCCACCTGGTGGTTGCCGACGTATTTCACGTCGATGGCCGCGTGGTTCCCCAGTCCATATTCGAAGCCGAACAGATACGACTCCGTGTAGGGGTTGTGGAAGTTGGGCGAGTTGTAGGTCGTGTTGCGGAAGCCGGGATTGATGCCAGGCCCGGTCGGAAGCAGCGGCAGAGACTGCGCGCGCACCTGCGCGCCAGACGCTCCGCTCGTGGGGAGGCACTGGACGGTAGTACCGCAGTCGGTGACGGTTCCCAGGTTCACGACCGGAGCCGCGCTCGCCGAGTTCAGGAAGATGTTGTAGAACGCGGGATCGAAGTTGATCGCAAAGCCGCCGCGCACCACCAGCTTCCGCGCCATGCCTACCGGGGTATACGCGAAACCGATACGCGGCTGAACGTTGTGGTAATCGGGATTCGTGTACGGGAAGGTGCGCACCGACAGCGGAAGGGACTGATCCCAGAATGCCGTCTGCGGATTGCTCTCTCTTGTCACCGTCTCGTTATGCAGCAGATTCACGGCCTGTCCGAAGAACTCGTAACGAACGCCGAGGTTCAGCGTCAGGTTGGGCATGACCTTCCAATCGTCCTGGAAGTAGAAGGCGAAGTCATTCTCTGTGAACTTGCTGGTGAACGGGCCGTTGCCCAGAGTCAGCGAGCCGGTGCCGGTCAAAAAGTCGGTCATGACCGGGTTATTGGCTGCCGTAATATCCGAGAAGTTGAACCCGCCGCTGTAATCCGGCAGGAAGGGGTTGGGCGAGTTCTGATAGTCGTACTCGCCGCCGAACAGAACCGTCTGTCTGCCATGCGTCCAGGTCACGTTGTCCTGGGCCTGCGTCACCTTCACCACGCGCCCCTGCGGGATGTTCGTCGGGTAGCCATAGCCCAGCATGCTGAACTGATCCCCGGTGGTATCTGTCAGCTTGCCCCCGAAACCAATGCTCGTGGTGCACTGATCCGGCGTCGTGGCCACGCAACTCGGTTGGCCGCCGCCCTGGAACAGAACGGAGGTTTGCTGGAACGAATAGCGCAACTGGTTGACCCAGTTCGCCGAGAGGGTATGTTCCCAGTCCGCGCCTACCGAGTGCGCTGTATCCGGCACGTTGTACCATGCGCCCGCAACCACGCTGCCGCCGGCGTTGAAGTACGGATCATCCTGATAGAAGTAGCGCAGGAAGAAGTGGTCCTTCTGCGTCGCCTGATAGTCGAGGCGGCCCATCAGCTCTTCGTCATTGGAGAGTGACGGTACGCTGCGGGCGATCGAGGAGAACGGGATGTCCGTCGTCGTTTCGCCAATGGTCACCGGAATCGAATAGATGGGGCCGCTCGGATGGGGATTGCCGCCCTTCACCGAATACGGGCCGTTGTTCACCAGCGCCGCGACGCCCGGCTCGTTCGGAAACGCGCTGGCCAGCGCCGTCAGGCCGTCCGGCGTGGGCGTGATCGAAGAACCGCTCAGCGAGGTGCCGCCGCCGTTGCGGTAGCGGTTAAAGTTCCAGCTGCTGAAGAAGAACAGGCGATCGCGCAGAATCGGGCCTCCGAAGCTGCCGCCAAACCAGTTGTCCACATACCGCGGCAGCGAGGGAACCGGCTCGCCGTAAAGGGGTGAGGTTGCGACGTTCAGGCAGTTGTTCTTCTCCCCTTGCGGGCAATATCCCTGATACGCGCTCTTCTGCCCCTGCGCAAACGACTCGCCCCAGTTTCCTTCGTACCATTCGAAGGCCGTGCCGTGGAAGCTGTTGCTGCCCGCCTTGGTGATGTAGTTCACCACCGAACCGGCGTTGCGGCCGTACTGCGCGGAGAAGTTGTTGGTGATCACCTCAATGCTCGAAATCGCATCGGGGTTAGAGAAGAAGACCTGCGGGCCGGCTACCGAGTTGTCGTTGTTCGACTGGCCGTCAATCTCGAAGTTGTTGGAACGGCCGCGCTCACCCTGCGAGGAGAAGCCGCCGTACGCGCCGTTGTTGTTGCTGAAGCTGTTGTCGTGGGTAATCACCACACCCGGCGTCAGCAGGGCCGCGGTGTCAAATCCGCCGCCAAACGGCAGGCTCTGCAGCTGCGCGGTGTCAATCGTCGACGAAACCTGCGACTGGGTCGTCGAGATCAGCGGCGTCACATCGCCCTCAACCTGGATCGTCGAGGCCGCGCCGATCTTCATCATCTGCGGTCCGATCGTGGTCTGCCCCACGGCGACCGTGACCTTCTCGATCCGCAGCGCCTCAAATCCGCTTGCCTCAATCTTCAGGGTGTAATCCCCGGGAGGCAGGTTCACCAGGGTGAACGCACCGTCGGCGCGCGAATGCTGCACGTTCTGGATGTTGGTTTCAAGGCTGGTTGCAGTCACCGTGGCATTGCCGATCACGGCTCCCGCGGGATCCACAACGGTTCCCGCAATACCACCGGTCGTAATGCCCTGCCCAACTGCAAAATGACTGCCCGCCAGCAGTGCAAGAGTCACCACGGCTACGGCGACCCATCCTCGAATACCAGAGAGTTGCAGCGATTTCATTTCTTGTCTTCTCCCGTAGGGTTAGGCTGGGATGCGTGCCAGCATCGGATTCGCATCCGGGAGCCGGAGAGATTTATGGTTGATGGTCCCCTCTTCGCAATCCAGGGGCCACTTCCAGACAGGGGCGTAAATCCCGTACCCTGGGCGCTCCCGGCATCCGGCTTTCCACGGTTTATGCTATTGTCTGGCAAGGAGTTAACTCCACAAGCAGAAAGGTCGAGGGCTTCGGCGACACCCCCCGGACGCTGCGGAAGATCGGGCCGTCCGCTACCGCCTTGAAAACCGAAAATGTGAATATTCATATTCCTGGAGGGGCTATCTTCTGATTCCCACATAACTTTGTGACCTTTGCGCTCGTCTAAGCCGAAACTCCCGCATTCTTCCGCCCCGTTTCGCCGCGCAACGCCCCCTCGCCGCATTTATGAAAAAATAGGAATTGCAGCCTCAACGGAGAGGCTTCTGCATGAACACCCTCAAGACCACCTTTCTGCTGACGGCTCTCACGCTTCTGCTCGTCCTCATCGGCAGCCGCTGGGGCGAAAACGGCGCCATCCTGGCATTCGTCATCGCTGCGGCCATGAACTTCTTCAGCTACTTCTATTCCGACAAGCTGGCCCTGCGGATGTACAAAGCCCAGCCCGTGACCCGCGAACAGTTGCCGCGCGCCTATGGGGTTGTCGAGCGCATGACGGGACGCCTCGGTCTGCCCATGCCGAAGATCTACGTCATCCCCACCGAGGCCCCCAACGCCTTCGCCACCGGACGCAATCCGAAACACGCCTCGGTCGCCGTCACCCACGGCATTCTGCAACTGCTGACCGACGAAGAACTGGAAGGCGTCCTCGCCCACGAACTGGGCCACGTCAAGAACCGCGACATCCTCACCAGTTCCATTGCCGCCACCCTCGCCGGCGCCATTGTTCTGGTGGCGCGCATGTCCTGGTGGGCGGAAATGTTTGGCGGATTCGGCGGTGGCGGCGGACGCGATCGCCGCGGCGGCGGCCTCAGCGCCCTCTTCATGCTGATCCTCGCGCCCATTGCCGCGATGCTCATCCAGCTCGCGGTCTCGCGCTCCCGCGAATACGAGGCCGACGCTACCGGCGCGCACATCACCGGCAATCCCTACGCGCTGGCCAGCGCCCTCGAAAAACTTGACGCGTACTCGAAGCGCATACCCATGCTGGGATCGCCTTCCACTGCGCATCTGTTCATCGTGCAGCCGCTGCTCGGCCGCGGCGATTTCGCGAATCTCTTCTCCACGCATCCGCCCATCGCGAAACGCATCGAGCGCCTCATCGGCCGCTCCAGCGTCTACGGCGCGCCCCGGCAGTAAGCAAAGTCAGGGGAAGTAAGTCAGGGATAGCATTCGTCGGGTGTAAGCGAATCGGGAGCGGTTCACCGGAGCCGCTCTACCTGGCCCACGCCAGCCCGTCCGGGTTCTCCCCCGCATCGATGAGCTGCACTTTCCAGTCCGCCAGATCGATCGCTGCGACCTGCCCGCTGCCCACGCACGATACATACGCGGCCTTCCCATCCGGCCGCACCAAAATCTCCTGCGGACTCCGCGCCACCGTCACCGTCCGCGCCACCTGCAACGTCGCCACGTTCACCACGGCGACTTCGTCCTTCGCCGGAATCGCCACCAGCAGCCACTGGCCATCCGGGGTAGCGGCCGCGCCGTATCCATCCGCGGGCAGCGGGATCCATTGCTTCACTCTCCGCGCAGCCACGTCGATCACCGCCAGCCGCGGCTGGGTGGTATCCGACGTGAACACCCACCGGTCGTCGCGAGAAATCGCAATCCTCTGAATTTCCGCCGCCACCGGAATCACCGCCAGCGTCTTCCGCCCCAGCATATCCAGCACCGACACCGTCCCCGGCCCCACGTTCGCCGTATAGCCCAGCTTGCCGTCATGCGACAGCGCCAGCATGTGCGATTCCCCCTGCCCCGTCGGCACCTTCCCCACAATCTTCAGCGTGCGCGAATCGATTACCGTAATCGCGTGGTCCAGTTCAGTGGTCACATACAGCAGGCCACGCGCGGCATCGAGCACCGGCAAGTGGGGACGCACCCCATGCCCGAAATCAATCGTGTGCGTGATACGCCGCGTCGGCAGGTCGATCACCAGCAGCTTCTGCCCATCGAGCCCTGGCTTGCCCACGCCCGAGTCGCCATAGATCGGCACATACGCCGTCCTGCCGTCGGCGGACGCGGCGACCTCGTGCCCCCACTGCCCGGGAACGTTCTCCGTCACCGTCGCCACCGCGCGCCCCGCGGCTGGATCGACAACCGTCAGCGTGCCCACCCGTTGATTCACCACCAGCAGCGATTGCGCGGCCGCACTTTGCGCTGCTAATCCCACACCGGCCGCCATCAGCCAAAAGCACCCACGCAGTAATTTCGTCATAGCCAGCCAATATATCCGTCTGCGCTGCCGCATCGGGTTCCTTTCACATCGCCGGCCGCTGTTTTTCTACACCGTGCCCGCTAAACCCGATACCCTGTTTCCGTCATGAAAACCCTCATTCGCACGGCCGTCTGGCTGTCGCTCATCATCTGGCTCGGCGGAATGTTCTTCTTCGTCGTCACCGCCTGGGCCTCCTTCAGCACGGTCCCCGATACGCACGTGGCCGGCACCATCGTCGCCAAATGCCTGCACGTTCTGCATCACGAAGGCCTGGTCGCGGGATGCATCATCCTCGCGTTCCTCGCCATCGGCCGCGCTCGCGGCGTCTATCTCCGCGGCGTCAAAACCGCCATCGCCGTCCTCGTCATCATGATGGGCCTCACCGCCTTCTCCGAGTACTGGATCATCCCCCACATGGAAAGAGATCGCATGGCTGTGGGTGGCGCCATCGACAGCGTCCCGTCGTCCGACCCGCACCATGCCGACTTCAATCGCCTGCATCGCGTCTCGGAGCACATGGAAACCGCAGCCATGATCGGCGGCCTGATCCTCGTTGTGATTCTGTCGCTGGAGCACGACCGCGACTAGCGTCCCGGACCCGCATTCCGCTCGCCAGCACGCCGCGCGCTACGCCCGCTTCCGTCCCTCTTTGCGATGGAACGCGTCCTTCTCCGCGTAGAGCGCCTGGTCCGCCGCCGCGTGCATTTCCGACGACCGCGTCCACGCTCCCAGATCCGCCAACCCCGCGCTCGCCGATACGGCGATCCCCGCCTTTTCGATCTCCGGCAGCACCCGCTCCATCACGCGGTCGGCGGCTTTCCGCTCCGTCTCCGGAAACAGCACGGCGAACTCGTCGCCGCCCACGCGAAAGCACCGATCCACGCCCCGCGTCGCCCGCCGCATCGCCGCTGCGGTCCTGCGCAGCACATCATCGCCCGCCGGATGCCCATACGTGTCGTTGATCGCCTTGAAGCCGTTCAGATCCAGCAGCGCCAGCGTCAGCGGATTCCCATACCGCCGCGCGCGCGCAAATTCCAGTGCCAGATCCTTCTCGTACGCTCGCCGGTTGCCCAGCCCCGTCAGCACATCGTGATCGCGCTCAAACTCCGCATGCGCAAACCGGTCGGCATTCGCCAGCGACGCCGCAATCACGCCCGCCAGCATCTCCAGAATCTCCGTATGCCCCGCATCGAAAGCATGCTTTTGCGACGACAGCACCTTCAGCACGCCCACCGTCCGCCCCGCATGAAA
Organism: Acidobacteriaceae bacterium; assembly: GCA_036267295.1. Taxonomy (GTDB): domain Bacteria; phylum Acidobacteriota; class Terriglobia; order Terriglobales; family Acidobacteriaceae; genus Palsa-343. Next base: position 34,621 of record DATAWI010000021.1, on the reverse strand, counting down.
CAACGGCACGCAGATCATGGACTGCAAGCCCACCCGCGCGCAGGCCGCACGATCCACCCGCGCGTCGGTCGACGCGTCCTCGCAGTGCAGCGCGATCCCCTGCTCCACGCATAATCCCGACAAGCTGCCCGCGCGTTTGAGGCGCAGGCCCAGCGTGTCTTCCGCCGATCCGCTGGCCGCGCGGTACACCATCTCCGCGCCGTCCACCATTTCGATCACCGCTCCGGTGGCGCCCGTCATGGCCGCGGCGCGCTCCGCCACTACGCGCATCACCGCCGCCGCTTCCAGCCCCGACGTCAGCAGTGCCGTCAGTAACTCGATAATCGCAACCAACTCACGGCGCGGGGTCTTTTCGGAAATCATGGAGGTGTGCATCCATCATTTTCGAATCAGCGACTTCCGTCAATCGGTTCGTTCGTCTCGTTGTCGAAAATGCGCTGCCGAAGGGCGCCGGCCTTGCGAACGCCGCCCCCTCCATCAGAAAAAAGAAGGGTCATCCCGAGCGAAGCATCCGAATCCGTTGCGCACACTTTGCGCAACATCAGTTGCAAACGCAAGCTGAAGGGCCTGGCCTGAGCGAAGTCGAAGGCCACCTGCATTTCGCTAAATCTTATCCGCCAACTTGCCGCGACGCCCGCAGCGCGCACCTCTACTTCGCCGCAGCCGCCTTCGCCAAACCCTCCGCCACAGAAAGATTCTTCACCAGCTCCGCCGGCACGCCATGCCGCTCCGCCAGATACTCCGGACGATTCCAGCCCAACCACACCGCGCCCGCCGCGTCCTCCCACACCAAAATCTTCAGCGGCAAATCGATCGCAATCGAAGGAGCCGCCACCATCACCGGCGTCCCCCCCATCGGATTCCCAAAGATCAGCAGCTTCGTCGCCCGCATTGACAGCCCCATCTTGGCCGCCTCGCCGCTGTGATCCACCACCGCGAACAGCGTCACGCCCTTCGCCGCCAGCAGCCCCTGCAGCCGCTCCACCGTCGCATCCACCGCATGAGCGCTCGCCACCCGCGCCATGCCCGCACCCAAATCCAAAGCCATCACCCCTCCCAACGATTGCCCGCTCCCAGTCCCCAGGCCGACCGCTTTTCCGCTGGCCGTTTTGCCGCTAGCCGCTTTTCACCTGACCGGATTTTACCTGGCCGCTTTTTACCTAACCGCTTCTTACGTGACCGCCTCTTACCCGACCGCTTCTCAGCCGCACTACCGCGCCTTCTCCTCCATCAACCCCAGCACATTCCCCGCCGGATCCTTCACGAACGCCAGCCACAAATCGTGCGTCTGCATCGGCGCCACCAGATGCGGCTCCTGCACCATCGCCACCCCCTGCGCCCGCATCCGCGCCGCCACACCTTCCAGATCCGTCACGCGAAAATACACCATCGTCCCGCCGTCTGCGTGGATCGACGCAGCATTCCCCGTCCCCACCAGCAGCCGCACGCCCCCGCAGTCGAAAAACATCATCGTCCCCGCGTCGAACAGAAACCGCAGCCCCAGCACGTCCCGATAAAACGCCCGCGCCGCCTCCCGGTCCGTCACCGTCAGCGCAATCTGCGCAATCCCCTGCACCGCCTCGCTCATCGTCCCTCCCTACCCATGCGCCGCCGCCAGAAACTGCTGCTGCGTCCAGTTGTTTCTCGCCGCGCTCGGACCGTTGCGGTGGCACTGCGCCGCCGCCCCCGCCCAGTTCCCCGCGTTCACATCCTTCATCAGCGTGGGATACCCCGCAAACAGCCCGTGCGCCCCCAGGTTATAGATCATGTCCAGCAGCCCCAGCTTCGCCGCATTCGGAAACGCCCCGTAGTTCGCGAACTGCGCGCTCAGCTGCCCATCGAACAACTGAACATGCGCCATCAGCAGATTCGTGATCGAATCCGCGGCCAGCGTCGGCGACCCCGCCGCCTTGTACGCGCCGGCCGTCTGCGCCGGAGCCAGCGCCAGCACCCGGTTGTATTCCGCCACAATCGCATCGGGCGTCACCGCATCGCCGTTCCCATCGACAAACGGCAGCGCCTGCGCCCGCGCGCTCGACGCCAGCATCTCCCCCACCCCCACCGTCACAAATCCCCGCGTGTCGAGATACATCCAGGCAACCACGCCCTCAAAAATTTGCAATTGCGCGACCGAATCATCGAGATAGCTCACAGCATCCCTCCCTCACCGATCGAAGGTTCGAAGAACCCGCCCCGGCGCGCAGCAGCGCACTACATTCCAGAGCAATCCCCGGAGATCGGGTCAGTGTTCGCTGAGATTATCGCTTTCGGGCGCAGAAGGCCAACGCCCAAACCTCCTCCCCAGCAGCCGCGAGTCGAAGAGCCTGGCCTGAGCGCAGTCGAACGGCACCTGCATTTCCCCCGCCCGTTTCACCGCTGACTCGCTAACCCGCTAACCCGCTGACTCGCTGGCCTCTCCCTCGCTGCCCTTCCCGCCCCGTTATGATGGAAGATCAGCCTTCTATCCAGGACTCATCATGAAAACCGGCATCATCGGCCTGCCGCAGGTCGGCAAAACTTCGCTCTTTCGCATCCTCACCAAAGTCAACGTCGAAGATCGCGGCTACTCCCGGGAAGCGCACCTCGGCATGGCGACCGTCCCCGACGATCGCCTCGATCGCCTCGCCGCGCAGTGCAATCCGAAAAAACTGGTGCACGCCACCGTCGAATACGCCGACGTCGCCGCCATCAGCCAGGAAACGCTCAAGGAATCCGCGCTGCTCGCCTCGCTGCGCAACGTCGATGCCCTCATCCACGTCCTGCGCGCCTTTGAAGATGACTCCATCCCGCACACCGGCGAGCTCAACCCCGCCCGCGACGCCAAAAATCTCGAGTTCGACCTGATGCTCTCCGATCTCACCCAGGTCGAAAAACGTCTGGAACGTCTCGAAAAGGATCTGAAAAAGATGCGCACGCCCGAGTTGGAGAAAGAAAACGCGCTCCTGCTGCGCTGCAAAGAATCGCTCGAAGCCGAAAAGCCGCTGCGCGAGATGGAAATGTCCGCCGACGAGAAGAAGCTGATTCGCGGCTTCATGTTCCTCTCGCAGAAGCCGGTGCTCTACGCTGTCAATCTCTCTGAAAGCACCACCCTCGGCGCCGACGTCGCCGCCGCCGGAGAGAAGTTCGGGCTGACCGATCTGGCCGCGCGCCCCAACGCCGGTCTCACCGCCTTCTGCGGCAAAGTCGAGGCCGAGCTTTCTGAAATGGACGACGAGGAAGCCGCGGAATTCCTCGGCTCCTACGGCCTCAAAGAAAGCGGACTCGTCCGCCTCATCCGGCGCAGCTACGAATTGCTCGGCCTCATCAGCTTCTTCACCGTCGGCGAAGATGAATGTCGGGCGTGGACCGTTCCCGCCAACTCCCGCGCCCAGGAAGCGGCAGGCGCCATCCACTCCGACCTCGAAAAGCATTTCATCCGCGCCGAAACCATTCACTGGGACACGCTGCTCGCCGCCGGCTCCGAATCGGTCGCCCGCAGTCAGGGCACTTTGCGCTTAGAAGGAAAGGATTATCTAGTCCAGGATGGCGACGTCCTGCACATCCGTCACAGCGGGTGAATCAGCGAGGAAACGATCAGCGAACGGCGTTTGGCAAAAAGCTGGTAGCGAAAAGCTTGTAGAAAAAGCCGGCAAAGGCAAAACGGTTAGCGATGAATCGGTCAGCGATAATACGATCAACGAGAATCGACTGACAATCTTCCACGAAAAGTTCATCGCTGGCAGATTTTCGCTAGTGATCTTTCGCTGGTAGTTTTTCGCGACCAGTTCTTCGCTAGTAGTCTTTCGCTAGTCGTTCTTCGCTCGTAGTTTTTCGCTACCAGTTCTTCGCTAGCCGTCTTTCGCTAGTCGTCTTTCGCCAGTCGTTCTTTGCTAGTAGTTTTTCGCTATCAGTTCTTCGCTAGCAGTCTTTCGCTAGTCGTCTTTCGCTAAACGTCTCGCTGCCCTATGCTTCTCTCCCTTATCCTCGGATCGTTCGCCGCCCTCGCCGACATCGTCGGCGGCGTCGTGCTCGTGCGGCAGAACTGGACCCAGCGCTATCTCCGCTACTCCATCGCACTCGGCGCGGGATTCATGATGGCAGTCGCCATCCTTGACATGCTCCCCGAGAGTTTTAAGTTCTCGCCCATCTGGGCGCCCGCGCTCGTGCTCGCCGGATACTGCGCCATCCATCTGCTCGAGCACACCATCACGCCGCATTTCCACTTCGGCGAAGAAACTCACGCGCACGAGTTTCTCCACCGGCACACCGGCATCTCTGTCCTACTCGGACTCTCCGTGCACGCGTTCTTCGATGGCGTGGCCATTGCCTCCGGCTTCGTCCTCTCCAACGCGCTCGGCTGGCTCATCTTCGTCGCCATCATCCTGCACAAGGTTCCTGAAGGATTCACCATCGCGTCGGTGATGCTGGCCTCCGGCCGCTCGCGCCGTTTCGCCGTCACCTCCGCCATCATCCTCGCCGCCGCCACCATCGCCGGCGTGCTCGTCATTGGATTGCTGCCGCACTGGGTGGAAGCGGGCCTGCCGCTCTCCGCCGGCGTCGCCATCTACGTCGCCGCCACCGACCTTGTCCCCGAAGTCAACCGCGAGCCCGGCATCCGCATGGCGCTGGTCTTCTTTGCGGGCGTAGCGATCTTCGTCCTCGTCCGCATTCTCGCGCCGATCTAGCCGCTCACTTGTGGAAGAACAAGCTGTACAGCAGAATCACCAGCACCACGCTGCTCACCAGAACGTAGAGCTTGTCGCGCTCGAACAGAAAGCCGACCACGCACATGCCCACGCGCGCCACCGGCGTGGCCATCAGCACCAGCAGTCCCAGCATGATGATGCAGCGCGCGTCGAAGTGTTCCACGCCGTGCATCACCCCGGACAGCGTGGTCAGCTGCTGCGGCTCGCCGTGAAAATGGCCGTAGTCGGCGCGCGGCCCGCGGTTCTGCGTCAGATACAGAATCCCGCCCGCCAGCACGATGGTTGCCGCCAGCAGCACGCCGGTCTGCAGCATGGCCCCGACCCAGGTCTCGATCCGCTTGTCATTCCAGCTCATCGCTATTTCCCCGTCAGGCTGTGGACGATCATCTCCACGCCCAGCGCCACAATCACCAGCGCGAACACCAGCTTCAGCGTCCGCACATGCGCCTTCACCAGCAGGCGCGATCCAATCATCGAGCCGCCGAGAACGCCCAGCATCACCGGCAACACCAGCGATGGAGCCATGTACCCGCTCCGCCAGTAAAGCCCCGCGCTCGCCGCCGCGGTCACCCCGATCATGAAGTTGCTGGTGGTCGTCGACACTTTGAACGGCAGCCGCATCGCCTGATCCATCGCGATCACCTTCACCGCGCCCGATCCGATGCCCAGCAGCCCCGACAGCGCGCCCGCCAGTCCCATCAACCCAAACCCTGCGGGCACGCGCTGCGCCACGTAGTGCTGTTCCCCATCCCCGGTTGGCAAATCGCCTGTCAGCCGCAGGCGCAGCGCCAGAGGATCCGGCTTCTCGGTGATCTCCTCGTGCCGCGAGGTCACCGATGCATACGCCGAATACAGCAGCACCATGCCAAACACCACGCCGATGGCCTCAGTCGGCACCTTGGTGGTGAGCCACGCCCCCACCAGCGCTCCGAGGGTGGTCGCGATCTCCAGGAACATTCCCACGCGGATATTCGAGAATCCCTCGCGCACGTAGGCCGCCGCCGCACCCGAGGAGGTCGCGATGACCGACACCAGCGACGCGCCGATGGCGTAATGAATGTCCACATGAAACGCAATCGTCAGCAGCGGGACGATGACCACGCCGCCGCCCAGCCCGCTGAGCGCGCCCAGCAACCCGGCGCCCATAGAGCTGAGACAAAGAATGATTGCGAACCAAAGTTCGTTCATCGCGATTTCGCCCCGGATTTAGCCCATGGCGTCACGATGGAACCGACGATCGTCTCAAAATCGGAGACGTTTCGAGTCACCAGGGTCAGGCCGTGTATCTCGGCGCACGCTGCGATACAGGCATCCCGAATCTCCAGCGGTCTCCCCTTGCTCTCGCTCTTCGCAATCAAGCGGCCGCACATATCAGCTGCGTTCGCGTCGATCGGCAGAATGCGGCCTTCGAACCGCCGGCGCAGATCCTGCTGAAGCCAGGTGTCGAGCAGCGTCCGCTTCTTCCCGCCGCCCAGTCTTTGAATTCCGTATCGCAGCTCCGCGATGGTAATCGCGCAGATGAACACCTCGTCTTCGTCCGCGGCCGCCAGCCATGCCACCACCCCCGCGTCCGGGCGCGGCATGGTGGGCTCGGAGATGACGTTGGTATCGAGCAGATAGCTCACAGTTTTACCCTGGGGAGGCGCCCACGCAGGGGGGCGACTTTGAGGCCCGAACCGCGCAACGGAGAGTTCATGAGAAACTCAGCGAGGTTCTCTTTCCTCCGATTTTTCTGCTCCCACTCATCGCCTGAAATCACGATGGCGGTGGTTCGTCCATGCCGGGTAATGCGCTGGGGACCCTCAGACTGCGCGCGGTAGAGCAGCTCGCTGAACTTTGCCTTGGCCTCTGCGACCGTCCATACCTGTGTGCTCATGGCGCCTCCCTAAGACAGGATTATGGTCATTATAGTCATAATCCAGGATCGTCCACCACGAGCACGGCGACGCCGTCCGGCGCTAACAGCAGATCGGCCTCACCACCGGCAATCGCCTGATAGCGGGATTCCGCCGACGCGACCGCGATGCGCAAGCCCGCGTTTACCGCTATCTGCACGGGGGCTGCCGCCAGCGAAAACGCCACCGTCACCCGCCCCCGCTCCAGCACGAACCATCGCTCCGCCTCACTGTACCGGACTTCGACCGCGCGCAAATCGCCATCCACCAGGTCCGGCGTCGCATTGCGCAACGCAATCAGGTCGCGGTACCACGCCAGCATTTCCGCATGCTGGCCTTGGTCCCGTTCGTCCCAGTGCAGCTTCGACAGTTCATACGTTTCGCGCGCCTGCGGATCGGGAATGATCTCCGGATTCCACCCGAACGCGGCAAATTCATTCTTCCGCCCGGCCGATACCAGCTTCCCCAGTTCCTTTTCATGATCCGTAAAAAACTGAAATGGCGAGGAGGCCGCCCATTCTTCGCCCTGAAACAGCAGCGGAACAAACGGCGCAGTCAGTGTGAGCGCGGCGGCAATCTTCGCGCGGCCGATTCCTGCCAGGTGGACAAGGCGCTCGCCCTTCGCTCGATTCCCCACCTGATCGTGGTTCTGCGAGTACCCGAGAAACCGCCAGCCCGGCAGCCCGAGCACCGGCCGCCCATGCACGCGGTCCCGATACGCTGAATACCGGCCGTCGTACACAAACACGTCCCGCAGCGCCTTCGCCAAATCTGCGAGCGTTCCAAAATCTTCGTAGTAGCCCTCGCGCATCCCCGTCAGCACGGTCACCAGCGCATGATGAAAATCGTCGCTCCACTGGGCGTCAATTCCATATCCGCCTGCTTCGGGGGCCGTAACCAAGCGCGGATCGTTCAGATCGCTCTCGGCGATTACCGCGTAATGACGCCCGGTCTGCGCCTCCAGCGCGCGCACCTCCGCAGCCATCTGCTCCGTGAAATGGATTGCGGACCGGTCCATGTAGGCGTGCACCGCATCCAGCCGCAAGCCGTCGAAGTGATAATCGCGCAGCCACATCAGCGCGTTGTCGCAGAAGAAGCGCCGCACCTCATAACTGCCCGCGTCCTCGAGGTTCACGGCATCGCCCCAGGGCGTATGGTGCGAAGCAGTGAAGTACGGACCAAATTTACCCAGGTAATTTCCCGATGGTCCGAGATGGTTGTAGACCACATCCAGCAGAACCGCGAGCCCCTGCGCATGGCAGGCATCGACGAAACGCAGCAGGGCTTCGGGTCCGCCGTAGGGCTCGTGGACGGCAAATAAATCCACGCCGTCGTAGCCCCAGCCGTGCCGGCCGGCGAATGCGTTCACCGGCATCAGCTCCACGTGCGTCACGCCGAGGGACCGCAGCGCTTCCAGCTTGGTACGCGCCGCGTCCAACGTGCCCTCCGGCGTGAAGGTGCCGATATGCAGCTCATAAACGATCCCGCTCGCCAGCGGCGGCGCTTCCCACCCGCCGTCGGACCACGGAAATGCGGCCGGATCGAACAGCCGCGACGGACCGTGCACGCCGTGCGGCTGCCAGAGCGATCGCGGATCGGGGAGGGCCAGATCCTCATCGTCGAGAAAATACGCGTAGTCCGAACCCGGAGCCGCCGCATCCACATCGGCCTGCCACCAACCGCCCGCCCCGCGCGCCAGCGGATATTTCTTCCCCGCCGCCTCCACGCGCACACGTCCTGCTTTCGGCGCCCACACGCGAAACCGATGCATTCCCTCGTCCCTTTCCGTTATCTGTAACTGTTACCGACACGTATTGCGCGCGGCTGCATTCAGCGCCTGGCTGCCGGCTCCGCGTGGCCGGCATGGGCTCGGGCCCGAACTCCATTTTTACCCGCCAGGTCGAATGCCGCATTCACCAGCGCAATATGCGAGAAGGCCTGGGGAAAATTCCCCACCTGCCGCTTTCTTCGCGGATCGTACTCCTCCGACAGCAAGCCCACATCGTTGCGCAACTCCACAATTCGCTCGAAGAGAGCGCGCGCATCCTGCTCGCGCCCAATCGCTTTGAGGCAGCTGACCATCCAGAAGCTGCATGCCAGAAACGCGCCCTCTCCCGGAGGGAGTCCGTCCGGCGCACGCTCCGCCTGATAGCGCATCACGAAGCCGTCCCGCATCAGCTCGCGTTCGATGGCTTCGATCGTCCCGCGCACGCGAGGATCGGACGCCGGCAGGAAACCGACCAGCGGCATCAGCAGCAGCGACGCGTCCAGTTCCGTCCCTCCGTAATACTGTACGAAGCTGTTCTTCTTTTCGTTGAATCCCGTCCGGCAAATCTGTTCGTGAATTGCATCCCGCAGTTTGGGCCAGTGCGCCGCCCCCTCGCAGTCCAGTTTTTCCGCAATCAGGATCGCGCGATCGAAGGCCACCCACGCCATCATTTTCGAGTGCGTGAACTGACGGGGTGCGCCGCGCACCTCCCAAATCCCCGCGTCCGGCTCCTGCCAGATTTTCTCCAGATGCTCCAGCAGCAGAACCAGCGCGCGGAACTCCTCCCGCGTGTGGCGGCCCATCCGGTGCAGGGCGTGGAAGAACGTATCCAGCAGTTCTCCGTAGATATCCAGCTGCACCTGTTCCGAAGCCGCGTTTCCCACGCGGACCGGCTTCGACGCCTCGTAGCCGGGCAGCCACCCCGCCTCCCACTCCATCAGTTGCCGCTCGCCCTTAAGCCCGTACATGATCTGCACCTGGTCCGGGCTCCCGGCGACCGCGCGTAACAACCAGTTCTGCCACGCCTCCGCCTCGTCGAAATACCCCGCGTGGGTCATTGCCAGCAGCGTGAACGTTGTGTCGCGCAGCCAGCAGTAGCGGTAATCCCAGTTACGCGTTCCGCCCATTTCTTCCGGCAGCGATGTGGTGGGCGCCGCCACCACGCCCCCGGAGGGTCGAAAGGTCATGGCCTTCAGCGTGATCAGCGAACGCTCGACCGCCTCGCGGTACGGCCCCTCATACTCCGACTCCGCGATCCACTCTTTCCAGAACTTCCCGGTATCCGCCAGCGCCTGCTCCGCATCAATGCGCGCCGGCGCCGGCTTGGTCGAGTCGCCGTAGGTCAGCGTGAACCACTGCTGCTCGCCGCTCTTCACCGCGAAGTCGGCAACCGTTTTCAGTTCCTCGCCGTGCACCGGCACCGAGCTGTGCAGCACGGCGATTCCCGGCCCGGCCACGGCGCGAATCCCGTCTGGAATGGCCGTCACCCACGGCACGGTGCGCCCGTAATCGAAGCGCAGCGCCAGTTCCATCCGCAGGTCCATTGTTCCGCGCAGCCCTTCCACCATCCGCACGACGTCAGAGTTCTTTTCCCGCACCGGCATAAAATCCGTCAGACGCACCGCTCCGTCCGCGCTCTCGAACGTCGTCTCCAGAATCAGCGTTTGCCGGCGATACTGCCGCTTCGTCGTCCATTTTGTCCCCTGCGGACTGATCTTCCAGTACCCGTGCTCCTGGGTCCCCAGTAAAGCCGCAAAGCAGGCCGACGACGAAAAATCGGGCCAGCACAGCCAGTCGATCGATCCGTTCCGGTCGACCAGCGCCGCAGTTTCGCAATCGCCAATCATGGCGTAGTCTTCTATCTTTCCAGCCATAGTCTCCATGCCCTGACAGAGGGGATGTTCCGGCGAGCGGGTATTCGCCTCACCGCAGATCCCATCCGGCCGCCATCACTCGTGATAATTGCGCATCAGGCCGCCATCCACCACGAAGGTTGCGCCGGTTACGTAAGATGCGTCCTCGGAGGCCAGAAACGCCACCATCTCCGCCACTTCCTCGACGGTGCCCATGCGGCCCAGCGGGATATTCCGCAGCAGCGCATCGAGCCGGGTCTGGTCGGCGAGCAACGATTTGTTGATTGGCGTCGCGATCGCCCCCGGCGCAATGTTATTGACCGTGATGCCCAGCGGACCCAGTTCCACCGCCAGGTTGCGCATCATCATCCGCATGCCGCCCTTGCTGCAGCAGTAGGTCGTGAAGCCAGGAAAAGCCATGTCCTCGTGCACCGAACTGATGTTGATGACCCGCCCTGGCTTATGCGCGTCCCGCAGCCGCCGCACGAACGCCTGGGTCAGAAAGAACGGTCCCTTCAGGTTTATGGCCAGCACTTTATCGTAATCGGCTTCCGGCGTATCCCAAAAGTCCGACTTCTTCTCCATCCCCGCGTTATTCACCAGAATGTCCGCGCCGCCGAACTGCTTCCAGGCCGTGGCGACCAGTTTTTGGATGTCGTCCATCTTCGTCACATCGGCCTGCACAACCACGCCCTGGCTGCCCGCGGCTTCAATCGCCTTCCGCGTGTCATCGGCCCCGGCCTCGCTGCCCACGTAGTCGATCACCACCCGCGCGCCGGCCTGTGCCAGGCGGGTTGCGATCCCCTGCCCGATCCCGGAGCCCGCTCCGGTCACGATGGCCACTTTTCCCTGCAAACTCTGCATTCCGCCTCTCTTCCTTGCGTGCTCCGGTTTTGGATGGAGCCCCGCTCCCCGGTAAGATGCCGGGATCCGCCGCCTCTCCTCCGCTCCATGGGCGGAACCCGCGCGCCCTGGCCTGCGTATCTATCACTGTTCGCCGAGGTTGCCGTTTCTGGCAAGCCAACTGCCTGCCGCAATCGCGGCGAACCGCGATATGCTAACGTTTGCGCCCGGGCAGCCAACCGCTGCTCCGGCGCGGGCACTCGGAGGATACGGCCATGGCCATGTATTGCAGGAATTGCGGTAAGGCGCTCGCGGACGACGCTCGCTTCTGCTCAGGCTGCGGAGCGCAAATGTTTTCCCCGACGCCGGGTCCGACCGTCTATCCGCAGACTGTGACCCGACTGCTCCGGCCCCGTGCCGGACGCATGATCGCGGGCGTCTGCCAGGGCCTTTCCAACGCTTATGCCTGGGATGTGGTCTGGGTCCGCGTCATCACCGTGCTGCTCACCGTCTTCGGTGGGGGAGCCGGCCTGCTCGCCTACGTGATCTTCTGGATCGTCATGCCCGAGGAGCCGATCCTGCTGCACCCGCCCGCGCCCTACCCGCCGTCGAGTCCGTATCCGCCTACCAGTTAAGGGGCTGAGCGAAGAACAAGTCCCGGAGAATCGGATATCCGACAGGTCGCGACTCGTCATGGGATACGATGGCGGGCATGGTTTCTGACGAACATCCTGCGCGGGGGGACTACTTTCGTTCGCTTCTCATCGGAATCCCATGGCTGCTGGCGATCATTGCCGGAGCGATTGCCTGCATCTATGTCGCAGGCCGCTCCTTTCCCCGGCCTACGCCTGCCCGGCTGAACTCCTGTCTCGAAAAAAAACTCGACGAGAAGCTGAAAGCGAAACAAGTCTTCGATCTCCAGGATGTGCAGGTGTGCGAGGCGCAGAACGAAGCGTCCGTCGACGACCTGGTGAAGGAGCCGATTGAAGAACTGAAGTGGATGCTCGAAATCATCGGCATCCTCGCCGGATTTTTCGTCGTTGTTCAGGCGGCTGCCGCCTATTTCAGTGCCGATGCTTACAGCAAACAGGCCGACCGCGCAATCGACGACATCGAGAGGCAGGCAAAGGTGTTTCGCGCGCGTTATCCAATGTTCGAGCGTCTGGAAAAACTCAGGATGGAAGCGCAGGCGGACCTGGCGCGAAGATTGAAAGACCTGTCGCGCAGTCCCGATACCCCTCCGACCGAGGCACTGCGCTGGGACATGAAGTGGAAACTGTACGGGGACATGGACGTCGAGGAGCGCCAGCGGATTCTCTCGCTTGAAAGCTTCGCCTCGATCGATCTGCACTCCGGCGCGGCAGGCGATCTCAACTGGAGTGAAAGTCTCCGACGCTATGCGCTCTTTTATGAATCGAAATTCGAGTATGAGAAGAGCATTGGGAGTCCCTCATTCGGAGACCTGGAACGGGCAGAGGGCTACCTGCGCCTCGCGATTGAAAAAGCCCGGGATCGGGGCAAGGATGATCCGACCCTTTGTAACGATCTCGGCGTTCTCTGCCTCGATATCTATGATCTGAACCGCGCAGGCTCCGGCTCAGATCAGTTTCGGCGCCGCGATTTTTATCTCCGCGAAGCCAAAACTCAGTTCGACAGGAGTTTCTCCATCCAGAAGCGCCAACAGCGGGCTCGCTACAATCTGGCGGTGATCCTGGCCTCCTACGTCGAGCCTCGGAAATATGCGGAGGCGGCCGAACTGCTGCTCGCAGCGCTGCGGGAAAGGAATTGGCAGCAGTATCCGGCCGTCAACCCGGTACTTGCGCTGATTCGCTACAACCTGGGTTGCTGTCAGGCTCAGGTTCTGGCGGGCGCGGCTACGACGGGAAGCCCGCTCACGCTGCAAAGTGCCGGGGTTCAGGGCTGCCTGGAGAACCTGGAAAAAGCGGTAACCCTCGGCACGAATGGCATCGAAGCGGTGGGTCCGGGAACCATCGCCCGCGATTGCGGGTGGACGCAGCAGCAGTCAGGCGAAAAGGGCGATCTCGTCGCGCTCTATGAAAAAGCCGACGCTGACCTCAGAACGAAACTGGAAGACTTGAAGGAGAAATTGCTGGAAAGTGCCACAAAATCATAATCCCATGATGGCACTCCGAAGCCAATGAAGGCCGGCCACCCGACTCATCCGATTGCTTTGCGCTTAGTGCGGTCCGCCACCCTTGTACATAATCCCACCTTCTGCATAGCATAGAACGGATTTTCCCTCCCTTGCAAGAACGAAAATCCGCCTGGTCGACCCTGATATTAAACCGATGCTGTGGGGCATACCCCTCTGCTGTTGGATGCGCAGGCCCCGGTCAGCGATGCGGCACTGGGTCCGGGATCACGGTGGGAGCGGTCGTTGCCGTCGCTCTCGAATGGGCCTCGCCGCTTTGGGGCGCCGGCTTTTCCCGCTCGTTGCACGCCACCCGCTATACGCTATTCCTGTGCACTACCACTCCGACGGCGCCCAGCTTTTCTTCGCGACGCAAGGCGACGGCCACCCCGTCGTCCTGCTGCATCCCACACCCGTCAACCACCGTTTCTGGCTGTCGGTCGCAGACGTTCTGGGTCCCCGCTATCGGCTCATCCTTCCCGATCTTCGCGGCCACGGCCAGTCCGAAGCTGGAGACGGCCCGATCACAGTAGAAAAGCTGGCAGCGGACGCAGCCCGTTTGCTCGATCATCAGGGCATTGCCAAAGCCCACTTTGCCGGCTGCTCCATCGGCGGCTATACGCTCTACGAAATCTGGCGCACGATTCCAGAACGCGTGGAGTCGCTCGCCTTTCTCTGCGCAAAGCCGCAGGCAGATAACGACGCCGCCCGCGCCAAACGCGAGCAGAACATCGCGCTCATCCGCGAGCGCGGCTCCGCCGACTTCATCGAGTCGTCCCTCGAATCTGTCATTGGCCCCACCGCGCGCCGCCGCTGGCCGCAAAAGGTCGTCGAAGCGCGCGAAATGATGCAGGCCGTCTCGCCCGCGGCGCTGATCGCCATCCAGCAGGGACTCGCGGCGCGCCCCGATTCGGTGGCGACGGCTCGCACCCTGCGCGTTCCCTGCTGCATCGTGGCCGGCGGCGAAGACTCCGGCTCCACGCCCGCCGACATGCGCTTGCTCGCCGAGCAGATCCGCAATGGCGGCTATGGCGCCGAATACCACGAGCTTCCGGACGCCGGCCACTTTGCCCCCTTTGAGCAGCCCGAGATCGCCGGCCGCATCCTTCTTCGTTTTTTTGAATCCGTCCCCGGTTGACGCAGATGGCTCCCGATCCGCCGTAAATGGTTGAAAAGCACGCCCCGCGCAACTTAAACCACCCTGGACGTGTCCCATTCCTGTAGAGCGCGGAATAGACTAAAAGGCGCTCAAGATGTGAACGGCCCATTCGGGCTGAGAGGACAGACTATGAAAGACCAATTCCCGTTTTTCTCCAATGCCCGTCGCTCGATGAGCGGCCTTTCTGCCGGTCTGGCGGACACCGCGAAACGCGGCATCGCGCTGGGGCTTGCCGGCCTGATGCTTCCGTTGGGCGTCGGCGGCCTCGCGGCTTCTGCCCAGCAGGCTCCGCCGCCTCCACCGCCGCCCGACCAGTCGCAGCCGGCGCCCAGTCAGGCCCAGCCTCCGGCAGCCGACGATCAGGCTCCGCCGCCTCCCGATCAGGCTCCGCCGCAGCAATGGACCGCCCTGAGCGCCGACCAGCTCAACCAGCTCGTCGCCCCCATTGCGCTCTATCCTGACTCGCTCGTCGCCCAGGTGCTGGCGGCCTCGACATATCCGACGCAGGTGTCCGATGCGGAACGCTTCGTCCAGTCGCAGCAGGGCGCTGCGCCGGATCAGCTTTCCCAGATGGTGAACAGCCAGCCCTGGGACCCCAGCGTGAAGGCTCTGTGCGCCTTCCCGTCCGTCCTCGACAACCTGAACAAGAACATCGACTGGACCACGCAGCTCGGCAACGCCTACTACAACCAGCCGCAGGATGTGATGAGCGCGGTCCAAAACGATCGCCAGCAGGCCTACGATTCCGGCAAACTGCGCTCCACGCCGCAACAGTCCGTGACCTACGCGCCTGGCGACGTGGTCATCGAGCCGGTTAATCCGAACGTGGTCTACGTGCCCTACTACAACCCCTGGACTGTCTGGGGCTGGGGCCGTCCGTGGTTCGCCTGGTATGCGCCTCCGCCGCCTCCGGGATTCTTTATGGGCGTCGGGGTCGGCTTCGGGTTCGGCTTCGGCATCGCCGTCCGCCCCTGGGGTGGATGGGGATGGGGCTGGGGACACTGGGGCATGGGCTGGGGTCCGCACCCGTGGGTCGCCTATAACCATGTGAGCTACGTCTCGCGCAGCTTCACGGTCGTCAACCACGGGTACTATGGCCGCTTTGACCGGAACCCAGGCGCGCGGGCATGGAATTACCACGCCGCTGTGACGGCCCACACGGCCTGGCACAACGGCTACGGCGCCGGGGCGCGCGCAGGGTATCACGCGGGCTACAACAACGGCTCCGCGCATACCTACGCACACCCAGGACAAAGCCGCCCGGCGCAGAACTACAGCCGTCCGGCCCAGAACTATAACCGCCCCGGCCAAAACGCCAACCGCCCGGCGCAGAGCTATAACCGACCGGCACAGAATTACAACCGGCCCGGGCAGCCGGCACATCGTCCGGCGCCCTCGGCTAATCGTCAGGCTGCACCAGCCAGCCGGGCGGCTGCTCCAAGGAGCAACGGCAGCAGGCCGAAGCCCCAGGGCCACCGCTAACTTAGCCCGC
The DNA here is from genome assembly GCA_036267295.1 of Acidobacteriaceae bacterium. Taxonomy (GTDB): domain Bacteria; phylum Acidobacteriota; class Terriglobia; order Terriglobales; family Acidobacteriaceae; genus Palsa-343. The sequence goes on along the minus strand of DATAWI010000021.1, from coordinate 18,774 downwards.
GCTTCAACAACCCAGGAGGGATGGCCAACCGCCATCCCTCTTTTTTTGCGGCACGAATCTCAACCACGCCCGGTGTCGCGGAGCGGAGTCCCGGCTCGAATTGGCGATCGCTCTCGTGGTACAACGGACTGTTGCTTCGCCGGGAGGACTCGTCATGGACAACCACCGCCAGGGAAAAATCAATCCGGATCGCCGCGCATTCCTCAAAGGCAGCACAGCCGCCGCGGCCGCCGCTGTTCTTGCCGGATCGGCTCTACCCCGCGCGGCCGACGCCGGCACGAAGTCCGTCCCTCTCCCCAACAATCCCCGAACCCAGGATGCAATGCCTACCCGCAACCTGGGCAAAACCGGCTACAAAGTCGGGATCTTCTCGCTCGGCGGCCAGGCTGCCCTCGAAAAGCCGAACAACTTCGACGTCGCCGTGCCCATCATCAACCGGGCGCTCGATCTCGGGGTCAACTACTGCGACACCTCCTCCATCTACGGCGGTCCAGAACGCTGGAGCGAGCAATACTACGGCGAAGTGCTGAAGACGCGCCGCAACGAAACTTTCATCGCGACCAAAACGAAGGAGCGCACGCGCGAAGGGTCCATGCGCATGATCGACAAATCGCTCCAACTGCTGCATACCGACCACGTCGACCTGTGGCAGTTGCACGATATCGGCACCATGAAGGACATCAATGCGGTCTTCGCGCCCGGCGGAGCCATGGAAGCGCTGATCGCCATGCAGCAACAGGGCGTCGTCCGCTACCTGGGCGTCACCGGCCACTTCCGCCCCGACGCATTGGTCGAAGCCATCAACCGCCATCCCTTCGACTGCATCCTGATGGCCCTGAACGCCGCCGACCCACACCACTTCACCTTCCAGGACCAACTGCTGCCGCTGGCGGTTGAAAAGCAAATGGGCATCATCGGCATGAAGATTCCAGGCCGCGGCCGCATTCTTTCCAGCTGGACGCCGGAGCCGCTCAGCGTCCAGGCGCATATGTGGGAAGGCATGGTCCCCGCGCCGACGCCGGGCACGCTCACCATGAAGGAAGCCATTGGCTACACGCTCTCGCGGCCGGTCTCCACCGTCATCATCGGTTGCGACAACGTCCCACAGCTGGAAGAGAACGTGCGGATCGCCCGCGAGTTTACGCCCTACAACGAGCAGCAACTGGCCGCGCTTGCCGCAAAAGCGGAGCCCGTCTCGAAGCCGTCGCTGTTCTTCCGCTTCTACGATCACGACGCCGCGTCGTAACGGTCGCCGGTTCCCGCGGGGGCTTAATAGACGAACGGAATCAGCTTTCGCGTCCGGCGCGCCCACTCGTCGAAGGCCGCACCATAGCGCTTCTTAAGGTGCCTGTCGAGCGCAGGCACATTCACAAACACAAACCCTGCGAGCATCAGCGCCGGGATCATCGCGGTATTCCATCGCCCGGCAATCAGAGCAAGGCCTGAGAACGAAATCAGGTCGCCGCAGTAATTGGGGTGTCGCGTTAGCCGGAACCACCCGAGCGTATACAGCTTTCCCTGGTTCTCCGCCCTTTGCTTCCAGTAGTGCCGCGCATATTCCGCGCCGGAATTCATCCACGAGCCGGCCACGAACAGCACAATGCCCGCAGTCGCAACGATGCCCAAAGGCGCGCCATTCGTTCCGCCCGCCAGGCACAGCCACACGGTAATGCAGAATACCCACGGAACGATGGTGAAGGCCTCGCTCCAGCTCCCGCCCCGGCGCAGAAACACGAATTGCGTAAACAGAATTCGGATGAAGTAGATGGTGAGAGCCGCGCCGAGGCAGATTCTCCGTGCCAAATCTCCCGCGCTTGCAGTGTGCCCCGTCCACAAGGCCACTGTCCCGATCCCGTGGCCCAGCAGAAGCCACCACGCCGCCGCCGCGCACAGCGCACCCGCCGTTGCCAGCGTGAAGCGCTGCCCCAGCGATGCTCCGCCCACCTCATAGATCTCCTGCATGCGCGCCCGGCTTCCCGCTGGATTTGCTCCCCTGCTCAGCAACCGCTACACGCCACTCGCGGTGGGCGCCGCGTTGCCCGTGGCCTCTAACCGATCACGCCGAGCAGCAACCCAATCAGCGTGAACTGAATGGTGAAGTATCCGCCATTGATCAGAAACAGCTTCATGGTCCGCCGCTCGAAGATGTAGCTCGTTGCAAACGCCGCCGTCACCCAGCATAATCCGGCTGCAAAGCCCGCGCCCAGGCCCAGCTTTAATCCCGGATGAGGACCCAGAAACATGGCAAAGATGAGAGACTCCACCAGCGCGATGACGAAGACTCCGCCGTACATCAGGGCCATGTTCCCCTTCTTCGCCGCGGCCACATCCAACTTCACTTCCTTCACCCACGCGTTAGCGAAGAGGACGGGCGAATACCATAGGCCCCCCAAAGCAAACGAGGCAACTGTCGCCGCCAGCACAGCCAGATAGTTCACGTGCATAGAAATCTCCTGATCGAGATTGGGGAGAAGCGCAGTATACGCCGCGCTTGCAACGACCGTTCGTGGACCATCGGGCGGCGGAGCGTAATCCCGTGCCAGCGCAGACTCGCAATTGAACAGGACGCGGCGAAACCCGCCAAGCCCTGCCCATGAAGATGCCGCGCCGCCAGCTAACCCCGCGCGCTAGCTCAGATACTCCTGGATAAACGGGTCCTCTGAACGCACCAGCTCCGCCGTCGTCCCATCGAAAATCAGCTTGCCCCGATTCAGCATCATGAAGCTGGTGTGCGGATCGATCTGGTGCTCCGGCAGCGGCACCATCCCGCCCGTCTCGGGAACGAAGCGGTGCGTCGCCAGCATAAAAGCGTCCTGCAGACGATGCGTAATCACGAGGGAAGTGGTGTGGGCCACGTCCCGCTGCTTCATTACCAGCTCAATGATGGTGGTCGACGTAATCGGATCGAGGCCGCCGGTCGGCGAATCGTACAGAATCAGCTTCGGGTTCGTCACAATCGCGCGGGCAATAGCCACGCGTCGCCGCATGCCGCCCGACAACTGCGAGGGGAACTTCTGCAGCGTGTGTTCCAGTTCCACAAATCGCAGCGCCTCGGTCACGCGCCGCGTGATCTCATCCTCAGGCACGTGCTCTTCCGTCAGCCGGTAGCCAACGTTGTCTCGCACCGTCAGCGAGTCGAAGAGCGCGCCTTCCTGGAATACCGTTCCGATCGCGCCGCGCAATTCGAACAGGTCCTGCTCGCGCATTGAGCTGATTTCCTGCCCAAAGACAAAGATCCGGCCCGAATCCGGCCGCAGCAGCCCGTTGGTCAGCTTCAGCAGGACGCTTTTGCCGACGCCTGCGGGCCCCAGCAAAATCCGCGTCTCGCCGTGCCGAATCTGGAAGGAAATATTCTCGAGCACCGGATCGCGCCCAAATTCGACGGACACGTTTTCGAAGCGCACTACGGGTTCTTCCTGCGCCACCGGCATCACCGGCGGAGCCGCCGGCCTCGCGCCTGGCTCCAGTCCACCGCTTGCAGTCGCGCCACTCATCGTCCGAAGATGCCGATCAGGAACCGGCTGATCAGAAAGTCCGACGCAATAATCAGCACCGACGACACCACAACAGCCTGCGTCGTCGAACGGCCCACGCCCTGTGTCCCGCCCCGCGTCTTCATCCCGTAGAAGCATCCGATGGTGGCCACGATGAACCCGAAGAAGACCGGTTTCACCAGCCCCTGCAGCACGTCAGGATATTGCAGCGTTTGATACGCCGTGTGGAAGTACTGCGATCCATCCTGGCCCAGCATCATCACAGCCACCAGGCCGCCGCCCAAAATCCCCACCGCGTCCGACAGCACCACCAGGAAGAACATCATGGCGACCGTCGCCACAATGCGCGGCATCACCAGCTTTTTCAGGGGATCGGTCCCCAGCGAACGCATCGCGTCGATCTGCTCGGTCACCATCATCGAGCCCAGTTCGCTGGCCATCCCCGATGCGTTCCGGCCGCTCACCATCAGCGCCGTCACCACCGGCCCGATCTCTTTGATCATCGACATGCTCACCAGTTGCCCGGTGAAGGCCGCTGCGCCGAATTGCGTGAGCGTAGCCGCCGACTGCAGCGCCAGCACGCCGCCGAGAAAGAATCCCGTCATGATCACGATGGGCAGCGATCCCACCCCGATCACATCCGCCTGGGTAAACAAGTCTGCTGCGTAGAACGGCTTGCGAAAGAGGTTACTGACCGCGCGCCCCGACAGCACCGCGTACTCCTGCACCGCCAGGACGCCCCGCTTTGTGACCGTATCGACCGACGTAATTTGCATATTTTGCGTTCGTGGACCGCGCCGAGCGAAGGACGAAACCCCCGCTCCTCGCTCTGCAACCTGAGGGTAGCACAGACAAATGTCCGCATTCGCCGGTCATGCGGTCCGAATCTGCCGCCACCGTCAAGCCGGCAGAAGGCTGGCGCATATCCAGTGAGTTTCGGGGTGGATTCAATCGCGGCGGACGGAAAGCGTGCCAGAATGGCAGTCAGCTGTTCTCCGGAAGGCAGGAAATCATGGGCGGAACCCCGCTCAAATGTCCGGATTGTCCCGATTCCGATGGCCTGCGACCCTCCCGATTCCGCCTGCACGACTGGCCGGCGCGCCTCATCGGGTTATGGCCCTGGCGATGCCTTGACTGCAACGGGCGCTTCTACCGGCGGCAAAAATCCCGCCTGCATTTCCGGAAAGTGGAAGGAAAATGACCCTGAGTCGATCACCGCTTAAGGCCTGGGCAGGGTGTCGAGGGGAAGCGGAAAGTTTGGCTCCTCAGGTAGAAGCCGCAACCATGTATCGCACCGTCTCGCACCGTCTCCTCTGCCCTGCAAATACCCAGTGTTTATGCGGCTTTCACGTTACTAACGTTTCGTAGCGTCTCACACCAGCGCCATGTTTGTGCTGGTAATGGTGCTGGTAATGGGCTAGCATCCTGGAAGCAATTTCAGGAGGCCACGCAATGAACCTCACCGATACCGAAGTCCGCAGAGCCAGGCCAGCAGACAAGCCGTATCGCCTACCCGACCAGCACGGCCTATACCTGCGAGTGCTTGTGAACGGGACGAAGTGCTGGCAATACGGGTACCGATTCGGCGGCAAGCAACGACTGCTTTCTCTCGGCAGCTATCCCACGGTCACGCTGGCCGCTGCCCGCGAAGCGCACATGGAAGCGCGCCGAAAGTTCGCCGTCGGAATCGACCCTGCAGCCGAGAAGAAGGCGGAGAGACGCACAGCGCAGGGTGACACGTTCGAGGACGTGGCGAAGCTATGGCTGCAGCACTGGAAAGGAGACAAGGCGCCGCGCTATGTAAAGCAGATGGAGGCCCGCATCAACGGCGACATTCTCCCCGCCATCGGCAGCAGACCCATCCGCGAGATCGAAGCCCCCGACCTGGTCGCAATAGCAAAGAAGATCGAAGCGAGAGAAGCAAGCGAACTGGCGCGGCGTGCTCTCGAAACCATCGGGCAGGTGTTCCGCTATGCAATAGCGAACGGGCTGGCGACACGCAACCCCGCATCCGACATCAGGCCCGCCGACGTGCTGAAGCCCGTCAGAGTGAAGAATCATGCCAGGGTGACCGCAAGGGAACTCCCCGCCCTGCGCACGGCAATCGAGAGCTACAACGGCACAATGACCAGTCTGGCAATGCGCCTAATGGCGTACACGTTCGTCAGAACGAGTGAACTGGTCGGTGCGAAGTGGGAAGAGTTCACGCTTGACGGCGAGTCTCCGCGCTGGGACATACCGGCGGAACGGATGAAGATGGACACGCCCCATATCGTCCCGCTCTCGCATCAGTCGGTATCGGTGCTCCGCCTCATCCACCGGGTGAGCGCAGGACGCGAGTATGTCTTCCCCGGCACTGGCAAGGCGAAGCACATGAGCACCGGTACGATTCTTCTGGCCTTGGATCGCATGGGATACCGGGGGATCATGACGGGCCACGGCTTCCGAGGCATCGCGTCCACGCTGCTGCACGAGGGCGGATTCGATGAGAAGTTCATTGAGGCGCAGCTTGCCCATCAGAAGCGAAACAAGACGGCAGCCGCGTATAACCATGCCGCCTACCTGCCCCAGCGCATTGACATGATGCAGGCGTGGGCGGATCTGTGGGACCGCCTCTCGCAACGGCAGGATGCGGTCTAGAACCGTTCTCCACGTCTGGCGAATGGGCGCGGACAGCACGGGACGAGCACGTTCCCCTGCGGAGTATGGAGCATACGGTATGGAGTAGCCCCAATGGGGATGGAGTAAGAAGGTATGGTTAGTCAAACCGAAGAAACAAAAGATTTTACTTGACAATGTGGTATCTTATATGTTACAATCGTGGTTGAAATTGGATAACTCCAACTGCTACTCACATTCCTCTCGGCTACCGAACATCCCACTTGGCAGGCAATGCTGGCAGCGTTTTTGAGTTGACAAGTGCCCACCTGGCATGTTAGAATATTCTTGTATCATCGAATAAGAAACATCACCGTATAGCCCGCTCCATATCTCATCGCCGATAGTCTTCACTTCGGCCAGCGGGAATCCAAGACAGTATAAGCGGCAGAGCGCACGAGCCTATTCGTGTCTCTGTCGCAGTGTCTTTGGCGCGTCCTCTCCGGGCGCATTCAACAATCCTCGGTAACGCCACACCTCCGACAGGCGCGTTCATTAGAACGGCGACCGCCGACGTGTACGTTCGTGACGCTGGTGCATCAGTACCAGCACTCCGGCATTCGCCCGCCCGTTTTCGGGGGACGCCATGCGCCGTCGCTCTCAATGCAACAACAACCGCGCACATTCACCGCACAGCAAGGAAAGAGATGGAAACACCTGAAAAACTTCTTCGCGTTGCCGAGGTCTGCTCTCGCATCGGCGTCAGCCGCCCTACGGTCTATCGGTTCGTAGCCGCCGGCCGCATACCTCCTCCGGTCAAAATAGGACTCCGTGCATCAGGGTTTCCTGAGTCCGAGATCAACGCCATCATCGCCGACCGCATCAGCGCCAGCCGAATGGCAGCGGCTTAGGGAATGCTCCAACGCCTCCATCGGTACCGGACGCATACAACGGATGCCGGAAGGTCTGGCCGTCCATCGCACGGCCAGCAAGTACCGACCGCCGAAACCATCAACCGGCCCAGTCAGAAAGGAAAACACATGCAAATCCACTCCACCAACGGGACGCGACTGAACTACCTGTACCTCAACCTGGACGACCTCTCGCAGGACACCGCCCGCATGGACGACTTCGAGGAACTGGTCTACATCCGGTTGTTGTTCCACTACCTGAATAAGCTGGTGTTACCGGCGAGCCTGGACAAGCTGAAGCGCATCGTCAGACTTCGCCATGCCAATGACGAACAAACAAAGGAGGCGATCGAGGCATTTCTTGCCCTGGATGGCGTCGCCCCGAACGATGAGGAACCGGGCACCATCAGGTACGCGCTATGGGACGCAATCATCGCCAGCACAATCGAAAAATTCGACAAACGATCAGCGAGCGGAACTAATGCAGCTAGGTCACGCTGGGACCGTGACAAAGAGCCGGGGGTTGCCGATGGAGAGGCCGCGTAAACCAGTCAACCTATTCGCGGCTCGCTCCAGACGGCTGGCGTATGCAACCGCAATGCGAACGGATGCCATGTATGAAATGGATGTAATGGACGGGATGGAAGAAACGAAGGTAGCTACGAAAGGAAGTCATGGAACGAAATCAATGGAGGAACGGACAGCCATCAGGGATGAAGTCAACGAACTGGAAGGCACGGAGACACGCATGGAGGCCCCATCATCTCCTCTGGCCCATCCTCCTTCCCCTTCCTCTGGTGAAACAGATTCTCCTCTCGTTTGTGCGGGAATTTCCACGACAGCGACGGCGCATCAGAGCGACCAGCCCGAGCCAGATGACAGAGCGCGGGCCGGGAGTTCCGCTCTCTCTGGACCCGCCATCCCGAGAGACACGAGCGGCCAGAAGGCCCAGGAGTCATCAGCGACGGGACCGGCTGCGGGGACAGGCCAGACCGCCGCTGCGGGTTCCGCCGGAGGCGAAATCATCTTCCGCCTGAAGGATGGCAGCGCAATGCCGCTATCAGCCTATGGTGACCTGAGCCAGCTCGCGGCTGTTGCATTCCCTATGCTCAGGCGAATGGCAGCCAGATATGAGCTGAAACCCGCAAGCAGAGTGACGAGAGAGCAACTGTTGGAGAGCATCCGCCGACTGCGATCATCTCGGGCAGCCTGACACCACGCGGCCGGCGCAGTCCTGGCCCGCGATACCGTCAACCAGAAACAGGAGAAACCCGATGATTACGCCGAAAGACTTCCGCCAGACCAATCAGCTTCTGGCCCGCCTCATCCACGACCCGGACACACCGGAACGCATGAGGGATGCCGCGAAAAAAGCGAGGAGGGCACTATTCCGCTACCGCGACGCCAGCTCTAAACGAACGCCAGCGCATAAATGTGCAGTGGATTAGCTCCGCACACTGTGCAGACGGCAACCACTGCACAGCGCGAAGCCACGGCGCAAACGATGGGTAATGAGGGGAGATTCGACCCAGGATCGAATGGGGATTCTGGAGCGCAACTCCCTCAGTCCAGACACCTTGCCGATGCCGTCTGCGCAGGCGACATTATTTTCGCGCTCGTTCCCGAGCACGCATCTGATGCTTGGCCTGCCAGCCGCGCTGTATCGCCCCCCGCCCTCACTTGTAGTCGTGAGCAAACCCGCCGACGTACAGGTTGCCTACATCGTCCGCCGCAGCGATGGCGTTCCGCACATCTGCGCGGGTTAAGTCCAGACTCCGCAGCCGTCCCTTCACTTCTGCTATTGACTCAATACGCCGATAAGCACCAGCGTGCGCTTCGGCGTAGAGCGCCAGCCCTCTCAGCTTCGGCAGCGCGTCGGCCAGATAGAGTGCGTGGGGATCAACCAGGTCAGCGACCACCGTACAGTCGTCAAGCGTCGCAAAGAAAATGAAGTCGGGGCGGACAATTTTGTATTGCTCCCCATCCTGGTAGGCAATGCCGAGCGAGGATTGCCCAGGCTGCTTAGGATTGCGATACCAGAAGCTGAAGCCCTTCCGCTTTGACTCAGCCTGCACCACGGAGATTTCCCAGCCGTCCAACACCGCTGGATAGTCGCCCTTCTCGTCGCACAGGAGATGGTTCTTATAGGTTGGCAGTTCCGTTTCGTTGCTCTTTTCCAACGCCGTCGTCGGCTCGAACTTCGCTTCCGGTCTGGTTAGCTCCACGTCCTGCGGCTCGGCGCTCATCTCGATAATCTGGCGATAGGCATCCTTGCGGTCATCCGTCAGCTTCTTGATTTCGTTCCCGTACTGGGCGAGCCAGGCCTTTGTTAGTTGGTCGGCCGCGGCGTTGAAGAACGGTTCCACCTCGGTCATCAACCCGAGTGCGGCAATGGAAACCCGCGCCTCAATGATGGCGTCCTCGAAGTCGGCAGCTTCCGGCGAGGAGACCTTGCGGGCGAGGTGGTCGGCATACGTGCGGGCAATGTCCGGGCTGACGGTGCGCGCAGCGCGGCGATGAAGATCGTCGATCACCGCCATGTCCGCATCTTCCCAGAAATCATCGAAACTCTTTTTCCTGCCCTTTAGGTCGGCAACTACCGTTTTGCCGTCAACTGTCAGCACCGCCTTCCGCTGCGCCTCAATCTTCGCCGCTTGATCTTGCTGGAACTGGTCCAATGCCTGGTGCATCGCGGCATGAGCCAGCTTGCCCGCATCAGGCAGGATGTCGTCAGATGCCAGCTCGTGCGCAAGAGCAGTCAGCCGCTTGGCGGGCTTCGCCCCGCGTTGTGGCCGGGTCTGAGATGGCAATGCCTCGAATTTGTCCCACACGGCCGGCGGGGTCGCAGGGTTCGGTTTCATTTCAACAGGGTTGACAAGGATGCGCCCGGACGATGGCGGCATCGTGTCGTCGCCCTTCATCAGCGCCTCAACGACATCGTTGACAGTCTTCTTATGGAACCTGGGCAGCAGGCAGTCCACCGCGTTCAATCGCTCATTACCGGGAATACGGCGAGCGAGGGGCGAACGCACCATCCGTCCCAGCAACTGCGTAATGTGCGTGCGATCCGTGGCGGCACGGAAGGAGACCATTACCTCAGCACGCGGGCAATCCCAGCCGGTGCTGATGGCATCCTTGGCGATCAGCACTCGCACCCACGTTTGCTCCTGCACATGCTCCGGCGAGATGTACGGCACGAATCGGTTCCCAAACTGCTGGGTGGTGTGCTCGCCGAAAACATGCGCGATGCTCCCGCTCGGCAATTCCGGCCACCGCTGATAAATGGTGTCCAGGGCACGCCCAACGTCGTTCGGGTCAGGCGTGTTCGGAACCTGCAAGACCATCAACGGAACAACCGTGCTGGCTTCGTTCTGCTGTTTGGCGTACTCGGCCCAGGCCTCCGTTACCGCTTTCAGCTTGTCTGTTGCACGGCGCACCAACACGGTGTCGAAATCGCCCGCGTCCTCTGGGATGTCGATCAGGATCGTGTCCTTGATGAGACCTGAGTCCTGCACCTTGACCGGATCGACCAGCACGTTCGGCAGGGAAACGCGCTTGAGCGCCACCTTCATTGCTTCGTTGAAGCGTTCCACCGTGGCCGAAATGCCCCAGACGACCGGAACGCCTGGCACGCCATTCGTCCCGTTAATGAGCCGCTGGACGATCGTGGCCTTTTCGTTCCGAGCGGCTGCTGTTGGATTGCCCATCCCTCTGTGCGCTTCATCCAGCACCAGGTACAGAGTTAAGGCAGGATCTTCGATGGTGTTCTGAATGGTGTCCCAGATCGTGTAAGCGTGGAGGTCAGGGCGGAGGTCCAGCAGTGGCGGACCTGCTTGCGCATCCGGCTCCTCCTGCTCAAAGCCTCGCACCAGCAGGCTATTTTTGCTGAGTTTGCCCGTGTTGAGGAAATAAATTTTCCCCGCCTCGAACTTCGCTCGATTGAAAGTGTTTTTCACCGGAACCAAATCCGTGTGGTTGACCCGGTCGCTTGCCTCCATCAACCGGAAACGGGTCTGCTCGTTTAGATCGGGGCTGTCGCTGAACCAGATCACGACTGCGCCGGGGTCGGCATCGAAGCTGAAATCGTCGTCCCCATGAAAAAGGGACTCGAAGACAGCGGCCGCCATTACCGTTTTTCCAGCGCCGGTCACGGCGGTCAGAGAGAACGCGCTCCTGCGGCTATTCTTGCCGTGCCAGTCCTCGCGTGCCATGTCCAGGTTGGCCAGCACCTCGCGCACCGCATCGGTCTGATAATCCTTGAGCGTGAACTTCATCCGTCATTCCCCGTTCGCAAAGCTGAAATTCGTCAAATAGGATTTGTACAGCCGCACCGGCTCGACGCCTCCGCGCAGCCGTCGCGCTATCGACTGGAACCGGCGATCGTCGTCAGTGACGATGAATGCAATCCTCAGGTCCTTAGCCTTGTTTACCGCCCTAATGAACGGCGTAGCGGCATCAAGGTCTACCAGCAGTCCGTAAGCGCAGACAACGCCCCACCCTTGCACAGGCAATTTGTCGATCCGTTTTCCACGGCTGCCTGCACGCATCCACAAGAGCGGAGCGATACGGGCGAAAGCCATATTGTGATTGACTGCAATCGGGGATTCGTAGGTTAGCGTAAAGAACTCGGCGTTTTCCTCAAACCCATCAGCGATCGGAAATTTGTCTGTGAAGTTGTAGTCACCGTTGATTGCTTCGCCTTCTGGTGTCTTGCCGTTGATCGCTGCCCGCACACGGGGCTTTGTGATGTAGTCGCAGATACCCCACCTTTCCCAGTCCGTGTCGCCGGGACGGATGCCCTGCTCGCGCAATGCTTTCTGCTCATCAGCCGCAACTTCATTGTTCGTGACCGAGATGCACTGGCGACAACCACCGTCCTGTTTATTGAGCCGCATCACGGCATGGGCCGTGGTACCCGACCCGGAGAAGAAATCAAGGACTACCGCGTCAGACTTCGACGCGATAACAGCGCGCAACGCATCTTCGACTGCATAAAGAGCCTTCGGAAAAGGGAATCTGCGGCCGGGTAGGAGCTGTCGAAGTAGCGCACTACCGTGCATCCCTGCGTTATGAGAAGGTCTGTTCCATACCGTCTTGATGATGGAGCCTGTTCCAGTTCCTCCTCGACTCTCGACTTGGCCGCGAATGCCGGTACGCTCCACAATCAGACGGTTCGCCGCAATGGCCCGGATTGCTCCTGCCATCAAATACTTGATTGACCACGTACCGCGCCGTTCATCTGGAGCCGAGGCATAGGCAAATCCCCTCTCAACGAGGCGCATCAATCCTCGCCCGTCTTTACGCCAGATCCCAAGTCTACCGTCCGTGCGAACAGGCCACGCAGCATCCAGGCCGTTGATCTCTTTCGGGCGCAAGTTCTCGTGGTCGCCGCTGAAGGGTTCGCCTACGCCCTTAATCTCACCTGAGGAGCGGTCGATTAGCACCGGATAGCACAGGTTAGGCCTCATGTGCCGATACCAAGTGTTCCCTCGTCGGAGAAGGGATTCCCAAGGCAGCGCGTCGGGAGCGGAAGCAACAACTGTCAGTAGATTGTCGAGTACACGGCAAGGCCTCGCGCCCCCGAAGAAGGCGAAAAATGCGTGCTCCTCTACTCGTGACAGGAGGTCCCGAGATGTGCCGCTGGGATTGATAACGATCGTGCACATCTGTATCTGGGCTTCTGGGAAGAGCTGTTCCAACAGCACCCCCAGTCGGTGTACTTCCTTTTCATCAATCGTCACGATCAAGATCGAATCGGTCGGATTCAACAACTCCTTTGCCACAAGCAAGCGGCGCTCCATCATCGCCAGCCACTTGCTGTGCCGATACAGGTCGTCGCCCTCAACATAGTCGTTGTTGTATCTCCAGTCCTTCGCCCCGGTGTTATACGGCGGGTCGATGTAGATGGCGTCCACCTTGCCGCGATGCGTATAGGTCAATGCTTTCAGGACGTGGTAGTTTTCGCCATTGATGACCGTGTGGAAGGGCTTGTCGCCACCGCGCTCCACCCTGCCGGTGCTCATGAGGCCCGGATAAATGGTGTCGCGGAACTCGGCCACGACCACAAGGTCATCAACAGAGACAGACTTTATTTCCGCCTGGGTCGCCCCGAGCAGTTCCAGATCGGCCAGGCTCCCATTACCGGCTTTGCGGATGGCCTTTACCTGCCAAAGCCGCTGGTCGCCATTCTTCGTAGAGCCGCGCTCCGGTACGACGCGCACCTTGTCACCCTTGCGGACGGGGCGCTGAGGTAGTTCTACGGCCTCGGGGCTGTGGCGCTCGAAATTCAGCCCGAAAGGCAACCGTGACGACAGCACCCTAAACTCCCTGCCCAAATCCGCCCCCAACTGCGGGTCTTTGGCTTTGGCTAGGGCGATCAGGTCGGTCAGTCGTGACACAGCAGCTCCTTGGCGGCTGCCTGGAGCCGCGATGCGATAGAGGCTTTGGAAATGCCTTGATGCGCTGAGGGAGATTCTAAACTCTGGCAGGCGACGCTGTGACCCGCACGACCCCAGCCAGTAATCCGCGTGATCAGCCGTTCGTCTGACATGAGACCGTTGAGAGAGGGCACCCCCGAGACTTCCCTGGCACCCATTCCAACGCGCTCGAAGGGAACCCACATTCGGCACCCAAACGCCAACCGCCTTCCTCCCTCGATCTTGATTCTTCGGCTTGGCGCAGCGTCGGTCCCCAGAGCCAGGGAAAGCCTATGAGTTGCGGCCCACAGCCTCTATCGCACCAGCCTTTTTTACTTGCCGATCTTCGCAGACTTCGCGTAGACGTGCGCGAACATCCCACCATTGAAATCGTGTGTCTTTATGAGTTTGGAAATGGAGACAACATCGGTCCGCACTGTACCATGGCTTACGGCTACAGCGTATTTGCGAATCTCAGCCTTCATCTCCCCCAACTTCTCGGTATCCATGACTCTCGCCCCCGGCGATACGGAAGAGTATTTGTCAAACATGGAGGACGGATGGATCATCAGCGGAATCGCTGAGCATGTCGCGTCATAAGTACCAGCAAACCAAGTCATCGAACCAGTGAGCTGGTCACAATCTTTTTTCCCAATCACTGGGGATTGTGATCCGCTTTTGCATTCGATCACGAGATACTTCAGTTCGCCAAGCGCCCACAGGTTGTCGGGGCCCTTTCCTGTATCCGCCTCCGGCATCTGTGAGCCGAAGCCCAGAAACAGGCCAAGGTTCTGAATCGCTCGTTCAAAACTCTGGCTCTCATCTTCACTCCAGATCAGATCCTCCAACAGGCCGTTTATCCAAATCATTAGTTCATTGCTGGTCTTGAAGCGGCTCATGAAACTAACGGCTTGGGTTCCCTGATCCACGACTGCGGTTGCGAGTTTTGAGTATGTGACACCGCCCAGCGGTCGAGTGATTCGCGGATTCAACTGGATGGCTGACAAGAGTATTTCCTGCGCCTCCGGCTGACTCACATGGTAGGTATATTCAGCAAGTTGCTGCATCAGGTAGCCCTTGGTTGCATCCTCGGACGCCTTGTTCACAGCCGCCTGGGCCGCTTCCTTCGCTTTCCCCCACAGCCCCACCAGACCGAAATCGAATGCCTTTCGCAGGTCCCTCACCGTCGGATTGACAAAGCTGGGTGGCCCGTCTGGGGCCTGCGCAAGTTCAGCGCGGCTTGCGTTAACCCAATCCTTGTCCTGCGTAAGGCAGTAGTTCATTATCCCCCGCATTTCGGACAGTGGTTTCCCTTTTACCTGCTCCGCGACCTTGTCGCCGAGCGCCAGTTGAGCCTGAGTAGCGGGGGTGAATAACCGTCGTGCCCTCGGATCTGCAAGCCGTGCTGTGAGCCGTGCTCCCGTCAGGAGCACAACGCAATAATCTTCGCTGGAACGAACTCCACGCCCCATCCCCTGCTCTATACGTTGGACCTGGCGGACCAATTGAAGTTCGGTGCCGTCCAGTGCTGCAAATTCGGTCCGATCCGCCAGACTATAGACTTCAGGCAGGCCGTCAATCACCAACACCCGGCAAGCGTCGTCTGGGAGATCAACCCCATCGTACTTATTAAGCAACACAGTTAGGCCGATGTGTTTTCCTTGTTTGAGTTTGGCGACTCCCTCGTGAATGTTTTTCGCGTCGAGGACCTGAGCAGCGAACTGCTGCCAGAACGGCAAGCGGCGCGCAGAGGGAACAATGACCGCGACGTTATGAGTCTTCGCAACATCGCAGACTAATGCACGAACATCCTCCTCGGTGCTTCGGGGGCTAATCTCTTGTGGCATCAGGATCATTCTGTCGCCCATAGTCCCGACACCCTTCGGCCGGATTGGAGTTTCGACAGACTCGGACTCTGCGCCAAACTGCGTTATTAGAACACCGTCATCAGCCAACGTTGCCGTCATGTAGACTCGCCGGTCAGCTTTGTGAAAAGCAGGGATCACCTCTGTTGGAATGCACCGTGGGCTAATCTCAACGTTCCCGCCGCCGAAATAGCACTGACACAGGCTCAATTGGTTTTGAAGAAGAGGCAGCGTGAAGATCAGTTCCTCGTCATCCTTGTTCTTTAACATCAGTTCAAGGACCCGCTGCAGTTTCCCCTGCCATGCCCAGAACGGAACAGCCATGTGGCCCTGGGGGTCTCCCGAAACAACCTGGATGCCTCCTGCAGGTGATTGCTGCATTAGGTCATCTTTGAAAAGCCCAAGAAGTTCACTGTAGATCGGGTGTGCCCCGCTCAACCGAATGCTGAACTGGCTTGCGACGATCGCCAAACAGGCATGAGCATCATCAATGACCAGTGAACCGATCTTAATTTTGGTGGTGCCTACGCCGAACACTGAACGACCATTGAATAACTTGTGAATGTTCGCAACCAGAATCGCCTTGTGCGAACGAAACTCCGCTGATTTCTCGTTTTCGGTGACGGCGATTCCGAGGTCCTTGGCTTCGCTAATAACCTGTGCGCTGAGGTAATTGTCTGGAGTGATATAGACTGCCGGACCGATACCCTCGTTCAGAGAACTCTGCAGTATGAGCAATCCAACTAATGTCTTGCCCGAACCAGTATTCATTTTGACTGTGTGATCCTTGACGCTGCGCGTGGCAAACCATGCGTCCAGGACGTCGCCCTGTTCGTCGGATGGCCGACGGAAGCGCGGGTCTCGTTGAAGAGTAGTGAATAGCTTTCTCGGATCAATTACCTTCTGGGCGGAGGCTTTAGAACCAAGTTGAGAGAAATCAAGCGGCGGAGCCATGTCGCCATCCAGTGTAATCTTGCCTACGCCTCACAGGCTGCGACTGCTTGTTACCATGACGATTTTCACTGTGCCACTCGGCGAAGGCGGGGTCTCCAAAAATGACGGGGAGTTGGGGCGGCGAGGCTTGAAGCACTCTCTTCGGGTCGGACGATCACGCAGATCTCACTCATTTTCGTCTGACACAGGGCCGCTTTGGAGGGGGTACCCCGAGGCTCCCCCCGGCACCCGTTCCCAGATTTTCAAAGGGGACCCTACTCCGGCCTCGGGGCGCTACCATCCTTGCCGCTGCGCACCCTGACCGCTCCGCCCCGCGCATGTAGTTCGGCCGCGCGAGGGCCTTTGGATTGTCCCTCAGTCCTTCGCCGTTCAACAGTGCGGCAAAGTGCCCCAAGGTTTGATTTTTGCTGGTAATGGCGCTGGTATCGGGTGATTTGGCGAAGAAAAAACATCTGAAGGCAAAAGACTTGCGGAAGAAATCTGGCTCCTCAGGTAGGACTCGAACCTACAACCCTTCGGTTAACAGCCGAATGCTCTGCCATTGAGCTACTGAGGAGTGAGGCAGCCAATACGCTTTCGCTGCCACGATTATAGCAAAGCTCCCTTGCGCTCCGGGCTTACGCCAGCTACCAGGATTCGCCGCCGTCACGGCGGAGTGCGCTTCGGAATCGCACGGCTCTCCGCCCGCCAGCCAGCCGAATTTCGCCCCAATTTTCTTCATTTTTCTCTCGACATGGCAATTTTCGGATAATAGCCTTCTTGCCACTCGGTTGCGTCTCGCTCATTCCGCTGCCTGAAGACCCTCCCGTTCTGTCCCCGTTGCTTCTCTGCGCTTCCTGCCCACAAAAACAACGGCGTTCCCGCACCTTGCTGATCGGGGGCACCTGTCGTCCGCCCCAGCAATCGAGGAGTCACTTCTATGAAACTGCGTTCCTTTTGGCACTCTCTGCGTTTTGGCGCCGTGCTGTCTGCGGCCTTGACGATTTCCAGTTCGGCTCAAACCCAATCGGTCCAGCCCGCCATTTCGCTCGATCCTTCCACGGTCCTGCAGTCGCAGTCAGCAAGCCTTAATCCAGTCAAAGGCGAAGCATCCTTTGCCAACGCCCCGGCCAACTTCTACGCTTTCCGCTCCGCACAGATGGGCGAGCCTTCGAGCGTCGAGGAAATCCGCCTCCGCTTCGCAACCGCCACCACGCTCGCCTCCATTAGCTCAACGAAAGACTTCCCCATCGAAGACGGCGGCAGCTGCGTCAAGGGCCGTTCCTATGCGAAGGGCGATACCTGCATCGTGCTTGTCCGCTTCACGCCGCAGGGCGCCGGTCGCCGGCTGGGAACACTCACCGTCAGCCATGCCGGTTCGGCTGAGCCCGATGCTTTTGGCCTCGGCGGCTACGGTTATTCCCCGATCATCAGCTTCACGCCAGCCGTCATCGGTACCGTGCCCGGCACCTATCCATCAAATGAAGGACTGCTTACCAGCGCGCAGAACCTGACGGAGGCGGGCGATGTGCTCTACGTTGCGGATACGGGAAACAACCTGATCCGGCAGATCGACAGCACGGGCACGATCGTCAGCAGGACTCCGGCTGCCGCTCCGGCGTCGCTGGCCGTGGACAACTTCGGTTTCATTTACGTGCTCGGTGTGTCCGGATCCTATGCCTACTTCTCGTATTACCAGCCCAATGGTGGCTATACCTACTATTTCGGCAACTACATGCCGAGCACGTGCACCTACAGCGCGCCGTGCGATCTGGGCAATGTTGGGATGGGTAACCCTGCGGAAATCAACATCGACCGCAACAATAACGTTTTCTTAGAAGAAGAGACCCAGGGAGCGATGGAAATTCCGGTGTCCGTAGTTTCCGGCAACGGTGCGCTCCCCACGCTTGACGCGTGGTATCTGAATGATGCTTATGCATATATTTCCAGTCCGCCATCTACCTTTGCCGTGGACGGTAACGATTACCTTTACAACAGCTACAACTACAGTTCGACGGTCTGTTACATCGTGCAGGAGCCCCTGTACATCGCCGAGGGTACCACCCCCAATTACACGCGCATCGTGGGCGCGAGCCGGTGCGGTTACGCCGGGGATGGGGGTCAAGCAACGAACGCCGAGATCGGCGCAAAAATCGGCCAGATCGCCTTCGATGTTGCGGGGAATATGTATTTCTCTGATAGCGCCAACCAGCGCGTGCGCCGCATCGATTACGTGACCGGCACCATCACCACCATCGCCGGCAACGGCACCGCCGGCTACACCGGCGACGGCAATCAGGCCACGACCGCGGAACTCAGCTCGCCCACCGGCGTCGCCGTCGATTCCCAGGGTCAGGTCTACATCATCAGCGGCGCTGCCGCCACCGGCACCGCTCAGGTCGTCCGCAAGCTCGGACCCAACGGCTTCCTCGCCTTTGGAACCCAGACCCAGGGTGTCGCCACCGCCGCCCATATCGTCTCGGTCTCCAACACCGGCAACTCGACCATGACCCTGACCAAAGAAGTCATCACCGGCAACAATCCCGCCGACTTCACC